>JBNJJW010000145.1:0-200 GCA_051750645.1 Bacillota bacterium | reverse complement strand
GATAAAACTATTCATACAACTCAGTCAGATAACAATACTGTTGATTATTCCGACAGACAAGGCTTTAATGATGTAATAAAGCATTATGATGCTGTAAATGGATTTCAAAATCCAAAACAACTAAATCAAACTCCAAGGTCTCTAAGACAAATAATTCGATGGTCAATAATAATAAATGTTTCAACATTTTTGGGATTTCT
>JBNJJW010000144.1:0-203 GCA_051750645.1 Bacillota bacterium | reverse complement strand
ACAAAATATAAAACGCTAATTTTAAAATTAATGGGGCGGACGAGGGGAATTGAACCCCCGAATGTCGGATCCACAAACCGATGCGTTAACCACTTCGCCACGACCGCCACGATAAATATTCAATTGGCAGGGGCAGCAGGAATTGAACCCACACCAAAGGTTTTGGAGACCTTTGTTCTACCTTTAAACTATGCCCCTAAGGT
>JBNJJW010000143.1:0-204 GCA_051750645.1 Bacillota bacterium | reverse complement strand
CATTTATCCTAAAGGTGATTGGGGAATAAACCAGCAGGAAGAATGCAAACAAAACCTAAGACGTTTATTAGATTTTAAAAATGCTGAGTTATTAATGGCTAGAAGAGAAGATGACTTTATTGGTTTCATTGCTTTAAATTGGGGGTTTTCGACTACTAAAGGACAACCATTTTTAAGGATTCAAGACATTTATGTTTTACCTCA
>JBNJJW010000142.1:0-204 GCA_051750645.1 Bacillota bacterium | reverse complement strand
GTATTTAGGAAATCCCAATGAATTGAAGGGAAATATCGTTGTTGAAATCTATGATTTTTTTGAGGATGGGACTGTCCCTCATCAGACATCTAGTATTGAGGTAAGAAACTTGAAGGATGGGACTTTTAAAGCAGGCGGTGGGGGTGCCTATCCTGATGAAGATTTGAGTGTTAAGGATATTGTACAGAGAACTTTTTTTCTTAT
>JBNJJW010000141.1:0-208 GCA_051750645.1 Bacillota bacterium | reverse complement strand
AGTACCCGGCGTCAGCTGATCAGAGTAGGCGAGATGCAGAGTGCCGCCGTCCTCAACCGTTATGGCCGTTTGATCCAGATTCAAGGGGTCTACTCCGAAATACAAAGCCGAAGTGGCGTTATGATTGGTGTTCCACTCGAATTTCGTGAACGTGGTGCCGGTAGAATAGGCTTGGACGCCTGTGATGATCAGCGGTTCGGACGGAGAC
>JBNJJW010000140.1:0-208 GCA_051750645.1 Bacillota bacterium | reverse complement strand
AAAATATATGTATCTGGCTATGCTCCAACTCGTTGGAAATAACGCTTTTTTCCGACAGTTGCATAAGAATAATGTTCAAGTCAAGCAAATGAAGAAGCACCAATCGGTATTTAAACTGATTGGGAAATTGGCACGAATTATCATCGGCATTGTTAGTCGGGGGGAAACTTTTTCTCCTGATAAAGCTGTCCCTACCTACATTCAAGCA
>JBNJJW010000139.1:0-211 GCA_051750645.1 Bacillota bacterium | reverse complement strand
ACTATTATTTAACCAGATCAGGAGGCACTCAAATGGAAATTCTTTTGATTCGACACGGGGAATCTGAAGCTGACATACTAAATGTACATGAAGGAAGAGCTGACTTTCAATTAACTGAATTAGGGCGGAAACAAGTAAGGCTGATGGCTGAGAAAGTTAAAAAAGAATTCCCGCCTGATTATATTTGGTCTAGTACCTTAAAAAGAGCAAG
>JBNJJW010000138.1:0-213 GCA_051750645.1 Bacillota bacterium | reverse complement strand
CCGGTTCTCCTTGTTTCGTTTGGTGGTGGCCGGATTCACCATGACAACGCACTTGCCCTTGTCGGCAAGCCAATTGGCCAGGTTATATCCGTAGTGTCCTGTCGGCTCCATACCAATTATGAGGCCTTTTAGACGGTGTTTTTGTTGTAATCCATCGATCCATCGTTCTAACTTTTCAAATCCTTCAATTGTATTTGAGAATGATAGATGTCG
>JBNJJW010000137.1:0-217 GCA_051750645.1 Bacillota bacterium | reverse complement strand
CCTAAGATGAGAACCGATAATATAGGGATCCGTATTAATATAATTTACATTGTCATGTCCCAGAAGCTTTAAAAGACTATGGGCAAACGTTGTCTTTCCAGATGCACCATGACCCGAAATCCCAATGGTGAATCTTTTATCCTCACTGCTAATCAAATTGGCTATCTCATGTAAAACCCTGTCCATATTTCCCCCCATTTGTTTATTGATTCATGTT
>JBNJJW010000136.1:0-218 GCA_051750645.1 Bacillota bacterium | reverse complement strand
GCGGAGGAAGTCGTGGTCGTCGGTCATCACGATTGCGGTATGCAATGTGCGACGAAGCAAGCATTTGTCGAAAAGTTAACAGAGAACGGGGTTTCCGAGTTCAATATTCGTATGGCCGAGCATTCCGGATTCAAGCTTGATCAATGGCTGGAGAAGTTCGATAACGTATATGACAGCGTTCAGCAATCTGTTTCGATGATTGCCAATCATCCATTTCT
>JBNJJW010000135.1:0-220 GCA_051750645.1 Bacillota bacterium | reverse complement strand
TACAGGGCTATTACCTGCTCTGGCGGGCCTTTCCAGACCTCTTCGCCTACCAAACACCTTTGTAACTCCATGTGAGACGTCCTACAACCCCTGCGCACAAGTGCGCAAGTTTGGGCTAATCCGCGTTCGCTCGCCGCTACTGACGGAATCACTTTTGTTTTCTCTTCCTCGGGGTACTTAGATGTTTCAGTTCCCCCGGTATGCCTCTTACTGAGCTATG
>JBNJJW010000134.1:0-220 GCA_051750645.1 Bacillota bacterium | reverse complement strand
GCCCCGAGCATGGCAATGGTGAAAGCCGCTGGAATCAGTTCCAGGATCTTGCCCGAATCGATCTGCGGCATTTGAAGGCTGGGCAGTGTACTGGGAATGCCCCCGAATTTGGAACCGATGGTCGCGACTTGATCCGGGTACAAAAACGTGGCGACCAAAGTGGACACGAGCAGTCCCAGCAGCGCACCGGGAATCTTCGGCAAAAACTTCATCGCCAGAA
>JBNJJW010000133.1:0-236 GCA_051750645.1 Bacillota bacterium | reverse complement strand
GGCGGTTTTATTGCGGCGAATCTGATAAGAGATTACTTCGAATCTATTGCTGATCTTGGAAGTCTAAAGGACCACATGGTTGAAGTAAATGATCTTCTTAGGGAACAAATGGTGCTCGCAAATATTGATCTCGAGAAAAAAGAAGAACTTTGGGGAGCAGCATTGTCAATCGTACGTGTTCAGAATGATGGTGTGGAATTCATACAGACGGGCGATTGCATGATTCTAGCCGTGTA
>JBNJJW010000132.1:0-243 GCA_051750645.1 Bacillota bacterium | reverse complement strand
GCCCTCAGAACTCACCTTAGGAGGCGTTATTATGAAGTCTAGATTAATTAAAGCTCAAAATCAACGTGTAGAACGTATTTCTACTTCCACCCTTGTCATAGGCATCGACATTGCCAAGGAGAAACATGCTGCTCAAGCTATTAACTTTCGAGGTATTGTCCTCACCAATCGCCCAATTATGTTTTCGAACGACCATGTGGGCTTTGAGCATTTAATAAGCAGCATTCGTAAATTACAGAAAAT
>JBNJJW010000131.1:0-252 GCA_051750645.1 Bacillota bacterium | reverse complement strand
CAGGTGTAACGAAGGAATGTAAGGGCATAGACCCGTAGAGCTATGGGATGGTGAACCCCAAGGAAATTGTGGAGTATGCGTGCAGAAGAATAGTACTTGGAGAAATGTCCCACACGTTTCTTCTGTTCCCGCATGCCCAAGACCAGAGCAACGGTGCCTAATGAGCTTGCTTTCTGAACAACAGCTGTATTCCATGGCGACGAAATCCTGCGAATGAGTGAGTATATGTGAGATAAACCCTTAAAACCGAGG
>JBNJJW010000130.1:0-257 GCA_051750645.1 Bacillota bacterium | reverse complement strand
TAAACGCTCATGAAAATGTGATAAGACCTCTTGTTGAGAATGCAAAAGAGATCTTTGTTTATGGTCTTAAGGAAGGATCGCCTCTCTTGAAAAGGCACAAAGGAATACTAACAAAACACCAAGGTAAATACTCATTAACCTTAAATCAAGAAGTTATAATGGGTCATGAATCATTATGGAACTCGGCGGAATGGAGTAGAGGATCCATTGTCATCGTAATTGATTTGCACAAGTTTGATCTCAATACCATTTTAGCT
>JBNJJW010000129.1:0-260 GCA_051750645.1 Bacillota bacterium | reverse complement strand
TAGTGTACGGCTGCAGAACCGAATCATCCGCTGGATAGACATTCGCTTCCCTGAGTATTTCTCGGTGTTTAAAGACTGGACCTGCAAACGGTCCTTGGCTACGCTTAAAGAATTCCCTTCTCCGCAGGATCTAGCGTCTCTGTCCGTATCAGAGGTGATTACAGGATGGAGAGAGCATATGAAGCGAGCCGGTGGCTCCACTGGCATGCAGAAAGCTGCGCAGCTCATCGCTCACGCTAAGAGTAGTATAGGCGAAACGT
>JBNJJW010000128.1:0-261 GCA_051750645.1 Bacillota bacterium | reverse complement strand
GGGAGTAAAGGGGCAAAAGAAAATGGGACCAAGTGTGAGAGGCATTAGTTTTGAGATCCCGAATGAGTATGGTAAATGGCTTGTTAACATTCTGAAGCCGATTAATTGCAATAAGTACAATTGGTTTATTGGATCAGGAGAAGAATATAAATATCAAGATAACGATTTAATAACGTTATTTCCTAATAACGTAAGCATACTTAAGGGTGAGGAATTACTTGAACTTATCCACACAGTAGAATCTCAATATATTATCTTTAC
>JBNJJW010000127.1:0-274 GCA_051750645.1 Bacillota bacterium | reverse complement strand
GCTAAAGTTCAGCAGCAATTTCTTTCGTATCCAGTTTTCAGGGCGCAAACTTAGTTGTAAATGGTTGCCTAGCGCAACTCATACAGCTTATTGCGATGGCATTTGGCGATGTCATTACCTGATCTTGCATGCGTCCCCGAACGCTGCAAGCGACAATTATTCGGGGGACAAGCGTGGCGGTGTAGCTCAGCTGGCTAGAGCGTACGGTTCATACCCGTGAGGTCGGGGGTTCGATCCCCTTCGCCGCTACCATTACCTTTTTATATCCCTTTTA
>JBNJJW010000126.1:0-278 GCA_051750645.1 Bacillota bacterium | reverse complement strand
TGAATCATTACGCAACAATTATGACACCATAGACCATGCGGTTTTTTATCATTTTTGTGAATGTTGAACAATGAAAACGGTATGAATGATCAGCCCATTGTTGCGCCAATGGGCAGTTTTACGCAACTAACTACCGTTTATAAACGTTGATATTATGGAAGTAATATGGAAATAGAGAATAGCTGAATAAACGGACATCACGAGTGTTATAACTGGTTCAGTTGCCTCTTGAACCCAATCTCTAAGAAGCGTATTACCCAGCAAATATCTTTCTGGAT
>JBNJJW010000125.1:0-288 GCA_051750645.1 Bacillota bacterium | reverse complement strand
CGATTACTTGCATAAAATCTCTACCGAGATCGTCAAAAACCACGACATCATCGGGATCGAAGATTTAGCGGTAAAAAACCTTTTGAAAAATGCAAACCTTGCCAGAGCGATCAGTGAAGTATCATGGTCGCAATTTCGTACGATGCTTGCGTACAAAGCAAGCTGGTATGGCAAACAGGTGGTTGCCGTAGCGCGAAACTTTGCCAGCAGCCAAATATGCTCCTGCTGTAGAACGAAGAACAAAGACGTTAAGAATCTCGCTTTGCGTGAATGGGAATGCCCAATCTG
>JBNJJW010000124.1:0-299 GCA_051750645.1 Bacillota bacterium | reverse complement strand
CACGTAGATTAGCTCGTTTCGCAGGATTTCACAAAGAAAGCACGGAGTACCGAGATTTTTAGGCTTTAGGGCATAGACCCGTTCCGTTAACGTTGATCGGACTCCACACCTTGGATAGATAGGACGAAGGAATGTGAGGGCATAGACCCGTTGAGATTTGGGAGAGTGAATCCCAAGGACCTTGTGGAGAGAGACGTGCAGTAAATCTTTATATGGAAGATGTTGTAATTAGACCAGCACCTTCTATTCCCGCATGCCCTCAAACGGAACTGCTTAGCCCATCTCATGTAATCCTTTAA
>JBNJJW010000123.1:0-342 GCA_051750645.1 Bacillota bacterium | reverse complement strand
TGGTAAGAAGAATGAGAATATTCATAAAGACCAGAAGCAAGAAGCCGCAGGGAAAGGATTTTGGCCAACTGTTGGAAAAATTGCGCTGGCAGACCTCGCCTTTGCGATTGATTCCATTCTAGCTGCGGTAGCGCTTGCGCTTGGACTACCAGACTCGCCGCTTGGAGATTTCGGCGGTATGGACGGTGGACAATTTATTGTAGTGGTGCTTGGCGGAATCGCCGGCTTAGTCTTAATCAAATATGCAGCTACCTGGTTTGTAAAGCTGCTTGGCCAACGCCCAGCGCTTGAGACAACGGCTTACGCAATCGTTGCCTGGGTTGGGGTAAAGCTTGCCGTCAT
>JBNJJW010000122.1:0-349 GCA_051750645.1 Bacillota bacterium | reverse complement strand
TTAACCAACCGGGCGAAATCCTGCGAATAAGCGAGCATTCGTGAGAAAAACGTATCGTACTGAGGGAGCTCAATAACAGCAGCGGCATTTGAAAGGTGGCTTTAACAATGAGCAAAGATAACACTCTGATCTTTTTCTTCGGCTTTGTAGTCGGTACCGTTCTACTGCTAATGCCTATACCGCATTTCTTTTTTTGGAGAGGCGTTTTAGAGCATGTTGAAACTGTGTTCCGTTATTTAGGTTTTGTTTTCTTTGCAGCATGCGGTATTACAATAATAGTACGTGTTGTCAGAACCTTTTTTGAAAAATGATAATGGATCCAGATATTTTTCAAACCAATTGTTACGCT
>JBNJJW010000121.1:0-364 GCA_051750645.1 Bacillota bacterium | reverse complement strand
GCCAACCCGGTCTCGATGTGCGTGGAACCCGCATGAACACCTATAGGTTCGGTCAATTGCTTTGTTTCGCTTCCCGCATAGGGGGCAAGTTTGAGAGGTATAGGCAGGATTCACCTCTACAACCCGAATACCTGCTAATGCTGCTTTGTATGCGATAAACATTTGCAATTGATAGAACGACCAGTTGTGCAGGTTTTTGGCGTTTTTACGACTTGTTCTTGTCGTCTGGCGTATGTTCGTCAGTCTCTCGATCTTGATGATCGATACTTGATCATCTATCGCCATGTTCACGATCTGCCGGCTAATTTTGTGGTTTTGGTCTTTCATGTAGCGGTGTTCCTTATTTTGTTGCTTGCGGATGGCT
>JBNJJW010000120.1:0-365 GCA_051750645.1 Bacillota bacterium | reverse complement strand
ACCGCTCAACATCTCGTCGTCGGGATCGACATCGCGCAGCAAACGCATGTCGCTCGTGCTGTTAATTTTCGAGGAATTGTGGTCGGTAATCCTCTATCCTTCTCAAACGATGAAGATGGTTTTAACAGCCTTCTTCGTTGGATCCAGTCGCTGCAAACCGCTCACACTTTATCGGCAGCCATTGTTGGCATGGAGCCGACCGGACACTACTGGCTTAACCTATCCAAGTGGCTCTCAAATCGTCAGTTTGAAGTTGTTCTAGTTAATCCACATCTCGTGAAAAAGAACTAGGAAAACCGCGACAATACGCCATCCAAGAGTGACAAAAAGGATGCTCTCGTTATCGCAGACATGGTCAAAAACGG
>JBNJJW010000119.1:0-379 GCA_051750645.1 Bacillota bacterium | reverse complement strand
GGCAAAACGAAAGATAAAGGCCATAATGATTCCATAGTTGATTGCTCGTTTCTTCTGTTCGTCTGGTAAATGCTTCGCCATGACCGCCAACACGAGCGCATTGTCAGCCGACAGCAATCCTTCCAAACCGATAAGAATGAGTAAAGCCCACGCGTACTCTAACCACAATGACTCCAACTTAAATTTCTCCCCTCTATAACCATGGTAAGTATAGGCAATCAACAAAGTCATATGAAGATAATGTTCACTTGCCCGACAATAGGTATACGTAAAAAGTCGTCGATGGAGTTCAACTTTTTCATATGCCTTCAAGCGGCACCGACAAAAACTTGCCGCTACTTATGGTAAGGCTCAGCGCGATTGATCTTCAACTATCCTG
>JBNJJW010000118.1:0-383 GCA_051750645.1 Bacillota bacterium | reverse complement strand
TGGAGTACAATAATGGAGTTTTAGCGGGAATCTCATTTGAGGAAGCCAAAAAATATTCGATTCCAAAAGAACTTCATGAGTGTATTGAGAATGGTGAGTCTGCGATAGAGTTTCGTATGAGAATAGAAAGTGTGTTTTCCAAGATAATTAGTTCATCAGTCCATGACAGAATTGCAATTGTAGCCCATGGTGGCGTAATAAACTGTGTTCTCCGTTCCTTCTTTAAAATGCCAGTTAATAAGGAGTTCTGGTTTAAGAATGGTGATACTGCAATCCATCTTATTGAAATTACTGAATCAGAAAGAACTATTCATTTTATAAACAATACTTCCCATTTGGATGCCTTAAATGCATGATTACGAACGGAAGTTCATTACGCTAAC
>JBNJJW010000117.1:0-386 GCA_051750645.1 Bacillota bacterium | reverse complement strand
TCCGCTCAACATCTTGTCGTCGGGATCGACATCGCACAGCAAACGCATGTCGCTCGTGCTGTTAATTTTCGAGGAATCATGGTCGGTAATCCTCTATCCTTCTCAAACGATGAAGAGGGTTTTAACAGCCTTCTTCGGTGGATCCAATCGCTGCAAACCGCTCACGCTTTAACGGCAGCCATTGTTGGCATGGAGCCTACCGGACACTACTGGCTCAACCTATCCAAGTAGCTCTCAAATCGTCAGTTTGAAGTTGTTCTAGTCAATCCACATCTCGTGAAAAAGAATAAGGAGAACCGTGACAATACGCCATCCAAGAGCGACAAAAAGGATGCCTTGGTCATCCAACGCCCGAAGAATTGTGTAAATTACAGCCTCAAGATATT
>JBNJJW010000116.1:0-397 GCA_051750645.1 Bacillota bacterium | reverse complement strand
TAAAAATTGAAAGCAACTTGCTCAATACTACTTAGAATTTCACATTTTATTTGTTTTTTAGATGCAATTTCTTTACATTTTGAATAAAACTCATTTTTATTTATTGAAGGAGGCTTCTTTTCCGTTAAAGGTTGGTAGTACCCTCCCGTTATGCCGTACGGTAGATGTAAATCCATACATACCTCCAAATTTTATACTTATTTATTTTATATGATTGTGGCTAGTTAACTATTATCGTAATATAATTAATTCTTATTTAACTATCTTGCCCGTTACGAGGCTGCTAATTAATTCTACGGCAGCCTCGTGGTGTGGGATTCAGCTATCGTACCCGTTAGCCATCCATTCCGCACAAAGCGGCACCACAGAGAATGAAAGTTAATCCGTTCTTTCATGG
>JBNJJW010000115.1:0-408 GCA_051750645.1 Bacillota bacterium | reverse complement strand
CGATCCGTCGGTGTTTCCGTTCCTGCAACGGCTGCCATATTCGCATTTGGCGGGGACTTACGTAAGCTGTCTCACGGGAATCAGTTATTGCGAAAGGCTGGATTAAATTTAGCGGAACGTAGTTCTGGTAAGTATAAGGGGCACATTAAGCTAACCAAACGAGGAAACTCATTACTACGGAAGCATTTGTACTTCTCGGTGTTTCACCTCTTATCTCACAATCGTGCATTCCAAGCCCTGCATGCACACAATATTGAAGTAAAACGAATGACGAAAATGCAATCCATGATGAAGTTGATTGGGAAATTGGCTCGAATGCTTGTAGCCATGGCGAGAGAAGGACAAACTTTCTCCGCGGATAAGGCTCAACCGCCACTAGCAGCTTAACAACTAAATTCGCAACCCAGA
>JBNJJW010000114.1:0-484 GCA_051750645.1 Bacillota bacterium | reverse complement strand
AACGGAGACCAACAAGAGTTGGAGCAGGAGGGAATCGTATGATTCGCCAGTTTCTTGGTCTCGACCGGTTTGAAGGCTATTCGGTCGGAAATTTCCAGAAAGATCTGGTGGCCGGCTTAATTGTCGGAATCGTGGCCATTCCGCTGGCCATGGCATTTGCCATTAATTCCGGGGTGAAGCCGGAATACGGGATTTATACCGCGATCATCGGAGGTATCCTGTGCTCGCTGCTCGGCGGATCGAAATTTTCAATCAGCGGTCCTACCGGGGCGTTTGTCCCGATTTTATTCGGAATTACGATGATGTACGGATATGAAAATTTGATTATCGCCGGATTCATGGCAGGGGTCATGCTCCTGCTCATGGGCTTGCTGCGGATCGGCACCATTATCAAGTTTTTTCCCAAACCCGTAACGATCGGTTTCACCACGGGAATCGCCGTCATCATTTTCTCGGGGCAGATTACGGATTTTCTCGGTCTGAG
>JBNJJW010000113.1:0-486 GCA_051750645.1 Bacillota bacterium | reverse complement strand
AATACGGGCTGGAATGTAGACAATATTAAATTGCAGTAGAGAATAGACGGAATAGCAGCGGTCCCCGGCAGAGCCATTCTGTTGCGGGGACCGTTCGCTTACTAGCGAATTGGGATTTTATAGGAGGTGAACGATTGGATTGCAAACTAGTATTGGACAATATGTCTATATCATGCTAAATTTTCTGGCTTGAAAATCAAGGTTTATAATGAAGCTGTTTAATATAGTCAATAGAGAAGGATAGCATCATATTTATGTATGTGCTTTCAAGAAACATCAACTTTGAAAAAGGAGACTATCAAGATGAACACAAAGAAAAAGTCGCTTCGCTTCATCAAACAAATCATTTCCTTATGCATGTCCGTTTCACTTCTGCTGATGTGTGCGCTTCCCGCCACAGCTGCTGACGGCGATCCTTATCTGCCTCCTGAAGCCACCATTCAACTTGAAGCCGAACAAGCCCAGCTGTCAGGCGGGGTCCAGGTG
>JBNJJW010000112.1:0-493 GCA_051750645.1 Bacillota bacterium | reverse complement strand
GGGGGAGCTGCCACGAGGACAGCTCCTTTTTGATGCTCATTGAAGTAACGGGCAGTTTAATGCAACCTTTACTTAAATCAAGCGTCCTAACAATATAGCTACATCTATGGGGAGGAATAATAATGAGAGCTATAATGCGAAGTGTAATTTTTTCAGTATTTATCGGAGTGTGCATGTACCTAATTGAAGTGTTATATCATCACAAAGAAACCAAAAAAATCATCACAGATCTCGAACAACACCCCTTAGCTTCAATAATTCAATATTTCCCAGAAACTTTCAGCTTTTACTTAATAACCGACTCCCTTTGGTTGGATCTTTTTATTTTTGTAGGCTTCTCATTTTTAATATTCTTATTTGTAAACATCCTTTTTAATAAAATGAACAATTATAAGTTGTTACGCTAACGGGTACAAGAGCTGAATAAGACCACACCACGAGGCTGCTGCGGATCCATTGGCGGCCTCGTTTAGCTATAGGCAGTATCAACGAA
>JBNJJW010000111.1:0-508 GCA_051750645.1 Bacillota bacterium | reverse complement strand
TAATTTACTAAAAGATAACTTGCTTCAGAAAGCAGGTCTAAAGATAATTCCAAAATTTCTGTTTGGGATACTATATCAAACAACTCCCCTTTAAGTTTTTAATCCAAGTTACTAAGATAACTGCCAGTTACTGCAATGAAAAAAAGTGGAGCAGCTGCCGCAACTCCACTATCGTACCCGTTAGTTGAATCACTTTATTAGTCCGCCGTGGAGTAATCTTGTCCGCGAAACCCGTTAAAGGCTGATACCAACCCACAAAGACGTTGCCGATCAGGGTCGATCAGATGCCGGCCGTAAGCATCAAGAAACCGATGCGTCCACCGCGCATCCCCTAGGTTGAACTCAAGCGACCACGCTCCCCAGAACAAGTCGTAACCCCCGTACTGGACAAACTAATACTTCTACCCAAAATTATAACACTACTTTTTTACCTTGCCTTGTGCATTATCGTAAACTACCGTTAACGTAATGACGCTGCCGATCGTGCCGGTAGCTTTATCATAACTGT
>JBNJJW010000110.1:0-509 GCA_051750645.1 Bacillota bacterium | reverse complement strand
TACCGAAAATAAATAGTGACTGGATCATTGTAATGCTAAAGCACCGAGTCCGAGGAGTGTTCCCGGTTCGGTGCTTTATTGTGCTTGGCAGCCTGACAGCTTTTTAAGCAGGTTGTTTTCTTCGGCAGAGAACAGAGCGAACCCACCTAGACCTGAAGAGTACATGCCAGTTAGTTCAATAAAAATCGTTATAAAGTGAATCTGTTCTTAATGATTTCGCCAACTTCACGAGCGGTGATTTTCGTATTGTTTATTCTCATATAGTTTTCTTTTGTAATTTCTCCCTCTAACGAGTTCAATCGATGTTGCTCCAGTAAATAAAATTTGTAAGATATTTGAGGATAAAGGTGCGGAAGTCTATTTTGTTGAGCTTGAAGCCGATCTTGAGAAGAGAATAGAGCGTAACAAGACTCCCGATAGGCTTGAACATAAACCAACAAAGAGAGATATCGTGCGCTCTGAACAGGATCTGATACAGATGGCCGGCTGCCGTCGTGTCATGATTGAAC
>JBNJJW010000109.1:0-544 GCA_051750645.1 Bacillota bacterium | reverse complement strand
TTACTGTTCTTGTTATTGAGATACCAAACTACTCCAAATAATCGAAAAAATAATAAAGCCAAACATTACAGCACCCCAACCTGTATTATTAGCTGTGTTTTCATCCCCATTTTTTATTTTCTTAGCTAGTTCAACACAATTAACAAAAAAGATAATAGAAACAATTGGTGTTAAATAAAAAATAAATGGCATCATGGCATTGATACACCTCCCTGATAAGTCTTTATCCTAAACAATGACGCTAAATAGCTTGTACAAGTTTCGTATTCCGCTTTTATGAAGACTGTCCGCTATTAAGCATTTCTGCCCGTTAGAGTAACGAAGGGCTACCATGCGACAGCCCTTTTGGTGTTCATCTATCGTACCCGTTAGCGCAATGACCTAAGCTTTGTCCAATAAAATGGTACAGAATTTTCAACGCACTCTTAATGTATTTCTAAAGTCATTTTCATCTGTAATATATGCTAATTTGTCAACCTTGAGCGACTCCACGTTAGCGTACAATTCGCTCAAAACTTTGATATCTTTACAGTAAATTGAAGTA
>JBNJJW010000108.1:0-544 GCA_051750645.1 Bacillota bacterium | reverse complement strand
TAGCTGTACAAGTCTAATATGGAGGTCAGAATCAGTGTTTACATACCGTTCTCTCGAACCAGATGATTATCCGGTAATTAGTGCATTCCCGCAAAATGAGTTAGAACTTTTTTCAATGTTTCCTGCTGGTAAATATCCGCTGACACCTGAACAAATTGCGGAATCTGCCAAAACCAGATGGTATCCCACGGTTGTTTTGCATGAAAACAAAGTGGTAGGGTATGCAAACTTTTATGGACTTGAAGAAACGATAAAATGCTTCCTAGGCAACGTAATTATTGCCCCATCATATCGCGGGAAGGGAGCCTCCGCGGCATTGATAAATGAGATGATAAGACAGGCAAAAGAGGAATTAAGAGTAGGGAAGTTACAGCTTATCTGTCACAATACCAATATAGCGGGATTACTTTTTTACAAAAAGCTTGGGTTTAAGCCTTTTGATCTAACCCCAATGAAAAACCATCTTGGTGAAACAATCGTTGGTATTTCGATGGAATTAGAGCTTCAATAAGTTCTGCAGAGTATGCTGAAGGTCGTTCAACTA
>JBNJJW010000107.1:0-553 GCA_051750645.1 Bacillota bacterium | reverse complement strand
AATACCAATCATCCAGGATACACGGGCAGCGGCTTTCTGGATGGATTCTGGAATTTTGGAGGAACAGCGACTTTTACCGTTAACGTTCCGGCTTCAGGGAAATACAATGTAACCGCACGTTACGGCAATGCCGCTTTTAATCCGGCTACAGTGAGTCTTATTGTAAATGGAACGAAAATCAAGCAGACAAGCTTGCCTTTGCTTGCGAACTGGGATACATGGGGCAATCAAACGGAAACGGTGACATTAAATGCCGGCGTCAATACGATCGCTTACAAATATGACAATGGCGATACGGGAATCATTAACCTTGACCATATTCGGGTTTCTCCTGCGCCAATTGAAGCGGAAACTGCGACCAGGCTGGGATTCGCTTCTGTCTACAATGACTCCTCAGCGTCAGGCGGTCAAGCGGTTCAGTATCTTCATGTGAGCGGCAATGGCATTCAGTTCAACAATGTTCCTGCTGCAACCAGCCTTACTGTGAGATATGCTGCCACTAACTCGGGAACGTATAGTATGTACGTGAATGGGGTTAAGACAAAGACCATCA
>JBNJJW010000106.1:0-561 GCA_051750645.1 Bacillota bacterium | reverse complement strand
TTTATTTAACTTCTTAAAAGCAGAGTATTCACGATTTGATCTAATAAAATTTAATATCAAATTAGCGCATTCGTTTGGTCTCAAGGTTTCAGTATTTAGTTCAATGTCATACTCACCAAGGCAATAAACTTTATCATACTGTGAGATTGCTAATCCAATCTCTCTATCTCCCCTTAGTTTTTCTCTTCTAATAAGTTCCTCTTTCGAGCAAGTTACTCCTACAAATAGTACAGGATGATCGCTTAATAAACCTAGACATGCATTTAACCGCTCGTCATTATCATTTACTGTATCTACAACTATATTCATCCCCTTTGCCGACATAAATTTAATTGTTGAATAAAATAAAGTAATCATTGAATCAAGAAGTATTTGGGGCGAAACTTGCACATCTTCTCTATCGGCACATTTAGTGTTAATAAAATCAATGTAGTCATGAAACAATCCATTAAAAAAATCATCAATTGATAAATGATGAAATGAGATTTCATTTTGATTTAATAGTTCAGTCGATATGGAAGTCTTTCCGGAACTTGAAGTTCCATTTAGAAAAACTATTAT
>JBNJJW010000105.1:0-567 GCA_051750645.1 Bacillota bacterium | reverse complement strand
CTCAACCGATCATATGGATTAATTCATCATTTTCTTCGCTTGAGATGAGTTCTACCCGATCCGGAGTTACTTTATACTTCCAAACACTTTTCGCTTCAATATCATTAACAAAAGCCTTCCATACTTTTGTTAGTGTGATAATATACACATCTTTTCCCGATGATTGCTCAACCATTGTGCGAAGTTCACCATTCACGATTGTACCTGGATAAGGGCCGCCAGTTCGTGTTTTAATCTTTTTGATTTTTCCCGGTTTCGGGAAATCAGGATGATCCTTTAAAACCATGTCCACCGCTTTTGCTTCATTAAATGATGTCACTTCAACCTGTGTTGGATGGGTGTTAAAACAACCGGTTATTAAAATTAATAATACACACATATATACCACTAATTTTTTCCGCATATTAAAGTAACCTCCGTAGGCAAGTATCGTTTTACTTTAATGAGTATATCTCCTATATACCAGAGTAAGACTGTTTAGATTCAGAAAGACTCCCCATTAACCTGCCCTTTAGCTCAATAAAATGAGCAGGCCACCACAGCGCCTGCTCATCAATATGTTATTCC
>JBNJJW010000104.1:0-588 GCA_051750645.1 Bacillota bacterium | reverse complement strand
GGCGTTTTCGAGCGCCTGGGTTGTCGCGAAAAAGAGCGGACCCTCCAGCGTGAAGATGCTGGTTTGCGGGCACCCGTTTCCTTGAGCCTTATGATCAGGCATAACTTTGTTAAATTGCTTATCCGGCAATACTTTGGTGACGGAATGGGTGGCATTCATCTGCTTGATAAACAGAATGATCGCGAGCACCAGACCGACTTCCACTGCAGCCGTCAAATCGATGAACACCGTTAACAAGAATGTGGCCACCATCACGATGGAATCGTACGATTTGAGTTTCAGAATGTGTGCGAATTCCTTGCGTTCGCTCATGTTCCAGGCCACGACCATCAGGATCGGCGCCATGCTGGCCATCGGAATCAGCGACGCGTATGGCGCGAGAAGCACCAGTACGGAGAGAACGACCAAGCCATGGATAATGCCTGACAGCGGGGATTTTCCGCCGTTTTTAATGTTTGTGGCTGTCCTGGCGATCGCTCCGGTGGCCGCAATCCCTCCGAACAACGGGATAATCATATTGGCGATACCCTGCCCGATTAACTCCCGATTGCTATTATGTTTGCTGCCCGTCATTCCATCGGCTACAAC
>JBNJJW010000103.1:0-597 GCA_051750645.1 Bacillota bacterium | reverse complement strand
TTACTTTTTAACCGATTTATTAAGGTGAACTTAGAAAGTGTGATTTGTATGTTCGCACGTTTCTGATATATGATACCACTTTATATTCAGACCGTAAATCTGACTAGAGAGTGGTTTTTTCGTTATAAGTTGCTCACTGTCTCATAACAGATGCTTCATTAAGAAATGGGGATTGTAAAAATGAAAATAAACTTGAATTTTACGAACAAGGGACAAGCAGCGATTGGGAACTTTAATAATGAGGAATTGCTTGAGATTTTTGCCAGGTACAGCAACACGTTGATGAAAAAGTATTCTATTGAAGTAACGGTTCCGGCCGAAGGTAACGATGCAATTGTCGATAAGGGTAAGTTGGTTGTACTTGTCGATAACGTGGAATGCGATGTTGAGACGTTTTTTAAAGAGCTGGGCAGAGATGTTAAAGTGCCTTTGAAGAAAAGACTTTCCCCTGAAGATAAATTAGACAATGTATTCAAAGCGGAGACGGTAGATAAATAAGGCCGTTTTTAATTGAGAAAAAATGCTTGTACTCAAGTGAATAAGTTGATATAATCATTTCTGTTGTCTCAAGGAAACGATGTTTCCATGAGAAGAAAC
>JBNJJW010000102.1:0-640 GCA_051750645.1 Bacillota bacterium | reverse complement strand
GGCAGCAAACAAGAGGAAGACGCTGAGCAGTCCCAATACCACCAAAATGAACATGAAAATTTGACCCGTTCTTGCCAACACTTCTATTCCTTTATACAGGACGTACACGATCGACAGGATCATTACGGCATTGATCACAATTATGGGTGTTTGATCCATTACTGAGCTGATAATCAGATCGCCCCCGTCACGCAAATCTCTTGCCGCGCCATTGATGAAAAAAAGAATGTATAACAATCCCAAAGGCCACCCAATCCATTTTCCCAAAATCGCTCTTATATATCCGGTGAGCGGGAGCTCCGGGTACAAACGGAATAGTGAAGCATAAACCCGAAAAATGATCAATCCGCCCGCGGTTCCCAGCAGAATGGCCAGCCAGGCGTCCTTTCCCGCCGATATAGCCAGAACGTGCAGGATCGCAGTTCCCATATCAAACAGCACAATTAATGTTAATAATTGTCCCGGACTGATTCTCGCCTTTTCCATCATTCACCACCATTCCCGCAATACAATATTTATGCTAACCGACAAGCAGCCTGAGTCATGGATTTAATCCGAACCATTTGCGCACCCCTGCCGCTGCCAATAAGAATATTGGCAATAGCACTCCAAAAAACAAAAACACGGTAACCAACAAAAC
>JBNJJW010000101.1:0-650 GCA_051750645.1 Bacillota bacterium | reverse complement strand
AAAAGTGCTCTACGGGCGTGATAATTTTTACAGACTAAAACAACCTTTTTTGGGTGAAATCCTTGCTGTTGTAATACTTCCAAAGAGAAACGTGCATTTTCAAAGGTATTAGTTGCTTGATCTTCTTTAAGTATTGATTCTGAAGGTACTCCTAATGACACTCCGACATTTCTTAGAAATTCCCATTCAGTTGTTTCTACATGTGGGGTGGCACCACCAGAAGGTAGGATAAATGGAGCGATACCTTGATGATATAACATTGAAGCTCTATCCATTAATTGAGGATGACTAGCGCCAGGTATTAAAATAACATCTGATTGATCCAGTTCCGTTTCGAAAAACATAAAATCGCTAATACAGTCAAATGGAAAAGACACAGCAAGACCTCCTTATCATAAAACCACCAGCCCCATTATATATCAAAATAGGCTATATATGATCTTTCGGCAAAGATAACTAGCCGTTTCTTCAATAAACCAAAAGAGGAGCTGCCACGGAAGCAGCTCCTCCACTACCCGTTAGCGAAATGCGAAGGTAATTATATTTTTTCAACTGGGAAGTATAAATACAATTCGCCGTTATTATCTTTAGGGTTGTAAAATTCTTGAATTGCTCCAACGATTTGATAATTGTTTTGGGGTAAATAATCT
>JBNJJW010000100.1:0-676 GCA_051750645.1 Bacillota bacterium | reverse complement strand
TTGGGTAGGGGAGCGTTGAATACGGGTTGAAGTTGGACCGTGAGGACTGGTGGACTGTATTCAAGTGAGAATGCCGGTATGAGTAACGAAAAGACAAGTGAGAATCTTGTCCGCCGAAAGCCTAAGGGTTCCTGAGGAAGGCTCGTCCGCTCAGGGTAAGTCGGGACCTAACGCGAGGCCGAAAGGCGTAGTGGAAGGACAACAGGTTGAAATTCCTGTACCACCGTAAGCCGTTATGAGCAATGGGGTGACACAGAAGGGCAGTGACGCGGGCTGATGGAATAGCCCGTCCAAGCAGTGAGGCTAGTGTGTAGGCAAATCCGCACACTGTTAGGCTGGGCTGTGATGGGGAGCGAAAATTACAGTAGCGAAGGTCATGTACTCCGGCTGTCAAGAAAAGCCTCTAGCCAGGTGAAGGTGCCCGTACCGCAAACCGACACAGGTAGGCGAGCAGAGCATGCTAAGGCGCGCGGAAGAACTCTCGTTAAGGAACTCGGCAAAATGACCCCGTAACTTCGGGAGAAGGGGTGCCTCGGTAGGGTGAATAGCCCGAGGGGGCCGCAGTGAAAAGGCCCAAGCGACTGTTTAGCAAAAACACAGGTCTGTGCGAAGCCGTAAGGCGAAGTATACGGGCTGACGCCTGCCCGGTGCTGGAAGGTTAAGGGGAGCGGTTAGG
>JBNJJW010000099.1:0-720 GCA_051750645.1 Bacillota bacterium | reverse complement strand
GGATGAAAGACAAGAAGGGGGACTCCGTGTTAGACTTCGGCAACATGAAGGCGCACGGGAATAGAGGGGAATATATACTGCCCCATATAATTCCATTTACTGCACGCATTCTCCACGCCGCCCTTGGAGGTTCTCACTCCCATGTCTCAACGGGTCTATGCCCTTTCATTCCTTCGTTACACCTGTCCAAGGGGTGGAGGCCGGTCTTGCTATCGTTACGGGTCGGTGCCCTTTGGTTCAATGTATCCGGTACTCCGTGCTTTCTTTGAAATCCTGCGAATAAGCCAAAACTCGTACAACGAAACGGTAGATTATAGGTTAAGCTGCTAGCTGAATTGGCATCGTTTTAGGAGGGTTGTAAGCTTCGCCGCTGCGAGCCATTCCAACTAAGATTCTGGCTAATTTGCCACACAGCTTCATAATGGACCTCATTTTCTTCATCTTCTTGATCTGTACATTGTAGGCGTGCATGGCTTTGAACTCCGGATTGTTTGCGACTAAACTCATGGTCATCATGAAGATAAATCGTCGGAGGCGAGAGCGCCCACGCTTGCTTATTTTCATCTGTCCAGTCCATTTACCTGAGCTTGCTTCTGCGAGGTTGAGGCCAGCATGACGCAGTAAGGCATTGCCGTGCACAAAGCCGCTTAAATCCCCCGCCTCACCTAGAATACCAGCTAACGAAATTGCACTAATCCCTTTGACAGCAAGCATGGACCC
>JBNJJW010000098.1:0-727 GCA_051750645.1 Bacillota bacterium | reverse complement strand
CAACCATATCAAGCTGCCGAAGCTCGGTTTGGTTCATTTTTCCAAAAGTCGCCCAGTTGAGGGAAGAATCCTAAATGCTACGATTCGGATTCATCCAAGCGGTAAATACTTTGTATCACTTTTGGTAGAAACCGAAGTGCAAGCATTGCCTAGAACCGATTCCGCATGCGGAATTTATGTTGGGTTAAAGGATTTTGCTGTTGTCAGTGATGGAACCGTCCATCAGAATCCGAAGTGGTTTAAGCGATTAGAACAGAAGTTAGCAAACGAACAGCGAAGGCTTGCCAGACGAACAAAAGGTTCTTCGAATTGGCATAAGCAGCGGATTCGGATTGCTCGTATTCATGAGCGCATTGCGAACGCACGAAACGATTACTTGCATAAAATCTCTACCGGGATCGTCAAAAACCACGACATCATCGGGATCGAGGATTTAGCTGTAAAAAACCTTTTGAAAAACGCAAACCTTGCCAAAGCGATCAGTGAAGTATCATGGTCACAATTTCGTACGATGCTTTCTTACAAAGCAAGCTGGTATGGCAAACAGGTGATTGCCGTGGCGCGCAACTTTGCCAGCAGCCAAATATGCTCCTGCTGTGGAAAGAAGAACAAAGACGTGAAGAATCTCGTCTTGCGTGAATGGGAATGCCCAATCTGCGGCAGTCATCACCATCACGATCTGAACGCAAGTATTAATCTGAGAAACGAAGCCATCAGGCTTCTAACC
>JBNJJW010000097.1:0-752 GCA_051750645.1 Bacillota bacterium | reverse complement strand
ATGGGAATGACGGAACCATGTTTCCTGAAACCATCCCGCCAATACTCCTGCGTGCGTCATGGCTGACAGGCCATGGGGTATGAAGTACAGGTAGATTCGGCAGAACGAAGGCTACAGCCATTCTAATAGAAAAGGTATGCCAACGGATATGCCGCGCGGCTGAAAAACTGAATATGGTGAGAATCGTTCCATCGAAAGGAACTGACGAACAACCGAATGTACGGGTCTAAAGTTAGAGCATATGGAAACATGTGTACCATCAAACGATGGGGTGAGTGGCGTAAAGTAAAAATTTCTCCTCTGAAATACGCTATGCCGAACAATGGCGGCATCCAGCTCACAGGCCTAGAGGAAGCACCTAAGTTCAGAACGGAATGCTAGATTGTAAGGGACTTGGAAAGCAAGGAACGCTGTAACAAGGGCTGTCACCCGAAGCGGTTGCTATAAGGCATTAGCTGAAATGCATTTATCCTTGTGAGGGCAGGGGAACGACTGATGAAGCTTCTGTAATGGGAGTGGAGGAACAGCCCCAAGTCTAACGGAAAAGAACGATCATTTTCCAAACGTGCATTGCACCGATCGGGTAGGAACGTGGGAACATCACCTCGAAAAGGAGGGATGCCACAGTGCAAGCTCTAAGATACTGGGATTACTACGGCATGACGGAACTCTTTTCGGATTTATACGATAGAGCCGCGAAACAGGAAACTTTTTCGAAATTATACGATGTCATTACATCCAGAGAGAATATC
>JBNJJW010000096.1:0-798 GCA_051750645.1 Bacillota bacterium | reverse complement strand
TGAAACGACGGCAGCCGGCCTCACGATCGGCTGCCGTTGTTCGTTGAAGTATAGGGCAGAATACTTCAAAATAAGATATCAAAAGTCGACCAAATAATGGTTATCAATGGTAAGATATTTATGATTGTAAATAAGGAGGCGGGTGAAATGATTAGAAACAGAGTAATAGTCGTTTGTCTTATTCTCTCCCTTTTAGTAAATACATTTTTGTTGATAATATATTTTGGTGGAAAATCAAATCAAATTGAACTTGAAAATGCAATCCTTATGAATGAATTTGTTGAGAGGGAAAAAGAGTGGAGACACTTCAGGGCATTCATCGGTAAACTTGCAGAAAATAATAATGAACATTTTCCTATTACTCCACAGCAATCTGAACTTTATTGGATATTAGCAACCCCAGAAGGATCAGTAATCATGAAAGCCACACATAGTATTAGAGACGCTGAATATGAATTTTACAATCATTATTCAAGCTTTATTATCGATTTTGATACAGAATACGCGACAATGGTAAGAAGCCTTGAATCCAAATTATCGATAATGAATAATGTCCAATTAGAAGCTATTTCTAATCATTTAGATGAAGCTTATGACTTGTACAAGAAAAGCCTAGACGGGTGGTCAGTTAGATCAAGTAATAAGAAATTTGACATTCAATTCGAGCCGCAAAAAGAAGAGCTTAATCAAGTGATACAAGAGCTAATGTTGATTCGTGAAGAACTCGAAGGGTATTAAGCTAAACGGGTACGATAGTGAGGAGCTGCCGCGAGGCCAGCTCCTTTTTGATGCTCATTG
>JBNJJW010000094.1:0-993 GCA_051750645.1 Bacillota bacterium | reverse complement strand
CAATGCACAAACCTTACGATGAATTTATTTACTCGCATTAGGCATCAATTTACGAAGTATTCGCCCGTTAACGGAGCGTAGGGTTGCAATGTGGTCGCCCTTCTAATCGTTTCTATTTAGCTGAATAAAGTGGATTAGGATTTGTTTCAAACTCCTTGAATTGCCCATTTTATGTATCCAAATATATAGATTAACGCTATAGATGTAGAGATAATTAGGGCGGAAAGCGGAATAACTCTTTTGCTGATTTTGAACATACCAATTAAGCTAAGCAATAAAGTTAATATCACACAAAAAGCTGTATACCTTAGCCCATTTGCTGTTAATTGAAGAAATGGCTTACCTGTAGCTAAACTATATATCATTGAAAATACAATTATAGTGGTAAGTAGTATTAACACAATGCTTAACGTAGAACGTTTTCCATTCATCCCCACACCACCGATTCATATTTCAATATCACACTTTGGCAAATAAATAACCCCATTAATATAGACGCTTTAAACACACAAAGCTTGTTACGTATATCAACCCGTTACTCAATGAAAAAAGGACTGCTACTGCAATCTGCTTCATTCCACTATCGTTCTCCGTTAGCATAAGATTATTCTAATCATTCGTTATTTTTAGACTCTCCCACTATAAACTCGATTTTCGCATTCATGCGTATATCCTCATTCTTTGTCGATCCAGATAGTGGTTCAAATTCAGCTACCCCAGCGACCTCGTATTCACCTGACGGGAGGGAGCCTTTTCGGGACGCCTCCGCCACCGCTTTAATGAATCAACGTATTCCTTCGGATCTTGCGATCCATATCCGCCACCACCTTTATACTGCTTCCTTAGGGGCACTCCCTTTTTTAAAGTGGTAACGATACGAGGTTGTTCCATCATATATCCGATCTCAAACCCTCTCGTTTTCTCTTTCATCGGAAAAGAAAACGGAGAAGCGGCGTGCGCGATTTCGATTTCTTGCTCTTCGCCCACGTATTC
>JBNJJW010000092.1:0-1225 GCA_051750645.1 Bacillota bacterium | reverse complement strand
TGATGCTAGCATAGAAAGTGGACACCTCATTGGAAGCAATAGATAATAAACAATAAGGAACAGAAGAGGTGTCCGACATGAGTGAGAACAGACAAAGATATAGTGACGAGTTTAAGGAGCAGACGGTGAAATATATTCAGGAACAGACAAAGAGCGTACAGCAGATTGCAGAAGAGTTAAATATCCCAGCAGGCACTCTACATCAATGGTTAGCTAAATACCGTAAGTTTGAGAATGAGCCGCTTGTAGATCGTGAGACGATCCGTCAGAGAGAACAGCAACTTCAGGAGCAAGAGCAGGAAATTCTCGATTTGAAAGAAGAAATAGCGATCCTAAAAAAGGCTATGCACATCTTCAGCAAAGAAAAGAACTAAGGTTCCAATTCATCGAAGATCATCGCTCTGAATTTCGAATGGAGAAGATGTGCGAAATCTTGTGCGTATCAAAGAGCGGCTATTACAAGTGGGTTCAAACGAAAGCCGATGAGAACAGCTACCAGCAGCGTCGAAAGGCACTATTTGCGCGTATCATCTGGTTTTTCTTAGACTCCAAATGTCGGTATGGCAGCCCTAAAATCACGAAGCTTCTTGAGAGAGAAGGTTGGGTGGTTTCTGAGCGCCTGGTTGGTATTCTCATGAGTGAGAACGGTCTTCGCTCGTGTGTTTCTAAGAAATTCCGAGTAAACACAACCGACTCCAATCACACGTTGCCCATTGCTCCAAACGTCTTGAACCAAAACTTTAATACGACCGCACCCAACAAGGTTTGGGTCACTGACATCACGTATATCCCTTGTCGTGCAGGGCGCATGTACCTTGCTAGCGTCCTTGACCTGTTCACACGAAAGATCGTAGGTTGGAAACTCGCAGATCGAATGACGACTGATTTGGTACTTGATGCATTGGATCAAGCCTATGCCTCTCAACAACCACCGAAAGGGCTTATACACCACTCTGATCGAGGCTCACAGTACGCATCGGAGACATACCGCGAACAACTAGAGAAGTACCATATGAAAGCCAGTATGAGCCGTAAAGGAAACTGTTATGACAATGCCTGCATTGAATCTTTTCACAGTGTACTTAAGAAAGAGTTTATTTACTGTACGAAATTTCATACAAAGGCACAGGCGCAGCAAGAAATCTTTGAGTACATCGAGCTCTTCTACAACCGGAAGAGAATACATGGGTCTTTAGGTTACCTATCTCCAGAGCAGTTTGAAGCT
>JBNJJW010000091.1:0-1270 GCA_051750645.1 Bacillota bacterium | reverse complement strand
GAGCATGAAAGTTAATCCGTTCTTTCATGGTAGTTCATTGCCATTAATTAATTTTTTTATATCAATGCCATTGGCTGGTCTATTAGTAAAAGCAAACCAAACCTTATCTTTTGGATTAATTTGTACTAATTTTGCATATTCCCCTCGAACAGATATGCCTTGGACATTCTCATTAAGGTCAACAACAGCAGTTATGTAAAATGGAAGCCCCATTTCTGCTGTTGCTATATAACCACCTTCTTGAAGGTCAATAGAACCACCGCCTGTTATCCATTCCCACTTACTTTGAGTATTTTTTATAAATCCTAAGTTTAATGTTTGCTCTTTTTCATAAAAAATGATTACTACATTATCTTTAACTTCAAAATGCCACACAGAGTCAAAAGCAATTTTATTTTCAACCATAATCTCCTTAAATTGTTCTTCTAATGTTGGTGTTTCCTTTGGTGAACAGGCTGTTGAAATACTTACTAATAAAAACATTGCAAAAAATAATATTTTTATCTTGTTCAGAATACTTCCCCCTCATTTCATCTCAAATAAAGCATTACCAATAATATTCGTGTTGTATTTTATTCCGGCAGCCTTTGTCATTCGTATAGAGGGAGTTTAACAAGCATTACCATCCAAGAAGTGTCGCCGCCGTCTTATCATCTAATAACTCTCGTTTTCTAATTTCTGATTGAACAGAGAGATATTCATAATAGTATTGCTTTGGGTCTTTAATTACATCATCATTTAAATGGCTCGACAGAATTTTTTGTATCTCATAAAAAATCTGTAATTCCTGGACTCTATCTGAGGATTCATATGCATGTGTAAACAGTAACCTCATATCAATGGGGACATCAGTATATATTTGTACATATCCATTTTCGCGGTATTTGGGTTGAAGTTGAATTAACTTACCCATTGCAAGGGCTTCGCCGACTGATTCCAAATAGTAGTACAAAGGCGAATTACCTTTTAAACCACTGTCAAGTTCCTCAATTCGAGTTAATTGTCTTGCATATTCAGCAATGAAGTCTTCAGTCTCTTGTATATCTTCTTTTGCGTAACGGAAATTAAAATAAACACTAATCGTTAGAACAAGTGCTAAACAAATCAAACATAAATTTTTCTTCAAAATGAGTACTCCTTTTAAATGGTGATTTGATTATAACAAAACCTCCTTCTATCTTCTATTACCGGATTATGTTATTGTGTTAAACTGCACTTTAGCTTAATTAAAGAAGGAGCAGTTGCAGCAGACTGCTCCTTATTGGATTGA
>JBNJJW010000090.1:0-1355 GCA_051750645.1 Bacillota bacterium | reverse complement strand
GGTCAAGTCCATAATTATGTGTAAAATCCCACCTGAGTTGTCTGAAATGAGATTAACGGGTTTTGCACCATTCATGGTATGAAGACATGTCCATGAATTTGCGGTTCGACTCCCAATGCGCTTCAATCTCCATGAGTACGGAGCCGATCATGCGCACAACGGCTTCTCTGTTCGGGAAAATACGGATAACGCGCTCACGACGACGAATTTCACCGTTTACACGTTCAATCCCATTGGAAGTGCGTAAACGAACACGGTATTCCTCTGGGTAGACTAGTACTGCTGTCGCATCGTCAAAGCCATTTTCGAGCGTATTCATGGCTTTAGGCGCCTTCTCTTGAAATGCATCTAATGTGTCCTTCAAGCACTTTCTAGCTATCTCTACGTTCGGTGCTTCAAAGATGGAGCGAACCATTCCTTTTATACTTGCTTGAAGGGACTTTGGAGCAGCATCCAGTATGTTTTTTATGAAATGGGTTTGGCATCGTTGCCACGTTACGCCTTGAAAGTGTTGACGAATCGCTTTAACTAGACCGCCATGTGTGTCACTGGTGATACAATCGACGCCATTCAAACCACGATCTTTTAGTTGGTTAAAGAATGAGCCCCAGCTTGCTTCTGATTCGGTATCGCCTACGGCAAGCCCAAGAATCTCTCGATTGCCGTCTGTGTTCACACCATACCCGATGAAGACACCTCTGGAACGTATTCGGCCATCTTCACGCACTTTCACATACATGGCATCTACCGTCACAAACGGATATGCTACCTCGTGCAGGGAGCGGTTATTCCATCCTTGAACGATTGGATCGAGATGTTTGCAGAGATCGCTAACGGTGGACTTCGAGAACTCCCTACCGCAAAGTTCTTCTGTAACACGAGCTACTTTGCGCGTGGAAACGCCATTGACCACTAGTTCCATCAGCGTGAGCACAAGCGCTTGTTCACTTCGTTGATAACGTTTAAAGAGCTCTGTCGAGAACTTGCCATCCCTGAACCTTGGGATTTGCAAAGTGATGCTGCCCACACGCGTCGTCAGGCTTCGATTGTAGCTTCCATTTCGTTGTCCCTGTCTATCCGGTGTGCGCTCATATTCGGATGCTGCTAGTTGTTCTGTGGCTTGTGCTTTTAACACTTGGTTCAAGACAGTCTCGAGCAAAGCAGCAACTCCCGCATCACGAGATTCTCCGATAAATAGTTGGTTTAATAATTGGTGATCTAGTGTAACCTGATATTGAGCCATGAATAAATACTCTCCTCTGGAATGGTCTGGACAACTTTTTCTAGATGAGTATTTGCTTCATGGCTTACTTTTTATGAAGTTCATCATTTTACACAATTATATGGACTCAACT
>JBNJJW010000089.1:0-1425 GCA_051750645.1 Bacillota bacterium | reverse complement strand
TTAAAGGTTTCTTCGACAACGTCAACCACTCGCTGCTTGTAAAACAACTATGGAACATGGGAATTCAAGATAAAAAGGTCCTTGCCTGCATTTCTAAAATGCTAAAAGCCGAAATCGACGGCGAGGGTGTGCCCGCAAAGGGAGTACCCCAGGGCGGCTTGTTGTCTCCAATACTTTCGAATGTCGTCCTCAATGACTTGGATCAATGGATTGCCGGTCAATGGGAATTCTTCCCTTTTAATCAATCCTACAGGACAAGATCCGGCGAACTATATGCAAAGAGACGAACCACGCTCAAAGAAGGATACATCGTTCGCTACGCAGACGACTTCAAAGTCCTTTGTCGAGATTGGAGGGCTGCCCAAAGATGGTATCACGCCGTTAGGTCATATCTGAAAGACCGTCTAAAACTAGATATTTCACCGGAGAAATCGCAAATTGTCAATCTGCGAAAACGAGAATCCGAATTTCTTGGATTCACCATCCGAGCGAATAAAAAGGGTGAAAAGAGAGTTGCACATACAGGCATCAAAGCGGGCAAAAAGCGGAAGATCAAGACAGAAGCCAAGAAACGGATACAATCCCTACGGGCATCACCAACCGCTCAAAACGCCATACTCTTCAACAGTTTTGTGTTAGGTATCCATAACTATTTCAGTCGGGCTACCCATGTCAGTGTCGAGTTCGCACGTCTTGCCTATGATCTGCGGGCCTTCATGTACAATCGTCTTAAATCGGTCGGGAAATATGAACATCCTGCAAACCCTCCGCCAACGTATAGGAAATTTTACAGCTTGGGTTTCAGGACCTTCAAAGTTGCGAATGTATACCTCTTCCCCTTAGCCAACGTGAAAACGGTAAACACAATGAACTTTAGCCAAGAGTTCACACCCTTCACGGTAGCTGGCAGGGAACGAATATCGCACAAGCTTCGTCCGGACATCAAACAGCAAATTCACTTGATGTTGAAGTCCAATATCCCGAACCGAAGCGTCGAATATATGGATAATCGGATTAGTCGATACAGCATGAAACTAGGGAAATGCGAAATTACAGGTATGTATTTATTCGCAGTCGATGTTCACTGTCATCACTATATTCCATTGCATCTCGGAGGAAGCGACAAATTTAATAATCTGCGCACCCTTCACAAAGATGTCCACAAATTAATCCATTGCACGAACAAAGATACGATTGACGTACTCATAAAAAGGCTTAGTATTACTACGCCTATCATTGATAAGATTAACCAGTACCGTATAAAATGCGGACTGGAATCGATCTTAACAATCCCAAATCCATGAGTAACGAGGAACTTATGAACTAGTAAATTCAGTTAGATGGAACGCGGAGTGCCGGGAAACTGGCACGCTCCGTGTGGAGCAGGGGAAAAGCTGGAGATCACATCAAACGCTTACCTATTGC
>JBNJJW010000088.1:0-1431 GCA_051750645.1 Bacillota bacterium | reverse complement strand
TATCGTACCCGTTAGCTTAACGAAGGCTGCCCGTATGGAGGGCTATTTATACAATATTATTAACTCATTTTTCATAACCGTAAGGGGTCCCGCCAACCAAAATACGTTAAACCCACGCTTAAGACATTAATTACGTAATACGTATGCTCCTGTTACCATACGGAGGACAAAGACAAAGGAGTGTTTTTAGAGGGGTCTTTCATCCTTGCCGAGTCCCGTTAAAAATTCCGATGGACCCGGTGGTTTTCGGGGTGAAAAAAGGCCGCGGGGCGATCCCGCGGCCGATCATTAAGTTTCCGAATACATAGCAATATCTTCAGTGATTTTCGTATTTGATGCTCACATAGACGAAAACTTTCTTATCCGGACTAAAATCATTGCCCGTATGTCCCTTAACTCTCAACTCCGCTTTGTAACCACTGGGCACCTCGGTAGCACTGTACTCGGTGCCACCTGTGAGTAACGTCGTATCTTCCGGCAATCGGTTACCCTCGCCCACGGTCTCCAGACTAAGGTCATAATCTTCCCCTTCCGGAGAACCCATGGAGACCTTAACGACTCCATGGAAACCTTCAGGGGGGCTCCAAGATCCACTCAACACTTCGCCTGGAGACGAGATGTACCCGTAGAGCAATGAGAATTTCCATACACCATCATATGAATTCAAAACAGCCCGAATATGAGGTATCAAATGATCTCCAAAATCTGCAAGTACATCCTCAATATATTTTGCTATCGGCCAGCTCATGTCCTGTAGCCATTCAAGTAATTGAGGAAGGACAAGTAATATACTTAGATGAGTCTGCAGGAGCTTACGCCGCTTGTAGTCTCGTATAGCAACCGCTGATTAGACTATAACAGGAACAGGTCGTGAAATGAAAAAAAGACGATAGTTATCGTTTTTTACTATACCTCTATCCTGCCGAGTGTTGCTGTGGAACCCTGCTCGCTTAATGGTTGGGTTACTTTTCCGTTTACTCCTATCCCATTAATACCCTATAATATTACCGAAACTATTACCTAAAAAATCTATTTCTAACGGGGTGTTGAATGAACGTGCGCAGCAAGTTTGGTTTAGCGGTATCTATTCTGTTACTCATGATGTTCTTATTTCCATTAGCCGTAGGGGCGGCTAGCGGAGATACCAAGGTTTCCAAAGTGATTGGGGAGGTGCAGGCTTCCTCCATTACTGCATCGGGGGCTGATATCTCAGCAGTCGTCGCCAAAGGCTATACGCCAAAACTTTATCTCGGAACGGATCCCGGGAACCTGGGCATTGGCATGGGCTACACCTCTCAATCCGACAGCCAATATTGGTTTAAAGTTACCGGGTTAAAGCCAGGGACCACCTATTACTACCAACTAGAAGCCGCCTCGGACAAAAAAATTGAAAAAAGCGGCGTACTGTCCTTCACGACTTTGTCTGAGCCG
>JBNJJW010000086.1:0-1564 GCA_051750645.1 Bacillota bacterium | reverse complement strand
CTTAACGTTCTTGTGTTCATGACATCCATTTCCCTTAGATAGCTCTTATCTTAGAGGAATGGATTTTTCTGAAGCTCCTACTTCTCCGAAATCACTTCTGCAGACCGAGGGCGAAAGCCCGATACGTGAATACGGTGTTATTCGATACCAACTACTTCTTAGAGCAACTTTAAAATGTTTCCTTTTAATTCTTTTGGAATAGCAATAATATTATCATCATTAAGGTCGCAGTATGCTATCGTGGCTCCTGATAAATAATTATGTTCATTTAATGTATTAACAATAGTATGTATAGCTTCATCTTGTTTAACTACAAAACAAAAAATATTCATCGTACCGCTTCCATAATCTCCACCATCACAATTTCCATTACCTGTCCAACCAAGACTATTGTTAAGTAAATCTTCAATTTCATATCTCTTTTCGAGATCTTCTTCGACATTCTCACTACAATCGTACTGCAGAACAACTTCTAATAGATTATCTTCATCAAGATAGCTGTAGCCATTCATCTCTTGTTCGAGTGCCTTTTCTTTCATATATTTTTCTTTGTTTCTTATTCCCTTTGCACCTATTTCTTGAGATTTACCTTCATCGCCAACCTCTCCATAGTGAATAATAAATTCTTTGTCGCTTTCGTTATACCAGATTTCCCAGTAATTAAGTATTTGATTAAATTCTTTAATCATTTTTATCATTTTTTACTCCTTTTGTGGGGTTTCGTATAACTTCATATTTGCGAATTTCGCAAACACCTCAATATTTTACTTATTCGTGAATTGATTAAACTATCCTGTCCGTTAGTTGAACGGCTGTCGATGTCGCGCAGTCTGTTCCCGCATGATGTACACCGTTAGTGGAATCCTAATCGCCATTAACTCGGATTTTCTTCACTTTCTTATCTGAAATAGCATCCAAGAACGACTGGATTGTTGTTTGGTATTCAGCAGTCATAAGGAGCTTATAGTTATTTAGGTCGTTTATCAAGCCTTCCAGTGCCTTTCCGCTGAACTCCTCGTTGGTTCGATAATAGTCGTTTAACTTCCTGAGGAATAAATAACTCGCCCAGCGTTTATGAGATTCAAATATCTCTTTATGTGAAGCTTCATCAATTTCGAACATCGAAACAAGTCTGTCATTATTGTCGAACAATAAGACGTCAAACCCCATAAAGACCTCCTTCTGAACGCTACGTAAACTGTTTCCATACAATTGGATTACTACACTAATCTGCCCTTTAGCCATCCATGCCGCTCACGCGACACCATAGATTATGGAAGTAATTACGTTCTTCCATGGGAGCTTAATCCACCGTCTGATTTCCATTTTGAAAGCATCCCGCCTGTCTAGCCCAAAAATCGAGTTCATTACACTTTTGAATCGCATTTTCATAAAGAGTACTTAACACGTCCTCAGGTCCAAAAATCGTCATCCAATCAATACCATTCGAGGCTGGAAACAAAACTGAAAACAGTCCCTTCTTTGATTGTTCTTTACAATATTTAACTGCAGATTGACTATCGGACGAACTTAACCCTCCAAAAACACCTGGTCTGTAACAGTG
>JBNJJW010000085.1:0-1601 GCA_051750645.1 Bacillota bacterium | reverse complement strand
ATGTAATACAGATAAATTCAGTGACCCTACTTTAAGCTCGTTTCGATCCACGATCAAAGTACTGCCCCCGTCCAAGTTTCAAAGTAATAACTTTAGAATAACTGGTTTCAGATGTACGGTAAAGAATGGTGTTATTCGAACTATCCTGCCATTTAACTGAACAGGCTGCCGATGGCAGCCTGTTGTCATTGTGCTATCGTATCCGTTAGCGTAACGACCTGATCCTCTAAAGCTCACTCCAGTTATTACTTAATGATTTATCCTTAATGGACGTGCGCTTTATGTTCCTTAGGATCTGATAAACTATTCGGTATAATAAGAATCCGATTAGTGTCCCTGCGCTGTTTAAAATCAAATCATCTACATCGACTGACCTTGTACCGAGGGAAAGAAGTGATATGGTCAACTGGATCGTCTCAATTGCGAGAGACACCAATAGTCCGTATAGGAATGCCCTCCCCACCGTTTTAACCTTCATAATCCCCAAGAGTATACCAAAAGGAAGCAGCAAAAGAAGATTTCCCAATACATTTCGAATACCGATATAATAAAAATGATTGAGCGAGCCGGAAATACTCTTAAACGGAATGAGGTTATAAGAAAGGGCAACACCGTTTGTTTTCATATCCGCAATTAGCCGATGGTCAATAGGCATGGGAAAGAACGTCACTGAAATAACCGCGCCCCCGTAAATCAAAGCCAATATACTGACAACATGGAAGATAAATCGTTTTTTGAAGAGCAGGTTAAAGATGATGAGAATTGGTACTCCTATCACGACTATTGTAATAAAGGCAAAGCTGGTGTTAAGCATCCCTCGTACTCCTTCCAATCTAAGAAATTTCTTAAACTTAATTCGCCGAACTTACAGTATTTACCTTCACCAAAAGTTAAAGTAAGTCTAAAGTAAGTCCGAATGATACTCTAAACTGCCCGTTAACTAATGAAATGAGCAGGCTACCGCAGCTCCTGCTCATCGATGTGTGCTATTCAGCGCGGAATATTGTTCTGTAATTATTATCTGATTCTGGTTATTTTTCCTGCCACTGTTTGCGGTGGATTTGATTGCATAACCTCAGCTACGTCTATTCCATCCATCTTAAACGTTTTTGCTTCTACACTTACCCTTTCGCCAACACTAAGGTCTGTATACAAATTTGTATCCTCTATGTGATATAACATTAAATCAGTTCCGTCTTTCATAAAATCAGAACGGGATTTCGTTTTTGAGTCTTCTTCAGAAATATTCTTGGCAACTAATATCATAGGAATGCTACTATCGATTTCTTTTCCAATGATATAATCGCCTTTTTCTGGCTCTGTACTGCATCCAATTATCAATCCAACAAAGCAATAATTAATACTAAGAATGTTCTTCTCATTTTTGTTCCTCCATATGGTTTGTTGTGTTCAATAATAGTTACGCTTTACTACAATCATTTGTTGGGACTCTTAAGCAGATAATACATGAGTTTACTAACGCATTTGCTGTTAAACTAAACTGTCCGTTAGTTTAATAAAAAGAGCAGACTACCATAGCGCCTGCTCAACAATGTGTGTTTTTTAAACTCCCTCGGTAAGATATGTTTTTCTTACGAATA
>JBNJJW010000084.1:0-1641 GCA_051750645.1 Bacillota bacterium | reverse complement strand
ATTCAGAAAAAAAGGAATTGCAAAGTTGCTTATAAATAAAGCAATAGAAATAGCTAATCAAAATAATGCGAATAGGATTCAACTCAATACAGGTACTCAAAATATGAATGCCCGTAACCTTTATGAAACCATGGGTTTTGAATGGTTTCCAGATAAAGAAATATATATGTACTTCCTGCACTAACGGGTACGATAGTGGAGTAGCATACCGCGGCGATCTGCTTCTGATAAATTTGTAGTAAAGGCAGTTTAGACTAATCTCTTCTAATTGCAAAACAGGGTACCTTAAGGATGAGGGTCCTTTTCCTCGAGATGTGATTATTATTCTAGGATTGAACATAAATGCAGAGATGCTGAACTTGGAGTTGAAATTAATGTTTTTGCGAGGCCTTTCAGTTTTAAAAGCTTCTATAACTAATCCTAACATTTATCCATTTTCAATCCCCTCAATAAAGTCTCTTGATTCAATATCGTTTCATACCAATGTTACTTTCTTTGTTGGTGAAAATGGTTCAGGGAAATCAACCCTTCTAGAAGCCATTGCTTATCAGTGCGGTTTCAACACGGCGGGTGGGGGTAGAAATAATACTTACGAAGTAGAGGAGTCCCAATCTTCATTAGGAGATGCGATCCGTCTTTCTTGGTTTCCCAAGATTACAAATGGCTTTTTCTTAAGGCAGAGACATTTTATCATTTTGCTTCTCATATCGACAGCATGCCGGCAAGCTTACAATATTATGGTGGGAAATCGTTACACAAACAGTCACATGGAGAAGCATTCTTGTCCCTTTTTCGTAATCGTTTCGGCAAAAAGGCAATTTATCTGTTGGATGAGCCTGAGGCTGCGTTGTCTCCCGCAAGGCAGCTGGCATTATTACGAGTGATCAAAGATCTTGAAAAAGAAGCACAATTCATTATTGCTACACACTCTCCCATCTTATTGGGGTACCCTGATGCGCAAATTTTTAACTTCGATACTCAGCCAATAAGTGAAATCGATTATGAGGACACGCTGCATTATGTAGTTACTAGAAGATTCCTTGAAAAAAGACAAACAGTTCTTAATGAATTATTTAATGAAGACTGATTGAACTAAAGGATACGATAGTTCAATAAGAAGAGGGCTACCCAAAGTATGGGCAGGCGATGACGTTATAGAAACATAAAAGCTGAAAGGTTGGACGAACGGGCAGGAAACTGGTATACTTGCCGGGATTGCTCCCGTAAAAGCGATTTCAAGTGTCGGATTTAGAGGGAGCCTGTCTAATTTCGGTTGCAGTCAGGAGTGTTAGATCAGTTGAAAAAATATAATATTATGCGTCCGCTATTGCTGATCGTAATGGCGCTGCTTGTTAAGAGCTTGGTTACGAATTTTTGCATGGTGTTCGGGATGGAACAGGGACCAGCAGAAAATATTGGTTTTATTAGCATGCTTATCACTGCAATCGTTTTCTATTCTAGAATTGCCCGGAAACGCCGCAAATAACAAGGGCCACAAAAGGAGGGGAGCAGCCATGGAAGGAAACAAAATCACGTATGATACGATTGACGAGTATATCTCGGTTTTCCCTCCGGAGGTCCATGTGGAAATCTAATTCATTAAAACCATGAGGCTTAGATAAGTGATCACGCTAACGGGGA
>JBNJJW010000083.1:0-1902 GCA_051750645.1 Bacillota bacterium | reverse complement strand
TACCCCTAGTTGCGCTTGGAAGCCGGTGAGGTCGTGAATGGGTATCTATACGTGTCGAGTCAAAGACTATCCAAAGGCAGCTCGGTTTTACAAGATGTTCTTAAAGAAAGGGAGTAATTCTAATGATTAGTTTAAGAAACGGCTTACTAGCTGAGTATTTATTTCATGGAAACGCAAACGATTCTAGCGGAAACGGATTTCACGGCCACGTTGTAGACGCTGTTCTAACTTCGGATAGGTTTGGGCAACCGGATTCTGCATATGCGTTTGATGGAAAGGATGCTTATATTGAGATTGCTCCCCCGCCGTTATTAAGCAATGAAGCTTTTTCTATCTCTGTTTGGGCCCGATATCATGCGGAGGCATCTTTGGCATGGTGGAATAACGCCATTGTTTCACAAGACGATGGCGGAAAAAACAAGAACAAGGACAATTTTCGTCGTGTGTTTCAACTTAGTACTTTAAGCCAAACTATTACTTGGCATCGAATGACAGAAACCCCAGATGCGATTTCAAAAACTCCTCTTCAGCGCGGTATTTGGTACCATATAACAGCAGTATTTGATGGCGTATTCCATAAGTTGTATATTAATGGACAGCTTCACGATACCCAAGCCGGAACACTCTCACCTCATCCCGAGGAACCTATCTATATCGGCAAAAAGAATACAAATGAAAAAAGATTTTTATTTCATGGCGTTATTGATGATATTCGCATTTATAATAGGGTCCTGTCAGAACAAGAAATAGCGGCCCTTTATACGGAAAATGGATATTTGGGGACAGCAGACATAAATGCTCAACCGCAGAAACCCAAAGAAGAATACGTTCTTGAAGGTAAAGTTTGTTTTAGGGAATATAAAATAGTAGGAATGAAACACAGTGGATTGTTTTCGGAATATGGTAAGATAATTCCCCAAGCTGTGCAATCACTTCAAAGTCGTGTGACCGAAATACCTGATCAAACCGATACGGTGGTCATTCTTTATGAGCCGAAACGGGGAGATGATCACGTTGAGGGTAATTTTTTTACTGGGTATTTAGTAAAACAATCGGTGACAGACATTCCAAAAGGAATGGAATATTTCCATCTATCGGGTCAATACGCGTCCGTATCTGGTCATGAGTCTCGTATGGGAGAACTTTATGGATTCCTTGATGGGTGGATTCGAAAAAATCAATATCAAAAAGATTGGCCGAATGCATTAATCATAGAAGTTTATGATGATGTTAACCCAAGCAATGTTGAAATTTGTATGAGGCTTCTAAATGAAAACTAAGAACTATGTCAATGGGTAGTTAGTCAAATCTCGTTGAGCAAACGGGTTACTATACCGTAATAATAACCAAGAAAAAAGGCAGCCATTAACGGCTGCCTTTTCCCCGCTAAAGTGCCGGATAGTTGCAATCATATAGATCGAACAAGTGTTATAATATGGTAAAAAAGGTGGAGGTTTATGCCATTCATGGGGTAGGTGGAGCGAATGATGTAACAACGAAAATTCATGGATTAGACTTTCTTGAAAATAGTTGGAAACCTTTATCCCCTAAATTTAATCAGCTAATACAACCACTCGATGATGAGGCAGTTATTCCAAAATCACATAAAGATGGATTCAACGGTACTGTGCTCGATTATTATCTTAAAACATGGAATATAGATACGATAGTTGCTGTAGGATTCAGTATAAAATCATGTTTATTCCATACCTGCATAGGTGCTCGTCATAATAATTATCGTGTTGTAATGTTGAGAGATTGTACGAATTCAAGTGAATTTCCAGACACGGTCGATACTGAAAATCCTGAAGGAGGATGGTTGAGGTTTGTATTTTTAAGAATTTATGAAACCGACATCGGTTATACTTCGACTTCGGCCGATTTAATCAAAGCTTCTCTAAA
>JBNJJW010000082.1:0-1963 GCA_051750645.1 Bacillota bacterium | reverse complement strand
GGAGATAGGGAAAGCCTATCACATGGCGAAGGAATCCAGTCTAAAGTGAGCGCGTATTTGCAAAGTAGAGCCCCTGTTGAATCTTAAAGGGGGCGATTGCGATGTCTACCTTCGCTCTGTCCTTCGCTGAAGGAAAGAGATTCGAAACCCAAACACGCCTAGCGCAACGAGCCATTCAGAACCAAACGTTTTCCCGGTTACATCAACTACTTCGATGGAACATATTCATTGATCTTTCCATTACAAGGGTACTACGCAATTCGGGCTCTAAGACCCCGGGAGTGGATGGGAAAACGAGAAACGACTACGCTACAGTTGAGCAAAAACAAGAACTGCGGAACAAGGTAAAGGAGACATTAAGGTACTACATGTCTTCGCCTGTACGACGAATATATATTCCGAAACCGCATAAGCCAAATGAAAAGCGCCCGCTCGGCATACCCACACTGGTAGATCGAGTAGCTCAGGACGTAGTGCGTTGCATTCTAGAACCGATCTACGAAAGTAAGCAACATCCGCACAGCTACGGCTTCCGCCCGTTTCGATGCACACATCACGCCATCGAGAGAGTTCGCTTTCTCATTGGTAGACATCACTACCATTGGGCGGTTGAAATTGACATCAAAGGCTTTTTCGATAATGTGGATCATGAAACCTTGATTCAAATCTTATCCAAAGACATTCAGGACAAAAAGCTGCTTCGTGTCATTCTGAACATGCTGGAATCCGGGATGATCTATGAAGGTCAATTTCAAGAAACGAACCTCGGAACCCCGCAGGGCGGCATTGTGAGTCCGTTATTGGGAAACGTTTATCTGACGGAACTCGACCAATTTGTTTCGAATCTGTACGAGAATCTGACGCCTTCGAACCGCAAGAAGGCTGAGATTCCCTGTTTCATTGTCCGCTATGCAGATGATGCGGTTATTCTCTGCAAGAGTAGACAGGATGCAGAAACGCTCAAGGAGCGGATTTCGCAGTTTCTTAGTCAAATCCTACACCTAGAACTCTCCGCAGACAAGACCCTCATTACCCACGTTGACGATGGGTTCGACTTCTTGGGTTTTCAGATCAAGGGGTGGAAGCGACAGGGGATACGGAGAGTCTTAGTGAAGCCGAGTTCAAAAGCGATTCAGAAGTTTAAAAGAACCATGTCCCGCGAAACCAAACTGTTCTTCTCCCTGTCGGGAGTCGAAGTTATTTCGATTCTTAACCAAAAGATACGAGGATTTGCGGAATACTTCCGCAGGGGAAATGCCAAAGAAATATTCACTCAACTGGACTATTATCTCTGGTGGCTCGTACTTCATCGATTGACCCGACTAACCAAGAAATCCAGAGTGTATATAGCTAATCAGTATCTCTATTCGTATAACATGGACATCAATCGTCCGGAGTACCGGAAATATGCTGCGAAAAACTTTGGGTTTAAGGATAAGGATAGCGATGGCGTGCATATATTAGATCGCCTACAATCTTACAAGATTGAATATCCAAACAAATGCTCCCAAAAGCATCCTTATGTGAGAGAAGAGAGAGAAGAACTAGACAAGGACAAGAAGTTGAACGAACTCCTGAAAATCCATAAAAAAAGATTCCTTGAGCGATTATTTGCCCGGGATAACTGGTACTCTTTTCGTACGGATGTGGTCAAGAAACAAAAAGGGTTGTGTGCCCACTGCAACAAAAAACTGATCCGTCCTAACACTCATGTTTACTTTCAAGATCATCATTCTCACTTTAAACACCCGGAAGATAAATGGAACGATTTCCTAATTGCGTTATGTATTCCATGTCATAAGAAAAGGTTAAAAGAACTGGGCTGAAATGCGATGCGCCGCATATTGCAACTTTAGATGGAGAGCCGGATGCTTTGAAAGGGGCACGTCCGGTTCGGAGAAGGGCGTGACCGTCTAACTGCCGATCGGAAGATAGTGGGTCGGGTTGCGCCTATTCTACATAA
>JBNJJW010000081.1:0-2215 GCA_051750645.1 Bacillota bacterium | reverse complement strand
TCTCTCATGATTTCGAAGACCAATTAACGGGAGGATTTCCTTGTATTACAGCAAGGGTTGCCGTCGGTTCCGAAGTGCTCCTAGATAACCGTGTAATTTCCACAAAAAAACTCCCTCCAGCTAGATAGTTGGGGGAGTGTCACTTCGAATATTGTGCCTTGCTAAGCAGATTTGTTCATTCGAAGCTGGCCATTCGCGAATTCACGGTAAATCGTATGGCTCGCATACAGCTGTTCATGCGTTCCGACGCCGGTTATGACACCCTTCTCCATAAAAACGATGGAATCGGCATCCACTACCGTCGATAAACGATGTGCGATAACGACCGTTGTCCGGCCGATCATCAAATTTTTCAGCGCATCCTGCACTACTTCCTCCGATTTGCTGTCCAGGTTGGACGTTGCTTCATCCAGCATAAGTATATGAGGATCCCTTAGCAAAGCTCTCGCTATCGCAATCCGCTGCCGCTGACCGCCAGACAGCTTAATGCCGCGCTCTCCGACTTCGGTTTCATAGCTGTCCGGCAGCTCTTCAATAAAGCCGTCTGCATAAGCCATTCGTGCAGCATGCTCGATTTCATCCTGGCTAACGTTCCGGTCAAGACCATAGCACAGGTTATCTCTGATCGTCCCCGCTATAATCGGGCTTTCTTGAGAAACATAGCCGATCTGTCTCCGCCACGAGCGAAGCGAAGCATGACGGATATCCGTTCCTCCGAGACGAATGGAACCTGACGTCGGGTCGTAGAACCTTTCCAGCAGCGAGAACAGCGTCGTTTTGCCGCTTCCGCTTGGACCGACGAGAGCCGTTACTTTTCCCGCTTCAATCGTTAAGCTTACATCACGCAGAATAGGCTCCTCCGGCTTGTAGGCGAATGAAACATGTTCCACTTGAAGCGTCTGATTGATTTCCGATACCGTTTTGCCGCTGTCCTGATCTTCCTCTTCCGATTCTATAATACCAATAATGCTGTCCGTCGCTCCCATTGCTTTCTGAAATTGCGTGAAAAACTGAGAAATTTGCGTAATAGGCAGCATGATCTGAAAAAGATACATAATAAAAGCGACCAATTCCCCCGCCGTCATCGCGCCCGACGATACTTGCACACCGCCAAATCCGATCAGGCACACGAGCAGCAGCAAAATAATAAACGATACGATCGGCGAAATAACCGCCTGCATGCGCGCTTCCTTTAGTCCAAAGCGGAACAAATTGTTAATGCCGGTGCGGCCCTGCTCAAATTCGGCAGGCTCTGAGCCCGAAGCCTTCACCAAACGAATCTCGGACACGACGCGATTCACGACTGAGGTGAACCGGGCGTTTTCCTCCTGCGTCGACTTGGAGATGGCGTACATTTTACGGCCAATCGGCACCATAATGAGGGCTGCAACCGGGAACACAGTGAGCATAATAAGCGTCATTTGCCAGTTCATATAGAACAGAATCGTCAACGCGCCGATAATCGATAATATACCGGTAAAGAAGCCTGTCACATGCTCGGTTATCAGACCTTTCAATATTGCCGTATCGTTCGTGAGACGGCTAATCGTATCGCCAGACGATTTGTTGTCGTAATATGGCACGGGCAAACGCAGCAGCTTGCTCCATAACCGTTCGCGGATCGATGATACAATTTTATTTCCGCCGTAATGAAGCAAATACACCGAGACGCCGCCTGACACAACCTGAGCGATGAAAGCGGCGCCCATACCAATGATTTGCCCTGTGCTTAACGAGCCGAACGAAAACCCGTTAACCAGATTTTTTGTAAACAGCGGAATGGTCAGTCCAACCAACGTCGTAACGACACTAAGAATAACAGCTACAGCTAGCAGCCCCTTCGGCGGGTTCGTCTCCATAATGAGCGCGATGAAACGCCGGACATTGCTGTTTTTATTTTTCATCCTCAATCACTCCCAATTGATAATCTCTTTTCTCTCCACTACATTTCTTACTTTACCTCTCCTGTTTAAACGAAATTTAAACGCGGAAGGTAGCAAAAACTTACGCTCCCTCCAGCAGCGCAGTCACTTTTTGTCGTAAGGGACATCCGGCCATAGCGGTAAAAATGGGCGTTATCCTTATCTACTAACGGCATCCATACAGAATAACGGAATGTAATGGTCTTATTCTATCTAGTTGACCAGTCGAGTGGTCCGTTTCCTCGATATAGCGCCCATTTTTTCCGTTATATTCGGTAAAGCAGGCTGATCAG
>JBNJJW010000080.1:0-2684 GCA_051750645.1 Bacillota bacterium | reverse complement strand
CTTAGTGCTTTTTCTAACTCAATGTTGCACTCCATGGCATATCAACCTTACCTAAGCCTTCTGCTCCCTGGATCTGTTGTTGTTGTACAAGTCCAACTTGCTTTGCATAGTAATCCAACATATCAAATACCGTAAAACGATGGAACTCAGCATTGAATGACGGTTCATTTCGAGCATCAGGTTTAACTGGTCTAAGAACAACTACTGCCTTACCCGTGCCATCTCCATGCTCGTTTACTGGGACATTAAACTTAATAAATTCATTAAACCCATCACGGCAGCCACTTCACCGGCTGCCGTTTCTTCGTGCTTATGCTATCGTACCCGTCCCTCAATGACTGGTGAAATATTTACATTCCTACCTGTATTTCGTCAAGCAAAATTACCCGAAAAAATCGTGCATTTTACCCATCGTCGTCAGGATATTTTTCAATAATGGGTCAGCTATTTCTGTCCTCCCCAGCGACGGGTGCGAAAAATCCATTCTGCACAGCTTGTTTCACCCACTCTATGAGCGAAGTGCCCGGTGCGGCAGAACGCAGCTCATCGATGACCTGGTCTGGCTTCGGAAGTAAATGAGTATTTAATCCAAGCCATTTGTACGAGTCGGCCAGGCCTTCTGCTGTTTCCTTGCCCAGTACCGGAGATAACGCTTCTTCGAATGCTTCCACTGGGAGAGAGAAAAACTGTATCTCACGATCCAATGCAGCACTGAATTTCTCAGCCAGTTGATTGCCGGTCATCGCCTCAGGCCCTACGATAGGCAATGCCTGCCCTGCCAGTTCTGGATGGTTAAGCGCATATACGCCATAAGCAGCCGCATCTTCCATGCTGATCCAGGTGATTGCAGAATCGGCTGGTACAGGATAAGCCAGTGTTTGGTTGCCTACAACGCCGGGGATTAGGAAGTTTTCCATATAAAATGTAGGTTGAAGGATGATAGACGGAATGCCGCTTTGCTTCACATAAGCAATCAATTCTCTCTTAATATCATAGGCAGTGACACCTGTAATATCATCCGGAACGAAACCGCTGGTATTAAAAACGAGAAGCTTAACATTGGCACGTTTGGCGGCATCGACGGTATTGCGGATGAATTGGTGATTACGCTCCAGGTCATAGTCCACCGGTAACAGCAGGAACACTTTGCTGACTCCATCATGAGCTGAAGATAGACTGTCTGCATCTGACAGATCGCCAACAAAGGCAGTAATGCCTTGCTTTTGAAGCTCGGTGGCCTTGTCCGAAGTTCTTACGATCGTATGAACGGTGTATCCTTCATTCAAAAGCTTACGAGCGACTGCACCTCCTTGCACGCCTCCAGCTCCATAAACCAATACTTTATCCTTAGTTGCCATTGATCATCATCCTTTCGTTTACTAAAAGTAATTTACTGATTATAGTTAAATAATATAGGCTTAAATTTAAATATGTAAGTACGCACATGTAGGATATATAGTATCCTTTAGGATACCTTAAATAAGGAGGGAAACAGAGTGGATGAACAACACTCACAGTGCTCACCATGTCCGGTTGAATTTACGGTCAATATGGTTGGAGGTAAGTATAAGCTTGTCATTTTACACAAGCTTTCGATTCATGGGGTGAGACGGTTCAATGAATTAAGAAAAGATTTTCCAAATATTACACAGCGTACACTCACTCGCCAGCTGCGTGAGCTCGAAAGCGATAGGCTGATTAACCGACAAGTGTATTCTGAAATTCCACCCAAGGTAGAGTATTCACTATCAGAGACCGGGAAGAGCCTTCATTCTATACTTCATCAAATAGAGAATTGGGGCTTGAACTATATCGCAAATAATCCAAAATAATGATAGGCAGTAACAAGTATGTGCCGGTGGGCGTCTCGAACGGTTACCCATGATAATAGTAAGATAGTTTAAAAAAGATTGGATTAAGCCTGAACAACGTGCTTAACCAATCTTTTCTTATATGATTAAACCTTCCTTATTTTGCTCCGCAAATCTGCCCGTTAGCCATCCATGCCGCTCACGCGACATCATAGATTATGGAAGTAATTACTTTCTTCCATGGGAGCGTAATGAAGGGCTACCACATGGCAGCCCTTTCGATAACTATCGTACCCGTTAGTTGAACGAATCTGGTGCCCATGTAGAGATACCATCTCCAGGTGTAGCCACTATAAACCATTCATGACCAGTGTATCCTGGACCATCTCCTGCTTGCCAACACTCATATTTGTCATGGTGCCCATTTATAAAAAGCGTTTTTCCAGATTCAAATTCAATGTGTAGATGTGGAGTTAGGTTGCCTAACCTAATTGCTTTTACTTTTTCCCTGCGTAATTCAAAAATAAATTTATACTCCTCCTCTTCGGATAGTTCAATCATCTCCGCTTCAGAGGTTGGGAAAACTCGAGTTTCTTTGGGGAATACAGCCCATCTTGATTCAATGTTTAACCATAGCTGGTCGGGAGAATAATTTGTGTAATGCTCAAAACGTATTAAAAGAGAACCTGGACCTGGACCAAACTTAACACCATCTAATTGGCTGCCAACAAATATATGGTTCAGAACCTTCTCCGAGAATTGTTTATGTTCAATATCCAAGCAATCACACCTTTCATTGCTCCGTTATCCTGCCCGTTACTTCAATAAAAAAGGAGCTGCACATCAGCAAACTCCTCCACTATTGTACCCGTT
>JBNJJW010000079.1:0-2742 GCA_051750645.1 Bacillota bacterium | reverse complement strand
GCAAACAATTAACATTGTTCCACTTCTTCAAGTACAGCACTGCACCGCTTTTTTTACATCATTCTCTTTAACCCAAATTTCTCGATTTTGTATTTTATAGTCTACTTTCGCCTTTTCTAATCGTTCAATTTGATTCTCTGTTTCTCCAGTCCAATAGACATATTTTACTTCATCACTGTTATTACAAGCTGAAAGAAATAAGAAAAGTGCAAATAGCAATATCGCTAAACCCTTTTTCTCCACGTTGTCGTCAATCCCTTCATGTATTCGTACTTCATCAGTGTAGCAGTTATTGTATTAAACTGCCCTTACTTCAATAAATCAAAAAGGAGTTGCCTTATAGTAGCTCCTGCACTATCGTACCCGTTAATCAGTCCTGATAACCGATAGTGCCTGCAGCCTCGTCTTGGTTATTGTTAAGCTATAGTTACCCGCTAGCTTAACCAATGAGATGAGACATAACTGTTTCTTTATCGACTTCAGGTTTTATACTCTTGGCTTATTTTTCCTTCTATATGGAACACTTGTTACCCAATATCAATCTCTTCTTATCAGATAGATCGTATAGTGTGTCACGACATCTCCTTGAAAAAATATTCTCATCCACGGACTTTTTTCCGTGGTAAATGTAATATATTTATCTCCATTATCATCTGTACTAACATATCCAGTCATTCCAATAGGACGTTCTTTATACTTATCGTATTGGCCATAAAATACCCCATAGGCATTGCTTCGCCAATCCTCATCTTGAGGAAATAGTGTCATCACATCATCAAAAGTATCACCAACACTAATACCTCTTGGTCCAACACTTTCCCCAAACACATCGACTACAGCCGGTGTTGTTTCTTCAATGTAGTCAAAAAAGATATATTTAACCAATTCATTGGAAAAATACGTTTCACCGGCACCCTCATTTACCTCTTTTTTAAGTCCAAGCACTCCTATTTGCTCTTTGGTCCAATCCGAGCGTAGTAATTCAAAATCATATATTTCTTGTTCGGTCAAAACCGCTGAAACTGGCACGTTTGTTTCGGGATTTGGTATGTTTTCCAAAGGTGACGGTGATGGTGCAATCTCGGATTGAGTTGGATTAGTCTGCATTGATGTGTTGGATTCGGTACACGCGCACAACATCATTGACAGAAGTGCCAGAAGCACAAAAACTTTTTTCATGATTACTATCCTCCTAGTTTGAATGCTGTTCAATTCTTCTTCAGTCGGAATAAATACCACAATAATTGGTGCAATCGTAAATATAGACGAAAATTGATTTTTTAGTTGTACTATCCTGCCCGTTTCAGTAAAGCAAAAGAGGAGCTTCAATAAGCAAGCTCCTCCACTATCGTACCCGTTAATCGCGGATAAAGTTTTCACTAACCAATATCATCTTCAAACCCTGCTCCCAGGAAATAACAAAAGGACGATATTCCCACAGAAACTAAGGTTGTAAAGAGAATAAAGGGGTATATTTCAAAAGGGTTGTAAACGAACAGTAGAAACCAATCGTTAGCTGATTCCGAACCTTCGTAATGAACCTTCCCTACATAACCCAAAATAATAAAAGATATGAGTGAAAAAGAAACACAGAGTCTAAGCAATATTTTGTATCTTTGGTTTTTAACCAAAAACAAAGGGAATAATCCAGCCGCAATTGTTGCGGGTATATCGACTTGAAAAAAATAATAAATCTTGTTTGGAAATCCGCTGCTGTTCGATTCTTTAACTATCCCATCCGTAATGATTATCCCTAAAATTACGAGGCAGACGAGAGCAAAAAACTTGTACGGCTTCATTTTTAGTATCAATACTGTCACCTCGGTGCTATGGCAATCAATTGTTTTTTGCTTATAGCATTATATCAAAAATGTCTGACTGAGTTAATCTGCCAGTCAGTTGAACAGGCTGCCGATATTATCAGCAGCCTGTTGTCATTGCTATCGTGTCCCGATAGTTTAATGATTTACATATTAGCACCAAACTTTTGCGTCAGCTCAGCGACCTATTCATTAGTTAATTTGCCTCTAATGTCAATTACTTAATTGAATATCTTATAATTTTGCCTGCCACTACTTGCGGCGGGTCAGATTGCATGACATGATACACTTCTTGCCCATCCAACTGTGACGTTTTAGGCTCTACACTTACCCTTTCGCCAACATTAAGGTCTTCGTACAAATTTGCATCTTCTATGTGATAATACATTAAATTAGTCCCGTCTTTCCTAAAATCAGAAATAGATTTCGTTTTTGAATCTTCAGAAATATTCTTGGCAACTAAAATCATCGAAATGTTATCGTCGTTTACATTTCCAATATCTTTTCCAATAATATAATCACCCTTTTCTGATTGATTACTGCATCCAATTAACAAACCAACAACAGCAATAAGTAATACGAAGAATATTCTTTTCATTATTGTTCCTCCAATGTAATTTGTTGCGTTGTATATATAGTGACGTCTTGCATCAATTATAAGTTGCGACTATTAAAAAGGTAATATAAGGGTTTAATAACACGCTTGCTGTTAAACTAGTCTGCCAGTTAGTTGAGTGAAAAAATGGAGCATATGCACAGCGGCAGCTTGCTCCACTATCGTACCCGTTAGTTCATCAAGAAAAACCTTTTAACCAAAATCAAAACCCCTGTGCTGATTACAATTCTAATCCCACGGATTATAGATCAAATCCCCAACAGTCTGAGGATTCCAATACTCTACTTGTTCTATAATAGATGGGAC
>JBNJJW010000078.1:0-2823 GCA_051750645.1 Bacillota bacterium | reverse complement strand
TTTAATTCCGACATTAGCCGACAGTCTCGGTTGAAGTTTTTATTGTGTTGCTATTAACTTCGCTATGGTATGACCAATTTGACTTGTGGATAGCCCCTTTAACAGTCCCTTACTTTATGGTGATTCCCCTTATACTTTCATTGGGGAAGCTTGGATATGAAAAACTTACAAAGTTGCCTTGCCATAATAGAATTTCTGCCTCGATTCTTGGTTCTTGAACTTCGATCAAATATTTATCCAAATTAAATATAATTATAAGATTAAGTTCATCATGTTTTGTATTATTTCCTGAGCCCGTTCGATTGCTTACGTTAAAATATCTAATATCGATATCTTTAATATTATTTTTATTAAGTAAGTCGTACTCTTGAAATATTGGTTTGTTTTTATATATTGTTTCAATAGCGTAAGTAATCATTTGTTCTTCATTAACCTTTGGATCAATAACAATTTTTGCGAGAACTGTGAGGTGAGGTGAGTAAAAAGAGATTATTAAATACCACACCAACAGAATAAGGCAACAAACAGCGCCTAACTTGTAATAGAAGGTACGGCCTCTTTTTAACCATCCCATATAATTCACTCCTATTAGTTTTCGGGCCACTACTAAGATACGTCACATGGCCATTTGTAAATAAATAATGTGAAACAACGGTACAAAGCCCCCCTTGCGAGGCTACCGATCGATCCTGGGCCATCTCGTAGTGTATTTTATTGAGCTCTTGTCTCCGTTAGTTCAACTTGTCTAATGCTTCTTTCACTGCCCAACTTTGATGTTCATGAAATAAACTCTTGATTGCTTGAACGGGTTCAATCCATTGTAGGAAATGGTCTTCTTCTGTTGGCTTACCTGTTGGCTCTCCCATATGGCATAGATAGAAATAACCTTCGCTGAGATAGTATATAAATTCGTTTGTGGAATAAAAATATCTTCGAGCACACCCAATAAAAGAACCTATTTGAACCTGCATTCCCATCTCTTCATGAGCTTCCCTCATTAAACACTCTTCATGTGTTTCATTGTTTTCTATTCCACCACCTGGAAGAAAATACTTACCATCACTCGTTTGAATAACCGCAATTTTATTTTTCTTTTTGTTAAACATCAAACAATATACGGCAGGTCTCCATATGTATTCTTTACTTTCTTCTTTAACACCAAATGTAATGATTTGCATAAGTCCATTCTCCTCTACTCATACTTTCTTTCATTACAACTATATCTACAAATAAATTACCTCGTTTGATTATATTTACCAAATAGCTTAACAAGGCCGCCGATCGATCCTGCGGCAGCCTCGTGGTATTCTTAATTGAGCTCTTGTACCCGTTTAGCTTAACGATCTCCTTCTGCCCGATAGTTGAGCAGGCTGCCGATAATGCTGGCAGCCTGTCGTCATGGAGCTATCGTACCCGTTAGCTTAACGCCTATCAGTACATATGTACAAAATTTCTTATTTTGTGAAATGTAAAAGAGCTGCCGCAGCAGCTCCTTCATCGTTTGTATAGAGTCCAAGGCGCTCTGTTTATAATTTCTACAAGTTTTTTTTAGTTTTTTCTTCTTTTTAAATATTCTCTAGATAGAAGTTCTTGAATGGCTATATCTCCCCAAGAACCAAAAGGATTTTTTACTTTTTCCGCTTCTTCTTGAGTAACCTTTAAGTAAGCATTTGGATCGTCAGCCATCCCGCTTTTTATTATAAAGTATGACCCGGATCCACCCTCAGTACCATAGAAGTCAGGAATTTGATAACTACTTTCATCAAAAGATGAACTACCAATAATTTTCCAATTTCCAGAAATAATTCCGTAATTACCTCCATCTATTGTGAATAATAAATTTTTTTCTTTATTTTTATATTCAGCAAGAGTAATTATATCTGGTGTAAATAAATCATAATATTCAATATACAAATCATCCGCTTTATAATGTCCTTTAGTAATCATCCCATAAGCATATATTTTTCTTTCATTTAAAGGAATTGCAATAATATCGCCTGGTTTAAAATTAGTATATTTCTTTTTTGCCTTTTTTACTTTAATTTTCGTCTCTGCCACTTCATTGTTTTCCATTTCTAAAAGGTACTTATCAGGCATGTGTTCAAGCGCACGAAAAATGAGTATTTCAAGTTCATGGACAGTCGGCTTTCTACTCAAATCTTCTTCATAAATGTGTGTAATTTGATCTAATGCAATCATCAAAATGTCTATTGCCTCTTCGTTAATTAGTATGGATTTATTATTGTGAAATTCTTCCCATACACCCATTTATATCACCCTTTTATAAGTGCTCGAGATTAACCGTTAGGCTAATGCCTTTATGGTTCTTTTGTAATTATATTGATAGTCTCATTTGATTGTGACGAACTATCGCTTCCCAGCGCCTGAACATGAATGTGGTCATGAAGTCTCTGATTGCCGAACTTCCATGTTAAAGACCATCCATCATTTCCATCTTTATCATAACCAATGAGTTCTCTTTCACTCCAAGTCTCCGTCCCTGTCGGGATTAACCAAAAAAGAACGGTTTCTGTATTTTTGGCCTCGGCATGGATTGTCATCTTACTAACGCCTTTTGGAACAACCCACCACCCTAATTCCTCGGGTAAATCCGTATATACCCGCAAAAGCTGAGCACGTTTATCCTCATGGTTTTGAGTTTGTCCTATAAGAAAGCATATTGCTAGTATGACATAACTTAGTTTCACTTAAAATTCACCTCACTGGTTAATCTACCCAGTAATATGCAAATGTATTAAGTAAACGTTCCAGGTTGAACAGGCTGCCGATAAATTTGGCAGCCTGTTGTCATTGCAATCGTAC
>JBNJJW010000077.1:0-2892 GCA_051750645.1 Bacillota bacterium | reverse complement strand
AAATTAGCTCTATTTTCATTAAACAAACCAATATTGCATAAATAGAGCTAGAAACTAGCTCTAAAGTCCACAGCACGCCTTCTAACGGGCTCATATGGTGCAGATTCGGAAAAGCGGTAGTAATTGGAGAATGGCTTGTTTTTGCATTTATGTGTATATTTTTGATTCAGAACAAGCCCGCAAGGATGGACTTGCCACGTTTAATCAGCTTCTTGAAAAAGCTGATTTTGCGGCTTATCCATTTGCTTATGAGCAAAAAAACACATTGGTAATTTATTTTAACTTAAAAAAAGAAAATCCAAAGTTTGGCGAAAAAATTCAAACGGCAATTCAAAAGTTATAACCTGGAAATTCATCTTATCGGAATTAGATTACTGCTTTTTTAAGTACCGGATTTTTTTAGAAGATAAGAGTAGCTGCTTGCTGTCTGAAAAACGATCGTTTTCTAGACTTGTGAACAGGCCCCAAACTTATTTAATGATTTTCAAGAGGGAAAATATAGTGAAGCTAAACGCAACCAACGTAAACGAGGATGATATTGCAAGAGGAATAGTACGGATTGGCACCCTTCTTGCCCAATCCGCTCGCAAATAACGATCAGAATCTTTCCGATACAACCTTCGCCAGATTTCACTTTCAAGTGGCGTTGAAAGAATCCTTAGGGAATTTGAAGATTTTACAATGGAAAAACATAACTATCAACGTTACTATCTTTATATGCTGTAAGATATCGGAAGAAAACATGTTTATTTCTTAATACAAATCGATATCGAGTTATTAAAAAAATACTGCCTGAGACAAATCTGGTAAATCGTTATGGGGGAAAAAATGATGAGAAAATACTCAGCTATTACTCTTATTGTGACTTTATTGCTAAGTACCATTGTAGGTTGCAGTAAAGACTCGACAACTTTTAAAACCTTTAAGTTGAGTGGTACACTAAATATTTTGGAGATAGAACAAAAATCTTCTGAGTATTTTAAATTACAAGAAGAAGTCGTGAAGAAGCTTGAGTCAGATAACCCAGATCTGAAAGTGACTTTGGAAAGAGTTGATTTTTGGGAATACAAAAATGAAATCAAAAAGCGTAATGAGCAAGGGGAAACGCCCGATGTTTTTCACATGTTTGGAGCAGATGTGAAAGAGTTTGGGCAGAAAGGATATATTGCCGATCTTAGCCTATTCAATATCAATTGGGAAGATTACTTCACAGAACAATTAATTGAAGTCTCTTCTGTAAACGGGAAGATTATGGCGGTGCCAACCGGAACTGATTCCCTCGTCGCCGTTTATCGGAAAAGCTGGTTTGATAAAGCGAATATTCCCTATCCTCAACAAGGATGGACATGGAATGAATTTGAGGAAGCAGTTAAGAAGTTAAAAGGTGTTGCAGGAGCGGGACAAAAGGCACTTTCCTTCCCTTTCGACTTTGACGTATTGGAGCCCTTCGTTATTTCCAATGGAGGAACGTACTTGTCTGCGGATGGATTAAAAGCGAAGGGCTATATGGATAGTCCTCAAACACTTGAAGTATTTGAGCGATTCTTATCCTTGATCAAAAATAAATATGCTAATTTACATACGCCCGATGCATATACGGTCGCTATCGATGAATTTCTTTACAATCAGTCCGGTATTGCCTTCATGCCGTATAGATTTCTTAGTGAAAATAAAGAAGGCAGGGTCACGGAAGACATTCAGTTTGTTTCCTTGCCGAGCTTTAAACCCGCTAACCAGGTTGGTTCTGCATTTATTAGCGAGATCGGTATCGCAGAGAACTCTAAAAATAAGGAAGCAGCTTGGGCCTATATTCAAATGCTACACATGGATCATAACGAATTTTCTGATAAAGCCTTTCAATGGGGTGCCAATATATCAAATAAGGTTATTAGCACACTAGGTGAAGAAAAGATAAATATATCACAAGCAAAACTCAATGAATTAAACAACTTAAAACCTGATAAACAAGCAGCATTTATCAGTCCGCATTGGCTTTCTATTTATTGGGAGATTAGTTATCAGAAGTTAAACACTTTATCTCTCATTTCAGAGAGATCCTCCGATATCAATAGGTTAGTTAGAGAAATTACTGATATCACTGATATTGAATTAGCTAAAGCCGCGTCAAATTAATTTTCAAAGTAACTGATACTTGATTGCGCCCCCAATGCCACATTTCCGTGCTTAAGAATCATCTTGAGGTGCGGATTGTGGGTTTACTGCACACACTGGGGAGGATGTCCCATGTAGAGTAGAGAACTGAAATTTCATTAGAGGGCACAAGCCCCCGTTGTCGACAATTGAGGATGATGCACGTGCGACCGATATCTTTTGTGAAGTATTTCGCCGCCTTCACCTTTCGGCACCTCCCAGTAGTCAGTACCCGTCCATGAAGCAGCACTTTGCGGCAATCGAGCGATACCGCGAGCGATTCGACGACGTGAACACGGCCGCACCTCTGCCTGAGAGTTGGGTGGAAAATGCCGAAGAATGTCTGGCGTATCTCATCAAGACAACGAGTGAAAATCTTCTGCTGCATGGTGATCTACATCATGAAAACATCCTTCGTCAAGGCGAAGAGCAATGGGTTGTCATTGACCCCAAAGGCATGATCGGCGACATCCATTTTGATAGAATCCAGTATATGCTTAACTACGAGAATCGGGGCGGTGATTGCGAGCAGGTGTTGCGGAGCCGGATTGCGATTATGGCCGATCGCCTCGGTCTGGACCCTCGCCGAATCGCGATGTGGGGCGTGGCTCGAGGCGTGCTTGAAGCCTGCTGGACTATAGAAGACGGAGGAACTGATTGGCACAGAGGCATCCAAATCACGGAGCGCTTTGCCAAATGCCTGGATTGAATTTGGAATACAAGAGAGACTATTACCGTTAG
>JBNJJW010000076.1:0-2898 GCA_051750645.1 Bacillota bacterium | reverse complement strand
GTAAAGTGCCGTGCTACTTCACTTCGACTTTCATAGTGTTTGTATTGATAACGTATTTCTTTTCCTTATCTCCTTCACCTATGGAAAACTTAGCAATCGCTGAGATCTCATACACACCAGGTGTGTCAAGTTTATGAGAGTATTGCTCTCTTATTTCATCTTGCGATTTTAAATTAGATCTTATTGCAGGTAATGTCATAACAAACTGGTTGACATTTTTTCCTTGTGAGTCTTTAACGCTAAAGTAAAACACTCCCCGTGCATGCGTTAACTCGTAATCTTCTTTCGAAACGTTTTTCAGATACGCTCCCATAACTAAATCCTTATTTACCTCGTATGAATTAGATGCTGTAATTGTTGCAGAGAATGATGACTCGTCTGGAGTCTTCGACTTGTTTGAGCATCCTGTAATGACGACCATTAATGTAATTGCTAATATAACAAAATATTTTTTAGACATCAAATTAAGCTCCTTCTTGATGAGTGATACAGTATAGACGCACCTTGCTGTCTTATGTTTCGAAAATCACAAAGTAATGGTTACATTACAGATAACTGCCCGTTTACTTCAATACATCAAAAGAGGAGCTGCCACGAAGCAAGCCCCTCCACTATCGTACCCGTTAACAAAGAACAAATTTTTTATAATATCAATGCGAACCATTATATTCTATTTTATTATCGATATCCTCTAAATCTAATTTGGAAATATCATCGTCTTCTAAATCACCAATAACTGAAATTAACCTTAAGTCTTTCCCTGGAGTACCCAAAAGTATTGCTCTTGATTGAAATGTTCCAAATCCACTTTCTTCTGCAAGATATTCAGTTAAAATTTCTAAAATATCGTCTTCGTTGAATTTAAAAGTTTTTCTTTTATTGTTTTGATTCAATTTCATTCACCTTTCATTCTCTAATTATTTTTACTCTTTCTACAAATCTGTTCAACATTACTGCCCTTAGGTGAGAAAAAGCTGCCGATGATGTCAGCAGCCTTGATGAATTGAGCTATCGTACCCTTTAGTTCAATTTTGTCTCAATTTCAGGTATGCTCCACACGAAGTAATTACGGGTATATTGCCTTGTCTCAACAACTATTTTATCTCCATCTTTTTCAAAAATAAGACCTGAACCCATTTGCTCTTTGAAAGCCCATCCTTTTTCCTGCATAAAATCTTTGACCACTTTGTATCTATCAGAACCAGATTCAAACTCCGAGACATATTGGTCGGGTCCCTGGGCGTACAGAACAAAATCTGCATCGGTAAATTCCAATTTTGCAATAGATGTTATCAAAGGAACGGGGTCCCCTTCTTGGAATATAACATTGCCATACGCACCGACAACAAAGCCTAATATTGAAAAAATGACTACAATGGTAGTAATAACCGTAATGATTTTACTTTTTATTCGTTTCATAAGCTGGATTTCGTTCTTGTCAGAAAGTTCCTTATCTTTTTCGTCCATTTGCGGTAATTCCTTCTTCATTTCGTTATAAACCGCTCTGCAAGTATCACATTTATTTAAGTGCACCTTTACCAATTGATTGCTGCCTTCACTTGTCAGTTTTTCAAGATATGATGGTAGTAAGTCTTGAACCACTTCGCATTTTATTGTCATTTAGATTCCCCCTTTTTTAAGATGGTTTGAAGCTTCTGTTTGCCTCTGTGAAAAGTAACTCTCGCCCAATTTTCGCTTTCAGCTAAGATTTCGCCAATTTCCTGGAAACTTAATTCGTTAAAAGCTCGAAGAATTACCACTTGTTTGTAAGGTTCTTGAAGTTCCATGATTGCTGAATGCAAAAGTTTTACCTCTTCTTTCTTCTCAAACAGTAATTCAGGCGTATCAAAATTATCCGTATGTCCGACTTCCTCATGAAAATGTTCGACTTTATAAGAAGAAGTGTTCTTTCTGAGCTGATTATAATAAACATGTTTTGCAATTTGGTATAACCAAGTTTTGACTTTGGACTTACCCTGAAATCGATGAATGGATTTAAAAGCCTGATAAAAGGTTTCTTGAACTAATTCCTCTGCTAAGGAATTATCATTTGTTAAATAAAGCAAATAATTAAACAGGTCCTTTGAATAAAGTCCATACAGTTCTTTAAATTCCTTCAAACACTAACCCCCTTCCCATATATAAGTACCTTAATATTCAGATTCGTTACAAAGTTTTTATTTACATAGCATATTACTAAAAATTTAAAAAACCGCCAAAATTTAAGCACTTGGCGGATAAGTTATCAAATTCAGGATATTAAGTTCTTCTGCCTGTTAGCGCAATGATGGCCGCCGATATCTGTCCGTCGGCAGCCTTTGAGTTGTTGTTGAACTATTGTACCCGTTAGCTTAAAAATCAACTTGAGAATACAGGAACGAAATTAATAATGATAAATTGGAAAACCACGAACAAAATGAATGTGAGGATAATAAAGTTATTTCTTTTACCTTTATTCCATAGTATTTTACCTAGCAACAACCCAATTAAAATGCCTATTAACCCGTCCGTTAAAGCTATCGGAAAAAGAAATAAAACATCAATACCAGACGGTCCTATAATGGAATCCATTATTTCATCGAAGACTAATGCTGGTATAAAGTGAAAAACATCTACAGCTAAGTCTTCAGCATCTTTATTTGATAAAAGTATTATTGATAAATTTAATACCAAAGATGAAACAAAGAAAATGATAAACCCTCTAAAAGCATATTTTTTCATTATTTATCGGCCACCTATTTTCATCGTTAATCGGACTACAATAAAATCATAAAATGATTTGTTTAATTTAGACAGTACTAAGTTTATCTAGTACCTGTATTTAAATACCTTACTATCCTGCCAGTTTTCAATAAACCAAAAGAGAAGCTACCACGAAGCAGCTCCTCCATTATCGTA
>JBNJJW010000075.1:0-3151 GCA_051750645.1 Bacillota bacterium | reverse complement strand
CTTAATCAGCTTTTGTTCAATGGTTGACCAAAAACCACATGGAAATGAAGGTGTTTCGAATCTTGATAACTTCCTAAATTTGTTATTACTCTACAGGCACCGTGTTCTAAAACTACTTGGGCAGCCACTTCCTTAACAACACCCATAAGCTCAATTAACAGGGTATTATCACTTTCTTCTAAAGTAATAAGTGATGGAATATGTTTTTTCGGTATCGTCACAATATGCACTGGATAAAATGGGCGAGTATGATGATAAGCGAGTACATTATCGGTTTCCAGTACCTTTTGAGTAGGTGTTCGACCGCTTAATACTTCTTCGCAATAAAAGTCTTCTGACATTATGTAATTCGCCTCCTGTCATATTTCTCCTTATTTCAACACAAGGTTACTTCACGTTTCTGCCCTCTTCAACAACGAGAAACAAATCTACTTCGAGATACTTGTCTGGTGCTTGATTATGAACTCGGGGTTCGTTACATATTCCATGTAATTTACCGCTCCGTTAAACTCCAAATAAGCTTGATAGCGAGTGCGAATAGCTGGATGTGTTATTAAATCAAGAACTCTATCTTTCGCCACCCAACGGCTATCGGTTGTTTCTTCAGAAACAGCTAACTCCCCACCAACAGGTTTACATACGAAATCAAACATAACTTGAGTAGGTACATCAGTCACGCCATCATACCATTTAAAAATCCCTGTATTCGAATAGACACCAATTAAGTAGCTAACCGTGGTGTCAATTCCGCTTTCCTCTTTGATTTCACGAACCAAAGCATCCATCAGATTTTCTCCAACTTCCACTTGTCCACCAGGGTAAACCCAACCACCGTCACGAGTTTTCACTAAAAGGATATTTCCTTGCCCATCTTCCACTAATCCACCTGCGGCTACGATATGCGTTGGAAAAGGCATATTACGACCTCCTCATGTGACAACGTTTGTATATTTATTTCACGGCTATATTGCACTTTCCTGCCCGATAGTTGAGCAGGCTGATGATGATATCTGCATTCTGTCGTCATCATGCTAACGTCCCACTTGAATGAGATATCTACAATTCACAGGTTTGGGATGTCATGTCTCAATTCGAAAATAGCGTTTGTAAACTCTTGCGCTGGTCCTTTATTATCTTTTCGCCTAGTCTCATTGTATTGATCATTTGTATATTCCTTTATTACTTTTCTCCAAAAGAATTGTGCTGGAATATTCCAGTCGAATTCACTGACTCTCCAGTTCCCCACATACATATTAAACGCCTGTATCGCTGCGTTTTTACCAATATTCTTTCTTCTGAATTTCCTTAGGATAAAATAATGGTTGAGGTAGTAGATTTCTTCTTCAGATATTTGTTTAATGATTACAAATCCTGCTAATTCCCCATCAGCTCGAATAAAAAATAAATCATAATTTGGATTTTCATACCAGACTCTAGGATCGAGATTCGATATAAATGATCCCCTCTCATTCAAGTTGGATCCATTTAGTTCTGATAGATCATAAGCAGCAAATTCTATGAGATTTTTTAAAGCATCTAATCCATCTTCTGTAATTTTCTCCAAAACGACAAACACTCTACCCCTCCTAAATCAGTACTTCCCTCAGATTTACCAAAATCCAATATAAAAAAATTCTATACGGTGGCTCAACTATCCTGCCAGTTAGCGTAACGAAGGGCTACCAGGCGGTAGCCCTTTCGGTGTTCCTATCATTCCCGTTAGTGTAACAAAGACTGCTTAGCAACTTCTTATCTGAGGTTCAATTTCAAACTCTACTCCGTTACTCCACAAGCCCATACATAAAGTAATAACTTTTCAACAATCTGCTTTTCGGGTGTTGTATATATACCTTTTCCATCAACTGATTCCAGTGTTGTTTCACCTCGTAATAATCACCACGAGACAAAACTGCTTCATCCAGATTTTCATCAAGGAACATCATGATCTCATTCAATTCCATACAAGCCTGTTTCCATTGTTCAAAATCCTTCTCAGTACGAATGATATCGAGTAAAGACGTATTTATATAACGAAAAAATCCCGATAGTTCATCAATACTGTCAGCTCTACTATTTTCCTTGATCGATATATTTAAGTGTTTCGAGGCAATCATGGCGGATTTTTCAGCCACACTGAGGTTGGAGGCTACCTCCATCAACCATGACTCAACTCCCTTTTTCATATCGGGAGAGTTTTGATTAATCAATTCCAATGCTCTTGATGTTTCCATTAACGGCGTTCCAATTCCATTACTGGTAATCCCATTTATCGCTAATGTGTATGCATTATAGTCAGCACTTTTATACAATCTGTATTGTCTGTGATAGTGGATACTAAGAAGAGTTAATCCCAATATCACCAAAACCATAAGTAAAATAATTAATTTTATTTTCCTGCTCATTCCAATTTCCTCCTATACGCATATCTATGGTGGTTGTAACAAAATAAACGAAAAATGAACCGCTTTGTTATATGTTGACACGACAAAATCTGTTACGCATAACTGCCCGATAGTTGAGTGTTTTTTTCAACAAAGTAAGACCCTTCGGAGAAAGAAGACGGACTTCTTCTCCTAAGGGTCTTATGTTCGAGCACGAATATCCCTTTCTGCGCAGGTTCATTCTCTAATTGTTATATCCCCCCAAATCACTACATACAAAGCGTTTAAGTATGAAATGACATGTACGATAGGATAAATTATTATACCAAATAGTATTACAGTTGGTAAGGCTATAACAAATGGTAATATATTAACTAACCACTCCTTTATTTCACCCATAATCATCGCCAAAAGAACACCCAAAACTGCTGCCAAGGCTATGCTTAAATACGTAAAGCCTTCAACTCGCAGTTTTACTTTGCAATTTATACATTTGAAGTGAAATGGTGTAGGTAGTTTGGCTATTTGATTAGCGGTAATTTGTGTTCTACAGTTTGGACAAGTTGTGCTTTTATTCATTATTTTTCGACCTCACTAGATTTACTATGACATAATTATAATGAACTAGCCTAAAAAAATGAACAGTCCAAATTGTTGTAAAGGAAACTATCTTTTCACTTACAATTTATCAATTGTTGTTTTCCATTTTATCCTGTTCCGATCAAAAACGATGGAGTAGCTTCCATGACATGCTGCTCGCACTATCGGTA
>JBNJJW010000074.1:0-3204 GCA_051750645.1 Bacillota bacterium | reverse complement strand
AAAGGGGCGTTATTTTGATCAAAACAGCCTCATTTTTAAATATAGCGGAATTATGTGGTCTTATATCTCATATTAAACCGATCTAACCCATATCTAAGCGAGATAACGCCCATTTTTTCCGCTATTTCGAAAGATTAGGCTATTTCAATGCAGATAACGCCTATTTTCACCGTTATCCCACCTTACACTAGGTACAAATGAAATAGTCTATCTCAAAAGGACTTGATTTTCCTTTTGAGATAGACCCTTTCTTCAAAAGCTATAGTTGAAGCTGCTTCAGGTTATAAAACTCGCCTTTGCTCGCCATAAGCTCGTCGAACGTACCGACCTCGACGATATGCCCCCGCTTCATGACAACGATACGATCGGCGTCTCGAATCGTCGACAGACGGTGAGCGACGATAAATGTCGTCCTATCCTTAATAAGCTCCTGCATCGCCTTTTGCACGTGAAACTCCGATTCATTATCCAAAGCGGAGGTCGCTTCGTCCAAAATAATGATTTTCGGGTCGCGGATAAGCGCTCTCGCAATCGCGATCCGCTGCCGCTGTCCGCCCGACAGCTTGCCGCCGTGCTCGCCGACCATTGTATCAAGCCCTTCAGGCAGCTGATCAATAAACTCGGACAGGTTTGCCATTTCCACGACGCGCGCCACATGCTCCTCGCTAAATTCACGAAGGCCATAGGTAATGTTATCGCGAATCGTTCCCGAGAACAAAATGTTCGTCTGCGGAACAACCGCCAAATGCTTGCGGTAGCTTCTCAGATCGATATCCGCCAGATCGATGCCGTCCATCCGCACCTTGCCGCCGGTAGGCTGCAGGAAGCCGATAACTAAATTCAGTACGGTCGATTTGCCCGCTCCGGAAGCGCCTACGAACGCGATGCATTCGCCCGCCTTCACGTTCAGCGTCACATCCTCCAGCACATGATGCTCGCTGCCCGGATAGGACAACTCAACACCCTCGAACGAAAACTCGCCACGAACGTCCGACAGCTTTCTTTTGCCGCTATTGTTTTCAATATCCTGCGATACTAATATTTCTTTGATCGAATAGATCGATTCCAGACCCTTCGCAATTTGCGGATAAATGTTAATGAGTCCGGTGACCGAGGCCAAAATCATCGAGAAGAAGCCTTGATACATGACCACGTCGCCAACTTGAATCTGGCCTTGATACGCCAAGTACGCCGTGAATATTAAGCACAGCACCTGGAAGATTTGAAAGGTCACCCAGTTCGTTGCACCGAAATATGCCTCTACCAAATCAAGCCGGTAGCCTTTGCCCTGAATGTTGCGCAGCGTCGAATCGATGCGGGCAATCTCCACCTTCTCCAGCCCGTGCGCCCGGGTGATCGGAATCATCTCGACCATCTCCGATACGCGCGAGGACATCTGCTCAATCTCCTTGCGGAACTCCTTGTTCGAACGGCGGATTTTGCGGCGGAATATCGTGACGATTGCAATCGACATCGGAATCGTCAGCACAAAAAACAGCGAAACGATCCAGCTGCTACCCAGCGTTATAACAAACGAAACGATTATATTAACGACTGCCGGCGCTAATGCGATCATAAACTGCTTCGACATCATCTCGACCGCTTCTACGTCCCGCAGCACCTTCGACTGCAGCTTGCCGGCCGGCAGCTCGCGGTGCGAGTTGATCGACAGCTGCTGCAGCTTTCGGACTAACGCGCTGCGAAGCCCTGCCTCAACATGCCTGACCGCACGGCTTAAAAAGGAAATATAAGCGGCATGCGTCGGTATGTTTTGAAGAATGACGATTAGAATGACGATAAAATTAATCCATATGCCCCGTATCGAATGCTCAGCCGGGTTCGTAGCAATATTAATGATATTAGCTGTAACGATCGGAAGCACGTAGACCGGTGCGCTCTTAATTAGTAGAAACAAAAGCGATACAAACAAATTCGCAAAATTTCCTCTGTATAACGAGAGTAAAAACTTTAACGGACTGGCCTCTTGCTCCAATGCCGCGTTCTCGAACGTGCTTGCTAACCCCTTCGATCCGCCAAACTGTAAGTTTGCGGCTTTCTCTGCCATAACCCTCTCCATCCCTCTGCAGCTCTTGATGCCGCCAACCTGTTAAGGGCGCTTGCTGCTGAACCCATGTTACGCCCATTCGTCACGCCTGTAAATGTGTGAATTGCATAAAATATATTCTTTTTGGCTCTATCGGTTAACGGTGCTTGCCTTTATAGTCCTTCGGCGTCTCGCCGACCATTTTTTTAAACAGTTTGTTAAAGTAAACCGGATCGCTGTAACCGACCAGCTGCGAAATTTCGTAATTTTTTAAGTTCGGATGATCGGTTAAAAACAGCTTTGCCTTTTCAATTCGAATTCGTCTCAATGCCCGTGTCCGCCCCGCTCCGCTCTTGCTTCACTTTCACGAGCAGCTCGTACAAATTGGTCTTGTCGACCGGCTTCAGCAAATAGTCCCTCACGCCGTAGCGCAGCGCTTTCCGCGCATATTCGAATTCGCTGAAGCCGCTTAGTACAATCGTCGCAATCGACTTGTCGCGCAAATGCTCAATGAGCTTTAAACCGTCCATCATCGGCATTTTGATATCGGTTATGAGTACGTCCAGCTCGCCCGGACCAAGCTTTGAAATATGCGTCCAAGCATCCATGCCGTTGCTGTATGAGCCAATAACCGTAATGTCCAAATCCATTTTCGTTAATATTTTTTCAAGGCCCAGACGTATAAACTCCTCGTCATCAACGATGATGATATTCACCTGATTTCATCTCCTTTGGCGTCCCCACTACTAGTTTGCGTTAAAATCGCGGCCTCTGCAACGAAAAAAAAGCGGGCGGCTTATTTCACCGCACCGCTTGTTACACCCGCGAAAATGTACTTTTGAAGGAACATATACAAGATTGCCGTTGGAATCATAATGATGAGGATGGCCCGATGAGATCATTTGCCAATCGCCGCTATTAACGCCAAAGAAGCGCATCAGCGATGTAGATACGACGACATGCTCGGCCCTTGGCAAATACAAGAACGGGATAAACATATCATTATAGATGCTGATCGTCTTCAAAATAATAATCGTTGCCGTTGCCGGCGCGAGCAGCGGGAAGATAATGGAGCGGAAAATCCGGATGAGCGAGGCTCCCTCCAGCATGGCGCTTTCGTCCAGTTCATACGGAATGCTTCTAATGAATTGCAGGAAAAT
>JBNJJW010000073.1:0-3383 GCA_051750645.1 Bacillota bacterium | reverse complement strand
GAAAATAACGTCTGCTTATACGGGAACATTTGTGGAGGAGCTGCTTACGTGGCTCCTTATAGTTACGCAACAAATCTGCCTGTTTTACGTTTAACTGTAAGGGAGGGATTAGATATGAAATATGCTGTTCTATTAATTCTAGTTTTTGCCATAGCCTGCACACAATCAGATAAAGCTCCGAGAGAGGAAGATTTTGCGGTAACGGTAAAAGCGATGGATGAGACATTGAAAATAAACAAAGAAATCGAAATAGTGGCTGAATTAAAAAACTTGTCAAAGAATAGTGTGAAAATCTTGCATGCTTCACCGTTGATTCATGTCCAAACCTACGATGAACAGAATAACCCACTAGTTAAAACCTTTAACACTTTTGATATCGGTCTAAATCATAAATTTAAACCTGATGAATTATATAATCCTGATAGTAAGACGTATAATGTTGGAAAGAGGACGATTAAAATTGAAAAACCTGGGAGATATAAACTAGTAGGAACAGCATCTTTTTCAATTGAGTTAAGTAACGAAGAACGAAAAGATTTTAAGATTTCATCGGAACCCTTTGAAATAACTGTTGAGTGAAATAACTACTTGAGAAGAGAAAATTCTCCTTGCGTGTTCAACTAACGGGTACGATAGTGGAGCAAGCTGCCGCGGTGCAGATGCTCCATTTTTTCACTCAACTAACTGGCAGGATAGTGAAATAAGACGTTAAAGAAGATTAGAATATTCATAGCAGGAACAAGTTTGAAACAAAAATAGATTTTGTTCGTCTGATGGAATAGGGGGGATGAAAATGAGAATAACAAAGTTGTCTTTATGTTTTGCTTTATTCTGTGTCATGTTAGCTACTGCATGTTCGAACATCAAGCCTACTAAAGATATGGGGGAACTGTATAGCTTGGCTTTAGATGCGTATATGACAATTGATGTAGGTCTAAATGGTGATATGAAATATATTGCAATTGACATGAGTAACTTTAAAGACCTTGATGAAACAGATAAAGAACAAATTCTAAAGCATTTTGATAAATACAATGTTGAAGTAATGGAAGCGACTTATGAGCAATTAAAAGCCAAAGGGTTATATGACCCCCAGACAATGGTTCTTAATGGTGTTTTGTTACGAGTCGAAAAGACTGAGATTTCAAATAAGAAAATTGTTGTTGAAGGCTCTAAGTACAGAGCTGGTGACGGAGGAAGTGGAACAAAAGTTATTGTCGAATACAAAAACGGTAAATGGCAAGTGACAAAAGCAGACGTTACTTGGAAAAGTTAATTATTGAACTAACGGGTACGAGAGCGTCATAGCCAAGGATTGGCTGCAGTCATTACTTGTCTGTACTACGTATTTAAGAATGGATTTATTTTTAGGAGGGGTTATGTGAAAAAAGAAAATATCTTGTTTCCATTTTCAATTGTTATCCTTGGTGGATGCATTGTATTATCTGCTTGGATGATAACAAATGGAATCGAAACCAATAAACATATAGAACAATCGCTTACTACCAATTCACCGAAGAAGGCACTAATGACTTCTGAAGAAGCAGCACATTACATGGGAATCTCATTAAATGATTTCGATTTGCTCATTGAAAATCAAGATAAACAAAAAGCGGGCCTTCAGGCATTTAACCCGTATAAGTTCATTCCATATATCATCATTGGTATCGACAAATTTTTTAACGAAACTGAAATTAATAAGTGGATTGAGTACAACATGCTAAATAAATAAGCTATCCTTTTTAGTAACTGGGTACATTACGCTAAAGGTACTATAGCTTATCAATCACTAGGAAGAGGTTGCCGGCATGAGACGGCAGCCTCGTTGAGCTAACGGGCAGGATAGTGAATAAAGGGTTCGGAAAATTCATGATATTATTATGTTAGGGAAAAGAACGTCTTGAAACTATAAATTTTTTCGTTTGATGGAATAGGAAGGGGACTATTGTTGAAAAAAATCGGGGGACTACTATTATCCATTTTCTCAATAAGCATTTTGTTGATTGCATGTAATGAAAACAATCCAAAGACTCAATCCTTAGAACACGAACAAATAAAGTTCATTTCAATAAACAACAAACTAGGATATAACGAGACACTGGTGGACTCGAACCAAATATCAATTGTTTTAAATGCCATTGAGAAAGCAGAAAAGCTTGAGGAAATATTAAAGCTTACTAATCCGAATCGAACACCTGATGAAGACTATATTCTGGGAGTTCACTATGACCCAGCAGTGAAACATGATGCATTAAATTCTTATTTTGTCTGGGTTGATAAAGAGAAGCAAGAAGTGAAAATAGCGCCTATTCAAAAGGGAACCACTAATCTTTATAAGCTGACATTGGAATCAGCCCAAGAGATTAAAAAGTTGATTTTGTTCAACTAATGGGAACAATAGTTCAACTCTGAAAGGGCTGCCGCGTGGTAGCCCTTCGTTACGCTAACGGGCAGCATAGCTCAATACAATATTGCTGGAAAAATTTGGATTTATTACAATGAGGTCAGGAAACAGCAACTTCATTTGATCCGAGGAGGTATAAATTTGAGTTTATCGTGCATGAAAGAAATTTTTTTGCCCGTAACTGATGTGGAACGATCGATCGAGTGGTTTAATAATATATTCGATGTTCAGTTAGGTAGGCGTGATGAGCAGACAGGCGAAATAAGCTTTGCAAATAAAACTTCGATTGTTTTAGTAAAGTCGGATGAGCTTAATGAGTATACGCACATCCCATTCAACCTAGAGTCTCATAATATGATTAAATCACGCTCAAGGTTAATCGAGAAAGGGGTCAGCGTATCTAAGTCATCTATTTCAGACGGTTTTCATTGTTTAGATTTTTTTGATCCCGACGGGAATAGATTAGGTCTTGTTGGTGCCGAGATCCCTGATCACAAAAATGCGGATGAACAATTATCTGTGTGCGCTACATTTCTAGCTGTAAAAAAAATCGATTTGGCCATCAAGTGGTATAGTGAAATATTTGGCCTGTCCTTCAGGAGTTGGTCGTTTAGAGGAGGGGCTGGCTACAATAGCGATACTTATGAACATGATTTGACGATAAAGTACGCTGCCTCCAATTTCCCTCAGGGCGGTGGCATAACGCTCGCTGAAACCCCAAAAGTTAATACATTGGTACATATTCCATATATTCTTCAAACATCGAACGCATCTCATTTATATAAAAAGCTTAAAGCCAACGAGGTACGCATAAGCAAGTACCAGCGTGATAACCAATGCAATTATTTTGAGTTTGCTGATATAGAAGGTAATCAAATAGGTATAAGAGAAGAGTTGTCGTAAACGATCGTTGTTAAGCTCCCATGAAAGAACGTAATAACTTTCATAATCTGTGGTGTCGCGTGAGCGGCATGAATGG
>JBNJJW010000072.1:0-3713 GCA_051750645.1 Bacillota bacterium | reverse complement strand
TCAACGCAAAAAATGACTTATGATAGGGGATTCATAATAATGTTCACATCATCTGTATCATTTTCTTTAGATACCATCCCAAAAATTTTACAGTTACCACATCTTTTACACTCGAACATATATCTTACTTCTTCGTTGTATTCAAATGCATTCTCTTCTTTCATGAACTCAGTTTTCATTGTGCTACGATACCATTTATCCTCGGAACACACATCGCATTTCAATTTGTTCCCCCATATTTTTACTGTGCACAGCATTGTTTACACCACACCTTTTAATATTTTGTTATTCAACTGCCCGTTAGCTCAACGAGGCTGCCGTTTTATGCCGGCAACATCTTCCTGGTGATTGATAAGCTATAGTACCCGTTAGCTTAAAGCACTACATGTTTATTTGAGTGCTCTGCTGGTGAAAAAAAGACGTAGTTAAGTCTTCCGTCACATCATAGAATCTATGTTCTTTGTTAGCTTCTACGAATAAGATGTCCCCTTTACTAATTTCAGCAATTGTTTCTCCATTCTGAAACGAAGCTTTACCTTCAATGATCAAATAAATCTCATCTTCTGTATGTGGCTTTTGTTTATCCTTTTCGCCTTTACTCAGTTTATAGAGCCCTACACTCATTGAAGGTACCCTCATATGAAGTGCTTCCTGATTCTTTTAACTGGTTTACATGATTATGTAAGTCAACTAATTTAAAATTCAAAGTAATCCCCTTTCTTTACATTCGTTTCTGTTAGTTTAATCATCAAAAAGATTATCTTTTCTTATATGACTCAATAGCCAATTATACAGTTCAGCATTGTTGTATGTATCGTGCATTACTTTATGTTCGTGTTTTAATCCATTGTAATAAGTAACTTTGACATTTCCTTCGATACTTGTTAAAGCCTTAACAATATCTTCTGTTCCTGAAACATGGACAACATCGTCGTCCACACAATGAAAAGCCCATATTGGTACATCCTTTAGCAGCATAGCCTTATCGGGTTCAAACCACCCTGAAATTGGAACTATGGCAGAAAAAAGTTCTGGTGACCTTGAAGCAAAATCCCATGTTCCGTTTCCACCCATGCTAAATCCAGTTAAATACATCCTTTCAGAATCAACTGGATAATTCGTAATTATTTCATCAATCAAAGCTATCACCGACTGATATTCTTGTATCCAATTAGAATCGGTTGGACATTGTGGAGTAACCACAATAAATGGGAAGTCTGGTTTACTTTCGGCAATCCAAGTAAGCCCGTAGTTATTTAACAAGCTAATATCCTCGCCACGTTTTTTAATACCATGTAGGAAAAGAATTAAGGGATATTTTTTTTCTTTTTTAGATTCAATATCATGTGGTAAAAACAATTGATAGTTCATACTCACATTTATAGGTGTATCTTTGTGAAACATATGGTTTGTAACTGACATTTCTTACCTCCCCCTCCTTTATCTCGAAACCCGATGCCATTTGCCAATTTTAACATAACTGCCCGTTACTTCAGTAGAAAAAAGGAGCTGCCACATAGCAAACTCCTCCACTATCGTACCCGTTAGCGCAATCGACCAATTTCAAAAGCTTTTTCTATTGCTGATCTGTAGTTATCCCATTTAAAGTGGAAAGGCCCGATATCAAGCAGTTGATTATTATGTTCTAAGTAAAAATTACTCCACTCAACAATATCTGATTCTGATTCTTTATCAATAGCTACAGAGATATAACCACATTCTAAATCACCGCACTGTGGGCAAATCAATATTGGGTACCTATGATACTTCAATTCAAAGGGATATCTAAACAAAAAATAATCGGTTATAAGCTGTTGATGCTCCTCATTACCCCAACCAAAGGCAGGCACAAGGTCATACTTTTTAAGCCTTTGATATAAGGACATCGAATCAATGATTATGTCAGCAAATACTGTGATCTTATCTTCTTTTGATCCATCTTCAGCATATCTGCTAGCTAATCTTGCTTCTAGAAAATTTATATTAGTCATGGCTCCCCCATTGAAAGTTTTAGAACTGCTGGTCATGGAGCTATCGTACCCGTTAGCTCAACGGATCCTATGTGCCTTTGTCTTAATAAATAAGATCGAGGGAGCTTAACGTCCAACAGTACATGTTTATAATGCTTTTCTAGCTTGGTAGTGCGGTAGAACTCAGTCTTTTTTATCTTTAAAAAAGACTTTGTAAAAGAGGGTTACAACTATTAATGATAATAACATGTTTGTTACAGGTTCATCTGTCTTAAACAATGATGCTAGCGCGTAAAATAACAATCCAGATATCAGGAGCATGATAATAATTAATTTTGTTTTATTCATAATAAACAACATCCTATCTCGCTTTCCTACCGCCGATTGTGCGTTGGAAGCTGTTATTCTCTAGAGAGTATGAAACATCTAACGAACATGACTTATAGTTCGCGAGTTTACCTGAGAATTTTGAGATTCTTTACTTGAATGTAATGGCCACAGGGTCAATTCGAGTTAAAATCAACCTCATTCCGCTTGCATCAATTCGCTCGCAAGCCTGCGTATTTCCTCGCTTAACCTGGCGTTGACGGGGTAAACCTCTTCCAAGTATTCCAGAATTCGCAGCGCGGATTCCGGGACTTTGTCGTAACCCTGCATCATCTGGCCGATTCTGTTTGCGAACGTGGGAAATCTTCGCTCCAGCCGACGCTCGTTGCCGAACGGATCCGGATAATAGTCGGTCTCCGTCTCAAGCAAATGCAACACGGAGATGATTCTGTCGATCGCGTATCCCTGGACGAAATGAACGGCAGACAGCTTCTCTCCCCTCGCATATCTGCACAGACCCACGTACAGATTGGAAAATGCCTCGCCCAGCGGATAATCCACGGAGTCGACGCGGATTTTCGGATAAGCCTTAGCCGGGTTTACGATTCCGTCATTGTCGTATGACGGGCTTTTCCAGACTATTCTGCCTGTCGAATACGAGCTGTCCGCAAGCTCGTGCTCCTCGAATACGGCGTACTCCGCAAAGATCCCATCCTCAAATAACACTTTATAACCGATATAGGAGTTCATGAATCGATACGCTAGCGGGTGAGCGTCCTCCAGCCAGTCAAGCTGGTCAATGAATCTTCGCTTGAAGCCTCTCTCCACGATGACGAAGAAGTCGAGGTCCGAGTATTCATCCATTCGCTCAAGCTCAGCTCCGACGGAACCAACCCCCATCAACGCCAGAGTTCCCTCTTTCCCCGCCAAACTGCCGCCGATTTCATCGAGTCTTCTCAGCAATTGCTCTTTTCTGCTCATCTATCCATAGCCTCCTCGCTTGATCCATGCAAAAAGGGTCCAACTTCGCTGCTAAACGAGGTTGAACCCGAAGGTTGCATAGCCTTATAATTACAGCAAACGTAACACGACATTGCGGCGATCGTCAAGTTCTATCGAGCAGCTGGAATATGAGTTGACCCGACTCGCCAGTAGGGACGCGGTTAACCTCGATGATGCCAACAGCGCTCACCCCTACGTAAAACAGGTTCCTTTTTTCTCAGTTGAGTCTTAACGACCATTCTATAAAGACTTATGTATGGGCAACGAATCTTGTGCTAAACCTGAATTTACCAAGGTTTACCTCGAACTGCATAAGTCATGCAACGAACTGCTCCAGTTATATTACCATTTTTGGAAGTATCTTATCCTTACTATAATGAGCAAGGAGCGGTAAATTACCCCTTATTTAGTTGA
>JBNJJW010000071.1:0-4693 GCA_051750645.1 Bacillota bacterium | reverse complement strand
CTCAACAAAAGCAACGGCTGCCAAAGCAACCAGCTTACTCAGCTTTCGTTCCCCTTGATTATAATTCCTTCCATGCTTCAGTAACCCTAAAGAGGATGTATTTCTTATCAATTACCTCGGTAAGTAATTCGAAATTCGCAAAATCATCTCGTGGAACATTAACTACCAGTCTGTTATCTTTAGTGGAAATACCAAAATCGTTAAACACGAACCCTTTCTTTTGTAAATAAGGAAGTTCTTCGTTAAGACGATCCATCTGGAGATCTAGTTCATCTTTCGTGAACTGAGCTGTAAAGAATAAAATTTTGTTGTCTTTCATAGTCATATCTAAAATCAATTGACGAGTTTCTTCACTACCCTCGACCAATCCAATTATCAGTTGGTCAGCACTATTCTTATAAACACCTGCAAACCCAGGAAGCAACTTATCCTCGGCCGCTTTCAAAATGATTACAACAACATCATCAGGTTGGTCTATTACACTTTCCGCTGCCTCTCGATATTGTTCTTCCGTTCCTACAAAAAAGGTAAGTTTTTCAGGGAACTTTTCACTGGAACTGCTTTCCCCCCCCGATGAAGTACGCACCCCATGGATCATTGGAATATCATCTGGTATTTCTATTAGTCGTCCATCTTGCCCAACATAATAAAATTCCATTGGTCCTGTTTCATTTTTACTTGAGGTCATTATTTTTCCAGAAGGCGGTACCTCGTAGTTGATAATAGAACTGCCTTCTTTTTTTAAAGCAGGAAAACTAGGTTGTTCGTATGTAACTTCAACCCATCCCGTAAACCCTGTCGGCAATAAGTACTTATGTGTAGGTTGCGTAGGTTTCCCCGTCACAGATATGAAAATAATGACTCCTGCTACAATGCAAACAGTTACCAGTGCTATGAAGAACGGAATAACTAAATTAGAAAAACGCGCTTTTTTTATCATAACCGATCATCCTCCAGTCGATAGTCTCACCCGCCTAAGTTATCTCTTAATATATCGAAATGCAATCTTATTACGAATAAAATTTTTCGTCACAGCTGTATAGGGACCCATAAGATAAAGCGGCAGTAAACGTTCCGCCGGCTTCCTGGGCACGGCAGCTCCTGCAGATGCGATTGTTCCTCTTCCGGATCAGCCGTTTGGCCGGATTCGATTCCAGATACGCAGCTTGATCCCACATTCGTTTTATCTGCCCGATCTAAAACTTATTTTTTAATATCTGACGATTTTCTAAGGCCTTAACCGCGTTAAATCAAATACTTGGGTCTAATACTTTTTTTTCTTTTGACACTTGGCCTAATATATCGGCTCCCCGTTAAAGGGAATAACCCGCAAAAGGAAGCAGCCGCAGTAGCAAACTGCCCCTTGGTTGTTCAACTATAGTACCCATTAACATTCTGCCGCTCACGCGACACCACAGATTATCGGAAGTAATTGCGTTCTTCCATGGGAGCTTAATGAACTTTATTAGAAGCATATCTTACCTTGTACTCATATCAATACCGACTTGCTTCCAGATAATATACCCATCTGCTTTAAATACATTTGCAACAATTATTTGCTTGCTGAATAGAACCTTCTTTTAATACATTCTTTCTTTTTCGAGTCGTAGATCTAATCAATAATTGTTGGGATCATGCCAAGAAGGTTATTTGAAGGATAATAATTGTGAAGCAATAAATCAAGAGGAGTACCATCAATGACGATAGTGTGATGTTCCACTTTACAGTACTCACTCTTCATCGGTACGACTTCAATTTTATTCACCAGTACCATAGAGCAGCTGCCGTGGCAAGACTGCTCCTTATTGGATTCAACTAACGTTCCCAGTTAGCTGAGAGACGAATGCTGAATAAGTCAAACCAAAGAACCTTTGTAATGGAATTGCATATGATTAAAAAAATTATCATTTAATCTTGGGGGTTTCTTCATGAAGGGTAGACTTGTTTATCTCATTATCGTTTGCCTTCTCGCTTATTTCATTGCTTTGTCCATATTCAATAAACCGTCAATATCATACCTAGAAGCTGGTCAGATTGCCGAAAAGATAACTCCAATATCAGATGGGTATCGTATAAGTCAGATAAACGGTGGATTAAATTGGTCGTTTCTTTTTATTACTAATCCTGTTTACAGGTTTAATGTGATTACTGTTAAAACCGAATCAGGCTTTCAACACAAGGAATATAAAGTTGAAATTGATGCAAACACAAAAGATGTAGTGGAAATCAAGGAAATTAACTAAAATAAACAAACTTAAACCAAGGCGGTGTCGGCTTTATATTGAACTATGTACCCGTTAGTTGAATTACCTGCTCATATTAAATGGAATTTCATTTTTATAAGCTGTTGTGTATTTCTCGATTAGTTCTTTTTTTGCTTCTTCATTGGTAATTAGAATGTCGCCGTAAACAGGCACTAGGGTATTCCAATTCTCTTCCTTCAAATGTCTGGTTACAAATAAATATGATTGTCCTTCTTTGAGTAATTGGTCATTTTCAATTAATATCAATTCATTTCCTTTGTATCCACCTTGTTGGTTTACAATTACTGTTCCGTTAAATTCACTTTTGATATTATCAGAAACCTCCACTTTAAACTGAGTTTCAGGAAAACCATCTATTGATTTAGTTCCATCCTGTCCTATAACTTTTCCGATAAATACATTATCTGCCCAACCCACGAGGCGGCGAGTATTTGATACATCAAAGGCATTACTATGTTCTATTGTTCTAATAACAGGATTTTCTGGCGGATTGTTTGTAAAGTAGTTAGGTCCGAAAATCACTAAAGCTAATGACGTTACCATAACAGGTGCTATAACAAAAGTCCATCTACGTTTTGAGTTCCCCATGTCTAATTTTGCTTTTGAAACTCCGATTTCACTTCTTTCACTTTGTTCTTTTGAAATTTCAATATTATTCATTTCTTGTTTAATCTTATTGCTCATATACACCTTCTCCTTTCCATTCTTTACGGAGCTTTTTTAAAGCTCGGTATAAAACTGTTTAGATTATGGAAGTAATTGCGTTCTTCCATGGGAGCTTAACGAGGCTGCGGCTGCTGATCATTCGCAGCATTGCGATTGAATAAGCGTGAAACAGCATGGGAATACCAAAACAAGACGTATATGTTGCATTATAGGAGTGGTTAATTTGAGAATGTTCTCTATGCTGTTGATTATTGTTATTACTTTGTTATTTGTCCCAATTCATATGGCGAATGGACAAGGTAAACCAAAAAACGAAATACTTGAAGAATTGGTTATCAAGGAGCTCCAAGTTAAATTGAAAATGGTTTAATCAAAAATAGGATATTAGAGCCACATTCGAAAGTGGATATTGATAATTTCCGTATCCACGATATTATTAAACGAAACGATAAGTTTGAGATAGTTATTGAAGGGACAATCACAAGTGAAAACGGACGTAGTATGGACAAAGTGCTGATTTACCTACAAAATGTCAACTCAGAAGAACTTGAAGTGACCAACATTGATAGACCTGAAAATGAATATATACCAAGGAAATTAAAGTGATCACTTAACGCTTTCTCAGCTATCATGCTGGATAGTGGCGAAAAGGCAACCGTTATTAATGGCTGCCTTTTCCTGATGATTAATGCTGTATATATCCGCCGAATAAGTACAACTATCCTGCCCGTTCGTATTATGACCCAGCCAGGAATCCGGAAGTTAGCAGCAGCTGTATTAAGCCGGCGAACGCCGTATTTTTTCACTAACAGGGACACAAGACCACTTTCCCATTTGTGAAAATAAAGGTTTCGACTGATTCGTAACAGAATGTATATTCTGTTACGAATGTTTAGCGTACAAAAAAAGCCATCCTGTCGAGGATGACTCTGCAGCAATTTTCAAAAACTGTATTTTTGTTCAATAAGGAACTATTAGGATTCTTTTACGTTAAGCGATGCCGCGCCTTACATCGCTTTCACATCTCTATTTTATTGGTGCAAGCTTAATAATAGAACTAGTTTCTCTGCTATACTGCCAGTTAGTTGAGAACCGGCAGCCTTTTGTCGGCTACCGGTTCTTAGTATTCATTGAGCTATCGTTCCCCGTTAATGAAGAACACTTGGATGCTTTAGCCTCACACATCCAGATTCCACCCCTGTATTAGCCACTTGTCTAGCTCAGGTTGAGTAACACGAATACGTTTTTTATCATTACTAAGGATAAGGTGTCCTTCAGAATGGCGACATTTTGTTTCCGACCCGCCATTCGTTAATTTTTTTATTTCACAATCGTACGCTGGTTCAATACCTATTTCCCTTCCATCCCGTAATTTAACCGTCAATGTTGTAGGTCCGATTCCACGACTATAAAAACGGGCGGTACCACCTTCAATTGGTTGGGACTGACTTATCCAAGTTGCAATTTTTAATAGCACAGTTTCATCCTTGTGATTGTTAATTATTAACGATTTGGGATTTTTTTTCGGTGCATTTAATTCGAGCTGGCCAGTAATTACATCATCCAATTCAGGAATTTCCGAAGTCTCACTACATCCAACAATCACCAGTAATGCCAATACAACGAGCACCGTAATGACTCTTTGCACTAAAGACACGTCCTTTTTTGTTTTTAATATTTTATTTTGGACTTGTCCTATGTAGAACAATATTGCATTAAACTGCCCGTAGTTACGCGTAGGGCTGCAACGCAAGCCTTTTTGA
>JBNJJW010000070.1:0-4696 GCA_051750645.1 Bacillota bacterium | reverse complement strand
GGAAGAGACGGCAGCAACTTCACAGGCTGCCGTCTTCTCAACTAACTGGCAGTTTAGTTGAACAAGAACACATTTTTTGAATTGTGATAAGATATAGAGAACAAATAAGGAGAATTAATATTAAAAAACACGCTATTCAAAAGATTCCAGCTATATCGCTTTGTATTCTCTCAGCTTGTATCTGGGCATTTCTCTCATACCTTTCTGGGTTGGTATTCTCAATTGGAGAACCGTTCGAGCGATATGGCAGCAACTTTAAGTGAATATTTACCGCACACCTTAGCCCTCCAAGTACCACATTTAATTGAGAGACAAACATGACTTATCGAGGAAGCCCTTCGAATTGAAGAAGCAATCGGAAGCATCGATAAACAAATTTCGGTTTTATTACATGGAGATAAGGATAAACAGATCCCTCCTCATCCCTACACTGCTTTACTTAAGTCGTTTCCAATTATGAGTGATGTAATGGCTTGTACATTAATTGGTGCTATTGGTGATGTTGAACGGTTTTCAAATTATCTTGAATTTAAAAAGTACTTAGGCGTCGCTGCTGAAAATAAAACATCAGGAATTTCCGTCTCAAAATCTAGACAAACATATGAAGGTGTAAGGGATACTCGTCGAATTCTATTTTTAATGGTACTGGTGCTCATATCGCCTAATACAAAATCAAACCTATTTAAACATTATTATGATCGTTTGGTTAAAGGCCGGGGAATGAGTAAACGAAAAGCTATTGGTCATGTATGTGGTAAAATCGCACAGGTGATGTATTCTTGTTTGAAAAATAATCAAATGTATGATCCAGTCTTACATGCCAAACATCTGGGTGTCCCTTGGGATGAAAAATGCTTGGACATAAGAATGCCCAAAAACGTTGATGAATTAGAATCTAAAGCAGCCGAGTTTTCTGAAGAAATTGTGTAAACTTTACAACAAGAAGACGGCATACCGGATACTGCCGGCATGTCGCAGCAATGCATGGCCATGTGCGTAGCCGTAAGGTCTCCAGCCTCACCCAGAATGCCGGCGACAGCCAGGGTACTCATGCCCTTCATCGCCAGTATCGGCTTAGCTAGCGGAATCCGGGCCAGTGCAGCGGCCACTTCATCCTCGATTACCTGCAACTGCTCCATAGCCAGATCATATTCAGCCAGTAGCTGTTGCAGATGAAGCTTGTACACTTTCTCGGCATGCTTGCGAATGGGTGAACGAAGTATTTTTAAGCGAGAAAGTGGAGACCACTCGAACGATTGTTGTGCGAGAACGATGAAATCGCCGGGCATATGCGCTAAGCGTCTTTGGATTTATATTTTAACGTTGATGCTCTTCGTTATCCCTGGCCTTCCGACGCAGTATTGTTCATGAAGTTGATCGCCCACATATGGCCGTCCAAGTCCTCGATGGCCCATGATAAATGAACCCATAATCCTGCCTATTTATTCGGATTGATGCTGTCCGCTTCATTGCATATAATGAAGGTACCGCCCTTCGGGGAGATCGTTAAGGGAGGCCGCGATGAACGAGACCGCATTTGACGAACCATTATTTGCAAGCTTGAAGCCGGGCTTAACCTCGTTCTGTTACCGAATGCTAGGCTCCATGGACGATGCGGACGATGCCGTTCAGGAGACGAGTATTCGGGTCTGGCAGAGCTGGAGCACGTTCAGACAGGATTCCTCGTTCAAAACTTGGGTCTATCGGATTGCCTCCAACCTGTGCTTGGACAAGCTGAGACAATCCAAACGCCGCGCGCTTCCCGTGGACCTGTTCGACCCGGCCGTCGCCATCGTCGAGCCGCGCGACACGCTGCCGGACTCTGCCTGGATCTGGCCGTCTCCCGACTTTGGGGGCAATCCGGAGGATCGGCTCGTCCGCAGAGATACCCTTCAACTGTGCTTCATCGCTCTCCTGCAGACCTTGCCTCCGAGGCAGCGCGCGGTACTCATTTTGAAGGATGTATTTGAATGGTCCTCCAAGCAGATCGCGGAAACGTTGGCGATGTCGCCGGCAGCGGTAAACAGCGCCTTGCAAAGAGCCCGAGAGACGATGGACCGGGCGCAGCTTCGCTCGGATGAGCTCAGCAGCATGGACGTTCAACCGGAGCAGCAGCTGCTGTCCCGGTATGTGGAGGCCTTCGAGCAATTCGATATTGCTGCGCTCGTCGCGTTGTTCCACGAGGAAGGCTGCATGTCGATGCCGCCCTTCGAGATGTGGATCCGCGGCAAGGAAGATTTGTCCGCCTTCTATTCGCTTACTCGCTGGCATTGCGAAGGTTCGCGATTTGTGCCCATTACGGTGAATGGCGGTTATCCGGCGTTGGCCCAGTATATGCCGGGCAAAGAGGGCTCTGGCCTGGTACCCTGGGGCATCCACGTCATCGAAACCAAAGAAAATCAAATCCTGCACGTTCAAAACTTCATTCATACGCCATTATTTTCGCGATTTGGGCTGCCTGAGCGAATTAACCAATGAATTTCGTCATTGGCTTACGTCTATATCATTGAGAATAACCAAACGACGAATATCATGAGAGAGGTGTCTATTTAAAATGGAAACGAGTCAACCGACGAAAGTAACCGTGCAAGCCGTCATTCAAGCCCCTGTCGAGAAGGTATGGCGCTATTGGACCGAGCCGGATCACATCACGAAGTGGAATCAAGCGTCCGAGGACTGGCATGCGCAGAGAGCCGAAAACGATCTACGGGTCGGCGGCAAGTTTCTGACACGGATGGAAGCGAAGGATGGCAGCATGGGCTTTGATTTTGGCGGCGTCTACGATGTCGTGAATCGGCATGAGGCGATCGGCTACACCATGGAAGACGGAAGAAGAGTGGATATTGCTTTCGTCGATCAAGGGAATGAGACGAAGGTCATTGAAACGTTCGACGCGGAAAGCTCCAATCCCGTCGAGTTCCAGCAAGCAGGCTGGCAAGCGATCATGGACAATTTCAAAGCCTATACCGAACAAAACTAATCATCGCGAAGAAGACGCCGGGGAAGATGCCCGGCGTCTTTCTTTTTGAACCCTAGTACGAGCGTGCTCTCCGTTAGCCTTAACCTTGTGCCGCATCCATGTTCATGTAGTTAATGGCCCACAGATGGCCGTCCAGGTCCACGAAGCCCCAATGATACATGAACCCATGATCTTCAGGTTCAGCGTGCAATTTCCCGCCCAAGGAGACCGCGGTATTCACGATTTCATCGACCTTTTCCCGGCTCTCGAAGGCCAATGCGATCGTCATCTGCGCATACTTGCTCGTATCGACGGATTCCTTCTCCGTGAGCGTATTAAAGAATGCTTGATTGATCAGCATGACCTGCAGGTTGTCGCCGATCACGATGGCTACCGAATTCTCGTTCTCGGGGAATTGCGGGTTGAGCTCGAATCCGAGTCCGGTGAAGAACGCTTTCGATTGTTCTACGTTATTTACAGGCAGGTTGAAGCTCGTGAATGCGGACGTTAATGCCATTTTCAAAACACCTCTTCGTCAAATTAGTTTGTGTTCATTTATGCCTTCGTTTATATAGACGACAGCCGATCCGGGAATTCATCGGTCTCATGGATTCGGAAACGTAAATTTTGAAAAATAACTTGGTATTGAGTTCGGATACCCGCCATTCCCGTAAGGTTGTTTATTCTTATTGTGCAGGGATAAAGATTGAACCTCTCTAAAAAGGAATTCGTCTGAATATATGACAATTAAAGGGTGGGTATCGAGTGACGGAATGAGGGAACGGTATGGAAATTAATGATAAAACCGAAGTACGAAAGAAAAAGTTCGAAACCGTCGCCATTTCAGTATTAGGTTAAATGTCTTTTTCATGCTTACATTTCTCCTGTTCTCTTCACTAATCGTACGTTTTGCTTATCTACAGTTCGTCGAGGGTCCGAGTCTCTAGGAACGCCAGACAAGCATGATCACGAAGGGCGTATCCATCCCGCCCATCCGCGGCAATATTTAAGATTCGGCGGGACAGCAGATCGCATATTCGATCTCAACTCAGTCCCTATACTTTACTTTCAAAACAGGCTTTAAGCAAGAAGCGGCGGAGGCGCTGGCTGCAAAACTCGTGCAGCTGTTTAACGAAAAAGGCGAAGCGAATTCCAAGCCGTTGACGACTGAGGAAGTTATCGAGGCTATGGACATCAAAGGCAGAACGCATCTGCCATTCCAACAACGACGGATCAAATCGGGACTGTCAAAAGAAGAGATCGCCTATCTTAGCGAGCACCGCGACGAGTGCCCGGACATGGAGATCGTGGAGGAGCGCATCCGCCAGTACAGTCCCGACCGGGTCGCCGTTCAATTGGTCGGCTATATGAACAAGATGAAGGGAGCCAAGGAGAATCTGGACTTTTACAAAGAAATCAACGCGGATCAATCGGATCCCACGCTTAAGTATTTGGATTCCGAGGAGGTCGGCTACGACGGCATCGAGTTGATGTATCAGAAGGAGATGCGGGGGCTTAACGGTTATAAATCCTATCAAATCGACAGCATGAGCCGGATCGTCGGCGACATGAAGCTGACCAAGCCGGTCAAGGGGCAGAATCTGTATCTAACGATTAATCGCAAGGTGCAGCTCACCGCGCAGCAAGCCATTCTCGATCAGATCGCGACAACCCGGTTAATTACACAGCCTGCCGGCGAGATCCTGCAGGCTGTTCAGCTCCCTCAGAGAATAAGGA
>JBNJJW010000069.1:0-4988 GCA_051750645.1 Bacillota bacterium | reverse complement strand
ATACGATAGTGGAGGAGCTGCTTCGTGGTAGCTCCTCTTTTGGTTTATTGAGGTCACGGGTAGGATAGTTATTATAAGATGATGAAGTATAATTGATGTAAAACGGAATCTTACTGGGTATTCCGAGTTCATGTTATAGGTGGTGCGTTCGTTTGCATACAATCAATCAAGCTAAAAAGATATTATTATTCTTGCTTGTTTTTGTAGCATTAGTTTCTTGCTTTCAATCAAGGGGTGAACTGGTAGAAACAACGATTATAGTTACCGAAAAAACAACGCGAGAAAAACACTTCTATGTAAAAGGACAGGACTTGAAAAAAACTAATGAGTACGAGGTCAGCAAGGAAATCTGGGACAAGATTGCAACGGGACAATCAATAACCTTTAGATTTAAAGACAGTCAGCCAGTCGTTAAAGCGATTGACAATCTCGCTGTCTACAAGGAACTTAACGGTACAGTAAAGGATAAATTGATTCAAGAACAGGATTATATGCTGATCTTGGAGTTTGACCAAATTGGTGAATATATAAACCACGTAAGTAAAAATGAGTGGGATAAATTGTCTGAGGGTCAAAAGGTGATATACAACACCGATACGTGGGGTAATCCGAATGTAAGAATAAAATAGATTTTCGGTATGGATAATTCAACTCATTCACAGCCTTATTAGGCTCCCATGGAAGAACGCAATTACTTCCATAATCTGTAGTGTCGCGTGAGCGGCATGAATGGCTAACGGGCAACTATAGCTCAATGAAATCAGGATAAGCTGCCGACATGGATCGGCAGCTTCGTTGCTCTAAAGGGCAGTTTTACGTAGTTAACCGTTTTTAAATGACTTCCCTAATAATTTGGTTTATAATGGATCCCGAACACCAGTTCCATTTATTGAGAAACAGAAACTGTCCAATTGGGGGAGTAAAATGTCCGATGCAGTTACTTTAATCAGAGATGATATTCTGAGTTCTATTTCTGATATTTTTGGGATGAAAATTTATGATTACTTACAAATCGATCAAGGTTACTTAAATCTAAAATGGAAAATTGAAACGGATGTAGGGAGTTTATTTGTAAAGCAATATAATAAGACACGCTATCCCGAAAACTTCGTTAATGGTCTTGAGATGTCCTTGACCCATCAATCTAATCTGCATAAACAAGGTATTCCTACTCCTAAGTTGTTTTCCAATCAAGGGAGTTATGTGATAAGGACACCTTCCCAAGAGCGGTTCGTATTAATGAGTTTATGTGAAGGTAACGTTATACCACCAGGCTCGGTAAACGAAAATCAAGCGTACACTCTGGGGAAGGTCATAGGTAGGATGCATCAAATTTTAAATTCAAACAATACGAATTCATATCCCTTGCATTGGGATATTCGAAGCAAAGAAGAGATGCTCGAGCTTTGTAATAAAAGATGGAATCATGCCAGTACCAAGAAATGCGAGAAGACGATCAGGGCTTTGGAAGTACAAAGGAAGATCATAGATGAAACGGATATCGATATTTTTTCGAAATGCGAACGGGGCTGGGGGCACTGGGATTTATTTGTAGATAATCTTTTATTCACGCACGATTCAATATCCGCCATTCTTGATTTTGATAGAATGCACTACGTTTATCCTGAATTTGATTTATCACGACCGATATTGTCCTGTACATTGGATAATGCGTCTATCCATATAGACAGAGTGAGTGCTTTCGTTAAAGGCTACCGTGAATATCAGCCATTAACGACGGAGAAATTGGTTAGGTCCGTAAAGTTAACCTGGTGGAAAGAAGCGGAATGGGTTACGGTTGAAGGAGAAAATGATTCAAGTCCACTAAAGAGATTTCGAGAAGAAAATATTTGGGTTGGGGAAAATTGGAGCAACCTGCGCGATATATTTTTTAGCGTCTAAGATCCACCGATTAATTTGCATTCCAATCTGAACGATTGGCGATTGAACTAAACGGGTACGATAGTTCTAAGCTGAAGGGCTGCCGCGTGGTAGCCCTTCGCTCAAATAACGGGCAGGTTAATGAAAAACTAACTTAATTTTTTGGGAGAAGAGAGGAAACAAAATGAAATATTTTACCAAACAGTGGTATGAACTGTGTCAAAAAACAAGTTTCCATCTAGGTTTAGAGGAAGAAAAGCAAGCTGAAACATTTTCAGAAGAATATTTTCAACAACTTTATAACACAGAGTTAAATAGTTGGCTTAATTTACAAGAAGAAGTTGCTTCTATAATGAAAAACAACGAAACTGTAAATACAAATGATAATAATGAATATGAGCCCTTTAATAGAGATAAGGCAATCGAACAATTTCATGATGGTTTCATCTATAATCAAGAGTATTTAAAAAAGGAATTACCAGAAACAATATTAAAACAGATAGCTGATAAAAGGGTTTTTACTTTAAATAAAGCAACCCGAACAGTTATAAACGCTGTAGCTAAATTTTGTGAGGATAATGAAAGGTCTGTAACCGCAACAAGTGAGAATTATAGAAGATATATGGAAGAAGCCTCCAACACACTTGATAAAGATATTATTGAAAATTTTGGATTTCATGATTGTACGATTACAAAATCAGTTCAAAAAGATATGTCCTTAATATTACTCCTTAATAACTCAGGCGGTTTTACAAATATTGATGAAGTCACCTTTAAAAATTTTAATATAATAAAGCAAGAAGGTTCATTGGAAGATTCATGGTGGCTGTATGAGGAAGTATATAAAGTCAACGACAAATATGAGTTTCATGTCTTATTTCAAAATAACAATATGGGTTTAATTGACTTTATTATTTCAGCTGAACAAATTTCATTCAAGAGTAACAAAAAAAAACCATAATCCCCTGACTTATCGCTAGTTAATGTTGAGCTAACGGATACGATAGCATGCTACCGCGGTGTAGATGCTCCATTTTTTTCCTAACTGGCAGGATAATGCAACAATGATCTCTAAATTTTAACATTGAGTATTACTTGAACAGGAGGGGTGACTTTGCTTATTCAATCTGCTGTATTGGATTTACGGAAAACAGAAATAAGCGATTTGACATTTGTGTTAGATGCCGAAACTGATCTTGATAACACTCCATATATAGGACAATGGACGTTCGAACAACATTTGGAGTCCTTAACAAATGAAGATATGGTTCATTTAATAATCGAGAACAAACAGGGAGATAAAGTCGGATATGTTATACTGACAGGGTTTTTAAATTCAAATAAAGCTATTTGTGTAAAACGCATAACTATTCAGATTAAAGGTCACGGATATGGTAAAGAAGCGATGAAGCTTATTCTTAAGTGGGTTTTTGAAAATACTGAGACTCATCGAATATGGTTGGATGTAAAAGATTTTAACCTGCGAGCACGCCATGTATATGAATCAGTAGGTTTTATTTTTGAAGGAACACTTAGAGACTGTTTCTTCAATGGAGATAGATTCGAATCTCTTTCAGTAATGTCGATACTTAGACATGAATAAAAGAGATAAGAGTTGTTGAGCTAAACGGGTACGATAGTTTAATCATGACACGACGCAGCCGACGGGCTGCCTTTTCCACGCTCCCTCAGGTTAGTGGAACAAAAGGTCTAAAGTTTTTTTCACAGTAAAGCTTAGAAATACGGTATAATTCGGTAAAATATTAAACGATTGGGTGAGTAACTTGACGTTAATTAATAATAATCTCCTAAAATTGGTGCAAGGGACTGTAAAGAAATTTATAGATCCTAACGCAGAAGTTTTAAGCCTTGAAAGCACACCTATTACTATGGGCTTGCAAGCAGTTGAGTTAAAGCGCCATAGTGTACTAATAAAGATACTTGACGACACATCGAAGTTATCTCTTGTTTCAAAAAATGCAACTAGGATAGAACGGCAAGTACTGACAAGGCTTTACTCACAAAAAGCAAGTGTACCTTTTTCTTTGTCATATGGTTCTGAAGGAGAGGAGAGGTCTCTTATTTGTATACAGGATGTTGATTATCAAACGGACTATAGAAACTTAAATATTAGCTTGCTTCAGAAAAGTGAACCGAAGGCGCTATCGCACATTCACATCTCTAACTTTGGTCTAAGGAAAGAACTTTCATGGTTACCTGAAGTAGACAGCTTCCATATTGAAAAGATGATATACGAGCGGTGGAAACCCCAATGGCAAGCAGCTAAGGGGAACGAACAGTTTACAGATGTCTTCGGGGAATACATTCCCTTAGTGGAAGCTGTGGCTAATACGATTTTCGAGGATTTACAATACGTAATAAATGACGAGAAGAGCCACACATTAATTCATAACGACCTTAATCCAGGAAATGTGCTGGTACATAACAATACCGATGTAATCTTTATTGATTGGGAAGAAGCTAGGTATGGGTCTTTATTTCTAGATATCCCTTTGCGTTGTGGTACCTCGGAACAACTTGAGGAGTATAGGAAGTTATTGTCTGCTAAAAACATAGAAATACCTGATGATCATTTCAATCAAATGTATGCAATCGCCTCACGCTACCTAGGACTTAGATATATGAGTTGGAATTTAGGGGCATGGACTAGTAATTCACAAGCCAAAGATGACTTAAAGAAATACTTAGACATGGTAGTGGGAACTTCGCTAAGCTCCCTCAGAGAATAAGGTTTTTCTCGCGAATGCTCGCTCATTCGCAGAATTTCACATGCATGTTTAAATAGGAGTTCAAGGATTACATGAGATGGGCTAAGCAGTTCCGTTTGAGGGCATGCGGGAATAGAAGGTGCTGGTCTAATAACAACATCTTCCATATAAGGATTTACTGCACGTCTCTCTCCACAAGGTCCTTGGGATTCACTCTCCCAAATCTCAACGGGTCTAAGCCCTTACATTCCTTCGTCCTATCTATCCAAGGTGTGGAGTCCGACCAACGTTAACGGAACGGGTCTATGCCCTAAAGCGTAAAAATCTCGGTACTCCGTGCTTTCTTTGTGAAATCCTGCAAATGAGCCAATCCACTTT
>JBNJJW010000068.1:0-5451 GCA_051750645.1 Bacillota bacterium | reverse complement strand
TACCGATGGGAGGAGCTTGCATTGTGGCAGTTCCTCTTTTCTATTGAAATAAAGGGCAGATTAACGCAACAAATCCAAACATTTTTCGTCTAAATATTCGAATTCTTATAAAGTTGACTGGAGGTAACGGTTTGAAGTTAAGCACATTAATAATTATGATTTTTATTACCATAACTTTTGTGTTTACAGGATGTACGACCGATGAACCTGATTTTAAACAAAATGTAGTCGTTTCTAATGAGGAGGGTTCTATGGAAATAACTGAGGAAACAAGTGAAGAGGCATCTGAAAAAACAAACGAACAAAGCACTGAGAATACAGCTGTAAATGATTTTGCACTAAGTATTAATGATACATTTATTAATCTAAAGGATTGGGATTATGAATTGAATTTAGCTGAATTATTCGGAACCCCTATTTCACAAGATGTTGAAGAAATAAGAGGAGCAGGCCAGCTTACTGGGTCATTTATAAAGAGAACAAAGTATGATGGACTTCAATTTGAACTTTTCTCTCCACAGCAAAATGGTAAGGATTTTTGGATAATGACAATGGAGGTTACTAAAAAAGGCTTCAAAACTTCCAGGGGAATTGAGATAGGAAATACAGTAGATGAAGTAAAGGATGCTTATCCAAGAGTAGAAATAGCTCTTGATGGTCGAACAGACCCTAATAACTGTGCATATGTAATTAAAAACGAAGATCAATATAACTTTTTACAGTTTGAGGTTAAAGAAGGACTGATTAGTGGGATGAAAATTTATCACTTAATACCATAAGATGTGGGTAAGATTTATAATGCTATCGGGAACTATAGCTTAACAATCACCAGAACGAGGCTGCCGACATGAAACGGCAGCCTCGTTGGGCTAACTGGTAGTTTGTTACAACAATTTCCAAGGTAGAACATTGAAACAATCTTTGTTCTTTAGCGTCTAATATGATGCCCATGTTTTGTTGTAGGGTAACTATGATAGTCCAAGAGGAGAGTCATCATGATTACATCTTTTAAAAAGAACTACCACAAATTGTCGTTGCTCAGTTTTATCATTATGATGCTATTGAGCGGTTGCGTGTTATATGCCAAACCAACCGTCAATCCCGCCACATCCTCTCAAACCGAAAATCCTACGGATACAACTAAAATAAATTCGTCGGACCAAGATGTATGTTCTCCATATAACATTCAAACAGAAGGGGAAAGCACCCTAGTGCAATCTAATTGTTATAGATTTGCTATTCCTAAAGAATGGGTATTTGAATCTGCATTGGGAGTTTTTAAACAGGATGGTAAGGAGATTGGGGGACTTTATATTCCATCCTATTTTGGAAATGAGGACATCACATCACTTACACCTAACCACTCGGAATTAGTGGAGTCAAAAAAGCTCGATGGATATTTTACTGAGCTTTATCGTTTGAAATTAAAAAGGGATAAACCAGCTTCGGAAAATGACCCGACAATAACAGAACAATATCATTATTATTTTTTAGTTAAGGAACAAAAAGTAACGTATGATTTATATTTCAATGTTGGGGATGTCGACGAAAAGACGGCGTTGCAGGTTATAAAATCGTTTAAGCTGAAGGACGATTAAAAAATAAGTTTATTAAGCTCCCATGAAAATTAACTCCATTTTCATCATCTGTGCTGCGGCGCTTGCGCTGCATGTGTGGCTAACGGGTACGATAGTTAGTTCAATGAAGAGACTCTATACAAACGATGAAGGAGCTGCCGCGGCAGCTCCTTTACATCTTCACAAAATATAGGTTTTTGTATATATGTACTGATCGTCATTAAGCTAAACTGGCAGTTTAGTTCCAGAAATTACATCACTCGTCGATATAACTTTTCCTCTCATAACGCGTCTATTATACGGCAGTAAATAAGTATGAGTCAGCAGGAGGATATAGAAATGAAAAAGTGGTTTTTTATAGTTTTGGCGGTCACGGTCGTTATCGTTGGCGCGTTCGCTTTCTTAAAAAACGGTGGCGAGGATAGGATCACGGCGGAACGCGAAATTCCGACGCCGAAAGTCATGTTCGGCGGAAAAGAAGTCCCGACGGTTCTGGGCTCGCGCATTAGTGACGCGATTTACGACACGGCGAGTGCCGTCGATCTCGTGAAAGACCAAGAGCCGACCGCGGTCGTACCAGGAGCGGAAATATCGGTCGCTTTCGATGTCGAACCTGGAACTTTGGTGCTTCAAAGGCTCGACGCCGAAGGAAACGTGGTCTCGGAGGAATACCTGAAACAATTGAAAGGTGTTGTCGTGCCGTCCGAAAAGGGAGTCTACGTGTACAACTTGATCGCTTGGTGGAAGCCGATCGGAAGCGCCGACTTTCCATTTAAAATTAAAGTGGACTAACGCAGGGGCGCTGCTACGGGTACGATAGCGCAATAAACAACCAGGTTGAGGCTGCCGGCTAGATTGGCAGCCTCGTTAAGCTATTAGGCAGTTTAACGCAACAAAATAGCTCAGATCCCGTCTAATAAATAGCGGTTTGCCGAAGGCGTTAGTTAGGCATTCTTGGTTTGAGTTATCACGGAAGTTGGTGTGTTCCATTATTATCTATACCCGATCGATTCATATATTGCTTATTTTCTTAACGCTAATCCTTACCGGATGTACTAACTCGAATTATATCAAGGACACAACAGAATCTTTCTCCAACAAGGGTAAATACGACGTCCATTCGACTAAATACAGTGATCCTGGTGCCCTAGAAAAGGAATCCGTCCCATACAAGTCAGCAGCAAATCCTGATCCGAGTCCGAAGCCAGAATCGCAAGCTGCCAAACTTGTCGCTTATAATGGCATTGTCGAGCATATATTTTTCCATCCGCTCATCGCCTACCCTAAGCTTGCTTTCGACAGTGATTCGCTATCGAAAGGGTATAATGACTGGTTTACAACCGTTCCTGAGTTTAAACGGATTCTCGAATCGCTTTACAAAGAGGGCTTTATCTTAATTCATTTGGAGGATGTCTACGAGGAGAAAACGGTAGACGGCAGGAAAATCATCGGTAAAAGAACCCTTATGCTCCCAAAAGGAAAGAAACCACTCGTCATCTCTATCGATGACCTAAACTACTATTCGTACATGATTGATAACGGTAATGTATATAAGTTGGTTCTGGATGCTGAAGGAAACGTTGCCTCCTACTCCAAAAACCTTCAGGGAGAGGAAATAGTTTCCAGATACAATGAAATCGTTCCGATTCTTGATCGGTTCGTAGAATCCCTTCCTGATTTTTCTTTAAATGGGGCAAAAGGCGTCATCGCATTAACTGGCTACGAGGGTATCCTCGGTTACCGTACGCAATCGGGCTCGCCGAATCGCAAAACCGAAAAGATAGATGCAATGAAGATTGTGAAAAGACTGAAAGAAACCGGGTGGACGTTCGGATCCCACAGCTATGGTCATATCGATGTCAGCCGAGTAAGCTTAACCAAGCTGATGCAGGATACTGCTCGTTGGAAGAACGAAGTGGAACCTTTGGTGGGAGCGACACCTCTATTCTTCTATCCATACGGTTCAAGGGTCGAATACGGAAGCGCTAAGTTCAACTTTCTAGTGAACAGCGGCTACAAAGTCATCTCGGCTGTCGGTCCGACCTCGTTCACGAAGGTAACCGATGGAGCATATACGACGGATCGCCGGCACATAGATGGAATGGCTATCATTCAGCAGCCGAATAGCGTACGGGATCTGTTTGATGCAGGGGATGTTTTGGACAAGGAAAATCGGCCAGAGATGTATTGGCGGAAAAAACGAGGATAGTTCGGTCGCGCTCGTGCTCTTCTTACAGCATATCAGAAGATGAACGTTGAACTAACGGTATGATAGCACAATGACACCAGGCTGCCGGCATAATCGGCAGCCTATTCCGCTAACGGCATCGTGTGGTCGCATATCATTTGTTGCCCATGAGTCAACCACTAATTATATATTTAAACCCTGAAGCTCCTGTAGTACGAAAACCCCATTCTCCCGAACTAGCACGCCATCAAACCAGACTTTTCCACCACCATGTTTTTCGGTTTGGTTCAATACGATATCCCAGTGAATAGACGACAAGTTGGCTCTATCTCCCTGTATAGGTGCGCTACCGATGGCGACGTGAAGACTACCCCAGATTTTCTCGTCGAACAAAATGTCACCGATTGGCTCCCGAATATATGGATTCAGCCCGAAACCAAGTTCACCGATATATCGAGATCCGGTATCAATATTCAGTATTTCCTGTAGACTTAAGGTGTCATTAGCGCTCGCCTTTACAATTTGCCCATCTTCAAATGTAAACGAAATATTGTCATACGTACGACCGCGAAAAAGCACAGGTGTGTTAAATGTAATGATGCCGTTTGCTGAAAACATATCTGGTACGCAGAACACTTCGCCGTCGGGTAGATTCTGGTGGCCTGCATCCTTCTGTACTGGCATTCCTTTGATTGATAATGTCAGATCGGTACCCAGCCCTTCAATTCGTACAGATTCCGTCTTCCGAAGCAAATTGGCCAGTATCTCCATCTCAGTAGATAATTTCTCGTAATCCAGTGTGCATACTTCGAAATATCGATCCTCAAACTGAGAAGTGGACATGCCAGCCAGTTGTGCGGCAGCTGCATTCGGGTAACTCAATACGAGCCATTTTGTCTTGGCCCATCGGGATTCGTGTACATGATGATAATACTCGCGCCAATAAAGATCTTTCTTGTCGGCCGGTACATCAGATAACTCGTGACTATTCCCATTTGCTCGGATCAGGACGTAGGCATGCATCGTCTCCATGCGTTCACGGTCACTTGCAGCTGCAGCCTGGAATGTCACTAGATTGCCGTATAATATTTGCTTACGCAAAATCTCCATGTCAATGAATGAGACCGTTGGGATGCCTCCTACCTGATACGCCTCGAGTACGATCGCTTGCGCCAGGTGATTATCATGCCCTTCAACTTCAATTAATAGATTCTCCCCTTTTTGTAGGTCAAGCGAGTAGTGGACGATTGTATGAGCTAATTTTTCTATTCGAGGATCTCTCAACAAATAGCAACTCCTTCTATGTATTTAGTAATATCATCTTATCACGCATGTCATCCGATACTACGGAAAGATTCATTATAATTAAACTTTCCGTTTTAGGCATTTAGATGTCCGTTCGGTGCTAGCCATAAGAAAGATATTATAATATTAGACACATCAGACTAGAAAAAAGCCACAGATTATAAGGAAAATAATTCACTACTTAAGGACCTATATTATCCGCACACGGTGGACAAACTGGCGTAGTAAAATAAAGGGTGTCATTAAGCTAACTGGCAGGATTGCTTAATCACTACACGAATACCTTAGATATGACGGATTTTTGTATGTTCGCAAAAAAGACGTTATCTGAAAGATACGCAATGATTACATTTTGAAGGAGTGATTAAATTGAAGCAAGGG
>JBNJJW010000067.1:0-5529 GCA_051750645.1 Bacillota bacterium | reverse complement strand
AAAGTAACTGATTTTGTTGAATCAAATTATCTTCAAATTCAAGTTATTTTATTAATTCATTATGATATTCGATAAATTCATCTAGTGTTGTTACACCGTGTAATAACACTGCATCATAAATATGTACACTTAATATTTTATTCTTGTTTGAATTATATTTTCTATAATGCTTTAGACTTAATATTGTCTCTTTGTTGCTTGGATTAATTAAAGATTTATAAAGCTCTGTTTTATTATTGTTATTGGTTTTATGCAACCAAATATCGACCTTCCAGGTACGGTCTTGATGATTCTTAATCTTTAAACCAATATAGTAACTTGGAGGGAACTCATGATTGGTTTTATTTGTCCAATCATAAAATAAGTGACCATCAAAGTAGTTCAGCCACATTAAGCTATTTAATAAATTTAGTGCAAGTTCTTTCGACATCACTGGATTTGTGATATAGAAATCTATATCACAATTATCATACATTAAATCAAGAAAAAAGCTCCCATCTGGATGAACTTCACCATAATTCGACAGAATTTTTTCTAGACCCGATTCTCTAAGTAATAGTTGACCCGCCTGCTTTAATTCCTTGGATATTTTTAAGAGCTCCATTGAAGAAGGATGACCTCCTTGAATCTTTTTTGAATCTCATTGAAAGTCCATAAGGCACTCATTCATTACCTAACTTGTGTGGTCGTCCTAAGTATTACACTGAACTTACTGAATGCATCAAGTTTGGTTCTTAAAACTAAGCTTCATAACCATAAGTGTCTAGCCCACTTATCAGTAGTATCAATGGTGTCTGGATATTTTTTGTTAATATATTCAATAAATTCGTCTACCGTTGTAATGTTATGTACTAAAACCGCATCATAAATATCTATACTAAGTATTTTCTTTTTATAAGGGCTTAGTTTCTTGTATTGTTTAAATTCCAAGATTACCTCTCTATTTTTTTCGGTTAAAAGTTCTTTGTAATATTCTGTTAGCTTCTTGTCATTCTCATTGGTTAAAAACCATATATCCAATATCCACTGACGCCCCTGATAGCTTTTCATCTTCAGACCAATATAATATCCTTCTGGAAACCCGTCTCGTTTCATCTTGGAAACAAAGTCATAAAACAAAAATCCATCAAAGTAATTTTGCCAAATCAGTGCATTTAGTAAATCTAATGCTTGTTCCTTCGAAACCTGATCACTAACTACGCAGAAATCAATATCCGCGTTATCTAGTATCACATCTAATGCATAGCTACCAACAGTTTTGACAATGCCATAGTTAGATAATATTTGAACTATCCCAGATTCATGGATTAATGAATCAGCAGAAATTTTTAAAGATTGAGATTCCTTTAAAAGATTCATTTCATCAACCTCCTCATATGAATAACACCACCCAATGATACCTATATTTGAAATATTTGTAAACTATGTCTTGGTTATAAAACCATGGGAGCGTAACAAAAGAACGCCCCGACGACATTCTAATGTGTGCTGAAATAATGCTCAATGAGTAAATCACTATTGGATCATATTCACGTATTATTCGTCGGAAAATCACCAAAAGGTTTCATTTTAAAAATAAACTCAAAGTATGTACCAGTTATTATAAGAAAAGTAAGGACTACCACTGATAACAAAATCTACTGATGGTTATTGAGCTCTCATCTCGTTGTTTATCGCATTTTAATCACTTTCCCACGAATGTTGAATCGAACACAGGATATAATAATCTGCAGGAGGTGGGAACTTGAAAAAGATAGTAATAATGAGCTTTCTAATATTAGCGTTTACTATGCCATTTGCCCATGCGAACGAACTTGAAAAGTATCCCGGTAACGCAGATAAAAATTTCCCTACAGCAGACGTTTATTATCAGAAAGTGAATCGAAATGAATATACTGAATATCCGGATGCCGTATTCAAACTTAGGGAAAAGGTTTTATTCAAGGATATTAATAAAGTCTTCTCCCTTGTACCTAAACAGTTCGGTGCATCCGCAGTTGGCGGCAATGGTTACAATCCAGAGAGACAAGTATACGTATTTATTTCCGCCAAGTACGTAAATGAAAGGCCTTTTTCTCAACATGCTGTCTTTGATGCAGAGACTGGACGAATGATTGCAGGAGCCAAACAGTTACAATAATCTGGCCTTCCTAAAAATCGAGTAAACGCGGAGATAGCAAAGGAGCTGCTGATGCAGCTCCAATTTTTATTGAACAATCGTTCCCGTTAGTTTAATCCCGAAATGCCTCGGGGGGACCAAGGGCTGAATAGCCCGATGCGTGAATACGGTGTTGAACGAAACCGCTCCGCGGTAGCTTTAAATCCCGAAAACTTCCACTTTCAGTGTATAACACTTTCCTTTATCCTCTACAGATAAAAAGGAAGGTGTTTCATCATGCACGATGTGACGCAAGCAATGACGATTTCCATGGAATTACGAGGCTTTGCCAAAAGCACACAAAGAACTTAATTGGCACATTTACGGCGGTTCCATTCGTTTTGCGGCAACCATCCGGCCTCGGCTGGTTATGAGGAGGTCCGAGCGTTTCTCCATCATGCCATCACGGTTCGGAAGGTTAGCTCAGCTTATGTGAATTCCGCCTACGGCGCTATCAAATTTTATTACCAGTCCGTCCTTTGCCGCGAGTGGAGTATGCTGCATGTGCCCCGAATGAAGAAGAAATCGTTCCTTCCCACGATATTAACTCCACACGAGGTCTTTTTAGTCATCAACGCTACCCACAATCTCAAGCACAGAGCCATTCTGTCTACCATCTACTCCGCTGGTCTTCGGGTTAGCGAGGCCGCTCATCTCCGCATTTCAGATATCGACAGCAGCAGCATGCGAATCCTTGTCCATCAATCCAAAGGAAACAAGGATCGTTACTCCGTTTTGTCCGAGAAAAATCTTCTGCTTCTCCGTCAATACTGGAAGAGCTATCGCCCCGCCTTCTGGCTGTTCCCCGGCATGCCGGATACCAAGCCCATTGCCACCCGCACCATTCAATCCGTGTTCCAGCAGTCCCTGCTTGCTTCCGGCGTCGCGAAGAAAGTATCCATTCATTCGCTGCGCCACAGCTTCGCTACTCATTCCCTGAACCACGGCGCCAGCATTTTGCAAATCAAAGAGCTGCTCGGACATTCGGATATTCAGACGACTTCGATGTATCTTCATCTCACTCACGCCCAGGTGCTCGGCTTGAAAAGTCCCTTTGATCTCCACAACGGAGGTGATGATCATGCCTGAGTTGCAGCAGGTGTTCGCTCGATTCGCCGGGCCCTATCTCGCATCTCACCCTGTTCACGCGGAAGGGATCAAAGCGGCCAAAGCCATCGTGAACTGCCGAACTGCCGCCTTAGGCGGGCATCTCGACCAATGCGATTCCTGCGATGATGTGAAAATAGCCTATAATTCCTGCCGCAACCGCAATTGCCCGAAGTGCGGCAATGTGAAGAAGGAGCAGTGGATCCTGGATCGAACCTCGGAACTGCTGCCGATTCCTTATTTTCACGCCGTCTTTACCGTGCCTCACCAGTTGAATCCTTTATTTCTTGCCAATCCCGCGCAGATGTACGCCATTCTTTGCAGAGCAGCTTCGGATACGCTGGCAAAGCTCGCGCTGGATCCCAAATTTCTCGGCGCGCAGATCGGCGTCACGATGGTGCTGCATACATGGGGACAAAACTTGTCCTTTCACCCCCATGTCCACTGCATTGTGCCGGGCGGCGGGCTGTCTTCGGACGGGCTCTCCTTTGTGCGTTCGCGGAAAAAGTTCTTCATCCCGGTGAAGGTGCTTTCCAAGGTGTTCCGCGGCAAGCTGCTTGCTCTATTGAAAAAAGCATACGCCGCGCAAGCATTGACATTTGCCGGCACTTCCTTGCCCTTTGCGGAGGAAAAAGCTTTTTCTGCGTTGCTTGGAACGCTGTACACGATCGACTGGGTGGTCTACTGCAAAAAGCCGTTTAAGAGCCCCTTCCATGTGGTCAAATACTTGAGCCGGTACACCCACAAGACCGCGATTTCCAATAACCGGTTGACGGCGATGAGTGAAGACGCCGTCACGTTCCAGTACCGGGAATACAAGGATAAGGGCAAGGTGAAGCCCATGACGCTGGATGCGATGGAGTTCATACGCCGATTCATGCAGCACGTGCTTCCCTCAGGTTTTCAGAGGATTCGTTATTACGGCTTTCTTAGCAACTGTAACCGAAAAACCAAACTGCAAACATGCCTGCGCTTGACCCGTACGGTCATTAAGCCGAAAGTGAAGCTGTCTGCAAAGGAGCTTATTATGAAGCTTACGGGCAAAGATATTTCGAAGTGTCCCTCCTGTGGGGGCAATTGGTGTCAGGTGCTTTCCATCCCGCCCCTTTCGGGATGATCGCGAACGAACAGAATACAAACTGCTTACAGGCCCGTTTTGGGGAGGGGGAAAGTATGTCTTGGAGTGGGTTCTAGCCCCATCTTTCGATGGCTATGTCTGCCATTTAGCTGGTAATGACACCATAATGGGGGTGGAAACAAATAACAAACCCCATAAGAGGGCGGGAGGAGCCCGCGGCATCGTTCAACATGGATTTGCGCAATTGCCCTGTTTCTTCCTGCGATAATGATTCTACGAAATGGCCTTTGGTTTCAGCTTCGAAGGCCATTTTTTCTGGGCAACTGCGCAACGAATCCAGAGTGTTATAGGAAGGGAAGTCAGCACCTTCTTCAAGTTACATTCACATTTCAGTAAAAATCCCATTGATCCATCTTTTCAGAAAAACCAATTATCACCTTTAACTGTTCCGGTACAAATTTTTGGTTTAGAAGAAATGCCGTAAGCCTCGAATGCCCTTCAAGAACAACAACCCTTGAGTCCTTGTTCATTGAAACACAAATTATTTTCGGAAAGAGCTTCCCTTTTATGTAGTCATTATGAATCTCTTGAATGTACGTGTTAGCTTCATCGTAGACTTCCAAACCATTATAGATGTTCTTAGCTGCACAAACTGGAAGTCTGGTACCACCTGATATCTCAATATAATAACTATGATTAATGTACATGACATCCAAAAGTTCATTTCTGCTTATAACAGCGGAGTACCATTCAACATCATTAGGGAAATTCTCAAACAGGCTTTTATTGGGGAAGCTCTCAAACAAGCTTTTATCAGTTCCATATCCTCTTACTTTAGCAAGGAGGTGCTTCCGTACTGCATTATGTTTATCATTCATCAAATCCGGATTTGTAATTAATGATGAATCATGATTCCCCATTGCATTTAGTATCTTGTCTCTAAATCTTGATGAATTGATTTCTGCAAGAAGAAATTCAGCAATTACTTCATCTTCCAATATCTTTTGTTTAAGTTCCACAAAATCACATCCTATTATTATTTTCTTGGGTTCGTGCTGATTTCCTATAACGTGATATTCACGAAGTTCGTAAATACTCCAGCTCAAAATGTATTCGAGAAACGATTGAATGATCCTGCCCGTTAGCGTAACGAAGGGCTACCATGCGGCAGCCCTTTTGGTGTTTA
>JBNJJW010000066.1:0-6373 GCA_051750645.1 Bacillota bacterium | reverse complement strand
TTCAATGGCGCTTGTTGTAATCCCTTTAGATATAGTGTTTTAATCGTATTGCCATACAAGCTGTCCCTTTCTCATTTTTGCTGCATAGATGATTTGCCCCGTATGATAATGGACCTCTCTCACCATCGCTATCATAAGATTGAGAGCTGTCGTCTCGTTATTTACTTGACTATATGTAAGAGGCGGCAAATTAAGAAAGGGTTGTGACATCAATAACTCCGGGCTAGATTTGAGACGTTCAAGATATTTAATGATAATATCAAAAGCATCCCTGGTCATTTTTATGGCTTGTTCCTTTGACATTTCTAGACCTTTTTCAAATTCCTTCTCTCTATCTCTTGTGTCGGGAATATCTAAGAGGATTGTTTCAATTCGAGAGTGTACCGCACCTCTAATGTGAGCAACCAAATTTGCAATACTGTTACTTTCCGCAGTTGAGGACGAAGTAATGTCTTCTTCGGACAATTGCTCAAGTGCTTGAAGAGTCCATTTTTTTTCCGACCTAAACTTAACCAACATACTTTCAATTAACTCAAAGGCGATATCCATTGGTAACCCCCAATAACTCAGATATGTGTATAATTTTACCAAACACACGTTCTCAATACGATGGAGATTTAACAATCACTCTCACTGCTTTATCCTGCCTCTTACTTCAATAAACTAAAAAGGAGCTGCTGCGAAGCAAGTACCCCTCACTATTGTACCTGTTAGTTCAGCAAGATTAAGTGAATTACTCGTTAGCTTTATGTATATGACCAAATGATACTCTTGAGGGCAAATCGGTGTCTTTTAATCTTTCATACTCTTTAATGATATCTGGAACGTTCTCTGTTGTAAGAATCATGCCGTCAATTGTAGATTTAATTATTAATAAGTCCTTTTCATCCATTAGGGATAACTTATCTGTAGAAAAAGTTATAGGTTTACCAAAATAATTTCTGAGTCCGTTTGAAATTATATTTCTTTCTTTATCGGACAACCGCTCATATTTTGTAATCAATTCTTGTGCGATTTCCTTCAACAAATATCCCTCCAATAGCTCTTATTTTCTCAAAATTACTGCTGGTTAACAATATCAAGTTATTGCGTTATTCTGCCAGTTTAATAAAAAGAAGGAGCAGCTGCCGGATATGCTCCCTCTTTGGTTCAACTATCATACCAAGGGAGTTAAAGAGACATTTGAAAATGATGACAAGTAATATCTAATCCACTTTTGAGGTAAAATCTATGAGCATCGTGTCTGTGCACACCAGAATCTAGATGAAATTGTTCACATCCATTTAATTTTGCTTGACCTATTAGCCAATCCCATAAGATTTTTGCATAACCTTTACGTCGGTTTGTTTCATTTGTAATCAAATCATCTACATAAAAATAATTTCCCCAGGCTAGAGATTCGGTAATCCTATATCCAGCTGCTGCTTTAACTTCATTATTTTCAATGACGGCAATTAAATTATAAGCATGATTATCTTGCAATCGTTTGATTTTTTCTAAAAAATTATCTTCTGTTAAATGCGGACGTAGTTGTTTGAAAGTGCTAAAAGTAGCCATAATTTCTGAATCAGATTTCATTATTTTTACAATTGGCTGCATTCCATTCATCCCCTTATATTTGTGGGAAAATCCCTAAATTCGTGCTTCTTGTTCAATTATCCTGCCAGTTAGCGGAGAAGGCTGCCAATTCATAATAGCTCTCGACAGCCTTCTTCTGATGTTTATGCTATCGTACCCGTTAGCGCAACAAAGTAGTTCGTTCTTTGCTGAAGTTCATCATTGCTAAGCCAGTTAACTTACGAATAGTTTTATCAACGAAGCTATAAAGACTAATAATCCAATAATTAGTCCTCCGTGTCCATAATCACTATCGGTACCTATTCCGAGAAAAAACGCTATCAATGAATCAATAATGGATACAACAATAAGAACAAATGATTCTGTTGTTAAACTAATTACGTACATGTGTATTGCAACAATTCCTAAAAATAACGAAACGATATCTTTTCTACTTGAAACAGATTTGTCCATCATCTCTTCCTCCCATCTTTATATGGTATTCACGTAATGGTTGCGTTATCCTGCCTGCTATTCAATAGAAAAGAGGAGCTGCCGCATAGCATACTCCTCCACTATCGTACCCGTTAACGAGCTACTACTTAACACGACCCAATTATCTAAGCGTTGGAATCCAACGGCTAATTTTCTCGTTTTTTTCCATTCAATCGCCTGGAGAACGAGAGGGGAAGAATTTTCAGTAATCAATTCCTTAATCGGTATCCATAATGCACCTAGTGAATCTTGTCCTTCAAACTTTTCAGGAGTTTTTGTAAGAATACCGCCGATAATTTGAATCAAATAAAATACAGCAACATGATGAATATGAGAAGTACCCCTTTTGGGTAAGTCATAAGGAATCAAATAATCACAAACACCCACATTCTCTTTAATCTTTACGTTGATTCCAGCCTCCTCAAGGAATTCTCTTTGGACGGCATCCGTCAAAGATTCATGAGTCTCAATTGTCCCTCCAGGTAAGTCATATCGCCCGAAATACGGACCATTTCCCTTTTGAATGACTAAGAGCTTTTCATCATTGAAACAAATCCCATATGCACCTAGATGTTGGTGCCATTGCTCATTTTCGCTCATTAACGCACCCCACCAAAACTAATTATCCTGCCCGGCTGCCGTTGTATCATGATTCAGCTATCGTACCCGTTAGCGTAATGCTTGGCGATTCTGTTAATTTTCCGCTTAATAAGGAATGAAAGGCGCTCCTTCTATAATTTCAATATTTAAGTTATCCGCACCAAATTTCTCTTTTAAAGCTTGAACTTGTACATCATTAAGCGGTGCTTTAACATCAATTACTTCTGTTTGATGATTGTAGCCAGCACTAGACGCAATATTCATTTCACCTAAAAAATTAACAATTTCCTCTTGTTTCGCTGTAAACTCTTTAGGATTGTGTTTGGCTTTCTTAAATCGCACCTTCTCACCAAGTTTTTCCTGAAGTTCCTTCTTAATATTATTTATCTTGCTATTCTCCTTATCAATTAAGAATACAACTTGATTACTATTATCGAAATACAATGTCGCATCTTCGTTGAATTTTCCCAAATCATCAACCGCTATGTTTCCCTTAATATACTCTCTTGGATATTCTTTTGCTGTAGCACCTTCGATGATAGGAAGGACTTCCCTTTGGAAAGCAATATCCTTATCCCTATCAATTTCTGCTTGTGTCTTAGCTGGGTCTGCATTAACTTTATTAAGAGTAACATTATATGATGCTATAAAGTATTTGGAAGACTGAAGAATTGCAATTTCTTTCTGATAGTCTATTCCAGGTATTTGATAAACTTTTTTTGAACCGAATACCTTGTTGAATTCTGTTGTTCCTAAAGGCTTTCCAATTGATACAACTTGTTGCCCAGTTATTTTATAATCTTGTTGATTCCACTTAACATGACTTGGAAGCAATCCGATCCTTTCTTTTTTTACTTGAACAGAGGTTGCTAGTTGGTTACCACAAGCAGACAAAATAAACAGGAAAATTAGAATAACAAACTTAAACTTCATCATTGACTCCTCCCAGTTATTTGAATTATTTAATCCGCTATGGCGTTCTCCTAATTTATTTCTATGACTGGGAAGTGTTTAATAGAATTTACTTGCCTAAGTAGAGTTAAACTATGTATAGTGATAGCCGGCTCAACTATCCTGCCAGTTACTTTAATAAAACAAAAGAGGAGCTGCTTTATAGCAAACTCCTCCACTATCGTAATCCTTTAGCTTAATGACTTGAATTCGGGCGTTTCCATTAACCATTCGAAAAACGCATTTTTACCTTCACGATAATCATCCATTTCTTTCCCATCGAAGTCCTTCTTTAATTCATCGTATCGTACCCTGTAATTATCGTTCATCAATAAGACATCTCGGAATTTCCAAAAAAAATCAAACTTAGTATTAATGACAGTTAATTGAACTCCCAATGGGGGGTCAGTTGTGTCATCCTTGAATGCTCTAAAAGAATCCATACTTATACTACCGTCGTTAAGAAAATACAATTTCGAAAGTGCGTGAACAGCAGTCAAAAATTCCTCTGGCTTTACCCGAACTTGAATGTCTAAGTCGCCTTTAGTCAGACTATTAGGAATGGCTGTACTCCCCACATGCTGAACATCTGCTTTTGGTATCACTACTTCTATAATTGCTTTTTGTTCTAAGAATAATTTTTGTGCTTTTTCATGAAAAATGCTGTGTTCATAAAAATTAACACTTTCCATATTCAAACCCCCTATATTAGCAAATAGACCCCCTTAATGTTGGTAAATTTTCACTTAAACCTGACAGTTAGTTGAATAGGTTGCCGATGCCGGCAGCCTGTTCGTCATGGTGCTATCGGTTAGCTTAATGAAGATTTAAGAACACGCTTATTGAGCAAAAATACCTACACTATTCAACAGAATAGCTCCAAATAAAACAGATGTTGCTAATATGAGTAGATCACATTTATCTTTGTTTATAATCGCCCGAATTGTAATTAAGAAAAACAACATAAAAAAAAAGGATAATACGGCAAAGGCAATATCCAACTTGATCCGCTCCGTTCTAATCGTAAATTAGGAAGCCCATTCCAGGAATAAATAAATTTGAAATAATGCTGATTCGTTTCTTGAAGGATCTATGCTTCATTTTCAATTCATCAATTTCCTTATAGAAACCCCTTTTAAGTTCCTTTAATACTTCTTCGTTTTCCACAAATAAGCGCCTTCCTCCTATAATTATTATTCAATTCCTTTCTATACAATCCTGCCCGTTCGTATAGCACAACAGGCTGCCGAGCGAATAATCAACAGCCTACGTAGTAAAACATTATGGAGCTATCGTATCCGTTAGCGGAATAACTTCAAATAGATTTCTTAATTCCTTTATTTAACCCAATTATTATTAAAACTAGTCCAAGTATTAAGAAAATCCCTACGAATATATTATCAAAAACACCAGGCATATTTGGTTCAGAAGGATACTGTCCAGACCCATTAATTTTTACTGGAACAGCATCACCAATCCTGCCCCGGATCGAATCCGTTGACTGTAATATGAAGCGGAGCCAAACCTACAGAGAGAGGTTCGATCAAACCAATCAAAGCTCCCTTTGTCGAAAGATATGCCAAGTTATCCGGGTCGGGTCCTTTTGAAACCATGAAGATAATTCTCCCTGGAGTCCCCTTTGAATGATTCTTTTCAAACCTTCTTGCAAACTCTGTGCTAAGTAAGATCGTTCCACGATTGTTCACTACATAGTGCTGATCTAAAGTAGTTATATTAAGGTTCCGATAATTGGTTGACACGCAATAAGCTGCATTATTAATCAATATCGAAGCATTTCCTAATGAATTTTCTACCTCATGCATAATAAGTGACGGCATTTCAGGATCAGCAAAATCTGCTTCCATATGACTTGCCCTTACACCTAAGCTTTCCAATTCCTTGCATAGATGTTCAGGCCATTCCTTTTCTCCACCGTTACCTTCAGTTTCATCAAAAGTACGCCAATGGGTAAAGAATATATCAGCCCCTAGACTAGCAAGCGAACGGCATAAAGCTGTTCCGATCCCCGTTGATCTGCTTGCACCGGTAACGATTACTATTTTATTATTCAATGAGTTCATCTATAGTTCCTCCATTCATAAATTAGGAGGATAAGCAGGTAGAGATCAATAGAGATGCGGTTTTCCGAAAAACTAAAACGGATACCGGTGGTATCCGCAAAATGGGTGCTTTATAAACTCATCCCTGCGTACCCTGTAAGGTTAAAGATATGAATACCAAATAACATAGTGAAATACTATAATTGGTATCCTATCTGGTTGTTAATCCTTACAGAATAATCCACATGGCAGGCTCTAGACTCCTTTAATCGCATCTCTATATTGATAATAGCACGGCGACAGCTAAAAACAAATTTTTTCATAATTTTCCAAAAAAACTTGCCGTTACTTGTGATACGGTTCACCGCGCTATCTGTAACGGCAAGTTTTAAGGCCATCCATTGCCGGATGGCCTTTTCTTTAAAAGATTAAAAAATTGAACCAACGTTTCATTCGTTATACCACTTTAGAATACTTTCATTCTATAAACCCAATTCAGATCAACATAGAAAAACTGGTAAAACTATACCACGACAAGTTTGTTTTACACAGCATCTTCCGTTACATTGCCTGCCTTAGAAGGTTTGTTGCTGGGTGCAAACCACCCAAGAAGGGCTATCGCCACCAATACAACATAGAAGACGGAAGTCCAACCTGTGCTATGGGGAAAATGATGATCCAGAACCCCAATATCCTCATGAGCAAGTGTG
>JBNJJW010000065.1:0-6408 GCA_051750645.1 Bacillota bacterium | reverse complement strand
AATTTTTCTAATTTGCAGCCAGGCTCATACAGTATAAATTTGAATTGGGACAAAACGATGGTATCTGCTAAATTTGTTCGGAGCTAAAAATAAAAGTACTTGCTAGGATTAGCTATGTCATAGGGGGTTTAAACGTGAAACGTATTACACTTTTATTAATTTTGATAACTTTCATTTTATCCGCTTGTGGAAAAAATAATATCGATATTGAGTTTGAAAAAGTAGATTACATGGATGCTTCTCATTGGTTTGAAAAAGAATTTCATAGTGTTGAGCCTGGTGGAACAGGCATTTTTACAGAAGGTGATAAGACATTTGCTTTTGTAGCTGCTTCTCCAGATGAAGCAGTCGAGTTTATATCCGTTGGGGACGCTGCTGATGGTGGAATTGATATTAACTATCGAATAATTAAAGTACCACCATCTAATAAACAAATGAATATTGAGTTGATTAGTTTTATGAAATTTGAACCACCCATTGGCTTTAAGAAGCATAACTAATGATATAGATTGAACTAACGGGTACGATAGTTCAACAGTTATTATGAAGCTGCCGGCATGAACGGCAGCTTCGTTACGTTAACGGGCAGGATTGCGTGGTGATATCAGAAGGGATTGAAGTGAAAATCCCGAAATAGTAGCTTTATGATGCAATAGCGAAAGGATAATGAATTTGATAAGATTTTTGAAGCTTTTTAAAAAACACAGATATAAGAATGTCGGTATCTATGTGAGCAAACATGATGACTTGTTTATGATTCCAACAGGATCCTCAAAAAAACATGGCGGTGCAGTGGATATTAACATTGTAAATGAACTTAAATCTCCTTATACAGATGATGATATTGAAAAGATGCTATTATTAACATTCAATCAATGTTACACCATGAATCCAGATGAATTAATAAATACAACACCAATTGAGCTACATTTCAATATAAAAGGATGGTCTAATGCTGTTCGAGATAAGAAATTGATCAGTTGCTTTTGGAATGATGAGATTGGTTATAAAATTACACCGACTAATAAAATCCCTTATAAAGGTTATCAGCATCAAGAAGACGCGACGATTGTGTTGGGTAAAAAAGTTAAACCTGGCGATCTGGCAAATGCTGTGAAAAAAGCGATTGAGAAATCAAAGAGTTAATGAGCGATCGGTGATCAATAGGTTGCTTGTTCAACTACCATGAAAGAACGGATTAACTTTCATGCTCTGTGGTGCAGCATAAGAGATGCATGGATGGCTAACGGGGACGATAGCTCAATAACAAAACGAAAAGGCAGCCGGTTCAAATCGGTTGCCTTTTCCCCGCTAACGGGCAGATTACTTTAATAAATATCTTTCCGGTCTTTGGGTAGACTACTTCGCATTGGCAGAATATTATGTCCGCGAGCAGACTTTTCCAAGGGGGATGTTATGAGAGTTAAGGCACTGTTTCTTCTAATGGTAATGAGCTTGTTCACATCGATGCTGTCGGGAAGCGCTACAGCGAAAAACATAGCGCCATCCGAAGCCGTGGCAGTTCCCACTGGAGGTAAAGCTCCCCGGGGACCAGCAGACCAGTTTGCAAAAGCCATATTGCGAGACGATTTTGATCAGGCAAAAAAATATGTAGATAAGGATTTCGTACAAATTCCTGAGGTAAGGGAGAATTCCCATATCAGCGGAATACAGCTCGTTTCCTCTCCAGAGAAGGATGTGAAAATCCTACTGGCTCATTATGATGATGAAGTGCTGAAGGGAGAACGACTTGCCTTCATCTGGGAACTTACCATAAAGGGCGACCGAATAACCAAAATCCGCGTCCTGTTCGACGGGGCCAATCCACTCGTCGATGAGGCCCGACTGATCCGGGAATACCAAAAGAAGTTCAAAAGGCAAGTACTGGTACCCACTGAATTTCCGTTCGAGATCACTCATTTCAACGGATACGTCGATGGCGATGAATCGCTTGAACTAGTCTATAGAAACGAAGCGCTTAATGGCTACTTCCGGGTCAAAGCATCTCCGATCGTAGTAGAACTCGAGCGGTACAAAGGGAAGGACGATGTGTATTATTTGCTAAAGGACGGTGCGAAAGCGTTGTATCGGCCCAAATTCGAATTGGGATATGAACTTCGATTCCAGAAGAACGGGATGCAATATACGCTTGCGATTGGAAACAAGAAAATGTTGAAAGCGAAGTATAAAGCAACAGACTTGCTCAAAATTGCGAATTCCATGGTATAAGGAATCAAGTAACAATTCGGGGTTGCTGCTTGTGCTAACGGGTACGATAGCTCCATAATGCTTAACTATGTAGGCTGCAGGCGATTCGCTCGGCAGCCTGTTGAGCTAACGGGCAACATAGTTGAACAAGCTTTATTGAGTCTTAGTATGGGAAGTAATTTTTAACTTTGAAATTAACGGGGGTAAGTGAATGCGAAAATATATGATGACAACGATAATATTGATGATAGCAACTTTATTATCAGCTTGTGGAACAAAAACATATGAAGAAGCTTTCCGTGATGTTCATCCCAATACCGAAATATTACATGAAATAAAGATACAAAAAGGAATTGTTATCTTGTACAGTGAGAAACAAAGTGTTGGTGCTGCCGAGTTATCGCCGGAAGGCAAAGGATGGAATGTGGTAAGTTCCAACAACATCGGCGGTAATGATGCAATTTCGTATGGCATAATCAATAAAGGGGCAGATGACGAAATCTTGTTTGGGCGAATCAATGACGGAAAAATCGCGAAAGTGCAATTAAAAAAAGAACAAGACGAGTTTATTGAAGCCACAATACTTGAGCCCCAAAAATCTATTTGGTATTTGCAATGGAAATATGATAATGCTGAATTGATTGGTCTTTCCAGGGAGGGTACGATACTATACCAGTCTACTTTTCGTAAGTAATAGAAACCACATTTCTAAACTAACGGGTACGATAGTTCCAAGATGAGGCCGCCGGCATGAAACGGCGGCCTCGTTGAGCTAACGGGCAGGATAGTTGAATGATTTCGCGAATAACTTAAGTCATGACGAATTTACGAAGTTCGCAAAAAAGACGTTAGCCGAAAGAAGTTCTTAGTTTAGGAGGAGTCTATATGATATTAGAAAAAGTTATAAATAGAATTGTAATACAAAGTGAATATAAGGATTTTGTTGATAAGTATATAGATAATATACTTACCGAATTTAAAGGTAAGATTCATAGCATTTATATGTGTGGCTCGATTCCAAAAGGAACTGCTAAACCTTTTAAGTCAGATGCAGACTTTACTATTGTATGTGTAAATCCCAAAGATATTGATTACGAAAGATTGTCAAATATTAAAGACAGGCTTTTGGAAGAATATCCAGTAGTAACTAAGATTGATACGATAATTTGCTCGATTGATGATGTATTAAGTAAACCAAATGAGTGGGGTTTTTGGGTAAAGATAATTTGTGTTTGCATATATGGTCATGACGTTGGTGAAAAAGTACCACAGATAATTATTTCTCCAGAGTTCATTTTAGACTTAAATACAGAGACCAAGGAGGAAGTAGATCGTATACATAGTTTACTTTCTAATGCTAGTGATAACACAATGAAAACTAGATATATTAAAGGTTACTCTAAGAGATTAATTCGTGCATTATACTCTTTGGTTTTAGAAGATACAGGTGTATGGCAAGATGACATTATTAAGATGAAGAATGCCATATTAAACTATTGTGAGATTGACTCCGCTTTAGTTGATTATCTGTATGCTTGTTACTTGGATAGTAATGTACTTGTTGAAGAGTTTCTGGGAATTGCAGATGAAGTATATAGCTATTTTGAGAACGCCTTAAATGCAATGGCTGCTTCCAGAACTTCCTTCGGCTAACACCATATTGACGCTCCGGGGTCACTCTGAGAAGCGAGTGACCACATCCAGCCCCCTAAGCCCGTCGGGACGTCACTGCATTAGGTGTTCGGCAAGCCTCACAACTATAAGCAGCGACTCTAATTAAAACATAAGACTATTGAGCTAACGGGTACAAGAGCTCAATAAAGACACGTAAGGTAGCCAGCCTGAGATGGCTACCAAGATTAGAAAACAGATACGTATTGGGAACTGACTACATTCAATACATAGGAGAAAGAGGTTGTAAAATGACTGAAGGTATTTACAAAGAGTGGCCAATTGATGAACACGCCAGATGGATTAAAATGGGGCATTTCTTTGGTAAGACCCTTATGGATAACGTTAAAGGATACGCAAAAGAGAAGATTAATTCAAATTGCTCTGTAGAGGAAAGACGTGCTGCTGAAAAAGCTATTAGTGACACTTTGTACGGTTTCATGATGCTATTAGATGGTGTTATTGATAGTAGCATCGATAAGGACCATGGAGTTGAATTTGCTCTGATAGCAAGAGTATTTGACCAGAATACAAGAGAATATCTTGAAGAAATCGAATTGGCTCCAGATGGAGATGGATTGTGCATGGGGATTCATATGTGGGAAGATGGGGAATTTGAATAGAGTGATGTTCAACTAACGGGTACTGTTAGTTCAATCAGTAAGGAGCAGCTTGCGGCAGCTGCTCCTTTATTCATTAAGCGATTGGGCAGGATAGTGGGTGACAGTCTTTTGAGATGCCGAGGGACGGGCAAAAAAGTTGAGCTACAGTATCCATCGGTAACTTCAACTCGTTAGAGTAGTAACAAATTGAAAGAATGTTTAAAAATAAGTGTTGCATGCATCTGAGTGGAAGGATAGAATTGGAAAAATAATATTCAGGAAGATGTTCGGTTGTACTTTGAAAAAGGGAAAGGAGTGGAACTAAAATGCCTGAGTCAGGGTTCCGTAGAGTATAATTAACTTTATCATCACATAATGGATGGGAGAGTATTATGTATCCAATTAAATTGGTTTTGTTTGATCTAGATGATACACTTTTACACTTTGACGACTATTGGGAAAATAGTGTTAAGGAAGCGTTCAGAAATCATTTTTTCACCAGTGAAATGAATATTAACGATTTATTTGAAGTCTTTAATAATGTAGAACAATTCTTAGTAAAGAAATTAGATAGCAAACAAATTTCTTTTGACGAATATCGGACTAAACGTTTTCTCTATTCTATGGATCAAATGGGGAAAACAACGGATGTAGAAACGGCAATTAACTTTGAAATGTTCTACCAATTAATAAGTAAAAAGCATATGAAGCCTAATGTGATGATAAACAAAACCATTAAGGATCTTAGTAATTATTATCAAATAGGAGTATTGACGAATGGAAGCAAAGGGTGGCAGAATGATAAATTGGAGGCAATCGGATTAGATGGTATCATTCCAAAAGAGTATGTGTTCATATCCGAAGTTATCGGCTATGAAAAACCAAGCCCAGAAATTTATCATTATGTTCTCAGTATGACTTCTTTACCACCAGAACAGGTACTTGTCGTGGGCGACTCTTGGACAAATGATGTTGCGGCTCCAATACAAGAAGGGTTGAAAGCTATATGGTTAAATAAGAAGAATTATCAAGTACCTCAAGAGTCTCACCCTCTAGCAGTGATTACCGAAATAGAGGAGTTACGTGCGATTTTGTTGTCACACGTAGGGGACCACTGTGAATAGCACAAGATGCTCCTCCGGTTTGTTTATTCAATAATAAATACAATCTTTCATACTCTCGAGTAGTTCCACTCGGCACTTTACTGTTATTTGTAACAATAACCCTCAAAATATTCTGTTAATTTACGAGGCGTCAGTATTGAAGGTTGCGATATCGAAGGGTTGACGATAGACGGCGTCGACATTGCGGCATTGTTGCGGCAGCACAAGGGCCCCCTTGATTGAGTACCTTATTCGCGCTATTCCGCTAACGGGTACGATAGCGCAATAAAGACACGAAAGCAGCTGGTCATAACGATCGGCTGCTTTTTCCGTTGAAGTAACGGGCAGGTTAGTTCCAATATGTGGTACTATTATCTGGTATGAATAGGGGGACTTCTGATGGATGATTTTATGGATTTTTTAAAAGGGCTAGAGATAGGCGTAGAGTGCGGCTTGGCGATACTTTTTGGAATATATGTTACTGTAAAACGAAAGAGAAACCGTAAAAGTTCATAGATGCTTGCGCTATGGCGACCGAGGGGGTTGAATAAATGAAACCAGGACGAGGCTGCCGGCAAAACGAAGGGCAGCTTCATTACGTTAAAGGGCAGATTAGTATATTGGTGAGGGGGCAACCTTATGTACGAAAGATTACTTTTAGCAAGTGGAATGCCGCTTTTAATTATTTTTGGTTATCCTGCTCTTATGAAAACTGATAGTCCTGAGTATTACAGGTATGTCAGTTTTATGGGGCTCACTCTAATTTGTATATATTTTTTTATTAGATATAGACGTAATAAAAGAAAAGATTAAGCTAACGGAGT
>JBNJJW010000064.1:0-6541 GCA_051750645.1 Bacillota bacterium | reverse complement strand
GGAACAAACGATGAGTTATATACGTCTGTGTTTATGTTGATCTATTAGAAAAAGGGTGTATGAGATGCAAGCGTAACTACGAATAACGAGATAACTATAAAGAATTTCGCGTTACTCATTCTTTCGCTATTACTACTTACTTTAAATACGGACTGCATTAAGGACCAACAGAATAACGGATATGAACCACCAAATACAAAAATAACAGTTAACGGAACAAACGTCCATTACCTACTCGGATCATACAAGTGGAAAGTATTGCCGATTCGCCTACCCCGTTAGAATGTCAAGCCGGTAGCTGCTCCACCATCAGCGTTATTAATGGTTGAATTTTCTTACAAGCCTGAAAAATACAACTTATAGCCTGGCCATCAGATGAAAAACAGGCTTACTATGAACCAATGGAAGGTTTAGAAGCCGTCCTTCCCACGGAAAAAGGGCGTTATATCTATGCTTTATCGAGGAAGGACGGGGGGACTACGTGTTCATTATAGAGTAAGCGTATCCTTTTTATGCTTCCTGTAGTTCAACTATCCTGCCCGGTGAGCAGGCTGCCGATCATCCGGCAGCCTGTCATCATGGAGCTATCGTTACCTGTCGTTTAAAAACTCAGGACTGCTTTGCTTTTTCTAATATTTGATCAACAAATTTTCTCTTACCTTCGGTATTCCCTATTCACAATAGCCTCAAGAGCTTGTTCCAATCTCTTATATCGAAAATCATAGCCTTCCTTCAATAGGCGCTCGGGAATAACCCAACGGCTCTTCAGGATGAGCTCCGTCGCAGTACACAAGAAAAGAGCACCGACCCCGAGCATCCACCGGGCGGCGGGTAGTCCGATTTTCCGGCCTAAGGAAGTACGCAATAACTGCATCAGCTCGCGGTTTGTCACAGGGTGGGGCGCCGAACAGTTGATAACGCCGGAAATATCCAGCCGCTCTTGAAGGAAGCGAATAATCCCATACAGATCCTCAACGTGAATCCAACTGAACATCTGCCGCCCGCTGCCTTGGACACCGCCTAATCCCAACTTAACAAGATTCTTATAAGGGATCATCACGCCGCCATGCTCACCTAGCACGATAGCGATGCGCAGAGCAACCTGACGGGTGCGTGGCAGCTCGAAGGTAAAGAAGGCGCGCTCTCATGCGGTTGCGACATCCACAGAGAAGCCCGAGCCGAGCTCGCCACCGGTTTCCGTCATCGGGTAGTCTTCAGCATGGCGGTAGATGGTTGCGGTGCTGGAATTAAGCCACAAAGGGGGCGGATTCTTACACGACAACACACAACGTCCTAGGATCTCCGTCGTCTCGATTCGGGACTTCAGGATCTCTTTCCGATTTCGCACGTTGTACCGGCAGTTCACCGACTTGCCGGCTAGGTTCACAAGAAGCTCCGCGTCCTCCAGTGCCTCAACGATGGCGGCCGACTTTAGCCAGGACACGTGCTGCGGCTGCCGCGAAATCACGACTACCTGATAGCCGAGTCTACGGAACTGGTCAGATAGATATTGTCCGATGAAGCCGGTCCCTCCGGCTAAAACAACTTTCTTGATCATAGGCGCACCTCACATGTAGCAAAGGATTTTTCTCCATTTTACAAGAATAACCTGGCGTGAGACCACCGATCATTCTTGCTAAACCTCATGTTATAGATTATTGTGCGATCGTATCCGGTTAGCGCAACGACTATCAGTACAGTGATTAAAATTGGGCAAAAATCATCCTGAATATAAAAACAAAAAAAACGGATTATAAACACGGTAAATGGCAGTGCAATTGGTCCGATCGCTATTAAAAAAGCACGAAAGCCTTTTGATTAATTTACCCTCTATGTCATTGGTATAATTTCAAACCTTTTTACCTTAACAGGATCAATAAAGTCAATATTACTTTTCCCACGATTTTCAAATGCCTTGAATAAGGTTACAAATATTCTCGCTATTAATTTACTATCATCTAATGCATCGTGTCTTCGGAGGTCATTGTTTTTAATCCCATAATATTTCACTAAATAAAATCAATATTCAAATAAGCCAACTCCTCTGAAATAATGGTCCTTTTTTATTATTGATTATATTCTACGACAAGGATTTGGATAGTTCTAATAATTATGGGCCCTTTCGCACTAGCCTGCCCGTTCGTAACGAATGGCTATCACGCGTTAGCCCTTTCAGTGTTTAACTATCGTACCCGTTAGCCATCCATGCCGCACAAAGTACGGCACCACAGGGAAGTCAATCCGTTCTTTCATAGTAGCTTAATGGTGCATATGTGATCGTAAATGATTTACTTTTTCTCTTTAATAATCATCAACAATATACATAAACAGACTACTATTATTATTAAAGTCAAAGAAATACCTGGAATTGTGGGGTTTCCAGAACTAATCGATCCACCACCGTAAACAAACTTAGTGTTGGATCGGTTATGGATACATGTTCTTGTCCTATTACGGCTAAGGATATATGTTCTTGTCCTTGACTTTGGACAAGAACATATATCCTTAAAATAAAAAAGCCGCGATTTACGCGGATTCTTAAGCATATATGTTCTTGTCCCCCGACACAAAATGTCGGTGGACAAGAACATATATCCTTTAAAGACAAGAACATATATCCTTTCCTGATACTCCTTTCCTTTCGTTCGTACATCTTTCCAGTAAAAAACCCACCAATGCTTGGCGGGTTTTTACGATGCAACTTATAACATTAATTTCATGCAGTCGGGCATTCCGTTGGATTATCATCGGAGTTGACACAAACTGGTGGATCATCGTTCATCCTAGCAGAAACACTAGATACGGCAGTCACAAGACCCAAAACAATCAGCAGGGTCGACAAAGCGATTTTACCTTTATTCATAGAGAACACTCTCCTCATTTTTTATAAGCTAAGGTTTTGTTAGGTTTCGCTCCCATGCTATATTTCTAATTATAAATGGATAATTCATTCATAAGTAAGGATGAATTTTTATCACCCCTATTGGAGGCGCCGAGTAGGATGAGTTCGGAAGGAATTAAACTATTCTATCCGTTACTTCAACGATATGAAAAAGGTCGGGCAGCAGATTATTCAATCTAATTGTCAAGTGCGCTATCTTTTATCCCCATTTTATCCGACAGTACTCTATTAACGGCATCAAGAAATCGGATTATATCAAACGGTTTTACGACAAAATCAGTGGCGCCTGCCTGCATGGCTTGTGCAGCTAACTGGTCCATCGCTGAGCACATCACGATCTTTGCCTCCGAATCCTCCAGTTTGATCTGAAGAGCTGCCTTAACCCCATCCATAACCGGCATGGTAATATCCATCGTAACCAGATCAGGTTTTAATTGACGGTATTTTTCTACCGCTTCAAAGCCATTGGATGCCTCTCCAATAACCTCATGCCCGCCATTGGCAAGGATAACCTTAATCAAGACTCTTATAGATACCTCATTGTCAACAACAAGAATCTTAGCCATTGTCCTTCACCTTTTATTTAAAAGATTTGCCTGACATAAGGGTACGGAGATCCCCTCTCTCAAGCGTAAACGGCTGCGCCGTCTTTTGGCGGTGCAGCATCAGTTTCACGTTGAAATATAAGCCCAGTATAGGAAAAACTTATACTTTCTTATATTTCGAGTTTAGGCATCTCCGTACCACTATTCTTAAAGCTTCCTGGCCTTCACCAAGAGCTGGATCAATATGGCAGCCATTTGCTAGCGGCTTGCCACTTATTTAGACGAGAACAGGTTATCGCCGATACCATCGATCGCTCATTACATAGCTTAGTGGGTGTATACCTTAAACTCATGGACCGACCACCAGTTACCTGCATTGCTAGTACTGATGACCTTGATGTAGCGAGCTGTCTGCGTTGGGAAGGTGGCCAGTCGGACTGTTTGGCCGTTTGCTGTTATGTAAGAAACCTTGGTCCAGTTGGTTCCATCCGAAGAAACGTACAAGGACCGGGGTATCCCCAGACCTTCTCAATCACTCACTCTATCTTCCGTGTAGCCTGCAATCCAAGCGCCAATGCCCCGCATAAACCGGCATTGTCTCCTAAACCGGGAGGAACGATATAGTCGTCGATGTTATCTGAAACGGCCTTAGCGCTGACATAGCCATTCAAATTGTTTTGAACCTCTGCGCGTATCAATGGGAAAAGCTGCTTCTGGTGCATGACACCGCCGCCCAGAACGATTTTCTTCGGGGACAGCATAAGAATAGATGCTGTCACAGCTTGTCCGATGTAGAAAGCTTCCATTGCCCATGCCGGATGGTCTACCGGAATGTCGCTGCCTTTCATATTCCATCGCTTCTCGATCGCCGGACCGGCGGCCATGCCTTCCAGGCACTCACCGTGATAAGGACACGTCCCTGCAAATCGATCTTCCAGATGGCGCCTTGTTAATATATGTCCTCCTTCCGGATGCACAAGGCCGTGAACCAGTTTCCCTTCCGCGAACACGCCTACACCGATTCCAGTACCTATCGTGTAATAGACGCAGCTGTCCAAGCCTTTGGCAGCCCCCCACATTGCTTCTCCGAGCGCAGCGGCGTTAACATCCGTATCCCATCCGAACGGAAAGTCGAATACCTGCTTCAAGGTCATCAGGAACGGATAGTTCGCCCAACCCGGCTTCGGAGTCGTCGTCACACATCCATAGGAAGGACTGGATGGATCGATATCAATCGGCCCGAAGGTGCCGATTCCGATACTATCCACCTTGTTGTGTTCAAAATAGGCAATGACTTGCTCAAGCGTTCTTTCCGGTTCTCCTGTCGGAAAACTGACTCTATCCTCAATTATCCCTTGCTCATTGCCGATGCCGCAAACAAATTTCGTCCCCCCGGCTTCGATAGCGCCAATCCGCATCTTAGCTCTCCTCCCGGTATTAAATCTAAATATCTGTTTTGAAAAAACCATCGCCCATGTTGGACGATGGTTTTGTTACTTCTACAATTCCCCTATTGCCTCCAGGAATCTGTAAATAATCGATGCAGCCTGATCTCTTTGAGCTAACATCCCCGGTTCATAGGAAGTCTTATTGACACCATTGATAATCCCCAGTTTAAAGCTGGCTTTGATGGCATCCTTTGACCATGAAGCCGCCTGATCCAGATCGTCAAATCCTGTATTGACATCTTTGCCGATGGTGTTAGCTGTCTGACCTGTTGCATAGGCATACGTGTTGATTACCATTACAGCCATTTGCTCACGTGTTATTTCTTCATTCGGAGCAAATCTGTTGCCGCCAGCGCCATTTATAATGCCGCTGGCGTGTGCGGCTTCAACATATTCCGTATACCATTGCCCTTTTGGCACATCGGTGAATGTCCCTTTGTAAGCCGGAAGATCTATTCCAAGTGCACGTACAAGGAATGTTGCGAACTGGGCACGTGTGACTTTTCCAGCTGGATCAAAACGGGTCTCGCTGACACCTGAAGTGATATCCTTTGCTGCCATCAATTCGATATTAGCCTTTGCCCAATGTGTGGATCCAATATCGGAAAAACTCTTGTTGGATTCCATTACGGCAAACTTCGTAAAATGTCCGGTTTTTGCTTCTACCTTCCCTGTTGCGGAATTGTATTTGCCTCCGACATAAATCCATTTCCCTGAAGTTTCATCCAAATAATAGATGCCCAGCTTCTTTGTATTTGTAGTGCTAGTAATGCCTTCAGCTTCAATTTCTATAGTTACTTTCTCATTAAACTTTGTTACAGAATTCTGTACGTTTCCTTCTACAGATGTCAGCGTGAATTCAATGACGGAACCGGTTGCTTTCAAGCCGTTAAGGTTTGTCAGCACATTCTGCTTTTCAGTATCCGTAAGTGTTTTTATTTCAATTTTCAGATCAGCTGGCATCTCTTTAAGAACAGAAGACGGTATAGAAAGTGACGTATTCTCCAATTCTACTTTCAAATCTAATTTTTCGTTTGCTATTTTTTCAACGGCATCAGCAGCAAGCACCAATTCATGAAGCGCAGCAGAAGAATCCGGAAGCGTTACGGTTATTTGCTTAATGCTCTGTTGGTCAATAGCTGCAATCTTCGAAGAAATGAGATCTGCCGAATATTCAGTCACAGCCCTGCTGCCAACAATGGAAGTTGTGCTTCCGTCCGGATTGAGAATGGTTTCTTGCTCTTCTTCGGGATCCGGTGCAGGTACTGTGGTGGTCTTGTTGATAACAAGGCTCAAAGTGGCTTCTTTTCCGTCATGAGCAATCTTCACCTCTGCGTTACCGTCTTTATTAATGGTGATGATGCCGTTGTTGACACTGACGACATCCTGCCCGCTTTGAACTGACCAGGTAGCATCAGAGGTAATATTTACATCCTCTCCATCTGCTACAGGTTTACCCCATGCCTCCAAAGTGATGGTATTCACCGTATCCTGTGCGGTCAGTGTGGTTATTTCCTCTCCGTCATGCTTGAAATATACTTCCTCATATATATTCTGCGGCTCTTCATCTGTGTTATACACGTCAAACTCTGCGACGGACCACCAGTAACCCTCGCTGCCGGTGCAGACGACCTTGATGTATCGAG
>JBNJJW010000063.1:0-7170 GCA_051750645.1 Bacillota bacterium | reverse complement strand
CGGACTGCGGACGCACCAACTAGCCAAGAATCCCACGGCTTTAGCCGTGTGGAGTGTCAAAACAGGTTAAGGAGCGCGATGATATGGGATATGAAAAAATCGCTCTTATCTCCTTCCGTTATCCGAAAAGCATGATCCTATTATGGATCATGCTGTTTGTCTTGTTCGGGGCTAACGCGCCTAAGCTGGATTCCGTCTTGAAGGATCACGGCCTGTATCCGGAAGGTGATTATGCTAAGGTTCAGCAAATCCTTGCCTCCGATTTCGGCATTCCGAAGGATCCGGTCATGCTGTTGTTTGAAAGAGAAGAGACTGTCACCGAAGCGCAATTCCATAGGTTCATTCGGCAAACGATGCTTGAGGTGAGGGGGATCGACGGTCTCGGCGATGTAATTTCGCCGAGACCGGAGATGATGGAAGGGCGCTATGCCTATGCGCTTCTCACCTTTACCTATCCATCCTATAAAATGAAGCCGATAATTGAACAGCTGGAGCAACGCTTGCCGTACCATAACCATATTTCGGTGAAAATGACTGGGAAATCCGTTGTCCAAACGGATGTGAACCGGGCCAGCCATCATGATTTGGCACAAGCGGAGCTTATCGGAATACCGATCGCCTTCCTTATATTGTGGCTCGCTTTCGGAAGCTTCGTTACCGCTATGCTTCCCGTTGTTATTGGGGGCGTTGGCGTATCGATTACGATGGGAGTTATGTATGGATTAGGCACACAAATCGAGCTGTCTAACTTTGTATTGAACGTGATCCCTATGGTTGGACTGGCTCTCAGCATCGATTTTGCGCTCATGCTAGTCAGCCGCTTTCGTGAGGAGCTAGGGAGGAGCACAGCCAAGCAGGCATTAGCGACAACAATGAAGACGGCCGGGAGGGCAGTCCTATTTTCAGCGGCGTCTGTTTTTCTCGGCTTGCTTGGCTTCGTATGGATTCCGCTTTCGATGTTTTCTTCCATTGCTCTTGGAGCGATGACGGTATTGGGAGTTTCGGTGCTGTTAACGTTTACGCTGCTTCCAGCTCTTTTTGCGGTATTTTTAACTGTCATTCAAGGAGACATAAGCTCCTCGCATGCCAAAAGCAAATCAACGGCGTGGTACACCATGTCCCGCTTTGTGATGAAAAGATCCGTCGTAATGGCACTGCTGGCGGCGTTATTGTTAATCCTTTGTTTACAGCCGCTTAGCAGGATGAAGGTAGCTATTCCGGATGCCGCATCCCTGCCGCATGCCTATGATTCCCGCTTGGCGGCGGAAGCGTATCGCAACCATTTTGAATCTCCTGGGGCTTCACAAGTTTATCTCATCGCTCAGGGGAAAGCCTTATTCATGAATAAAGAGGATTGGATAAATTCCTATGCGCTCGTACGGCGGTTAGAGAGCGATCCCGGGGTACTGCAGGTCGAATCCGCTTTTTCCGGTTTGCGGATGTCACCGGGGCAATTGCAAGGGATCATTCAGAAGCCGCTCTTAAAAAAGAAATACGAGCCTGCGCTTCGGCCATTCGTTCATCATGACAGCATGTTAATTAAGGTGAAGATTAGGGGCGAACCGTCCTCGAAGGAAGCGATGAGCTGGGTTGAAAACTGGGGAAAACAGGGACAATCGTCGAAAATGTCTTTTCTGGTCGGCGGGGAAGCAAAGGTTCAGCAGGAGGTGTTCGATGCGGTTTTTGATAACCTCGGATATGTGTTCTTGTTTATATTTGTATCGAATTTCATCATGCTGTTCGCCGCGTTCCGATCCGTTCTCATCGCTTTCAAAACGATCGTGATGAACCTTTTAAGCTTGGGGGCATCGTTCGGCATTTTGGCATGGATGTTCGAGGGGGGACGCCTTGGCATGGAACCCGGCAGCATCGCTATTATGATTCCAGTCTTTATTTTCGGACTCGTATTTGGCATAAGTATGGATTACGGAGTGTTTCTCATATCGCGAATGTACGAGGTGTACCGGCAAACGCAAAATAATGAACTCGCGGTGCTGACAGGACTGGCTTCGAGCAGCAGAATCATAACCGCTGCAGCTGCCATCATGATTGCGGTAACGGCTCCGTTTGCTTTTGGCGAGGTAGTCGGGGTAAAGCAGCTTGGAGTCGGCATTGCAGCGGCGATTTTCATTGACGCAACCATTGTAAGAATGATTTTGGTGCCAGCCTTAATGAGCATGCTCGGCAAATGGAACTGGTGGGCGCCGCGGTGGCTTAAATAAGAATGGCTTAAATAAGCCGTCTCGAAAAAAAAGGCTCCTCCTGCGTCACTTGACGCCTGGAGCAGCCTTTGTTTTAATTTTCCGTCGCAGAAGCAGAGAAGGAAGTGGTCTTCGCCAGCTCGCGAACCGTTATCCACTCCGCCAAATGCTTCTCCAGGTTTTCGATAAGTGAGTCGACACTTTGTGTAAAGCTAACTTGATCACTTGAATGTAAGGCTTCGAGAGATTGCAGCACCTCAGTCGTCAACGAGCTTTCCACGGGGAGAACGGAAGCCAGCTTCTGCAGCTTAAGCACGATTGGAACGACACCAGCCGTTTTCTGTTCAGCCTCTTGCTGCCCCTGCCCAAGCTCCTGCGTGACTTGCTGTTCTTCCTGCTTCGCTTGCTTGCCGGCTTTTGCAGATGACTTCGGCTCCGCAGCAGGCTTGGACCGTTCCGCTTTATTTTGCTCATAGGTAGACCAGGTTTCGATAAGCCCGCTGCCTGTTTTGAAGAGAAGCTTGTCCTTCGTGCTGTCTGTGATCGTCTTGTCCTTGAACAGCTTGGCGATCTTCTTCACGTCGCTTACAGGCAGCTCGTCTCTTGCGACGATGAGCGCCAGCGGATCGCGGTGCTCGATTGGCAGGTCCTTCAAAGGCAGAAGCTGATCCTCCGTCAGCTTGTCCTTCCTGATTTCGGTGCCGCTGACGATCAGCTTCTTGACCGCGTTGCCAAACTTCAGCAGTTCGCATTTGTTCTTAATGTATGATTCCGGCTTGCCGAGCTTGCCAGAGAGGAATTTGGTGGAGCTTCTGAACTTTGGATCATTCAGCAATTTATGGAACGCTTCCGCCTCTTCGATGGGGGAGAAGCCCTCGCGCGTTAAATTTTCCGCGATTTGCTCGAGATAAATTTCCATTTCGTCCGTCACGTTCGATACGATGCACGGAATCGTCGGGCGTCCGAGCATTTTGCTAGCTTTATAGCGGCGGTTTCCGTAAATGATTTTATATCGTCCGCTGCCCGTCGTCCTTACTTTAATCGGTGAGAGAAGGCCGAGCTCCTCGATGCTTTTCATCAATTCCTGCAGCGCTTCCTCGTCAAACTGATATCTGGGCTGGTCCGTATCCTCGTCAATTAAATCCGTTGCGATCTCAATAATGTCCATTTGATTTCTCCTATCGTTCGATTAGTGACTCGGTTTAAGCGTCCGATGGGGACCTGTCTATTATATCTCATGGAGTATACTTGAGGAAATGATTGGAGTACCGTGCAAAATAAGTTACATTTATTGTATAGCGATTACTAACGCGGGCTAGTAAGTGGCTGCGGCTGCGGCTCATTCACCAAAACAAATGCTGCTATTGCACTTTCTGCAATAGAATCCTTACATGAAGCTTGAAGTGTGGAGATCCATTGCAGAAATACAACAGAATGAACTCTATTTGTTGAGTTTAAGAGGGAAATGGACGTTCTGTTGCACTAACTGCAATAGAAGGATGAGAGTTTCTGCTCAGCAGTGAATCCATTGCACAGACTGCAATAGATGCTCAAATATTGTAAAAAGATTCTTTAGGAGGGATCGATGTGGAAGAGGTGAAAGGGGATCTAATTACTTCCGAAACTTTAAAAGCGGATTTTAGATCTCTTGGTATAATACCGGAGATGACTGTTATATTACATTCCTCAATTAAGGCATTGGGTGGTTGGGTGGTTGGCGGGCCGGTCGCAGTCATTTTGGCGTTGGAAGATTGTCTAGGCAGTAAAGGAACGCTGGTTATGCCGACACAAACATTTGATTTATCGGATCCGGCAAACTGGAGATATCCACCCGTCAGAGAGTCATGGTGGGAGCCGATCAGGGAGACGATGCCAGCATTTGATGCTGACCTCATTCCGTGCAGGGATATGGGGATTATTCCTGAATGCTTTAGAAAACAAAAGGGAGTCGAAAGAAGTAATCACCCTCAGGTTTCTTTTGCCGCATGGGGCTCTCAAAAAGATCATATCGTCGCCAATCATAGCTTGGAGTACAGCTTGGGTGAAAATTCCCCTTTAGCTAGACTGTACGAAACAGAGGGATGGGTTCTATTGCTCGGCGTAGGTCATAGCAGCAACACCTCTATCCATTTGGCGGAATACCGGGCGGACTATGCCGGGAAAACAGAAGTAAACAATAAGGCGCCTATTTTTATAAATGGTCAGAAGAAATGGGCTGATTTTAAAGATGTTAATGTGGATTCATGTGATTTTGAACTGATAGGTGCAGCCTTCGAACGAGATACGAGCTACACTCGAAGAGGGAAGGTTGCAAATGCAGATGCTTTACTGATGCCTGTTAAGGAATTAGTAGATTATGCGATAAAATGGATGGAATCCAATCGAAGTAGCTAAATAGTAGAATTTAAAGTGAGGTTATCAGATGAAAAGAGTCGACGTATCCTACTCCTTAATTGTAGACGATTCAAAATCCAAAGTACTGGCGGTGAAGAATAAAGATAATGAGAGCTGGTCTCTTCCTGGCGGTGCGGTTGAAAAGGGAGAAACGTTAGAGCAAGCGGCCATAAGGGAAGCTAAAGAAGAAACGGGACTTGATGTTAAAGTTTTCGGGATCGTTGCGATAAATGAGTGTATGTTTGAGAAGACAAATGATCATGCGCTGTTTATCACGTTTCGGGCAGAAATCATTGGCGGGAAACAACAAATTAATCGCCCTAATGAAATTACGGAAATCGCTTGGGTTGATATAGAACAAGCTGATGAATTAATGCCGTATTATAAAGGCGGGATCAAAAAACTGATAGAGAGCGATGGCATAACATACTTTGACCAAGGAAGAAATTAATGGAGACCAATATGAAAAAAAACTTATTTTTCGAAGAGATTCAAGAAAAGCATCTGCCTAAAATAATGGATATCTACAACTATTATGTATTAAATACTACGATTTCTTTTCACACAGAGGCACTGACAATTAATGAAATTAGAGCAAGTGTGATGAATCAAAATGCCAAGTACAAATCTTACGTAATCGTAGAAGAAGAGTTGATTAAGGGATACATTTTGATAACCCAACATAAAAATAAACAAGCCTACGATGTCACAGCGGAAGTAACCATTTATTTAGATCCGAATCATCTTGGCGAAGGAATTGGAAGCGCAGCAATTCCGTTTATAGAAGAAGCAGGACGAAATCATGGATTTCATGTATTGATAGCAACAATTTGTACAGAGAATGAAAGAAGCGCACGTCTATTTGAGAGACATGGCTATATAAAGTGTGCTCATTTCAAAGAGATAGGCTTTAAGTTCGGAAGAAGACTTGATATCGCAAGCTATCAGAAGATCATAGGTTAATATTTTAAAGGAGTGAGGACGATGGAACACTTTTTATTTAAGCAAATGGCTTTCGTACGGGGCCAAACCTTAAAAATGATGGAAGGTGTCACGGAGGAAATTGCAGACCGGATCCCCGAAGGATTCCGAAATACGATCCGCTGGCAGCTGGGACATATCTATGTTGTCTTAGAACGGTGCGCCTTTCAATACATAGGGCTTCCACTGCATCTGCCAACAGGTTTCAAGGAACAGTTTGAATATGGGACTTCGCCGTTAAACACGCCAGTCTCCGTACTTGTCCCGACTCTCCTAGAGCTAGAAACCCTGTTAAAAGAACAGCAAGAGCGGATTCAAGAGGCTCTTGCTCACCGACTTCAGGAAAAAATCGTCCCGCCTTATACGACGTCTGCCGGAATGACCTTGGAAACGCCGGAGCAATTCCTCAGCTTCAACTTATACCATGAAGGCATGCACTTGAGCGTCATTAAACTTTATAAAATGTTATTATCCCGATAATGCCAGTGCGTTGGGCGAGTGAGTGACGGCGGCAACTTTGTGTTGGCATCTCCCTTCGCCGCGTTGATCTGGGCTTGGGTGAGAAAAATACTTTCGGTGAGGTCGGCACCTCTAAGGTCAGCATCTCGGAAGTCAGCTCCGATGAGGTCAGCCACTCTCAGGTCGGCGCCTCTGAGATCGGCGGCAATAAGGTAGGCCCCTCTCAAATTGGCGCCTCTAAGATCAGCACCTCTCAGTTTAGCACCGATTAGGTCGGCACCTCGGCCGTAGGTCTTCCGACGACCTGAGGGACTCTTCTGCGAGGAAAGGGCTTCAGCTCGAACGAGTTCGCTGGTTCGCAGGAGCAGAGCATTAACATCTGCTCGGTGTGCTGCCACGTCCAGTTCCATGATTGATTCGGGATCAAGGCGAGTGAGGCGCTCCGTCTCATCGAGCGCCAAGCTGAGCGCATCGTGGATCGGACGGGCAGGTTGAAGCGTTAGCGCTTCGGTCATATACCAGAGGAGCTCATGGAGTTGCCGCATGGCCTTGAACACCTCAAACATTTGTTTCGCGGATCCTGGGGCTTGTATCCAGTCGCGTCCACCGAAGGTAACTTGAGAAACCTTTTGCCCCGCGCCAAAGCACTCATAAACCGTGCAGCCGCGAAAGCCCCGCTGCCTGAGGCTGTTGTGAACGCCGCAACGGAAGTCCGATTGCAGGTTTTGACAGGGCTGCCCGGCATCTTTGTCGATTGCGAAGTCTGACGAAGCGGCGAAGGGTAGCGCGACACAGCACAAGCCGAAGCAGTTCTCGCAGTCAGCTTGCAGACTGTGTTGGCTACTGTCGGGAAAAGCTCCAAAGCTTTCATGATTCTCAAACATTGCGTGATCTCCTATTACTTTATTGTATCCATACTTGTATATTCTAATTTTAAGGCATGGAATAATAGGATAATAGATGTTTTTTTAATAATGATTTTTTTATCATCTTAGTCGGGAAGACTCCCTCTTCCATGTAGTAAGAGGGAGATGAATCGATTTCTTTTTGGTATATAAATGCGAACATATGTGCTATAATTTGGTTGAGGGGGTGAGCCTAATACTCGTCCATAAAGCCTACAAATTTCGTATCT
>JBNJJW010000062.1:0-7499 GCA_051750645.1 Bacillota bacterium | reverse complement strand
GACGGGTACGATAGCTTAATCAAAACATGACGGCAGCCGGCCAGAACGATCGGCTGCCTTTTTTCACCTAACTGGCAGGAATTCATAACACAGAAGCGAAATAGAACCTATCAAAGGAGAGGATGTTTTGAAACAGAAACTTGTTTATTTTTCATTAATTATACTCGGTATGTTATCTTTGCTTTATTTGATGAATGAAGCGTATTATCAATTACAAGTAAATAATAAGACGCTAAGTCCAACAGTAAGTTCATTTATTTGGATGAGTGTACTGTTCTTCATTTTTGGTATCCTTATTGAGTGGAAAGCTTTATATAGAGTAATAAAAGGTAAGATAAATGTTAGATGGCAACTTTTTATATTCGCGATTATTCTAGCCATTTTAACCTTTATTCCTAGTTTGTATTGGGTGCAATGGTTCGGGCTCGGTAATCCCTTTTATATAGATATATTGTGGAAATCAGATATCCGAGCACTTCTTACAGTCTTTTCAGGGATCTTATTAATTCGATCAATGGGTGATAAAGAATGACGCAGATCTAATGGGGATGACGCTAACGGGTACGATAGCATGACGGCAGCCGACCAGAGATCGGCTGCCGTTTCCATTGAACGGGCAGAATAGCATGGATCCGGCCATCGCTGTAACCTTTCCCCACCTCATCGCGTCTATCTTGAAAAGGTGATACGCGATGGAGGAGAATGTCATGAGAGTCGGACTTGTATTCCTGCTTGCACTGCTGCTGACGGCATGTGGAACCCAGGAGCAGAAAAAGGAAATCGACGCGGACGTGCTGGAGCGTATGAACAACCCGAAGCATGTGCACCGGGACGAATTGTTTGAGTTGAAGCTTAATATCGAGAAGACAACTTTTTCGGCCGAGGAACCGATCCCGTATTCCGCCAGCCTGACGTACATCGGAGACGGAGATTCGTTCACCGTTTGGGGCAGCCATACAATTGTAGGATTCCGAATTACGAACGGTCTGGATTTTGATATGGAGGGAGCAAGTACGTCGGAGCTGGCGGCAACGAAGCTGCTGAAGAACAAGACGGTTGTGTACCCTTTTGTGAAGAGTGGTGGCTACAGTAATGATGACCCTAAGGCGGATTTTTGGCGAGAATTTTATAGCGAGAAGGAACTCATTTTACCCCCGGGTAAATATCTGATTGAGGCAGTCTGCGTATTTTCGCTTGATGAATCTGTCATTAACAGTCATTATAACGGAAGCGTCTATACTATGATCACGGTGGAGTAGCGTGAAGAAATCATGCTCGGACAAAACGTTTGTCCTTCTGCTTGGCAGATGGTTTATATCATAGGACTGAACAGTGCTATTCTCATTAACGAATGCTAAAGGGGAACGATAGCTCCATAATGCTTTACTACGTAGGCTGCTGATAATTCGATCAGCAGCCTTTGTGCTAACGGGCAGGGTACTTTCAACTGCGCTGTTGGGAAAAATGGGGAGGGGTATAGCTTGAGTCTCATTCAACAAAAGTTACTCGAAACCGGCGTGCGGATGTTCGGACTTGATCCGAACAACTTACTAAGTCATCATGATTCCGAACACAGCATCATTGCTTCTTACAAAACGGGAGACAGTAGCGTATTCCTGCGTATCACGAGAGACACACATAGGTCGATTGACATCATCCGGGGAGAGATCGACTGGATAGAGTTTCTATCAGGCAAAGGCTTGAGCGTATCCCGGCCTGTTCGCTCCGTCGGGGGACAGTTGGTGGAACAAATAACCGCGAATGATGATACATATACAACTGTTTGCTTTGAGGCCGCACCTGGTCGGCGAATATCGGAAGCCGATTACAATATTAAGTTGTTTCGCCTGATGGGGATCTTCATGGGAAAAATCCATAACGCCACGAAAAATTATAAACAAACATCCAGCCGCTTTAAAAGAGCGGATTGGTCCGCAGAAGCGGATCTAATCGCGAACATTGAACTACCAGAGTCCGAAAGGTTAATCATAGAGCGTTACGCTGAATTGCGGGGACATATCGCGACGCTTTCGAAGTCACGAAACAGCTATGGATTAATTCATGCTGATTTCCATCATGGCAACTTCTGCATGGATGGGGATACGATCCATTTGTATGATTTTGATGCCTGCCGGTATTCTTGGTTTGCAGATGATATTGCCATCGCGGTATTTTTCGCAACGGCGCTTGATCATGTGGATGGCGCGAGGGAGAAGTTTCTAGGCAGCTTCCTTGAAGGATATAGCTTGGAAAATGATTTAGAAAAGGGCTTGTTAGATGAAATCCCAAATTTTATAGCGCTCAGAGAGATTGGACGATATATCAAGCTCTATCGTGCTAGCGGTGGAAGGTTCGAACGGCTTCACCAATGGGGAAGATCCTATATGCAAAATCGCAAAGAACGGATATTGAGACTCTAAAAATGCCATTAAAACAACACAATAAACTTCACTTCAATGGTGATACAGAAAAAAAGCAATGACTCAACTACCATGAAAGAACGGATTAACTTTCATGCTCTGTGGTGCAGCATAAGAGATGCATGGATGGCTAACGGTTACGATAGTTTTATACCATGAGGGCTGCCAGCGGGTGGCCCTCGTTACGCTAACTGGCAGGATAAAATGGAAAGTTGTTGAATATTCAATCTAATTACTTTCGATGGCTGTATCTTGGGAGGAGTATATGGAAACAGTTAAACAGAAACTAGAAAATATTCTAGAGGAGAATGGGTTTAGACAAGTTGAGGTAAGCGGAACACGGATTTATTTATTTCGTGACCACTATTATAAGCTCACTTATATTGAGGGGTTAAAAGCATTCGTGCTTGAATGTGCTGAAGATGAGTTTGCCGTAAAAAATAATGTCTTCGAGGACAGCGACCTATACCCATTAGCTTTAGGTGAAGAAGGTATGTCTGAGAAGCTTCAGTCTGATTTATTAGAATACTATAACGGGAGTTGAAACGACCCAGGGAGCAGGTTGCCGTAGCAACTGCTCCCTGTTTTGTAGAAGTAACTGGCAGTTATGCGGAAGAACATAAGTTAGTTATTGCGACACTGGTGCACTTTGGCTACAACGGATATACCTGATAAGAGGGAAAAATCTTCAAGATACGAAATAGTGCGATTGAAAAGGGGAGATTTTAGGTTGAAAATTTGGTGGCTAGATTATCACCCAGCCTATAATACTGTAAATTTTGAAAATTATGAAGATGGAAAAAACTTGAGAGCAATACTTCAAGATGCGAGCCCGTTGTCAGGAAATTGGGTAAGATACAACGTGATTTTAGATAATAAGAGAAAACCTTCCGATATCCTGAATGCAGTTGGTGGATCACTAATTGTAAGCGAACGAGCAAAGGAAATAATCACGCAGATTCCTGACACAAATGTTGAATTCTTACCATTAACAAGCTCTGAAGGTGAATTTTATGTACTGAATGTATTAACGGTTTTAAATTGTGTTGACCCCAATCAATCAAAAGAGAAGCGTCTGGGTAACTCGAATAAATTAATCGATTATGAAGAGCTAGAGTTCTATAAAGATGTTGTACAAGACAAGGATCTCTTCAGAATCATGTTACATGAAGGGAATACGGTATTACCAAAGATTTATGTCTCTGATCGTCTAAAGGATTTATTGGAAAACCATCTAGAGGGGTATCAACTCGTTGAGATGTGGGACTCGGAGTTGTCTTGGAAACAGAAGGAGGAAAAGTATGCTTCCATGTGCGAAGAAATCGACGGATCGCTAAAGGTAACGTTTAATTTTAAGAAAGCTATCAACTACGTACAAAAAAACAAGGGACAATTATTATATAGTGGAAAATGGGCATTAAAGGTTGACGAGGAAAATGAAATATTGCTGGGGCAACTATTATTAGACGGTACTTATTCTTGGTTCAACCCAGTTTATTATCCTCCTGTGATATTGGGATTAACATGGGGAACTAAAGAAAAGAGAAAGTCATTATTTGGCATATTCAATTTATAAATAGACGACAGCCTAATACTTTCACCACATGTCTGCCACAGAGATTATCGGCTTGGGCTGCTCCGTTGCGCTAACGGATACGATAGTTGAGTCAAGTAAGGAGCAGTTTGCTGCGGCAGCTGCTCCTTGTTTTATTAAGTTAACGGACAGGTCAGTACCAATATATGGTATTATAAATGAAGTGAACTTAGTAAGCTCTAGAGGTTAACGAAAGTGGGAGATTTCGATAAAAGAGCCATATGGTAAGAAAGTCAATATTGGTTCCCATTTTCTACATGTAATAGATACTGGTGTGCAGAAGAATATGCCTATTGTTGTATTTGAACATGGGGTTGCAACGCCGGGTCTTATTTGGGGACTCGTTTACCCTGAGATATCAAAAATGACCAGGACGATTATTTATGATAGGGCAGGATACGGATGGAGCGATCCAGGCCCTACACCTAGAACGAGCCAAAAATGTGCTGAAGAACTTTACCGTCTTTTACAAGCGCTGAAAATACAAGAACCTGTTATTCTAGTTGGACATTCATTCGGAAGCATTAATATTCGCTTATTTGCGCATCTTTATCCCACACATATAGTTGGTCTAGTCCTAGTAGATCCTGTCCATGAAGCTGAATTCTCAAATCGCTTTCCTCCCCAGCATCAGGAACAACGGTACTTGGAAGCAAAGATAATGTTGATGGTTAAATATCTGATTAAATTAAAACTTATGTACCTATTAGTAAAATTGAGGTTAGTCCCTGAGTTTTTTTCAATTGCCAAAAAGTTTCCAAGTGGAATTAAAAATATTCTTTGCGACATTACCTTTAAATTTACTGCATTCGATTCTGCTTATAGTGAGCTTTTAAGTTTCACTAGAGGAGATAATGTACAGCACATTGAATTGCCTGATGGCCTTCCAGTTATCGTAATAAAGGCAGCTAATTTCAATCAATATAAGAAAGGTATTTCCCAAGAAACAAAAGAACAAATCAATAGGAGTTTACACGAAGTTGCACAAGAATTATCACTTTTATCCGAGAGTGGTGAATTTTCCGTGGTGAAAGATAGTGGACATCTAATCCATGTCGATCAACCCCAAATAGTAGTTGAAAAAATTCAGAAATTATTATACATGACTCGAAAACAGTGACTCTGCTGGTATTTATGTTGTGAACTTTTTACCGATTTTATGGGCTCGAATACTACGCTATACATTCCAGTAGAGCCTAGGAAACCGGGTTTCACAAAGATGTACATTCAGGAGAGGCGTGATCCCATGCACCAGGAAATTAGCAGATTCAATTTCGGAGATACTACTACAGAATATTCGGTTAGCGGAAAGGGAGTCCCTATATTGCTATTCCATGGCGGCCATTCGAGCTGTCATGAGGAATTTGGTTATCAGAGATTGCTGACTTCAGGATATTCCATTATTACTCCTTCCCGCGCAGGATACGGCTATACTTCCCTGATTACGGATTTGGTACAAGCCTGCCACATTTATAAATCATTGTTGGATCATCTGACCATCGAGAAAGTCCATGTTATCGCGGTTTCAGCAGGGGGGCCTACCGGGATCACGTTTTCCTCCATGTTTCCCGATCAGGTTGCCAGTTTCACGCTTCAATGTGCGGTTACGAAACCGTGGCTTGAACCAGAGGATAAAGAATACAAAATGGCAATGCGTATTTTCAAGCCCGAAGCCGAAAAAAGAACATGGAAGATTCTTGCGGCGATGAATAATCTATTCCCAGAACTAACATTCAGAATGTTGGCTTCTTCCTTCTCTAAACTCCCTTATTCAGAAGTCCGAAAACGGCTTGACAACCATTTCGCTGAAGCATTTCGTAAAATGAATAACCGACAGCGCTCGTATTCGGGTTTTTTGATTGATTTAGAACAAACTCAACGTGACTACTCTAAAGAATTGGCGGCCATTCAAGCGCAAACGTTTATCATGCACAGCCAAAACGATAACTTGGTACCCCTAAGCCATCCGGAGAATGCAAAAGCGCTTATCCCCAAATCGGAAGTATGTATACTTGATTCGTGGGGCCACCTCATTTGGATTGGTAAGCACGCTGCCGAGTACGATAATGCGATTATTTCTTTCTTAACGCGACAGAACAACTAAGAATCGTCAGCCTTTCAACTAACGGGTACGATAGCTTCATAACTAGATCTAGCAGGCTACCGGTGATCGGTGGCCTATTCCGCTAACTGGCAGGATAGCACAATAAACGTGATTGAAAATCCAGAGTAAAGGATGGAAAAATGGAGTTAATTACCTGGCTTTTCATACAACAATCAACCGTTAGTCTAATGTATAATTGATAACGTAACCAGCTCCTGAGAGGATGAAATTCTTATGAGGTTGAAATTATGCATAATAAGCTGCGTTTTATTGATTTTGACGGGTTTGACGGCTTGCGGATCGGGACAATCGTTGAACGAGAAAGAGAAACAGCAAATAATTGAACAAGTAAAAAAACTCGAAACCAGCGAATATGACCTATTTTTCTTTAAAATCAACTATGATGAATATCTTGCCCGTGTTGAAGGAGTTGTCAGAGATTCTTATTTGGAATCTGTGAGTGATCGGATTATTTTCGGCTATGACGGTACTGAGTATACAAGTGAAAATCTAATCGGAATGCCCCAGGACGAACTGGACAAACACAAGGAGCACATGCTGAAACTGATAACGAGTATGGGCTTTGACCAACAAAAAGTGACGATACAATTTTCAGAAATCTATGATAGCGAGCAAGAAAACCAAGTATATCTATATACGAGCGAAACCAAAGAAGTAAAGGATAAACCGGAAACGAAGACCAATAAAAAATACACGCTGGACCTATTGGAGGGTCGATGGATCATAACGAGTGCAGAGCAAGATAAAATCACGTTCGGTAGCGAACAAACCCCAGAAGAGAATCAATTGAAATTAAAAGAGCAAAAATATCAAAAGCATGAAGGTCAAGCGATTAAATACAAGGCAGAAACCCTCATTCTTCAAGGAATTGCTGAGGATTAGAATCATTCCAAGGTGGTTATTGAGCTGCTGAGGACTAATAGCGGAATAAGCATCAAATGAGCCGACTGCAGCAGCTGCAGCCGGCTCATTTTATTGAGCAAACGGAGAGTATAGTTGGAAAGACCATCAGCTTTTGCGGATGGTCTTCTTGATAATCCATGGATGTATTATATTGGGGTATGGAAATACTTCCACTATGCCTAGAGAGAAACTTTATTTAAGAATCACTCGTTTATAAATTGCGTTTCAAAATATCTTAAATGGAGTGAATAGAATTGAATAAATTGTTGATAATCATCTCCGCCGTTGCCTTCGTGTTGGCTGGGTGCTCAGGAGATGCAAAGGTTGACGAGCAAAACATCGTAAAAGAGGCCCAGATTGGGCCGAAGATGCAGCCGAGGACGATTTCGTATATCGACTCGTATCGGAGAAATCCATTTACGCCGAAGGCGAGAGAGTGGAGCTTTATGCGGAATTA
>JBNJJW010000061.1:0-7724 GCA_051750645.1 Bacillota bacterium | reverse complement strand
TGAACGGTTGATTATTTTTCTTGATTTATTTCAATCAAATTACCAGCTGGGTCTCTAAAGTGGGCTAGACGAATTCCCCAGTCATTCCGATCTAGTGGTGAATTTAAAAATTCAACTCCTTTGTTCACAAGCTCCTCGTACGTTTCATCAACATTATCTACCGCGAAAATTAAAGCAAGTTTATCTTGGGAGTCTGACTCTGGATTCTTCTCTAACGTTCCGACAACCTCGGCAATCATTGATTTTTGATTGATGGCAATTTTTGTTTGACCAGTTTGGAATTCGGCATACGGTGAGTTTTCATCACCCCATATAACATCAAAGCCCATGATATCACGATAGAAATAAAAGCACTCCGTAACATTTGTAACCAACAAACGGACATGAGATAAATTCATTAAATCCTCTCCTCTAACAAATATATGGAAAATTCGTGTTCTACTTATTCGCTATAATTTTTCATACTTTTTTTGTCCTCTTTTGCATTCAATGTCATCAACACACCTTTATTTCATTGGGATTTCGTGATACAACTCTATTAAATTCCCGCGGGATCTCTGAAATTTGCGTTTCTTATCCCGTATGGCGTTGAAATCGGTTCCAATATAAAGCTGACTTTTTCCTTCAATTCAAGAAATGTCTTGTCTACGTCATTCACCTTAAACACCATTACAACCCGATCGCTAAAAGGATCGTTAGGAGAATATGAGCTGCCGATCGCATCTGCCATGGCTTTTCTATCATAAAGGGCGAGGATGGTGTTGCTCGCTTTGAAATCAGCATAAGTGTCCTCTTCGGTTCCCCAAATGGGTTCAAAACCCATTACATCCCTGTAAAAAACAAAACAATCCTTAAAACAATCCACAAGCAAGCGAGTGTGTGTTAACTCCATTCCGCTCTCCTCCTGACCTGATCTTCAAGTTCTAATTATTCGATAAAATAATATGTTTTCCTTTTTTGTATTTCAACTATCCTGCCCGTTAATTGAACAGGCTGCTCCTAAGCAATGGCCATCAAGTTGAATTGGTTTCGAACCAAAGGCAAGAAGACCAAGTCCGAACCACAATAATAAAAAAGAAAATATCCCCGTTTATTTTATGGAGTACTTTACTTCAATCTGGACACTCTATATCGTAATTGTGCAGAAAACCAACTCATTTAATATGGGGTGTGACGATAAAATGACTACCACTAACATAAACGGATACACGATGCATTATATCGATCGCGGAAAAGGAATCACCATCCTCTTTATTCATCCACCGGTACTTACAAGCTTAAATTTCAAATACCAAATCCAAGAGCTGTCGACCCATTTTCGAACCATTGCTTTTGATATCAGAGGACACGGCAAGAGCCAGCCTTCCAAACAAGCGGTTACTTATCCTTTAATCGTTGAGGATATCAAACAGTTGATGGATCGGTTGAGCATCGATAAAATTTACTTGTGCGGATATTCTACTGGGGGTTCGGTAGTGCTTGAGTTTCTCTTGACTCATCCCGATCGGGCATGGGGAGGCATCGTCATCGGCGGAATGTCGGAAGTGAATGACTGGCGGCTAAAAAACAAAATATCTTTGGGTGTTGGTTTCTCCAAAATCGGAGCAGTTGGCACGATCGCGTTTTCCAATGCCTGGAGGCAAACTAAAAATCTTTCTTTATTCCGTGAGTTATTCAACGATGCGAAAAAAGGAAATGCCAGAAATGCTGAACAGTATTACCGGTACAGTTTGAATTATAACTGTACATCGCAGCTCCGGGAAATCCATCTTCCCATCCTGCTAGTTTACGGCGAAAAGGACAAGCACTTCCATCATTACGCCAAAATGCTGCATCAACGATTGCCGAAGAGTGAGCTGATTTTCATTAAAAAAGTCGATCACCGGATTCCGACGAAAGCCCCCGGACCATTGAACGAACGGATCAAGCAGTTCATTCGCCGCTTCAGCCACTGACCACCGGAATATGTTGTTGTGGCCGCAGGTGCGGCAGACAGGTGATCTAGAAGGTTCATCCATCATCGTTTAATTCTTTTGTGTATAAATCTTTAACCTTTAAAAACTATCCAAAGAGAACAGCTAGAGGTATCGAGCATTGGATTAGATCATCCTCCCCTCGCCCACCACTGCATTATCGATGAACTGTTTTATGTATTTAGCTACATGAGACTTGACGCAGCCGGAGCCAGAATGGATCGGCCGTCACACATTGGGGAACGGCTCCTAGGAGTTGTTTCTGCCACGCCGTATTTGGGGTCACCTCACGAAACGAAATAATCGTACGCTAAGCAATTCATTACATAAAAAAACCGGATCCTTTACTCTACAAGGAAATCCGGTTTTCGTAATAGGCAAGCTCCGTACTGACAATCTCAGATATATGTACAAAATTTCTTATTTTGTGAAGATGTAAAAGAGCTGCCGCGGCAGCTCCTTCATCGTTTGTATAGAGTTTTCATTGAACTAACGTTCCCGAGGGAGTTCAATAACAGGATGATTCCTACCAAGTTCCTTATTGCTAATTTATCTTTATACAAGGCATGAAGTAATCCAGTGTAAGGAGTTTTTCTCCCTTTGATTTCGGAATTCCAAAGCGTTGGTCTGTGTATACCTCACACCAATAATAGTTGCTCCAATCAGTTTCATATCCATGTTTCTTTAGAGCCTCTGTTGTAAGTAAGTATGCGTTATTATAGATATCATTCTCTTCACCTTCAATCCAAGCCTTTGCAATAGTCTGTTTTGGAACATCATATCCAACATAACCAGCAGGTATTGGAACATCTTGTTTCATAAACATACCCACAACATAATTAAAGGTATCATCTTCGTCGTTGTAGCCTTTAACAAAGCCTACATACTCGTCGATATCCTCGGGGAGATATTCCTTCATTTGAATTAATGGATTATACATATCTTCCTCAAAGCACTTTTTCCAAAATGCACCTACTTCACTTGCTTTGGCTCTTATCTCCTTACCAACCATCTTATAACCACCAAAGTTCATAAACTCAATCATTGCCAATTTAGCCACGATAGTTTTCCTACCTTTCTCAATTCGATAAGTCTCATTAATATAATGAAGTGACATTCTAGGATACAGCCTCAAATTCAATTCGGGTGTCACAAACGATGGCGGTACACCAGTGTGCTCTTTGAATGCTCGTGTAAAAGCGGCTTGAGAGTTATATCCATACTTCAGCGCTATATCAATGACCTTCTGCTCTCCATTAAGTAAATCGATAGCCGCCAAGGTTAATCTTCGACGTCTAACGTAATCTGCAATTGAAATGCCTGTTATATAAGAGAAGATCCTTTGGTAAAGTCCCAATGGACAACAGGCAATTCTTGAAATTTCATCATAATCGATATTAAGAATATTGGACTCAATATAGCTGATAATGGCTTCAGTTCTATCGTAACTATCCATGCGCTTCTCCTTTCACCCATACTATATAACTATGTTGGGTGAGTTTCTTTGCATTAGTTGTCCGTTTTGTGCAAAATTCAGCTGTATTTCGCTTCTTGCCAAAAGGGAGGTTATCCTGCCCTTAGCTTAATAAAACAAAGGAGCAGCTGCCGCGGCAATCTGCTCCCTGGATCGCTTAAACTATCGTTCGCCGTTAGCTTAATCATTCGAGACCTACAGGTAATACTCTTCATCCCCAAGTTCCTTTAAGTGTTTTCCCATTTCCTTGAGATTAAATCGTATTTGAAGAGGAGTATTTCCTTTCCATGCACCGACATGAATATGCGGGTGCCTAGAATAACCGTTGTTCCCAACTTTACCGATTACATCGCCTGCTTTAAGTGGATCACCTGTCTTTACAGTTAAATCCGCTACATGCCCATAACAGACCCGTACGTTATCTGTTCCTAAAAATGTTATGCTGCTAGCTCTTGTTTGCGATATCTCGCCTGGCTTATTAGTTATTGGGTTTATGTGAATTGCTTCAACAATTCCGTCAAAAGGAGCAAGAACATCGGCACCCCAACCATACCAATCCTCATTGTTGCATCCATCATTTTTATATTTTTTCATCCATCCATCAGCAAATTTCTCAATTACGCAATCGCAACCTAATGCATCTCCTGTATGAAGTAATTGACCCTCTGGATGTTCTGATACTGTAAATGCATGCTTGTAGATCGGATGTATAGTAATTATCGGTAGCTCCATATCCATACAACCCCCATGTGCTCGCTCGGTACTATTCTTATTCGGTACTTCGCTACACTATCCTTCCGTTAGCGCCTTTATTTCTTTAATTTGCTCTATATGACGTTGCTCATGTAAATTCAATAGTTCAATCCATTGATCTAATGGTAATTCCTCAAGGACGGGATGCCTTACTGATATTGCCTTCAATACGGATATGTCATCAATCTTGCTAAGAACACCCAACAAAATATTTCTTGAGTCACTAAATAGTTGGATGATCTGTTGAACTTGAAAAGGTTCCATACTTGGTTCTGAAATCTTAGGAGCTATAAACTTTTTTGATCTATCTGATACAAGTTGAATCGGTTTGCGTTCTGTTTCTGATATTTTCTTTTGACTAAGCCCAAACATAATAGCTTTTGTGAACAATGTTTCCGTTATTAATAAATGATGACAAACTTGAGCTATACTCCATTTATTTATCTCAATAATTCGATTAAATTGATCGTAGTCTAGGGAAGCAATCTCATTTAACAATTGCTCTCTTGTTCTAAAAAGTTCTTCAACTTCAAAATTCATTCATAATATTCTCCTTTCAGTTCACAGTGTCCACAAATATTGTAACATGGTTCTAGTACCTGGTACTATATTATTTCTAAAATTGCCCATAACACAATGAAAGCGATGGATTGGTTTCATCGCTTTGTTATGTTACCCAAAGGGTTTAGTCAGTGCTTCGCATTACTGCCCAATAGCTTAATAAGGCCACCGATCTTACCGGCGACCTCATCATGGTTGATTGATGGAACTAACGTTTCCCGTTAGCCATCCATGCCGCTCACGCGACACCACAGATTATGGAAGTAATTGCGTTCCACCATGGGAGCGTAACGAAAGGCTACCACGCGGCAGCCCTTTCGGTGTTCAACTATCGTATCCGTTAGCGTAATAAGGTTGAACTAACCAATTCATCAGTAAGGAAGATAACATTTAGGTACCTGTTACAGCCACTAAATTTCCTTCTTCATCGAACGCTTTCGCAGATAATTTCCATTCTCTAGATAGTATTATTTCAGACTCGAAAAAATCCTGTGTAGGATAACCAATAAATACATTATCAACTACTGGAATTGTCACTTTAATCTGACTATCAGAAGCATTTCTGTTAGTAAATGCAACCTCGACAGTCGCTACTTTTTTATCTGTCTTTATTGCACCCCAAAACACGTTACCAGCTTTTTTTGTATTTAGTGACCTAAACAAGAAAGGAGTTAATCCATTGTCTGCAGTAAATGTCCATCCATCTTCCCCATCAGTAGAATAAATGTATTTTTCACCTTTTTTCTCGAAAGTGTTAAACACATATTGGTCTTGGTCTTGAAAAACAACTGTGTTTTTCTTTTTATCAATGTAAAGAACTTTTATTGATGATTTCCACTTACTCTGTATAGCTTCATCTAATGATTTGTATGTGTTACAACCAGTTATAACTAATAACATAATTAAACACACTAAGTTGATCTTATGTCTCAATAGCCCACCGCCTAAATAAAGAATTTCGTTATATATTATTTATATATTCTTATGGAAATACCTCCCGCACTAACCTGCCCGTTAGCTTAACGCCCGCCGCCTCACTCTGCAGATATTTTCTGCTCGTATTCCTTTACTCGCCGGTAGAATGTGGGTTTCTTCATTCCGATTTTATTTATGGTCTCGGTCGCCGTGAACTTCCCTGCCTTCCACTCCCAATAAGACCGAACTAATTTATCATCAATCTCCAGCCGGGGTCGCCCGAACGTCACCCCTTCGGCCCGAGCAATCTCGTTCCCTTCTGCCTGGCGCACCCGATTCTTTTTCCGTTCCTGCTCGGCCACATACACGAGCATACTTAAAAATTGATCCTCAAGCAGCTTGCCCAGATCGCCCATCGTCTTAAATTTCCGAGAGTCGAACAACGTCTCATTCTCCAGACAAATAATGTCCGCATCGATCTCCCTCGTGAAATACTTCCATTCGGTAATAATTCCGTCGTAATCACGGCCGAGCCGATCCAGCGCATCTAAATAAATCAAGTCGCTTTTCCGGATCATGGAATGCATGGCCTGGTAGCGTGTCCGCTCGAAATCTTTGCCGCTCTGCTTATCGACAAAGATAAAACGCTCATCGATGCCCAGCTCCCGAAACTTAACGAGCTGCCGTTCCGGAGTTTGATCTTTGGCCGACACGCGGCCATATGCAAACTACATTAGCCTCACTCCGTCTCAAAAAGCATGCTCTCTTACAATCCATACAGAAGTTCAGTTCGAAGGTAGCCTGGTTCAATGCAATTGACGGTGTCACCGTTCAATTCCCGGCAGTGAACTAGCATGTAAACAAAAGCGCGGCTGCTCAGCCGCGCTAGATTTAATCATTTAATGATCTCCCTTCAATCCAAGCAACATGCTTCGTTTTTAACCCTCTCAATGAAGATTCGGCTGTAGAGTGCTCTGATTGAAGTTGGTTGGTTACGGCTCTCACCTGCTGAATGGCTTTCTGTGTCTGGTCCTGGGCATTTTTGATCCGCCCTTGAACAACCCAGTCCGTAATTAATCCATCAAACCAATAATCCGCCACCTTCAACATGTCACTAATGTCGATTTCTATATCAACGTTTCTCTTCAAGTCATCCAGTTCACTACGGAAATTTTGCATTAGGTAGTTCGCATTGTGGATGAAATTCTTCGCGTCGTCCACATGGTTATGCTTCATATGTGTGCTGATCATGCCTCCTCCTCCCCATAAATCCCATTTGCCCCAGTTTTCCGCCTTCTCCAAGCTGGATGAGGCATTCTCCAGAGAAGCTATGACCCGCTTACCAGCTGTCCATGCTTCATATATTTCCTTGACCTGTATGGTCTGATCGGCTATTTGCGACTCAATCTCCGCTAATTCCGCAGAAGCGATAGGCGAGTTTCGAAGTGCCGATTCCCTGTCCGCCATTAACCGTTGGTAATCACGCTCTGCACTTTGTAAATTGAACAGTTCCTCTCCGACCTGAACGAGTTCATTTTTTATATTTTCCTGAGTTTGCTTGGCTTCCTGAAGCTTAAGCGCGGCTGCCAATGCTTGCTGACGTTCTAATTCGAGCTGCTCTTCTTTGCTTCGAAGAATGGTATGGAACAGGTTGGAAAGTGACATTCGGGTTAGTTCGTCAACATCTGCCTGCTCTAACTCGACCTGTACCTCCAGCTGTACGATTATCCGCTCCTGTTCCCGCAATCGTCTCTGCAGATCCTCTCGTTTACGCTCTGATTTCTCTAATCGGAATTTTTGTTCCTTTACTTCAATCAATCTTTCGTGGGATGAGTCCGTCATCGATCGATCCTCCTTGTAACAATGCTTATTATGATAATTACGATCCTTGCCGATATTCGTTCCAACATCGGAAATGGGGTACTTGTAAACCGATCACCTGGAGGACTGAGCAAAGGCAGCAGATCGTTCAGTTCGGCTGCCTTCTTGTATTCAATGAGCTCTAGTTACATACAGGTCACCGCGGAGTCTGCTTCAGTCATCTTGTG
>JBNJJW010000060.1:0-7761 GCA_051750645.1 Bacillota bacterium | reverse complement strand
TAATAGAGGGGTTTTATGGTCTTATTCACACTAAATTACTCTCTTACTCACCCAAAACCGCAGAATAACACCAAATTTTTCCTCTATTTTAGTCGGTAACGCAGAAATAGAGGACATAGCGCCACTTATTACCGTTATCCTTTATACCACTACTAATGAATCGACAATTTTTCCTAATATTCATTGACAGGAATATTCCTTTGATGGTATATTGTGAATGTGAGTACGGTAACTAGAAAACGAAACGAGGTGACTTGAAATGTATGGAACTGAAAGAATAGCCTGCGCCGTACCTCATGAAAAAGCTGATTCATTCATTAAAGGAACATCCGTATCATGGATATAACGACATTTAGCGCACTGGCCGAACCCAACCGCTTACGCATAGTAGAGCTCCTGCAGGGCGGTCCCTTGACAGTAGGGGAAATCGCCGATCGGCTTGGGCTCCGCCAGCCTCAAGCCTCGAAGCATCTGCGTGTCCTGTTGGAGGCCGGGTTAGTCGAGGTGCGGGCTGAAGCCAATCGCCGGAATTACAATCTCCGGTCGGAGCCGTTCCAAGCACTGGACGCTTGGCTTGAAACCTACCGCAGTGTTTGGGACGAACGACTCGACAATCTTGAGAATTACCTGCAGAAGCTGCAATCCATAGAAAACAAAGAAAACAAACAAAACTAAAATTATATTTCAGGAGGAATGTACAATGTCGAACAAAATGATTTCCAAGGTAGAGGGCTCGGAGCTTATTCTGGAGCGTGTTTTTGATGCGCCGCGCGAGCTTGTGTTCAAAGCGTTCTCAGAGGCTGAGCATCTGAAGCAATGGTGGGGACCTCGCGGCTGGACGGTTACGGTTTGCAACGTCGATTTTCGGCCGGGCGGCATCTGGCATTACTGCATGAAGTGTATGGATAAGAACCAAGGGGATTTTTACGGATTTGAATCTTGGGGCAAAGGGATCTACCAGGAAATCATAGAGGCGGAGAAGATCGTCTACATCGACTATTTCTCGGATGCCGAAGGAAATGAAGCGGAAGGAATGCCCTCAACTCAGGTTACATTGACTTTTGTCGAGCACGAAGGAAAGACGAAGCTCATTAACCATGCTCAATACGCTTCCGCCGAAGCGCTCAAAACCGTGATGGAAATGGGAATGGAGCAAGGAATTACTGAAACTTGGGATCGTCTCGACGAGCATTTACAATCGATACAATAACCCAAAGAGCCCTCCAAAACGAAATCAATTCGTTTGGAGGGCTCTTTTGCATTCTATTTTAGCTGTAGATTACGATCGATCAGAGCAATACGCTGCTCTACGCACGCATAGGAGCGAAGCGGATCTTCAGGCGTGTTGATGCAGTAGTCCAGCAATTGATCGATAGTTGTAACGCCAACGTGGCAGCGCGTATCGGATGAAGCGTAGTAAATGTAGACGTCGCCGTTATCCTTTGCGATAACGCCGTTACAGAATGCCACGTTGGATACGTCGCCTACGCGCTCGATGCCTTCCGGAGCGAGCAAATGCCCGCCCGGGCGATGTGTTACCTTGTTCGGCTCGTTCAAGTCAGATAGGAAAGCGTAAAGCACGTAGCGCAAGCCTGCCGCCGTATTGCGTACGCCGTGCGCGATATGAATCCAGCCCTTTTCCGTTTTGATCGGGGCAGGACCTTGTCCATTCTTTACTTCTTTGATGGTATGATAATGACGCTCGTCAATAATGATTTCGCTTTCGATAACTGCGTTTTCGATCGTATCGGAAAGTCCCCAGCCGATGCCGCCGCCTGAGCCCGTATCGATAAAGCCGTCCTGCGGACGGGTATAGAACGCATACTTGCCGTCAATAAATTCAGGATGCAGCACAACGTTTCGCTGCTGGTTGGAGGCTGTTTTCAAATCGGCAAGGCGCTCCCACTGCTTCAGGTCCTTCGTTCTTACAATTCCGCACTGCGCGATTGCGCTGGAAAGATCGCCCTTCGGAGCGGACGGATCTTTTCTCTCTGTGCAGAACAAGCCGTAAATCCAACCGTCCTCATGCTGAACAAGACGCATATCGTATACGTTTACGTCCGGGTCGCCAGTTTCAGGCAGCAGGACAGGGCGATCCCAGAAACGGAAGCCATCTACGCCGCTGTCGCTCTCTGCAATCGCAAAAAACGATTTGCGGTCATTGCCTTCAACACGGGCAACCAGATAAAATTTGCCATTCATCGAGATAGCGCCTGGATTGAAAACGCAATGAACGCCAAGGCGCTCCATGAAATAAGGGTTTGTTTCCGGATCAAAATCATATTTCCAATGCAGCGGAGCATGTTCTGCCGTTAGGACCGGGTGCACATAACGGTCGAATACGCCGTTACCGATTCCTGCAGGTTCGTTTTTACGTCCAATTAGTGCTTCGTAGCGTTCAGTCAGCAGTTGTTTGCGTTCATTAAATTTACTCATGATTGCGACCTCCATTAGTGTGATGCTGATGCGCCAGTGAGACGCTCAATTATTTCGAAGCATGCCCGTCCGTTATGATAGGGACATTTCCAAGGACTGACCTTCTCTATGTTATCGCTGGGAGAACCGTCACGCGTCACGCTCCAGTGCCATTCGCCGTGCTCCTTGTCAATGATGAAGCTCTCGATAAAGTCCCATGATTTCAAAGCGGCATCGCGGAATTTCATGTCGCCTGTCATTTGATACGCATTGTAAAAGCCGACGACCGCCTCTGCCTGCGGCCACCAATCCTTATCCGTATCGGTCAGTCCCTTCGAATCGGCTTCATTAAATAACCCGCCGTCCACGTCCACGCCTTCGTTATACGTTGCTTCCGCCATACGGATTGCGATTCTCTTTGCTTCTGCAAGCAGCGCATCGTCGCCCAGCACCTCAGCAGCTTCTACCAGCAGCCAGCTGCCTTCAATGTCATGGCCATAGGAGATATACTCCGATTTGCTGTTCCACTGCTCATCGAAGAAGAGGAGGAAATGCGCGTTTTCCGCATTAATGATGTGCCTCATCGTTATTTCAATAAGCTCCTTCAGCTTCGAGCGCAGCACATCCGATTTCCATACGCGGTACAAATTCGTATAGGCCTCCATAACGTGAAGATGCGTGTTCATCGACTTCTTCGTATTCAAATCCTTTTCGCTCAAGCTGTTGTCATCCGTTTCCTGCCACTCGCGGGTCAGCGCTTCGAAATAGCCTTTGTACTCCGTATCGTAGCTGTAGCGTTCAAGGGTATGGAACAGCTCGATCGCCTGCTCAAGAGCAGCTTCATTGCCGGTTGCGCGGTAATATTCCGAGAACGCATAGATGGCGAATGCCTGGCCGTATACTTGCTTCTTCGTTTCGGCCGGATTGCCGGCTGCATCAACCATCCAGTACAAGCCTCCGAATTCGCGATCTGTAAAATGCATATTTACATAACGATAGGCTCTTTCGGCGATATTTAAATATTGCTCATTTCCAAACAACCGGTAAGCAGCAGCGAATGTCCATAAAATACGAGTGTTAAGCACGAGGCTTTTGCCAGCCTCAGGGTTAACGTTCAGGTCTCTGCTAATAAAACCGTAGAAGCCGCCATTTTGCTCATCGGGCGTGTGTTTCATCCAGAAGCCGAGTATGTTCGATTTCAGCTCCTGCTCGATGCGAGGCAGCCATTGCTGTTTGAGATCACTCATTTGGCAGAAGCCTCCTTCACGGATTCCTGTAATTTTCCCGAGTAGTAGTCGCGAACGGTTTGCTCTGCTTGTTTGCCATACATGCAGTAATCGTCATTAGCTGCCGCTTCGCTTTCTTCATACAATCGAGCAGGCCAATCCCACAGCATGAAGCCGCCGACCCAATCGCGCTTGTCGCAGGAAGCAAACATCGCTTCATAATATTGGCGCTGCACTTCCTCGCTTGGCGCGCCCGGCAGTCCCCAATCGTTCGGTAAATGCTGCGAGCCTTCACGGCTTGGGCAGCCTGCTTCCATGAAGAAGAACGGCTTGTTGTGCTTCGCAACAACCTTCTCGATTCGGTTAAGCTGCGCTTCCCAAGCATCGATAGGGTAGTAGCCGCTGGAGGAGATGACATCGACAGCATCCCACCATTTGACTTGATCCTCTTGGTATTTATCACAATTATACGTAACGATGCCGGAATAAACGTTGCGAACATCCTCTATCAATTGGCGCCATTCCTTCTCGCGGCGGTCCGTCTGCACCATTTCGCAGCCCACGCAAAACATTTCGCATCCCGTTTCTTCTGCTATACGGGCATAATGAAGGATGAATGCGGTATAGGAAGCGAACCAGTCAGACCATTTTGGCTCACATGGAACATCGGCATCGAAGAAGTTGATGTGCGCCCGCCATGTGCCGTTCGCGCAATTGACGACCGGCTTCAAGCACACGTTAAGCTTGAGTTCCTTCGCTTTGCGAATTGCGGAACGTACTTCTTCATCCGTTACTGTGGGCTCCTCCCTGAATTTGATTTCAGTTGCTTGCGGATGATCCTGAAGGGCGCCGAATGCGATTGCTGTCCAGTTGACGCTTAAACGCTCCGTCATTAGCTCCATAGAACGATCTGCTTGTACTCCTGTCCACGTGCCGCGCACGCCGGTCCATCCCCATGTCATTCCGCCGATATAGGCTGTCTGCTCCGTCATTTGAGTCGCCTCGCTTCAAGTTGGTAGTTTTGTTATTGCTAATTTGTTATTTTGTTATATAACAAGTAAACATGATGGGAGGGGTATTTGGCAATAGATTTCTACAAAACGAGCTGTTGTGAGATATACAGCGTTTTCATCCAATGTCATTTGAAGACTATAAATCATATTTTAAACCATTTTAGAGCCTCTTTTTATGGAGTATGATCGAAATGTAAGCGGAATCAAAACGAACTTTAGGGGGAAGAAAAATGAAAAAAATTTTTTCGTTAGCTTTGGTTTCAGTTATTATGCTAACAACATTAGCGGCATGTGGCGGCAACAATGCGGGTAATGAAACTAACAATGCAGCAAAAACGAACAATACCGCAACAAATGCAGCTGACAACAAAACGGATAACGGTGGTACAGAAGAGGCTTCCAAAATTACCGGCGATGTTATCTTCTTAACGAACCGGACAGACATGATCGATAAGCAATATGTGGATTACGAAAAACGTTTTGATGAAAGATACCCTGGCGTAGATCTTAAATTCGAGGCTGTTACAGACTATGATAAAACGTTGAAAATCCGTATCGCTTCCGGCGAGTTCCCGGATGTCGTATTCACGCCGACGATTCCTAACGCAGAGCTGCCGAACTATTTCGCGCCGCTTGATGACATTCAACTTTCGGGAGACATTCACTTTAAGGATTTGAAGTCGCATGAAGGTAAAATGTACGGCATTTCCTCCGGCGGCTCGACAGTAGGCATCGTGTACAACAAGAAAGCTTTCGAGAAAGCGGGCATTACGGCTGTACCGAAAACCTATGATGAATTCCTTGCGGCATCACAAAAGCTGAAAGACGCCGGCATCGTGCCGCTCGCTTCGAACTTCAAGGACAAATGGCCGCTCGATGTATGGGTGTATGATATTCCATCTCTTATCGGCGGAGCATCCGATCACCAAAACAAACGCGCAGAAAGCGAAACGCCATATAAGCTTGATAATGCATACGGCAAATCGTGGGGCATCGTGCGTGAACTGCATCAAAAAGGCTTCCTGGAGCAGGACGTGAACTCGACGAACTGGGAGCAATCGAAAAAAGACGTGGCATCCGGCAAGTTCGGGATGTACCTGCTCGGCAACTGGGTCATTAACCAGGTTATAGAGAACGGCGCCGTAAGTGAGGACATTGGTTTCTTCCCGTTCCCTGCCGACAATACAGGCGAAGCAAAAGCGCCTCTTAACCCGGACTTCTTCTATGCGGTTAACAAATCCGGCAACGTAGAAGCGGCGAAAGCATTCGTTCAATGGATGATTGAGGAATCAGGCTACGACGATTTCGCGGGCTTCATTCCAACCTTGAAGGCCAAAGAGCCTAAGCTACCGCAGCTGGCTGAGTTCAACAGCTTCAGCCCTAAGTTCTTCGAGCCGGCAGCACCGGTTGATGCGGCGACGCAAATTCAAAACAAAGCGCAGCTTGATCAAGCGGCGACGGTTCAAGAGTTCGTATTGTCCAAAGACCCGCAAAAGGTGCTTGACAAAGTAAACGCGGCCTGGGCGAAAGCAAAAAAAGATCTGGGTCTGTAACAAAAAGTCCGCAGGATGGATTATCCGAAAGACGATAGTCCATCCTGTTCTTTCAAATCAGATAGACGCAATAAGAGAGGAAGGGGTTGTCCTATGTTTAGCAGACTTCCTTTTAACACACAAAAGAAGTTCGTTATATTCGGATTCGTTTCACTGCCGCTGCTGCTACTGCTGACTTTTTCCTATTACCCGGCGCTTGAGCTCATTCGGTTAAGCTTCACGAACTGGGATGGTTTAAGCCCTAATAAGGAATGGATCGGCTGGTCAAATTACAAAGAAGTATTTTCAAACCCGGCTATATTCGGCGTATTCAAACATAACTTTGCCTATTTCGTTGTCGGAATCGTACAAAACATCGCTGCTATGTATTTCGCGGTGGTGCTTAACAGCAAGCTGAAAGGGAAAAACTTTTTCCGGCTGCTGCTGTTTTTACCGTACATTCTGAACGGCGTTGCGGTTGCATATCTATTCGGCTACGTATTCGATACGACAAACGGATCGTTAAACTATTTGCTCGGACAGCTGGGATTTGATGCACTGTCGCAGACGAGCTGGCTCGGCAATGAGTCTTTTGTAAACTACACGCTGGCTTCTATCGGCTTTTGGCGCTTTATGGGCTTTAACATGGTTATTTATTTGGCGGCGCTTCAGTCGATTCCAAGCGATATTTATGAAGCTGCATCGATTGACGGGGCAAACGGCTGGGAAAAGTTCATGCATATTACCCTTCCGAACATATACAAAATTATCGAGCTTAATTTGTTCCTGACCGTAACGGGCGCCTTGGAGGTATTCGACCTCCCATTCGTGCTCACGAAGGGCGGACCGGCAGGGGCCAGCGAAACGTTCGTGATGAAAATTATCGAGACGGCGTTCCAGTTCAACAACTATGGCTTGGCATCGGCGATGAGCGTAGTCTTGTTACTCTTTGTCGTTATCGTATTATCGATTCAACGCTTCCTGTTGAACAAAAAGGGGGACTAACAGATGAAGCGATCAAGTAAAGCTTGGGATACCATTAAGTATGCAACGCTGGCGCTCGCCGCATTTGCGATTTTGTTCCCGCCTTATATTATTGTGGTGAATGCGTTCAAGACGAAGGATGAATTCCACAGCAAATCGCCGATAGCGATGCCTGACAGCTTTCTTTATTTAAAAAACTTTGCACAGGCATTCAAGCAGGCCGATATGACGTCGGCTTTCGGCAATACGCTGCTCATCATCGCGGTGACGCTCGTGCTGAACATATTGATCGGATCGGCGTTCTGTTATGCGGTTGGCCGCTTTGATTTCAAATTCAAAGGGCCGCTCGTTGGATTGTTCCTGTTCGCAACGATCATTCCGTCGATTACGACCCAGGTCGTCAACTATAAAACAGTTCAAATGCTTGATTTGACGAACAATTTGATGGGGCCCGTGCTCATATACGTCGGTGCCGACATCTTGTAAATTTATCATCTTTGTCGAGAAGACTCCCTCTTCAACATAGTAAGAGGGAGATGAATCGATTTTTTTGGTTTATGGATGCGAACATATGTGCTATAATTTGGGTGA
>JBNJJW010000059.1:0-8135 GCA_051750645.1 Bacillota bacterium | reverse complement strand
CGGTGAGATTGCGGTGAATATTTACCCTCATCGATTTCGTCATACATTCGCTTGCCATCTACTGGATAATGGTGCACCGTTAGATTTCATCCAGGGGATGCTTGGCCATGAGAAGGCATCCACTACCCAAATTTATGCCCAACTTCGGGGCGAACGTCGTAAAGAGTTGTATCGTCGCTATTTTTAAGTGCTTCTTTGGGCTCCTCTAAACTATCTGGCAGGATAGCGTAATAACATAGGAGAAATTGATTGATAGTATCATAAAAGCGAGGACCCTGCGAATTAAATCGCGGAGTCCTCTTATAGTGGGAAGCGGTTTATAAATGTGCTTCTAAAGCTAAGTCTTACTCAAAAAGTGTCGAAGCAGAAATCTCGAACTTTTTATCCTTCTCCGTGTTTTCATGGTTAATCAACAACCTTTCGGAAACTAAAATTGTATTCCGGTTATCGCTGTTTTTCAATACCACTTCCCACTTATCGTATGTTTACCCTTTTCCTAATGTTTTGAATCAATAAGGGTAAAATGGCTCTATGAAAATAAAGTTTTAGATTGACGATGCTTGATTAAGCTAACTGGCAGGATAGTATAACAAAATCCCGAATAAGTTCGAGGAGCAGAGCCGCGCCTTTTAGGGAAATGCCCGATTCCAATATGAGGAATAAGGTTGTTAGAAACATTTCATTGGAATCCGCGTCTAACTTAGAAATAACATTAAGGCTTCATGGAAGGTGACCAGAATGAAGAAGCTTATCGCCGCATGCGCCGTAATTGGCGTGATGTGTTTTAGTACCTCGGTTCTTGCGGCCGAAGATATCAACATTATGGTGAAGAATAAGGAGTTGCAAACCGACAGCACGCCCGTTATCGTTCAGGGCAGGGTACTAGTTCCGCTTCGCGCCGTCTCAGAATCGCTCAGCGCGTCAGTCGAGTGGAATCAACAACAGAAAACCGCTATCGTTACCAAGTGGTCAAAGAAAGCTTCACTGACTGTCGGAAAAAAGACAGCATGGTTTGAGAATAGTGCCGCTGGTGAGTTGAACGACGAAGTTTCATTGGATGTTACGGTCAGAATCATCAATAGTCGCGTATATGTACCTTTGCGATTCATTTCACAGCAACTTGGCTATAAGGTGGACTACAAAAACAATACCGTCTCGATCCAGTCGCCGTATGCAGGCAGGTACAATGAGAATTACCTCGCTCAGATCCTCTCAGGTGACTTGGGGAGAAGCAGATCCATCTTGAAAGCTAATATGAGTGCATACGGATTACGCAATTATGAGCATACGCCATTGAAAACGTTTCAACCTGCTTCCAGCGAGGCATTCCTGTTTCCTGAAGGAGAGGCGTTGCGATTTTTCTTGATCGAAAACAATGAAACTATAACATTTTTTGAGTATAAGGATGATTTTTTCGTGGCCACTTGGCAGGCTCACGTCGATCAAATAGAAGGCAATGCCATTGAACAATTATTTACGGATAAGCTTAAGGATCGCACAGGACCGACACCAAAAATCAACAAGCCCTTTCTCTATAACTACATGGAACCTTACGGGAAAGTGGTCCTGCGATCAGGTCGCATCGATATCGAAGGAAAGTATACAGAAACTGGATACAAAAATGAGCGCGAAGATGTGACGCATTCATTTGGAACGATTTCGAACGTGCTTCCAAATGAGGTTCGAAATGAAATCGTAGCAATACCGCAAAGTTGAATCCCGAGAATGTATATTACAACGGACTCGCAAGAAAAATTAGCTAGAAACGATTACGGGTACGATAGTGCAATCAACAAGCTGCCGATATTATCGCAGCCTGTTAGCAGTCCGCTGCGAGTTCTTGGATGACATACTAATTGTGGTGAAGGGCAGGGGTTTTATATCATAAAATAAATAAGAAGGGCCCTTGTTGTTTTACAGCCCTCCTTGACACCGCTTGCAGAACGAGGTTATAATTGGAAAAAATTAAATGCATTTATCAAGGATATGGATCCTTAACGATGCTGTACAGAGAGAGGGGACACGGCTGCAATCCCCTTCAGCGGTCCTGAGGTGTCTACCCCCTTGTAGCTGCGATATGGAATTCATGAGGAACTCATGAGAGTATATTTTCGCCGGGTACTCCCGTTACAGAGATGATGAGGATCCGCATATGCGGATTAAATTAGGGTGGAACCACGAACGCACTCGTCCCTTTCTAGGGATGACGTGTGTTTTTTGCTTTTCTACAAAATTTAATACCAATAAACAAGCTATTATCAAGGACACGAATCTTTAACGACGCTGTACAGAGAGAGGGGACACGGCTGCAATCCCCTTCAGCGGTCTTGATGTGTTTACCGCCTTGTAGCTGCGAAATGGAAATCATGAGGAATTCATGAGAGTAATTTTCGCCGATCACTCCCGTTACAGAGATGATGAGAATCCGATCCATGCGGATTAAATTAGGGTGGAACCACGACGCACTCGTCCCTTTCTAGGGATGACGTGCGTTTTTTTATTATAAAAGGAGTTGAAATTAAATATGAGATTGAAGCCAATGAATGCTGCAGAGAACTTCATAAAATTACACTTTCCAAACTGCAACGCAGCTTTATTATCGGGCAGTGCATCCAGGGGTGAACATAAGGAGAACTCGGACCTAGATATCGTTATCATTGACCAAACTTTACCTAGCGCTTATCGAGAGAGTTTCTTTGAATTTGGTTGGAGAATAGAGGCGTTCCTTCATACTCGGGATTCAATTAGCCAGGCTTTCGAAAGAGACCGAATCCGAGGCAGACCCACTTTACCTAATATGTGTGCGACTGGACTTGTCTTAAGGGATGATGGCATAGTGCTGACTTTGAAAAAGGAAGCGCAAAAGTTGCTCGACGAAGGTCCTGTGCCTTTGACCCCAGAGGAAATCCGAAATTCAAGGTATTTTTTAACTGATTTGCTAGATGACTTTATCGATACGGATCGCTATGATGAGGCTCTAATTACAATGAATACCTTGTCATTACAGATCGCGGAATTTGTTTTACGTGCTAATGGTCAATGGATCGGGCGGGGGAAGGGCCTTGTAAGAGTGTTAAGGAAATTCAGTGAGCCACTATGTGAAAAATATATTAGTGCGATAAGTGTTTTTTCGAGTACAAAGGATAAGCAACCGTTTATCAAATTTGCTTACGAGATGTTGGAACCTTATGGAGGTCCGTTATTTGAAGGCTTCTCAATGGGTAAACCAAACTTTAAGGACGATCAATAAAGTGATAAATAAAGGAAAAGGATGTGATTTGCTATGTATGCAGTTGAATTATTTTTCGATAAGAATATCGAGAGATACGTAAAAGGAATATGGGAAGGATTAAAGATTAACGGCATTTCATCATATATGGCAGATATCGAGGAGATTAGACCTCATATAACCGTAGGCGTTTACAATTCAGAGCTCCCCATCGATAAATTCATCGACGCGTTTAATAAAATTGCGAAATCAATTTCTAAAATAAACGTAAGATTTGATGTGATTGCGACTTCTCCACCAAATCCAGACTTTCCAAAAAACTCTTTGGTTTATGCACCGCCCATTATCAATTCACAGTTATTTGAGACTCACCGAAATTTCTACAATGAACTTTTGGAATACAATACCTTTGCCAACAAGCATTATCTTCCTGAACAGTGGAATCCCCATTGTACAATTTCAATTTTGCAGGACAAGGTATCTCTGATGAAGACTTTAGATTATTGTATTAATCATTTTCAGCGATTAGACGGCAAAATCAATGAAATTGGCATTGTTAAGCTGGAGTGGTCAAATGGTACATGCGTCAGCAGTAAAACCATATTCTCGAATGTATTAAGCTAAGTTTCAATGAAACAAGGAGCAGATTGCTGCGGCTACTGCTCTTTTCTTCAGCTAAAGGACAGGATAGTTAAATTGAAAATCACGATATTATACAATTTGGGCGATGGAAGTATAAGGAGGTGTCTTTATTTAAATGCTACCCGTTTTTCTAACCTCTAATGGTCTTTACGACGATGCAGTATTTACCCAATTTAATAAGATACTTCAGAAATATAACATTGAGAGAAAAATTTGTCTCATAACCACGGCGATTAGGGATGCTGAAAATCGAAAATTTCATACAAATAAAACAACAAAACAGTTAACTGAGGCAGGGTTTTCGGCGGTGGACTTTATTGATATCGGAAGCGAGAATCCTCAAATATTATATGACTACCCCATCGTTTGTATTTTCGGCGGCGATCCCTTTTACTTATTGGATCAAATTAAGAAAGCTAAGGTTGACGTCATCCTTATTGATATAAAGGAGAGAGGCGGCAGTATTGTCATGGGTCACAGCTCGGGAGCGGCTGTACTCGGGAAGACAATAAAACATGCAAATATTTTGCATCCTGAATGGAATGACATTGGATTAACTGATTTTGATGCAATTGGAATGATTCCAGAAATCATTTTGCCGCATCACAACAGATATCACGGGCAGGAGCAGACATTGGTGGATCTTGAAATGAAGGAGAACATCAAATTAACCAGAATAGAAGACGGTCAATACATAGTCATATAATTCATGAACTCTGTTTTCAAACTGCTTTATTGACCTAACGGGTACGATAGTTGAACGAAACAAGGAGCAGTCTGCCGAGGCAGCTGCTCCTATTTTTCAAATAAGGCGTTTAAGTTATTGTGTCATTCGTTTGACTTCGTTCATAAAACCATAGCGTCGTAGCTCTGCGATTAATAGTTCATCTGTTTCTTTAAATGATGGGATTTCGGAATAACTAAATTCTTGAACATCACGGATATACGCAAGTTTGCTCTCCAAACTCGAGGTCTTTAAGAATGTAGTCAATTGAAGCTTGATCTGCTCATCGTCTTCCCATTCGTTCACTACAAACCGTTGATGTGTCTTTGAGTCGGATAGGGCTTTGACGCCAAGACCGTTATAGGACTCGACAACGATATTGCTTGCGCGTTCCGCTTTAAGGTACTGTTTGTAAGAATGAACACTTTCAAAAGGTTCGATCTGGAATTTTTCCATTATTCGTTTATAAATATATTCTTCTTCTGGGCTTATATCTTCTGGGGTAGCGTCTTCCTCGGAAATAAGGCCAAAAACGCTCTTCTTAGTGACGAGTAGCCTTAAAAAATCAACGAAATTAAGCGCGATAAGTGTAGTATGTTTGTCCAACCCGATCGACTCGTATTGGATAATAGAGGCGTTCGAAAGATCATCGATTGTACTAAATTCAGTTATAAAGCCAAAGTAACAATCCGGAATTGTTGTCATCGCGAGGAGCAACATATCGATGGGCATCTCCGCTTCAGGGTATTCTGCGTTGTCGTCCTCGGGCCTATAATCGAAGGTAATTCCTATGGAATCGAAAAAGTTTTTTCCAATCTCCTCTTCAATTTCTGCCTCAAGTTCTTCCAACATCTTCAAGGCTGTAAAAGCGGGATAGACGTTTTGCCGAATCGTTGAAATCATAATTTGATCTCCTCATCAAAGCTTCTTCCTAATCTTCTGGTATTTTAACACATAATGGGTTGGTACGGTAAACCATATTTCTGATATCATACGATCATTGTGCTAACGGGTACGATAGTTCAACACATCATGGTGCAGTTTTGCCGGCGGCAGCTGCTCCATTTTTCGTTAAGGGGACATTTAAAGCAGTCGGCCCGAGAGCGGTTGCTTTTTCCGTTAACTTGACCTTCCACACTATATCGGGTTACGATATACTTACTACATAAGATCACGATATAGAGGTGAAATCCGATTGAGTAAGACGGAACTGGTCAAAGGCAGTACCGAAGTTATTATCTTATCCCTGTTATCAGAACACGATATGTATGGATACGAACTAGCTCAAAAGATTGAAAATGAATCTGAGGGGTTCCTCCGTTTTCGAGAGGGTACGTTGTACCCTGCATTGAAAAAGTTGGAAACTCAAGGGTTGGTGGAAAGCTATTGGAGGGACTCCAACGAAGGTCCGCGCCGTAAATACTACAAAATCACCTACACGGGCAAAAAAGCATTATCCGATTTAAAAAAAGAATGGAATGTGTTCCAACAGGTGATGAACAAGATTGTAGGTGTGTCCCATGGCTAAGGAAACGGAATTTACCGATTACGTAAGGTCCTTTACCGAGACATTGTCTCTAAATCCAGAAGAAAAAGACGAACTGCGTGAAGAGTTGGTACAGCATCTAGGTAAACTGATGACCCAATTTATAGAGCAAGGTCAATCTAAACAGGAAGCAATGAAACGAGCAATTGAACAATTCGGCGATCCTGAACAGTTACGGCCTGAATTTCAAAAAAGCCATATTCCTTCTTGGAAACAATACATGAGTAAAGAAATCCTTATTTGGCTTATTTGTTTGGTCGCAGCATCCGTTGGCCCTAGCCTGCTGATTAATGCACATTACACACCACTTTTCGTAGCTGCCCCGTTAATGTTTCTTAGTGTATGTGCCATGTTGTACCATGGGATAATCCAAAGAATACGGCGCCCAATTTTATGGATTACCATGTTCTTACTGATGTATAGCACGTTCACTTGGGACATGATTCAATACCATTCGTTCAAGCCCTTTATAGAAGAATTCGTAACTTTTCGATTAGGTGGAGAAGGATTGGCTACCATATCCATCATTCACCTGTTATGGATCGGCGTTCTCTTACGATTCCTGAATAAGGGATGGCGTGCCCTGGCACGGATCAGCTATGAGTATTGGGCAATGTTTATTATTGCATTCTATATGATCAGAGTCGAACTTATAACGAGTTCAGGCGAGGGGCATGTATTACTTCTTAACACCTTTTTGCTGTATGTTTTCTTCCAGAAAATGATTGATAGCCAAATAGTTGTAAAAATAAAAAATAAAATAAAGCATTGGCTGGTGCAAGGATGAAAGAAAACAAGAGGATGTCCGTAAGAACCTCACCATCATTAAGCTAAAGGATACGATAATTCAAGTCAGACAGAAGTGAAATTTGGATAATAGTTTGCAAAAGGAGGCGCCTGAGTGAGAGTGATCGATTTGTCGTTACCGATTGCTGATGGCATGCCCGTTTATCCCGGCGACCCGGAGGTAAAAGTCAAGGTAGCACATACATACGAGTGTCATACCTGGGAACTGCGGCAGCTTTCGATGGGTAGCCATACCGGAACCCACGTGGACGCGCCTTCACACATGCACCCCGGTGCCGCGACATTGGATGAGCTGCCATTGGAGCGATTTTTCGGAGCATCGCGCGTAGTACGGATCGAAGACCCGGCTTGGCCGGAAGGCCGGGGGCTGTTTTTCATCGAATCCGTCGGGCTAGAATGCTTTGACCGACTCGCTGCGCTGCGACCACCGTTCGTAGGCGGTGAACTGTCTGTAGAACTAGAGTGGGCGTTGTTGAGTATCAATATTGTGACGTATACGGGGCTGCAGGGTTTGGATCGTCTTCCCGGCGGAACCGATTTTATGTTTTACGGATTTCCTCTACGCATCGTCTGTGGCGACGGGTCCCCGGTTCGGGCCGTTGCGGTGGTGGAGGCTGAACCAGATGGGCTTGGAATGAACGCATAATGTGTCCTAGCGGAGAGCGATATTGTGGAGTTGCCGCAAGGACAGATCCTCTAGTCCTCGTGAGTATAATAACGTTAGATGAAATCAGTTAAAGACAACAAAACCTAATTGGGAGTACTCTAGATGAAATACTATATACTCAGCGGATGGTTGCTTGTCTTCATATTAATTGGAAGAATTATTGATGCAAACCTGAATTTTAAGTTTGAAAGTATTTATTTTTTATTAGTGATTTTGCAATTAATATTGATTATTACTTACAGGGTATTTATGGATAAAGTAACATTTAGAACTTCCATAGAAGTCGGAGTATTGTTGGTATTAGTTCTCCTAGAACTAAGATGGGTAATGAATCACATTTTGACTTTATTATAAAGCAACCCGTTATATACTAAGCTCCCATGGAAGAACGCAATTACTTCCATAATCTGTGGTGTCACGTGAGCGACATGGATGGCTAACGGGGGTAATATAGCTTATCAATCACCAGGACGAGGCTGACGGCTTGAAACGGCAGCCTCGTTGAGCTAACGGGCGGATC
>JBNJJW010000058.1:0-8837 GCA_051750645.1 Bacillota bacterium | reverse complement strand
CGATTTTGGCTAATTTGTGGGAATTAGAGCTAATTTCTAGCTCTAATTCACCGGGATGGATGTGATGTAATCAAACGTTCCAGACGAAATAATCGGCTTAATTTGGCCCTTCCGACTGCTCAAAATGCTCCTTACAAAACGCGAGCACCATTTTCTCTTCGTCCTCTTCAAGCTCAAAGTCGATATATTTGTTAGTCGTAGTCGTCAAAAACTCGTATTTCGCTATGCGCGAGCTATCATTCTCGACGACATAGATTACTCTGAGCGAAACGCCTTCCTCGTGATGAAGCTCATCATCCTCCGGGACATCCAGATCAAGCAGAAACTCATACCTCGTCCCCGTCAATATACCAAATGGATCTTTCATAAGCTCAACGCTGTATTCCGTAATGTCAAACATTTCATCCATCTCCTTCTCAGTCTCTTTATCAAAACAAAAGCAGCCTGAAACTTGAATACATCAAGCTTCAGACTGCCGCTTACGTATGGTCGCGCAACTTATTACAGGTTGCTTAACGTTTCAGTCAGTACAGGTACGATTTGCGATTTACGGGACACAACGCCCTTCAAAACCGCTTTGTTATCGGACAATGTAACGTTGTAAGCTTTTTCTACAGCATGAGCTTGAGCTCCCAGCGCGAGTGCAACGGAATCATTGTTCAAAATGTCAGTAACGACAAGCACGAACAGGTCAAGGCCTTTTGTAGCGATAATATCGTTAAGAGCTGATTCCAGCTCTGCTTGGCGGGAAAGCACGTCGTTCGTATCAACCGCGTTTACTTGCGCGATTTCAACTTTGTAGCTGCCCATTGCGAATTCTTTAGCATCAAGCGAGATCAATTGTGCGATTGTTTTGTCGCTGAGATCCGCTCCCGCTTTCAGCATGTCGAGTCCATAGCTTTCAGCGTCAACGCCAGCAATAGAAGCTAGCTCGCGAGCTGCCGCTACGTCCTGCTCCGTGCAAGTCGGCGATTTGAACAGCAAGGAGTCGGAAATGATTGCGGACAGCATAAGGCCAGCAATTTCTTTGCGGATTTCTACGCCGTTCTCTTTGTACAATTTATTCAAAATCGTTGCTGTGCAGCCAACTGGCTCAGCACGGAAATATAGCGGGTGGCTTGTCTCAAAGTTAGCGATGCGGTGGTGGTCGATAACCTCAAGCACGCGTACGCGATCGATATCGTTCGCGCTTTGTTGACGTTCGTTGTGGTCAACCAAAATAACGGTATCCGTTTCATCAGCAACGTTCTCGATAAGACGAGGCGCTGCAATGCCGAAATAGTTCAGCGCGTATTGCGTTTCGCCGTTAATATCACCAAGGCGAATCGCCTCCACGTCAGCGCCTAGTTTAGTTTTCAGCTCTGCGTAAGCGATAGCCGAAGTAATAGTGTCAGTGTCCGGGTTTTTATGCCCGAAAATAAGCGTTTTAGTCATTTCGAGTGCTCCTTAATCGTTTTTTTGAGTTAGGCGAGAGCAGCCTCTTCAGCCCATACCCTCTTTAGTCATCATACACTAAAAACCATTATAACTTTAAGTGTACCTTATTCCTATACCTTTACACCGAATTAAACGATAAATTTTGTGAATTTAGTACTACGGGTCCCGCTATACAATAAAGCGCTTGTTCAGTGACGTTAACTCGTTAGACATTGCGCGCAGATACTCTGCTGAAGTGCTTACCTCATCCATCGATATGATTTGCGCGTTGTTTCTTTGAAATACGGCATCATGGTATTTGAGAACTAGAATTAAATACCTACAACCTGTATACTAATTCAAGACTAATAACCCCATATTCTTCCTCATTCGTTTACTAAGGAGCAATTATCATGCTGAAAAGCTTTATCTTTAAGCCATTATTACTCATCCCACTCATACTGGCTCTATTAACTCCATCTGTTCCAATGCATGCGGCTTCCATCAGTATTCCTAACCATTGGGCTGCAGATGTCATGAAACGATGGACCGACCGCGGTTGGCTGACGTCGCAGGACGTGAAGACCATTAACAATCCAACCACCCGGGCGGAATGGGTTCACTGGATGAATCAAGCTTTCAAGTTTACTGATGGCCCATCGACTGGGTTCAAAGATGTGAAGCCCTATACTAAGCTAGCCTATGAAACAGCCGCAGCTGTTGCAGCCGCTTATATTGAAGGCTTCCCCGATAACACATTCAAGCCACATCAGAAGGTAACCCGTCAGGAAGCCGCCATCATGATGACCCGTCTCTTCGGGCTTCGAACCGATCTCATGCCAACAGGATACAAGGATGTCGCTGCTATGGGAGAATGGAGCAAGGGTGCTATAGCTGCCGTTACAGAGCAGGGGCTTTTAGCAGGAAACAACGGAAGGTTTAATCCAAAAGCACCGATTACGAAGGCGGAGGCTATATCTTTTATTGATCGTGCCCTGACCAAGAAGACGATTGAATATAAACGTTCTGGCACATACGGAAACGACAAGAAGCGTGCATTAGTACCGAATGACGTTTCTCTGCTCGCTGCCGATATCATCGTGCAAAACATAAGTTTTAGAGAAGACCTCATTATCGATGCTACAGTCTCGAGCGGAAGCATTACGTTAAGCAATGTGGCTGTGCAAGGCACGTTAATTGTTAAGGGCGGCAGCCTAAGGGGTATCCAACTAATCGATTCAGAAATTTCAAAAATGACGGTCAATAAAAGCACAAACGATGCGGTCATCTCTTTAAAAGGTTCTACTAAGGCAGGAACGGTAAAGCTAGAATCCGGAGGCTCCATTGATATGACAAGCAGCAGCGGAGTTAATGCGGTCAGCATCGCTTCCACCATGTCTCCTGCCGCTCCGGTACGTTTATCAGGATCAATCGCTTCTGTAAACATTATCACACCAAATCGCAACGTTCAGCTCACCAATAGTAAAATCGATTTACTCAATGTTGCCAAGGCTGCATCAAATGCGAGTATTTCACTTGGAGACTCTGGTTCAATTACCAATCTGATAGCCAATGATAGCTTAAAGTTAACAGGGCCAGGCAACCTGCAATCTGCAATCATTAACGCATCTAACGTCAGCTTGGATCAATCGCCAATTAGTGTAACCGCAGGCGCAGAGCTCTCCCAAAATGCTACACTGCTTATCGCTGGTAATGAGACCAGTCCCTCAGCCTACTCACTCGCTCAACCGCCAATCGTAATGGGTGTCGTAGAAAGCATGAATTACGGGGAAAGCATGTCAATAGTTAGCAGCAAAAACGGAATGTTATACGTCGTTCCTCTGGATACACCATTGGACCTTAATGCAATCCATCTAGCTGGAAGCTATATAGAGCCTCTCGAAGCATTAGTTCCCTATACGCTCGATGCGAATTCATTTACTGAAAAGAAATGGCGTATAGTTGTTATCGATTCTTTTAATCAAATATCCGAGCCTAAGCATTTTACGATTTTAAACTTCGAAAAAGCACCTTTAAAAATGATATGGGCAAGCAATAACGAAAATCGTACACTTGCCGTTTCATTTAATAAACATATTGTAAATGCATTACCTTCAATTGATGAACTAAAGCAAGCTATTACCGTTTCGGCAGATGGCGGCGCTAGCTTCCGGCCTTTAGGGATAAAGGATAATGTTTCTTTTGAGCGAGCCAATCTGAATATTGAGCTGAGCGGTGGTGTTCATGGGAACGAAAACGTCGTTCGTTTAGCAGAAGGTGCAGTGAAATCGAAGGATGGCTTATTCAAAAACAATGCTCTAGAAACATGGAAAATTGCTGCCGGAGTCCGCTTATCGCTATTATCTTGGAACTTTTTAAAAATTGGAGAGGACCTTCATTTCAAAGTAGACAGACCGGTAGACGTCTATTTTACTAACGTGAAGGATATCGGAAAATACAAAACGTATGAGGAGTCTGCAGCAGCCGGCCTGTCACTCAAGATATCCGTCTCTGAGAATGAGGTAGGCAAGCAGTTAACGATCCCTACCGCGGGCTTAAATAAAGGCGATTATGAGCTGACAACTTTGTTCTTTAATGCAGAATCCTATCATATTTCTCTTAGCGACGTTTCATTTGTCGCATATTACAACGTATATAATTTACCGGGCTTAGACAATGACTACATTACTGTTTCAGGAATATCACCGGGAAATACGGTTACTTTCTATGCCGATAAGGACAAAAAACAATTAATCGGCCAACAGACCGGCACTTCCAGCTCCGGTAAAGCCATGATAAAATTCCAATTGCCGTTGGAGGACCTCATCAGCGAGCCAAAGACTATTTATATCACACTAAGCACAAGCGGAGGCTACGAGAGCGAGGTTATACCAATCGTGTATAAAAGAGCTAACTCACCGCCTGTTCCAAAGGATTTCGATAAAAAGATCGTTCTTAGTCTGGCAACAGGCACGTCAGCTACGATTCTGGCGAGCGAGCTGGCAACTGATCCCGACGGAGATGTGTTAAGAATATCAAGTATTGGATCTCAACTTAATGAGATTGTACAGTATACATTTAAATATAATATTAATGCCAACCGTTCAGACGGTATAGTCATTACAGCCGGGAAACAATCTGGTCACGTCAATGTAACCGTTACGGTAAGTGATCCTGAAAATCATCAAATCGAAGTAGTCATTCCAGTAACTGTCGAAAAATAAAGGAGGTACATCCGAGATCGACAGCTTCAGAAAAAAGACGGGGGAACAAAACCACTCCCCCGTCTTCTTATTCAAACTGTACTTCTTATTAAGCTCTATAACCCTTCAAAAACTGCACTGCTTTGCTAATGTCAGCCTCCGGGTTGGTACCGACTTCGCGTTCGATCGTCAGGTAACCGTTATAGCCGATCTCTTGAAGCGCACGCAGGTAGGCCGGCCAGTCGACAGTGCCTTCGCCGAGCGGAACCTCGCGGAATGCCGCGCCGGATTCAGCCATTACTGCTATATTATCGTGGTCAAGCGACACCTCGTAGCCATAGTCGCCGTAGACGTCGCGCGGATCGATATGGCCAAGCTTTACACCGTCCTTCGCATGCGTGTGAACGATATAATCCTTCAGCGTATATACGCCTTGAACAGGATCGTCGCCTGTTACCATAACCATGTTGGCAGGATCGAAGTTGACGGCTACGCCCTTTGTGCCGAGCCCATCAAGGAACGACTTCAAATGTGCGGCGGTCTCCGGTCCGGTCTCGATAGCGAAGTAAGCGTTCATGTCGTTTGCGAAACGAGCCAGCTCCTCGCAAGCCGTGTGCATCGTCTCGTAAACGCGGCTGTTTGGGTCGCTAGGTACGATACCAATATGCGTCGTAATGATGTTTGTTCCTAGCTCCATGCCTAGCTCCATGATCCGCTTGGACTTATCGATTTTGGTACGGTTCTCCGCTGGATCCTGGAAGCCGTGACCGCCAAGATCTCCAACCAAGGCAGATATTTCAAGACCGAGTGACTCGATGTATGATTTCCACTGCGCCCTCGCAGCCGTCGATAAATTAGCCGGATCAAGCTCGCCATGAACCGCGTACATTTGTACGCCGTCGGCCCCAACCTGCTTCGCTTTAAGCAAACCTTCTTTAACTCCAACCTGAAAGCTGTCAACAATAACGCCGATTTTGTTCGTAATGATAGGCAACGCCATGCCCTTCCACGCTCCTTCGGTTATAGTTGGTTCCATACGCGCTTTACATAATCGAGGCCAAGCCTTGTTCCCGTCCGGCAATCTTCCATTCCTTCAAACTCGATCGAGATATAACCATCGTAGCCGCTTTCCTTCACTTTCCGCAATACTTGTGGCATATTAATATCGCCATGTCCGACGATTGCGCCGCGCAGCCAACTGCCGCTTGAAGACGTAAACCAGCCTTCTCCGAGAGCATCGGTGGAGGGACGGTAATAGAAATCTTTTACATGCACCATCGACGCGATGCTAATGTTATTCGCTACGGCAACAGCCGGATTCTCATCAACGCACAGGAAATTGCCCACATCCAGCGTTGTTCTGAAGTTCGGTCGGTCTACCACATTTACAAGCGCCTGTACACGATCGCTTGATTGGATAAAGTAGCCGTGATTTTCAACGCTTGTCGTAATTCCATACGGCGCGGCGTAATCGGCGATTACTCTGCACGCTTCCGCTAGTTTAGGCAGCTCCGAGAGGAAATGAGTAATCGACAGGTCCTGCGACGAAGCAACATCATGGCGCATTTTCGTCACGCCTAGCGCAGCCGCAATATCAACCTCACGCTTCAAACGTACGATTTCATGATCAAAATCCTCATCGTTCAGGCCAGAGAAATTCGCGCCTACCGCATAGTTGGACAGCTCGATACCGCTCTCTTGCGCCTGTTTCTTGATCACATCGATGAGCTCCGGATTGTCCGTTAAGTTAAAGCCAAGCGGTACGATTTCGACATGCTCTCCGCCAATCGAAGCAATATAAATGATAACATCCCGGATCGACATTTCGCCGGCCGCAAGTGCTTTGTACAAGCTGTATGTGCTGACTCCCAGCTTCATAGACGGACTTCAGCTCCTTTCGCTGCCGATTCGTAAATCGCGATCAATATTTTCATCATTTCGACGCCATCCTCAACGGGACTGAGCGGCGCAGTGCCATTTGAGACACAGTCCACAAAATGGTTAATTTCATTTTGGAATGCTCCGTCGAAGTGGAAGCCTTTGTTGTCCGTCTGCGGGTATACGTTCAAAATCGTATCATTCTGCTCCGTGACGATAACCGTCTCCGGATCGATTTCGAATCCGCCCTTCTCGCCATACAGCTTAACTGCCCCTTCATTTGACTTTGCATGCAGCGTGAAGCTGACATCAACGAGCAGTGAAGCACCGTTCTCGAAACGGATGAGCGCATTCGCCATATCCTCAACCGTATTTTTATTTGCGTCATAATCAGCTGCCTGGTAGAAGCTTAAATGGCGAACGTTCGACCGGTTGCCAAGCTTACGGTATGTATTTGCACTTACCGAAACCGGCTTAGGACGCCCCATCATGTACCAGCACAAGTCAATAACGTGCACGCCGATGTCGATCAGCGGACCGCCGCCAGACCGCTCAATATCCGCGAACCAGCCGCCCGGATTGCCAAGACGTCTGATCGTCGATGCTTTTGCAAAATAAATCTCTCCAAACTCGCCTCTGTCGGCCATTGCCCGCAGCAGCTGGGCATTTGAATCATATCGGCGTACAAAGCCGACCTGAAGCAGCCTGCCTGAAGCAGTAACCGCCTCTTGTACGCGAAGCGCTTCCTCCACCGTACGGCAAAGCGGCTTCTCAACGAGAACATGCTTGCCTGCTTCAAGAGCGGCAATGCTTATTTCAGCGTGCGTGTTGTTCCATGTACATATGCTAACAGCTTCTATAACCGGATCAGCAAGCAGTTCACGGTAATCCGTATATACTTTTGCCGCGCCATATTTCTCAGCCGCTTGTTTTGCCCGTTCTTCGTTTAAATCGCATACCGCGTAAATATTCGCATTAGGATTGTTTTTGTAAGATGCTAAGTGAAATGATGAGATAGAGCCCGTTCCTATAACCGCTATTTGTACCGGTTTCATCGCCAATCTCTCCTTTGGTATTATAACGTTTTGCACGTATACACTTTCGTATTATAATGGTTTCAGCAGGCAACTCCATGCAAAGGTGTGCGGTTTGTTTGTACAATTGTGCTACGTGAAGGAGAGGAATCGATCAAGGTGGAGAAATTCGAAGCTTTGCGAGAGCCGATGGACATGCCCGACCCGTATTTCCCGATAAAAGTGCACCGTACTACCTTTAACGATCATGGAAAAGTCATTTTTCCCCATCACTGGCATGAGCATCTTGAATTTCTGTATATCGTGTCGGGCGAAGCCTCGATCGAATGCGGATCTTCAATGATAACTGCCAAGGCGGGCGATCTTGTCGTCGTGAACAGCAATGAGCTTCATTACGGTATCAGCCAATCCTCCCATTTGTTCTACTATGCGCTGATCGCAGATATATCACTACTGCACAGCCAATCTATCGATGCGGCCGAAACGAAATTCATTACGCCGATTACACAGAACCGGCTGCTGCTTCGAAATCACATCAGCGGCGACAGCAAGGCGGCGGCTTGCATGCTGACCATTATTCAAGAGCTGGAAAATCGCGAGTTTGGATACGAGCTGGCAATCAAGTCGGAGCTTTACCGGCTGCTGACGCTGCTGCTTCGCAGTCACGTAGCCACCGTGCTAACCCAGGACGAATACGCCGAACGGATGAAAAACGTGGAGCGTTTTGCCCCCGTCTTCCAATACATCGAAGAGCACTACAAGGATGAGTTATCGGTCGATCTGCTCGCTCAAATGGCAAGCTTAAGCCGCTTCCACTTCAGCCGGTTATTCAAGGAATTGAGCGGTCGAACCGTAATCGAATACATTACAGCGACCCGCTTGGACAAAGCTGATTATTTATTGCGCCACAGCCCGCTCACCGTTTCGGAGGTTGCCGCCGCAACAGGCTTCAATGACATTTACTACTTCAGCCGCACGTTCAAAAAGCACAAAAGAGTTGCCCCGTCCTCGTTACGGGGCAACTGACAGCTGATGCAGCTGCACTTTCTGCAGCAGAAACCTCACATGGAGCCTGAAATGAGGAGCCGGATTGCAGAAATACAATAGAATGTACTCTTTTTGAGTAGTTTAGGGGATATTGGTATGTTTCTATTGCAGTTATTGCAATAGAAGGCTGCTTGGGACCCGTTATGTATTGAATCTATTGTACAAACTGCAGTAGACTCCAGTTCGAAGGGATTTGAGACATAATAGTGCTAATTTTGGACCTCAGTCAAGAAAGTGGACACTAAATAAGAGCAATTAG
>JBNJJW010000057.1:0-9541 GCA_051750645.1 Bacillota bacterium | reverse complement strand
TTGGTAGCACACATCGATAAGCAGGCGCTGCGGTGGCCTGCTCTTTTTATTAAGCTCCCATGGAAGAACGTATTTAATTCCATAATCTGTGGTGGCGCGTGAGCGTCATGGACGGCTAACGGGCAGATTACAGCAACAAGTCTAAGTAAGCACGTCTAAAATATTGAAACACTTTGTATATGACGAGTTGTTATAAACAAGCATTTCAAGTCATCCATTTTTTATGAGGAGCGTCTAAATGAAGATATTCATACAGAGATTATTTTGGACTGTATTTATAGCCTACTCGTTTCTGATGCTAGTTTTCGTTCTGGGCAAGGTACCTCTAAGTAAATATAGGGTTGAAAAAGAGATGACGTCTTTCTTGAAGCAGGTTATCGAGCGAGATCCGAATGTAGCCTCAGAATTTCATCTGAGTAATACTGAACTAGAAACGATTAAGCAAAACGTTAAGCAAGGTGACTTCCAGTTGTTGTCCTTTAAGGATGTAGAGGGGGAATACGACGATGGGGGCGTAGGCACAGGACATGTCGATTTGACCTTTGATAATGCTGGGAAGCCACTCACGGTCGAAGCCGTCTTTACTACTGGATCCCCAAGACAAGTTTGCGCTATTAGGCCTGGTAAGGAACCTATTCCAGTGTTGTTGAAGTGGAATGAGTTCGCTTGCGGGGGCGATTTCTGACGGGTGTTGAGTCTTGGCACTCAGCTAACGGGTAACGATAGTGGAGGAACTGCTTCGTGGCATCTCCTCTTTTGGTTTATTGAAGTAACTGGCAGGATAACGCAACCATTACTTTACTGAAAACGTCTAAATTCTGAATTGGAGGAACAACCGATGAGAAGTTCGTTAGTTTATTTTGTGTTAATAATCGCTATCTTTAGCGTAATAGTTGGATGTAGTTTAGAATCGGAAAAGGGCGATTATATTTTTGAGAAGGAAATCATTTCGAATGACATTCCTACAATAATGGTCGTCCATAACATTTCAGGAAAGGAAGCCAAAAGTAAATCCCTTTCTGATTTTTTGGAAAATGATGATCTGAATGATGTAACTACTTATCATGTGATGGATGTTGACTTGTATAATGATTTGACTATAGGCGAAAGGGTAACGGTAAAAGCCAGTGGGTATACCATGTTATCGCATCCACCACAACAAGTGGCAGATGAAATTATCAGACATTCAATAAGAAAATAAATTAAGCGTATGTTATGGGGGGATACATGTTGAAGTTTTTTAATCTGTTGCTTTTATTAATTATATCGGTTTTGATATTTACTGGGTGCACTTCTGAAATGTCATACAAAACACCTGAAGAAGCATTTAATGCTACTGGAATTAAGTCGAAAAGAATTATCAAAAAGGTGGAATTAACTGATGGAGCAATTATTTTTTATGAAGGTCTTAATAATGATGTAGGTGTTGGTTTGGCAAGTTATTATGATGATTGGAAATGGATAATGGGATCAGGGATGGTTGATAAAGGTACAGAACCATTATCGATTTCATGGGCTAATCTAGACCGAATGAAAAAAGAAAGAGAAGGATACCATATTTTCTGGGGTAGCGTAAACAACGAAGACATAAACAAATTGCATGTTACTTACACGTCAGAACGATCGGCTGCTTTTTCCACGCTAACAAATTTGGAGTAACAAATATCCATAAGCATGCGTCTAATTCTTTGTCATTGATATAAAGAAAAGGAGGCTTTTATGAAATTTAAACTCTTAGTATGGTCTTTATTTCTTCCGTTACTCTTGTTTTTCTTTGTAATGTTCTATATTGAAGTATCACTTTATTCGCTTTTGCCACCTGACGAAGGCGGAATGAGTTTTTTGCTGGAGCTTAAGTATGTGTGGTATCGTTCCGCTTGGTTTTATGCCATGCTCATAATTATTTCTTTCTTATTGTATTTTAGTTTTTTACGTAAGCGGCAATAAATAACTATTTGTTCAACTAACGGGCACGATAGCTCCATGACGACAGGCTGCCAGATGATCGGCAGTCTGCTCAACTCTGGCAGGATTCTTTAATGATTTGGCAAATAACCAATCCTCAGAAGTCAATCGAAAAGGAGAGAGTGTATTGGCTACAACTAACGGTTGAATGCCTATCAACTTTGCTTACATTGCGTCAATTGGGGATCGTATGTAATGATAAATTCATCACGTATAGAGGCGGTGGATATCCCCGTGGTAGAAGAGATTAAGTTTCATGAAAGAATAAAGATACTTCGATCGGAACGAAATATGACCCAGCATGAGTTAGGAGATCTTCTAGGTGTGACCGGCCAAGCTGTATCCAAATGGGAGACCGGACTAGCAACTCCAGACATCACCTTATTGCCGAAGATTGCCATGCTGTTCCATTGTACAATTGATTCTTTATTTTTCGGCGGTGCTGGCTCCGACTCGCAAGATAGCAAGACAATGACAAGGGTGAATTTTGCTGAAGCGAAGATCGAATGTTCCAATCTCCGGGGCATCGTCATGCGCGATGTCGTTATGGATGGCGCCGAAATATTTGATAGCCGACTAAACGGAATGCGAATTCACCATGGCGGCATGGCGAATCTGTCTTTAAGGCATCTTGATCTTGATGGGCTGTCGCTCGGATTTAGTCAAATGAATGGCGCTGTTATTCATGATCTGGGTGGGCATACAAAGCCGATTCGATTCGCAGAGAATGATTTCAAGGGCAGCTCAATTGATAGGTGTGACCTGACCAATGTTGAACTGACAAATTGCAATCTATCAGGGTTGCGGATCATAGGTTCCACGCTTAAAGATAGTTGGTTGCTTCAGCCTGAGAATTATGAGCCCGTACAAATAGAGGATGTTGATTTTCATAACAGCGTAATTACGAGAAGTAACTTATCGGGGGTACGCATCGAAGAATGTTTAATCGACGGGCTAACGATTAACGGGGTTCCAGTGGAACAAATGATCGCTGCCTATGATCAGAACCATGATAGTAAACGTTAAACCTTGCATTGAGCTAACGGGTACGATAGTTGAATGCAACACGGCAGCAACCGGTTAGAAGAATCGGTTGCTTTTTCGTTCAACTAACGGGCAGATTATGCTAATACAAACGGCAGAATAGTGCAAAATGAAACTGCTTACAAAACCCACCGTATACTTAGTAATGGATATTAATGGGAAGGTGTTGTTGGAGTGCCAAAACTATTATTCGACCCAATGAAACATCCCGATTGGATTCCGCCGCAGACTGCAGAGTGGCACGCAAATTTGGCGTTGGAAACCGGAGGGTACAAGTATCCATGGAACTCGGTTTTCGATGAACCACGAGCCGAGGTGATTTTTGCGGACAAAATTGCGACTTGCCTCAAGGAGAGCACGCGAATATTGGACGTAGGCTGCGGCCATGGTGAATTCACGAAAACGTTTTCCCACAAAGCAAAAGAAGTCGTGGGGATCGATGTCAATGAGGGATACATTGCATCAGCAAAAGAGGGACCAGGCGAATCCGTAACATTTCTTGTCGTGGATGCCGACAAACCATTACCGTTTCCCGACGACTCCTTTGACGTCGTTTACACGAAAAAGGGGCCGTGGTTATTCCACAAAGGAATTGAGGAGGGTCGTCGGGTCATTATACCCGGCGGGATGGCTCTGGGCTTGTATCACTGCGGAACAGACGGAGGGCTGCGAAGTCTCTTCCCCGGGTTATATTATCCACTTCCAGACAATTACCTGGACGAGATTAAAGCAAAGTTTGAACGCCAGCTGTCCGAAAGCAATCTAGAGAAAGTTGAATTACAGATATTTGAAGAGGTTGAATATCTATCGAGACCTGAGGATGTACTGATCAAGAAATGTTTTGGCCAGAAGGAAACATTGAAGAAAATTGTCTGGCAGGAATGCCTGAAAGATGTGGAGGAAATATTCCTACGGCATACCACTCCAAGAGGCCTAAAGGTCGTCAACTATCATGCTTTGATGATCGGAAGCGCGAGATAGTGAAGTAAAGTGTTTTAGCTTTCTCAACTAACGGGTACGCTAATTCAATAATGCCAATATAGATTAAACCCTCCCGATTCTAGTAAAGCTAGAATTAAAATAGTTAATGGGAGGGTTTTGCTATGAAATTAAACGATTTATGGTTGATGTATGAGGCTGATAGACGTATTTTGGGATTCAGCCCGTTCACGTTAAAGGCTTACTCTCTGCAACTAAAGATGCTGATAGGCGAACTCGGTGATCTTGAAATCGAAGAAGTCTCTTTAAATTTGCTAAAAGAGTACTTGGCCAAACAATCAGAGCGTTTAAAGCCAAGCAGCTTAGGGCACCGAATTCGATTCGTGCGTTCCTTGTTTCGTTTTGCATTTGAAGAAGGACATATCTTACGAAATCCTTCCCTCAAACTAAGAGAACCAAAAATGGATAAACGCATCCCAAAATTTCTAATTGAGGAGGATGTTATACATCTCAAGATAACCTGTACATCTCCTCGTGAGCATGCTCTTCTAGAGTTTCTTTATTGTACAGGCTGCCGAGTTGGTGAAATTCAGAAAATCAACATTGATGACATCAACTGGGAACACTGCTCTGCGATTGTTAATGGTAAGGGTTCTAAACAAAGAGAAGTCTATTTCACGACCGAATGCAAGGTATGGTTAAAAAGATATCTGGATAGTCGTGAGGATTCATGTAAAGCATTGTTTGTCACCGAAACCCAACCTACACGGAGAATGTCCATTCCAACGATTCGTTGGTCATTAAAAATGTTAGCAACCCGAGGAAAAGTTGTTGCCAATGTATACCCACACCGGTTTCGCCATACCTATGCCTGTCAACTGTTAGATAACGGTGCACCATTGGAGTTTATCCAAGGGATGCTTGGGCACGAGAAAGCATCAACCACTCAGATATATGCTCAGCTGCGAGGGGAGCGTCGTAGAGAATTGTATCGGCGATACTTTTAAGGGTCTTCAGGTGGTGAAGGTAGTCGGTCCGGATGATTGGTTTCCTTTTCTCAAGATAAATCTTATGGATATTATGAAGATTATTGTTCTTATCGGGGATGTTGATAGTAATAAAAGTCAGTTTGAAGTGGAGATATCAGATTATCATAAGAGAGATTTATTTCTGTATTCTATGATAATATGAATTGTGTTTTAGCTCGCTCAGTGTAATAAATTAGGGGGATTTCTAAATGAAGAAATTTTCATTCATATTTGTACTTTTAGTAATTATGACTGGTTGTTCATCTGATATTTTATCCAAAGAAGAAGCTAATAATATTGCTATTAAATTTGCTACAAATTACATCGAAGAAAATAATATAAAAATTGCTGAGAACAAGGTGATTGTTATTGATTCTAGAAGAAACAACAAAATGAAAAAATGGGACATATACCTTGTTATAGAAGGTAATAGAAACAATGAAATAAAACTTTCTTCACCAAAATGGGTTTCAGTTTCTGATAACAAAAAGATAAAAGAATACCTGTTATGGGAATAATAATAACTCATCTAAACGGAGGCTGGTTTGTTGCGGCGGCTCCCTTTTTGTTTTTGAAGTAACGGGTACAAGAGCTGAATAAGACCACACCACGAGGCTGCTGCGGATCCATTGGCGGCCTCGTTTAGCTATAGGCAGTATCAACGAATGGAGTAAAGGGGCAAAAGAAAATGGGACCAAGTGTGAGAGGCATTAGTTTTGAGATCCCGAATGAGTATGGTAAATGGCTTGTTAACATTCTGAAGCCGATTAATTGCAATAAGTACAATTGGTTTATTGGATCAGGAGAAGAATATAAATATCAAGATAACGATTTAATAACGTTATTTCCTAATAACGTAAGCATACTTAAGGGTGAGGAATTACTTGAACTTATCCACACAGTAGAATCTCAATATATTATCTTTATTGACCTAAAGGCTTTCCCTGTAGGTACCAATTTATCAGAGATCGATACATATGAAGATTTTCTAGCAAGTGCTTGCGAACTAATACTGCTGATTGTGGATTGTAGCTACACTTCAATTTACTGTAAAGATATCAAAGTTTTGAGCGAATTGTACGCTAACGTGGAGTCGCTCAAGGTTGACAAATTAGCATATATTACAGATGAAAATGACTTTAGAAATACATTAAGAGTGCGTTGAAAATTCTGTACCACTTTATTGGACAAAGCTTAGGTCATTGCGCTAACGGGTACAAGTCTAAGTCACCTGGTACTTTTCTCTGTTGGTGCACTTCACTTTATAAGAATACTCGAAACAAGAGCTTTCACAAGTTCAATATATAACTCTTTATCTTTTGCAAGCATTGGAGTATTGTGGGCCATTAGTATGTCCTTCTTTGTTCGAGGTCTACTCGATTTAAGTGACAGAAACAGGCAAGATAACAAATAACAATAGTAGTCGATGTAGCAAGAAACAAAGAGCAGTTTGCCATTGCGTTAACGGGTACGATAGCATAAACACGAATATACGGCAGCCGGTATTTGGCTGCCGTTTTCGGCAGTTTTGCGCAACAATAAGAGGGGTGAAATACCACTTTGTAGAAATAGAATTGTAGGATTTATGGTTCAAGTTGGGAGTGGGATAATGGACGATCCTCGATTAGAGCTTGCACATAATATTATGGACATGCTTAGGAAGCATCAAGAAATCCAGGATGTATTTTTGAGAGGGAGTATGGCTGCAGGAACTATGGATGAGTTTTCGGACATCGATATTGGTATTGATGTGTCGGGATCAGATAATGGTGTTTTCGCTGCTGAAAAGCTGCCGAATATCATGAATCAACATTTTTCAGTTGTGTTCTTGGATTGGGCCCCCAGTTTGCTTCCCAAAAAGTATATCCAATCATACTTTTTGACAGACTATTCCCCCTTCTGGTTCGTTGATATTGAATGCAGCGCCACACCACATTACCAGTCAGTAACTAAAGTTCAAAACGATGAGATTGGTCATTTAATTAAATTATGGGTTCAAACAACTAAGTATCATGTAAGAAAACATCCTTCTTCGCCTGTGCAAGTACGCAACTTAGCACGTCGAATCTTAAGTACAGATCAAACCAAGGGTAATTCTGCGGAATTGCTCCAATCAATTCTTAATGAGATTGATATAATTAATTCCAATGCTCATTATGAGCAGCTTTTAGAAAGTTGTTTTAATGTGTGCAACCGGTTATTGTGGGTACGATAGCACCATGACAACAAGGCTGCCAGCTCATAGGTAGCCTGTTCAGCTAATGAGTAGAGTAGTGCAGGATACGGATAATAATTGTCAAATATCTAACTTAACCTTTTATTTTAGGAAGGAAACCGAATAAATGAAATTGGTCTGTTTTGGGGACAGCATAACATCAAGGACAGAAGGTAATGACCGCCCCTTATTAACAATAAAACTTAAAGCTAAACTTAGCGAAGAATGGGAAGTCATTAACGCTGGCGTGCCTGGCAACAATACATTTGATGCAATTGAGAGGATTGAGAAAGAGGTCTTAATTCTTAATCCAGATCTCGTGACGGTTCTATTCGGTGCGAATGATGCTGCATTTCACAAAATGGTTCAACTACATGACTATAAAAGGAATCTCACCGATATTGTGACAATCCTTTCTCCAAAAAGGGCGATACTCATTAGCCCCGCACCAGTTGACGAGAGGTTACAACATGCTCGAACTAATGTCGTACTTAAGCAATATGCAGAGATCGTTAGAGAAGTTAGTGTAGCAACAGGCAGTCATTATATAGATTTATTCTCAAGTATGATTGGGCTTCATAATTTGACCGAAATATTAAGAGGTCAAAGAAACGATGGACTTCATTTCGGTGAACTGGGTTATGATTATTTATCCGATGAGATAAGTAGAAAAATACTATTTTTGTGAGGTATCGTTCAACTAACGGGTACGATAGTGGAGTTGAATCCATCGGCAGCTGCTCCACTTTTTTCATTGCAGTAACTGGCAGTTATCTTCAATAATGCATTTACCGATATGTTGTTATATTGTAATAATTAAGTAACTTGGATAAAAAACTTAAAGGGGAGCTGTTTGATATAGTATCCCAAACAGAAATTTTGGAATTATCTTTAGACCTGCTTTCTGAAGCAAGTTATCTTTTAGTAAATTATATTTATCCTAAAGGTGATTGGGGAATAAACCAGCAGGAAGAATGCAAACAAAACCTGACGTTTATTAGATTTTAAAAATTCTGAGTTATTATTGGCTAGAAGAGAAGATGACTTTATTGGTTTCATTGCTTTAAATTGGGGGTTTTCGACTACTAAAGGACAACCATTTTTAAGGATTCAAGACATTTATGTTTTACCTCACTTCAGAAAAAAAGGAATTGCAAAGTTGCTTATAAATAAAGCAATAGAAATAGCTAATCAAAATAATGCGAATAGGATTCAACTCAATACAGGTACTCAAAATATGAATGCCCGTAACCTTTATGAAAAGATGGGTTTTGAATGGTTTCCAGATAAAGAAATATATATGTACTTCCTGCACTAACGGAGACCGATAGTGCAATGAACAACAGGCTGCCGAAAATTTCGGCAGCCTGTTCAGTTAACTGGCAGAAGAGCGTAATAAACAGCTAGATGACGAGATCGGCGGTTGCTTATCAAATACCCGTTGTAAAGACTCTTCTTATGGCTTACTTCTTGTCCTTAACAAATAACCCCGTGATAAACAGAATTACTCCAATGAAAGGGATAATCGCTTCTAACAAGTGAAGTCTTAAGTGCATGTTATTTGTGGCAAAGCCCGTCAGTATGAAAAGAAATATTCCTGAAAGCATGAGTTTGTTTGAAAGCACGATTTATTCACCTCATCTCCAGTATACTATCTATTAGATAGAAATACCGCATGCTGTCAAAGCGTCCAGCTGAGAAAACAAGAAAGAAGTGGAGATTAATCTGGTAGGGCTTCCGAGTGGCAGTCTTTCGCTATGTTGATAAATAGTATTGTTTAAAAAGGATTGATAAATGTATGTTATAGAATTATTCTACAATATAATTTTTATGGGGGAATAAATCCTGAAGTATATAGAATTAGGTTTCGGTAATACATGGTTTATTAGAACAGAAACGGAATTAGATGATGGTACTGAATTTGAAGAGAAAGGCATCATCGGACCGATTCGGTTCCGTTCGATATATTTAAGAATTTGGATTGGAAAATCCGTACTAATTGTGGACTTAAAGCAAGGTTTTAAAGTAAGTAAGAAACGTCGGAACGCATTGAAGTTTATTTTAGGTATAATAAGCCTCTAATGATTCACCGTTAACGGGCAGTTTAACGTAGTTGTCATTAGAAATGTAATAAACGGGTTAATTCTTACCAAAGAATATGTTCCTGATATATTAGAATCGTACGAACGATTAAAGGATACGGATTTACCTCAAAAAGTCTCCTTTGGTCGGATGACGGAAGATTAAGCTAACGAGTACGATAGTGGAGGAGCTGCCGCGAGGCCAGCTCCTTGTTGATGCTCATTGAAGTAACGGGCAGGATTCCTTAATCACTACACGAATACCTTAA
>JBNJJW010000056.1:0-9810 GCA_051750645.1 Bacillota bacterium | reverse complement strand
AGCGATCGATGATTCGTTTAGCCGGCTTGATTTGAACAAATGCAAGGGCTGCAAACATTTCGCCTTCCGGGAATGTACCGTGCTGTCCAATCCTTCCCCGGGGTTGAAACGAAAAGAAAAGGAAAAAGAAAAGGAACTCGTCTTGGTATGATCATAACAATCAGACAACGGTTAGAGAAAGGATTTACATGTAATGAGAAATCTTGTCATTCTCGGCGGCGGATATGGCGGGTTGTCTGCCGCCGTCAAATTGCTTGGAGGACACATTCCGGATGACGTGATGATCATCTTGATTGACCGAATGCCTTATCAAGGACTGAAAACGGAGTATTACGCGCTTGCATCCGGCTCCGTTTCGGAAATGGATATCCGGACTTCGTTTCCTATGGACCCGCGGCTTACGTTGTATTTTTCCGAGGTGAACCGTATCGATCTCGCGCACAAACTCGTTGAGCTTAACGGTGAAGACTGGATTTCCTATGATTGGCTCGTCATTTCGCTGGGATGTGTCGACCTCTTTCGCGATATTCCCGGAGCCCGGGAATATGCACACAGCATCCAGTCCTTATCATCGGCAAGACAGACGTACCAAAAGATATTTGAAGTGAAGCCGTACGGGCAAGTGACCATTGTCGGCGGGGGCTTGAGCGGAGTCGAAGTTGCATCCGAGCTCAGGGAGAACCGCCCGGACCTGAGAATTCGCATTCTCGACCGGGGACCGTCCATTCTTTCCGCATTTCCCGAGAGTCTTCAGGAATATGTCCGTCAATGGTTTCTGAAGCACGACGTTGAGATGCGCTCCCATATTTCTCTTTCCAGAATAGAGGAAGGTTTGCTGCATAACCGGCAGGAACCGATCAGGACCGATATCACGATATGGACGGCGGGCATTCAGCCGAGCCCGGTTATACAGCAGCTTGACTTGCAAAAGGATGCGATGGGTCGAATCGTTATTAATAAATATCATCAGGTACCGACCTATCCGGAAGTTTTTGTCGTCGGTGATTGCGCCAGTCTTCCGTATGCTCCGAGCGCGCAAGCTGCGGGCTCGCAGGGCAAGCAGGTTGCCGAAGTGCTGCAAGCATTCTGGAAGAACGAAACGCCGAAACTCCCGGCACTCAAGGTTAAGGGCGTGCTCGGTTCGCTAGGGAAAAGTACCGGTTTCGGCATGTTGGGGGGCAAACCGGTCTGCGGCAGAGTACCGCGTCTGTTGAAGTCCGGAGTGCTTTGGAAGTCCAAACATCATATCGGTTAAGGACAAGCGTACACATCTATGTTGTAGAAGGAGACGTTAAAAAGTGAAAAAAATTACAGCCTCTATACTAGGTTTGGCATTGTTGTGCTCTTCGGCTAGCGTTTTTGCGGATGATGAATCGATTAGCATCAAATCCGTAGAGTTCATAGGAATGGACGCACCGAAAACGCTGGAAGAAAAAAATGACATCATGTATTCGAGGGCATCGGCTGCTGTTACTTACAGCGATGGTTCAAAGAAAGATATCCCTCTAAGCTATGAAACACTGTTCAGACCAGGCGATACAATCAATGGAAAGAAAGCCGGCGTTACTACGGATGTAAATGGCAATATCATTACTAAGCCTGACGGCACTCCGTATACTTCGACTGCGCCTGACATGAACAGCTTAATAAAGGTTCCCGGACTGCCGGAGGACACCTATTATTTAGTCAGTCATTTTGAATCCATGCCTAAGACTGTTGACGGCGGTACATTGCCGAATTCGATGAGCCTAAGTACGGTTAAACAAGACCAGCTGACCGGAAAGCTTACTGTGACAGATATTAAGCCAATCGATTTTTCCAACGTCCATGGACTTATGAAGCCTTGTGCCGGTTCATTGTCTCCTTGGAATACCCATCTTGGATCGGAAGAGGCTGACCTCGATGCAAGAGCCCATGAAGCTGCTCCGACGACATCATCCGCAACAGGGTTTGCGAAAAGCTTCTATAATGATCCGAACGCTGTCGGAAACCCTTATTATTATGGACACGTACCTGAGGTAGCCGTTAAAGCCGATGGTTCTACAAGTGTCGTGAAGCATTACAGCATGGGCCGTATGTCTTTTGAGCATGTAAAAGTACTTCCTGACAATCGTACGGTACTATATGGGGTCGATACCAACCCTGGCGGTCTTTTCATCTATATAGCGGACAATGCGGGCGATTTGTCTGCAGGTATTTTATACGCTGCCAAGTGGAACCAAACCGGCAGTACAAACGGGGGATCCGCCAATCTTAAATGGATCAAGCTTGGACATGCAACGGATATGGAAATCGAGCAATATGCAAATACGCTCAAATTCAGCGATATCTTCGAGGCAACTAATGATGCGGCTATTGGACAAGCCCAAGGGTATACAAGGGTAAAAACATCCGCTAACGGCAAAATAGAGGAATGGCTCAAAGTAAAACCAGGTATGGAAAAAGCGGCGGCTTTCCTGGAAACCCATCGCTATGCGGCATACGTTGGCGCAACAGTCGAGTTTAATAAAATGGAAGGCGTAACTTACAACGAAAAGGACAACAAAGGTTACTTGGCTATCTCCTCCATTGACAAAACGATGCTTGTGAATTCATCCGATCCGACGGATCATATTCACTTGCCGCAAATAAAAGCCGGAGGAGTGTTTAAGCTTTCATTCGCCAGTTATCAAAAGTCCAGCGACGGAAAAACGATCTATAGTCAGTATGTTCCTACCACAATGTCGGGCCTGGTCACGGGCGAGGATCTTACAACTGCCGATGCAGACGGAAATACAGCTAATGTAGATAAAATTGCAAGTCCGGATAATATCGTATATTCCGAGATGATGAGAACCCTATTTATTGCGGAAGATACCGATTACCATGCGAACTGCTACACATGGGCTTATAACATTGACACCAAGAAGCTTTCCCGCTTAGTTTCTGTACCAGGTGGCGGTGAAGCGACGGGATTACAACTGGTCAATGATTTGAACGGATTTAGCTATCTCATGCTTAGCGCGCAAAATCCGGGTTATGTAGGTTATCTAGCGGGACTGCCTTCCATGGAGCAGTCGTCCGATGATGATTCCGATGATGATGAGTAAAATACAAAAATACGAAAATACAAAAATATTTGGGAGGCTGAACAATGAATCTTTCTAAAACCATTTCAATATCTATTCTAACTGCTAGTGTCCTTTTCTCAGCATGGGCCGGAGTCACGTATGCGGACGATATTTATGATAATTTTACGATTACTGCTGATGACGAAACAACACCTGTACAAACTAGTGACGATGCTGCCGATGATCCCGCCATCTGGGTTCACCCAACTGACACGAGCAAAAGCAAACTTGTTACCACGAATAAAAAGTCCGGCCTCATTGTTTACGACCTGGATGGAAATCAAATTCAATCGTATCCGTTTGGTGAATTAAACAATGTTGATTTGCGATACAATTTCCCGCTCAGCGGTAAAAATATTGATATCGTTGGGGCTACTAACCGTTCGGAAGGTAAAAACACGATCGAAATCTATTCTTTCAATGGCAATACCGGCGAGCTGCAAAACATTGTCGACCCTGAACATCCCATCCAATCGGATGTAAGTGAAGTGTACGGGTACAGCTTCTACCACAGTCAAAAGACCGGAAAGTTCTATGCCATGCTTACTGGAAAAGATGGAGGATTTGAGCAATACGAATTGATTGATAACGGAAAAGGAAAAGTGCTAGGTAAAAAAGTCCGTCAGTTCAAACTTCCCACTCAAACGGAAGGCATGGTGGCAGATGACGAATACGGCAAACTGTACATCGGAGAAGAAGATGCGGCTATCTGGAAATTCAATGCTGAACCTGATAGCGGCAGCCAAGGTACAATCGTAGATCGCGCAGACGGCAATCATTTGACTGCTGACATTGAAGGACTAACTATTTATTATGGGGAAGACGGCGAAGGATACTTGATGGCTTCGAGTCAAGGCAACAATACGTATGCCATCTATGACCGTGTAGAAGATAATGCGTATGTTGGAAGCTTCGCATTTGGCGACAATAATATAATAGATGGAACAAGCGACACAGATGGAATCGACGTAATCGGATTCGGTCTTGGTACAAAGTATCCATATGGAATCTTTGTTGCTCAAGATGGTGAAAATGTTGATAATGGACAAGCAGTGAACCAAAACTTCAAAATTGTATCATGGAAGAAAATTGCCGACAAGATTGATGCTGATCTAGATTTTGACGATCAAGTGAATCCGCGTAAACTAGAAGACCGGACCGACGACCTGGAAGATGGTGACGACGACTAGGGGATTGGGGTTTACAACTCTATGAAATAGTAATTTCCAAATACAACACATTAAGAGGGGCACCGGATTAATTACCGGTGCCTCTTTTCATTGGCTCAAGCAACTTTTTTGTCGAGACAACCGTTAGAAATTGTGTTTAAATGGAAGTTAGGTGGAAGCGAATTCATTCTATTTAATGTGAAAAAAGGTAGGGTTGCTCATGGACAAACGAATGCGGGTTTCTATAGTTGCGATGCTAGTGTCACTTCTTCTTTTAGTAACGGCATGCAGCGGCAAAGGGGTCGACGAAGCTTTTCAGGAAGCTGTGGAAACAGACGAACCAACAAGCACCGTCACCGTGGAGCCTAGTGTTGAACCGACACCGCTGCCTTATAAAGCGCCGCTTACAGGTTTAGGGAGTGCTTCCGAGGCGACAGCGCGGCCGATCGTTGTCATGATTAACAACTTTGCAGCGGCTCGCCCGCAGTCTGGACTTACGAATGCCGACGTCATGTGGGAAGTGCTGGCCGAAGGCGGAATTACGCGTTTAATCGCCGTTTTTCAAAGTACGGATGCATTAACGGATTCGATTGGTCCGATACGCAGTATCCGTCCCTATTTGATTGATATCGGCGACAGCTACGGGGCCGTTATGGCTCATGCGGGCGCGAGCAATGACGGCTATGATATTTTGCAGCATCAGGGAAAGCCTTATTTGGACGAAATATCGAATGCGGGCAGCTATTTCTGGAGAAGCAAGGAGCGCAAGGCGCCGCATAACTTGTATTCGAGCTTGGAGAAGCTTCGCGAGGGAGCCGAGAAGAAGAAATACCGTTCGGATGTTGAGGTTCCTGTGTATACATTCGCGGACACCGGTTCGACGGAAGCGGGAGTACCGGCAACGAACATTACCATTTCGTTTTTGATGCAAGATTATAAAGTTGGGTATGCTTACGATGCAGCGAACGGTTTGTATATGCGTTCAATCGGGGACAAGCCCCATATCGATATGAACAATAACCAGCAGCTGTCGGCCGCAAACTTGGTCGTGCTTGGCGCTAACCATAAGACACTAGATAATGCAGGACGGCTTGCGGTTGATTTGACGGATGGCGGTTCGGCGATTTTGTTCCAGCAAGGCAAAGCGATTGAAGCGGAATGGGTACGCAGTCCGGACGGCATGATTCGAATCGTAAAGAATGGAGCTGAGCTTCCATTCGTGCCTGGCAAAATCTTTTTTCACATCGTTCCGAATAAGCCGACATTTGCAGAACACGTCGTATGGGTACAAAATTAGCTCATTGGAAATACTGTTAACAGACGTTAATGGAAGAGTTTTCAAAGGATGAAGCGACGCAATTCCGTGACGGGATTGCGTCTTTTTTGTTTTTATTATGAAAATCTCAAAGTTTTCATAAATCCTTTACAATCTCTTTACAATTCGACGTTAATCTATGTTAAGATAATTTGGGCTCATAGCATGACGCCTAAACATCCAGTCGGGTAAAGGGGATTACGATGTTCAAGAAAAAGGATATTTTCTTTAAGACGTTTGAAGAAATGGCAGATGCGCTTGTTGAGGCGATAGAGTATTTCGCCAAAGGCGTGTCGGACTTATCGGATGTTACAGCTTTCGCCAAGACTATGAAGGAATATGAAAGCAAATGCGACAAATACACGCATACGATCCTGAAGGAACTGAACAAAACGTTCATTACCCCGATCGAGCGCGAAGATATTATGGCGCTAACGACTTCGCTTGATGATGTGCTTGATGGCATTGAAGCATGCGCGTCACGTTTTGAAATGTACAACATTCGTGAAAAGGATGAGTACATAACTTTGTTCGGCGATATTCTCGTTCGTTCGGCGCATCAGATCAAGAAAGCAATTTACTTACTTACAGAGAAGAAGCTGCTAGCTATCCGCGAGCCTAACATTGCGCTTAACGAGCTGGAAAACCAAGCGGATGACTTGCTCCGCGTTTGCATTAAGAGCTTGTTCGCAAACGTAACGGATCCGATAGAGCTGATGAAGCGCAAGGAGATTTACGAGATGCTGGAGCAAACGACCGACTTCTGCGAGGATGTAGCCAATACGCTGGAATCGATCATTATGCGTAACAGCTAACCTGGAGAGTAGGAGTCTTACTAATGGAATTAATCGTTCTATGGATTGTTGTGTTTCTGGCGCTTTCTTTTGATTTTATAAATGGATTTCACGACACGGCTAATGCCATAGCGACTTCGGTATCTACGCGAGCGTTAAAACCGAGGGTCGCCATCATTATGGCAGCGATCATGAATTTTGTCGGTGCGATTACGTTTACCGGCGTTGCGAAGACAATCGGAAAAGGCGTAGCCGATCCGACGAAATTAGAGCATGGGGTCGAAATCGTTATCGCTGCGTTGATATCGGCTATTGCATGGAATCTCATTACATGGTGGTTCGGTATTCCGTCCTCCTCGTCGCATGCTTTGATTGGTTCATTGGCAGGCGCGGTTATCGGCGGAGCGGGCTTAGGGGCAATAAACGCCGAAGGCTTTATCGATATCATTAAAGCATTGATTTTGTCTCCGTTGATTGCTTTCACGGCCGGTTTCATTATTATGTGGATATTAAAGTTGATCTTTGCCAAGTCGAGTCCGCATCAGGTAAATAAGGGCTTTCGATTTGGCCAAATAGCAACGGCTGCATTCCAATCGTTCTCTCACGGTACGAATGATGCACAGAAGGCGATGGGTATTATTGTGTTCGCGCTCGTTGCGGCTGGCATTCAAGACACGACGGATGTTCCGCTTTGGGTTAAAATCTCGGCAGCGCTCGCGATGGCGCTCGGTACTTCGGTGGGCGGCTGGAAAATCATCAAGACGATGGGTACGAAAATTTTTAAAATCGAACCAATCAATGGCTTCGCAGCTGATATTGGTTCTGCAGCGGTCATTCTGACGGCAACGATGATTCATTTGCCTGTTAGTACAACACATGTAATCACCTCGTCGATTCTCGGTGTCGGCAGCGCGAAGCGCTTCTCCGCCGTGAAATGGGGCGTCGCGGGACGGATAATCATCGCGTGGGTGATCACGATTCCGATTACGGTCCTTATGGCGATGCTCTTCTACTGGCTGATTGACTTGTTCTTCTTGTAAGGGCTGGTACATCTAACTAGCAGAGATTAAGAACAGCCGTAATGAGGCAAACTCACTAAATAGTGAGCGTAATTTTTAGGGCACCCCAAACAAGGTGCCCTGATTAAAGGAAGCTATGATTCCAAGTATTAATTAAATTAGCCTTGCAATGCTCTTGCTTCTATAATTGAAAAGTGAGCAGTACGTTCCTTTATTAACCAACTTCCGTTTTGACGTACATATATATCATCATATTTAACACTATAGTCAGTGATAACTTCTTTGCCCTCTTCTTCTCTCACCATTTTCATTTGAGAGTACGAAACACCTGTTGCAGTATCGCCATCCACTTTCACAACGTGTTGTGCGTTAATGGAGAAATAACGTTTTACAATAGAAGCGTGGCCTGTGAACTCCTCTTCTAATTGTTTTGTTCCTGAAACATCAGACACCAATTGGCCACCGAAGTAAACCTTATATCTAGTATCAGGCGTAAATAAAAGCATTTGTTCTGAAATCTTTTTTTCATCTCCCAAATTTGAAAAAGCATCAACTAATTCTCTTAATTCTATTTTTGCTTGTAAAATTTCTAACGACATATTTTTTTCCTCCTTTAATTTCTGAACCAAACTGTATAAAATAATCAAAGAAAAAATAGCTCAATCAAGAAGAGCAAGTATTTGTATTACTGCAGTCAACCATTGAACGTTCAGGTCTTACCTTCATCGTTACGGAAACGTGATTGCAGTAATTTTGCGACTTCACTGAGCAACCTCCTTTCACATTTGAATATGAGTGAGCACACACTCAAAATACACCGGTGCTCACCCATTAATGAATAATCTTAGAGTACTTGACTTTGAGTGAGTGCACACTCATAATAAAAGCATAAACGGCTTTCAACACCATGTCAATAGAGAGAGGGATAAAATTGGATTTAAAAAACAAAATAGTTGAAGCTACAGAGCGAGTATTATTAACGAACGGACTTGCCAAGACCACGACTAAGGAAATCGCTCGGGCAGCCGGCTGCTCCGAAGGATCGTTGTATAATCATTTTAGAAACAAGGAGGATATATTTCTCCATGTTTTACAGGGAAAATTGAAAAATCTGATGGGAACTCTAACATTGCTGCAAAGCCTTGCCGGTAAAGAAACGGTGCGGAGAAATCTGAAACAGGTGGCTCTTGCGGCGTTGGAGGATTATCATAGTTCGATGACCTTAATCTGTTCTATTTTCTCGGAACCGGAAATATTGCTTCGCCATCGAGAAGGTTTTATTCTACGAAATGAAAGTCCGTATGGGGCAAATGAGGCGGTGGAAGCTTATTTATTTAAAGAAAAAAATATTGGTAGAATCAGCGAGAAACTGCATCCAAGAGCTGTAGCGGATTTATTGCTGGGAAGTTGTTTTCAACGTACGTTCCAATTGAATTTTTTAGGTAAAGAGGAGTCGCAAGAAGAGCGGGTTGAATTTGTAAATCGTATTTTGGATACGTTATTTCCAGGACAAGCATAAGAGTAAGAACACATCTAACATCGCAATCACTAAACAACAAGTTGACAATCATTTTGCTTAAACATCAATCGGCACAGCGGGAAGCGGGGCCTGGACGGTCGTTGTTCCGCTCCGTTTTTTCGTCGATGAGCAGCGGCCGTCGCAGGCCAGACGGCGCCGCATGCTGGTCCGGATTACGCGAATGATAGAAGAGAGACGGCCGGATTTATGCTAAGCAGTGCGATGATAGCTAGCCAAGTCGATTCGCACGCTACCTTTATGCGCAGATTCTCGATACATCATTCTTGAATTGTTCGATATTAAACTCCAAGAACCGACTGCGAAAATATGGGGCTCCTTCACTATCTGCAGGAATGGTGCTTGGTGTGCCAGTTACAAGCGTAATTGCGAGTTATCGCAGGGAAGTTATTGTCTATAAATGCCATCAAGTCTGTAGCGAAGCTATATTTTTAAGGAGCTCCAGGAATAACCCCAAAAAACAATTCTCGTAACTGCTCACTAATCATTGTACCGATCTTTTTGTGTCCAGGAGGAGATCGGGGAAAGAATGGGATAAGTTCTTTGTCATTTATGTCCTAAAGTTCTTGTCAACCGTCGTGGGACAAGGGACTCAGCCGATTCTTAGACATATGTACAAAATACTATATTTTTAATTTACAAGTTTCGTTGACGATCCTATGAATCTACTGTATTTTCATATAGTGTTACACATCATATGTGGACATCTGTTTCAGAGGAACGGAAATGTCCACTTTTTTTGTAATGATGAAGGTTAATCTTGTCTCCAAAGTAACAATTCTGTAAAAATAAAGCAGTCCTAGGCGGCTTTAAGCTAACGGGCAGGATACTTCCAATATGTGTTAGTATATAAGAAATATATTTGT
>JBNJJW010000055.1:0-12436 GCA_051750645.1 Bacillota bacterium | reverse complement strand
ATAAATGAATAAGACCACAAATTACCCTCTCGCCTTGTGCACTATGGATAGTGAATCACATCACCGTTACTTAAATAATAAATAGCAGGGTCGTGGCTACCCTGCTATTTATTGTGTATTCAATTCTTCATACCCTTTAACGCAATCATGCTTTGAAATACTGACATACCATTAATACATTGCCGTCACAATCTTTAAAATTAAATCCAACATGATCGCCATAATCCTTAAGCGGTTGAATGTCTATATTTCTCTCGCTTAATATTTTGTGGGTCTTTTCAATATCCTCTGTTCCAAAGACAAATGTGGCTTTGCCAGCGGGGCTCAGATCCACTGCTTTAAAGAGATGCATAACGTATTGCCCATCTACTTTAAGTTCTACAAAATCATTAAAGTCATAATCTCCAATCGTAAATCCAAGGTTTTCACAATACCATTGACTTGCAAGTTCCAAGTCTTTTACATAATGCATGACTCCTAAAATTTCTTTCCTGATTAGCTGCATCATTGACAAACACCCGCCTTAATGGGTTTATTTTCCACAAGATTTATATTAAGGGTACATGCTCCTGTTTGTAAATCATCTATTCATAAAAACTTGAAAGATTACCTGAACGATAGAATGGATAATCTGTTTTTTCTTGTACGAGTTTAACAAAACTATCATCGGTAACTGATTCAACGAAGAAAAGGCCTGTATCCATCGAAGCCCCAGCACCTCCCCCCATAAAAATGTTACCATCCCTTACAACACGCTTTTTAATTATTTCTGAGCAATAAGGACTTAAAAGATCATAGGCGGATGGATTCGTCGTAGCCTTTCTTCCTGTCAAAAATCCTGCTGCACCCAGCAATAAAGACCCCGTACAAACAGACACTTTGTATTCAACATCACGTGAAGTTTGAATCCATGAAATAAACTCAGAATCGAACCTAAGTTTTCTTGTAGACATACCGCCAGGAATAAAAACGAGATTATAGCTCGATAAATTAGGATAAACACGCTGTATCTTAATTTTCATACCCCGATCATCGGTGATTTCCTCCTTGTTTGAACAAAAGTCCCAAGAGAGATTCTCCTTTTTCCCTAACACGCCCATCCATGCGACAACTTCGTAAAAGCCGGCAAAATCCATAGTAGTCATTTGATCAAACATAATATAAGCCATTTTCATCTTCTGCACCCGCCTCTCGCAAATTTGAAAACAAAAAAAGCACTTGATCATTAGATCAAATACTTTGCCCAGGCGTACGGCATATGAGATATGTGCTCCCTCGTGGTACTCCACGTTTACGCCAGTCGCACACCCCAAATAATTCCTACAAATTTTATATCAGAAATTTTGGAATATTTCAACAAAAAACGTCTTATTAAGTTTTCTTAGTGTAAGTGGAAATAAGGCTTGAAAAGAGGGGCCAGCGATTTCTATAGACCAGGATTCAGCAAGTTTATGCAGATGCAGATGCGGATGCGGACATACGATTCGCTATTTGTGCAAAAGAGGCTTAAAATGCAAACTTGCGGACATAAGATCTGCTATACGCCTTAAAATACACTTAAAATAGCTGTTTTACGGCAAATAACGGATGCAGTGTCCGCAAGTACCTCAAAAAAGGGGCAAAACGAAAAAATAACGGATTCAAAGTCCGCGTACGCCTAGCCATGTACATTGAATACGTTTCGGTCCTCTTTTTACAGCCAAAGCTTGCAGGTCCGAACACGTTCTTGATCACTGGAAATTGAAGAGAACAACTCCTTTAATTACCTCCCTTTACTGAATTCAGGTAAGACAATCTAATAGAAACATGAGAAAATTTTAACAAGATTATAATATTCAAGCTGTGCTAGAATAACGAACTGAGACATTCTATAAATCACCAATTATTCGCATACGGAGGGATTCAAACATCATGTACAGATTTCTGACTCTATTCACTCTACTCGTGCTAGTAATCGCAACCGCCGCTAATAACAAGATAGAGGCTTCGCCTGTTTTGCAAGTCGGCAGTGAGGGACAGGCAATTTCGGATCTGCAGTTCCGGCTTCAGACACTCGGTTATTACAAATTACCCATAGATACAAATTTCGGAAAGGTCACCCGCAGCGCGGTTCAACAGTTCCAAAAAAATAACGGACTTCGGAGTGACGGCATTGTAGGCCCGAAAACATGGGCGAAGCTCAAAAAATTGTCGGTCAACAAAAAAGAGCTTTCCATGCTTGCGCGAGTCATCTATGCCGAGGCAAGAGGAGAAGACTATAAAGGCCAAGTGGCGGTCGGTGCGGTCGTAATGAATCGCCTGCAGTCTCCAAAGTTTCCGAATACAGTGAAAGAAGTCATTATGGAGCCGAATGCTTTCTCAGCCGTAAAGGACGGACAGTATTGGCTTATACCGAACCAAACGGCGTTCAAGGCGGCCAAAGCAGCGGTAAAAGGTATGGACCCGACCGGCAATGCGTTGTTCTACTATAATCCGGATGTCTCCAAATCGGGTTGGTTCAAGACGCGCACAGCCACCAAGAAAATCGGTAATCATCTATTTACACGATAGATAAAGCCAAGAGAGAAAGTGCAATTACCAGAACAGGAGAATGAATAAATGAGGATTGACACCAAAGACCGACATAAGGCTAGAGTTGAAGTGGTAATTGATATTATTAAAGAAATTTCTGAAAAAGAGACCATTCCGGAGACTTTTAAAGATAAATTAAACTCAATGAGTTATGAAGATTTAGGAACCTTCGTTATGGATATCATTAAAACCCGATCCGTTGATGAAATCCTTTAATTGAATGATTTCCGAAATATGATAGCTGCAAAAAGAGGAAAAGGCTCTATATCTGTTGATATAGAGCCTTTTATTAACTTTTGAACTTTACTTAGCTTTACGGAGCGACTTCAGTAAAAGTCGCATCGCCGTTGAATAACGATCCTGACCCGCTCTGGGCATACAAAAGATAATTGAAGTGGCGCAAATATTTGGTCGAATCCGTCCACATCTGGTAGGACGATTTTTGGGGATCCGCCAATCCGGCTACGCGACGGAAGGTTGCCTCATTTTTGAAAGCTGTCGTGCTATCGTTCAGATCCAGCCATACCTCTCCATTGGAACGGACACGCAGGAAGCGCCCAGGGAAATTGATGGACTCGAACGAAACTCCGCTCGAATCTGTCAATCCGGCAACCATCTTGAACTGTGAGTCTTGAACCGGAGAAACATTGGCATCGATCCGACCACGATAGTTAGAGTGCCGCACATAACGATCCGAATTATTATACGATTGCAAGCGAACGTTTACTGATATCGGTTCGAGCCTCCACTGCTGGTTATTGGCAAGTACATATCGCCACTGCTGGATAAGGGCTCCGTCTGCTGTAGAGATTCCATCCACGTCAGCCGATTTGTTGCTATGCACAGGAGTGAGGCGGTGATAACCGCTGCCTACAGGGAGAAAAGCAAATTTCTGATTGTCTCCGCCATTACTGCTCCACAACTGGAATTTGGCGCCATGATCCAGAGACGCACTTGCTATATCCAAAAACTTTCCGCTCCTTACATCCTTAACGCTGTATTGGCCGCCGCCAAGATGGGTTACCGTCCACTGCTGATTCGTTCCCCCATTGGGTGTCCATTGTTGTACACTTGAACCATTTGCTGTTCCGGCTGCATCCAGAGCCTTGCCGGTATGGCGCACAATGAGACGATACGTGCCGTCGGGAATATTTCCGGCAGGAAGAGTTGCCGTTCCACCGCTGCCTGACGGCCGGGTATAGAGAAGTGTACCGAATCCGGGTTGGTCATACGTCGAAGCGTGTGAAGTACCTGAGTTCGGACCGCCTTCCGGTCTCAATAGCTGGGCGCGTGCGGCAATATTGGGCACCGACAGCCCCTTGCGGTTAGCGTAATGGTTATAAATCATTTCCCAAACCGGACGCGGTTCGTTGCGTTGCTCGCTATCTATCACCGTTTCTGTTTGAACGGCGCCGTTTGTGCCTGTACCCCTTTCGTAGGTCGCAAACGGTACGTTATCATCTCCGTTGTTATATTTGGCGACGTATTCGGCGGCGCGCATGAAGCGGTTATTTGCCCACCCGTACAAATCGTCGCCCTGATTCCAAGCCATTTCAGCCGTTGAAGCCATTAATCCGATGCCCATTTGCGTGTGCGCCTGGTCGCGCCCCGACTCCTCCCACTGTGCGAGCCCGCCCGGGTGCAGGAACGGAATCGCATTATATATGGAACCGTTTCCAGCGCCGTGTTTAAAATATTCGATTCCAATGTTGTAGATATCCAGGCGGTCAGTAAAAATGCCAATCGCAACCGTCGCCGCCATATTGCACAGATCCCAGTTCGCACGGTAATTCTGAATGTGTGCGTCGTTGTGATCCCCACCGAATTCATTACCAATAAGGAACCGCTCGTTAAGAGGCTTATAAAATACATTGAGCAGCATGTCTTGCATCTGGGTCACGTTGAAACCGGAATAGCCGCGCATAATCTCTGACACGTTAGCCAGCTGATATCCGAAAAGTCCGGCAGCCAAATAGCGGTCGGCATTGCCGGAGATCGTCGTAAGGGTGGACGACCAGGCGTTCAGAATGTTTCGCGCCGTGTCGCCGTTAGCCGTGTTGCCTGTGATCTTCCATAGTAAGGCATTCTGGTAAGCGCGGGCAACATCAATGTACAACAAGGATACATTGTCACCATCGCCGCCGCGAATGATCGTAGCCGTAGCGCGAGGGGTCCAATTGGACGATGAATACGCACTGTTGACCAGTTGGTTATAACCGTCCAGATAGGGCTGCGTTCCTGCATTTACCATCTGCGTCATACGATCGAAATCCGCCTGTGTGTGCAGTATGCCAGGATGTGTAAAGGGAATTGTAGCTGCTTGCGCCCTTTGCCCCTCATTAACATACACTCCCATGCTCATCAGAAGGCTTAAAATAATTGAAAACGCTAACATCTTCTTCATCACAAATCATCTCCTTTAAATTTTGATAACAAAACAGTATGGAGACTACACTTTGTTCACCAAAACCTCCTATTGAAATAAGAAGTGATACAACTTATTTCCCTTAGAACAATGTCTGGCTCTACCTTCTGTAAACGGTTTCATTTTTCATTTCGATTACTGATTTTCGGGTAGCCTCACCTCCCTCAAGCTAACCCCTACCGGGGTCGAAAATGAGAAGCTCTAAGGTGATAAAAAGCTAAACTTTCGAATCTGTCTAAGGTAGTTGATGAAGCTTAGAATGTGAAAACCAGGATTCGATTGGGGGCTTTCGAATATGTTTCTTTAGCGGTTGTCTGTGTTTGTTAAAGCGCTTTCATCTTGCTTTGAGTTAGCCCGTCTTCCTCGCACTTCTTGATCCCCACCGTTTACAATAGCAAACCAAATAGGTTTCATCTATTGCAAAACTATTCAATTTTATCAGATTTCTTTAAAACTCGCATTTTTCGTCTAACTTCTCTTAATTCGGAAAATCGTTATCTGTTAGCAGAAGAACTAAAAAACGGCTGCCTAAGCAACCGTTTTCCGTTATCGTTATCCGTCCCTCAATGAATTAATGACTGATTATATACCGAAAATTTTCGATGTATGAAACCTTCCCTCGTTCCACTCGCCGTAAATGGTCATAAAAACTAAAAGAAAATTTAAAGATGTGTCCAAAATCCCAATTATTCAGACTATAGTCCTTTTCCCAAAACTTGGACTCGGTTGGCAGAAATTCCGCTCGTTCTGACTTTTGTAACGGTAAATGATCAACTGGTGAAATCAACTTTATTGGATCTAACGGCTTTACGTGACGACTACTTCGAAGAACTTTAATCAGTTTCAGAAGGGGTGGCAATCCTCTCTTGAAAAATGAAACGTGGCCTAGGTCAAATAAAATGTTCAATGCATGAGAAAAAGTAAGCATATGACCAATCAAGTCATGATGCGATTCCGCCCGATATATAATTGAGAAATCCGATAATTGGTCCAGCACAAAATACGAAAGGTCATTAGTGTTCTCAATTCTAGGAAAACAATCTGCTTCTGTTATTTCCAATCTTTTCACTTCAGAAGCTGAAAAACCGATCCATGATCGTCCTGGAATTGTTTTTTCAAATGAGCGAATGAGATCGGATATTCCTAAAAGATCGTCATCTGCTCCCCATCCTTTAAGTTCATGAATGGCCAATAAACTTATTGCACTATAAATCACGTTATGACCAACCCAGTGAAGGTGATCAATCGTTTTATCAAGTGCCTCAAGTATGACGGTCTCAGCTATTTCTATATCGCACCCGGAATTGTGCTGTTTCCTATTCATTACATGATTTTTTTCGATCATAGCTCTAGATTGCGAAAAGACGTTATGTGCCAACTCGTTAACCAAGTCATTATCTTTAACAAAAAAATAACTGGCAATAACTGCAGCACCAATATGAGCATGCCAAATGTCACCTGTATCCTTTTTACATTTTGAAATGATCGAAAGCCCATCCCCCAGAATTCTATTATCCAGCATGAACATTCCTCCCTCCTAACCATATTTTCCCCTTGATTATAAAGGATTTCTCTCGACAAGTATTCGGTACTATGCAGTAGCAACTTTTAAGACTTTAGTATTACGACCGCCTTACTTCAACAATAGAAAAAGGAGCTGCCGCATGGCAAGCTCCTCTACTGAGTGATAGGAAATTTTAACTGACAAACTCAAATCCTTCTTCATTGCCGTAAATTGCGTTAATGTAGAGATGCGTCACGCCTTCAATTCCTTTAACAGGAATGGCGTAGACGAGGTCCCCGTCTCTTACCTGAAGAACCAGAGGGCCGGATATTTCCATTAAGTCGTTAACTTTTGCAGCTGCCTCTTCGGGAGACAGCTTCGGTTTTAAAGGAACGTCTTGTTTATAATACATAAAATAATTCGTGGCATCGAGCTCTAACGGCCTGCCTTTCTTGCGGTCTATCAGGATGTCTACTTTCAGCTGCACCATCGGTATGTTTTCCCTGATGGGAATGAACGTCAGGCGGAGATTCGTGTTTTCGTCTTTGGTTTCATACAGCTCTAGGGGTTCCTCGCCCCATCTGACGATCCATTCCTTTGCCAATAGGATCGCTTTGTCCTTATCCAGCTCGCCCAATGGTTCGTCGTGCTTCTCCCCGTTCAGCTTCTCAAAACGTACCCTAAGAATATGGCCTCCTGTTCTCGTAACATCAACGATATAGGGACTGCTCAAAGTCTTTTTGTCATCATGAGCTCCGAATGAGAGGGCCTCACCGAATAGGTTGTCGCTTCCGCCTCCATTGGAACGGATGGTTTGCCCGTTTGTCTTAGACCAGTGATCCCCCATAAACGTCTTGGCTCGCCCCGCCATTTCCTCTTCAGTAAACCTTTTTTCGCCTTCGAATACAATGCCGGCTTTTCTTATTTTGTACGGGTATTTACTATACCAGAAATCATTAAACCCTTTATCGTTTTTCCCGATTGCCGAAAGATTGCCGATCTCTTGTTCGAGTTTGTTTACGATTTGCTCTACTTGCTTATTGCTGTCCGATTGATACTTCGCGTTATTAGCAATATCAATCAATTCCTTCATGTATGGACGCATCTTGCTCGTGTATTGACTCATGAGCTGTAAATTTTCCAACTGAGACGGTTTTAGTTCCGTCGTCTTTTCACTGCCTGCGTATTCTAAATACCTGCTGCTCTCTCCCCAAAAATAGGATATACCTGATAACGAGTGTAAAGAAGGGACTGCTGCAGCTCCATACGAAGTATATTGGGCCAAATAGGAAGCCTGTTGATACGCATCCTCAAGATAGCCTTGCCGTTTGGCAACGGAAGAAGCGGAGAGGGCTCCGGCGAGCGAGTAATCAAACTGGCCGAATGCGGACCGCTGCATTATGATCCAAATATTCATATCATGATAAAGCTGCTGTTTAAGCCTGCCATTTTCTTGGTAAGTCCTGTACCCCCAGTTACTCCCGATCAGCAAAACAAGTACAGCAGTCCCTGCCAAAAGTTTAATCTTTAACGGTGTCATCAAATGTTCTCCTATCCTTCTAGCGAGTTGCTACTCATTAAGCATGACCCAAAGACACTATTGAACCTGATTAGCTAAGTCTATTAGGTCGGATTCGTCTAATTTATAATTACCTAACTGTTCGAGGTTTCCGTTAATAAAATAAACAAACCGAGCCAAAAATCCATTTTCGCTTTCCCACCAAATTGATTGGCTGGTTCCGTCCTCTTCGTAATATGCTTGTTTCCCATTTTCAATCTCAAAGGGTTGCTTGCCTTGTTCAGATATTTTCTCTGGTTCATCAATAACCTTGCTCATTATATACCTTATTTCTTGCGTGGTCTGCTTGTTTTTATAATGAAAAACATATTGTTGGAGAATATCTGGATTATCAATGGCTATCTCCGTACGAACTTCATTAACTTCAAATGGAAATCTAAACGGTTCATTGAAATCATAAAGCATTGCTTTACTTCTTTCTTCGGTTTGATTGCTGCCACTACATCCACTTAATAATATAATCAATATTAGAAAAACAAAAGAAATACTCCTCATTGTTTCACCCCTTCTTATTACATTAACGAAAAAGGAAGCATTTTGTTGCGCATAAAGGTGCAGCATTTAGGAACTATTGACTCGCAACTGTATTACATGCATAATACATATACAAAGTGTATTAACCACATAGTACACACACTTGTGATGAATGTGAGGTATCGCCATGAACACCAGTGAAGGGTCGACGGAAGTTGCGTTCAATAATAGGGATCCCGTCTATTTGCAGGTAGTCCGGCATTTTAAAGAACGGATTGCAACGGGCCAGCTTTCGGCTGGACAGGTTATCCCCTCCCGAAGGGAACTAGGCGCCCTAATGAAGATTAACCCGAACACGGTACAGAAAGCGTATAAGGAAATGGAGGAGCAGCAATTGATAATTACGGAAGGAAACTCACCCAGCAGGATCACGAACGATACGAAGCTGCTCAACCAAATAAGGTCGGAATTACTTGGCGAAGCGGTCAGTGCCTTTGTGGCGTCCGTACGAAAAATCGATGTTCCGATCGAAGAGCTGCTGCAGCTGGTCAGAAGTAAATATCAGGAAGGAGGCCCTGAGCATGATTGAGGTAAAAGATATCCGCAAGCGCTATCGCCGCCGCGACGTGCTGAACGGCGTATCCTTCACTGCGGAAAAAGGAGAAATTACTTGTCTCATCGGTGTAAATGGAGCCGGCAAATCGACGATTTTGAAGGCGATCATGGGTCTGACCCCTATATCGGGAGGCTCTATCCATATTGACGAACAATCTCTACGACCAAGCCTATATGAAAAGATCGCCTTCGTCCCTGATCATATAACGATGCCTCCCGGTATGAAGCTATCTGAAGCGATCAAGTTTATGGCAGATTTCTATGAAAGCTGGAACAAAGAACGCGCAAGCGAGCTTATGCAATTTTTCCGGCTTAATTATTCGGATAAAATCGGGAGCTTGTCGAAAGGTACCGCTGCAAAATTCAACCTTTTGCTAGGTCTTGGTCAAGATTCAGATTATTTATTAATGGACGAGCCGTTTTCCGGCATCGACTTGTTCAGCCGTGAAACGATTACGAATGTGTTTACCAGCGATTTAATCGAGGGCCGGGGCGTACTGCTCACGACGCATGAAATCGGAGAGATGGAGCATCTCATCGATAAGGCCGTTTTATTGCAGGACGGTAAGGTAAGCCGGGCGTTCAACTGCGAAGAAATGCGCAGCGAGGAAGGAAAATCTGTCATTGATGTCATGAGAGAGGTGTACCGGGCATGAACCATTATTTAAAGCTCTTCCATATGGAGGTTCATCGCTTTCGATGGATGCTCGCCATATTAATGGGAATCACAGCGGTCTGCCAGATTAGCGCTCTTATCTGGACGCTTACGAAAGAATTGTCTCGCCGGATAGAGCAGCTGCCGCAAGACTTAGGAAACAGCTTTCAAGCTCCCGCCCCGGAACAGCTCACATTCGAGTGGGCTATGTTTAATACGCAGCAGTGGTTTTTTTTGCCCATCCTCATTTGTATAAGCGTGCTTGGTTTATATGTCTTTTTCATCTGGTACCGCGATTGGATTGGTCGTCACACCTTTATTTATCGCTTGCTGGTGCTGCCAACCGCGAGACGCAACCTTTATTTGGCCAAAATATCTGCGTTTCTCCTGTTCGTCTTCGGATTTGTTTCATTTCAACTGGTGCTGCTGCCTATCCATAATGTCATCTTTAAGCTCATTGTTCCTGCGGACCAGCGGGCAGACTCGCATATCGTGGACGCCATAAGCCGTAATGAGGCGCTTGTGGAGCTTATCCCGCGGCAGTTTGAACAGTTTCTGTACTATTACGGAATAGGCACGATTGCAGTTTTAGCCATATTCACTGCTATATTGCTGGAAAGAAGCTATCGCCGTTTAGGAATTTTATATGGCGTGCTCTATTTGTCGGGGTGCGCATTAGCCGTAATGTTCCCTGCCATATTATTTGATTCACGGCACCCTTATTTATATCCAAATGAACTGTATGCCGTCCAGCTAATCATGTTTGTTCTCGTGCTTTGCATATCGGTGTGGCTAGGAATAAAGCTGCTTGCCAAAAAGATTACGGTGTAAGGAGAATGTTTATGAGGCGTTATTGGTTATCCATCATTATAGCTGTGCTCGCCGTTAGCGGAATAGGGTCCTATTACGCGTTCGCCAGACAAAACCATTTGCCCGAATACAAGCTTGAAACCATGCAAGGAGATCCTACTGAAGGAACAGCTGTCACACTGTTAGGCTCTTATTATGGAAACATGACCTCCGAGCCCTTAAAGGTAACTATTGATGGAAGTGAATATGGCGGCTTGAATACGAACCTCCGCATAAAATTGACTGGAGTCCCATGGATCTACAGACAGCCTGACATGCAGCAGCTGCTAAAGGATCATAAGTCCTTTATGCGGGGAAAAGGGAATATGAATGGCTTTTATCGTGATGAGGAGAGGGTCATCTATTCCGATGTATCCTTAAAAAATAAAGGATCAGAAGCTGAATTGCAGCTAACTCTTCTTGATGAAGCGACAGACAAGGTATCTACATTTCAACAGACCTACGAGCTGCCTAAAGAGCCCAGCCACATTTTTGTTGAAGATGTTCAGCGTATCGACGATGAAATTTTTATACTTGTCAAAAGATTTTATCTCGATTTAAAATCAACTGAAGTCGAATATGACATCGTTGTATTGGACCTCGCCAGCGGGAAGCTGCTGCGAAATGTGAAGCTTGAGAATTGGAGCAGCCCCGCAGAAGACATTCAAATGCAAGTCGGCACAACATTGACCGATAGACCTAGCGCTCCAACCGAAACGATCTTTTTCAACGTAAGTGAAATGAAAATCAACAAAAATACAGGAGATGCTCAAAGGATCGGAGAGAAATATTATTCCTATTCCTATCGTACGGGTTTGATGACCGAATTGCCCGATATGGGTTGGCAATCGGCTGATGACGGTGGCAGAGTGATAAGCCTGCAACACGATTATTTCTATTTTGCGGAATACGGTCTCGATCATATCACCTTATCGCACTATGGCCTAAAGACTAAAGAGCAGGAGCTCGCTTATGCGTCAGTATCCGCCGAGCAGCTGGGTGTGGACGAAATTATATCCGTACAGATTAGTTCAAACCGGGTGTACCTTCTCTTCAATCAGTCAGGCGTTCCCGGAGCTGCTGTGCTTGATCTTACAAATGGGGAAGTACTATTTACCGGACGTACAGTTGAAATTGGCGATGAACAGGAACCGGAGGAGGAGATGAAAGAAAATCTCCATTTGTTAAATTTGGAAATCTTCGAAAAGATTAAAGACTAATTGGACGAGGAAACGTTATGAGAGCAACAACTCTACTGGAACATAAGCTTCAACGTCTAAGAGGGCTTGAGCATTACGCCTATCAGGTTGCCCATTTTATCCTGCAGGACGAAGTTCTCGCAGCAGAGGCCGCAAAAGCTGCATTGCTGGAAATAAGCCATGCTGGTCAACAATTAGAAGGCTCGGAGGAAGAACTTCGCATCCGGACTAAAAAAATAACGATAAAAGCTTCGATTACAATAGCCCTCTCGGCTTCTAGCATCAAATAAGAAACTAACAAAAATGATCATATCGCATCCGCGTATGATCATTTTGTTTGACAAATTTTCTTAGTAGATTTACTTATCTTACTGTTCAACAGAGATTGTCGATTCATACGAATAGTGGTACAAATGATAACGGTAATAAATGGCGCTATATCCCCTACTTCTACCATTAGCGAGGAAATAGAGGAAAACTTAGGCGTTATTCATCAGTTTTTGATGAATCAGAGTTCAATTCAGTGTGATAAGACCCAAAAGTTCCGGTATTGTACCAGTCATTT
>JBNJJW010000054.1:0-12568 GCA_051750645.1 Bacillota bacterium | reverse complement strand
CAATAATTCACACCATGACAAGGCTGCCGTATTGAACGGCAGGTTTGTTGTGCTAACGGGAAGTTTCGCATATATAATATCCATTTATTGAAGGAAATGATAATTGGATGCCGAACTATTGTTCTGTATGGAATTTTCTGCACTAATGAAAAGGAGACAGGAATATTGATAAAATTGGAGACTAACCATTTCCGAATCCTCAATGAATACGTATATAACATTCAATTGGCTATCGATGCCACGGCTGCAGCAACCTATATTATTAAGAATGACGTAATTTTAAATGAATGGTATTCGGGAAGGCATGATTCTTCCGAAGATTCACCGCCGGTAAACCAAAAAAGTCAATTCAATGTGGGCTCTATTCGTAAAACGTATCTTGGTTTGGCTATAAGTTTATTAGTTGAGCAAGGTCGGATTAAGAGTATAGACGAAGAAATTGGAGATTACCTAAACGAATATAAGGGAGTAGCGAGAGGAATTACATTACGGCACCTGCTAACGCATACTCACGGGTTAATAAGTCAAAAGGGAGAAATCGTAAGAGAGTTTCAGGCAGGGGAAAACTGGGCCTACAGAAATCTGGGAATTAACATGCTGTTTGAGTTGGTCTCGAACTTATCCGGGAAATCCTTAAGCACTTTTATGCGAGATAATGTGTTTGAAATTTTTAAACTGAATGAAACCGGATGGAAAACGGAGTATCATGAGGATCTCATTTACAACTATTATACAGGTAAAGATACTTGGGTCGGCCCTAACAATAGTGACGTGGGAGACCAAAGCAATTTATTTGCTAGTGCAAGAGACTTGGCAATGTGGGGATATATTCACCTTAAAAAGGGCGTTTTGAACGGAAGACAGCTGCTGCCTCAAAGTGTTTTTGAACGAGTAACCTCAATTGCCACTCCTGAGATTGTCCCACTTCATTTGCCTCGAAACGGTTATATATGGTGGCTTCAAAGCGATACTCCTTTGAATCAATTAGGTGAACGTCTTCCTGGCAGTTCTTATCAAGTACTTGGTATAACGGGATGTGCATGCTTAGTTATTCCGGAGTACGATGCTGTCGTCGTTAGAATGTATAACCAGTTAGCCAATACCGGCGATTATGATTATTTAAGCGATATACGACATTTTGGAAATTTGGTCAACGATCTTCTGAAGACATATTTATAAGGGAACCAGTCCTTTAAAGAAGTGACTTATTTCGGATTGTGTTGAAACGATCATTGCGCTAACGTACGATAGTACAATCAAGACAAGACGGCAGCCGATCGGCTGCCGTTGTCCGTTGAAGTAACGGGCAGGAATGTGAAATATACCCCATTAAGAGAGAGGAATGAATGGTGATGGAGCCTAATTGGAAATCAATTGTTGAAACAGGATGGACATTTGCAAACGATGGGCCTCGATTAATCGAATACTTTACGGGAATCGATAAACAATACCCTTCTTCAGCAAGAGCAAAATTTGAGATGGCTAATGCATTAGACTATTTAGATCGTGAGGCTGAAGCTATACCGCTTTATGAAGAAGCCATACGCATGGGACTACCCACTGAATATCATGCTTACGCTTTGTTACAATTGGGAAGTTCACTTCGGAATGTAGGTCGAGTCAATGAAGCCGTTGAGATACTCGCACAGGCGGAAAAAAGTTTTCCTCAATTTTCAACTATAAGTATGTTTCTTGGACTTACTTTGTACAGTGAGGGAAAGTATGTAGAGGCTTTGAAGACAGTAATAACAGCAATGTTAAAGCATGTTCATTCTGCCGATGTGCAGCGTTATGCAAAAGGCATCGAAAATTACATTAAAGACATTAAGTAAAGATGTTTATTGAACAAACGGGCAGTTATGTGCAATGATTTTTTTGAATGATTTCCATATATAACCACTAGGTTATTCAGGTTTTAAATGTAAGGGGGAGGGGATTTTGATCAATCATAAGTTTGGTGTATCTGGAAGCACCATTTTATCGAATCCCGAACTATTTAATAATTTATTTTGGGATGATATTGATTTAATCGAGATTGGAGAATTTCCTGATGAATCAGCTTTTAATGCGTTCTTGGAACTCAGTAAAGCAAAACAAATGCCCTTTGGTGTTCATTCGCCATTAATACGAAATGGGAGCAAATATGACCTGCTTGAAAAAGTTTCAATTGAACCTTCTATTGCATGGAAGCAGCTAGAGGAAGAAGCTGCTTTGTTATCACGACTCGGTGCAAAATACATTTTAGTACATTTTCCTTATTTTTTTAGAGAAACAACTGAAAATGTAGAGGAGATAATCGAAACGGGATTGCAAAAACTTCACCAAATACAAACAAAATATACTGTAGACATTATATGTGAACCTAAACTCGGCTTTGGGCGTTCAGCGATAGGGATACAATATCTTGATTCCTTTCCAATTGAAATATGGGGAAGGTATTCGTTGAAGCTTTGCATAGATATAGGCGATTATCTGATGGCAACAGGAGATGAGATATTAAAATATTTGGACAAGTGGAAGGAACATATCAAAATAGTTCACTTACATAATGTTGCATATAAAGACAACAAGTATATTTGGATTCCAGTTCATCCAAGTCATGAAAATAGCGGAAAACAATATAAGATTGCACATATCATTAATTTCCTATCACAATGCAAGGAGTTAATTTTTATATTTGAACATACCCCACATAGCAATCCGAGCAAAGATTTTGTTCTAGAGGGATACGATTGGATTAGAAAAATTGCTATGCACCGCTGAACTAACGGGTACGATAGTTCAAAAACACGAATTGACGGCAGCCGGTATAGTGGCTGCCGTTTTCTCAACTAAAGGGCAGGATAACGAAGTAATTTTGAGGCAAGGCATGATTTCCTCATGTTATTATGGGAGTAGGGTAAATGTATTGAAGCGGTGGTGATAACAATTAGAACCCCAGAGCTTTTTGAATTAGAGTACCTTTTTGAGTGTGACGCAAACTTTGTTGATGAAGGAGTACCTTGGCAGTATACGAATGTTTCCTTCCATTTAACTCGGGGTAATTTAAGGGTTAAATTTGATTTTGAGGAAGCAAGTCGATGCGGGCAGTTAAGAATGTACCTTGGTGAAGATGAAATAAACAAGTTTTACTTAGAGAACATTCAAAACCTTGTAATTAAACGGCTAAAAGATTTTGAAAGCCTGATTCTTGAATTTGACAGTGAGAATTTTGTTGTTCCGTTGGAATTACAAACTAAACCAACAATAAAAATTACATGGGGAACATCATTAGAATTACGCAGGTAACTTATTACGCTAACGGGTACGATAGTTGAAACCGAAAGGACTACCGCGTGGTAGTCCTTCGTTACAAACGGGCAGGATAGTGAATAAAGGGTTCGGAAAATTCATGATATTATGTTAGGGAAAAGAACGTATTGAAACTGTGAATTTTTTCGTTTGATGGAATAGGAGGGGAACTATTGTTGAAAAAAATCGGGGGATACGTCTTAATGTACAACACAGCTCGCTACCAGTGGGGATTAAAAAAGATGACTCCTGATGAATACAGAAGCCACCTTCTTACCGCTTAGCACCTTTTTATTACGTGTCTACAAATAGGGTTACAGTTCAGGCCGCGGCAGCTGCTCCTTATTGTTTATTAAGCTAAATGGCAGGAGATTTAAATAAATGTTAAGGAGTAGAGGTATGATAGACAGGAGAGTATTAAAGGTCTATGACCATGAAATTGATGATGGGTTGAACGAAATTTCAGATACGGCAATTTTATTAAATTTCAACAGTGCAATTTATAGTCTGTATCCACATTTGATACCGATTTATGCCCATGCTTATGATGCGTGGGACGATATAGTTATCCCATTATTTTATGAAATGGTTTATAAAACGTTTGCTTTTAAATATGGAGTTAATATAACTCCAAAAGAAACACATTCGTATATGTATACATTAAAATGTTATAAAGGAATCCATCATATTGAGTGTATTCCTAAAGAGTTAACTATTAAAGCTTTAGTTAATGGGGAATGGGTGAACATTGATACAGGGTACTTAAAAGATAAAATGTTGATTTATAAATCTTTCGGTGATGGTCTGCATTTTTTAACTGGTGGAATTGATGCGAGTCAAGCGTCCAAGGTACATTTCGACCTTGTTGAAGTTGATATTGTATACTCAGAAACAGGTTATTGTTCAAAAGGTACGGTATTTATTCATAAAGATGATTTAGATTATAGTTTTGTTGCGGAAACCTATAATGAGAATAAACATAAATAATCTGCCGTTAAGCTAAAGGGTACGATAGTGGGGGAGCTGCCGCGAGGACAGCTCCTTTTTGATGCTCATTGAAGTAACTGGCAGTTTACACTAATTAAGAACTACGTAAAGGGATTTAATAGTTCCTTCCCGAATAAATAAAAAATATTGATTATTTAAGGAGGCTAGTTATATGGCATATGATATTCATATTACCCGTGCTGAACGTTGGATCTATAGTGAAGAGACACCAATAAATTATGAAGAATATGAAGAAGTAGTAAAAAACGATACCAGTTTTAGGATGCTTATGGCCCTGTAACCGAATTATGGGGAATGACCATTGAGCATGAAAACGGACCGCTATATATCTGGACTGTAGAAGGTGAAGATACGGCTATCTTTTGGTACGACAAGGGAAGGTTATACATATCACGAGCCCAAGATCATGTGATTGAAAAAATGATAGATCTGGCTAGTAAGTTAAATGCAAAAGTAGAAGGCGACGAAGGAGAAATCTATTATATGAATGAAAGGCAAGGTTTCTTATCGATATGAATAATTACTTACTGGGATTCCACTAACGGGTATTATAGTTCAACAATGAGGAGCAGTATGCCACGGCAGCTGCTCCTTATCGTTTATTAAGGTAAAGGGCAGATTAGCTTGATAAACACAACACTCTTTGGAAATTCTAAAACGGATAAACTCAGAAGGAGTGTTATGAGTGATGGTGAAAAAATTAATTCTTATTATGATCCTAACAATGGTTTCAGTGGTAAACCCAAATTTGGTTTCCGCTGACATTGGATTGGATAGTTTGAAAAGTGCAACTGATTTTAAGCTGTTTACACCACATTATTCAACTAAGAGTTGGAAACTTGAAATCAAGGAACCTTATCCTATTGATCTTGATCGATCAATTGTGAAGGTTAGACTCCATTACTTCGATAAATCGGGACAAACATATATGTTTGGGGTTGAACAGCATAAAGCGAAAGGATATAAAATTAAGCGATCTGAAACAACAATCGATGTTCGTAATAAAACAAGTACAACCAAAGTTATAGAAGAGGACTTCAAATTTGATACGAGTGGAGAAAATGAAGAAATTAACGGGATTGAAGCGAGATTTCAACCATGGGGAGATGGAACACCAGGAGGAGTTTTGCGATGGGTGCAAGATGGTACTTACATTGAGATTGATAGTATGCATTTATCTCAAAAGCAAATGGTTAAATTAGCGGAATCGATGAAGTGATTGGATAAAACTAACGGAAAACGATAGTAAGTATCATCTTTCGATGGTACTTTTCTAATATTAATAAGCACGTTTATGAAGAGAAATTGTAGTGGAAGTGGTGTTTGTTAATATTGGGACTTTTGGGAATACTACTGTACAAATAAAGAACAGAAGGGGGATTTCATGAAAAGGATTCTTGGCATGGCTATAATAGCTATAACTTTTTTAGTTGGTTCAACTGCATATGCTTATAGCGAAGAACCATTGAATAAAGAGAGGGTGCCTTTTGAGAAGATGTACTTTGAATATGGCTATAAATCAGTTGAAGATGCATTAGGTGAATGTAATAGTCACTTCAAAAGAAAGATTAAATTGCCATTTAAGTTGCCCCCAATTCCTTTTACACACCATTTGGCAAGATGCAATCAACATGGTGATGTAAACGACCAATTTGAAATTGAGTACCTAAATGAGTTTCAAGGTTCTAATAATCATTACATGATAAGGGTGAATCCAGCGCAACATAAGCTGCATAAATTTCCAAGTAAGAGAGACACCATTCGTACTTATAAGTTACTGAATGGAGAAGTGGCTGTATATGGCACGACTCCTACCATAAGAGATAGACCACCTCTCTTTAACGTATTGATTTTCGAAATGGATGGTTGGCAATATATATTGTCGATTGATAAACGTGTTGAGGATAAGGTAACAGCTGATGTTTTATTGGAGATTGCAAATTCAATAAGATGAAAGTTTAAGCACCACCATTCGTTTGGTTGGTGCTATTTTTTTTCCTTTAGATCTAATCGGAAAGACCTGCAAGATTACGGGTACGATAGTTCAACACCAAAACGGCTGCCGCGGGGCAGCCGTCATTGCGCTAACGGGCAGTATACTGGAATAAACTAAAAAGATTTGGGAAAAGTATCTGTGAGGTGATAACATTTGAAAAAATTATGGTTCTGTTCCATCCTAGTGCTGGCAATTGCGGGAATCTCAACTCCAATATACGCACATCCGACCAAAGCTGACTCAGTAAAAAGGGTGTATGCTACATCAGAAGAAATATTATTAGATATGATGCGACCTTCGATAAGTAAATTTGTTAACGATAATTATGGGCATGAAGTCCATTGGGCTGATCCTCGTATCACTGATGTAAAAAGTGAGGTAAGGGCGAATAACTGGACCTATGAAGTATCATTGATGATTAAAGTTGATGACCTATTGGATCAATACGATAGTTTTGGACTGGACAAATTGACATTAAAAATTAATTCGACCCGAAATAAAAGTAAAGCATCTACAAATGAGTCCGACATATTGTTGATGGATTACAAAAAAATTCTGACTCCAAAGATGGAAATGCGGAATCAGTGAAAATAGGGATCATTGTGGTAACTGGTACGATAGCTTAATAAAGACACTGAGGCAGCCGGCCCGAACGAACGGCTGCCTTTTCCACGCTAACGGGCAGATTTTTTGAACAAGGATTCTCTATTGTGTTTATAGAAATGTTAATGAAGGATAAGTCGGGGAGGTAAACAGAGTTATGTCACATCCGTATGGTCAATTTGAAGGCACCCCGTTATGGGAAGTTATAAATAAAGGGATAAATGACCTTGTAGAAAATAATGACCTTGAAGAAACAACACAAAGAGAATACATAGTTGGTTATCTTTGTAAGTTAATTAATGAATCAATAATAGCAAAACTCTAAACTGCCGCTACTGAACCAAAAAGTAACGTTAGTTGTATTAGCCAAATCTGCGTAAAGAGCAAACACGGAGATTTGAGTGATGAAGGGGGATAATACTTGGAATATAAGTGTTGTATATGTAAACAAAAAATAACATCAGAAGATAGAATGATGAATAATCATAACCCTTGTGCGTTGACGATAACGACAAATCTTGAAGGCAATGTTATGGAACAAAAAGAACAAACTTTTTTTTGTCATTTTAAATGCTTTAAGGAATTTTATAATGACGATTCAACTTTTTATCTTGAGGATATAGCTACACCTTTGGAATCTTTTGAGGCGAATCAGCTTCTATTAAACAAAATGGAGGTATTCACTCAGTATTTGTATGATGTTGGAGAAGATACGGACCTATGGGAATTTCTATTCAATAAACCTTCAGGAACATGGATTTCATTATACGAATTATATAAGGATATTGCTGATGTAGAGGTCAAGATAATGGAAGTACAGAATGAGTTATCCGACAAGTTGCTTATTATGTGGAGTGATGACTATTCAAGTTATAAGAGAAGTAAAAACAGAATTTGGCGAGTCGTCTTAATTACGACCGAGAATTATGAATTCCCTGTCTCGCTTCTTATAGGTAAAGCTTAATCGCAGTAAAAATATGTTTGATTATGCCAACCGTGGTAATCCGGTATCCTTCTTTCCTTTAACGGGCAGTAGAGCGTGGTATTATCCAGATGGTAACTTCGATTAAAATCAAATTATCCATTGTATCGTTCCTGGGTAACAGATTATGCTAATAGATAAAATGCGTGGAAAGTGAGGGGTGGGTATGCCATATTTTGCACTCTAGTCTGATACATGATGTATAACAATTACAGACAAGAGGAGAATCAAGATGCAAACCGAATTATCTATGATGCGCTTGGAAACAGAGCGTCTAATCATTCGTCCTTACATCGAAAGTGATTTGATGGAATCGTTTGAGCTGATGCAAAACCCAGAATTGTTCACTTATATGCATATGGGAGTCTTATCGTTCGAAGAATATAAAGGACTATTCAAGTGGCTAATCGACAGTTACAATACGCCCTTCAACATGCCATTTAAATACTCATTTGCGATTCGAAGCAAAGCAACAGGCGCTTTCATCGGCTGGTGTGGTGTGGGCGTACTCGATTTAAGTGCTCCTGATAAAGAACTGTATTATTTGATTGGCCGTGACTATTGGGGTAATGGTTATGCAACTGAAGCAGCCACCGCGTTGACAGCCTATGCCTTCAATGTTATTGGATTAGACCGATTGTTCGCTAAGGCCAATTCACAGAACACTGCGTCATTAGGAGTCTTTAAGAAACTGGGCTTTGTGTTTGACAGCGAACTAATGGGGTTGACAGGTGATTACGAGGAGTGTAACGGTGAGTTATTGCATGTTCTCACAAAGGAACGGTTTCGCGAACAGGCAGAAATATGATTTGAGTTTGAATAATGTCCATCCTGCGAGGGATGGATTTTTTATGAAACTTGCCTTGAGAACGGATCATTCCGCTCCCATGGAAGAACGCAATTACTTCCGTAATCTGTGGTGTCGCATGAGCGGCATGTGTGGCTAACGGGTACGAGTTGAATAACACATGAAATGAGCAGGCGCTGCGTTGGACTGCTCATTTTATTAACGGGCAGGATAATGGAGCAATTGGATAGAATTTGTTTTTATTGGCAAGCAGATTGAGGGGGATTTTTTGAATATAAGAAATATTGAACCAGAGGACTGTAAAGCAATTTTAGAAGTAGCTTCAGATTGGTGGGGCAGCAATTATTCAAGTGATATGTTTTCAAAGTGGTATATCCAACACTTTCGGGATACTTGCCTTCTAGCAGAAGAAAACGGGAAGATAATAGGTTTTGTTATGGGGTTCTTATCGCAATCTGAAAGTGTGGTGATATTGTTGAGTACATTATATGAACTGGAAATCATACCAGGGAAGAGAATAGGCAAGTATCAAATAGGCTGGCGACTGGATGAACTTATGAAACATATAGACTTCGAGTACACAATTAAGCATTACCCGAATGAAACAATAGCCATAACAAGTGACGATTTTTGGTTTACTTTAAATGAAACCGAGGGTCTTTATAATATTTATTCTATGGGGAATTATCAAGGGAAGTATAAAAATCTTATAGGTTTAGGGTCAATATTAACTGATATAAAAGGAAGCCTCAATTATGAGCTAGATGAGGCATTTCTTGAGGATACAATGTGGTGGCGTTTTAAACCACGAGATGAGCAGGGTATACATTTCGTCCCTGAAAAAGAATGGGACGATAGAACACCGATAACATCAATACACGTTTTCTTGGTCTAGGTTATTAAACTAACGGATACGATAGTGGAGGAGCTGCTTCGTGTCAGCTCCTCTTTTGCTTTATTGAAGTAACGCGTTTAAGAAGGATTTACCAATTTTATAATGAATACTTATAGAAATCATTTAATTGGAGGAATAAAATGTTACGTTCTTTAAATGGAGTTTTTCCTACAGACAAAAAAATAGCTGGCATACACAGTATACCAATTACCGAAGATGGCACAATTGTTATGGTGTGGGATAAAAATGAGAAGGCGATCACTACTGTCGGTGGGAGGATAGAAGTTAATGAGGATATTGATACTGCTTTAAATCGTGAGACAATTGAAGAAGCCGGTCTTATTTTAGAGTCTAAGAGAGTACCGATTGCTGCTTGGTACTGGGAGAGTACGGATACATACACAGTTTTTGTTATGGCAAGAGTAAAGGATTATGTAATAATGCCGGAAGGTTTTGAGACTACTGGAAGAGTGACCATGAATTTCGAGACAGCTCGTCAAATCATTTCAAAAATTGATGGGGATGGGTTACGACTTGAACTTCTAGAGATGGCTGAATCGGTATATGAACAGTTATTCAAAAGATGACTTTGTTATGCTAACGGGTACGATAGCACAATGAAGAACACGAAGGCAACCGGTCAGAACGATCGGCTGCCTTTTCTCAACTAAGGGGCAGGATAATTGAATTAAAGATAGTATTACTAAATAAAATAAGCGTAACTGGGGTGTGAAGCATATGAAGTTGATATTATTATTCGGACCACAGGCCGTTGGAAAAATGACCGTTGGACATGAATTAGAGAAAATAACGGAATTGAAGCTTTTTCATAATCACATGACCATCGAATTACTTAGTCCGTTCTTAGGGTTTAGTACTGAAATGTGGGACTTATCAAATCTTTTTCGTCAGAAGATATTTGAAGCAGTCTCGAAAAGTAATTCGCATGGATTGATATTCACTTTTGTTTGGGCGTTTGATTCTAAAGAGGACTGGGATTATGTGAAAAATGTTTGCGATATTTTCGAAGGAAAAGGTGGAGAAGTTTATTTTGTAGAACTTGAGGCCGATTTTGACAAAAGAATTGAGCGGAATAAAACTCCCCATAGACTAGAACATAAGCCTTCTAAAAGAAATGTCGAACAATCCGAACTTAGAATGAGAATTGCTGCAGAAAATCATAGGTTAAATTCATTTGAGGAAGAAATCACAAGAACGAATTACATTAAAATAAATAATACGAATTTGACTTCGGAGGAAGTTGCTAAAAGTATTAAAGATAAGTTTCATTTATAATGGGTATGTCGAAAGGTAGATTACGCTAAAGGGTACGATAGCTGAATCATGATGCAACGGCAGCCGGGCAGGATAATTAGTTTTGGTGGGGTGCGTTAATGAGCGAAAATGAGCAATGGCACCGACATCTAGGTGCATATGGGATTTGTTTCAATGATGAAAAGCTCTTAGTCATTCAAAAGGGAAATGGTCCGTATTTCGGGCGATATGACTTACCTGGAGGGACAATTGAGGCTCATGAATCTTTGACGGATGCCGTCCAAAGAGAATTCCTTGAGGAGGCTGGAATCAACGTAAAGATTAAAGAGAATGTGGGTGTTTGTGATTATTTGATTCCTTATGACCTACCCAAAAGGGGTACTTCTCATATTCATCATGTTGCTGTATTTTATTTGGTTCAAATTATCGGTGGTATTCTTACAAAAACTCCTGAAAAGTTCGAAGGACAAGATTCACTTGGTGCAGTATGGATGCCGATTAAGGAATTGATTACTGAAAATTCTTCCCCTCTCGTTCTCCAGGCGATTGAATGGAAAAAAGCGAGAAAATTAGCCGTTGGATTCCAACGCTTAGATAATTGGGTCGTGTTAAGTAGTAGCTCGTTAAGCTAACGGGTACGATAGTTGAGGCAATGATTTTAATAAGCAAAGCATATAAAAGGAAATAAGCGATTGTTTTGCTATATAAACAAACGGTGATTTGTGAAGTTTGTGAAATCATTTGAACAAAGCTGTTATGGAGAGTTTTTTTAATCTTAAAACAAACTATAATAATCGAGGATGAAAACATGTACAAAGCCGTTATTTTTGATTTGGATAATACATTATTAAATTTTAGTTCATGTGAAACAGAATCTATGAAGAAAACCTGTAAAGACCATAATCTCTTTATTGATGATGCTGTTGAATGGAATTTGTTTTGGAGAAATTTTTCGGAGCATAATTTTCGTCATTGGATGAACTTTGTAAATGGCATTGAAGTGAAAACAATTGGCGATGTATTGAGAAATTCATTTAGAGACGCTTTAAACCTGGACGAATTATTTCATAGTAATTTATCAGACACTTACTGGGATTATTTTTGTAATACATGTTTATTTGAAGAAGGAGCAGAACAAATTCTGTCTACCTTTAAAGATAAATATCCACTAGGAATAATCACAAATGGAATAAGTGAATCTCAAAGAAAGAGACTAAAATCTGGGAATATTTATGATTTGTTTAAGTCTATAGTGATATCTGATGAAGTGGGAATTAGGAAACCCAAAAAAGAAATTTTTGAAATTGCCTTAAACGATTTTAAGCTCAACAACAAAGAAGTTCTATTTGTAGGGGATTCATTACAAGATGATTATCATGGAGCTGTGAACTCGGGAATCGACTTCTGCTATTACAACCGTCAAAACTTAGAGGTATCTAATGATATTAAACCCAAATATATTATTAGAAATCTTTTAGATCTTGTAGATGTAGTGGGATTGTAGCTACATAGCACCATGTAGCGGATGTGCTCACGCGAATCTGTAAGAGAAATGAATAGAATTCCCTTCTCCGCAGAATCTAGCGTCTCTATCCGTATCCGAAGTGATCACAGGATGGAGAGAACATATGAAGCGAGCCGGTGGCTCCACTGGCATGCAGAAAGCTGCCCAGCTCATCGCTCAAGCTAAGCGTAGTGTAGGCGAAACGA
>JBNJJW010000053.1:0-12748 GCA_051750645.1 Bacillota bacterium | reverse complement strand
GACGGGTACGAGAGTTTAATACTTGAAGGGGCAGTGATTAATGAAATATGCATGTCCATGCTGTGGCTATAAAACCTTAGATGATGAGCCACCAGGAACTTTTGATATATGCGAAATATGTTTTTGGGAAGATGATGCTGTTCAATTTAATAACCCGGATTATAAGGGGGGAGCCAATTCAGAGTCATTAAGACAATATCAAAAAGCCTTTATACTTGGGCGTGTTAATCGCAAACCAACCGATAAAGACCAACGTGAACCAAACTGGAAACCTCTCTCTGAGAAATAACGCTTCGTTAACGGGTACGATAGCATTGAATACCACACTTATTGAGCAGGCGCTACGGTAGCCTGCTCGTTTTATTAAACTAACTAGCAGGATTGTATAAAAAGGAATTGAATAATAATTATAGTAGGGAGGCGCTTATTTGTGGAAAACGAAGAAGAAAAGGGATTTCTATAAGGAAATTGATGAATTGAAAATGAAGCATAAATCCTTCAAGAAACGAATCAGCATTATTTCAAATTTGTTTATTCCTGGAATGGGCTTCCTAATTTACGGAGAGTCCTACCTAAAGGGCTACATATCACTTATTTTATTTATTCTTTATAATTATTTATATTTTAGTAAAGTTATACTTTATGTTGGTGAATCATCTTCCGAAGTCTTGTATTACATCCCTGCGATAATTATATGGTTAGTAAGTACAGTCATGGTATCAGGGCTGGACGATTGATTGCTGAACTAACGGGTACGATAGTGGAGCAAGCTGCCGCGGTGCAGATGCTCCATTTTTCACTCAACTACTAGCAGGATAGTATGGAGATATCTCTTTATGGAAACACCAGAAAACGAGGTGGATAAAGTGATATTCAATCAAATGACAGATGAAGAAAAACGACGATTGTTAATTGCAATGTATTTTCTCTACAAGGGTTCGCATCATCTATTCCGATTACATAGTGAATTTATGGAACGGGAAAGCGAAGAGGAATGGAAAGAAGCGTTGGAAAAGAAACTTAATCTCGATAGTGCAATTGCAGGGATTTATGAATTTCACCTTGATTCGGAATTTGAGACAGAAAATGAAGAAATACAAAAATTAGAGGATGAAGTTTTTGAATGGATTGAAGACAACGGTTTTACCGAAGGGGTTAAGAAGTATTTTGATAAAAACAGTCTTATGTTCAGCTAACGGGTACGATAGCACAAAGAAACTAGGCTGCCGGCATGATCGGCGGTCTTTCCCCGTTAATGGGCAGAATTGCGAGATGAAGATTTTGAAACAACGGCGCTACACAAAAATTCCCTGAATTTTTGTGTATTTAAATAATCGCAACCTCTTTTACAATTTAGACGTCAACAATGTAGAGGAGGGGATACCATTGAGATCTATTGCGATGAAAATGTCTTTATTTATTTTTGCATCGGCATTATTAGTTACTGGATGTAATAAACAAAATGAAAGCTTAAGTGAAAGTAATCCTCTTACAATTTCCTCTGAAGTAAAGGATATCTCTATTCATGTAACAATTGATAAATTGGTATTTATTCAGGGTGAAAAAATAAATGTGCTGGCTGAAATTAAAAATAACGGAGAACAAGCGTATATCCATCATGGGTCTGGAAACTGCGATAACACAATTTATTTTTCAATCAAAGATGAAAACGAAAATGGATTCTTTTTGGGTGAAGGAAGTGTTCAACCTCATTCTTGTACTGAGGATTATAGCGAGTTTAGTTTGCAATCAGGGACAACCATTAATGAAAGGGCATCTTTCACAACGAGAATTGAGAATGATTTAAAAGGGGAAGTGAAAAATGCTGAGAAAGGGCAATTCACATTAGTCGCGCGGTATGGTGATATAAGAATTTCATTCCCTATTTCAATCGATTAATAAACATATGCTCAAAGATTGTTTCCTAAATCATTGAACTACCATGAAAGAACGGATTAACTTTCATGCTCTGTGGTGCAGCATAAGTGATGCATGGATGGCTAACGGGTACGATAGCTCAATGAACATAAGAAACGGCGGCCGACATAATGGCAGCCGTTTTCTCAATTAACGGGCAGATTTCTTTAGTTACAATATTGACGTTCGTGAAAATAACAAGCTCTACTGCGATGCTCAACCGACATTTTCTTATCTACTCAAACTTTCCCTATACCCTTGGTAAAGCAACATGTTACCATAAGACTGTTATTTGAAAATTTACCAATACCGGGGGTATCTTAATAAATGAGCATCAACTTACATGATTGGATTCTGGATGCCGATTTGGTGAGCATGCAAAAGGCAATGACTTCAGGTGAATATACATCCGAAGCTCTCGTTCTTGCATATATCGAACGCATTCATATGTATAATCCTTTAATCAATGCCGTTTTAGAGATCAATCCAGATGCGCTTGAAATCGCAAGAAATCTTGACCTTGAGCGAAATACAACAGGTAGTAGGGGGCCGCTGCACGGAATTCCAATCCTGCTCAAGGATAATATCGATACGCATGACCGGATGCATACGAGCGCTGGTTCAATCGCATTAGCTGAGTCGTTTGCTTCTGAAGATTCGTTCATAGCCGCAAAGCTCCGCGCTGCTGGCGCAGTTCTTCTAGGTAAGGCAGATATGACCGAGTGGTCAAATTTTATGTCCAACCGTATGCCAGCTGGATACAGTTCCAGAGGCGGATATGTATTGAATCCATATGGACCTGGCAAGCTCTTCGTCAGCGGGTCAAGTTCTGGTTCGGCTGCAGCCGTAGCGGCAAACCTGGCAGCAGCAGCGATCGGAACAGAAACAGCGGGTTCGATTATTGGGCCGGCCAGCCAACATTTTCTCGTCGGAATAAAGCCTACTGTAGGGCTTGCTAGCCGCAGCGGCATTATCCCGATCTCCATAAGTCAGGATACACCAGGACCAATTTCCAAGACAGTCACTGATGCAGCGACTCTACTCGGGGCAATCGTTGGGATTGACGAAAACGATAAGGCAACATGGACTAGCCCGAATCGTACTTTTCATGACTACACATCTTATCTCGACCGAGACTTTCTGCGTAAAGCTCGTATTGGGATTCCCAGACATTACTATCGGTCGTTGGATGAAGAAAGACTTTCCATCATTGAATCCTCCATCGATGTTCTGCGTGAGCAAGGTGCAACAGTTATCGATCCTGTAGACCTCCATTTGGAACAACATCCATGGAATAATGATGTTATCTGCTACGAATTCAAAACAGGCTTGAATCGCTATTTATCGAAGTTGAACTCAGATTTGCCCGTTCATTCTCTTCAGGAACTGATTGCTTATAATCAGAAACACGCTGCTTCCGCATTGAAGTTTGGCCAAGACAATCTGATTCGCTCGGAACAAAATACACTAAACGAGACAATCTATCAACTTAAACGTCAAGAATATAATCATCCGGCTGTAACGCAAGGGATTGACTATGTACTCGATCAACACGGCTTAGATGCATTAATGTTACCCGGCGACATTGATGGCATGTATATTGCTGCCCGGTTAGGGTATCCCCTTATTACGGTACCCGCCGGTTATTCAGCAAAAGGAACAATTGATGCGGATGGCGATTCGACGCAAGGTCCATTTGGTGTTGTCTTTTCCGGGAGGGCTTTCAGTGAGCCCACGCTTATTAGCATCGCTTATAGTTTTGAGCAAGCAACACTTTTCCGTCGTTCGCCAGATCTGGGTGAATTGATGTAATTACTGTTTCCTAATGACACTATTTGAATTAACAATTACGTACTGACCATGTCAGTGCATTGGACTTACCCATCGTCATTACGCTAACGGGTACAAGAGCTCAATGAGGCTGCCGCGGGATCTCAGCCTTGTTACGCACGAAATCACAGAAGGATGTTATGGACTCATCGAACGAGGAAAGGGTAAGGGTCTAATGAAAAAAGTAATCGTAATACTGCTATTATTTATTGTTGTGGGGCCAGCCGTAACCGTAGTCGCCGCCTCGCAGGAGCTAACGCGGCCAGGCTATAGAATTGTAATCGACAACGAAGAGCTTAAGCTGAATGATCCGCCGTTTCTGCGTGCAGGAACAACGATGGTTCCTTTTCGCCTAATCTTCGAGAGGCTTGGCCTGAAAGTCGTGTGGAATGCAAAATCAAAACAGATTACGGCGAGTAATGATGAATATAATCTCATGTTAACCGTGGGATCACGCGTCGCAATAGTGAACGGAGTGAAAAAAACCATGCCACTGGCGCCAGCGGTGATAGGTAATGTTACTTATGTACCACTTCGATTCGTCGGCGATGCAAGCGGCGGCGACGTTGAGCTCTACGGTGGTGCGCTCAATGTAGTCTGGGTGCTTTCGGCAAAGCAGAATCAGTTGTTCTCTGCAATAATTAGTGAGGATCTGAAGGAGGTTGAGCGATTGTTAGCAGCAGGCTCCGACCCAACCGTGATGATCGGTCCGTTAGGACCGGAAGGTTATGCCTTCGCTGGCGAATCCATCCCCCTAATCGAATTGTTTTTGAAGTACGGAATGGACATCGACTATTATACTCCGGAATGGTATGGGAGTACGTTACTGATTAATGCTGTAACGGCAGGAAGGCCAGACACTGTAGCGTTCCTGCTAGAAAGAGGGGCGGACCCCGAACTTGCAGTAAGAGACAATTGGACACCGCTTCAGCTCGCACACTATTGGCGGGAAGAGATTAAGAATGGTTATACGAATCCCATCGATGAGAGCCTCACACCAATTGTTGAAGACTATGATGCGATAATTCGAATGCTGGAAGAGGCGATTTCTGCAAAATAAAATTCTTTACTCCGATAACGGAAACGATAGCTAAATAATTGACAATGGGGCACCCAACCGCGGCATGCCTCATTTTATTGAGCTAACTGCAGTTTAGCGGAAATACATGAACTGGAGATAATAGAAGAAGAATGATGTTAGCCTTTGAAAAGAAGGTGTATCAATGAATAAAAATAAGATATGGAAATATGCTTTCGGTCTTTCGATACTCAACATCATTATCTGTATTTTTATTGGTATGTCTGACTTCATTATAAATAAAGAAGTCATTATTTTCTTTCTGGGTTTAGCCTGATTTCTGTTCGGTATTTCAGACCTTTCTTTCTTGTACGACCTTTATACTACGCTAAAGAAAGAAAACCGAGGGAAGGAAGTTGTTTATTCCGAATTACTTAACGAAATTGTCCACACCAGCACATTAAAAAGGGGATTAGGTGAACTGGGATTTGGTTTAGTCTTAATCGTGGTATATTTATTGATTACGTTTGGCATTGCGAAGAGTTCTTGAAGATCAACGTTCACCGCCCGTTGAACTAACTGGGAACGATAGCGAAATGAGACAGGAGCAGGCGCCGCGGTGACCTGCTCCTGATCATTGAAGTAACGGGCAGGATAGTTTAATGATAGGGGCTATAAGGCTGTACTAGATAGAACAATGTATAGTGTACTGTTGAGCTAAGGGAGACCATGACAAAACCACCTTTTCGAAGGTGGTTTTGTTATGGTCAAATACTAGTATTAAAATTTAACATAGCCTAGATTTTAAATATTGCACCCACATCCCGTGCAGCTCAGCTTCCGATACTTGAAATGCGCCTTGAAAATCAGTGGCATCGCGTATGAATTTGTTGAGCGCATCTAAACTGTATGAATGGATGAGATATTCTACGATCAAGTACGAGAATCCATATCCCCCTATCTTCTCGAAATCCCAGGTATCATTAGTTAATGCTTGAAAGCTAGGGACAGCGTTATTTTGAATCGCTTCGGAGGTACTATACTGGATATATTCTTGTGACATTTGTTTGGCTTCATGCCCGCCGAGCCCGTGTGTAAGCCATTTCGGTGCCAACGGATTGATATCCTTCACTAGCCACATCGTAAAAATGCTTATAGTGTGCCGTAGTACCGATTGATACGTATGTTCAGGGCCTGGGTTGAGTGGGGATACGATTTTAATTTTGTTGTCTTCATAGGTTCCCATAAACCAATTGGGCGCATCCGGTTCGTTTATTGCTTGATGAAAAGTGGGCAGATCCGGATAGATCTCAATAGCGATTTTCTGAGAAGGTCGATGACGATAGGTTGTAATAATTCGATCTACATTGCTTTTCAACTCTTCAAATAAGTCATGGTATACCTTGTTCATACCATCATTCTTGGAGGGAGCCTCGCTTTTATCCACAATTGATATCAATTCTTTAATAGACATGATTGTAATGCCACCCCATTCTTTTAATTCTTTTTTTAGTTTGTTTAAGGCACGGTAGAGTCTGTTCTTAACTGCGCTTTCAGGCATCCCGATGATTTTGGACACTTCCAATAAAGTGCAGTCGACGAAAAAACGCAATGATATGATTTGCTGATCTAATTCATTTAATCGGGCTAATGCAGCACTAATATCAAGACGGATATCGACATCTCTAGCAATATCGAGGGATATCGATTGGGACTGAAAATCGATTACTTCGTGCACCATTTCTTTATTTCGTGATCTCGTACGATACTCGTTTTTCACAATATTTTGCGCGATTTTGAATAGCCAAGTAAATATACTGGAGTTACACTTAAACAAGTGAAAGTTTTCCATTGCTTTTAAAAAAGCTTGTTGCGTTAAGTCATCGGCAGTTGCCGAATTTGTCTTTACTGCAATATAATTTCGAATTCTATCTCGATATTGATTATAAATGGCTTCGAAATGCTGGATGTGCTCCTGCTCCTCCGGAAGAACAGGGATTTTCTTTTTGTCTTGAGCTCGTGACACCAGTAGTACCTCCTCCTGAACTTACAATTCATTAGACACCGAAGGGAGGTAAAAAGCCACATCATTTTAAAATAATTTTACACGACGCCATTCCACTATTTCTAAACCCCGAAAAAGCAAAGCGTAGCAGGTTAGTTCTAACCAATGGCGTATTATTAGATATATTAGTTGGTTGTAAAACTACGATGAGTATAGGTGTAAACATGAAATTTCAAATAATCTGGAATGCTTTTTTTAAAGTTAAAAATGAGGAAAAAGCAATTCGACTTATCAACCAAATTGAGGAAAGAACTGGTCAATCAATTGTTTCAAGACAATTTGAAAGATCGAAGAGGGAGCCTTCGCTTTTAGGAGCAACGTTTGTAAGTAAACTAAAGAACGATATGACTATGGAGGCAGCTGTTTTCCAAACGCTTCAGATAATTAATATGATTGGGACTGCCTGGACGGTTTATAGTCCTTCAATTACTTGCGATCCTGAGAAACCATCTGAGGTTCTACTTTGTTTTGAAGGATACCATAGAAATCCATCATTTACTGGTCTGTCGTGGGTTCAATTCTTTCTAGAAACGGATACGAAACACGAATATGGATGGGAGCATCCTAACGCTTTTGGGACTGATTTTGTAAATCAGGTAGAATAAACAGAGTGAGGCCATCAGACGAGGTTGAACTAACGGGTACGATAGCTGAATAAAGACACGACGGCAGCCGGCCAAAGTGATCGGCTGCCTTGCCATGCTAACTGGCAGAAGAGCCTGGTTCTAACTACAAATCGGGGACCTTTATAAAATGATCCCAAGACCACGAAACCGTACCACAAAATACCGCTAGTACCAAACACCACTCCTTGATATATTGAGAATATGAACCGGTTTTGCCACTAGAATTCCCCAATCCAGAGTAAAGGGGATTCTGATGCAGAAGGTTACATTGCCAACTTTAGGAAGGTTTTCGATCTGCTGGGATTAGCCATATATTGAAGAAAAAACTCAGCCTCTACATGATTGGTTATCGCCTATACGCACTGTAATTAGTCGAGATTGCTAGTGGATAACTAAATAAAACTAAAGAAAAGAGGTTGGCTTTTGAAAAAAACTATTTTGCCGACTTTTAAGTATAATCCAGACCCTATACAGCTTGGTATTATTAAAGAACAATCAACGCTTTGCCCTTCATGCGGAGAAAGCCAGAATTACGCATACAATGGACCATTTTACTCTGTTAATGAAGTTGAAGGCATATGCCCATGGTGTATTGCGGATGGTTCTGCTGCGGCCAAGTTTGAAGGTGAATTTCAAGATTCCGCAAGTTGTGAACCCGTGGAGGAAAAAGAATATCTGGATGAACTTGTTCACCGAACCCCAGGGTATGTTGCATGGCAACAAGCGACATGGCTAAGTCACTGTGGAAATTTCTGTGCCATTGTACAGTATGTAGGTTGGAAGGAAATTGCACATCTCGAAGACGAGCTGGCGGAAGATATTAAATCGATCTGTAATGACTTCGGTATAACAAAGGACGAGCTGCAACGTGACTTGATAAATGAAGGTAATCTGCAAGGATACCTGTTCAGATGTATTCATTGTGACAGACACCGTTTGTCAGTTGATTGTTTATAGTCGAACTAATCATTCGGAGTTGCGAGAACCCTTTCTTGCTAACGGGTAACAAGAGTTCACTAACACAACACCACGAGGCTGCCGCGGAATGATGATCGGTAGCCTCATTACGTTAACGGGGAGAGCTGGCGATATAGAAAGAGAACAGCATTAAATTGTCTTATTGTGTCCCCGTTGAACTAACGGGTACGATAGCTCAACGAACAAGAATAAAGGCTGCAGATCGCCATCGATCAGCAGCCTTCACTTGACTAACGGGTACACAAAAGGCTGATTAGCTCAAATAGGTGGTGTTAATTTTGCACATAGTTAGAAGGATATAAAATCACCACAAGCGAATATTATGGTCTTCGTAATATAGGTTTTATTTTTATCACGATGATGTTTCTTATTGCATCTGTCTTCTATCCTGTTATTTTAATACCGTTATCTATCATTATTAGCAAAATCGTGACCGTTGCGCTTGGTCGGGTGCTACTGTATTCCATACTGGGTGGAATAGGAGGAATCTTCATATTCCATAAGTTTTACAGTGACCACTTTATTCAGGAATACGATCTAAATATTAGCAGCTCCATTTTAATCTTCGGAACTGTTGGTTTCATGTATGCCCTGATCGATAATTACCTCCAACGTCGGCAGTCGCCATTACGCTAACGGGTACGAGAGTTAAATATCGAAGGGGCTGCCGCGTGGTAGCCCCTTCACTCAACTAACGGGCAGTAGAGCGTGGTGTCCAGTTGCTAAGATGGAAATTAGAAACATAAGAAAATAGGTGAATGTTGATAAATACCTTATAATTTGGTAATATTATAGCAATTTAAGAGACCTATATATAACTGGCGAACGCGGTGAACCGCGAGGGAGTATATGGGGCTATAAGCCGTTCGCCTGGGCAGAGGTAAGGGACATTATCCCTTACCTCTTTGTGTCTTTAAGTAAGGTTTCTTCGAAAGGATGTTAACATGTATCTAGAAGTCACAATTGAAGATGTTAATGTTAATACCCAAGCAAAGGCAAGAGCCATTATCTTAGCTGGACTAGAAGAGCGATTTGGGGTTCTTGATCATCAATTCAATACTGATTTGGAAGACATCATCGAAAATTACATAAATCAAAATTATGTTTTCTTAATAGGAACAGTAAGTGATTGCCCGGTTTGTACAGGTGCATTAATAAAAGAGACAGAAGATGTTGGGCGAGTTGTTAGAATGTCTGTCTTAAACCAGTATAGGAGAAAGGGAATTGCAAGTATTATGCTGCAGAGATTAGAGGAAAGAGCGAGATTATGCGGTTATAAAAAAATCGTACTCGAAACAACAAATACCTGGAAAGACGCTGAAGTTTTTTACTTAAAAAATGGATTTTCTGAGTATTACAGGGATGATGAGGAAGTTCATTTAGAAAAGTATTTATAGCGAATTCTGCTTAGAAATGAATAAGACAATTCCACAATGATTAAATGGAGGTGTAACTTTGGCGTTTTCACTTGAGGAAATACGAATGAGAGAGAAAGAATACCACGATTGTTGCTACGACAACCTTGAGCTATTTGCAGAAGGTTCGTGGTTACATAAGCCGGTAAAAGCGGTTATGGACTATTTCTCCTATCTCGATACGAAGCCTGAAGTAAATGTACTTGATCTAGGGTGTGGAGTTGGAAGAAATAGTATACCAATTGCATTGAAGATGGACGAATGCAGGACGGGGAAGATTGTTTGTGTAGATTTACTTGATTCGGCGATTAGGAATCTCGCTAAGAACGTGGACCGCTACATGGTAAGTGACAAAATTGAGTTAGTGAGGTCAGATATACGGGACTACATCATTATACCTCATTTTTTTGATTTCATTTTTTCAGTCTCAACAATTGAACATTTAGACTCTGAATTAACCTTTGACCGAGTTATTAGGGGAATGATCGATGGTACAAAACACAAAGGGCTTCATTATATCCTAATGAACACGAATGTAAGAGAGACGCATATTGAGTCCAGCAAGTCGCTAGAACCTATGTTTGAGTTATCTTTTCAAGCCGAATATTTGCTTGGGAAATTTCATTCTCATTACGGTGATTGGACAGTTTTAGAGCAGACGGTTAAACCGTATGAACTAGAGATTGACAGAAATGGTGAGAGGGTATTACTTCAAAGTGATGTCGTAACATGGGCAGTTCAAAAGGATAGGTAGATAAGTGATGATTAAGCTAACGGAGACGATAGTGGGAGAGCTGCCGCGAGGACAGCTCCTTTTTGATGCATTGAAGTAACGGGCAGGATACTGGAAGGGTTTGGCGTATTTTGAATAATGAGATTGTTATTCAGGGGGAACGCGATGATGCTGTACATTGACAAGATGAGTGCAGATATTGCTATTGATATACTAGGTTGGACTTATGATGAACCATATGAGTTTTACAACAACGAACCTACCACTGAAGCGATATGTGAGATGCTTGCTGACTCATATTTTGCTGTATTTGAAAATGATAAAGGGCTCGTTGGCTTCTTTTGTGTAGGAAGTTCCGCACAAGTTCCAAATGATTTATATACTTACTCCCCAAATTTTATCGATATTGGCATAGGAATGAGACCCGATTTAACAGGTCAGGGATATGGGACTTCATTTTTCACAGTTGTTCTTAGCTATATAGATAAAGCGTTTGGATATTCCCCAAAACGGCTGACGGTGGCAAAGTTTAATCACAGAGCGATCAACTTGTATGAAAAATTCGGATTTAGTTTGGAAGATGAATTCATTAAGGGATCTGTTGAATTTATCATTATGATTCATAGAAATTAATCCAATTAACGGTGAACAAGAGCTTAATAAACGCCAAAAACAAGGCTGTCAGCGAGATCGGCATCCTCGTTGAACTATTTGGCAGTTTTCAATAGTTGAAAAATTAGCCATTTACACAGGAACATATATTCGGTATTGTGATTAGAGAGGTGAGAGAATGACACAAACTGGAATTGTTTTGGTTGTGAGTGTATCTATATTTAAAGCAGAGAAGGTTTTGATTATAAAAGAGAATAAAGCATCTGTCCGAAACAAATGGAATTTCCCTGGCGGAAGGATAGAACCCGGTGAAGATATCCAAGATGCCGCTCGAAGAGAAGTAAAAGAAGAAACAGGATATGATGTCAAACTTACAGGAACAACTGGCATCTATAATTTTATTAGCGATATAAACAAACAAGTTATTTTGTTTCATTTTACCGGTGAAATTATTGGAGGTACTCTTCAATTAGAAGAGAATGAAATCAGTGATAGCAAGTGGATCATGGTATCCGATTTATTGATTCCTAATTTATACGAAATACGCGGGTCAAGTGTTATTAAACAAATTGTAGAGAATCTCCTGAATAGAAAGAATTATTCACTAACAGTATATAATCCTAAATTAGATATGTAGAAAACACTACCGCTGACGGGAAATATAGCAACTCAAAAATACCATAAATTCGAGGGTAATGGAGGTGTTTTATGCAAGAAAAACAAACCGAAGCGAACAGGCAAGCCTGGAATACCAAAGCATATGATGCCTGGCTGACTCACTTTGGAACTCCGGATGAACGGGCAAAAAAATTAAGAGAAGACCCCAAACATCCTTTACGCCGATGGTTAAAGTATATAGGAGAGCCAAGAGGGAAACGAATCATGAATCTGTTGGGCTCAACTGGCGGAAAGGCAATACCATTAGCGATACTCGGTGCTGACGTGACTATCGTTGACTTCTCTGAGGATAATCGGCGATATGCTTTAGAAGTTTCCAAGGCGGCAGATGTTCAAGTCGAATACATACTTGCGGATGTCCTAAACATTCCCAATGATAAGGAAATAAGGAATTTTGACATCGTTTTAATGGAATTCGGGATTTTGCATTACTTTACAGATTTACATTTGATTTTTGCAATAGTCGCTAACATGCTGAAAACAAATGGTCGTTTTGTACTTACGGATTTTCACCCCTTTGCGAGTAAGGTTTTAAACGATTCAGATAATAAGATAACCTTAAAGCCAGAGGCGGACTACTTCCACTCTTCACTAATTGAAGATAATATCGCTTATACACAATTTTTGCCTGAAGATGATCGCAACAACTTGCCAAAGGTATTGCTAAGGAAGTGGACTTTAGGGGAGATTCTAACCACTTTAGCAGACGAGGGAATGTACTTAAGAACCTTGGAAGAGGAGCCTCATCCACAGCATAAAAACTTTCCAGCATTCTACACAATTGTGGCAGATAAGATTGCTGCCGATCCCCCTTTAACTCCATAACGGGAATGATATTCGTTACAGCGAATGGTTCTTAAAGGGTATCTTCTTAAG
>JBNJJW010000052.1:0-13492 GCA_051750645.1 Bacillota bacterium | reverse complement strand
CAAATATATAAACGCAAAGATGATAACAAGAACAATCAATACATAATACCAAGTTGGGGGTTTCCAAGCGTATTTCCGATTTAGTATTATCCCTATAATTGTAATCGTGATGATTACGGGTTGAAAAAGATAATTACCTTTAAGCAATATGATTGAAATAACCACTAATGACAAAAAAGCCAGACTAAGAAGCAACATCTTATTTATGATAATCAACTCCAACACTTGATTTGAGATAGTAATAAGCATTTACTTGTTCTTCTCTCAGTATACTGAATAGGCTGCCGAATTATCGGCAGCCTGTTGTCATTGCACTATCGTACCCGTTAGCGTAACAAGCAACATTATTTTTGTCGGCTATATATTATCCGCCGTATTCGGTCTTCACTTAAGTTATAAATATCAACTAACTGCGAAACACTTAACCCAGATTTATATTTAAGTACAATTTCTTCGTTTCGTTCATTTAATTCTTCACGAATTCCCGTCGATGTTCCCCAATCTTTGCGATCGGTTTGTGGAATATAAATGTGCATACCTTTAACGTGTTTCTGAATTTCCTTAATTAACTCATCTGGTAAAATGTCCCTAGCATTGATGTATTTCTTCATATCACACCGTTTTCAGTAACTTAACAATGCAGTTCTTATCTATACCTACCTCATCGAATCCTTCTCGAATCATTAGAGCGAAATTCGCGAAGTTTTTTAATGTTATACGAGTAATCACATGTAGGACACCTAACTGCTTAGTTGACAATAACGCGGCATGCAAAAGCCTCCTCATTTCTTCCTTATTTATATCGTATCTCGATCTAAAATGTAGTGTGAAAGCAAACGCATCGTAAAATTCATTCTCAGTTCCCCTATTGACTAAATCGACAAAGTAATACGCCAGTCCCTGTACATCATTTGTTTTTTCATCGCGCATCGTAAGTAAGACTTTTTCTTTTTTAGTGTTGTGAACTGTTTCGGCAATCGAGATTTCTCCATCTTCAATCAATATCTGTTTGATTTCTTCTAATTCTTCATCGGACGCAGGACTAATATTAGTGTTATGAAAGTCATTTGGTTCATTCCAATCCCGAATATCCAAGGATAGGACTATATTTGAGTATTCTTCAGATGTAAATCCAACTTGTTCCCAAAAAGTAATTTCTTTATTTCGAATTTGACCAAATTTGCTTAAAGCAAATTTAAAAATTTTTCCCCCACCGTTTACTCGTATTACTGATTGGCATCTCTCCATTAATTTTGCAACTGTATCTTCATAACCCTCCATACACCCAAATTCGATATAACCATTCTTTGTTATAGGTGATAAAGAAACACCCATAAACCCAACGACTGTACCATTATCCTCAGCAACAAAGCCGTTGTTTGTGATTACAAAATAATTTTCTTTAAGATCCTGAACCGTGGTCCCTGATCCCATAAACAATGGGTCGGGATTTAATCTTTTAGCGGTATCATTCATCATTTGTAGTAATTGTTCGAAATCATCCTGTGCCGTTATGTTTCTTATCAACGTGTTTGTAGGCATCAACCATCATCTCCTTTTTGACCTTCTTCTGATTCTATTATCGCTAAAGATTATAATCATTAAAATGCTTTACATTTTTATAAAATAGTTCACCTTGGAAAGTGGTCACCTAATTAGCATCGTCACGTGACTATGTAAAATGGATTTTCCTCCACTAGCCTGCCTGTTACTTCAAAAGGGAGCAGTTGCCGTGGCAATCTGCTCCCTGGTTTTTCCACTAACGTACCCGTTAGTTCAATCATTTGGAGTCTCATGGAATAGAAGTTAGTAAGTTCTTCAACGTGCCCATCATCCAATGATACATAATAACAAATACAATCGTACCTGAAAGGATCCCATTATATAGTTTGCGGAGTTTCATTATTTTTTCAATCAATTTATAAAAGATCATAAAGAACATCACTGTGACCATGATAAAACCAATAAGAAATATTATGAGCATATTAGAGCACGTCCTAATCTCATTTAATTGATTAATTCAATACGTATTTATCTATAAAAAGTTACGCTATACTGCCCGTTAGCCATCCATGCCGCACAAAGCGCGGCACCACAGAGAATGAAAGTTAATCCATTCTTTCATAGTAGGTTAAGAATGAACTGAATAATTAAAGGGCGCCCAAAGATACTATTGAACCTGATTAGCTAAGTCTTTTGATTGACCTTATTTAATCAGATACCCAGAACTTTTTTTCATTTTTTCTTTAATCGATGTTTTAAACTCCACTAGGCTTTTATTATTCACTTCATCTTGAAATGTGACTTCACCATTATTCTTAGCTGCATCATAATTTATTTTTCCTTTGTCATCTATTCTAAACTTGCCCTGGTAGAATCCGGAAATGACAAATGCTTCTTCTGAAGTAACCGGCCCTTCATATTTGTGCAAAAACAGAACAAACTTGTCATTCTGCATCTGTGAGTTTAAAATTTGCACCCTCATATTCTGGTATTTGTTCGAATTCGCCAGTCATCATAACTTCAAATATCGTGCCCCCTATGCTTTGTATGCCATCTATAGACTTTGTTTAGAAATCAATTGTTACGGTATCCTGAAATTCCCATCACCTAACTCCGTTTCGGTTGACTTCTATACAAAATCGTCAATTCTTCATGAGCATGCTGCCTGCTAACTGAGAAAAGGGCTGCCGCGCGGCAGCCCTTCGGTATTTAACTCTCGTATCCGTTAGCGTAATGACTACATACAAAAGAAGAATAGCCCCGACCCCTGAATAAGTCGGATCACGATACTATAGATTTGATTTACCATGAGCCACTAACATATTTCCGCTAGGGTCATAAAAATCAAAATCCATTCCTAGGATCTCTGTTTCTCCGGATTCGGTTTTAATAGCCCCTCTGTCTTCTCTTACCTCGCCAATTTGTACCTCTTTACTCTTTAGATTGGACAGCAGCTTCACGATATCCGCCGCTTCAAAACCGATAACTACCGACATCGTTCCCTGGTGCAATTCCCTTTCGCACAGAAAGATCGATGGACCCGAAGGAAGAGCAACTATAGCCATTTTATTGTCCGGTCGTTTAAAGTGCAGCTCAAATCCTAGTTTACTTATGTACCACTCCATAGATTCCTCAAGATTTTTAACTGGAACTTGTAGAAATGAAACACTTTGAAGTATCGTCTCTACCAATTTTCTTCATTCCTTTCAATAATTACTTTTAGAATCATCATCGATTGGTATTCAACACCCTTTCGATGATTTAATCACATTGCTGTTTTATTTATTCAATAAACTTAATTCAATACCCTTTATTATCCAAAAATATCTTTGATATTTATTCTGCTCTACTGCCCGTTAGGTGAGCGAAGGCTGCCTGTCGTCATGGAGCTATCGTACCCGTTTAGTTGAAGATTAATCAAGGAGCCTCCGAGATGGGAAGCCCCTTGTAGCCATCCATGATCTCTTATGCTGCACCACAGAGCATGAAAGTTAATCCGTTCTTTAATGGTAGTTAAAAATGTTAAAAAGAATAACTTATTCAAAGAATCGGAGACCAAACGTCAAATCGATTACCATTTAAATCATAAAATCTAAAATTTTTACGATTTTCATCATACGTTTTAAGTTCCGAAACCGAAACACCCCGATCTTTTAAGGTTTCATATGTCTCTTCAATGTTTTCTGATTTAAACGACAGCAGATGCATGTCATAGTTTTCACCTTCCCAGTGATCTGTTTTATAAGTAAGGTTCACGCCTTCTTCAACCTTCACCAACATGATCGCCGGTCCATTTCCGAGAACGAAGCAAACACCGTTCCAATGTAAACCAAGCTTCTCCTGATACCACTTTATGGTTTCCTCAATATTTCTAACAGGCAAATACAAAATGTCAATATAGCCAACAACGTTCTTCATTTTAAACCTCCATTTTCATGTTTAGTTTACATGGAATACACTTAGCCTGTTGTCATTGCACTATCATTCCCGTTTAGTTTATTCCGAATGAATAAGTTCTTCTATCCTTTAAACGGTTCGGCAACAACTAACATATTTCCACTTGGATCGAAGAATTCAAAATCCATACCTTCCCCTCTTTCCTCTCTGACCTCGCCAATACGAACGCCATTGTTCCGTAGCTTCTGTAATAACCTTCGTATATCCGTTGCTTCGATACCAATTACTGGTTGTATACCATCTTTCAATTGAAAATGAGCATATGTATCATGTTCCGTTTCCCATAAAAAGAAATGAGGACCAGAGGGAAGCTCAAGAATGACCATTTTATTATCCCCTCGTTTCCATTTGACTTGGAATCCGAGATTTTCCACATACCAATCAATGGACTGTGTGAGTTGTTTTACTGGAATCATGACATGTGATACACGATTAATGATTACTTCTGACATTTGAGCCTCATCTCCACAAACCATATTTTGGTTACAAATGCTTTCTATTCGACATCGTTCCGAGCTATCCTGCCAGTTAGTTGAGTGAAAAAATGGAGCATCTGCACCGCGGCAGCTTGCCCCACTATCGTACCCGTTAGCCTAACTTATTGTTTCTTAGTTGTTCCAGCACCGATGACGATGACATACCCGTCCAGGTCACGAATCGCGAATTCTTTCCATAGCATATCTCCCTGGTCTTCATGCTTCATTTCATAGTGGATTATTGCTTCGGTCCCTTGAAACTGTTTGAGCAGAGTTTCGATGCTATCCCAATTCGTATAAGCGTAAGTATCCCAACCTGTAGGTGGTCCATCCCAATCTTTCGGATAATTTAGTCCCTTCGCTTTTTTATTGGGATGTACATCTTCTGGATGCTCAGCTTGTTGGAGTATGAAACCCATATCCGGATTTTTACGTTCGGCATGCCCCCAACCGTCCACTTTACAGCCGAGCGCATTTTTATAATACTCCTTTGACTTTTCCATGTCCGTAACCAATCTTACTTGATTCACTTTTCATTCCTCCCTTAATATTTGCATAATTTGTTCTTTGCAAGAAATAGCTAACATTTCATCTGTTTGTAGGAACCCGACGATCTAAGATTTTATTATCAAATCAAATATCTTGCCATGCTGTGTATTTGTTTCCATCGGGGTCAAAGAAGTGAAATGCTCGTCCACAGCCGCCATTATCCTTTAGCTCGGAAACTCTTGCACCATCGTCCCTCATTTGCTTATACAGTTCATCAATTTGTGTTATTTCAAAACAGATTGACTCCATTTCATTTTCCTCATTATTTTCGTCCCAATCATGTGTTAGAAAATTGGAAGACTGCTTTTCTTTTGTCTCCAAGAAAAATATCCCTTGTCCAGAGGCAAGTTTCACATTGCCTTGAGATGACAATGTAATCAAACCATGTTTCATGAAAAACTCTTTTGTTACCGCTCCGTTTGTCACAGGAATGTATACGCATTCAATCTTTTTCAATCGTGCTTGACTATGTGGATACTTGTTTTCTAGTTCTCTTTTTAATTCCAATTTATTCATCAATGCAACTCCTTCTAATGATGAAATATCAAATCTAAAACAACTTTTTGCTTACTCCACCGCCAAAGGCGATGCGATATCCATCAGCATCTTTCATGGTAAATTCACTCCAATGTTCAGAGTAGTTAGGACCATTAACTATCTCTGCACCTTTGGAAAGACATTCATCGACCAACAAATCGACGGCATCTGTATATGCAAAAGCATCAAAATACAACCCGCCTTCAACAGAAGAAGATGGTCTCACATCCTCTTTGTTCACTGCGGGATGTAAAATAAATGTAATGTTACCTCTGGATACGTGCACATGACCACCAATTTCTTCATAAGTAAACCCCAAATTCTTATAAAAATCAGAAGCAACTTGTATATCTCTAACTAGCAAAACAATTGATAATCCAGATATTTTTGCTACTACCGTTTGTTCGCTCATGTAATCCCATCCTTTAATTGAAATAGAAAACTGTTATGAAACAATCCTCCTGATACCCTAAGTTGGAATCCAGTAGATCCCTCATTCATAATCGTGAGTCTCGTTCGGTCCGACTGCATAAGGAATGTACGCTTCGATACGGTCCTCCTGGATGAATTCCAAGTGATATGCACCCGCCGAGCCCGGAACAGTCTTGATGAAGCCGAATTGCATACCCAGCCAACGATAAATGCGTGAATACTCTTTGCGAAAATCCACCTGCGTACGCTTGAATGAAAACACCGCATAGTTTTGCTCCGGAATCGTGATCTCGACGAGATTGTCCGGCACGGGACGATCATTTAACAGTTCGCGGCATACCCAAAGGCGATGCTCCTGTACCCCCGCATACTTCTCAAGAATCGGATTGACGATGAACAAGCTCCCTTGCCCTGGGGCGTACCGGTTCAATTGAGATGCCGCTTCGGAAATATCCGCTTCCGGATTGACTAGATCGACGATCGCAGCCACGCCAGCACAACGACTAACCGGAAGCTTCACGAACTTGTAAGACATTAATGTCGGGAATTCCGGCCGGTTCACGTTATCCGTTTCGTTCAGTCCAAACATGCCACTCCATACTCCGAAGGAATTACCATCCGGATCCCGCAGCATGTACCAATGCGTATCCGCCACACCATCTTCCAGAGGATCAATATCAACACCCTCCCGCACCAAGTGCTCATGCAAGGCGACCGCGTCCTTAACATGGAAGTTGAGCTGGCCCAGTCCCTTTCTCGCAGCATCTTTATGTATCCAACAGATTCGACCTGGCGACATCTCTAAAGTTGCGAAGTTAGGGTTGAAGGCGATTACTCTAAACTTTAGACAACGGCAATACCACGCCAGCGCGTCCTCCAGATTTGTTACGAAAATCGTTGGTATGACGGACGCCACGACAGGCACATCCGCTGCTTCCAATTGCTTGGTTATCATAATTAATTCCTCCTCTTTTTATCCTTCACCGATATGGATGCCGCATGACCCTCCGAACCTGACAGCCATATTATTATTTTTGCAGGAAAAATTCCTCTGCCCATCGAAAGTTACTTTAGGATGATACAGATCTTTCTCAGGGGGACCTATTACTTTGGATATTCACATGGAAGCAGCTTCGGATGAAGTTCTTATTGAACGTGCGCGACTCGGTAGTCACGAAGCCTATCAGGAACTGCTGGCCCGTCACCGCGGGCGTGCCTTCCAGTGGGCTAGACAGATGACCCCCGATCCTCATCTGGCGGAGGATATCGTTCAGGAAGCACTCATCCGGGCCTTTTTGAAGCTAGGAACGGTGACGGATCTGTCCAAGTTCCTCCCTTGGCTTCGGTCGATCGTCCGAAATCAGGCACTGATGAAGCTGCGCCGCGGCGGGCCACATGCCCATGAACGCCCTTTCACCTCATTGATTCATCAGAATGCCCGCGCTTCGGGCGATGGCGCGACGGACTGGAGCGATCTGGATACTGTGCTTCACCACTATGCTAAGCGCAGGATCACCAAAACTGCATATGAGGCAACCATATCCGATTCCTCGCTCGCTGAGTGGTTGCCTGCCGTGATCCAATGTTTGGGACCACGAGAACGAGAAGTGTTCAGGAAACATTTTTACGAACAATTATCACCGCAGGAGATCGCGGAGAGCTTGGATACAAACGTCAACGCGATTCATAAGGCTCTGTCCCGCATTCGGCGGAAAGCTGCAGACACTCGAATCGAACTGGATATCCAAACTCGAATCCAGGTGCATAACGACTCGAGAGGAGGCAACCGGACGGTCGTATTGAACAAGCCCGCCATTCAGGATGAACCTCCGTTATACCAAGGTGTCGCCTTTCCCAATGCGTTGTATCATCTCTTGCGCAGTATGGGCTCGTCCGTGTCCATGGCGGAAGTGATGGGCTATTCAGGTTATGCCTTTAACCTCAACGTTCGACGGACCACGATCGGTGCCGAGAGCCCAATGTTGTGGGATTGGGACACGTTTCTCTCCAATGCCTTGCTTAATCTGGGATATCATTCGAACTACGTTGATTATCAACATTTCAAGAACGCCGGCGCTAGCACGCACAAGACGAGGAATTTCCTCCATGCATTGGACATGATTCGGGATTCCATCGACCGGGGGTATCCCGCATTGTTATCCAGCGCAATGTCCTATGATTTGGCTATCGTGTACGGATACGACGATGAGAAGCAAGTATTCTATGCAGTCGATCCGCGGGCATGCCAACCAGTCCCTTATCGGACCTTGTATCACGGCAGCCCCAAGATCGACCGTGCGATTTCCCGTGAGTTGTATGCATATGTGCTGGAAGGGGAACTTGACGAGGCTTATCAACGCCCGGATCACAAGTTGATTCGCTTGATCGAGCGGATCATTCGACATGCCGACGGAGACGATTATACGTTCATCCCCTGCTCGAACGGTCTGGCTGCTTATGATGAATGGATTGCCGCGTTCGAGAACGGAACGGTCGATCCACTGGGTAACGCTTCTAATATTGCTTTGTATGGGTGGTCTCGCGAGCTAGCCGTAAAGTTTTGGGAAGAGCGGGAACATGATGTTATTCGGGAAAAGAATCCGAAAATCCAAGCATACATCCAGCGAGCGATGATCCATTATGATGCGGTGCGTCGGTCTTTCGAAGCGCTGGGCCTAATATTCCCATTCCCTCATGGAGGATTGCCAGGGGAACCGGAATTCCGCGAGCAAGCAGTAAAGTTGCTCCGTCACGCAAAGAAAGAAGAGTCGGAGGCGATCGACGTCCTTCGCGAACTATTGGCGGAACTTCGATTCGCATACACCGGACAAGCGTCAACGCCTGTACATCATATCTCGCTGAATCCCTTCTATTCGTTCGGTGGCAATCGGTATAAGCCAACTCCAAGCTGGAAAAGTACTGTAACACTGGAAGGCGTCATTTGCATGTGCGGTAATCTGAAAGAAAGCATGAAGTTCTATGGGGCGCTTCTTGGAATCGAACTGGAACCGGAACGGCTGAATGATCCCATCGCCTTACTAACTATGCGAGACGACATATTCTTGGTGCTTATGGACCGACGGCTCGATCTCAACCATGCGGATTGGAAACCCGTCTTCTACATCCGCGTCCCTGATATCGACCAAACATATGAATCCGCCATCCGTCAGAAATGGACCATCATCAATTTCTTGGACAAGGGCGGACCTTTCACCGACTTCTTCATAGCAGAGGACGCAGACGGCTACCAACTGATGATCGGAAGCCACCCGCTCGCACATTCATTTCCGGTTGCCAGGCACGCTTCCAATGGGCACCCTTTGTTTTTGTCTGATGCCCCGTTCACGCTTCCGGTAAAAAGCGTTAAGTCTGCTGCTAGGGCATACTGCGATCTTTTTGGAGAAGACACTCTCGATAGCCTTCTACGTTTCGTGGACAAGTTCGGTCCTCCCGATACATCCGCCCGGTTGCAATTCGAAGCCGAGGATGCCAATTCGGCCTACCTGCGGCTGCGCCATGCGGGTATCGCCGTCTCACGTACGTTGGAGGAAAGTGAGGATGGTATCAACAAATGGGTCATACTTGACCCGGATGGAAGAGACATTGTCATCCGTACTCGGTTGTCTTGAAGGTAAATAGAAACGCATCCTTTCAAGCTGCCGACGTACAGATCAGAAAAGCCGTGTTTCCCTGATGACTGTTTGTCTCGCGTTTTTAAGGGAGCAAATATTGAACTATCGTACCCGTTAGCCATCCATGCATCTCTTATGCTGCACCACAGAGCATGAAAGTTAATCCGTTCTTTCATGGTAGTTGAGCGACTACTTGGATTTCTTGTTATTCTGCCCGTTCGGAGGAAAGGACTGCCACGAGGCAGCCCTTTGATATGAACTATCTTTTAATAACTTACGAGTTCTCATTAACTAAAAATCAGCTTTGAGAATCGATAGGAGACTTCTCCGGCCAAGAACATACCATCATCAAATTACCTTCTAAATCCTTAAAATTGAACTCCGCGAAATCACCAAAATCTTTTATTTCCCCAACAATCTCTACACCGTTTTCTTTCATAGTGTCGTATGCCCGCCTGATATCCGGGGTGAAATAATTAAACAAGACTCCAGCGTTATGCCCTGGATCACTCAGCATAGTTATGCCAATGCCGCTTGGTGGATTAGCTCTTCCTAGACCATTTCCCGCATAGGATGCATTCAGTCCAAGTTTGCTTGCATACCATTCGCTGGCGGCTTTGGAATCCTTCACATTTAAAAAGATAGTATCAATTCTTCTTAAATCCGGTACTTTCTTATCAGTCGTTTGGTCATTCATTTGCACCACTCCTCTTGGCGTAATAGCCATCTTCTCCGAGCCATTGAATAGTTGCCCCAATAACGAACCCTGAATTGTTCTTATGGAAGGTAACATGAACATATGCAGCTTTGGAATAGCAATCGATCTGTGTCTCTGTTTCGTTTTGGAGGAAGAGCTCGAGTTTAAACCCAAATATGGAGACAAAAAGCCGTGATTGTTCCACGGTAACCGGGATCGGCATGAAGGCTTCGTATTGGCCCGCAAGTCTTTCATAATCCGTATGCCGTGTCGGTTCACCTACATAAGGACCTGCTTTCTGCGGATCGTTTATCGTTTCTCCGAATATGAAAGCTGCCAGATCACGATTCATTTTTTCCAGAGGCGATAACAAGAAGTTGCTTAGTGTAATCACCAATAACTGATCATCCCTAAACCGAGTCATACGCGTGAAAAATCCGGAATCATTTAATCCGCCGTGGTAGATCCTTTTACGGGTGATCTCACTAAAAACTTGCTCATCGATATGCCAGCCATATCCATAGTTCTGTCTAAAGGGTGTGAAGATGCGTTCTAAACTGTGCTGGCTTAGCAACTGACCAGTCTGCAGAGCTTGATCAAATCGATAAAGATCGTGAGTCGTAGAAATCAGTCCGGCCGCGCCTGCTAGAGTCGACATATCCACGAACTTGCCATCAACGACCCGGTCTTCATACGCCGAATATCCATCCGCTTGCCCTTTATGTATTTCTTCTTCACCTGCATAACCTGAATTTTGCATTCCTAAAGGCTCAAAAATAGTTTCTTTTAAGTACTGGCCGAAAGTGTAGCCAGATACCATCTCTATTATACGACTTAGTAAAATATATCCTGTATTGACATAACCGAACTTACTCCCTGGTTCAAAAAACAGCGGCCCATCAATGGAATGATTCAGACCAGACGTATGCGTGAGAAGATGATGGATGGTAATTCTGTTCCCGTTCGGAATATCAGTCAGATACCGATCGATCGTTTGATCCACGTCCAGAAAACCTTGTTCGTGTAGCAGCATGATCGCAGTAGAGGTTATCGGTTTGCTCACGGAACCCAATCGAAAGATCGTATCACTGGTGTTTTTGACTTCATGTTCCCGATTGGCCATACCGTAGCCTTCATTCAGCAAAACCTCACCGTCGTACGCCACCAATACTGAACCACTGAAGTATCCCAATTGCTCATACGCTTTTAAGTAATCATCAATCCTAGTTTTCATCACATTTTTGTTACGGCAATTTTTAGACTGATCCCCATATCCAGACGAGACAATATTATTCATATGCATCTCCTATTTGTTTTGGTTTAAATGTCGTCGATTTCGATTTTATTATCATTCGTGCTTATTCCTTTACGCATTGATCGCAGCCCCATACCATGAGGGTGTATCCATCCGGATCCGTAAAATGAAACAGCGCTGAATGGTCCTTAAACGTCTGGACATCAGCGGTTACAATCCCTTCCGATTGTAACCTCCGGTGGAAACCGAACACGTCTGCCGTCTCAAAATTGAAAGCCACAAGGCTATCCGGACTCGATTTTTTGGAATCGATGATGAAGGTTGGGCCAGGCCCCTTTCCCGTTCGCAATCCGGTTGCTCCGGTCGGAGTCATCCATTGCCTTTCCATATTCAATATGTTTTCATAAAAATCTCGCATTTTGTCGATATCCTCGGTATGTCGGAACACGACACCTATATGGGTTAACTGTTGCTTCGAGTCGTTCATTCCCATTCTCCTTTCAACTATGCTAGTACTGGGACAAACCGGGAAATCAGATTTGCTATTTCCTCGGAGCGATCTATTGGATTTAACTCCGACCAGATCATCGTCGGTGGACCGGAATGATCATGATAACAGAACACGGCTGTAGAACCAGATGTCTGAATTTGTTCAACATAAGCAGTACTACTTGCTTTCACCTTCTCGTATGCCTCATGAATGTTGGACGCGGTGAAGTGAATAACGGTCTCCTGCTCGAAGCGTAACGGGTCTGCCGCTTCCACCAGTACTACAACTGTTCCCCACGATTCCTTCGCTTGAAGTCCAATCGTAGATTCATTTCTCCATAAGACCTGCAGTCCCAATTTTTTTGTGTACCATTCTTCTGCCTTCGATTTATTTCGTACACGTAAACTAACCATTCGAATTCGATTTAATACCGGGTCACCCATTATTCTCCGCTCCCTCTGTTGAACTCATTTCACTTGTATAACGAAAAATCTTGCCGAATCGATACGCAGTATCAAAAAATAATTTCCGATTCAATGAAACACAAATTCCCTTCCGGGTCCCGAAATCGAAAATAAAGAGCTCCGCTGTTTTCTTCCTGAGCGACTTCGATTTCATTGCGATTCAATTCCATATAGGCGCGACTGATACAATAGGGATCACTGCGTAGGAAAGCTTCTAAAAAGCGGTTAATGAGCTGATGCGGTGGTTCTGTTTTGGACATAGCTTTGTTAGGTTTTATTGTTTGAGACATGCGGGAACTTTTCTCTACACGATGGGGGTGAAAGTGTTTGCGGATTCCGGTTCTTGCACGATGAAGCATGGCTTTAACCGCGCCTTCCGAAGAATTAATCATTTCTGCCGTTTCCTTTGTTGTAAACTGAAAGATATCTATGAGCAACATAACAGTCGCTTGACTTAGTGGTATCCTATGCAGCAGCAGTTCCAGTGAATCCCTAATTTCTATGGGGTCAGTTTCCATTGCAGGAATGTCAGGTTCGTCTTGCAGTACCTCAAACACGAGTTTATTTTTGCGGCACATGTCAATCCAAGCATTCGTTGCAATGCGGAAAACATAAGCTTTTTGTAAAGGAATATGTACTATCTTTCCGAAAGCAAACAACTTCATTAACGTTTCCTGTAGAAGGTCATCGGCATCCCAATCCGATCGGGTTAACATCCTGCAATAACGGTATAGTTCATGTTGATATTCATTAATAATGTTAAGTATGTATGAATGTGAGGAAGGATCCTGTTTGTCGCTCAATTGTTTTCCGCCTTTCCATTAACAATACTCTACTATTAACCCCGTTATCCTGATCGTTAACGGAGAAGGCTATCGTCTGTCCGACGAATGCGATCATATTCTAACACATCTTATTGAACAAATCTGCCCCTTACTTCAATGGAAGAGGGAGCAGCTGCCGCAGCATACTGCTCCCTCGATCGTTTCAACTATCGGTC
>JBNJJW010000051.1:0-14268 GCA_051750645.1 Bacillota bacterium | reverse complement strand
ATGAGAGATATAACTAACTGGAAAAGCTCCATCTAAAATGCCGGTTTTCATCATTATTGACTGAATCGGATTAAATTAACGGGAGATTTTCCGTGTAAAGGCATACGATATCGATCAAATAGAAACAATTAGCTGGATGTTTTCCCGTTATATCTTCCTGGAAGAATAAACACTAGAGGAAAACTCCAATACAAAACTTTAATACAACGTTAGAGGAAGTGAGACGTATACATCACTAACGGTTTTGGAATTGAAAAAATGAAGGGGAGAGGTTAGCTATCATGTACTTTCTAATTGGTGTCGTTGCTGCAATCTTGATGATCGGTTATTTGGTATTAACTTATTACCCGGCCTTCGGGGGGGCTCCATCGAAGGAGAAGCGGCAGGAGCTGAGCCAATCAGCAAATTATGCCAAGAAAAAATTCGTGAATCTCATTTCAACATCAATGGATATGAGCTTTAGAGAGACGCTTATGGTAGTAGTTCAGTTTGTGATAGGGAACCCAAACAGAAAACCGGCGAAGCCGATCGCGGCCGAGCCGCTCAGTCCGCTTTATTTTCAAGACGTTCAGCAGCCTAAGCTTACTTGGTTTGGTCATTCTGCTGCCCTGCTGCAGCTGGATGGCAAAACGCTGCTTCTAGACCCGATGTTCGGCAAAGCGCCTTCGCCTTTCCCGCAAATCGGCGGGAAACGGTTCAGCGGCAAGCTGCCGTTCGAGATCGAGCAGCTTCCCCTCATTGACGCCGTGCTTATATCGCATGATCATTACGATCATCTGGACTATGGGTCTATCGTGAAGCTGAAGGATAAAGTGAAGCGGTTTTTTGTGCCGCTTGGAGTTGGTCCGCATTTGAAGAGATGGGGTGTCGATCCGGCGAAAATCGAAGAGCATGATTGGTGGGATGCGTCCGACTATGAGGGATTGAAGCTGGCATGCACGCCGGCAAGACACTTCTCCGGAAGAAGCTTAACGGATCGAAACGCTACGCTGTGGTGCTCATGGGTTATTCAGGGGCAAGAAACAAAAATCTTTTTTAGCGGTGACAGCGGTTATGGCCCTCACTTTAAGGATATTGGCGACAAATACGGTCCGTTTGATCTGACGTTAATGGAATGCGGGCAGTACGATGAGCGGTGGGCGGCCATTCATATGATGCCGGAGGAAACGGTGCAGGCCCATTTGGATGTTTCGGGCAAAGTGTTGGTTCCGATTCATTGGGGTGCATTTACGCTCTCGTTACATGATTGGACCGATCCGGTTGAGCGCGCGATAAAAGCGGCTAAAGAACGAAATGTCGCCATATCGACGCCGAAAATAGGCGAGCTCGTTGTCATTGATGCCCCTGTTCATCCTTCCGCCGCTTGGTGGCGGTGAGGCTTGCTTCAGCCTGCTTGAGAAATGCCGGCAGGCTGTTTTTTTTATGTGCAGCGAATGATCGCGGCGTTCCCTGCATCCCAGCGCCAAATGCTGTCATTGCCTTCGAGATGGACGCCGCCATACCATTGGTTGATTCCATTCAAATGAATCCAATCGGCTTTGCGGCTAGCTAATTGAGAGCCAAGACCGGTTAGCAGCACCCGCCGATGCATGAAGCTTTCGGGAGAGTCATGCAAGCAAGGGAACATGCCGTCGCCCTCTACGGTAAGCAGTGGATTTGCAGCCTGGGCTAATCGTTTGAGACAAGACCAATATTGAAGATCGCCCATGCCGAGCTCGTGCAGCTTACCGCCCGTTTGCTGAAACAAGTGCAAGGGTCGGTCAACACCGGCGAGAAGCAGCTCAAGTGTCGTTTGCTCGACAATTCCGAGCCCGTTCGCGGTAGAGGGATACCGGCTTAAGTGGAGGCGGAAAGCATTGTGCAGGAAGGGCAGGACGGATGTATCCTCGTGCAGCAGCTTCGCGATATTCTCTGGAGTGGATGCCGTATAGGCTTCCCATGCTCTTTTGCCAAGCAGCAGCTCTTCCTCTCCAATCTCCCGCCAGGTGCCCGCCAAGCCCGCCAGCTGCTCAGCCGAGAGAACGCCTAAACCACGAAATAATTCAATGCCCGGATACTGCCCGATGCTCAGGAGGTGCAGCCTCGTCCCTTCCAGAGCTTGTCCTGCAAACCAATGCAGCAAATAGCTGAGCATGGTCTGGTCGAACAAATCATGCTCGAACCATAAGATGACATCATCATGCTGCTTAAAGCTTGCTAAATGTTTTTCCTGATCTTCGGAGGAGCTTAGCCATTCATGCTGCGGTATGCCTAGTGCTTGCTCCAAATACAGCCCCCTTGCAGACCGTTTGCTGGGAGCTCCGGCTGCACAAATACGGGTCCCTCCGTGTAAATTTCCCTCCACACAAGGATATCTCCTTGTACGGCGCTCACTTTCAGCTTATGTCCTACGGAATCTCCATTTACAATATGCAGCATATGAGCTCCTCCTCTTCTATAATGTAGATTTTGGAGCAAGCGCAGCTGTAAAGCAACCTTTTGCGGGCGGGAAATCGTCATGGAAAGTGAGACGAGAGATGAGTAAGATGATATGAACTATGGTACGACGGTTCTCCTGTGCAGTGAAGCTATCCTGTATAAATCCAATAACTTCGCATATCTGGAGCTTGATATGGGGTCTATCCTGGATTCTCTCCAGTCTGGAGGGATCAAATCGCACTGAAAGTGGCATTGAGAGAGGATATTGCTAAAAATTATTGGACAAAATACAGGATAGCTGCGGCTTTAAGGTAAGTTCGAGCTTTATACTGGATGAAATACAGGATAGATGTACTGTACGATAGCTGTATGTACGATAGCTGTCCTGTACGATAACTGTCCCGAACGATAGCTGTCCTGTACGATAGCCACACTGAACATAAAGAGCAGCTGTTAAACCCAAGTGCGCAAAAGCAGTGCAAAGAAGCTGTATAAAATAACTTTGCAAAGAGTGTTGACAATTGCTCTTAAATATATTATCTTTAATTCAAGATAATTAATTTAAAGATAAATCAGAGGGGAGTGATAAACATAAAGGACAAAACGCAAAATGAATCATTGGATCTCTTCATTGCGCTATCGAGAGCGAGCCAGTGGGTAAATGCCCACGCAGACCGGGATATTCGGAAGAATGGCTTAAACCGCACAGAGTTCGGGGTTCTTGAGCTGTTGTATCACAAAGGACCACAGCCGCTGCAGCAAATCGGTGAGAAGGTGCTTATGAGCAGCGGCAATATAACGTATGTTGTCGATAAGCTGGAGAAGAAACAAATGGTGCGGCGCAGAGCTTCTACTGAGGATAGACGCCTTATCTACGCGGAAATTACCGAAAAAGGTACTCAATTTGTAGAGGAAGTGTTTCCTGCACATACGGCTGCTATAAAGGAAGCCGTTAACGGGTTGTCGTCAGAGGAGAAGCAGCTTGCTAGCGTGCTGCTCAAGAAACTAGGAAAGTTTGCCCAGGATCATTACAAGTAGCATGTCGATAATCTGTAGTTAGACGGCTGCTTATTTTTGCCTAATATCTTAAATTAAAGATTCTTTAAATCACGATAAAGGGAATATAACAAAAATTTAAAACTAAAAAATGGAGGAATTAAAAATGAATATTGCATTGGGATTGTTAATCGTTCGGTTGGTTGTCGGTTTGTTGTTCGTAGGACATGGCGCACAGAAGCTCTTTGGCTGGTTTGGTGGTTATGGACCAAAAGGCACAGGCGGTTGGCTGGAGTCGATCGGCGTTAAGCCCGGAGTTGCCATGGCTGTAGTGGCCGGACTAATGGAGCTTGTCGGGGGCTTGTTATTCGCAGTTGGATTATTCACACCGATTGCTGCAGCATTGATCGTGATGACGATGCTGGTTGCTATTGTGAAAGTGCATGGTCAGAACGGTCTATGGGTGACTTCGAACGGTTATGAATATAATCTCGTCCTAATTGCCATTGCTATAGGTGTTGCATTAACGGGTGCCGGAGCTTATTCGCTTGACGCTTTGCTGGGCTAATAATTATTGTGTTAGTTACAAAAATCTCATATAAAATAAGGAGAGTGAGTTAGATGTCTAATAAAACAGCAGGTATTCACCACGTTACGGCTTTTGTACGAAATGCGCAGCAAACGGCTGATTTTTATGCAGGTGTGCTTGGTCTGCGTTTGATTAAGAAGACGATTAACTTTGATGCGCCTGAGGTATACCATTTGTACTTCGGTAATGAAGCAGGCAGCCCTGGAACGATTATTACGTTCTTCCCGTATGAAAATTCGCGTAAAGGACGCATTGGCGGCGGGCAGGTTGGTTACACAACGTATGTCGTTCCTGTGGATGCCTTTGATTTCTGGAAAGAGCGGCTGGCGAAGCTGAATGTCGCTGTGACACAAACCTCGAGGTTTGGGGAGCAGTACCTGCAATTCGCGGATCCGGATGGACTGCTGCTTGAAATTGTTGCACGTGCGGAAGGACCGGCAAGCAAATGGACATTTGGCGGCGTTCCGGCGGACAAAGCGATTAAAGGGTTCGGCGGCGCTATTCTCTACAGCACGGCACCGGATAAAACGGCCGATCTGCTCGTGAATGTCATGGGTCTTGAGAAGGTTGGGCAAGAAGGCGCTTATGCACGCTTTAAAGCGACGGGAGATTTGGGAAATCTGATCGATGTTAATGTGGAAAAAATGGAGCCGGGTCATGGCGGTGCAGGCACAGTCCACCATATCGCGTGGCGGGCGAAGGATGATGAGGAGCACGCGTTATGGAGAAGCCATGTCGCAAGCAGCGGATTCCAGCCTACGCCAATCGTTGACCGTCAGTACTTTAATGCGATTTATTTCCGCGAAGAAGGCGGCATTTTATTTGAAATTGCGACAGATCCGCCAGGGTTTGCACGTGATGAGGAGCCGGAGAAGCTTGGCGAGAAACTGATGCTTCCGGAATGGTTCGAGCCGCATCGTCCGCAAATTGTAGAGCTGTTATCACCTTTTGAAGTACGGGTATTGGAGGAGGATAAATGATGAAGCATATTTTCAAAAAAGGAACCGATGCTAACGCACCCGTGCTGCTGCTCCTGCACGGCACGGGAGGTACAGAGCGCGATCTGCTGCCGCTTGCGGACCGCATCTCATCGGCTTCTTCCGTACTTAGCGTCCGAGGCAACGTGCTTGAGAACGGGATGCCGCGCTATTTCCGAAGGCTGGCTGAGGGCGTGTTCGACATCGAGGATCTGCTCTTCCGCACGAAGGAGCTCAACGATTTTCTGGATACCGCTGCGCAAGAATACGGCTTTGACCGCAATAATCTGGTTGCAATCGGCTATTCCAATGGCGCCAATATTGCCGGAAGCCTCTTATTCCATTACAAAGGCACGCTGCGCGGCGCGATCCTGCATCATCCGATGGTACCGATCCGCGGTGTAGAGCTGCCTGATCTGACAGATGTTCCTTGCTTCATCGGCGCAGGCTCAAATGATCCGATCTGTGCGCCGCAGGAGACTGAGGATCTGCAGCGATTATTAAGCGAAGCGGGCGCATCCGTAACGGTGCATTGGGAGCAATACGGTCACCAGCTTACAAGCTCCGAGGTCGCCGCTGCCGCTGCTTGGTATAACGAAACGTTTTAATGGCAGCACGAGATCATTAATGAGGAAGGGGGAGCGCGCGTGATTTCGATTGATCCGACAAGCCAAAGCGTTCAGGATAACTACAAGCTGCTCATAGGCAGTATTGTACCGAGACCAATAGCCTTCGTATCGACTTTGTCGAGCGAGGGGGTGTTAAACGCAGCGCCGTTCAGCTTCTTCAACATCGTGACGGCTAACCCTCCCATGGTCGCTATATCGGTTCAGCGCAAACAAGGCGACCAGAAGGATACTGCAAGAAATGCGGTTGCGGCAGGTGAATTCGTCGTTCATATTGCCGACGAGGACTACATCGAAGCGATTAATATGACAGCGGCTAACCTGCCGCCGGATGAGAGCGAGGTTGCTTTGGCCGGATTAACCGCCATTCCAAGCGAACGTGTAAGCGTACCGGGGATAGCCGAAGCTAAAATCCGGATGGAATGCGTGCTGGAGCAGGCTCTGCCGCTTGGAGGCACGGAAGAATCGCCGGGATGCGACTTGCTGATCGGACGTGTCGTTAGATTCCATGTGGCCGAATCGTTATACAGGAACGGACGCATCAACGCCGAGGCACTTAGGCCTGTCAGCCGCCTGGCCGGCAGTGACTACGCGAAGCTGGGCGAGCAATTTTCGATCGATCGCCCTGGGTGATGATTTCAAAAATGGACGGATGAACGGCATTATATGCCGTCGAGTTTTGATAGAGTATTTAATATGTTAGTTAGTGAGCTCACAATCCGAGCGGATAAATTTACTAAGGTGAGAGAGTGAGTGTAACTAATGAAAGACATATTAGGTATAATTGGCGGAATGGGTTCGCATGCTGCGGTGTCGATGTTTCAACAATTAATAAATAGGTCCCCGGCCAAGAAAGATCAAGAGTATATAGAGATACTCCTTCATAACAATACTTGTATTCCGGATCGAACGGAAGGGATATTATATCAAGGTGAAGATCCGTTTCCTGAACTATTGCGATCTGTGAAACTACTTGAACGCTGCGGAGCAACGGTTATTGTTCTTGCTTGCATTACCGCACATCATTTTGCTGATAGACTTGAAGAATCGCTAACCAAAGCTAGAATGTTTAATATCGTCAGGGAAACGGTAGATTACACTTGCAGGATGTACCCTAATATAAGAAACATAGGAATTTTGGCTACTGAAGGCACCTGTAAAACCGGACTTTGGAAAAAGGAATTCGACAAAAGGCAAATCAATACGATCATCCTTTCCGACGAACATCAGGCTAAGTATTTTAATAACGTCATATATGGTCACAATGGTGTTAAGGCGGGTTATCAGGATGAAGGATTAAAAAACAATTTGTTAGAGGGCTGCAATAAATTGATGGAGATGGGAGCTGAAGTCATTATAGGCGCGTGCTCGGAGCTGCCTTTATTGATCTCGAAAGAGGATTTACAGCTGCCTTATATCGATTCCTTACAACTGGCTGCAGATAAATTGATTGAGCAATATTATTGTAATAAAGGATAAAAGAACCGGCTCATCCCGTAAATAAAGTGGGAGGATCAGCCGGTTCTTTATTTTTTCAAATTATAAGAATTTAGAAGCTGCACAGTTATAAATAAGCTTATATTTCACCGCGAAACGAGCTTTTGCCGCCAAGGATGGCGTCAGCCGTGTACGCTTAGGCGCAGCAATTGTCTGATCCTTCTAAGCATTCGTTTATTACCCAGATTGATGAAAGGTGTAATAGCCGGGTTGGTATTGATCTCCAGAACCCAAGGCTTACGGTTGCCGCTAACCGCGATGTCAACGCCGAGCTTCCGGACTTTGGGATATACGCTTTGAAACTGCCGCCCGATGCTCCGGCTCAAACGGAACAAAGAATTCAGATACGGTTTGATTTCAGATTTGTTCATATTGGACTGCAACAGCCTTTCAGCCGGAAGGCACTTTCCTCCCTGGCTTCGGTTAGTCACAATCTTCTTGGGCGGGGCAACCCGTCCGACGATACCGGAAACCTCCCACGCCCGCTTCTCATTTTTTTGTACCATGATGCGAAAATCAAACGAACGGCCTTGATACAGAAGGGTCCGGATCCCTCTTTGGACCAGATAGGGCTTTCTCCCGATCTTTCTAAGAACGGACTGGTATAAGGATTGAACGTTCTTGAAAACAACCTTCGATGTGCCCTGTCTAAGCTCGTAGTTCGTTCCCTTTTTTTCCGCTCTCATAATGCCTATTCCCTTTAAACCGTTTACAGGCTTCAGATAGACCATAATATACCGGTCCAACATCGTGCTCAGCGTATTCTTGCTGAAGTGCCTGGTCTCCGGGATATGAGGCTTAATCTGCTTATTGCCCAGCAGAGCCCGTGTTTTTTGGAGCTTGCTGCTGACATATCGTCTATTGGATGCATTCAAGCTTTATCACTTCCGTTTTCAGCATATGAACGAAACGCGCCTCTGCTTCCATCACGGAGGCTCGTGCTTCATTATACGAGAAGAACACGGAGACCGAACCTGATCAAATACCCATTTGTAATTTATCATCTTATTTGAGAAAATTCCCTCTTCAACGTAGTAAGAGGGAGAAAATCGATTTCTTTTTGGTATATGAATGCGAACATATGTGCTATAATTTGGGTGAGTGGGTGATCCCAATAATTGTCCATAAAGCCTACAAATTTCGTATCTATCCGAACAAAGAACAAGCAACACTCATGAACAAAACGATAGGCTGCACTCGTTTTGTGTTTAATTTTTTCTTGGCCAAGCAGCTAGAAAAGGATGCCTATTGGCACATTGTCGAAGAAATGAAGCAAAGCGGTCAATTGCCTTCGAACGAATGGAAAGGCGAGTTTTTTAACAAATATGAAGCCATCAAAGGCGTTCGGGAGTTAAAACGGCATTATCCTTTTCTTAAAGAAGCGGATAGCATCGCCTTGCAAAAGTCGCTTGAAAATCTGAACGATTCGTATACCCGCTACTATAAAAAGCAAAATGACAAACCACGCTTCAAAAGCAAAAAGAATGCTGTACAATCGTATACGACCAAACAAACAAATGGCAATATTGCGGTGTCAGGAAACCATATTAAGCTGCCGAAGCTCGGTTTAGTTCGTTTTTCCAAAAGTCGCGCAGTTGAGGGGAGAATCCTAAATGCTACGGTTCGCCTTCATCCAAGCGGTAAATACTTTGTATCATTGTTGACAGAAACCGAAGTGCAGGCGTTGCCTAGAACCGATTCTGCTGCATAATCAGACAAGCTTATTCATTCGCGCCTATTTGTTCAACCACAAGAATGTTACGATTTCCACTTTTCCTTATCACTTGAAGCGATAATAAACTTATACGAGCCGCTTGCGGATTGCACCTGAGATCATATCCACGATCGTAATGAGGATGACGATACCGAGAAGAATGATGCCGACGCGATCCCAATTGCGGGTGCTTAAGGCGAATATAAGCGGGGTACCGATACCGCCGGCGCCAATAACGCCAAGTATGGCGGCGGAACGCATATTGATCTCGAACCGGTACAGCGTATAAGACAGGAAGCCTGGAAGCACCTGCGGAATGACGGCGAACCATAAAATTTGCAGCTGGTTCGCTCCAGCGGAAACGAGTGCTTCGACCGGACCGTTATCCATATTTTCAACCTCGTCGGCAAATAGCTTCCCTAACATGCCCACAGAATGTAAGCCAAGCGCCAGCACGCCTGCAAAGGAGCCCGGACCGACCGCTTTGATGAACATGAGCGCCAGTATGATTTCGGGTATGGCCCGGATAAAGCTCAGTACCATTTTGCCTGAACCGGAGACGGCCTTCATCCGGCTCATATTCGCAGCGGCCCAGAAAGCGAACGGAATACAGAGCAGTGTCGAAATAAAGGTGCCTAAAATCGATATCGTAAGCGTCTCGAGCAATCCGCGCAGTAAATCCTCGCCTTCAGGCAAATAAACGAAATCCCAGTCCGGCGTGAAGATGCCGGTCACGATGGCTTTTGTAATTTGTCCGGCCGTTTCCTTAAAGCCTGTAAACGGCACGCCTGCAAACGCCCATATATAGACCGCGGCAAGCGCAAGGTAAATAAACCAACGGTAGCGGTTTTTCTTCGGTTTTTGAACGATGTGATTCCACGATTTGATCATAGCAGCTTCTCCCGCAGCTTCGTGCTTGTATAGTCGATAAGCAAGACGACCGCTAATGTGAATATAATAATGACACTCGTTTTGTCGTATTCCAGGAAACCCAACGTGATTTCATAATAATGGCCGATTCCGCCAGCGCCTACGAGACCTAGGACAGCCGCCGCGCGGACGTTAATTTCAAAGGTGTACAGCGTAAAGGACATAAAGTGAGCCTGAATCTGAGGGATGACGGCAAATACGATCCTTTGAATGACATTTGCTCCAACGGAGGTCATTGCTTCAAGCGGTCCGCGGTCAATCGTTTCTAGTGCTTCGTAAGTCAGCTTGCCTATGAGACCCAATGCGAAGACGGACAACGCTAATATACCCGGCAAAGGGCCAAGACCGAATATAGCGACAAAGATAGCAGCCAATAGCAAGTCGGGAACGGTTCGAATTAAATTGAGTATAAAGCGGACCGGGTGGCGGATCCACCAGCTTGCCGCAAAATTGCTTGCGCAGAGCAGCGCAACCGGGATCGCCATTATAGCGCCGATTGTCGTTCCGACGAGCGCCATTCGAATCGTTTCCAGCATGGCTCCGACTATATTATCGAAGTAAGACCATTTTGGGGGGAACATTTCCTCCAGCAGATCGAACATATTCGGAAATCCTTCAATCAGCTCGCCGAAGGTAGCCTCGGTTTGAATCGCGCTGCCCCAGAGCAGCAGCAGGACAATCGCGGTTGTAAGGTAATGCTTGAGCTTGCCCGGTGCCTTTGGACGTTTCAATTCGGCATTGGCGCTCATACGGCTTGTTCTCCCAGCAGTTCATTTTTCTCAATCGGACGTCCGTAAATTTCGGCAAACCGTTCATCGGTTGCTGCCGAGACGGGTCCATCGAATACAACTTGGCCAGCCCGGAGCCCTACGATACGAGTAGCGTACTGCCTGGCCAAATCTACGTAATGCAGGTTTATGATGGTTGTAATACCCAGCTCTTGATTAATTTTTTTCAAATCATCCATAACCTGCTTGGTCGTGAGCGGATCCAGAGAGGCAACGGGCTCATCGGCCAAAATGATTTTTGCTTCCTGCGCCAGTACGCGGGCTATAGCAACACGCTGCTGCTGTCCGCCGGACAGCTCATCGGCGCGGGAATAGGCTTTCTCTATAATATTGACACGGTCCAGCGCCCCGAAGGCGAGATTTAAATCCTTCTCGGGGAAACGTCCGAGTATCGTCCGCAGTGTGGAGTGATAACCAACGCGCCCTGCGAGCACGTTGCGCAGCACGGAAGTGCGCTTCACCAGGTTGAAGCTTTGAAAGATCATACCGATATTGCGGCGGATCATTCGGAGCTGCTTGCCCTTCGCCTGCGTAATAGAGCTGCCGTCGATTAATATGTCGCCCTCCGAAATATCATGGAGCCGGTTGATGGAGCGCAGCAGCGTCGATTTGCCGGCGCCGGATAGTCCGACGATAGCGACAAATTCGCCCTTGGCGAACGAGAGATTAATTTGATCTAATCCTTTTGTCCCGTTGGGGTACAATTTCGATACATTGCGAAGCTCTATCACGTGATGATCATTCCTTTGCTATTTATCATAAAGGATAGCCAGTCCAAGTGCGATTGCACTTGGACTGGCTTTTGGTACGATTATGAGGTGTGGTTTAATCGCGTATTGCGGGGGGAGGGGGAGGTTATTCGGTTTTTACTTTCTCGCCGTATTGACGGACGATATTGAAGATGCCGTCCTCGGATTTCACGTAACCTTCGTGGGAGTAGATCTCTTTAATAATGGCATGCCCGGCTTCATCCATACCGATATCGATGAATGCCGTTTGAATTTTTTCTACCCATTCTGCGTTCATGTCGGAACGGACCGAAACCGTATCGTTCGGGATAGGAGCCGTAAATTCAAGCACGCGGGTATCTTCAAATACGGTAGGGTAATCCTTTGAAACGATGTTGCGAGCATCTTGGAAAATGGCAGCCGCGTCTACATCGTCGTTCAATAACGCGATAACGCCTTGGTCATGGCCTTTGACCGTTACGCCGCTTACATCTTTAAGCGGGTCAAGATTATTTTCGAGCAGCAGAACGGCTGGCCATACGAATCCTGCAGAAGAGCTCACGTTCTGGTATGCGATCTTCTTGCCTTTTAGATCTGCGACTGATTTAATATCCGAATCCTTCTTCACAATGATCATCGATTTGTAGAAATCAACGAGTTGATCAGTCGGAGCGCCTGTATCATCTTGAACGCCAAAGCGCTGCGCTTGAAGAATAACCTCTGCCGCGCCTTTTTCCTTCGCTAATACATATGCAGTCGGAGGAAGGAAGCCTACGTCAACTTTTTTGGAAGCCATAGCTTCAATGATCGTGTTGTAGTCTGTCGAAATGCTGACTTCAACAGGAATGCCAAGCTTATCGCTGAGCAGCTGCTCCAGCGGCTTCGCTTTTGCTTCTAATGTATCTGCGTTCTGGGAGGGAACAAATTGTACGGTCAACGTCTCAGGGACGTAACCCTCTACAGGTTTGCTCGTTTCTTGTGTGTTAGCAGACGTGTTGCCCGCAGCCGCAGCTTCTTTATTTGTGTTGTTGGCTGCAGTGTTAGACCCGCACGCGCTTAGTAGAGAAACAGACAATAATAACGGTAGAACGAATTTTGCTGCTTTTTTCAAAAGAATACCCTCCACTATATCTATTTTGTTGTTACTTTATAACTATATGGAAGTAGTATTATCTGTCCGTAAACTTGATAGTAAGATTTTGTAAAATGGTAGAGGACACGCTTTGGATGCTGATTTCCCTGTTAAAATAGATAGAGTTACGATGTAAACGGTATGCGAAAGGAAGTCATGCAATGGGTCACGACGACATATTTACATGTGTGATACTGGCGACAAGCGATATTCATGGATATATTCATCCGATAGATTACCGGACGAGGGAGGAGCGGAACAGCGGCTTAGCGAAGCTTGCAACGCTCATTAAGCGGGAGCGCGAACGCGCGCCCGGGCTGCTGCTGGTGGACAACGGTGATTTGATTCAAGGCACGCCCCTTGCCTATTATGCAGCAACGACGGGGAAGGGCGGGCTGAATCCTGCTATTGAGGTACTTAATGAGCTGCAGTACGATGCTGCGGTGCTCGGCAATCACGAGTTTAATTATGGGCAGGAACTTCTCCGCCAAGCGGTCAGTGATTCCGGATTTCCATGGTTGTCGGCTGGCATAACGGATAGCAAAACGAATGTACCGGCTTTCGGTAAGCCTTATATTGTAAAAACAATGCCTGGCGGGATCAAAGCTGTCGTACTAGGCGTTACGACGCATTACATCCCGAATTGGGAAAACCCGGCTCATCTTAGAGGGCTGACCTTCAACAACGCACTAGAGACAGTTAAAGCCTGGGTGGCTTATATCAGAAAGGAAGAAAATCCGGATTTGCTTGTCGTTTCCTACCATGGCGGGTTCGAGCGTGATTTGGTTAGCGGCGAAGCGGCAGAGAAGCTTACGGGTGAGAACCAAGCCTATGCGATGTGTAGAGAAGTGGACGGCATCGACGTGCTTATTACCGGTCATCAGCATCGTTTCATAGCTGGCGAGGTGGGTGGTGTAACCGTTATCCAACCAGGCAGTAACGGGCAAGCGGTGGGCAAAATAAGCGTTAAGCTTCGCCGGGAGAAGGATGGCTGGACAATTGCGGAGAAGAGGGCGGAACTTCTGACGCTGGATGCAGCGGTTGCTGCCGATCAAGCCGTCATGACGTTAACCGAGCAGATCGAATCAGAGACGCAAGCCTGGCTAGACCAGCCGATTGGACAAGTCGTTGGCGATATGACCATAACAGACCCTTTGCTATGCCGCAGCGCGGATCATCCGTTTATTGAATTTATGAACAAGGTGCAAATGGATGCGGCGGGAGCGGAGCTGTCGAATGCGGCTTTACTGAACAATGAATCGGAGGGCTTCGGCGGAACGGTTACGATGAGGGACATTTTGACCAACTTCATGTATCCAAACACGCTGACCGTTCTCCGGCTGACGGGTCAGGATATTCGAGATGCGCTGGAGATGACCGCGGCGTATTTCCAGGTGAACGCGGATGGGACATTAGGGGTCAACCCGGCCTACATCGAGCCGAAAGCGCAGCATTACAACTACGATATGTGGGAAGGCATCGAATACGAGCTGAACGCAGCGAAGCCTGCGGGGCAGCGGGTCGTTAAGCTGAACCGGGAGGGGAAGCCCCTTAAGGCGGACGAGGAGTTCGATGTGGTCATGAACAATTATAGAGCCGCCGGCGGCGGGGATTATGAGATGTTTAAAGGGAAGCCGATCGTACGGGAGGTTACCGTTGATATGGCGGATCTGGTGGCGAATTATCTTTTGAAGCACGGCGTTATTGAGGCGACTTGCAATCATAACTGGCGGGTTGTGATTGATTTGAAATAGGGGAAGGAGCAGTCCTCGATGATGAACAGGAAAAGCTCCCTCTATTTTCGAGTTACGATGTTTGTATCTGATTTAGCAGGAATTTCTCCCTCTTATTCAGCACGTTGCCCGTATAGAAG
>JBNJJW010000050.1:0-14595 GCA_051750645.1 Bacillota bacterium | reverse complement strand
CAAAACCTACTTCGTAAGCATGGGCTTAGGTTTTGTCGCAGCAAACCTACTTCGTAAGCGTGTAAGCTTTAAGGAGCAGTCGTTGGTTTAACGGCAGCCTTCGGTTTTTGCTTCCCTTTAAGGAGCAGCCAGAGCGGACTCGCGATACAGATCGATGAATAAGCTCCGCTGGATAAACCTATGATTTTGGCTAGTGCGAACAGCTTAATAGACTCGCTTCCGAAAATAAACAAGCAAACCGCAACAATCAATACCGCTAGTACTGTATAAATATTACGCGCCATCGTTTGCCATATGCTCGCATTCACCATTTCAGCGAGCTGCTCGCGGTTTTTGAATTGTCCAAACCGCAAATTTTCACGGATCCGGTCAAAAATGACGATTTTATCGTTGATCGAATATCCGATCGTCGTCAATACGGCCGCAATGAACGGCAAATCTACTTCAAGCTGGAAAATCGAAAATAGCGCAACGACGACAAACGCATCGTACAAAATCGCAATGTTTGCCGCAAGCGCAAAGCGCCATTCAAAGCGGAACATCACATAAATCATAATGGCTACACTGGCAATCAAAATAGCCCAAATCGTTTTGATCCCAAGTTCCTGCGCCATATCCGGAGACACGACGTTAACTTCAGCCGATACTTGGTCGCCGTACTTTGCTTTAAAGGCGTTTTGAATTTCTACGATTTTGGCCTGAGTAAGCACCTCATCGAATCGTGCAGATACCCGTTCGTTGCCATTGCCGCCAACGGTTGGCGTAATACCTTTAATGCCAGCCTGTTCGAGAATCGCTATCGCTTCTGCCTGCGTTGCCTGCTTGCCTACCGCGATATCCATGTTCGTGCCGGCCTTGAAATCAACACCGAAGTTCAGATTGAAAATTAAAAGCGACAAAATACCTGCTACCGTCAGCGCGATTGAGAACAGAAAGAACTTGTTGCGGTTCCCTATAAAGTCATAACGAATTTTTGTATTATAGTTCACGGATTTCTGCCTCCTTCACACCGTAATAGCTAGGTTTTGTAAACAAGTTGCTGCGAATAAGCAGCATGATTAGGAAACGTGACAAGAAAATATTCGTGATCATACTTACGAGAATACTGAAGATCATCGTGAGCGCAAAGCCCCGAATAGCCCCGTTACCGATGAAGTACAAAACGGCACTCGCAATAATGTTCGTAATGTTCGCATCCATAATGGTACGGAAGGAGTTTTTCGAGCCTGCCTTCAAAGAGGACAGCAAGCTTTTGCCGCTTCGAATTTCTTCTTTAATACGCTCATACATGATGATATTCGCGTCAACCGCCATACCGATACCGAGCACGAAAGCCGCGATACCTGGCAATGTCAGCGTAGCGTTCATTAGATTAAATACAACGATTAACAGCCACGTGTACGTAATTACGGTAATGCCTGCAACAACGCCTGGTATGCGGAACAAAATGACTAGGAAAACTAAAATAATTACCGTGCCGATAATGCCCGCCTGTACCGTTTCTCTCAATGATTCAAGTCCGAGCTTAGCACCCACGCTTTGCGTATATTTCTCAACGAGTTTAAGCGGAAGTGCCCCAAGGTTGATCATATCGGCTAATTCTTTTGCTTCATCGACCGTGTAATCACCCGAAATTTGAGCAGACCCGCCAGAGATAGGGAAGTTAACAGACGGTTTGGACAATTCTTTATCATCCAGATAAATGGCTAAATATTGACCCGTTAACCGGGTAGTAATCTCTTCGAATTTTTGGGCATCTTTTAATTCAATCGTTACGAACGGCTTGCTCATGTTGTCGTAGCCTACACCAGCGCCATTTTGCTTAAAATCGCTTCCGTCCAGCTCTATCTTTCCATCTGGACCGCGGAATGTCAGATTGATCGGCTTGGCAAGAATTTCTCTGACTTCTTCCTCATTCGCAACCCCGGCAAGCTTTAACCGAATCCGGTTAGTTCCTTCAGTCGTAATTTCCGGCTCGACTATGCCGAGCTCATCAATTCGCTTTTCAAGACTTCTAGCCGTTTCTTTCAACGACTCCGGTGTAACCGCTTCTCCGCCCTCAAGCGGCTCAGCTTCGTAAAGCACTTCAAATCCGCCCTTTAAATCAAGGCCTAGCCGAACATCTTTCACTAGCGCTGGGCTTGTCCAAGCGATGACGCCAAACATAATTACAACGATCGCAAGGAAGGCAACTATTCTCTTCCCGAACATACGTCTAAATCCCCCTTATGATCTCAATATTCCTATTATACAGACGCCGCAAAATCGAGTCAAAAAAAAGAACCCCATTCTCTAAAATTGGGTTCCTTTGTAAGCGCTAAGCGTCATATAATTCATGAACCTGGTTACCTTCAATGACAAAATATCGTTTACCAGCTGGTGCAGCTCCGGCTGGCCGCTCTTTTGATATTTTTCATTGACGCAGTCCCAAATTTCTTTGCCCGTAACGTATTCATACCCGATTAGCCGAAATTCCTCCGCCTTGCTGTTGCACAGCTCCTCGATAATACTGCTTAGCTCTTCGTCCGCCATGCTGCTGATCCTCCTCAAAGTTTTACGAAGTAAAAACCCGCTTCGTAAACACCCGCTTACATCGCCCTAGTACATTTATTCGATACGCTTGCACGATTCTCCTGCCCAACTGTTCAGTAATCGGTAAAAATGAGTGACATGGAATCGGACATGCCGCGCATAAATATGATTATACCGGCCTGTCTCACAGCTTCGTCTTACCCAAGAAAGCAGGACCGGACTAGCTATTCCACGAAAGAGATGAGGGCAATCTAATATGACGAAGCAAACATTTATCAAGGGTGCTATGATTTTGCTGGCGGCCGGAATCATTAATCGGTTGCTCGGCTTCGTGCCGCGTATTGTGCTTCCGCGTATTATTGGCGCGGAAGGCGTCGGCTTATACCAGCTCAGCTTTCCGTTCCTAACCGTTATGCTCACGATTATTACAGGCGGCATCCCGCTCGCTGTAGCCAAATGGATCGCAGAAGCCGATTCACAAGGTGACTCTGCCCGGGTTAAATACATTTTCCGAGCTGCAATGGGATTGGTTGTTACGCTTGGAATCGTCATGACAGCTGCTATGCTTTTATTTGCCCCTTGGATTACAAATCATGTACTGCCTGATACCCGCGTGTACCGAACCTTCCTTGCTATGACGCCGATTCTGCTCATTAGCGGCATCTCGGCGGTTTACCGAGGATACTTTCAAGGAAAACAAAATATGGTACCTAGCGCGGTATCCCAAATCACGGAGACCATACTACGGATCATTGCATCCCTCGCATTCGCTTACTTCCTCTTGCCATTAGGTCTTGAATGGGCAGCAGCGGGAGCAATGCTGGGCGTCGTTGTCGGAGAAATCGGTGGATTAGCTGTCATCATGTGGAAATATTACCGCGATAAGCATCGCGGAAAAAAAGCCATGGCCGCCCAATCACCTGATCCGTCAAAAAAAAGAGTACCCGTACTGAGAAGATTACTAAGCTTATCCATACCTGTAACCGGAAGCCGGATGGTCGGCTCACTATCCTATTTGCTCGAGTCCATTTTTACAGCCCGCAGTCTAGCCGCTGCAGGCATTGCTACAGGAATAGCTACAGCGCAATACGGCGCGCTTCAAGGTATGGTTATCCCTCTGCTGCTTCTGCCTACAGCGCTCACCTATTCACTTGCCGTATCGCTTGTGCCTTCCTTATCGGAAGCGGCAGCACGAGGCGATCGCGCCTTAATTCATAAGCGCCTTCACCAATCGATGCGGCTCGCACTTGTATCGGGTGCGCCATTCGTCGTCGTCATGGCATTGTTTGCGGAGCCGCTCTGCAGAATGCTGTACAATCACGCTGAGATAGCCCCCATGCTTCAGCTCATCGCGCCTGTAGGCATTTTCATATATTTGCAAGCACCGCTTCAAGCAGCTCTTCAAGCGCTTGACAAACCAGGCACCGCCCTTATGAATACGTTGATCGGAGCCGTTGTTAAGCTTTTTCTCATCGTCCAGCTCGCTTCAGATCCGGAATACGGCATATACGGCGCCTTAATCGCGATTAACGTTAATATCGTCCTGGTCACTGTTTTGCATGGCATAAGCGTGCTTCGTTTTATAGGCTTCCATATGAAGCTGTTTGACTTCGTTAAGGTAGGGTCTGCCATGGTCATTATGGGTGCTGCCGCCCGCTTCACCATGAATCAGCAGCCGCTTTCTGCGGAATGGATCAACTTAATACTCGCCTGTACAGCCAGCGTTATCCTGTATTTACTGCTAATGATTTGGATGAAGATTATTGACCGCTACGATGTCGCGCGCATTCCGTTGCTCGGCAGGTGGTTTAAATAGACATTTCATTGCTTGTTATTCAAAAATGAAAAACCGCGTTCAAGAAGGGTTATCCCCTTCTTACAAACGCGGTTTTTTATTTTGCAAATCGACAAACAGTCTACCCTTATGATCAATCGTGCAAAAGAATACGTCCTTGAAGTCCGTAACGCCTTCCTCCTGCAGTACATTTTTAAGCCAAAACCTCGTTTTCTCAAGCTTCTCTAAATTTTCATCCTGCACCTTGCCGTCCATAATGAGCGGAATCGGCAAAACTTCAAACCGGTACTTTGGCGGAATTATTTTTGAGCTGCTGTAAGGCTTGAACTTCAACTCTTTCGCAAAGGCACCTGAATCGCCGCTTTCGCTGTTCATCTCATCTGAAGCGTCCGGCTTCTCCTTCGGTATGACCGATAGCTTGCCGGTTGTTTCCAATATCGCAAACTCTACATCCGACACGGTGATGATTTTGTTTTCCCGAAGCTGAAGCATTAAATCATCTAAGTTATAACGCTGCTTGCGCATAACGTCACTGTTTAATTTTCCATTGTCAATAATAACGTTTGGTTTGCCGTCAAACAACAGCCGAAGCTTACGGCTTTTCATTGCCATATATGCGCTTCCCAATTGAATAAGCAGCAGAACGGTCATCGGCAAAATGCCTTCCCACATCGATCGTTCCATATCTTCAAGCACAATAACGGCAATCTCCGCGATCATAATTGAAATAACGAGGTCAAATACTGAAAGCTTACCGATCTCTCGCTTACCCATAAAGCGCATGATCAGAAATACGACGAAATATATGATCACCGTCCGGATCAACAGGCCCCAAAACTCCAACGGAAACCGCCTCCTCGACTTGTCATGTCAGCTGATGTCAACTGTATTTGTCCGTACAGCTATTCTGACCTCCGGCTAGTCACATCATACGAGGAATGGTACACGAATATATGGGAATCGATCTGAAGCGGTAAAATAAATACATGTACACTTCGGCGTATAGTTGTACTATTCCACCCAGCTTGACCATATGGATTAGTATTACGTTCATCTTACTGGGGGGAATTTGATGAGTTCGGTTAAACAAGCTCCTAAACCGCCTTTAATCGCTTCACCTTTACTTGCCGGGGTGCTTTTTTCAATCATTTGGCTGGCAGCAGGCGCTCTGCTGCTATCACTTCTTTTGCATTTTACAGCAATGAAGGAAAGCAGCTTATCAACGTACGCGCTCATTGTTCATGCCGCTGCCTCTTTAGCAGGCGGCCTTACAGCAGGCAGACGTTCAGAGTCTAAAGGCTGGTACAATGGCTCTATCCTCGGATTATTGTATGCAGCAATTGTAATCATCATTAGCTTCTTAGCATCGGATGCCTCGTTATCGTGGCATAGCGCAGCGCTTTTGGGAGCTGCACTTCTAACCGGCGCTTTCGGCGGCATGATAGGCGTCAACCTGAAAAAATGAAAAAAACGGCTGACATAACAAGTATGTCAGCCGTTTTTTTATCTAATTCTTTCTATTACTCAGTTGCTGTTGGCGCAGAAGTAATGATGGTATTGATTGCGCTGCGTTCGAACGTCATTTTTGTCGTATCGTTGACGCGAAGCACAACCGTATCATCGGTCAGCTCCACAACAGTTCCGTGCAAACCGCCGATAGTTGAAATTTTGTCGCCTTTTTTCAACTGGTTTAACATAGCAGTACGTGTCTTTTGTTTCTTCTGCTGCGGACGGATAAGCAGGAAATAAAATACCGCGAACATAAGGACAAAAGGCCAAATCATACCGAAGATGTTATTTGTTGCTGGTTCAGCTGCTAATAGCCACATCGAAATCCCCCCTTTCAAAACCCTTTCTCATTATCGAACAGGCCGTAGCTTGTGAAGAAGGAATCCCGGAAATCAAGCAGCCGGTCCTCCATAATCGCTTGCCGGACGTCCCGCATGAGTTGAAGCAGGAAATGCAAGTTGTGATAAGTCGTCAGCCGCATGCCGAACGTCTCATCCGCCTTTATTAAATGCCGAATGTATGCCCTTGAATAGTTCGTGCACGTATAGCATGAGCACTCAGGATCCAAAGGACCGAAATCTTCGGCGTATTTCGCATTGCGAATAACTAATCTGCCTTGGCTCGTCATCGTTGTCCCATTTCGGGCGATCCGTGTCGGAAGCACGCAATCGAACATATCGATGCCGCGGATAGCGCCTTCTATCAACGCATCCGGAGAACCTACCCCCATTAAATAGCGGGGTTTGGCCGCAGGCAACACAGGAACCGTATAATCCAGCACCTCATACATCAAATGCTTAGGCTCGCCTACGCTCAGTCCACCAATAGCATACCCCGGGAAATCCATGGAAGTCAAATCATTTGCGCTCTGAATGCGTAAATCTTTGTACATTCCGCCTTGAACGATCGCGAACAAGCCTTGATCATGCGGTCTCGCATGCGCCTCCAGGCAGCGTTCCGCCCAACGGGTCGTCCGTTCAAGCGATTTTTTAACATATTCGTGCTCCGCAGGAAAGGGCGGACATTCGTCAAATGCCATCATTATGTCTGACCCGAGCGCATTCTGAATCTCCATCGCCACTTCAGGCGACAGAAATTTCTTGTCTCCGTTTAGATGGGACCGGAAATGAACGCCCTCCTCGCTAATTTTGCGCATTTCACTGAGGCTGAACACTTGAAAGCCGCCGCTATCGGTAAGGATCGGTCTGTCCCAGTTCATAAATTTATGAAGCCCGCCAGCCGCCTTTACAATGTCGTGTCCCGGACGAAGAAATAAATGATACGTATTGCTCAAAATAATATGAGCATCCATCGTCTTAAGTTCTTCCGGGCTCATCGTTTTAACAGTAGCTTGCGTTCCTACCGGCATAAAAGCAGGTGTTTCAATAACACCATGCGGAGTGTGAACCCGTCCTAAACGCGCTCCCGATTGCTTGCATTGTTTGATTAATTCGTATTTTACAGCCACATTTCACGCTTCCTATTCCTAATTAGTAAATAAACATCGCATCGCCGAAGCTGAAAAAACGATATTCTTTGGCGATCGCTTCTTCATATGCCCGCATGACAGCGTCCCGACCGGCGAGAGCGCTAACGAGCATTACGAGCGTTGACTTTGGCAAATGAAAATTAGTGAGCAGCGCATTAACAAGCTTAAACTTGTACCCCGGAAAAATAAAAATCGAGGTCCAGCCGTTGCATGCCTGTATAGGTTTATCTTCAAAACGTGCTGCCACAGTTTCGAGCGTTCGCGACGATGTCGTCCCTACAGCGATAATACGGGCTCCGCTCTGCTTGGCTTCATTAATGATTTGCGCATTGTGCTCATCCAGCTCATAATATTCCGCATGCATTTCATGTTCCTCGACCAGCTCTACGGACATCGGACGAAAGGTGCCCAAGCCTACATGCAGCGTGACGTAAGCGAGCTTAACGCCTTTTGCCTGCAGCCTCTGCAGAAACTCATCCGTAAAATGCAAGCCCGCTGTCGGTGCTGCTGCAGAGCCGGCGTGACGGGAATAAACGGTTTGATACCGCTCCCGCTCTTCAAGCCGTTCTTTAATGTACGGAGGCAATGGCATTTCTCCCAGCCGGTCTAGCAGCTCTTGAAATATCCCTTCATACTCAAATCGAATCGTCCGTCCGCCCATTTCGCCTTCCTGCTCAATAACAGCGCGCAGCAGCGGATTACCGTTTCCATCGTCTCCGAACGAAAGATCTGTTCCTGCTTTTAATCGTTTGGCCGGCTTTCCGAGCGCCTCCCAGCGATCAGCGCCAAGCTGCTTTAGAAGCAGCAGCTCGATTTTCGCTCCGGTATCACTCTTCATGCCAATCAGCCTTGCGGGAATAACTCTCGTATTGTTCAATACGAGTACATCTCCTGCCTGAACATACTGCTCCAAATCGGTAAATGTGTTATGCGTTATTTCGCCTGTATTCTTGTTTAACGCGAGCAGTCTGGATGCCGTCCGTTCCGGTAGCGGCGTCTGTGCAATTAATCGTTCCGGCAATTCAAAATCGAACCAATCTACGTTCATATCGTTTCAATCATTCCTTAGCGATGGTTACATCTTTGTAGTAGTATTTCAAAATATATTGATAGTCATACCCTTGCTGGGCAAGGCTTAGCGCTCCGTATTGCGAAAGACCGACCCCGTGCCCGTTACCGGTACCGACAAAACGGAATGACGGCTCCTTCGTTGCTGCTCGTACATTCTCGTCCCCATCCAGTATAAATAGGTTCGCATTCGCTGCTTCTTCTACTTTACCGCCTGCGCCAATCGTATAGACAGGCTGACTATCCGACGGTTTTGTTCGAGTTGATGAGCCTGCTCCAAGCATGACGACCTTAGCCGTTTCGTCGATCTTGAACAACGTGCTTGGCAGAGAGCCTTGAACCCCTAACGTTCCGCGCAGAGCATCCGGATTGCTCACGAGCAGCTTCTGGCCATTGACCAATATTTCAGTTGCCCGTCCTGAAGGACCACGCTGGCTTACTTCTATCGTATTTACTGGTCCAGTCAGCTTAGTCTTTAACCTTGCATTCATAGCGGTTAAAATCTCTTGCGGTGAAAAAGGTCCTCGTACCCAGGACATTGAATTGGATTCAATGGTTTTCTCAAGCACAACAACTTGTGTTCCTATTTCCGCTTGAGCAACAAGAGGAACGGCGTCTTGGACAAGCGGATGCTTGCGCAGCTTTGTACCATTCGTGTTTACTTGCATAATGCGGCTTCCCGCTGCCGTCGTTTGACCCGTTTCATCGAGTAAATCATCGCGAATATAACCGATTGCCCCGCTTGGGAGTACGACTCTATACCAATAGTGAAGCCCTGCTTCTGATGAAGCATCCGGACTTTTCACAGATTGTAAGTATGCAATTGAGTTGTTCCAAATTTCTTTTGCATCAGCCGTAACGCCTCCGCCGTTTGCAGAGAACAATGCCTCGATAACTTTACCTTCGTATAATGCAACTTCGCCTTCCGTCTCGTTCACGGCGGCTATAGTCGAGGGACGCTCCGAGCCTGTTCCGTAATAAGCCTGGCTTAATGTTGTATCGACGACATGTGCGATCTGGAATCCGAAGCCTTTGTTTAACGCATAGGAACGGGCGGCTACAGCCTGCGCCTTCAAAGCTTCAGTAGGCCATGTCGGATACATCTCTACTCCGACAACGGAATATAAGTATTGCTCGAAAGGAAGCTCATTGATAACAGCCATACGGCCGTTTAGTTCACTAAGCTCAAACAGTCCGCGATAGGTGCGATTGCTCCTTTCAGTCAGCTTGATCGGATCAGCGGCAGCCGGCGATACCGATACTTTCGTGTCACTGCCGGCAAACGTATACAGCTCTGAGCTGCTTTCCGCTTTACCGCTTAGCGAGTGATCATTCCTAATGAGCAAATATGCAGATTGCGGATCAGCTTCCTTCAAGCTGCTTCCGCCTGGCGCTTTTTCCGCTGCCGCTTTAATAATTTGGAGCTCGGCATCGTTTACGGCAGCTCCTACCATAACCGAATAGTTGACAACGTCATTTTGCGGCGAGCGTACAGCTACAAATGCATCAATACCTGCCGCACCGAAGGAGCTCGCAGCTGCTGCTGCTTCCGCTTTACTCGCAAACGGCTCGCTTTCCAGGTGAAGAGGACCTTGAAGCACCGGTTTGAATTCACCTGCTAGCTGTGTCAACTCGGCGTCAGCCGTCCATTTGCTTTGTGCGGCAGTTGCTTCAGCGGCTGTATTATATGTACCTTCTAAAACTTGATATACGATAGCTCCGTTTTTGGCAATCGAAGTTAGGTAACCTGCTCCTTTAGCCGCTTGAATTCTTTTATAAACTGCCAATGCAGAGGAAAAATTAGTTGATTCAAAAATATTGACCTTATAATCTTCAGACGCAAACCGAATTTGTGCAGCTGCGGCAACGCTAAACCAATTATGAATACCGTCCGGCTGCCTTAAGCCGACATTCATGCCCCCTGCTGACGAAAATGTGGCTGCAGGTGTTGTATCGACATATTTACCGGGTAATTGCATAAATATCGCGACCCGGATTTGATCCAGCTTCGGCACCGCCGCTCTTGAAGGCGAAGCCGTCCAGGCTGACACAAGCATTAAAATAGATAAGGTCAAAAAGATTAATCGCTTAATCGACCTTTTAATTGCCATGTTTATTATTCTCCCCTCTGTCCGGCAACCGCTCGCACCCGTTGATCGAGCAGCTTTGCCCGGTTGATCCAAACCAATCGTATCTCCGATTCGCTATGTAGCGATACATCCAGTCGCCCAGCCGTTTCATTCCCGGTATCCGGTAAAATGCGGAGAGCCACCGGAGCCCCTTCACGGTTCGCAATATTCGAATAACCCCGTCTGCGCCCGCAAACAGCCGGCCTTGCTCATCTGCAACATGCATCTTGTCATACAGCGCTTCGCGTTTCACCTGATGTAGACCTGGAACGAGAGGCTGATTGCCGCCCGCAAGCTCGATTTGTTGAATCTGTACAAATTGAAGTGCCGCATAGGTTGGAAGCTCCTTGAGCTTCGCTACAGAAGCCAAGCAAAGATTGCATTGCCCATCATATACGACATACAGTGTCTCGGAAGTTAAGGCAGCTTTCGCGCACATGAGCACCTACCTCCCCGGCACAGGCAGACCAAGATGGCGATAGGCGCTTTCGGTTGCAATACGTCCGCGCGGCGTTCGCTGCAAAAATCCGATTTGCATTAAATAGGGCTCGTACACATCTTCAATGGTCTGGCTTTCCTCGCCTATTGTCGCTGCTATCGTATCCAGTCCGACAGGCCTGCCGGCAAAGGTGGTCATCATAGCGTACAGCATTTTGTGGTCAATGCTGTCAAGCCCCATTGGATCGACCTGCAGCAGCTCTAACGCTGAACGGGCGATATCGTGCGTAATCACACCATCGCCGCGAACCTGCGCAAAATCGCGAACCCGCTTCAGCAGACGATTCGCTATACGCGGCGTACCGCGTGAACGCATCGCGATCTCGGAAGCAGCTTCCCCAACAATGCTGGCATTCAAAATTTCTGATGTGCGTGACACAATGAATGCAAGCTCGTCGATATTGTAAAATTCAAGACGGCTGACGACTCCGAAGCGATCCCGCAGCGGTGCCGACAACAGACCTGCCCGCGTGGTAGCACCGATTAAGGTGAATGGAGGCAGATCAAGCCTGACCGAACGGGCGCTTGGTCCCTTGCCGATCATAATGTCGAGCGCAAAGTCTTCCATAGCCGGGTACAATACTTCTTCTACGGTGCGGTGCAGCCGGTGTATCTCATCGATAAAAAGCACATCGCCCTCTTGTAAATTGGTTAGCAACGCAGCAAGATCGCCCGGACGTTCGATGGCAGGTCCTGACGTTGTTCGAAGATTAACACCGAGCTCATTCGCAATAATATTCGAAAGAGTCGTTTTCCCGAGTCCTGGCGGACCGTAAAGCAGTACATGATCAAGCGCTTCCTTGCGCATTTTTGCGGCTTCGATATAGATCTTCAGGTTTTCCTTGACCTTCGTCTGCCCGATATACTCGGCCAAATAACGGGGACGCAGACTTAGCTCTACCGCTTGGTCTTCCATCATTAGGTTGGCGGAAATGATTCTATCATCCATCTTCGTTCATCCCCCTCCGTCAGCCTTTAAACAGCTGCTGCAGCGCCCGCTTCATCAATGAATCTACCGTTTCCTCGGCTGTAACGCTCGTCTGCATGCCGTTCCATGCCCGGTCCAGCTCTGCCGCCGTGTAGCCGAGTGCAGCAAGCGCCTCGCGCGCTTCCTGCCATGCGGTACCGGCGCCTTGTCCCGTGCTTCCGCTGGATGATAGATCAAGGGCAACGCCTGCAGCAGTCAGCAAGCCGCCGTCAAGCCCTGCTCCGATCAGCTTGTCCTTCAAGTCGAGAATCATCCGCTGGGCGGTCTTCTTCCCGATGCCTGGAAGCTTAGTCAGAAATGCGATGTTTTCTTGCTGAATGGCGGCAATTACCGCTTCTGGCCGGCCACCCGACAATATGCCCAAAGCGACGCGCGGTCCTATGCCGGACACCTCCAGCAGTTTACGGAACAGCGTCTGCTCCTCCCGCGTTTCAAATCCGAATAATAAAATAGCATCCTCGCGCACGTGATGATGAATATAGACGATTACCGGCTCTTCTTTTTTGGCGAACGCATACGGATTAGGCGTAAACACCCGATACCCCGTGTCTCTTACGTCCATAACGATATATTCGGATTCTAAATGAACGACAAGTCCTCTTAAAAAATCGATCACGAACGCTTCACCTCGTTAATTTTCTGAGTCAAGACCGCAGAATGGGCATGACAAATGGCCACCGCAAGCGCATCGGCAACATCGTCAGGCTTCGGCACAGCTGAGAGCTTCAGAAAGACTTTGACCATTTCTTGCACTTGCTTCTTCTCCGCTTTGCCATAACCTACAACCGCCTGCTTCACCTGAAGCGGCGTATATTCCCCGATTGTCAAGCCGCGCTGCGCAGCAGCCAAAATAATAGCGCCTCTAGCCTGAGCTACATCAAATGCCGTCGTTACATTCCGGTTAAAAAACAGTTTTTCCACCGCAACGGCGTCAGGCATATATTTATCCATCAATGCGCCCGCAGAATCATATACTTGCAGCAAACGCTGCTCTGAGGGTGTATGGGCTTCCGTCTGTATAGCACCGTATTGCACGGGTGTAAGCTTATGCCCGATTTTATCTATGAATCCAAAACCAACTATTGCAATACCAGGATCAATACCAAGAACGCGCAAACCGCCATCTCCTCAAAAGTTTTACGAAGTAAAACTTACTTCGTAAGCATACTCTCCGTTTTACGAAGTAAAACTTACTTCGAAAGCATACCAACCATTATAGCAAATGTTGGCGTGAATGAGAACGCGCGTTTGACATTTCGCTTGATAATCATAAATAGAAAGAGACCGTACATTTAATGTACGGCCGCTTTCAATTGCGTAAGCTAATATGTCGGTTTCATGACTTTCTCGTTTTGTTCCATAGCGTAGTCGCTGTAAGTCGACAAAACACTGTTGTATTCATCAATATCACTTATACGAATACCTCTCGTGAGTTTATCCAGCTTGTCCTGCGGCAGGCTGCTTTCCATATATCGCACGTCTAGTTGGAAGAAGGTGCGCACAACCTTTTCTTTTTTCGGAACCCCGTCGTAAAGGGTCAAATTCCCTTTTTTGTCCACTCCCATATAGGCATGCGCTTTGCAGTGCTCGGACAAATCATCGATTCGCTCCTCAAAGAGTATCGTGCTTTGGTCTTTATCCATCGTCGCAGTCCATTCCGGATGCACAAGCAGAAGCTGTACGATCTGCTTGCTCATCATTCGGCCAAGCGACTTCATATCCTCACCGCATACATAGACCTGATGAAGCTTAACGGAGAGTGGTCCTTGCTTCTGCTGCAGCGTCTTAATAATGCTCTGGTTATTGTTTGCAGGCTTCGGCGTTTCTGCGTATACCGTCTCTGAATATGAAAAGGCACACCATCCGGCAAGTAAGCAGAACATAATGCCACCCAGCATCCACAATGGACGGCGTTTTCGGCGAAGACGCTTTTTTAAATTTTTCCAAAGGCTGAATTCCGTCATAAGGAAGACCCCTTCATTATATTTTTTGATAGTGTGCGCCATTCTTACATAATTATTCAAACAAATTTCGTAAACTCGAAAACAACAAACAAGCTTCTGTTTCTCATCAGGAGAGAACAGAAGCTTAGATTCATTGATTAATTATTTAACCAAGGCATGCTGCCCCGATTTCTCGTTTTATTCTTACGTGTCGTCACCGTGCGGATAACCGCTTTTTTTGAGTTTTTACGTTGAACACCTGTTTTCGCTAACTTAGGTGCTTCTGTATCTGCCAGCTTGACGGAGGACTGCTCCGTCCGATCTCCATGGCATCCGCAATCCTTCTCATATGCCCCTACGCCTGCTGTTTGAGGCCAGCTTGGATAGGAAGGATAGGGAGGAAGGTTTGAACCGTATCCATAGCCTGGTTCAGGTTGCATGTAAGACGGTGATACCATTCCCTGGTTTGGCATGGCCGAATACGGAGACACCATTCCCTGGTTTGGCATGGCCGAATAGGGAGACACCATTCCCTCGTTCGGCATGGCCGAATACGGAGACACCATTCCCTGGTTTGGCATGGCCGAATACGGAGACACCATTCCCTGGTTCGGCAAGGTCGAATACGGAGACACCATTCCCTC
>JBNJJW010000049.1:0-18122 GCA_051750645.1 Bacillota bacterium | reverse complement strand
CAAAAAACTACACAAGGCTGCCGCGGATTGAGCGGCAGCCTTGTTACGCTAATGGGCAGATTAGGCTGTGGAATTAACAATTTGACAAGTTTCTCCGAGCATCCCTGACCAGTTGTCGTTCGAAAATGACCACTTATCGAAAATCCATTTACATTTAGTCTCATGGTTTTTATAGTGAATAGGGATGAAAGGAAAGGAATGGAGCGCAGTGAAATTTGAAGTATCGATTGATCCATCTTTTAAAGAGCCGAAAATTGTCATCCTAACCGACAAAATAACGGATGAAATAACTGATATCATGAATCTACTTTCAGAATCCTCTACCGATTCATTAGCGGTGTTTTCGGAAAGACACGTTGTACTCGTGGAATACAGAAAAATCGTCAGAATTTATGCGGAGAGAAAAAAGGTTTTTGTTCAGACCGCTCATGGTACGTATACGGTTCGTTCAAGAATATATGAGCTTCAAGAAAAACTGGACAGTCAATTATTTGTCCGTATTTCAAATTCGGAAATCATTAATATTAAAATGATCATCAAAATGGACATAAGTATGATCGGGACAATCGGGGTACTGTTAAAAGGTGACATTAAAACTTATGCGTCTCGCAGGTACGTCTCAAAAATCAAAAAAATGTTAGGGACATGAGGTGATCAACATGTTGATAAAACTATTAAGTCGAGCTCTTGGAGGGTTTGCATTTGGTGTGTTTGTCGGACAAGTGGTACAAATAATCATTTCCCTCTCTTTAGGGGAAGGGAAGTTTATGCCTGTAATCCCAGACTTTCGCTCGTTATTTGAAAGTGAGATTACAGCCGTAATCGTTCAAATGATGTTGACAGGTTTTATTGGGGTGGCTTATGCTACGAGCTCTGTTGTATTTGACATTGCAAAATGGAGCTTACTGAAGCAATACGTCGTACACTTTTGCATAACAGCAATTGTGTGGGTGCCGATTGTTACGATTTGCTGGATGCCAAAAACATACATGAGCTTCCTTATTCTTGGTGTTAATTTTTTAGGAACGTATTTGATTACATGGTTCATCCAATACACGATTTCCAAAAAGGATATCCAAGAGATTAATTCCTTTATAAAGGCTGAGCAATGATCAAAAGGCAGGCGATAAATAGATGTCAATTGAAATAAAGGAACTGACGAAGCAGTATAAATCAAGAATGGTGGTGGATCATCTCACTCTCTCGATTGATAAGGGTGAATTTTTTGCACTGCTTGGACAAAATGGTGCAGGCAAAACGACAACGATTAAGATGCTTTCTTGTTTACTAACACCGACAAGTGGAGATGCACTACTTCTTGGTGATAGTATTGTGACAAATTCAAAGGCTGTGAAGCAAAAAATCAATGTGTCACCGCAGGAAACGGCCGTTGCACCGAATCTTTCTGTAAAGGAAAACCTTGAACTGCTTGCCAAAATCTATGGAAGTAATAAGCAACAGTCACAAATGAAAGCTGCTCAGATGATGAAAGAGTTTGGTCTAACAGAACGAGCAAAGAACAAAGCGAAAACGTTGTCGGGCGGTATGCAACGCCGTTTGAGTATTGCAATGGCACTCATCTCCAATCCGGAAATTATCTTTTTAGATGAGCCAACACTTGGACTTGATGTTCGTTCAAGACGTGAACTATGGAAAGTGTTAAGTGGGCTTAAAGGAAAGATTACGATTATTTTAACAACGCACTATTTAGAAGAAGCAGAAGCACTGGCAGACCGAATCGGTATCATGCACGGTGGGAAATTACATGCGCTTGGCACGGTGAATGAGTTGAAGGAAACAACGGGACAATCTAGTCTTGAGGACGCATTTCTTATACTGACTAAGGAGGAGAGCGATGTATGAGATATTTCGCATTTGCTTCACGAAATCATAAAGAGATTTTTCGAGATCCGTTGACTCTCCTGTTCGGTATTGGACTGCCTGTTGTTGTGATGTGGCTCTTTTCAGTGATGCAGACAAACATGCCGTTTGACCTTTATAATATTGAAAAATTAACGCCAGGTGTTATCGTTTTTAGTTTTTCTTTTATTACTTTATTCTCCGGTATGCTGATTGGTCGAGATCGGAGCAGTTCGTTCTTAATGCGAATCTTTGCTTCTCCAATGTCGGCATCTGATTATATTGTTGGCTATGCACTTCCGTTACTACCTGTTGCCACCCTACAAATTATAGTTTGCTTTATTACGGCATTCTTCTTTGGCTTATTTTTTAATGCGAATGTACTTCTGACAATCGTTGTACTGATTATCATTGCAATGCTTTATATTGGATTTGGTCTGCTGCTTGGCACTTACTTCACAGACAAGCAAGTTGGTGGGATTTTTGCAATCTTCGTTAATATTACAACATGGTTAAGTGGCACATGGTTTGAATTAGACATGATAGGCGGAATGTTTAAAACAATTGCGTATGCACTTCCATTTGCTCATGCGGTTGATGCAACACGGGCTGCTCTTGCCGGAGAATATGTTGATCTTGTAGTACCACTATTATGGGTGATTGGCTATACAATCGTCATATTTGTCATCGCGGTTATTGGTTTCAAAAAGAAAATGAAAAGCTAATTTTGATAAAAAGAAACCAGATGCTTCAGAAAGTTATTCTTTATCACTTAGTTATTGAACTACTATGAAAGAACGGATTAACTTTCATTCTCTGTGGTGCCGCGCTTTGTGCGGCATGGATGGCTAACGGGTACGATAGTCCGGTAGGCGGCTGCCTAGGCGGACGTTTTTATGTGCTCCGCTAACGGGCAGATTAACGCAACTTTCCATTGTTTGGAAACGTATGAATATTTATTGATCTTAGCCGAACTCACCTGAAGAGAGGAGAAATATATGAAGCTGAAGCTAATTCCATATCTCCTAATTTTAATTTTTATCACAGGATGTTCTAAGGAGCCAACTTTGATTTATTCTGCACCAACCAACGAACAGATAATAACATATCTTTCAGAAAATAAATTAGAGGCTCTCGATAGCATATGGATAAAGGACAGTGCTTTAATATTACTGAAAAATTCATTAATAACATTGTATTCGGATCAGTATGAAAAGTTATATGATCATAAGATATCTTGGGGATCAAATGGTGAAGACTTAATAACTGTGGGCAATGGAGTACCATACATTTCCATTATTATACATGATGATCTAATGAATAAAGGAGCCAAGTATATTAATGTAAAGTATTCAGATGGAACAATTAGGTCAAGGGGAATCATTGACAAAAAGGGCTTAATAATATCCAATTTTAGTCAAGCAACGGTGCAAAATATTTCAATTATTAATGCCGTAGGTGAAGAAATATACAGTAAATGAAGATGAGAAATAGAGCAAGTTAGACACGACTAGGGACTAAGCTAACGGATACGATAGCTCACGAGCATGACGAACGGCATTCGGTTTAATGGCGGCCGTCTCAATAGGAGGTGTTAAAAATCAATCTCAATCGTTATTTAGGAATCTGGATAATTATCTTATTAATTGAATTACTGTACTTTGCTAATTTAATTCATCAGGTTCACGACATAGATGAAACTGCATTTATTATAGTGGTCATTGCAGTTACGCTTGTCGTTGGCTCTACTGTAATAAGCAATTCCAGAAAATAGTGAAGAGGTAGTATCTTCGCCTATCTTGTTCAACTAACGGGTACGATAGTTAAATACCAGAAGGGCTACCTCGTAGCAGCCCTTCGCTCAGTTAACGGGCAATAAACAAAGGTGTTATATTCTGAGATAATTTAATTCGTTCGCAACTTAATCCAATCTGTTCGCGTACCATTAAAAGGGGAGGGACAGAATGAAGAAAAATATTGTTCTGAATGGCTTGTTACTGTTGGTCGTCTTGGTGTTTTCACCTAAAATCTACACGCTCTTTGAAGAAAAATCCTACTATAACATTGTTGGTTTCGATAAAGCTTATGAAATAAACAACAATAAAATTAGTGAACAAGAGTGGGAAACTAGTCCCCTATTTAAAGTTGGCGAATATACAATGATAGGTCAACCTTCAAAATTAGGTATTATAGATACTACTTTTATTTCAGGTAAACAAAGAGGTATTCATTGGTTTTTATGGGGAGAACAAACCGAATTAGTAAAAGGGACCTTTAAAATAACAGCCACAAAACAAGGAAAGCAACCAATCACCCTTATTGAAAACTATGCGATTGCCTATGGAACAAAAGGATCTGATGCACAAGTACCGACTCTAATAACAATCCCTTCTTCGGGTTTGTGGAAATTTGATGCATACATTGATGATGGAGTGTATGGGAGTATTGTAATTAACGTACCGTATTGAGCTAACGGGTACGATAGCACCATGACAACAGGCTGCCAGCATCGGTAGCCTATTCAGCTACGTGCAGGATAGTGGATGAATTTATGATATTACGACAATAATTTTGATGTAAGACATAACAAGAAAGTAGGTGTCTTTAATGGAAGATGTTAGAAAATTAATTTACACTAGAAAACCTGGGGTTACTGATTTAGATATAAAATCGACAGAACAAAAATTAGGTGCTGCTTTTCCTGAACAATACAGAGAACTTTTTAAATTAGTAAATAATGCGGAAATTGGTGAGTGGATTCTTTTCCCCGTAAAAGACCCGAAAAATGCTAAGAAAACTTGGGATGATATTGTTAGACAAAACCTAGATGTAAGGGATAAAGCAATGACCCCTGATTTAATAGCTATTGGTGAAGATGGTACAGGAGATAAATTATGCCTTCGAGTTATTGATGGGAAAATGGAGGATAAAGTATATATTTGGTATCATGAAACAGAAGGAGTAGAAGAAATTTCCCCCAATTTAAAGGATTTTATTATTATTAATTCAGAAAATGATGAAATTGATGAAGACGATTAAATTTTCATCTTTACTTAACTATCGGGTACGATAGTTGAAACGATCCAGGGAGCAGATTGCCATAGCAGCTGCTCCCTGTTTTTTTGAAGTAACGGCAGGATAATTTATAAGGACCTGGTTAATGGAGATTTTAGCAAGCATTTCAGTATAAATTGTATTCAGGAAGAAATCATAAAATACAACTGGACGATGTTGAAGGTGGGGGAAGCATGAATAAGGGTTTATATTATTTGTTTTATTTTGTTGTGGCACTATTATGTACTTATACGTTTCAAACGATTGTTTTCATTTGGATTAGCTTGGCTCGTTTTACGGCAGCAGATGGACCACCTGGAGATATTGAATTAACTGAAAAGCTTGTTTATAGCGTTGGTTTCCCATTGTTTTATTTGATGTTTTTAACTGTAGTTTTGCTTATGTATCGTTCTTATTTAAAGAAATATAATATCAATTTTAAAAAGTTAGTACCAATTATCTTTAATAGTTTAATTGCTTTGTATTTAATATGTCATATTACCTTGGTTGTATTTGACCTCTACATGTACGAATGATATTCCTACTTTTTCGTCTATTGAAGTAACGGGCAGGTTCGTTCCAATATGTGGTACTATTATCTGGTATGAATAGGGGGACTTCTGATGGATGATTTTATGGATTTTTTAAAAGGGCTAGAGATAGGCGTAGTGTGCGGCTTGGCGATACTTTTTGGAATATATGTTACTGTAAAACGAAAGAGAAACCGTAAAAGTTCATAGATGCTTGCGTTACGGCGACCGAGGGAGTTGAATAAACGAAACCAGGACGAGGCTGCCGGCAAAACGAAGGGCAGCTTCATTACGTTAAAGGGGCAGATTAGTATATATTGGTGAGGGGGCAACCTTATGTACGAAAGATTACTTTTAGCAAGTGGAATGCCGCTTTTAATTATTTTTGGTTATCCTGCTCTTATGAAGACTGATAGTCCTGAGTATTACAGGTATGTCAGTTTTATGGGGCTCACTCTAATTTGTATATATTTTTTTATTAGATATAGACGTAATAAAAGAAAAGATTAAGCTAACCGGTACGATAGTCCATCAGATCATGGAGCAGACCCGCGGTAGCTGCTCCCTTTTCCATTGAGTAAACGGGCAGTTTAGTTAAGAGGAATCCATTACCAATAAACAAAGTCGTTATATTCTGAGATAATTAGATGGCAGATTTTCATTTAAGAAGAGTTGGTAAAAAACAGAAATAAATTGTCGGCTACCGCACAGTAAGCCGATCGCTTTTTCATTTGCTGAAGAAACGAGAGTAGTTTTCAATAACGAATAAGCTATTGTTTGTCTATAGTTACAAAACAAATAGCAGGCAGATTGGTAAGTGCTTGAAGCTGTTAAGATTAGGAGTTGATAATAATGCGAACTTTTCGATTGGTACCTTTGGTTTTTGCAGTTTTGTTGATCATTTCCGTTTTATTAAATTTGTTCCAATGGAGACTAAATAATGAACAATCGGATAGAATCACGAACGTTCTAGGTGAAAGTGTGGCTAGTGGAAGGGGCCATTTAATTGAAACAATGTTTAGTTTGGATAACGCTATTAAAGGTGAGCAAACCGGCATGTCCTTAAGAGAAACTTCCTCCAATATGGATGCGACATACAGAATATTAGAGCCAACAGTGCACCTCCACCCCGAATATTCGAATGAATGGCTGGAAATCACAAAAACCTTATTCGATATATCTCATTCTCAAACCCTTAGGAAAATAGAAGACGCTTATCAGGCAGAGGGTGTTCTTACCTCAGAACAAAAAGATATACTTAAACAAATTCTGTTTTTTCTAACGGAAGTACGTGAAAGCCTTGAAGCACCCTCAATCCGTATATTAGTTGGTGGGGATCCTGATTTTTATATCCCTTCCGAAGCCATTCAACGAGCATTCCGTGCTGCAAATGCAATTCAAGAATTTCTTCAAAGCAAACAATAATTACGGGTACGATAGTGCCGATATCGGAGGTTCTAAATGGACTGTGTAATTAAAATGTATGAAAGACCAAGTAAATCTGAAGATCCTGTTGTGGAACAGATTAATCAACTAATAATTTCCTTGACTGGTGTTTGGTTTACTAACGATGTTGCAGAAGACACTCTTAAAGATTTATTTTTTCAAGATGTGCTGTGTGCAGAAGTTGAAGGGCGGGTTACATCCTTCATTATTTTTACAAGTTCAGAAGGGTCAATTTCTATTTCATTGATGGGTACACATCCGAACCAGCATAGAAATGGATTCGGTTCATTACTGATGCATCATTTAATTGAACATGTTAAGAGCTTAGGGTTTACCAGAATCGTTGCTTTAACTGTACCTCCAAAATTCAAACCATCATACCAGCAAACTGTTGATTTCTACGAGAAGCATGGATTTCACATCGAAAAGGAATATACAGAACTTTGGCATAGCGGAACTATACAATTGGTCAAATCGCTTTGTTAAGCTCCCATGGAAGAACGCAAATTACTCCATAATCTGTGGTGTCGCGTGGCGGCATGGATGGACGGGTACGATAGCTCAATTGAAACACTACAAGGCTACCGTGGTTGATCCGGTATCCTTCTTTCCTTTAACGGACAGTAGAGATGGTAACTTCGATTAAAATCAAATTATCCATTGTATCTTTCCTGGGTAACAGATTATGCTAATAGATAAAATGCGTGGAAAGTGAGGCTTGGGTATGCCATATTTCGCACTCTAGTCTGATACATGATGTATAACAATTACAGACAAGAGGAGAATCAAGATGCAAACCGAATTATCTATGATGCGCTTGGAAACAGAGCGTCTAATCATTCGTCCTTACATCGAAAGTGATTTGATGGAATCGTTTGAGCTGATGCAAAACCCAGAATTGTTCACTTATATGCATATGGGAGTCTTATCGTTCGAAGAATATAAAGGACTATTCAAGTGGCTAATCGACAGTTACAATACGCCCTTCATCATGCCATTTAAATACTCATTTGCGATTCGAAGCAAAGCAACAGGCGCTTTCATCGGCTGGTGTGGTGTGGGCGTACTCGATTTAAGTGCTCCTGATAAGGAACTGTATTATTTGATTGGCCGTGACTATTGGGGTAATGGTTATGCAACTGAAGCAGCCACCGCGTTGACAGCCTATGCCTTCAATGTTATTGGATTAGACCGATTGTTCGCTAAGGCTAATTCACAGAACACTGCGTCATTAGGAGTCTTTAAGAAACTGGGCTTTGTGTTTGATCGCGAACTAATGGGTTTGACAGGTGATTACGAGGAGTGTAACGGTGAGTTATTGCATGTTCTCACAAAGGAACGGTTTCGCGAACAGGCAGAAATATGATTTGAGTTTGAATAATGTCCATCCTGCGAGGGATGGATTTTTTATGAAACTTGCCTTGAGAACGGATCATTCCGCTAACGGGTAAGTACGACAAGTTCTGCTATAAGTGCCTAATAGCATGAAAAGCAGGAGATTAAACCATTAATCTTAACTTTGCAACCGAGGATGGGAATGACGGAACCATGTATCCAGAAACCATCCCGCCAATACTCCTGCATGCGTCATGTCTGACAGGTCATGAGGTATGAAGTACAGGTAGATCCGGCAGAACATAGGCTGAAGCCATTCCTTTGGAAAAGGTATGCCGATGGATATGCCGCGCGGCTGAAAAGCTGGATATGGTGAGAATGTTCACACATAGGAACTGACAAACTTCCGAATGTACGGGTCTAAAGTTAGAACGTATGGAAACATATGGACCATCAAGCGATGGGGTGAGTGGCGTAAAAGTAAAAATTTATCCTCTGAAATACGCTATGCCGAACCATGGCGGCATCCAGCTCACAGGCCTAGAGGAAGCACCTAAGTCTAGAAACGGAAAGCTAGGTTGCAAGGGACTTGGAAAGCAAGGGACGTTGCAACAAGGGCTGTCACCCTAAACGGCTGCTATAAGGCATCTGCCGAAATGCATCTATCCTTGCGAGGGCAGGGGCACGACCGATGAATCTCCTGTAATGGGAGTGGAGGAACAGCCCCAAGTCTCATTGGAAGAACGATCATTTTCCAAACGTGAATTGCACCGATCGGGTAGGAACGTGGGAACATCACCTCGACAAGGAGGGATGCCACAGTGCAAGCTCTAAGATATTGGGATTACTACGGTATGACGGACACTTTCACGGATTTATACGATAGAGCTTCGAGACAGGAGTCTTTCTCGCAAATATACGATGTCATCACATCCAGAGAAAATATCCTCCTCGCCTATTGAACCATGAAATCGAACACAGGATCAAAGACACCCGGAACCGATGACAAAACCATCGCCGACATCCAAAAGCTGTCCGAAGATGAATTAGTAATAGAAATCCAAAACAAACTTACGAACTATCGCCCTAAGAAAGTCAGACGGAAACTTATCAAAAAAGATAACGGTAAGTGGAGACCGCTCGGAATTCCTTGTATCCTGGATCGCATCATTCAGCAGTGCTTCAAGCAAGTGCTCGAACCAATAGCGGAAGCCCATTTCTACAATCATAGCTATGGGTTCAGACCGCTGAGGTCGACCCATCATGCGATGGCGAGAGTGCAATTTCTCGTAAACCATTCACAACTGCATTACGTTGTAGACATTGACGTCAAAGGTTTCTTTGAAAACGTCAACCACTCCCTACTGGTGAAACAGCTATGGAACATGGGGATTCAGGACAAACAAGCCCTAGCATGTATCTCTAAAATGTTACAAGCCGAAATTGACGGAGAAGGCGTGCCTTCAAAAGGCGTACCGCAAGGGGGCCTGTTGTCGCCTTTACTTTCAAACGTTGTTCTGAACGATCTAGATCAATGGGTAGCCGGACAATGGGAGCTATTTCCCATGAACCAACCCTATGTGACGAGATCGGGCGAACTATACGCAAAAAGGCGATCCACCCTCAAAGAAGGGTACATCGTCCGCTATGCGGACGACTTCAAAATTCTTTGCCGGGACTGGAGAACCGCCCAAAAGTGGTACCATGCCGTCAGGTTATACCTGAAAGACCGTCTGAAACTGGATATATCTCCGGAGAAATCGCAAATTGTGAATCTGCGCAAACGAGAGTCAGAATTTCTAGGCTTCACAATCCGTGCGAATAAAAAGGGTAATAAAAGAGTAGCGCATACAGGCATTAAAGCCAAAAATAAGCGGAAGATCAAGGACGAAGCCAAAGCACGCATTCAAAAACTTAGAGCTTCCCCAACCGCCCAAAACGCACTGCTGTTCAATAGTTTTGTTTTAGGAATCCATAACTACTTCAAATGGGCAACGCATGTCAACCTCGAGTTCGCACGTCTTGCCCACGACCTGCGTGCTTTCATGTTCAATCGTTTGAAACAAGTTGGGAAATATGAGCATCCTGAAAACCCGCCACCGACCTACAAGAAATTCTACAGCCGTGGCTTCAGAACGTTCAAATTGGCCAATGTGTACCTATACCCTCTCGCTGATGTAAAGACAAGAAACACAATGAATTTCAGTCAAAGCCTTACCCTCTACACAGTGGAAGGAAGAGAGCGGATACACAAAAAGCTACGACCGGATATTCAACACGAAATCTCTCTGTTGATGAAATCCAGCCTCCCTAACCGAAGCGTAGAATATATGGATAATCGAATTAGCCGCTATAGCATGAAGATGGGGAAATGCGAAATTACAGGCATTCACCTTTTCGCGGCCGATGTTCACTGTCATCACTATCTCCCCCTGCATCTCGGCGGTAGCGACAAGTTCAATAATATGCGCATCCTCCATAAGGAGGCACACAGATTAATTCATTCTACGCTCAAAGAGACGATTGACGCGCTCAGGACTAAGCTCGGCATTACCGAGCCTATGGTCAACCTGATCAACCAATACCGTAACAAATGCAGATTGGAACCGATCTAACAAATCCATATCCAGGAGTAATGTGGAACTTATGATCTAGTAGCTTCAATTAGATGGAACGCCGGATGCTGGGAAACTGGCACGTCCGGTGTGGAGCAGGGGAAAAGCTGGAGATTGTATCAAATGCTTACCTATTGCGACCGATAGTTGAACGCATCAAGGGAGTAACCAGCGCTCGGCTCCCTTTTTCGTTACAATAACGGGCAAGAGAACTGAGTAATGGTTAGACGGTGCGGGGTTGGTTGAAAACAGCAAATTCATGGGAGAGGTACTTATGGAGCTTCTTTATCATTACTACGATGAATCGACCGGTCCCTTCAAAAATCTTTCGGACTTAAATTTAGAAAAAGCAGAAATGGTACTCGATAAACTTCGATCTAAAAGTAAGGGGTTTGCAAGCAAAAGATCAAGGGACTATCTTATTATTCGACGAGATCTTGAGGAAAAAGCAAGGCAGCTGTTCATTACAAAAGGCGGAAAACCATTACGTAAGACTCCTCATTACATGACTCTAGGAAGATGTCCATGGCTTTTGGAGTGGTTCGAAAAAGGATGCGAGCTTTCCATTCCAATTGAAAGGTTCGATCCATCTACACTCAGCTTTACGTATGGAGATTTATTTCCAACCATGAGAGTTCAGGATGGAAAGAAATATCGTGGTCAAATTTATACAATGGAAGAGATAAACGAATTAGTTACTGAGCTTGGTTTCCCACAAGATTGGAACCCTTGGGGCGATAAAGGACCTGAGAGGTACATTGAAGCTCAGATCTGGGACAATAAGCCTCTAACACAATGGCTGTTGCGCTAACGGGTAGGGAGTGGAATAACACATGGATGAGCAGGTGCTGCGGTGGCCTGCTCTTTTTAGTAAGCTGACGGGTAGATTGTGGAATTATTCCAAAGGGTAAACGTAAGATATGAATATTAATATTTGCCATATGGGGGTATAGTGCAATTATGTGGAAAATTAAGGGGTGGTAATTTGGAGGTTTTATTAGGATTTTTTGCAAATCTATTTTCGGTTTTCTTTTTATTTTTATTAATTTTTGGGCTTATACAATGCAGGAAAAACCAGTTCATTGCAGGCTTTTACTTCTTTCTTATTATCATAATACTAAGGATCTATGATTTTATTGCACCTTTTACAATAAGTCGACTCGTTGAAGTGAATCGTACTACACTACCGTTACTGACTTTCATTCCTAGAATTATAGAAGTTATTGCCTTTATCTTTCTAGTTGTTGGACTGTATCGAATGTGGAAATCTAATTCATTAAAACCATGAGGCTGAGATATTACGCTAACGAGGAACGAGAGCTGCATGACGACTGGCAGCCTTCGCTCACCTAACGAGCAGAAAAACTGAATACTAAGTCTTATACAAAAGATTGTAGAGTTGGTATTGTGTACTATTGTGGAAGAAAGGGCGTGGTTGGCGTTGATAAAAGGCGACATTACACTTGAAGGAAAACGAGTAAGGTTATTACCGGCGTCACATGAACATTTGGATGGGTTGTTCAAGGCAAGTAATCACAGCGAAATATGGACGTACAGTCCGTCAACAATGAGTAAGCCTGAAGATTTGGTAACCACAATGAATCAGTGGATGAAGTCAAAAGAGCAGGGATTAAGGTATCCGTTCGTGATTTTTGACAAAAGTACAAATGAGATTGTTGGCAGTACCAGTTACTTAGATATCTCACCGCAAAACAGAAAACTCGAAATAGGTGGAACTTGGTTGGACCCCAAGGTTTGGAGTACCAGGGTAAACACAGAGTGCAAGTATCTGTTGCTGAAATATGGATTTGAAGAAATGAACCTCGTGCGTGTACAACTTCGTACAGATGCAAGAAATGAGAGATCAAATCGTGCAATTCAAAGAATCGGAGCGCAGTTAGAAGGAACCTTGCGTCAAGAGATGATCCTTCATGATGGGTATATTCGGGACTCTAATGTATATAGTATTCTGGATAAAGAATGGGAGACCGTTAGAGACAAGCTGCTGGGTTATTTAAGGAATGGATGATCATACGAAGGGGTCACAAACACTGCTAGATTTTGTCGATTAGATATTGAACATACGGAGAGCTATTTTAAAGTCTGCCGAGGATGTTGCGAAAAAAATTGTCAAAAGGTCTTAACTTCTTAAGGAAAAACATTTCGCTAACTGGCTGTTTTCCTTATTCTTATATGGTAAAATGCGGCTTAATTATTCAGTCTGTTGAATGGGGGGGCTAACCTAATGAAGGTAAGAGAAGCATTCATTGAAGACGCAGAAGAAATTGCAATGGTCCATGTTAATAGCTGGAAATCGACTTACCAAGGTATCATATCAGAATCGTACTTATATAGTCTCTCCGTTGAGAATAGGACGAAGAGTTGGAAATGGACATTTGAAAATCGAGTGGAACACGAAAGAGTTTTTGTGGCAGAAAACAGGGAAGGCAAGATCGTTGGATTTTCTAACGGTGGTCGAAGTCGGAATGATGAATTTAATCATGACGGGGAGCTTTATGCAATCTACTTATTGAAAGAATATCAGGGGTTAGGAGTAGGTAAGTTACTCTTTAATTCAGTTGTTGAATCATTAAAAAATAATGGCTACTCGTCAATGATGTTATGGGTATTAAGGGACAATCCATCTTTAGGTTTTTACAAATTTCAAGGCGGTCAAGTATTGGGCAGAAAACTATCTCAATAGGGACGGATAATTTGGTCGAATTAGCGATCGGGTGGGATAGCATATAATCCGTTTGCCGCTAAGCTTAACGGGTACGATAGCTCCATAATGCTTTACTACGTAGGCTGCTGGTGATTCGCTCGACAGCCTGTTGAGCTAAGAATAGCACAACTTTAAATCGTAGTTTTCGTCTTTGTGTTAAGCGTTTCAATTATGTAGTGGAGGTAATTAGATGAAAAACATCTATGTAGGATGCACCTTTTTTATAAGCGGAATCATTCTTTACTCACTGCGTTTGGTTGCAGGTGTAATATATGATGAAGCTCGAATGAGACCTATTAGTGGAGGCGGTAATTTAGTAATTGAAAATATAAGCTGGCTGTCACTTGGAGTAGCAGTAGTTCTAATTATTTTAGGGCTTATTCTCATTATCAGAGGTTATTTTAAAGATTAGTTTATTGTACTACTATGAAAGAACGGATTACTTTCATTTTCTGTGGTGCCGCGCTTTGTGCGGCATGGATGGCTAACGGGTACGAAAGTACAGAAAAAAGCGATGGAACCGATCCATCGCTTCGTTGTGCTAAGTGACAGGATAGCAAAATAAAAGTGATTGAAATTCCAGAGTAAAGGATGGAAAACGTATGACTGTCATACCCAGCTCCTGAGAGGATGAAATTCTTATGAGGTTGAAATTATACATAATAAGCTGCGTTTTATTGATTTTGACGGGTTTGACGGCTTGTGGATCGGGACAATCGTTGAACGAGAAAGAGAAACAGCAAATAATTGAACAAGTAAAAAAACTCGAAACCAGCGAATATGACCTATTTTTCTTTAAAATCAACTATGATGAATATCTTGCCCATGTTGAAGGAGTTGTCAGCGATTCTTATTTGGAATCTGTGAGTGATCGGATTATTTTCGGCTATGACGGTACTGAGTATACAAGTGAAAATCTAATCGGAATGCCCCAGGACGAACTGGACAAACACAAGGAGCACATGCTGAAACTGATAACGAGTATGGGTTTTGACCAACAAAAAGTGACGATACAATTTTCAGAAATCTATGATAGCGAGCAAGAAAACCAAGTATATCTATATACGAGCGAAACCAAAGAAGTAAAGGCTAAACCGGAAACGAAGACCAATAAAAAATACACGCTGGATCTATTGGAGGGTCGATGGATCATAACGAGTGCAGAGCAAGATAAAATCACGTTCGGAAGCGAACAAACGACAGAAGAGAATCAATTGAAATTAAAAGAGCAAAAATATCAAACGCATGAAGGTCAAGCGATTAAATACAAGGCAGAAACCCTCGTTCTTCAAGGAATTGCTGAGGATTAGAATCATTCAGGTGGTTATTGTACTGCTGAAGCGGAATAAGCATCAAATGAGCCGACTGCAGCAGCTGCAGCCGGCTCATTTTATTGAGCAAACGGAGAGTATAGTTGGGAAAGACCATCAGCTTTTGCGGATGGTCTTCTTGAGAGAAACTTCATTAATTATTATGCCTAAAAAGAAGAAGATGCTGCTTTTTTGTTTTTTTCATTTGTACTACTTATTCCACCGTCCATTTTTATTGTTGATTACAACATGGCACTAAAGGATATGCCACCATTTTTACAATTCGAACCCAATTATATAAAGATGGAGGAACATCAATTTATATGGGACTTGGCTATCAGGTTATTCACTATAATCAGCTAGATGGGCGAAAAGATGTCCATAATCTGTGGTATCGCGTAAGCGGCATGGATTGCTAACGGGTACGAGATAGCTCCATAATGCTTCACTACTAAATCACAAGAAGAGGTTGTTTATTTTGAAGAACAGTAAAAGATTAATTGTTGCTGCATCTTGCGTAATGTTTCTGGCCATTAGCAGTGCATGGGGATACGAAGCGTTTGCGGGTGAGGTAGACAAAAAGCAATTACTTGAACAAAATTTGGCACTAGAGAAAGCAGAGATGGAGAAGCTCCAAAAGATGCCAAACCAGACTGACGAGGAAATTGAAGCGGTGAATAAACAAGATCGAAAGGTGAAGGAACTCGGTCTGGCTAATGGTGAACTTATAGCAGAGGTCTACCCCGTTGATCCTAAAGTGGAGCTTGAAGGAAAGATTTTCACTTTAAAAGATGTCCTTATTATTAACGAGCACCACTACAACTCAAATATTGACGATACTAAACGTGGTGCTGCATATGCAAAGGCCGCTGATTCTGCCGCAAATAAATTAAAAACGTTGGCTCAAATTGAGTCTGATTTGAAAGAAAATAAAAAGTCGATGGCTCAGCTTATTGAAGAATATGAAAAAGTGTGGAAAACTACGGACCTTATTATCGAATAACAAGCGGTAAAGATATCATCTTCATAAAGAGCGTTAAAACAGCCCTATTAGCATCACATTCCATCCGGGGTTTAAGATTAGATACCTTCACAAAATGATGTTTTTTGTACATATATACTGATAGGCGTTAAGCTAACTGGCAGGATAGTTTAATCACTTAGCGAATACTACGAATATGAATTTTTTTACTAGGTAAGCAGACTAGACATTTTCTGTATGTATTGATGATATAAGTGTCGAAGATATTTTGTGTTTTGGAGGTGAACATTTAAATGATAAACAAGTTGCTAATGGGATTTTTAACCATGCTGACTGTATGTCTTCTATTTTCGGCTTGTGATTCCAATGAGAAATCAATCGAGGAAGCAAAAAAGAAGATATCAATTGAAGAAGCAAATAAGCTAATTTTAGCAACTCAAGATTTTTCTCAATCGAGTAATATGGAAAATGGTGTGATTGAAATTACCTCCTCTGAAATTTGGGATAAAACAAAGATTCAGCTTTTTAAGGATTCAAGCGCGGAAACATACATCGTAACAAATCAAAAAGCTGTTCATATAGGTGAGGCAATTGGCGGTTCTGGTGTAACAAGTACTTTGCCTTACGATGTCAATAAGGATGGAACTTTTGATTTAGTTTATGCATATTCATTTGGTTCAGGTTTACATCGCTCTGTTATTTCGTGGATAGATTTAAAGAGTTTTACCGATCATATTGTTGAAGATATGCCAGAAAGAACGGATTTTAGAATGTATAATTTGACATTAAAAATTGAAAGTAAAAAAATAGCAGTTTATCGTATTGCAGGCATGAATGAAAGGTTATACCCCACAGAGAAGGATATGACTTTAGAAAAGGTTGGAACTTTGGTTTGGAAGAATAACGAATTATACAATAAACTATTACAAAATTGAATTTTGTAAAGGCAAAAGCTCCACTGTTGGTTGCAATTCAAAAAGAAGAAGCAATCAACAAATTAGCTGCCATTAAGCTAAACGGGTACGATAGCTTAGTAAAGAAACTGAGGCAGCCGGCCCCAGATTAGTATGCAAAACAAGAAAAAATATTTACATTTAGGAACATATGTTCTAAAATTTAAGGAGCCTATAGTATGCTCTGAAATAGAATCTAAGATTATGCCATAAATATCGGGAGGTATTTAAAAATGGAACGGATTAGCGAGCTTACATTCGTTTTCCCGCAGAACACGGAAGAGGAGCGCAAGTGGGGTACCCATTTTCGTAATCTACTGGAACATATCCCCTCGCTTAGGCAAGGCAGCACGGCTTTGCCTAGGATCGCATTCCGGTGGGAGAATGGGACATTTCCTGCTGTATATTGGAGCAATAGTGAAGATTTAGATAGACCTATTCCTCTAGGCTACGGTGTCGAGAGTTTCTTGTCCGTACAAGAGGGAGCGATTTCGATGGAGCAACTTTACAAGCGACTTGAAGGCAGGCTCATCGGAATGGATCACGCGGGCGTGAACATCCCTGCGGCTTCAATCACACCTTCGGAGTGGACGGTCTTGCTGTCGGAACTGGCGAAAAGGGCGAATCTTTATCGTTATCCGGGCGAGGACTGGCCGTTCATCCTGCCCGCTGAGGAAGAGGAATTTGAGACTGATATTACCAACTTCTCTATCAAGCGAACGCCCAAGTTTGAGCTTGTTCACGATAAGTACACGAATAGTCCGATTTTCCAATTCGCGTTGGAGACGGATCTGTCGAGGGAGGAGTCCGAAGCGCTTTTCCCTGACCCGATCGGCTTCGCAATCCCAGGGCTAGACGAGATTTTTCGATCATTATTTATTCGTCATCCCTGGGAACGGGAGATGGCCGTCCGGTTCGATTTATACTATAAACCGGCAAGACTGGAGCTTTCGGATTGGGAGACGGGGGAATGGCTGGTTGTGAACGGCGGACGAATGGTGGGAGATACCCCTGAGAGAGAACGAATTGGTTAAATGATTTAAATCATTAAGCTAAAGAGAACTATTGCTCAATACAGATGGTAAGAGGCTCCCAAGTATTATATGGTGAAATAGAAAAGAAACCGTTAATACAGGAGGGAAGAAAAAGTGGTCGATATTATCGAAAAACAGCAGTTTTCAGTCATTGGTAAATTGGGGGAAGGACTTGCAGTTGAAGGCTCAATGTGGATACCTCCATTATGGCAAGAGGCAAATAGTAACTTTGCTGAGATAAACAATCTCGCGAAGTTGGATGCTGAAGGTAACATTAC
>JBNJJW010000048.1:0-18442 GCA_051750645.1 Bacillota bacterium | reverse complement strand
CCCATGGAAGAACGTAATTACTTCCATAATCTGTGGTGTCGCGTGAGCGGCATGGATGGCTAACAATAAAAACAAAGAGACGGTAGCCGGTATTAGTGGCTGACGTCTTCTCAACTACCATGAATGAACGGATTAACTTTCAGTCTCTTGGTGCCGCGCTTTGTTCGGCATGATGGGTAACAGGCAGGATAGTTTGAACACTTCGCGAATACTTCAATCAATGCTTTATCAAGAGATAGTTAACTTCAATAAGGTTCTGCGAAAATACAAAAGAACGAACCATATTCGTTAGATATGAATATAGAAGGAAGTGGAATTTGATAAATAAAATGATTAATAATTGTCGAGTTGGAATCGTTGTTTTTCTAATCGTACTATTAAATTTAGGTTGTAGTGTTACACATTCAGTGAGCACTTCATCAACGGTTTCCTTATCGAAAGATTTAAAAAAAGAAATACCAGCAATCAAATACATCAAATACACATTCACTAGACCCGACTTAACAATAAACATTCCATATTGGCTATTCAACTATTGAAAACATAAACGAAATTGCAAAATCCGTAAAATGGAAAAGTGAGATTTCCAATATTAATCTTTTTCTTTATAGTCAATCAGAAAAAAAACCTACCATAAAATTTTTTGCAAGTTATTTCAAAACATTTGATGCCTCTAACACTTCGGAAGAAAATATTGATGGTTACAAAACTTGGACCAAGCATGAGGAACCACAAACCTCATTAGATTAAGCTAACGGGTACGATAGTGGGGGAGCTGCCGCGAGGACAGCTCCTTTTTAGTGCTCATTTAAGTAACGGGCTGATTACTCTACTCTAATATGTATTGTTAAAAAAAAGACAGTAAAAGGGAAATCTGCTGCTTTCGAGAATAGATAATTAGTCAAACATCGCCGATCTAGGGAGCTTGAACAGGAATGAAAAAAATCCTCATTATTGGAATTGTTGCTAGTGGTAAAACGACATTGGCTAAACGCTTATCCAAGAAATTTAGTCTGCCCTGGTATGAACTTGACTCCATAGTCCATCATAAAACACCTACGGGACGGTACAAACGGTCTTCAGAAGAACAAATCGAAGTTATAAAGGAGATCGATAAAAAAGGAGCATGGATATTCGAAGGAACAGATAGAGATTCCTATCAATGTTTGTATCAAATGGCAGATACGATTATATTCCTTGATACTCCATTGTGGAAGCGAAGGATCAGAATCCTAACACGATTTCTCAAGCAAAAACTTGGTATTGAAAAGTGCCACTATAAACCAGATATCATGATGCTGAAGATGATGTACAAATGGACGAGGGATTTTGAACAAAGTAGAACCAGTTTTGAAGCCAAGTTGAAAAGATACAATGAGAAAGTGATCCGGTTAAGAGATAGCAACAATCCGGATCTTACTAAAGGGACATGACACGGGATACGATAGCATTCAATCATATGAGTTTAACTTATTTTATTTACAGAATAAAGGGATAAACGCTAAATCCCATGTATTACCTGTTTAAGAGTCGCAACAATTATTGTTATAAAGCGTCACTATATAGAACGCAAACAAACCACATGGGGGAACAAAGATAAGAAGAGCATTCTTAGTATTAATTATTGCTGTAGTTGGATTGATAATTGGATGCAGCACACAATCAGAAAAGGGTGATTATATCATTGAAAAAGAAATCGACAATAACATTCCTATGATATTACTTGCAGAGAATATTTCTGAAGAAGATGTAAAAACGAAATCGTTTTCTGAACTTATGAAAGACGGAACTGATTTAATGTGGTATCACATAGAAGATATGAATGTATATACGGACCTTAATATAGGCGACGAGGTAACTGTAAAAGCAAAAACGACTACGATGGATGGAAAAGAAGTGTCACATGTAATGCTATCGAATCCACCACAAACAGTGGCAGGCGAAATTATTAGACATTCAAAAAAATAGTTAACGCAGAACAATTATTACGCTAACCGGTTTGGTGAATAATACACATTGATGAGTAGGCGCTACGATAGCCTGCTCTTTTTATTAGACTAACGTGTTTATCGCAGTTATTAATAGTAAAGTGGTATAATTATCAGGGGAAACTTTAGTTAGGTTTGAAGTCAAAATGAGGTGTTTTATTATGTTGCTTCGCGATGGTATTTCTGGATTTAACGCGGAAATCGATGAATCAATGGTAGACGCTAGCCATTTTAAAAAGCTATGCTATGCTTTAGTAAATCAGGTTGGTGGAAAACTGATCACTGTTTCTGACCCACAGGAAACCAATTTTTACTGTGCTGATTTACAAATTAACGGAAAAGAGATTCACATCTTATTAAATGGTATTTACCCATTAATTGCTATCGCTTCAAGAGTTGAATACATGAATATTATTTTCATAGACGACCAAACACTCTCCAATGGAATTGAAGCTTATAGCTCAGAATATCGAGTTTTACAGTTAAGAGAACTTAGTGAACAATTACAGCTAGATGAGCGCAAGAATACGCTGGAAAATGAGAACACGCTGAATGAAAATGAACTAAAACAAATTTTTTATTGGATGCCTAAAACAGTTGGTGAGGTAATCTATAACCATTGGGATTAGACTGCCATTCTCATTCAACTAAACGGGTATGATAGCTCAATAAACAATTGAGGCTGTCGATACTGATCGGCGGCCTTTACACCGAGAGTTCACGATGAATGAACGAATTTTTATTGGGGGAATACAGTTGAAGTTCAAATACGAATTAAGCGATGCGGGATGGGCGGATGGTTTTGTTGAAATTAACTCTAGTATCGCTTATTTTTCTGCCAGTTTTTTAACTGATGCTCTGTACGATTTACTGAGGGCTTTAATTTCACTTATTCCTGATCTAACTCCCTTTTCAGTAACAACAACTCAATTTGAATGGCATGAAGAGCCTGGTGGAACAGTTTGGAAGCTGCATAGAATTGATGAAGATCAACTACATCTAGAGATTGTCTCTTTCGAAGATTTATTGCGAAAAAAAGAATTGGGCGTTGAAATGAATGAGACTTGCTCACTCTTATTTCTTGTGAAAGTTGTAGTTGAAGCGTTGGATTTAGTTTTAAAGCAACATGGTGCAGATGGATATAAAGAAAAGTGGGTCAATCACGACTTTCCTATGGAGCATTATATGAAGTTGAAAAACTTCGTGAGCAAAGCAATTGCTTAAGCTACCAGGACACGATAGTTCCAAACCCCACACCGAGAGGATGCCACGAAAACGACCGGCAGCCTCGTTACGCTAAGTGGGAGTTATGCGCAACAAGTATGTTTAAATTATCGTCATAAATGATGGGTATAATTGTAATATGCGAAGGAGGGAGACTATTAAGGAGAAAAATATACGGGTTATCGGGTTGTTAACAACAGCAATGGGGCTACTATATTTTCCAACTATATTACAGTTACTTTGGAATTTAGAATCAACAGAAATAGGTTTACTGTGGTGCTTTATTCAAATATTCATTGGTGTTGCCTTGTATTCTAAAGACTGGCATCGAATACGGAATCCTATTTTGCTTTCTAATTTTATTTATCAGTTGATATGGAGTTATTTAATAATTGACCAGATTATAGTTGTGGGAAAGCGCATAGGATACTACCCTTACCTTTTACATATTGTTATTGCTTTTAGTTCGGGGTGGTATTATTTCAAGTACAGAAAAAAGTCTTCTTCATTACGCTAACGGGTACGATAGTGGAGCAAGCTGCCGCTGTGCAGATGCTCCATTTTTTCATGTAGCTAAGAAAGTTTCTGAAAAGACTCAAAATATGCTTTCCTTACGAAAAAAATTAAGGACAGAAAAATTGCTTTTATGCGGTATCACAATTTTAGGAGGTGGGGTTGTTTGATACTATAGCACGGCATTGCGCAACAAAATCAATCAAATATACGTCTAAAATTAGGTGATAGCATAGTTGAACTATCTGGTGTAAAAAAACGTAAAGGAAGAGTGTCAATGAAGAAAACTAATATAATACTAGCTACTTGTCTTACTCTGCTTTCCCTTGTATCAATGAATCCTGAAATGGCTTCGTCAGCTTCTGCAACAACATCAACGACAATAAAAAGTACTCCAGAACTTATGATCAATGGTTATTATGTTATTTACACCAATCCAATTGCTCCATACATAAACAAGGAGAATCGTCTAATGGTTCCTTTGAGAGCGATTAGTGATATTCTTGGTGCGGAGATTAAGGTTGATGGAAAGGCACAAACTATTGTTGTTTCACGCACTGAGATATCGGTTACACTTCAAGTTGGAAAGAAACAAGCATTTATTAACGAGAAAAGCTACTTGATGGACACAGTTCCTACACTTCAGCAAGGGTCTTATTATATTCCTTTGAGGGCGCTAATAACAGCATTTGATTTAAAGGCTGCTGGGAGTAACGGAGTTGTAGCTATTACTGATGATACTGCGTTAACCACAGGGAAATACACTAATTTTATGGATAATGATAGGTTTGGTATCGATCGCACAAAAAATAATAATGCTTTGCAACCTATTAGCTTCGAAGCCACAGTTACTAAAGATGCACAAGGCATGTGGAGCTATGATAGTCGATTCATCGTAAAAAATATCTCTGGTCAGTCAATTTCGGCTTCTGAAGAAGATTTTCATCCTATTTTTATTTTTGAAAAAGCATCGATTAGTGACAATGATGGACCTTTGATGGGATCGAAGGATCGTCTAAGATATGCAGTAAAAAAGGATGATACTTTCACATTTAGTCAAAAAGTATCTCAGCTTGAAAAACTACAGGTTGTCTTGGCAGCCGGAAGAACTTTGGAACCTCGGACATAATGCATACTACTTATAAACGAATGAAATAAGTCATAAAGCTGACTTGTTGAACTCCCTTGGTACGATAGTTGAATAACACATGAGTTGAGCAGGCGCAGCGTTGGCCTGCTCTTCTTTTTAGGCTAACGGGCAGGATTGCGCAACAATCATGATGAATATTTCGTATAGATATTAGAAATATTTGGATTGGTGAATGCTACTGCATATCAAAAGTATGGGGGGAAATAAGTGTGAATAGATCAGTCATGCTTTTATGTTTAATGGCAGTATGTTTATTGTCGGCTTGTACGAAGCAAAACTACTATGCTCCTTCAAGTTCCAATTCGACAACAAGCACATCGAGCGAAACCAGCGCATCCAACGCACCCAGCGAGCCCAGTGAGCCCACTAATAGCGAGCAGTTAGAAACCGAATCGTTCATTAATCTGGACCAATTCGAGCAGTACGGCATTGTAACGGGTTCATCCATGGTTTATAGCGAAGATGATATGAATAATATGTCAAAGGACGATGCGCAAAAAGATTATGTGACGGTCGTCAAAAATTATGTGCAGCAGGAATTGAGCGAGGAAGTAAGTTATTTAGATAGTGTGGATGGGACCTACAATCCAAGACATGTCGTGGTGGGCACGACAGAAGGAAACACTTACATGTTTGTTCTTCGAAAATGGTACAATTATAACGGTATTTGGACCGTATCCAGATATGCGCAGTTCAAAGAAGAAGGGGCAGTATCTCCAAAACAAGCGGTCGAATATGAACTCACCAAACCATCAAACCTCCCTGCATCCGTACAGAAAGAGGTCAATGTACGAATCGATTCCAAGAAAGAGGAACGCAGCTATATTGATGATAACGGGACGATCTATGTGCTACTTGTAGCCCCACAAGGGCAATCTGTTGAATTGTTGAACGTATTCGGAACCGATTATTTGATTGAAGTTCAATATACAACCATGGAAACTCCGACCCAGATGTTTGGGGAAAATCCTTATGTTCTTATTAAAGTAAATCAATCCATTACTGATATCAGCTTTAAAAAATATTCAAGCGTTATTGATGAATTAGTGAGGTTAAACATGCCTTAAAATGCGGCAAATCGATCGAAAGGTCAGGGGATCTTATGAATAAGTCGACCCTAAAGAATTTCATACAAGTCATTAAGCTAAAGGGAGACGATAGCTCAATAAATATCAGGAGAAGGCTGCCGACAACATAGGATCGGCAGCCTTCTCCGCTTACGGGCAGGATTAAGCAATATTGGAGGTGAAAGGGAAAATGGATGTGAACTCAATTACAATCTTAAATTCCATTGTAAATTCTCGTTCAAAAGTACCACGCTATATCGTAGGCATTGACGGTTTAAGTCGTTCAGGGAAGACAACATTGGCAAACAAGATCGGTGAGATGTTAAGGGAGCAAGCAATTGATGTTTGCGTCATTCATATGGATGATTATATTGTTGAGCGAAAAAAACGTTACAACACACAATTCGAAGAGTGGTACGAATACTATTACCTTCAATGGGATGTTAACTGGCTTAAAGAAAATTTATTTGAAAAATTGAGAACTCCCAATGAAATTCGCCTTCCATTATACGACGCTGAACTGGATAACCTTAACATGCATAACATAACCATTTCAAACTCATGTATTATTCTTATAGATGGGATTTTCCTTCAACGCAAAGAATGGAAAGGATTCTTCGACTATTTGGTTTATTTAGATTGTCCGAGAGAGATAAGGTTTCAACGAGAAAGTCAGGCTACTCAAAGGAATGTTGAAAAGTTTACAAATAGGTATTGGAAAGCAGAAGACTTTTATATTGATATAGAAAAGCCAAACGAGAGGGCAGACCTGGTTCTGAAAAATTGATTGCTACGGGTACGTTAGAGCAGTAGTCGCTTCGATACAACTCCTTTTTAATTTATTGAAGTAACGAACAGAATCGCAACAATGATTCTTCCCGATTATTGTTTAACGGAGGGTATAGATGAGGAAACAACTAAAAAACAAGGTTATTGTTATATCAATATTTATAGCGTGTTGTATTCCCTTTCTTTTTTTATGGTTGTGGTATTATGTCTTTAATTCTATATGATCCAAAAATCGTCTATTGTTAACGGGTACGATAGTGGAATAGCGTTTGCCTTCGGCAACCGTTTTAATTACTCCGAACGGGCAGGATACTTCAACCGCAAATTGAATAAATATTATTAAAAAGGAGCGTTGTTCATGGGCAATGAACTACTTGAATTTACACGCATTTCGATATTTAGAATGTACGAGCACTACCTTCCTAAATTGAAGATAGCTTTGGATAGCGTGGATAAAGAAGTTCTTTGGAAACATGAGAAAGAAACGCTTAATTCAATTGGCGGCATCGTGTTACATGTAGGACAGCATATTCAACGGCATGTCATCAGATATTCAAATAGTGGCAAAGTCGAGGGCGGAATAGAAAATTACTTTCCTGATGAAGTTGCTGCTTCCTCATCGGACTTAATCCAACTTATAACTGAACGTTTTAATTCATGGAGAGAAGTCATGACTGATTATACAGAAGGGAACAAGGATGAGAAGAACCTCGATATGTTTGATATTTATCATTTAGTCGAACACACTGGATATCATTTAGGACAAATAATCGACCGAGTACAAAGATTGACGGACAGGAATTTCCAGTTTGTTCAAAATGGAATTAATGAAAGAAGTTTAAAAGATCTTATTTATAGAGATTAACATTAAGCTAACGGGTACGATAGCTCAATGAACACGAAGACACGGCAGCCGACATAATAGCTGCCGTTTTCTCAACTACCATGTAAGAACGGATTAACTTTCATGTCTGTGGTACAGCATAAAGATGCATGGATGGCTAACAGGTAGATTAGCGCAACAATACTCTCTATGTGAACGTCTGTTGATTACTGATAAAAATAGGGGGTTGACTATATGAGAATAAAAATGATGCTAATGGTAATCTTGCTGCTGTTCACCGCTTGTGGATCTAAGAGTTATGAAGAAAATCAGGTTTCGGAAGGTAAAGAAACCCCCAAGCAGGTACTTTTGGAAGCCAAAAATAATGTTAAGGATTGCCCCGATGCAGAAATTGACTACATTGACGCTTTAATGTGGAATGACATTAGCTACGATTATGTTGGAGATGAGACTTTTTCAAAGGAAGCCTTAAAGGTCGGGAAAGGAAAAGAAGTTGGCGAGATCGACTACACTTTATCAGACAACGCATGCATGGATTATAAAATGAAAAACGGTGATGCAACTTTCCTGCTTGAAGGTACGAAAGTATATGAAGTGGAAGGCTATAAATCGACTTTTAGGCTTATCGCTGGGGAAAAATTGTATCAATCGAATGGTAACCCAAATGCAAAAATCGTTTCAGATGTCTATGATATTCAGGGTAAAGTCTCCAAAATAAGCTTCGAGAGCACCAACGATGGCCACCAAATTTCGGTTTTCACCGAAGAAGCGGAGAAGGAATTCATAGAAGAATACCTTGCATTGGAGTATGTAGGTTTTGACGAAATATACAAAAGAGGAAAAGGACTTGGAGACAAAGGCAAGGAATTTCTGCGCATTCATTTGGACGATGATACATCGTTCCGAATTAGTTATTGGACAGAGGAAAACCTTATAAGCCCTGGCGCAGTTGGAACGGACAGATTAAAAACAATAACGCTAGAGCAAGGTAGTACCGATTAGGCTAAACGTTACGCTAACGGGTACGATAGTGGAGAGCCGATTAACCGACTGCCTCTTCTGTGGTTATTGAGCTCTCGTACCCGTTTAGCTTAATACCAACCTGATGTCTCTTCTTCTACCACATTAGATGTTTGTTTTAGTCATTGATTATCTTTATTCCATCGCCTTCTTGATGAAAAATAGTGCCATCTAGTACTGTGATCAATTCTTCTCCCTCATCATCCAACCAGTATTCCTTTCTAAAAGTCCCACTACCCCCAAAAAAATCTGGAGTTCCATGAATTTTCTCAATCTCTGCTTTTTGAATTTCAAATTCGTGGTTTTTAGAGATGATATTATTAACTTCAGACAAAGTGATTCGTTTCTCGTTATCAGGAGTATCCCCAAGGATTTGTTGGAGCTTTCTTCTGTAAATCCCGGCACTAGATTCTCCTTTTTTTATCCACTTTGTGTATTCTTTCTTTTTTTCATCGGATAAACCATTGATTTTTTTGTTTCTTTCCTCAATATTTACGATTGTTCCATCATAGATATCTATAGCTGGCCCAATCTTTACTTCTCCCACTGAATCGAGTCCATTAGGATATTTATCCGGGGATTGTTTTTTTAAAATCTCATCCAAATTCAATTTTTCTTCACGAATAAGAGCGGCATTATCAATATTCGGTTCCTCACCAGAACCGAACGCTACCATTACCGATGTTGTTACAGCAATTATTGCAGCAACTGAAACGATTAGAGTCAACTTGGACTTTGAAAATTTCATCTTTATTCCTCCTTCAAGTGAGTAGGTATGGACGTTTGTTCCGTTAACTGTTATTTTGGATTTGGAGGTTCATATCCGATATTCTGTTCGTCCTTAATGCAGCCCGTGTTTAAAGCTCTCATACACCCCTTTACTAATAGATCAACATTAATATAGACGTATATAACTCATGTTTGTTCCGCTAACGGGTACGATAGTTGAACCGAAAGGGCTGCCGCGTTGGTAGCTCTTCGTTACGGACAGGATAGTTGAATCACTTCGCGAATACTTCAAATATGGAGAATTGTGAAATGATTTAGAGATTCAGGGAGGAGAAATGAGAAATTATGAATTTTGAAAAAGCAACAAAATTCATTTGGGAAAATGGCAGGTTACTTGAAAGAAGAATATTTGAATATGTTTTTCATGGAGGAACAAAGAGTAACATACTAAATGCAATTAAAGCTTATCAGAACGATGACGGTGGATTTGGCCATGCAATAGAACCAGATTTACGTACACCTGAGAGTCAACCACTCTATATAGAGTTTGCTTTAAGAACTTTATATGATTGCAATATAAAGGATGAAGAACTGGCAAATAAAGTGTGTGATTACGTTTCACTCCATGCTGATTTAAAAACTGGAATTCCAACTATATTTCCTTCATCTAGTTATTTCCCTAGAGCTGAACATTGGAATAATCCACTATCTGTAGAACCATCATTCAGCCGGCTGACTGGATTAGTTGGACTTCTTAGATGGCAAGGAATTAAACATCCTTGGGTTGATGAAGCCACTGATATTTGTTTGAATGACATTTCCTCTCAAAGGTATGACGATTCACATACTATTTTAACCGCATTTTGTCTGTTAGAAAGTTTACCCCAAACAGATTACGTAAAGGAATTGTTTGACAAACTATCTAAAGAACTCTTTAAGGCAAATTTCTTTTGTTTGGAGGCTCCTCCCCAGGGTTATGGCCTTACACCATTAGAATTTTCACCATCATCAAATTCGTATTGTAGAAATATTTTTTCGCAGATAACTATCATGGATCATCTGAAAGTATTGGAGTCGCAACAAGATGAAGATGGTGGTTGGCAAATACAATGGGATCCGCCGGGAGAAATGGCAAAATTAGAATGGAGAGCTTATAAGACTTTAAAAAGCCTAATCACATTAAATTCATACAATATGATTAAACCTTAATGTATCTCGTAGAAGGCGCTGGCATCAATCACATGGTTCATTAAGCTAACGGGTACGATAGTTGAATGATACACGGCAGCAACCGGTCTGTATGATCGGTTGCTTTTTCATTCAACTCCCATGGAAGAACGCAATTACTTCCACAATCTGTGGTGTCGCATGAGCGGCATGGATGACTAACGGGTAGGTTACTTTAATAAATATAAATTTCTTTCCAGTCTTTGGGTATACTACTCACATCGGGCGGATATTATGTCCGCGAGTAGAATTTTCCAAGGAGGATGTTATGAGAGTCAAATCTCTATTTCTTCTACTGATAGTGGGCTGGTTAACGTCGATGCTGTCGGTGTCGGGTAGCGTAACAGCGCAAACCACAGCGCCATCTGAAGCCGTGGCAGCCCCCACTGGCGGCGAAATTCGCCGAGGACCAGCAGAACGGTTTGCAAATGCCATATTGCGAAATGATCTTGATGAGGCGCAAAAATATGTAGAGAATGATTTCGTCCAAATTCCCGAGGTTAGGGAGAGGTCCCCTATCAGCGGAATACAACTCGTTTCCTCCCCTGAAGAGGATGTGAAAATCCTCCTCGCTCATTTTGATGATGAAGTGCTGGAGGGAGAACGACTTGCTTTCATCTGGGAACTGACCGTAAAGGGCAACCGAATAACCAAAATCCGCGTCCTGTTCGATGGGGCCAATCCGCTTGTCGATGAGGTCAAACTTATCCGGGAATATCAGAAGAAATTCAAAAGGCACGTTCTGGTACCCACTGAATTTCCGTTCGAGATAACACATTTCAACGGATACGTCGATGACAATGAATCGCTTGAATTAGTCTACCGAAACAATGAGCTGAACGGATTCTTTCGGGTCAAAGCATCTCCGATTGTGGTAGAACTTGACCGCTACAAAGGGAAGGACGATGTGTATTATCTGCTAAAGGACGGTACCAAAGCGTTGTACAGGAGCTTCGACTTAGGTTATGAGCTTCGATTCCAGAAGAAGGGGATGCACTATACGATTGCGATTGGGAACAAGAGGATGTTGAAAGCAAAGTATAAAGTAACAGACTTACTCATAATTGCGAATTCCATGGTATAAGGAATCAAGTATCATATTTTGTCTGTTTATCGTGCTACGGGTACGAGTGCTTAATACTTGAATGGGGCAGTGATTAATGAAATATGCATGTCCATGCTGTGGTTATAAAACCTTAGATGATGAGCCACCAGGAACTTTTGATATTTGCGAAATATGTTTTTGGGAAGATGATGCTGTTCAATTTAATAACCCGGATTATAAGGGGGGAGCCAATTCAGAGTCATTAAGACAATATCAAAAAGCCTTTATACTTGGGCGTGTTAATCGTAAACCAACCGATAAAGACCAACGTGAACCAAACTGGAAACCTCTCTCTGAGAAATAACGCTTCGTTAAGCTCCCATGGAAGAACGCAATTACTTCAATAATTTTTGGTGTCGCGAGAGCGGCATGGAACGGGTACGATAGTTGAATGCAAAGAGATAGCAACAGGTCTAAGGGATCGGTTGCTTTTTTCGTTCAACTAACAGGCAGGATTGTTCATAAAAGGATTAAAGGCAAGGAGGTGGAATATATTGGGGTATGAGAAGGGAGAGATCTCAAAAAATGAAAATTCACCACGTAATCATTTTCTTTATTACTCTCTCGGTTCCAATTTCCATGATAAACTTCAATGCGTACCTTAAGGGTAACGTACCAAATATTTCTCAAGCACTTTCAACTATGGTTTTTATTCTTCTCTGGTTTTTATGTTCATTTTATATGGACAGTAAGAACATAGGTATTAAAGCTTCTTCTTGGTTTTGGGGGTGCGGAACGATATTGTTATCCATTGCATATATGGTGAATTTTAATATTATAAGCATTCTAGCACTTTTCATATTCGCTGGTCCTTTATACGGGTTAAGATATTTCATCGAGATGCCGTCAGATATCTATTTTGCCTTTTTGTGTATAGCCATTTCATATGGCGTTAGCGTAATTGGATGGTTATTAAGTAAGCTTAAGAGTCGCTGAATTAACGGTACGATAGTTCATTTAGACAGATTAAAACCTTCCAAAAAGAATCGCGTTACTGCATGTACCGTGGATTTGAAGGAGCGTGTTCATGTTTATTTGGAGAAGAGCGGCATTTTGGTTCTCGTTATTCAGCATTATCATTTGCTTTCACGACTATTGGAAAACGATTCATATTCATGATCCGACGATTCTCATGATAGGACTTGGTCCATTTGAGCCATTCCATCATTGGATGCTGGATTTTGATCCTTTTGAGCCGCCAGTTACTGCCGCTATCAGTGCAAAAATACGAGGTTATGTCATGCATTTGATTTTTTTCTTTTTAGTAGGCACGGCTCTTGATAAACTTATCCGCAAATTAAAACGTAAGCGAAGCTGAAGGTATGTAATTTCGCGGCCGGTCGATTAAACTTACGGGTACGTTAGTTGAATAACACATGGATGAGCAGGTGCTACGGCGGCCTGCTCTTCTTTTTAAGCTAACTGGCAGGATAGTTGAAAGGGAAATGCTGGATATATGGCGAATAACTCATTGAATCGGGAAAATTAAACAAACCTCACGGAGTGTGAATTCATGATAAAAGCCTTTATTCGTGAAGCACTGCAACAAGATGTACCTCTGCTATGGGAGTTTCTTAAGTCATACTCAGATGAAGAAGATGCTTTTATTAATAGGGTGTCACTGAAAATTGATTCACTCGACCATCACATTTCGATTGCCCTTATGGATTCACAAGTTGTCGGATATGCCTGGGTTCAGGATTACGGTACACACTTAAGGACAGGCTTCAAAACTGCTCGATTTCATGATTTAATTGTTGCTGAGCATTTGAGAATGAATGGCATTGGTCGTGAATTATTTGAATCAGTTAAAAATTGGTCACAACATCGTGGAGTTAGATGGCTACAATGGCAAGCTAGTCCAAAGGCAATTGTCTTTTATGAACGACTTGGCTTGCAGGGAGAACCTTGTCCTCAACCGGAATATCCATTCTTCGAAATCGAGTTTGCACATTGACACAGGCTATTAAGCTAACGGGTACGATAGCGTTCAAATTCCGAAGGGCTGCCGCGTGGTAGCCCTTCGCTCAACTAACGGGCAGGATACTTCTTAAGACTGATTTACTAATTATCCCATGTGATATACTTTCAGGGACATTGCTTAAAACTATTGCATTACGAAGTTTAATTTAAATTGTTATTGAGAAAGGGAGCAAGGTATGATAAATAAACTTGGTGCAAAGATTGGTGAAGGCGGATGTGCAGAAGTATTTGAGTGGATGGATGATACTAAGATTGTTAAATTAGCAAAATCAAATACAAGTTTCGCTGCATTGCAAGGTGAACTGCATCATTGTCGAATTGCTTGGGAGCATGGTCTCCCGGTGCCTGAACCCTTTGAACTGGTGAGTATTGAAGGTCGATCAGGTATTGTTTTAGAAAGGATCTATGGTGAATCTATCTTGAAGCGTTTTGTTTACAGAGCAACTGAACACTCTATGATAGAACAAACGATTAATGTGGCCGATGATTACATTGACACAAAGCCTACAGCACGGCTTTTATATCAAATCCATTCTCATTCGGTTACGAATATGCCGAGCCAACGGGAAAGCATCAAGAATGACATTCTTCGTTCACAGTACTTAAATGAGGACGAAAAAGAAGCAGTTATCACCCAATTGGATCTATTACCGATGAAGAATAAACTTTGTCATGGAGATCCAAACCCAGGTAACATAATTTTTAGAGATAACGAAGCTGTAATTATTGACTGGAACAATGCTTCGATAGGAAACCCGGAAGCAGACCTGGCCGAATATATCATTATGGTTAGATATGCAATATTACCACCAGATTTTCCTCAATGCGCCAATGATGTCTTAAATGAATCGCGTGAGTCCAGCATCCAAATGTTTATGGATGAGTATGAAAGGCTGTCCGGTATTGGATATGCAGACGTAGAGTCTTGGATTATTCCAATTGCAGCACGAAAGTTGTCCGCTGATGGAATATCCGAGAAGGAGAAAAATTTGTTGGTAACGGAGATTAGAAGAAAGCTACACAAAACAGTCAATGAAGCGGAGACTTAACCCCGTCCTCTAAGCTAACGGGTACGATAGTTCCACCGACTAGCCAAGACCAGGCTGCCGACAAGATCGGTGGCCTCATATAGTAGAACTTGAAATAGGGAGTCGCCTTCATAAGCTATAACAAATCATTTTCTCCAAAAAGGGAAAGGAGTTTGATGTATGGTTAATTGGCCAGTTGTAATCCTGTTCTTACTCTTTCCGATTTATGTGGTGTTCAGGCTGGAAACCATACTAAGGAAATTAGCTAAGATCGAACGGTGGCAAAGGGACCAGAAGAGGGACGATATAAAGATACACAATGCTCGGATAATAGCTGACCAACAACGAGAGACAGAGGGCTCTACTGACACATAACGGATAATAATAGCGGAATGCCGATGAGATGGGATTTGAAGGATTTGAATGGGGAAACCAACTCTCTCCTAGCCGCCAATGAAATAACAGTCGTCGGCTATGATGAACTGGATCGAGAGCAAGTCAGAACAACGATAGAAAGTGCGTCCGTGGAAACGCAAGTTTCTAGGGTTTACAATAAGCACGAAGAGACGGCAGCCGGTGAAATGGCTGCCGTCTTCTCAACTGGATAGTTCCAATATGTAGTATAATCTAGTTGTGTAACCCAAGGTGCCGATAAATTATCTAGGTATGAGTATGAAGCTAGAATGACTACTAGCAGATTTCGCAGAGTTCTGGCTGCGCATACGGAGCGTTGGACGAAAATTTTGTCCGCGCTCTGTTTTTTTGTGACTATTTCGGAATGCGGTTGTCTAATAGATATGCGGTTCGGCATGAGCGGGGGAGAGGAGAACGGTTGAACGATTTTAAGGATGTGTATAACGAATATGCTGGGCCTGTGCGTCGATTTTTGTTGTCGTTAACGCAAAATGAGGAGACAGCGGAGGAGTTGACGCAGGAGACGCTGTACCGCGCTTTCCTCCATATCGATAGGTTCAGAGAGGAGAGCTCCCTCTACAGCTGGCTGTGCCAAATCGCCAAAAATCTTTATTTGAACGAGCGTAAGATGCTCGCTAGAAGGCAGGCTTCCGCTGCTGCGCATTTGCTTGACGGCGTGAACGGCGAAGAATGGACGCAAACGCTGCTTCGTAAGGAGCAAGCGATGCTGGTCCATCAGGTGCTGCATTCGCTGCCCGAGCCCTATAAGGAAGTGTTTACTCTTAAGGTGTTCGGCGAGCTCAAGTTTAAAGACATTGCAAACTTGTTCGGCAAGACGGAATCCTGGGCGAAGATGACGTTTTACCGGGCGAAGGAGCGAATTGTAAAAAGAATGGAGGAGAACGCATGAGACAGCCTTGCAACGTGGTGTATGATTTGCTTCCGCTTTATATCGACGGGGCGTGTTCGGAGGAGAGTAAGGAACTCGTCGAAGAGCACTTGACGGAATGCCGGGCGTGCAGAGAGAAGTATGCGGCGATGACTAGCGATATGGTGGATGGCAGCCTACTTCAACCGTCAGAAGAGCAGCCCATCCTCATTAATCGCGATCTCGCTGCGAAGCGAGTGTTAAAACGAATTAAGCGAAGATGGACCCTTAGCGCGGCGGCTATGCTGCTGCTCGTGCCTTTCATCTGGTTGGGTGTGAATCAGTATCGGGGCGAAGGGATTTCGTACACGAATCTTTACGATTATTACAGCGCGACCCGGTTTTTTCATGCTATGGAAGAAGGGGACTATGAGGAAGCCTTCTCTTATGTGAATGTGAAATTTTATTACGAGGATTTGCAAGAAGGTTTGCCTCTCGTAGCGAAGGAGCTCCGCAAGGAAGATTTCCAATACGAGAAGCTGGAGGATGGCAAGTTTTATTATACAAACGAAAGTACGAAGATTCCCGAAGAGGACATCGATGAATGGTTGATGAAACGGAATGAATGGTATAACAAACGCAAAGATATGACGTATGAGCAATTTTATACCTTTAGCAAAAGCAATTTTATAAGGAATTTGCAGGAGTGGGAGAAGCTCGGTTACGAGATTACAGGGTTTAGCTGGGATTCCGCAACTGTGGATGAATACAGCGTGCATGAGGTCAATGATATTCGATTCAATGTCCATATCCGGGATGGCGACCAAACGACGAAGTCAGGCGAAATAAGCCTCGAAGGAAACGACAAAGGGAATTTTTTCTTTAGCGGAAGTTCTTATTTAGATGGCGATGTGAAGACAAGCAGCCTAATCGAGGCAATATCGGTTTCGGAGAAATAGTTAAAGGGGAGGGAGCCTCTACTCCTTCCCCTTCTTCCCATTACAAACGTAAGCTCGAATAGAGCTTGCAGTTAGTCGAGGTGAATGTACAGTGGCGGTGGAGATAACAACGATTAGAAGACAAGAGCTACTACGAAAAGCAGATGTATTAAAGCAATACGAAATCTACGGTTACCAAGTCGCTTATTACTTACTTGAAAATGAAACTCTAGCCACCCAAGCGGCCAACCAAGCGTTGATTGAGTTATTAAAAGATGAAGATTTCCTTCATCAAACCCAATCTCTTCAAAAGCAAAAAACGAAACAAGTCTTCATAAAGCAATCATTGTTGATCAAATCCTTAGTTTTACAACAGACATCTTATACCGAATAGACAACGAGTTCAATAAGTAGCGATTAGCTTTTCTCCGCCATTTGTCGTTGCGGTTCATTTCGATACACTTTGTTACGCTAACGGATACGATAGTGCAATGATAACATGCTGCCGATTCGGCAGCATGTTCAGTTAACTGGCAGTTATCGCTAACGAATTACTTCCAATACTTGAATAAAAGTTTGCATTAAAGGGGATGGGTATTGTGGGGATAGTTCTCTCATCAAAGGCAACCGACAACATGGACGGGGGCGGTGCCCTTGTCGGTTACGTGGGGTTTATTTCAAGAATAGTTGGATAAGACTTTAACGGCTAAAGAAACCGCTTTTGTTTTGGAGGTATTAAATTTTATGAGGATTCACATATCGACACCGTCACTTAAGCAATTATTTAAGCAACAAGAAATCAACGAACGGGTTGTCTATCTGCCTGATGATTTGATGCTTGGCCCACTCGGCAATATATTGTTGAAAGATGTTCAAGCAGAGCGCCTGAAATGGTGGGGGCGAATTTTTAGCGAGGGCGATAAGCAAATTTACATGGATTTTCTCGATGAGTCGTTTCAGAGTTTTAATCATTGGGTACATGAAATAACCGATCAGGATTCGCTTTTGTTTTGGGTAGGGGACAACCCAACAGAATATATAGGTATGATGTGTTTACTAGCTTATCTGCCTAAGTCGATTCCAGTATCGGTCATTATGTCCTCTATGGCTTATTACAAGAGATATGGAGGTTACAAGCCATTATCGACAGGGGAGATTCCGCCAAAAGAATTACTTCCGTTATTGGAAGATGCGAATCCCTTGTCTTCACGCGTCAGGGAAGGATACGTGAAGAACTGGAACTTGCTTCTTAATGATAATGGAATTCTTCGAATACGGAAGAACCGTAAAATCGAGACTGTGCCCGATGAATACTTTGATGAATTGATAATAGGCCTTGCCAAGAAGATTAGTAAACAAAAGACCTATCTTAAAAACGGTGGATATTTACCAGCCCTAAGATTGGTCGGCGAAGTCATCGGACGTTCAAAACAAAAAATTACTGATACCTTCATTGAATGGCGACTGAGATGTCTAATTCAAAGAGGGCATCTTGCTTTTGAGGGTTCTCTTACGACGATGACGCTTTATAAAATTAAGCCAAGCATCGATTGAA
>JBNJJW010000047.1:0-20533 GCA_051750645.1 Bacillota bacterium | reverse complement strand
CTTCGGGGCATTTGACAGAGTTCATTACGCTAACGGGCAGTAATCTTAAAAATTATTTTTTGCAGGTTTCAGTAAAATGTTGGTTATCGGTAGAAAATAATCATCATTGATATATCACTAAATTGGAGGGATTACAAATGAAGGAAGTCATTTTCACGAAAAATGCTTACAATCCTGGCGGGATGCCATACTCTCAAGCCATTAAAGTTGGGAATACCATTTACGTTGCAGGACAAGGTCCTCTTTATCCAGAAGAAGGACAATTTTTTAATGATGAAGGTATGAGCGAAATGGAAGCGGAAACCAAATTAGCTATTGAAAACATCAAGGCAATTCTTGAAGCAGCCGGAGCGAAATTGTCTGACGTTGTGAAGGTAAACGTCTTTCTAGGGAACGGCGCTGATTTTGATGAGTTCAATACCTACTATGAAGAATACTTTCATGAGCCGTACCCAGCAAGATCCATTACAACAGCCAATTCATCTATGCTGGTTCAGATGGATGCTATTGCGGTTATAGAATAGGTAGTGCATCGGCACAGTCTGGCAAGATCCAAATAAGTTTAAGGAAAACGGTTGACGGGTACGATAGTTGAGCATCGAAGGGCTGCCACGTGGCAGCCCTTCGATGCTCAACTGTTAGTCTAAAACGAAACCAATAGGGGGCTTTGCATGTCTCCCCTTTACATGGTTGCTCTTTGAAAATAAAATGAGAGGAAAAAATATGATCGGAGAGTTTTAATTGAAAATTACTCGTTTACTATGTTTGGCTTTAATTGTAATGTTCGTTTCCTCTTGTAGCGGTACCGCAACATCGCCGCAAGAAACGATGGCGGTTTCAGACCCTTTTATTTCACAGAAAGCTGCTGCATCCTCTACTCCTTCACAATCAGTCTCAATTCAGACTGAACACGACGAATACGACTTCGAACTCATCTTTCCAAGCGATGATTATCCTGAAACCGCCTTACATATCCTTGGTGCCATCGAACAAGGCTACGCTGATGTCTGTACGATAGACCGTAGCGGAGCTGATGAAAATCGCAAAGAATCATTAGCTGGAATAGCTACCCGTGACGGTTACGATCGGGACGAATGGCCGATGGCAATGTGTGAGGAAGGCGGTAAAGGTGCTAGTGTAGCTTACGTTGAATCGAGTGACAATCGCGGGTCTGGCAGTTGGGTTGGGCATCAGCTTTCGGCGTATGAGGACGGAGAAAAGGTGCTGTTTATAGTTGAGAAACCGAAAAATCTTTTTTCGAGTCAACCAGCAACACCGACTTCTACAGCACAACCAACAGACGATCTAAAAGTAACTGTACAACAGGATGTCTATTATGCGAATTGTACAGCTGTACGCGAAGCCGATAAAGCTCCGCTCCATCGAGGCGATCCTGGTTACTCTAAAAAGTTAGATCGGGACGGCGATGGTTATTTAGATATAGTTAATAGAGGCTATTATGTTCAATATATGAGCATATAACCTCTATTTTTTTATATATTAAAACTTTTAATTAAACTTATGAAATTATGTCTGTTATGTATAATATGTTCGTTGGTGATGGCATCAATTCAGGGGCGCTGCGATGCAAAGATCTAGCTATCGGTTTTTCCGATTTGGATGCGCAGAAATATGAGCTGCACATTAAAACAACATCTAAGGCAATGGAGGCAGCTAAACAACATGGACGTGATGATATGGCGGAGAAGCATCAGAAAAACTTAGTACGTTATCAAGGCATCTTAAAGAACATTCAGGAAGGTAATATCATCTTTGGTAGACAAGAGCGCATAAGAAGAAAGGTGGTAGACAGAAATGGTTAAATATGACCGTACAGCCCATCTCAAAAGTGTCCATGCCAAACGTAAAGCTAATACCTTGGATAAGATAGATCAGGCAATTAAACGGCTGATACGGGCAAACCAGAGCATAAATTTCAATAGTATATCCAAAGAGTCCGGGGTCTCAAAAGCAAGTTTGTATAATCATCCAAACATTCGTGAGCGAATTGAAAAATTACGTAACCAGCAGTCTGAAGCACCAACAGCAAATCAATTAAAACGCCAGGTGGACGATGCAAATAAAGATGTGATTATCGAATCTTTGAGACGGAGAATCAAGGTGCTTGAGAATGATAACAAAGAATTACGAGAACAATTTAAAAGAAGTTTTGCCCAAGTATATATCAATTCTTGATGGAACGGCTGCCTTCATGATGGCAGCCTTTTTTCTGTCTGATTGTTTGAGATCCTTCTTCTTAACTATAGTATCCCGTTAACTTAACAACTTTTTACTTCTTATACCTTTGAATCACTCTGCTTAATATCATTATGATAAGAAAGAAAACCACAAATTCAACTATATGCCTAAGTTTAAATTCCTGTGCCTCTCGTCCAATACCAATAAAAAAGACAAAAACAGCTGCAATACAGGCATAAAATAAATAGCGGAAAATGAGAATCACCTCGTATGGTGTGGTTTCGAAAGTCCATCGGTCTTCCCGGCAAGTCTCGTCCTGTTTATTTAATAAAACTATCGTGTAAACATTAATGATATATTCTAGGTTTTTCCAAACTATCCTGCCCATAGTTTAATAAAACGGCAGCCGATCAATATGACCAACTGCCGCGCGAAACAGAGATTACAATTCGTCCAGATTTGGCGAACGACGGAAAAGTGTTGCTTGCTCAAAGCTATAAGCGATACTAATTAGCGTTGGCTCACTGAAAGCCCTACCTGAAAACACAACACCAAATGGACCCTGCGTCGAATCGCCATCCGCATCAATTGTTCCTTTTGTTGAATAACCGGCAGGCACCGTAATCAGGGGATACCCCAACCTGGCAGCAATGTACATGCCATCAATGTCACCGGGTAGCATTAATGCATCTAATCCGTGTTTATCAAGTGCATAGTCAATTCCTTGTGTGACAGCATGATGGTTGTATTCTTGACGTTTAAGTTGATAGGTTGTCTCGTTTAATGCATTTTCTTCAGAACGAATCAGATTGTCTTGGCCAAACTTCAATGCGGAAGCAGCGTGTTTCTGATTATAACTAATCAGTTCTTGAAGAGAATGCACGGGCATATCCGAGTTTAACTTGGATAAATAGCGATTCAGTCCTGTTTTGAATTCATAGCAGATAACATCATTGTTCCATGAATGTTGTTCCAAATAGAGGTCCACAGGATCGATAACTGTTGCACCTTGCTCACGCAGAACAGCGATGGACGATTCCATAATCGAAAGTCTTTCTTCATCCAACGACCGATAGTAATGTCTGGGAATCCCAATACGAGCTTTACGCAGAAAGTCTTGGTCGAGATAAGTTGTGTAGTCATGAGAAGTACGATGCGGGCTCGTCCATGTTGCCTTATCGTTTTCGTCAATCCCCACGATTGCCCCGAGTAGAGTCGCTGCATCAGTGACTGTCTTGGAAATTGGTCCTGGTGTATCCTGACTTATAGAGATCGGGATTATGCCGCTACGGCTAGCTAGCCCTACAGTAGGCTTTATTCCGACGAGAAAATGTTGGCTCGCCGGCCCTATAATTGAACCTGCTGTTTCTGTTCCGATCGCTGCTGCTGTCAGGTTTGCCGCTACGGCTGCAGCCGATCCAGAACTTGAACCGCTGACGAAGAGCTTGTCAGGTCCATATGGATTCAATACATTTCCACCTCTGGAACTGTATCCAGCTGGCATACAGGTGGACATAAAGTTCGACCACTCGGTCATATTTGCCTTACCTAGAAGAACTGCGCCGGCAGCGCGAAGCTTTGCGGCTATGAACGAATCTTCAGTAGCAAACGATTCTGCCAATGCAATTGAACCAGCGCTCGTATGCATCCTGTCGTGCGTATCAATATTATCCTTGAGCAGGATTGGAATTCCGTGCAACGGCCCCCTACTACCTGTTGTATTTCGTTCAAGATCAAGATTTCTTGCGATTTCGAGTGCATCTGGATTGATCTCTAATACGGCATTGATTGAAGGATTATACCTATGAATGCGTTCGATATATGCAAGAACGAGCGCTTCGGAAGTACATTCACCTGAAGTCATTGCCTTTTGAAGACTCACCAAATCGGCATCTTGAATCCAATCATATAAGTTGATGCTCATTTATTAAGCCCCCGGTATTGGTGAATTTTAGGATAACAGTAATATGGTAACATGCAGCATTATCAAGGGTATAGCACAAATTTTATGTATTTAAGAAAGTATCGGTTGGACATCACAGTTGAGCTTGAATTTTCTCGAACCTCAATGTTGTAATGTACACGTTACTTCTATGAAAAATGGCAACCGATCGTATGGCCGGCTGCCGTCTTGTTCCATTCAGCTATCGTCTCTCGTTAGCTGAATCATGCTTGAGTTTTTCGACGGTATCCATCTTCAAGGATTTGTTTGAGGCCTTCAGTTCTCTTTTGAATAAACACATTCCAAAAAGTCTTACCTTTCTCAGCTAGATCTTCTTGTGAGTAGACCCCCTCATCGAATTTCCCCCAACAGCCATCTTTTGTTAACTTATCCCATCCTAGATAATCTGCATAAATGCGGTTTTCTGAGGGGATGTCTGAACCCATTGACTGAGGTTTAACCAATTCTGGACAAAGCCACATTGCGGTACAAACGGACAACAGACCGCCGTGCATCTCGTTCAAGCCCTCTAAGCCAGCCGCTTTAACTGCTTCTTCCCATGCAAGATGATTATTATGATTTGCAGTGATCACGATAATTTCTGGATATTTGTAATTAATATGTTTGACAAATGCACCTTCCCAGTAAGACCCACCGTGTCCTGTGCAGACCAAGAATTTACTAAATCCTTGTCTAGTTAAGTTACAAATAATATCCTCCAACATTGCTGTTAAGATATTGGGGCTTACGGTAACTGTACCCTTGAAATTGGCATGCTCTTCAGAGGTGTTAAAGGGGATGGTAGGTAACACGTATGCATTCAATTCTGTTCCATATGTGATTGCATATAACTCTGCAATAAGAGTATCTAAATGCATGGGCAAATACGGTCCAAATTGTTCCGTTGCCCCAACCGATAAAATCGCTGTATCCATTCCGCTGCTTGAGATTTCACTTGTCGAATTTCTAAAACTAAGCATATGAACCCCCTAAAAGATTGATTTATACCACACCAAATTGTACCATTTTTAGAGCGGTAGAAAACAACTTTATCAAAACTATCCCATACTATAGCGTATTAAACTAATCTACCCGTTGAACAATGCCGCCGATTTATCCATGGGAAGTCTTAACTTGACGAATACAAAGTAAAAAACATAAAAACCCCATATATTATACATGTACAATATGTGTACCCTTTATTTTATCTGCCTTTTTTCAATTTAGGTCTTGATAAGCGATGGTTTAGCCTGCGAGTGATAAAGTTTTAGACTATCGATGGCATTAAGCTAACTGGCAGATTACTGTAATAAAATCGGTATTTTTCGTTTTAAAAAAAATTATCCATAGCCAAGAGGAATGCAGCTCTTATATCATAAGATAGACAAATAAAAAGGGAGGTATATACATGAATGTAATAAAGCAGATGAAATTTAACCTTAAAGAAGCAAATGAATTTGCTCAGATAGGATTCATTGAAGAATGGATACATATCTTTTTAAAAACAGTTGGTAATAATTTAGATTTATCAGATGGGTTAAAAAATCAGAGACGACATTGGGTTGGTCCCTTATTAATGCCAATAGAAGTATTAGATAGATGCTGTGGACCTGAAGAACATATGGAATATTTTAATCATGCACATCACTGGGAGCCACATGTCGATTCGTTTGTTAAGTTAATTCGAGAAGGCTGGGACTACCCTCCGTTGATTGTAGAACATGATAATGGCAAGTTGACTGTTAGAGATGGAAACCACAGACATGAAGCACTGAGAAGAGCAGGCGTAAAAGAGTGTTGGGCGGTTATATGGGACAGTGAAAGCCCTGATAATATAGAGGGTTTTCGAAAGTGAATTGGATCATCACGAATTACGCTAACGGATACGATAGCATTGAACGCACCAAGGGAGCAACCGGCTCCCTTTTTCGTTACAATAACGGGCAGGAGAAAGTAATGGTTAGACGGTATTAGTTGAAAACAGCAAATTCATAGGAGAGGTACTTATGGAGCTTCTTTATCATTACTACGATGAATCGACCGGTCCCTTCAAAAATCTTTCGGACTTAAATTTAGAAAAAGCAGAAATGGTACTCGATAAACTTCGATCTGAAAGTAAGGGGTTTGCAAGCAAAAGATCAAGGGACTATCTTATTATCCGACGAGATCTTGAGGAAAAAGCAAGGCAGCTGTTCATTACAAAAGGCGGAAAACCATTACGTAAGACTCCTCATTACATGACTCTAGGAAGATGCCCATGGCTTTTGAAGTGGTTCGAAAAAGGATGCGAGCTTTCCATTCCAATTGAAAGGTTCGATCCATCTACACTCAGCTTTACGTATGGAGATTTATTTCCAACCATGAGAGTTCAGGATGAAAAGAAATATCGTGGTCAAATTTATACAATGGAAGAGCTAAACGAATTAGTTACTGAGCTTGGTTTACCACAAGATTGGAACCCTTGGGGCGATAAAGGACCTGAGAGGTACATTGAAGCTCAAATCTGGGACAATAAGCCTCTAACACAATGGCTGTTACGCTAAACGGGTACGATAGTGGAGAGCTTGCTATGCAGCAGTTCCTCTTTTGTTTTATTGAAGTAACGGGCAGGTTAGTTCCAATATGTGGTATTATGTAGATATTAAACCCAAAGGAGATATCCTAATGTTACAACACAAAAAAACAGTGCTAAAAAAGCAAAAGTACTTAGGATTCTTGCTTATAATTTTTGGCATTGTCATGATACTTATTAAGGTTTCTATAGGCCAATCGGAAGAGGGACCAACACTGTTCTATATCGGAGGCTATGGTGAGGGAGTCGGTCAATTCCCAGTTAAGGATGGGGTGGTTAATTACTCAGTAACCTTTGATAATCCAACCAAACGATCTTTTAAAATCTATACAATTGAACCTATTTTAACTGAAAAAGCTAAAAGTATATTGCTTGATAAAATAATACCTATCGAAGAGGTAAAGAAACTGGAATCTGAGGAAAAAGTTGAATTTAGCGGGCAATTTCATGTAAATACCAGTGATTTAACGGAAGTAGAAATCAAAGAAATGATTCCTTTAATTAAAGGATATAGGGTGATTTTCAATCAACATGAAGAAATAATAATGCCAATCCCGAATAGCCCAAAATGATTGAACTAACGGGTACGATAGTGGAGGAGCTTGCTATGCAGCAGTTCCTCTTTTGTTTTATTGAAGTAACGGGCAGGTTAGTTCCAATATGTGGTATTATGTAGATATTAAACCCAAAGGAGATATCCTAATGTTACAACACAAAAAAACAGTGCTAAAAAAGCAAAAGTACTTAGGATTCTTGCTTATAATTTTTGGCATTGTCATGATACTTATTAAGGTTTCTACAGGCCAATCGGAAGAGGGACGAACACTGTTCTATATCGGAGGCTATGGTGAGGGAGTCGGTCAATTCCCAGTTAAGGATGGGTTGGTTAATTACTCAGTAACCTTTGATAATCCAACCAAACGATCTTTTAAAATCTATACAATTGAACCTATTTTAACTGAAAAAGCTAAAAGTATATTGCTTGATAAAATAATACCTATCGAAGAGGTAAAGAAACTGGAATCTGAGGAAAAAGTTGAATTTAGCGGGCAATTTCATGTAAATACCAGTGATTTAACGGAAGTAGAAATCAAAGAAATGATTCCTTTAATTAAAGGATATAGGGTGATTTTCAATCAACATGAAGAAATAATAATGCCAATCCCGAATAGCCCAAAATGATTGAACTAACGGGTACGATAGTTCAACTCCGAAGGGGTTGCCGCGGGGCAGGCTAGCGTGATAACAACTTCTCTTTGTATCAATTACTTATAGAGCAGATCAATGGTGCCAAGAGTATATTTTAGTATATCTTTCTTATAAGTAAGAAAGGGATGATACAGATTATACCAAAGCGTATTCATATCATTGGATCAGTAGGTAGCGGAAAAACTTATCTCGCTAGATTTCTCTCCGAACAATTATCTATTCCCTATTATCAGCTAGACAATGTGGTTTGGAGAAAGACCCGCAATGGAGATGTAAGGAATTCAGACGAGGACAGGGATCAACTTCTTAAAGACATAATAAATGAAAATTATTGGATTGTAGAGGGTGCACATCATAAATGGGTTTCTGAAAGCTTTGAAAAGTCGGATCTGATAATCTATGTTGAACCAACAAAACTAAGTAGAGATATACGTTTGTTTATACGGTTCTCTAAGCAAAAACTGGGATTGGAGCAAGGTAATTATAATCAAACGATAAAAGATCTCTTTAAACATTTTGTTTGGAATAAGGAGTTTGACAGTATAAAGAAGCCAGAGATATTCACTTTGCTACAACCGTATATGCATAAAGTCGAAGTAATCAAAAACAATAAAGAAATCATTAATGACCCAGGGAAGTGGTTCCAAAATCATGTTAAGTAAGATGTGGTTATTGGATCATCAAATGTTGTATACTACGCCAACACAGCCGTTTGTTACGCTAACGGATACGATAGTACAATGACAACAGACCGCCGATAATCGGCAGCCTGTTCAGCTCCCATGGAAGAACGCAATTACTTCCATAATCTATGGTGTCGCGTGAGCGGCATGGATGGCTAACGGGCAGGTTAATTTAGTTATCCCCCCCCATAATTTGGGGTATAGATACATAGGAACATTTTAACTATTTCCTGCGTCTCTATTATCGACGAAAGTTAATCCAATAGATAGGTGTGGTTAAAATAATTTTCAAAAAAACGTTGTGTGTATCCGCCATGTGTCTATTGATGTTAACCGCTTGCGGGGTAAAACCTAATGAACACGAAGTTAATTTATCAGCAGCTAAGAAAACAAATCAAGTCGATTCGACAGTAACTGATCAAGCAGATGCCGATAATGTAGCGAAAGCTGAGTGGGACAAGATTGTTGATTTCCAAAGAGAGGTTATCCCTGTTTTAGAGGAAGCATTGATAAAACAATTCCCGATGAAAGTTAATAAAACAGGAACGCCAACAATTGATGTTGATGGAGAAGCATCATTAGAGCAAGCAACTTCCTATTTCGATAATGATGATGTAAACAACCTGAAAGTTGTTTTTTTGGTTGATAAAGAGGACACGACAGAAATGATGGCAATTCGCAAGGAGCTAGAAGAAAAACTTGGCGATAAAGTTGTATTTAAGAAAGCCAAACATAATCCAAAAGTACTTCGTGATATGGCGAAGGAAGTTGATGAATACCTTCGTGCTAAAATACTTAGTAAATATGAAACACAATCTGCATATAGTGTCGGATATAATTCCAGAGAAGAAGTAATCGACATCAGAGGCAAACTAACCGATGAACACATTGCTGAGCTGACGCAAAAGTTTGGTGCTGATATGTTGAAAATCGACCCTAAAGAATTTCATACAAGTCATTAAGCTAACGGGTACGATAGTTCACATGGATGAGCAGGTGCAGTGATGGCCTGCTCTTTCTATTAAGCTAACTGGCAGTTTAGTAAAAGAAGCTAGTCAATCAGAAGAGACTTTAATGGACATTAATCCAAAAATTGGTTATGATTACAGCGGATTGGTTATCAAAGAGATAAATCGGTGATTGTCCGAAAAATCTGTTTAGAAAAAAAATAGAAAGGTAGGTTGATTTCACATGATAGGAACGGAGAGTAAAAAACAAGAAATTTTAAAAGCTTACCAGTTCAGACATGCTTGCAAGGCATTTGATACCAACAAAAAGATTACGGATGAAGATTTTCACTTTATTTTGGAGACAGGAAGATTGTCTCCAAGTTCATTTGGCTTCGAGCCGTGGAAGTTTGTCGTGATCCAGGATGCATCGCTTCGCGAAAAATTAAAACTTGTATCTGGCGGTGCCCAGGGACAACTGCCCACTGCCAGTCATTTTGTAGTTATATTGGCTAGAAGAAAAGAAGGCTTAAGGCATGATTCGGTTCACGTAATCAAAATGATGAAAGACATTCATCATATGCCTGATGAAGTTGTGCAAGGTCTTTCCGGTTTCTACAAATCCTTTGTTGAAACCGAACTCGAAGATAATGACCGTCTCATTTTTGAATGGGCAAGCAAACAAACATATATAGCATTGGGAAACATGATGACAGCCGCGGCTCAAATCGGTATTGATTCCTGTCCGATCGAAGGTTTTGATAAAAAGCAGGTGACCGCTATTTTACAAAATGAGGGTATCATTAACGGCGACGATTTCGGTGTAGCCTGTATGGTCGCTTTCGGATATCGTCAAGAGGATCCCAAACGTCCAAAAACAAGACAACATATCGATGAGATTGTTGAGTGGCGATAAACTTAAGATGATATTTCTCAGCATCAGGGGACATGTTTCGCTAACAGGTGCTTGAGTTAAAGAATGGGGGTTGCTGCGGCAACTCCTTTTTTATGGTGTAAATGGGCAGGATAGTGTAGCCACCTGTGAAATTATACTTAAGCTAACGGGTACGATAGCATTCAATAAACATTCAGAAAAGGCTGCCGGCAGCCTTTTCTGGATTAACGGGTAGAATATCGGTTTATGTCCCTTTTAACCATGTTCGTGTGTTATATAAGTAATAGTCTGAATTCATGAAGGGAGGGGATCCCAGCGAGAGACCACACCATAGAACAAATGATTTTTAATGTGCAGAATGGCTGTTCAAGCGAGTATGCAGCTGTCGTTCAGACTTATCAGCAATCGATCTATCGCTACTGCTTGCGTTTATTGGGAAACCGGCAGGACGCTGAGGATGCTGCTCAAGATATTTTCATCAAAGCGTTCGAATCCATCGGGCAATATCAACATCAACATACAGCAAGCTTCTCATCATGGTTATTTAAAATTGCATATCGACATTGTCTAAACCTGTTGCGCAAACGGAAATATCAGCTTCGTCTGTTGCACCGATTATTTAAGCCTGAAGTCGTGGTGGAGAGTCCGGAGCAAGAGATGGATAAGAGACTTTTCAGTCCACAATTAGCGACTGCACTCACATTGCTGTCCCCGAAAGATCGATCGTTGCTCATCATGTATATTTTTGAGGAACGAACATATTCGGAATTGATTGAAATCATGGGCTGTAAACCGGAAGCACTCAAGAAAAGACTAAGCAGGATGAAGGGAAAAGTAAGACGTATCTTGCAAGATTGGCGGGAGGATGAGAAATGGGAAGAGAAGAAGAAAACGTTGGATTTGAAGATATAAAGCAATACGCGTTACCAGATTATCGGTTGGGCGAAGTCGATATTACAGAACGAGTGATGACCCGTATAACTGCCGTGAATGCAGGCGGAAGATTGCGAAGCTTCAAACCTGTTCCACGATTTTTGGTCTTTGTAATGTCATTATTCAGCATACTGATCGCCTCTGCCTCGGTATATGCGGTGAGTGAATACATTGAAATTCGCAATCGTGCGGGAGAGTTGAAAATTCAATTCCATGTAAAAGAGACCGAAGCACCGGCAATCCAACTGGTCCCGACGGGGAACTCGGGGCGGAAACCTACATATAGAGATCGGGTATTGGAAATCATTCAACCAGGGCAAGTTCTGGCATATTACGTCAAAGGCGATCGTCAAAATCCGGCCATACAGTATGTACACCATACGTTTATTTACTCCACGTATAACGAGTTTAAGGAGCTCATGGTTCGCACATCAGCACCTGTAATCAAGGAGCCAACGAACTTGCCGGTTGGATTTAAATTCACTCAAGGGAGCGTTATGCCGAACATTCCGATGAAGTATTACGATCAAAAGTCAGAAGAGTATTCTCGGTTGCAGGAGTTATTTCAAAAGAGAGCAGAAGCCGAGCCTGAGCAGGATTTATTCGTAGAACAAGTACCGTGGACGGAAGCGAAAATGTCGGAACTTTATTATAAGGGCTATTCTGAGAAAGGTAACATACAGTTCCGAATCCATGCAGCAAAAGGCATGATTATGGCGGAAAGCACACTCGCAGCGGATGATCATTATGAGAAAATAAATATTGATGGCATTGAGGTCATTTACTGGAGCAGAAGCCAGGAATATATTTTCGATAACAAGGAAGTGCAGCATGACTATTTTTATGCAGTGTGGTATGACGAAAGGCAGGATACACACTTTAGCATGAGTACTAGCGGCACAGGGAAATTGACTGAAAAACAGTTCAAACGCATTGTCGAAAACATGGTCGAGGGATAAGCGGTGTCAGCCCTCAGATTTGTGAATCGCAGAGATTCACGCTTCGGAGCAAACATTAAGCTAACGGGTACGTTAGTATGGTAAGCATTCCCTGAATCTTTTTATTGTGATACTCTGTTAAGAGTAAATTGGGTTGAAAAGAATGGATATCGGATAGGAGGATTATGATGCAAGAAAAAATCAATGAGATCGTTCGTAATTACTTTGAGGATTCTGTATACGAAATCGAGCCGGTACCATTCGGTCTGACTAACCTCACGAAAATTTTAACAATGAATGATCATAAATATGTCATTCGGATATACAATCGTCATACTAAAAATGTAGAGAGTATTAAATTTGAAGACCAAATTACATCGTATTTAAGTAAACAGAATCTTTCATTTGTCGTGCCAGTGTTTTTAAATACGAATGCCGGTGAACAATACGTACATCTGTCAGATGGAACACTAGGTGCGATCGTTTCGTTTGTTGAAGGGACCGTTCCGGAGATCTCCAATATTCAGCAAGCCACAGAATTTGGGTGTGTTGTCGGTGAAATTACTTCAGCACTTAGTCAATACGAAGCAGAGCTTAAATTCGAAGGGATTCCCTTTACGGAAATTTATAATCTGCATCCATTAGCCGATTATCATGCTGTTGCATCTTTTATCAAGGACCCACCCTTTGAAATTCCTCAAACAGCCCTTAATTTTTATAAAGAGACGGTCTCTTTTTTGGAGCAAAATAAACTTGAATTATTGGAATTGCCCAGGCAACTTGTTCATCATGATTTGTTAATCTACAACTTACTCTCAAAAGACAACAGAATCCATGGTGTTTTGGATTTTGATTTTACGTCACTTGATATTAGCTTTATGGAATTTACAATTTCCCTTAATCACGTCATTGAGTTGACAAACGGTTCATGGGATCTGACGGAGGCATTTATTAAAGGCTACTCTCAATTTAGAAAATGTACTTATCGAGAAATGAATCAGCTGCAACTATTGACCCAAATTTACCATATTGCTGTACTTCATATATACATCGGCCAGCATTATTCAGGAAGAAATATCGAGCAGAACTTCAATTACATCCTAAATCAATTTCTAAGAAGGAATGACTGGCTGAACAAACATCGCTCTTCTATAAAGCAACTGTTTGAGAATTACTTACTTTGATCCTTGTTTTGTCCATGATTAGTTATAAGAGAGGACGTATTTAAGTGATACATAGTTATGATTTTAAAAATCAAGGTGAGTATCGAGCGAGTTTCAATCGGCTTTCTAGACTTGTATTTGGTATTGACTTTGAAGCATGGTTTCAAAAGGGGTGCTGGGATGATCGTTATATTTGTCACTCAATCGTTAGTGATAATGAAATAATTTCCAATATTTCTGTAAGCAAGATGGACTTGGTCATCAATGGTGTAACCAGAAAAGCAATACAGATCGGCACTGTTATGACTCATCCTGAACATAGGGGTAAAGGACTTTCCAAACAATTGATGAAGTATGTATTGGAGACCTACGAAAACACATGTGATCTACTCTTTTTATTTGCAAACAGCACTGTACTCGATTTTTATCCTAAATTTGGCTTTGAAACCTTACCTGAATTTCAATTTTTTATAGATGTAAACGTATCCTTGACAAAAGAAGTATCATTAGACAGGTTAATTTCTTCAAGGGAAGAAGATTGGAACTTGATAAAACATATGATCCAATCCCGCAGACCAGTTTCCCAACGGTTCGGTGTAATAAACAATCAAGGTCTATTTAATTTTTACGCTATTAACGTCTTCCCAGAATGCTTATTTTATTCAAAAACTGATGATGCAATAATCGTTTTTGAGAATGAAGGTGAATTGCTGCATCTCTATGATGTTGTCAGTGAAAAACAGATTGATATCGGAGATTTGATATCCCGTATTTCAACTAAGCAAACGCGAAAAATCCGATTTCACTTCACACCTGATCAACTGATTGATAAAGCTTATATGGAGCCTTTTGATCAAAAGGAAGATGTTTTGTTTATTAAGTCACTTTCTGATTTAAGTGAATTACCTCCGTTTTGTGTACCTAAATTGGCTCATGCGTAGTTAAGCTAACGGGTACGATAGCGCAATGACAACAGGCTGCCGAATTTATCGGTAGCCTATTCAACTTGACAGGTTTACTTAATTAAATTGCATATTACTGGGTAGATTAACCAGTGAGGTGAATTTTAAGTGAAACTAAGTCATGTCATACTATCACTAAGCTTTCTTATTGGACAAACTCAAAACAATGAGAATACACGCGCACAGCTTTTACGTGTGTATACGGATTTACACAAAGAATCAGGGTGGTGGGTTGTTCCAAAAGGTGTTAAAAAAATGACAATCCATGCCGAAGCCAAAAATACAGAAACCGTTCTATTTTGGTTAATCCCGACAGGGACGGAGACCTGGAGTGAAAGAGAACTCATTGGTTATGACAAAGATGGAAATGATGGATGGTCTTTAACATGGAAGTTCGGTAATCAGAGACTTCATGACCACATTCATGTGCAGGCGTTAGGAAGCGATAGTTCGTCACAATCAAATGAGACTATCAATATAACTACAAAAGAACCATAAAGGCATTCCTAACGGGAGACGAAAGTTTATCATCGAAAGGGCTAACATGTAGGAGCCCTTCGTTACGCTAACTGGCAGACTCACGCAAACTTATCAGAAACGTTCCCTATGATTCTGTAGTGCTCAGAGAAATATCCTCCGAATTCTGGGTAAAATAACCAAAAAATGAATTGGGGTTTAGAAATGAAAATGATTCTCTTGTCCATCATGATCTTGACCGCTAATAGCTCACCAATAACGCCATTGTTAAAGGGTGAAGATGTTACATCCATGCAGGTTGTTAGAAACATGCCTGGAGAACAAGGGCAAATGTATAAAAATACCGATGAATCAGGAAAAACCACAATTACAAAAGTGATCGGGTGGATCAACGCTTCAAAACCTGTCGATGGCCCAGCGGAGTTTGGAAAGTACACAATACTTTTAAAAGTACGAATGAACGACGGAAGATTGATTACTGTTTCACAAGCGTATAAATGGATTCATGGAACATTGGCCGATGGTAGAGGCTTTTCACAATCTGCCCGTATAAAAGGAGAAATCGTGATAAGGAATGGTTCGAATCTGATTCGCAAAAAATCACCAGAACTTTATGATTGGCTTGATAAACAAGAATAAAATTAGTAGGAACGACCAACACAAAGACTGCCGACGGACATGGATTGAAGGCCTTTGTTGCGCTAACTGGCAGAAGTGTTGAATATATGTAGCTTTAGCGGGGATGTTATTGGATAACACACCCATTTTCGGCAGGAGGGGCAGTATGAGGAAAACTGGATTATGTCTTATGGTGTTGGTTTGTTTAACATTGATAAATCCCTATTTACCACCCCTAAGAGCGAAAATGTCCGTAATCTCGCCCCAAGATATGATTAAGATATCGGATTACATTATAGTGGGAGAAATTGAAAGGGACATTACTACAAAAAAACGAAATGCTCAATATACAGCCACAAACAAGGAAGTAACGATTTCAATCGAGTCCGTTCTAAAAGGCGAAATGGCTCAAAAGGAAATTGTGTTAAAGCGTGATTTTCGAACAGACATCTGGATTCTAGACGGTGTTAACTTTAATTTCCCCAAAAAAGGCACAAGGGTTATGCTATTGTTAAGGATTTATGAAAAAAGTGGGTTATCACTTACGTATGCCAATAGTATTTGTGTAATTAAAAAAGGGAAGGTTCAACTTTATGATGGTATGGGGTTTGGAAGCAACAATGTAAAATTTGAAACAATTGATTATGAGAAAGCTTACCAGACCTTTTACGACCAAGCTATTGCTACCTCAAGCAGTTCAGAAATGCGAGTGTTTAGATTAACCGCAGACGACGTTCAATCAGCCTATGTAAAATGGGGACCTAGATTTCATTGGATGCTCACAAGAGATGAGATTGATTCGCTCATTACAATATTGCGAAAAGCAAGAAAGGAAGATATACAACCTTATAATGGACCTCTGCCCAAAGGAGGACCGTTATCAGTAAGTTTAACGACGAAATCCAATGAGCATTTCACATTCACGTTTGGTGTTGGTGGAAAAGGTTATGTTCTGTGCCCAGGGGGAAAAGTTTATCTGCCTGAGTTTAGTGACTATATGAAACCTTTTAAAGTTCGAAGAGCCATTGAAGCACACGATTTTGTAACAACGGATTAAAGACATAGCTGAACTAACGGGAGTTGAACACCGAAAGGGCTGCCGCGTGGTAGCCCTTCGTTAGCGGATAGTTGAACAAAATGATTTTTTGTGATGGTTTTTAATTTTTCTCATATACCCTTTTTATTTTGTTGAAGTTGGTTTCGCAGGGAAAGGGGAGATTAGTTGTCATTTTCAACCTTGAATTTCCTACATTGATAAGATCGGCGCAACATACGAATTGGGTACATAGTATTGCAACATTATTTGGTTTGGTGCCGTTAATTCGATAGTAAGAAATATCAGAAAATAACATCAAGAATCATTGACGTTACATATACTTCGAGCTGAAAGGAGTAAATTACTTGAGTAATTCTAAAGAACAGGGAACGGGTTTTCTTCCTTATCTACTACTACACATTTTTTTGACGCTGTATCTAATTATGTCAGAGACTATCATGTATAGTATAATCGATCCTTTTCTAGAGCCTATGACATTAACCGTTTCCGAATTTTTCTCTTTTTTAATGATGTATTCATTTTTTCTATTTGTCGGATTGCTTATAATTAATACCATTGTGATTTGGGCAAAGAAAAAGTTTTTTCCGAAGACGCATAAACTAATTTTTTATACATTGGTAAGTTTGCTATTCACTATTCTGTATCTTGCCATCACACAGCCTACTCTGCATGAACATCAATCTTTTGTGACCTATTTCTTTATTCCACTTACGTCATTCGTAATATTTGCCTTTACTTTTGAAAGGTATCTTTTGAAAAAATACTTTTCAGATTAGGCACTTGTGAGCGCTAGCTGCCGAAAGTATAATGATCGGTAGCCTTCTATGCTGACGGGCAGGATGACTCAAAAACATAAGTATCGTACTTCAAACGTACTAAATCTTGGGAGGACAAGGAATGAAAGACCATCTATTTATTCAAGTTAAGACAATCATTAACTCGTGGGATCCTGCTGAGCTGTTAGCAATTCATTGTCCAGAAGATTAATACCATTCAGAAATACAAGTGATCTGCGATTACTAAGAAACCAATAACCCCGCAAGATATAGGGATGTATATTCATCAGATTTTTAAGTCATATCTTGGCATTGAATTTCAAGAAACAGAAGAAAAGTCTTTAAATATTGGCAAACGTATTTATGAAGCGATTAGCTCTGAATAATAGGGACTATGACGAGCATTCATTGTTAGTTGCTTTACTGACTGAAACCCGCGATTTTCCACTGATTGTTCTCTTTTACAAGTAGGTATTGGGCCTGTGTGTATTTCACCTCAGAACCTTCTTTAAAATATTGATCCACTTTCACGTCTGTTTTATCTGTTGTCGTATTTTCAAAAATGAAATGATTCGTAATCACGATTTTATTGGCCGGCATCGAAGGGAAGTTTTCAAACCCTTCTGCTGTGTACAACAACTGGTATGCTGTCTTGTCTTTTTGATTAATGGCTTTAACATGCTCATTAATCAGATTTACGAATTCTTTTTTCGGGCTGCTGAATTCAGCGCTGCCGTCAATAAAAAAGTAATCTTCACTAATTTCAATTTGCTTTTGCTTGGCGTTCCAGACTACCACTTTACCAAGAAGTTTACCTGCCTCCCGTAAAGGGATATAGGTCGTACCTTTATGATTAAGAATGGGCGAAGTAGTCACATATTTTTGTCCATCGATAACAATGGACGTGGACATCTTCGTGAGGACATATTGCTTAATTTCTCCGGCAAACACGGACGTTGTTCCGACCAGGGCAAATGCAGAGATAGCAGCAACAATGATCTTTTTTCTCATAAGAAACACCAACCTTTTATAAATGATTTTTACAAGAATAAAATGAATTTGTAACTTCAAAATTATAAGCCACTCGTCTGACTAGTAATATCTTGAGACATATTAATTAGTGAGTTTTATATTTTTTCCTTGATTAGGGATCGTTTGTATAATATCTCCATAGAATTTAGTTATATAGGTGAACTGTTCTTGAGGATGGTCTGCTCCACCACCAAATCCCTTAGTGAAGAAAGTTGCCGTATTAGTACCCGACATACTATGTTCAAATTGAACATCAAGCAGTTCATTAAAGCTGTAGCTAGGTTGTTGGCCAGCTTGATTAGTAAATTGTGTTTTCATTCCAATTTCAAATTGCCAAACGGCCCTTGCTATTCCATCTTGAATTTCAACGACAGTCATGGCGAGTCCATTATTATACACATAACGAGAAGCATCCCCACGTGGGAAACTATAACGGTAAAAAGTGGTAACTGCATTCCTTTCAGCTCCAACAGTAGGTGTAAAGGAGAAAGTAATTGGTAAAGAGATAGCAGCCAGCCGAGCTTTTTGCAAATCATCAGAGCCAATCAAACTCTTATCCGGATTATAATCCTTACTGTTTATAAATAAAATCACTCGAGTTTTTTCATATGTTACGAAATAGTCAAAAGCTTCTGAGACGAAACGAATTGGAACCATTATACGTCCGTTTTTATTGATTGCTGGTACATCAAGCTTAATGGCTTTTCCATTTTTATAAGCTGTCGATTGGTCGGCTGTCACTTTCACTTCATCTTTCGCCTCATTAGTAATTACAGCGGTATGGCTTTTAGAATCCCAAGTATAGGTCAAACCCAGAGAAGATAGAGTGCGTAGGGGTACCAAAATTCTTCTTTTTTCCACATAGGGGTTACTGTCTGTATGGATAAATGATCCATTAATGTTTACAGCGATATCACGGGGGGATAGTTTTCTTTCTCCTAATGCTGTACTTTGAAACGCGAGTAAAAGCAAAAGAAAAAACGGAATTACTTTGATTACAAATTTCATTTTTCAGTCCCCTTCCAATTTTGGTACATATTGTAGACGCGATTGGTAGTTAAAAGTTGCAAAGAGACTGGAAATTCGCAACTACCATGAAAGAACGGATTAACTTTCATGCTCTTTGGTGCAATAAGAGATGCATGGATGGCTAACGGGCAGTAATACGCAACTAAAGGTTTGGTTAATTCGTCTGTAGATGAAAATTTTTAAATTGGTGGGATTACTTTTCGTGCAGTAAAACACATAATCTTGTGGATTGCTTCGATGAATAATTAACCATAAAAAGAAGGTGAAATTGGTGATCCCGAAAATTATAGTGGGGAAGATGATTTATTTGAAGTCATTGGTAAACCAAAGTATGCTCATTATGTTGAAGTAAATGAAATTGCAAAGTTTTTGGTACAGTTTAGCACAGTTGATTTAAAGAAATTGGAATCGGAACATTTCCTAAATACATAGCGTATAAAGAGAAAAATGCATCGAGACGGGAGGGAATACATGAGAAAAATATATGTGATTGTTATTTTTTTGCTCATTTTATTGAGTGCATGTTCCAATGGAGAGTCAAACAGCGATAATCTTAACAATATAATCTTTCAGTCCGAAGGTGAACAATGGGAAGCCACTATCCTGAACGACGTAGTTGAACGCGATGGAAAGAGTTACTTTAATATTATTTATCAGTTTAAGGGGGATATGGAGGATCTTCGCGGTGTGGAAAGGATCTCCTTTGCACAAGGGACTGCATTAGGGACACAAGTAAAGAACATATATGATCCAACTTATAAAGAGATATTAGTTAATGAAGGTGAATACCAGGAAGAGTATGAAGAACAGTACGGGATAATTATTGATGAAATCAAAAAGCGAAACACTAATGTTTTTATTATCGAATATGATTTGTTGGAAGCGGATAATCGGTACATAACATTAGACGCAATAGAGAAGGATAGAATATCGATTGTTATCAACTGGGAAACCAAAGATAGTAAACATGAAGATAAATTCACCAATTAAGGTTGGATTGATGGAACGAGATGTTAAGCTAACGGGTACGATAGCATTCCTGTAGAGCGTTAAATTTCCGCTTTGCAAAAAAACGAGCGCCTCGGTACGATGGAAGTACGC
>JBNJJW010000046.1:0-21777 GCA_051750645.1 Bacillota bacterium | reverse complement strand
GCTCTATTTGTGCAATTATGGTTAGTTTGGTGGAAATAGAGCTAATTTCTAGCGCTATCCCCCTGCTCCGGCGCGCTCGAGGCCGGTTCGAGGGGACGTGACGCATAATAGAGCTAATTTCTAGCGCTATTTGTGGAATTTTGGTTAGTTTGGTGGAAATAGTGCTAATTTCTAGCGCTATTCCCCAGCTCCGGCGCGCTCGAGGTCGGTTCGAGGGGACGCTCTATTGCGCAATTTGGTTAGTGTGGTGATCTAGATACCGCTATTTCGGACTTTGCGCCTTCCGAGTAGAGCTCCTTCATGATGGCCTCGATCGGCAGCGGCTCGATAGCCATGTCAATAATTCCGTATGCCTCATTAAACTCCCTTATAAAACGCTTCAGAGGCAATACAGAGCTATCGATTTCAATCTCAATTTCAAGTGGGCCGATACACTCGATGATGGATAATCCTTGCTGCCGGATATCCGGTACTGCTGATTCAGTCGTTAACCGTACCGATTTTTTATCGCCAAGACGGCTTCTTAAACCGCCGAGCGAATCATCGACAACAATTTCCCCGTGGTTAATGACCATAACCCGCTCCGCCAGCATTTCAACATCACCCAAATCATGCGTCGTCAAAATAAACGTAACGCCCTGACGGTTCATGCTGCGGATAAAGCCGCGAATGTTTTCCTTCGCAATCATATCGAGACCGATTGTCGGTTCGTCGAGAAAAACGAGCTCAGGACGATGCAGCATCGCCATAATGAACTCACACTTCATTCGCTCCCCCAAGGACAGCTGGCGCGTCGGCTTGCGAATGACATCGCCCACATCAAGCAGCGTGACAAGCTCATCCAACGTCGCCCGATAGTCGCGGTCTGGCACGCCGTAAATCGCTTTGTTCATATAAAAGGCGTCCACAGGGGGAATGTCCCAGAGCAGCTGCGATTTTTGGCCAAACACAGCTCCGATTCGACCCACATATTCCCGCCTTTGCTTCCATGGAATAAGCCCGAGAGCTCTAACTTCTCCGGAAGTAGGATGCAGAACACCGGTCAGCATCTTGAGCGTCGTCGATTTTCCGGCTCCGTTAGGCCCGAGGAACGCGAGCATCTCTCCCTGCTCAACGGTAAAAGATAAATCGTTAACCGCCCGGACCTCCTTCATCGGTCGACGAATGAGATTTTTAGCCACTTCGCGCAGCGTATGTCCGCGTTCATGGGTCATATACGTTTTTGTTAAATTCCGAACTTCTATCATAGCTTATTTGTCGCTCCTCCACCGTTCCCTATTCAAGCGGTTAGCCGCCTGCACTTGTATAACCTCTCAGCATCCGGTTCCAGTACAACGCTCCGAGCACGAGGAATACCGCAGCGGGAGCTAGCGCCCAAAGCGTTTCCCAGCCGTTTCGGCCCAGCAGAGCCGAGGCCGGAACAAACGCGATCAACCCGATCGGCAGCACATAGGTGAGTACATTTTGCAGCGACTTGGAGAAGATCGTTCCAGGGTACATGCCAAAGCTCGTTACTGCATCGAATATATCGAATACGCGGCTGCTGCCGACCCAGCGGAAAAGCATGCCTGATAAAAACAGCGATACAGCGCACAAAATGGCGATGGATGCGACGAACAGCAGCGTGAATTGCAGCCATGATTGCCCGGAAGGTTCGGATAAGCCGTTCAGCGCATAGCCGAACAGTACGGAGCCGCTCACTAATCTGCCGAAGTCATCAGGATCAAAGCCGGTGAGCATAGCCATTAGCATAACGGGACGCGGACGCAGCAGGAGCAAATCGAAGGTTCCCTCCCGCACCTGAGAAAGTGTCGTTCCGACCATGCCGAAGAAGAACGGAAACGCCACTCCCTTGGCCAGGGTGAAAACAGCTTGAACGAGCAGCGCTTCATACAGCGACCAGCCGGGAAAGGAAGCACCCGATTGATATACGAGCAGCGTCACGAACGGAACGACCAAATCACCGATAATAAGCAGCAGTACGCTTAATGCAAAATGGCTGCGGTACGCCATTTGTTCGGCCAGCTTCGTACGCATAACGGCAGCGAAGCAATATACGATTCCCTTCATACGCCAACCCCCGTAAACCTTCTAAGCGCGGCCCCGTACAAAGCAATCGTTACCGCACCGGCAACAGCGACGGCTGCCGCTTGCAGCCCGACTGCCTCTCCCAGCGATAAATGAATGCCGGCCAGCTCGTAATCACCAATATAGACCCGCGTCGGCAAATAAGTAATAAACTGAAATGGCAGAAAAAACAATATTTTTTGCAGCGCGTCAGGAAAGAAAGAGAGCGGTATGAACACGCCGGCGCTTACGTCCTTCAATAGCAAAAACACTCTTCGTACGCCCTCCGCCCGCACCAGCCAAAACGCCGTAAGGCCGACGCAGTAATTGATAAAAAAGTTCATCAGAAAGCTGAGCATGATGGAGAGAATCGCCCAACCGGGAGCAGCCGGCTTCATATTAACGCCGAATACAAAGATGAACAGCACCATAACCGGCAGCACCTCGATCCATAATGCAAGAGAGCGGTGCCCGAGCTTTTGGGCGAGCGCAAACAGCCAGTGCGGCAAAGGCCGCAGCGCAAATGTAACGAATTTCCCGCTGCGCACCAGCATTTGCAAATTCCAATCGGCAAAGTCGAAGGAGATATAATGGATGAGCGTAACGACGCCGAAGTAAGCCAGCATTTGCGAATATGTTAATCCATTTAACGTTTCCTTGCCATCATACATCGCCTGCCAAATGAATACCTGAACCAGGAACAGAACCGGCCCGACAAGTAAAGAAGCCGCCATATGCGACCGGAAAGCAGCCCACTCCTTATAGGTTGCGAATCCGATCGCTTGAATGACAGCCGTGAGCCTTCTCAAAGCCATCCTGCGCCAATAATGTTTTGCGTACCGTTTATCGACTCTGGGCACCAATCCGTATTGGAGGGCACGAAGAAAACAATAACAGCCTGCTGCTTCGGATCAATCAACAGCTTGCAGCGCCCTGCCCCCTCATGGCCAAACGATCCTTCTGGAATCCATTCGCCGGGACCCGTTAACGAAGCGCCGATTCCATACGTCATCGATTTGATATTGCCGCCCCAACAAAAGGCCCTTATACCGCGATCCAGTGCATTTTCCGTCATTTTTTCGACTGATTTTCGGGATAATACCCTGACACCATCCAGCGCGCCTCCATTCAGCAGCATTTGGCCAAAGCGGAATAAATCGTCCAGCGTCGAGTAAAGTCCTCCGCCTGCCCGGGGAGGCGGATACGTCCGATCATTATTTTTGAGCCGCGATGCTTCAAAGTCGTTAATGATGCACAGTTCCGAATGCAGCTCATCCGGTACGTCGAAGAATGTGCGGTTCATCCCAAGCGGACTTACAATCTCATCCATAACGTACTGCTCATAGCGAATTCCACTCGCACGGGTAATGATTTCTCCTAAAATCGCATAACCGGCCGAGGAATACATCCACTGTTCGCCCGGTGCTGCCAGCGGCTTGCCTGACAATACCGCACGAATCCATGCCGACCGGCGCTGCTTCTCTAGTTCGCCTGCGTCAGACACAGCGAATGGCCCTTCCGTCTCCGGCTCGAAAGCGAATAAAATATCCCACCAGCCCATCGGATACGGCTCTTGAAAATAATATGGATCCGCCTGCAAGCCCGACGTATGCGTCAACAAATGATAAATGGTTATACGCTCATACATCGGATTTTTAAACTCCTCAATCCACTCCGCCACCGGCTGGCGAAGAAATAGTTTCCCGCGCTCAACCAGCTGAAAGATCGCTGCAGCCGTAAACAGCTTCGTAACGGAAGCAACACGGCGAATGGAATCCTTGCGCAGCAAAGCGGTTGGCTCGTCATACCGCAGCTGCCCGAATGCTCCGTCCGCGAATACCGATCCACCCATAGACAGAAGATAGGAAGCGCACTGGATCTTTTTATCTTGAATCAGCTGTTCGAAATGACGCTCCAATCGACTTTGGGTCACTTGGTCAAACCCGGCCTCCTGCAGCCCAATACGATTGATTGCTCTTGTTATGGACATGTCTATCCCTCACAATCTTCTTCTTTTTCAGTACGTCAAATGAATCGCTTTCCCCGCTTTTAGAGCAAGCCCGACCAAACAATCGCGCGCGGGATAAGAACGGCTTCATTCGAGAACCCTTTATCGCTGGGAACAAAGAACGTAAATACGAGTTCCTCTGCCGGATCGACGTATAAGCCGCTGTAACCGAAGCCTTCATGCGAGAAAGTCCCTTTGCTGCATAGATCATAATGCTCAAGCGACCATCCTAGTCCGAATTTATAATCGGTCAGCTTATTTCCCCAACCATTATGCAAGACGCCGCTTAAGTGGTTCGATGTTTGCAGCTCTACAGCACGCCTTGAAAGCACTCTGCTGCCGCTCCATTCTCCGCCGCCAAGCATCATTTGACCGAATTTCCACAAATCGTCCAAAGTCGAATACATGCCGTTTCCGGCTTTTGGAGGGGCATCGGCCTGTTCCTCGCGTGGTTTATAAACCTGCTCTTCCTCCCACGAATTCGTACAGCAGACATTATCATGGAACGGCTCGGGTACGGTAAAAAATGATCTTGTCATGCCAAGCGGCGATAATATCTCATCGTTTATATATTGTTCATACGGCTTGCCTGAAACCTTTGAAATGATTTTTCCGAGCAGTGCATACGCGCTTGTAGAATAGATCCATTCTTTGCCCGGCATATTTTGCAGCGGTCCCGACAAGATCGCCTTTACCCAGCTGATGTCATTACCTTTTTTGTTCAGCTCCCTAACAGCCCACTCAAACCATGGAAGGCCGTTCGGCTCATTATAAAAGCCCGGATCCCCCCGCAAGCCCGATGTATGGGTCAACAAATGAAAAATGGTGATGGAACGGTGTTTTTCGGTGTCAAATTCGGGTAAAATGCTGCTCACCTGCTGGGTTAAAAAAAGCTGCCCGCGATCGATTAGCTGATGGATAGCCACAGCCGTAACCGCTTTCGTGATGGAATACACTTTGCGAATGGAATCCGGCTTCAAGTCCGTGCTGTCCTCCGCCGGGCGGAGCTTACCCATCGTCCGATGCGCAAAAACCTTTCCCTTACGCGATAGGATATAGCCCGCAGCTTGAATCGTTTTTTTGCCGATCAGCTCGGCGTAATGATCGTCCAGCCTGCGAAGCATCTTCGAATCAAACCCTGCTTCCTCCGGATTCGCATCCGTCCAGCCTTCATGAATCGATAATATATGCTGCATTTTCGAACCATCCTCCCATGATTGGATGTTTATGTAATCACAAGTGCGTTTCCATTTTAAGGCACAAAGTGCAAGGGTGTCCACCTTTTTTTCTATTACGATTTTGATTGTAAAAAATTAAAAAACTGAGAAAACAAGAGCAAATACGAGAAAACATAAGCATTCATTTTCAGAAAATGCTCTCCCCCCGCGCTGCTTCGGAAAACACAAAAAGGCGAACACTTGTTTTTACCGTTTGACCCGTTTTAGTCGCCGCTGCTACGATAAGTCCGCTTTCACTATTTATTGAGGGTGGTTAACCGCTTGTCTAGAATACCGGAATGGCTCCGCTTTTTTGTAAAACAATTATACCGCTCTAAAGCAGCATTCCTGCTTGTAACCCTGTTAACTGTTATAGCCGTCGTTTGCGGAGCGGCCGCGCCGCTGCTCATTGGCCGGTTAATGGATCGAGTCGTTCATCAAGGCGGGGAAGGAATGTTGCGGATCTCCCTTTTATTGTTAGTCGTCTTGATGATAGCCGAGTTATGTATCTCGCTTCGCGCCTACGTATCTGCTAAGACAATGCTGCGGCTATCCTATACGTTAACCGAGGAGACGCTTACTGCCGCGCTCCGAACCTCATCGGATTTTTTCGCGAAAACACCGAGAGGAGAGCTGCTTCAGCGATGCACACAGGATACGAGGGTGGTCCAGAAGTTCGGCTTGTCCACCCTGCCCGGCTTCGCGCAAGAGCTTCTTCTGGCAGGTGCAGCTATTACCGTCATCTTGCAATGGAACTGGAAGCTTGCGGTTACCCTGCTGGCAGCTTACTTTATTTTATTCATACCGGTTCAAGTGTATGGACGTAAACGCGGAATCGCCAGAAGTCAGCTGGCCTCTCATGATGCCGTCCTTCGGCAAAGCCTGTTGGAGAAGCTGGACACGGTCAAGCAGATCAAAATATACGGAACCGAGCAAAAGGAATTCGAAGACGTTACAGTTCTGCAAGAAAGATGGGCGGATCTCACGTTCCAAGAAGGCATCGTTGAAAGCATGTACAGAACGTTCCCCCGCATACCTGATTCGTTAGCTCCGGCGCTTGTTTTTCTGTTTGCCGGATGGCAGATGATGATTGGACATGCCTCTGTCGGACAATTGGTCACGATTATCGCCTACATCCCGGCTATCAATGCGCCGGTTCGCTCATTTTTCGCTCTTTATGTGAGCTTTGCCGATATTAAGGTGCGTATTCTCGGTATTATGGAATACCTGCGTTTACCGGTCGAACCCGGTAAACGGGACGGCTTAAGGCAGCTGTCCGACTATCGCGAGCAGTCGATTTCATTCAAGGGTGTCCATGTAGCAGGAGACAGAGGTGAACGGCTTAGCAACCTCAGCTTCACGGTAGCACCAGGGGAGCATGTAGCGATTGTTGGGCCGAGCGGCGCCGGCAAAAGCACGCTGCTCAAGCTGCTGCTTCGGCTGCAGGAACCATCATCAGGCGAAATACGGATCGGTGACATTCCTCTGCCTGAGCTTGATGCAACGCACCTGCGCAGCCGCATTGGTTATGTCATGCAGGAAGGGGTTTGGTTCCGGGACAGTCTATACCGCAACTTGACCTATCTGGACAGAGCAGACCGACAAACTCTGGATAGGTGGATGAAAGCATTCGGAGCCGAAGATATCATCCAGCAGCTTCCATACGGCTATGACTCTGACATCGGCTCGAACGGCGACCGATTATCCGGCGGACAGCGGCAGCTCATCGAACTGGTGCGTACCATGCTGAAGATGCCTCACATGTTGCTTCTCGACGAAGCGACCTCCTCTCTTGATCAGAAGAGCGAGTCCAAGGTATATCAAGCGCTGGAAACATACGCGAGCGGCATTACCCGCATAAATGTCACGCACCGATTGAGAGGCGCCGCCATAGCCGACCGCATTCTCGTATTAGACCAAGGGGAACTTGTTGAGCAAGGTACACATGAAGAGCTTTTGCTTCAAAGAGGTGTATATGCCAAGCTGTGGCAGCAGGAGCGCGAACAGACAGAGCAGTGCATGTCTCCTCATTCCGAATTAGTAGGAGGGCTGTCGCATGAACACGAGCTTGCTCCCGGATTCAGATAAGTGCCGAGCCATCTTGAAGTACTCAAAGGAAAATTTTGGGCCGCGGTGGGTAAACCTCCTGCTTATTTGCATGAAAAACGTAATAGGCAGCCTGCTGTTCATGGTCCCGCCCTTCTTATCGAAATACGTGCTGGAGCGTGTGCTGCCGCAGCAGGATTGGAATCTGCTCGTGATCGTTACGTTATGCATGGTTATCGCGCCGATTACAGGAAGCATGATGATCCTGTTGGAAAACGTTTGGGGAAGATTCATCATTCGTCTTTCCGGACGCGGACGCGCAGATTTGTACAACGGCATTCAGCATCAACCGATTGACCAGCTGCGAAATAACCGGAAAGGCGATCTATTGACGCGCATCCTCGACGACACCCGGTTAATGACCGGGATGGTTAACGGACATCTCGGCTTTATGCTTTTTCACATCGTGACCATTATCGCGGGATCCACTATTCTGCTTACGTTAAAGCCCGGATTGGGGGCCATTGTCCTGATGCTATGGGCTGGACAAGCCGTCCTCATGACCATATTGGGCAGGCAACTGAAGAAGCAAGCAGCTGAAACGGCGCGGCATAACTCGCGCGTATCGGAAACGGTACGGGAGCTCGTTACCGGAGCTTCCTTCATTAAAGCGACCGGACAAGAAGCCCAAGCTCTCGGTAACTTTAAAGACTGTTTACATCAAGAATGGGAGCATACCCGCCGCGGAGTTTTGGCCGATCACCGAATTCGAATGCTCCATGCCGCATTAAACGCCATCGTGCTCGTATTGATGTACGCGGCAGGCGGAGGGTTTGTGCTGCAGCAGCAGATGAGCGTGGGCTCTCTCATTGCCTTCATTGCCGTGTATAATTGGCTCCGTCCATTCGGAGCATCTCTCATCGAAATGGTTCTGGACGTTGTGAAGGCGTTACCTGCCGTTGACCGAGTGGCTGATATTAGCTTTCCATTAAAACAAAGAGACGTCGGCGTGCTGCCCGAAGAAGATATGATTACGCTGGAGGCAAAGCATTTATCGTTCCGCTACGAAGGTCGGGCGGCTTTGGATAATGTAAGCTTTCGCATACCTCAAGGAACTATTTTGTCCATCGTAGGTCACCGTGGCTCAGGCAAATCCACGCTCGCTGATCTTCTCCTCGGGCTGCGCGAGCCCGCTTCCGGCAGCATCAGCCTAAACGGTATTCCACTGCAGCAAATGGATTCCGCGTGGATTAGACGTCATATGCTTTGCGTGACGCAGGAAGTCATGCTGCGAAGCGGAACCATCCTCGATAATATTGTATACGGCATTGAGGATAGAGACATGGAGACTGTATGGGATGCGATACGTCATGCGGAATTGGAGGATTGGATCACCCGTCTTCCTGAAGGATTGCTTACCCGAGTCGGAGAACAAGCGTTACAGATTTCAGGCGGGGAACGGCAGAGAATCAGCATCGCACGAGCACTGCTGCGAAAGCCCTCTATCCTCATCCTCGATGAGGCGACCTCGTCGCTCGACCAGGGAACCGAACGAAGGCTGCTTGATCGGTTGATTCATAGGATGAAAGGTACTACCTTGATCTTCATTACCCACCGCCTCGATATCGCTCTTCGATCGGACGAGATTCTCGTCATGAACGAAGGCCGTCTAGCTGAGCGAGGCACTCATAATGAATTATTGTCGCGGCCGGGCATTTACCAGGAGCTTTGGTCAGAGCAGGGAAGAATACCAAGATAAATGTTTGTTTAAGAACTTACATACGAATTCGAATGCTAGGCCCTCTGATACCATTGGGCTTGAGCCCGGAACATGGAAGCGTATGCGCCGTCTGCGGCCTGTAACTTCTCATGCGAGCCTTCCTCGACGATCTGCCCATCCTTGAGCACGACAATACGATTGGCGAAGCGTGCCCAGCCGAGTCGGTGCGAGACGAGCAGCACCGTTTTTCCTTTTGCCATTTTCCGAAACGAGTGATACAGCTCAGTCTCATGCTGCGGGTCGAGGGCGGCCGTCGGTTCATCAAGCACCAGCAATTGTGAATTACACAATGCTGCCCTTGCGATGGCCAACCGCTGCCATTGCCCACCGCTCAGTTCACGGCCGCCGGCTGAAAGCAAGCCAATTGGGGCATCAAGCCCACCAGATAATCCTTCCAGATCAGCTATCCCGCTTGCCTGCAGTGCATGGCGTATCGCTGAATCATTCCGGATATGATCCGGTAATCCGAAGCCAACATTATCGCGCAAGGTTGTTTCATACTGGACGAAATCCTGGAATACAGCGGAAATAGAACGGCGAAGCAAGTCTCGGTCCAGTTGCTTGTAATCGACACCGTCCCATGTAATCCTGCCGGCAGTCGGGTAGTACAAGCCGAGAAGCAGCCTTACCAGAGTAGACTTCCCTGCTCCGTTCTCGCCGACAAGTGCAACCGTTTCGCCGGGGCTCAGCGTAAGACAAATATTACGCAAAACCGGTTCAACTGCGTTGGCATACCGGTAGTTAACGTTATGAAATACGATCTGGCCGTTCTCTTTCGGAGCTTGATAAGTATCTGAAATCATTTCTTTATCCGTATGATCGACGGTCGAGGTCGTTTCTGACTCCTGATTAGCCCTCAGATATTCGACCAAATCATAGACTTTGGAGCTCTGGATGTATATTTTACCGATCGGGTGCGCCATCCTTCCAGAAATGTTGTATGCTTGCCGCATTGCCAGAAAGATAATGACAAATGTCCCTGCCGTAAATCCGCCGGATTTCATCTGCAGCACCATCCATGCGACCGCACCAATTAAACCTATGATCTGCACAGACGATACGAATATTCCGCGCTTAATTTCTCTTCTTCGCGCGTCCATGCGCAACGCGAGCGAGTCACGCATGATGCCGCTCCATTTACCGATCAGATAGTCCAGAGAACCAAAGATTCGCATTTCTTTCACAGTCTCCGGTTTAGACAAGGCTTCCCGTAAATAGTCGGACTGCCGACCCGATTGGGTTAAGTCACGGTTCAGCCGGCGTACAACAATATCAGATTCCAAGCGGACGGCGAACGATAAGGAGAATACAACTACCAGCAAAGCCCCGATAATGGGATGGGCTAACCACACCACGATAAACAGTCCGATAAACTCGAATAACAATCGGAGAAATGCGATCACATTCTGCAACACTCCGAACAAATCCGTACCCGCGACGCCCTTCGCTCTTTGCAGCAAATCATAGTATTCCGCTTGTTCCATCCGTTCCAGCGGTACACTTACCGACTTTTGATGAACCTCTGCCTGAATTTGCATAGTTGCCCGATCCCGAAATCTGGCATCGATAATGTTATGCAAGGCGGAAAATGCCGCATGGAGCAAGGAAACGCCGGTAAAAATCGCAAGAGGCGGCCATGCGAGCAGCAACATCTCGGTCCATAGTCGTCCTGCGCTCCCGCTAACGAACAAATCGACGAGTTTCCGTTGAGCCGAGAATCCCGGTATGATAAGCACGCCGAGCAATAAAGGAATGCCCAGCCATACCGTTGACAGGACGGGCATGCCGCGCCAAAACCGGTAAATTAGTAGAGAGATGCTGACCTTAATCGCTGTACGGGAATTTTTTTTCATTCACTCCCTTCCTCTCCTCAGACATACCACGATGCCTGTAATTTGAACATATGACTGTATGGACCGCTTCTCTGTATTAACTCGTCATGTGTTCCTTGCTCCACGAGCCGGCCATCCTTCATGACGAATATTAAATCCGCCAACTTTGCTGCCCCGAGCCTATGGGTAACCAGAAGCGCCGATCGGCCTTTGGTCACGCGCAAGAACAACTCGAATGCTTCCTTCTCTGCTTGAGGATCAAGTGCAGCTGTGGGCTCATCGAATAACACGAAATCCGCATCTCTAAGTATTGCACGGGCAGTGGCAATCTTTTGCCATCCACCGCCGGATGGTTCTACCCCTCCGAATGGCACGCCGAGCTGCATGTTCAAATCATTGAATTTACTGCCTGCGGACTGAAGCGAACTTTGTAAGAGGGAATCCTGCCCGATTGCAGTTAGCTTGCCAAGTGCCACGTTTTCCCTGAGAGTCAAATACAATCGGGTAAAATCCTGAAACACTACGGATACATTTCCATCGGTTGTTGCATTTACGAAACGGGAATCCTTTAAATCACTCCAGAGGATTTCCCCTTCATTCGGCGAGTATAAGCCCAATAACAATTTGATCAGGGTGGATTTTCCTGAACCGTTTTCACCGACCAATGCGGCACGGCAACCTGGAGGAATTGTAAAGCTGACCCCGCTTAACGTGTCTCGATTAACACCCGGATAGCGGAACCCGAGTCCACGAACTTCTAATTGTAAGCTGTCCAAGTACTCGCCAGAGTTGAGATCATTTGCTCGTGTGAGATTCACTTCTTCAAGATCCAGATAAGCTCGGAAATCTTCCCACTTCATATATTGTCTCCGCATAGCAACACTTTGTCCGATCAAACCCGGCAACTGAGACAACAACATTGTCAAAGCAATAAACAATAGAGCAAAATCTCCGGCAGTCAGCTTATTCGCGCCAGGCAATAGTACAACCAATGCTAAAAGGAGTCCGGCGAGCAGTGCCATCAGCAGCTCGGGTCCAATTTTACGAATTTCGGACGAACGAACTACCTTCATCGTTTCATTGGATTGTTGCTCAATTAAAAGCGTCCACCTTTCAGTTAATAAACAACCTAATCCAAACAAGCGGATTTCTTTGGCTCCGTTCCGTTCCGTCATCAGTTCGGCGTAATAACGAAGTAATCTGCGATCGGGCGTCTGTTTTCGTTCCAAATATTCAAGACTTTTAGCCGATTTACTGGATACATATGATAACAACAGTGCTGCCGCTATAACGGCAGCGACCGGAATCCATTGGCCGAATCGGAGCATGACTGAAATCAATACCGCTAATTGAAGTGACATCTGTAAGACTTGTACGCCTGTATTGTAAATTTCATAAAGTGATACCTGCAACGCCCGTTCTCTCAGATCCTTAATATTCGGTGATTCGACGGCCACAATCGGAAGCAGTGAGGTTTTTTTCATTATCATCCGCTGTTCCTCCAGCGTTCCAATTTCATTCAATCGCGTCATCGCGAGCGGTATTGGTACTCCCAGTGCTATGTTGTTCACAAACATAAGTACCCCTAACCAAACAGCCGTCACAAGAATGGGCCCAGCCGGATCAGGTGCTGTCCATCCCTGAATCCGATCAATCAAGGCTTTGACTAGCAAAAGTTCAGCCGGCATGATGGGAACTGAGACCAGTAGAGCTGCAGCTAAAACTAATACAGGCCGCCGTTCAACTCGATAAAGAATAGATAAGGCATCGCGAAAACACTTAAAGTAATTACTTTTTATCCCCTTCAACCGACCGAAGTATGTAATTCGGTTTCACCACCGTTTCATGTTTGTATAGTTGTTCCACTATCCTCCCACATGAATGACATGAAAAGGCCATCCTTTGCGGGATGGCCTTCACTTTATAAAATATCTATTGCTTGAACTTATCAAAACCTGTAACGCAGGTAGAAATAAAAAAGAGTCCTGAAATTATTCAAGACCTTATTCAACATCATATCAGACGGAGAATTATAAGTCTATATTTTTTTAACCACATATGTAAGAATATGTTTCGTTAGTAGATGAATTGGGAGGGAATGCAGGTATGATTCCAACATGCTTTTCAGCTTATTGCACGATGATACCCATGTTGAATGAGGTTGCTGAATGGTCACTTTTAAGGAAATGGGCTCTTTCAGAAGTTTACAGAGTAAAGTTGAACTCGGGTGAATCACGCATAATTAAATGGGGCGGAAGTGAGATGGCCGGAGAAGCAGCAATTTATCAAAATTTAGTGTATCCACTACAAATCAAAGCTCCGAAGATTTTTGAATTCATTCAACTGAAGGACAGTGGAGTTATGGTCATGGAGGATGCCGGAGAAAAAAATATGGAACAGCAACCGCAACCTGAGTATTTTCTTGAAGCATCGAGGGAATTAGCAAGACTCAGAGTGACTGCAACAGCCAACTTAGAAAAAATGATCCCAAGAAAGATCATTGATACCTATTCAGTTTCAATGGGCGACTTTCTTCAGCTGTTGGATGATCTTTTGAAATCGAAAAAGTTAGCAGAAAACAAAGTGTTATTAAAAGTCAAGAGAGTGCTGCCTCATCATTTAGAAAAACTATATCAAATGGTCCCTTCTTCACTAGTTCATCATGATTATCATGCAAAAAACCTTTTGATTCAAGACAATGGCATTATGCCGATTGATTGGTCCATTGCTTATTTGAGTCCTCATCTTGGCGACTTATATTGCTTGATTACTGAAGCACGCGCCTTCAGCAATCTATCAAGAGAAGATATCATTTCAGCTTTCCTAGACGTAACCGACTTGCATATTGATGATCTGAACTGGCAAGTACGAATTGGCGGTCTATGTTGGCTTATAAAAACATTACGTTGGCTTGTATATGGCGGCACAGATATAATCCCGGAATCGGAAGCTTGGATACCCGATCTGCTAAATGATGTAGATCATCTATATCAGGAATTGATAACTGAAGTCTAACTAGCATTGTCCGTCGAACTGACAAACGCAGACGGAGGTTCATTGCATGAAAAAAACCGGCCCCTTTTCACTACAAGGGAATCCGGTTTTCTCACCCTAAAGATACGTTAAAGTTCAAGCTCCCAACTCTGCTTCCAGCAGCTCTTCCATTTTAAATAATGATATAAAAGCGAGTCCCGCACCCTCAAGGTTTGTCCTGCCCTGCGGATCTCTTTCAATGACGGACATGACTGCCGTAATTTCAGCCCCAAACTCCGTTAAGTCGCTCTTACTTATTAGGATTTGTCCCCCGGTGGTCACCACATCTTCTATGATACAAACCTTTTTCCCGGCAACGTCTACACCTTCTGCCAGCTTGCACGTCCCATATTCTTTCGCTTTTTTTCTAACAAACACAACCGGTATTCCTGTTTTCAACGATAATGCCGTCGCGATAGGGATACCCCCCATTTCTAAACCGGCTAAAATTTCAGTGCCCTCAGGCACTAATGGTTTCAGTTGATCTGCAATCTCAGCGAGCAGCTGCGGATCGGACTCAAATAAGTATTTATCAAAATACTGGTCAGAGGTTTGACCTGAGCGAAGTTTAAAGGTTCCTTTTAAATGTGCTGTGTCGTAAATGGCTTTCGCCAATAGCTTTCTTTCCATAAGAATGAATTTCCCTCCATCACTCAAATGCCAAAACAGAATGACTGCTAATCATGGTTCCATAATTTTTACCTTCGCATATCTCTTTCATTGAACCAGGTTTGTCAAAATTAAATACATGTATGGGCAGGCCGTAATCTCTGGCTAAAATAAAGGCCGACTGATCCATCACCCTAAGATCATGCTGAATCACATCATTGTAGTGCAGCGACTTGAATTTCCGTGCGTCTTTCATGTACTTTGGATCTGCTTCGAGAACACCGTCTACACCTTGTTTCGCAACTAACAGCGCCTGGCAATTGACTTCAATGGCTCTTTGCACGGAAGGATAATCGGTTGTAACGTATGGCTGTCCGTTGCCTCCCGCGAAGATAACGATATACCCTTTTTCCAAATGATGAATGGCTCTCAATCTGATGTACGGCTCTGCTACGGACGAGACAGGAACGGCTGTCATAACCCGGACTTCTTTGTTCGTCTTGGCCTTAAGCACTCCTCTAAGCATGAGACTGTTAATCACCGTTGCCAGCGTCCCAATGTTATCAGCCTCTGCCCTTTCGATACCCCAAGTCTCTGCCATATTGCCGCGAAAAATATTGCCTCCTCCAATGACGAGGGATACCTCCACTCCCATGTTGACAACCGAGATGATCTCATTCGCAATGTGATTCAGCCTTTCGGGCTCAAATCCAAATTCGCTGCTTCCAGCCACTGCACCCCCGCTTAATTTAATAAGAACTCTGCTGTACCTGTTCATTCATCCCACCTCCAGTTATAAAAAAAACACTAAAGCAATAAATGCTTTAGTGTTTCACAGGAATGGGAATATGAAAATGAAAAAGCAGATCGGCAAATTAGCAGCTCGCTTCTCTTCCGCCTCATATCCCCACTCCTTCCATTAATTTCAGTCAACTTATTGTATACTTGAAGAGGTAAATGTGCAACTGCTTTTCAAAGAACTAAATGCGCTAGAAGCTCCAAGGCTCCCTCATGCTCAGGCTCAAGCGCCAAAGCTCTATGAACATAATCCGACGCAGCAGCTCCACTACCCGTCTCATAACAGCAAATCGCAATGTAGTAGAGCACTTCGGCAGTAGCCTCGTAGTCCTTTAGCGACCTTTCAAAGAAGACTCGCGCATCCTCGAACAAATCCATTTGATAGAGCAGTACGCCACAGTCCCTTGCTAAGTCATGCTTCTCGTTCATCGGATAATAGCCTGTCCACATGATATGTATGCCTTGGCGGAGATCATCCGTCTCTTCCTCGCTGCTGGCCGGGAGCAGGGTCAGAATGCGCTTGACGCTTTGAAGGAACAATTGCGCATCATAATGTCCCAATCGCCAAAAGGCAAGAATCTGGGATAGCTCCATTTGCTCCAAATGCACGTCAAACCATATTTTCATGCTGAAAAAATCATCCGGTCCAAAACGGTCGACGAAGCGGCGGTAGGCTAAGCGTGTATGGGCATAGCTTGCCGGGCTTTGAAGCATGAGAATGCAGCCCACATTCAAGTTTTTATAATGATGCCCGGTAAAACAGGTTAGCGCACCCTTTTGCTCAAAAAAATGTTGAATGGCATGATAGTTTGCCGTCAAGGAAAAGCTTCCGTGATGAATAAGCTTGGGCGGCTCTGCAAATTCCCAGTTCTCTATTCGGTGATCGCCTTTATCCGCCGTGAGCAGAATAAACCCCTCTTGCGATAACTGAGCAAGCCGTTCCAAGCATCCCAGCCCAATCGCCGGAAAGAGAATATGCGAATCTTCAAGCCTTTGCTTATACAGCTCAATAACGTCCCGATAAGGATACGATTCCTGCTCGTATTCGGCGGCGCGGCGATAATGATACTCAGGGACGACCTTCTCCAGCATATCAGATGCGGTAAGCGCGTCAGCCTCATCCGGAAAACGCAAGGAAACCCTGCACTCGTAAATCTTGCTTTCGTCTACGTAAATCAATTCCTGCGGAATGCTGTCAAAAAAGTAATTTGCGATAACCAGCAATGGCTGCTGCAGACCGGCTGGACGAATCGTGACGCCAGATTGCGTCAAATGCAGCTCCATATCCTGCGCCGCATCAAACCGGGCAAAATCCAGCATACCTTGCTCTACGAAAGGCAGTAAGCTCGGATGCTGCTGCCAATAGGTTATATTTTTAAGAGGTAAATCACTCATCACATAGCGTAATGTCGGAAGCGCAATGCCTGCGTAATCTATCAGCTCACCTAGCTCCTTAAGCACATGATACGCTAACCGGCCCGAGCCCGCTCCAAGTTCAAGTATCGTAACCGGCTCCGCGATATGGCCTAACCTCGCTCTATCCTGAAGAAATCCAAATATGATTTCAGCGTAGGCCCCTGCAATAACAGGATTATTCGTGATGTATTGGGGTACTTTACCGCTCTGCCAAGCCTTGATACCCTGCTCTTCAAAATAACTACGCTGCAGCTCCCAGATGGGCGCTTCACTAAATCGGTAAATAGGCTGATCGCTATTGGTCATCCTTTAATGCCTCCTTTTTTTGCAGCCTTAATACCAGTTCTCTTGCGCTTGCCGGACTATCCTCACCCTCCTTATTTTTCACTGGAGCAAACTCCTCTTCGCGCTTCATCATTAAAACCGTCATTCTAGGGACTAATGGAAAAAAATCAAAAATGAATCGTTCCAGCTTATAGGCATCAACACAATCCATCCGTTTTGAAGCGATATGATAGGGTATGTCTGTATCGGCATGCTGCTCCACGAAATCATATCTAAATAGATGAATAGATATATTCCCCACATGGTAGGTTAACCGTCCATCATGATCTCTTTCCTGGAGCAAATGGTTCGGAATTTCAGTGTACTCTACGACAGCAGGAAAATTATTTTTTAAACAGAAAATGCCAATCTTTTCTTCCGGGTTCATTTTCTCAATTACTTTTGATGCAATAGGGTTATTATGAGAAGCAGCCACCCCGATGAAAGCCGGATCAGCTACTTTTATAAGAGCATTATCCACATTGTAATAAAACAGCCAGTTCACGCCCCGCTTCTTCATATCAGCCAATGCACCCGACCGTTTTAATGACGAAAAACACTCGCCATTGCCGCTCGGGGCAAGCCTTAACCCCGAAGAAGCAGTTAGCATTAACTTGCCTTCGTGATCCAAAACCGGCATCGTATTTTGCTGAAAGAAAAAACATTCATCTGCGGGATAACCAAAATAATTGGCGGAACTAAAAAACGCAACGGTTTCTTGATGATTTTCCGGACTCGTCATGATATACCATGGAATATACTTGTTCGCTCTTCTTGAAAGGTTCAGAAGACGTTCTGCTTGCAATTGAAACAAAGACTTACGAGAGGGGAGGCCAATATCCAGTGTACCTTTAGGTCCATCATGTCCCAGTCTGCTCCCCTGACCTCCTGCAACAACGATGACCGCTACTTTCCCGCTTCGTATGATCTCCCAGCCTAGTTGTGTGTAAGCATCCTGTTCATTGGTTTCATACTTATCCCAGTCTTCATAAGGAATAGGCGTAATAGTAGCGGAATTATCCTCGATATGCTGATCTTTTTTATGAAGTATTCCAATTAGCTGTTCAAAATCCACACTATGTATTTGATCGATTAATTGAGCTTTTTCTTCGGCAGATTGCCTCTTTAGAAAACGCAATACATGTTCTTGCTTATATTTGTTAAGTATTGTTTCTACAATTAGAAGGTTATTGTCCATATCAGCACCTCGTTTTACATAAGGTTACCACAAATATCCACTCATTTGTTCTTAGGTTACCCTACAAGGCCCCTTGAATAGCTGCCAAACAAATAGCGAATAATGGTAAACAGCACAGTTTTATACAAAGGGGCCTTCTTTCATGTTGCTCAGATGGTTATTTCGAAAGAAAAAAAAGAAAAAAGAAATCGTCCACGAGATGGGATTTCAGGAGAATAACCATCCTCTTCATCAAAACCTGGATCGTACGTTAAACCGCATCAAGCAGGAGCTTGGAAACAGTCCGGATGTCATTGTTCGTACGTTTCAGATAGGAAGCGGTCCGCAAACACGGGTTGCAGCCGTCTACATGGAAGGTCTGACGGACATAGAGAAAGTCAATGATTTTGTCGCACGTTCCTTATTGATTGATCCGCAAACGAACAGTCCTCAGAATATCTTTAACATCATCAAGGCCAGAGCGCTGACCGTTGGCGATATCAAACAGCAGAGTGACTGGAATGGCATGATGCATGCCCTATTATCGGGAGACATCGTCGTCTTGGTCAATGGCTGCGCGGGGAGCATCGTCGGAAACCTCCGAGGCGGAGAACATAGAGCCGTAACGGCGCCCGAAACCGAGGTTAACATTCGAGGTCCCAAGGATAGCTTTAACGAATCGATCGGAACCAATGTTTCCCTGATCCGCCGGAGATTGAAAAGCCCGAATCTGTGGCTGGAATCGATGCGAATCGGAAATATATCGCAGACCGCTGTCTCCATCATGTACCTCAAGGGAATTGCGGAAGACAAGCTTGTAGAAGAAGTGAGACGGCGCTTGAAGGATATTCGAATCGACGCCGTCCTGGAATCGGGTAACGTCGAGGATTTGATTCAGGATCAAACATACACGCCGTTCCCGACTATCTATAATACGGAGCGGCCGGATGTGGTAGCCGGCAATTTGCTGGAGGGACGGATTGCCGTGTTGGTTGATGGCAGTCCGAACACCCTGATTTTGCCTACCACCTTTTCGCAATTTTTTAAAGCAGCGGAAGATTATTACCAGCGGGTCGAATTTACCGTATTTATGCGGCTCATCCGCTACTTCGGTTTTTTTGTGGTGATGCTGCTGCCATCCATGTACATCGCTGTGACTACCCACCATCATGAAATGATACCGACGTCTCTGGCCATCAATTTATTGGCTCAGCGCGAAGGGGTTCCTTTCCCTGTCTTTTTTGAAGCTTTTCTAATGGAGGCTGCTTTTGAACTCATGCGGGAGGCCGGCACTCGAATGCCGCGAGCCGTCGGTCAAGCGGTCTCCACTGTCGGCGCCATCGTGCTGGGGCAAGCGGCGGTCGAAGCAGGCATAGTGACGGCGATGATGGTAATCGTCGTTTCATTTACGGGGATTGCCAGCTTTACCATGCCCGGCTTTACTCTCACCACTTCAGCCCGGTTAATTCGGTTTCCCATGATGCTTGCGGCCTCTACGTTCGGTTTTTACGGGATTTTCATGTGCACGATTCTGCTTGTGGCTCACCTGACCAGTTTGCGCTCTTTCGGGATTCCGTATCTGTCTCCGTTCGCGCCTTTCGGCTTCAAGCATCAAAAGGATACCATATGGCGGTCGCCCTTCAAGACACCGGCTACGCGCCCGGGCTTGATCGGCCCAAGGCAGGAGACCTCCTCACAGAAGGACGGAGTCCCTTCATCCGATCAAAATGATCAAACAGCGGAAGGGCAGGTACAGCATGACACTTAAGACGGGTTTCCTTATGCTTATGATCCTCTGTATGCTGCCTCTGGCAGGCTGCTGGAATTATCGGGAAATGAACGAGCTTGCCATAGCCTTGGCTATGGGAGTGGATAAAACGGGGGAGGATAAATACCAATTCTCGTTCCAGGTTGTGAATGCCCGGGATATTTCCGGCATTAAAGCAACCGGTCGAATACCGGTTAATGTGTTCACCGGTACGGGCAAAACCTTGTTAGAAGCGGTCCGGAAAACATCGCAAAAAGTGCCGCGTAGGATTAACACTCAGCATATGCGCATTTTTGTCATTGGTGAAGCTTTAGCGAGAGAAGGAATAGAAGAGGTATTCGATTTAATGGAACGCGATCCTGAACCGCGTCTGACGACGAGGGTTTTTGTCGCCAGAAATTCCGACGCGGCGACCATTCTGAAGACCGTCACGGCAGTTGAGTCCATTCCCGCCAATGCCATTCTCGGAAAAATAAAAATTTCGGGAAGAGTATTGGCTGAAAGCTATGAGGTCGAGATGGATGATGTTATTCGCGGGCTGCTTACCAAAGGGGGAGGTCCCGTCATCAGCGGGATAAGACATGTCGGAAAAGTTGAAGCCGGAGAAAAAATCTCAAATGTGGAACAGACAGAGCTCCAGACTGATTTATTTACTAGCGGCATGGCTCTTTTTAAAAAAGGGAAATTGGCGGGCTGGGTGAAGGGTGATCGGGCCCGGGGGATTTCATGGATTAACAATAAAATGAAAAGCACGATTATCAATCTCGATTGCGAAACGAAAAAGGATGCCATCGCGATTGAAATTCTCCGTTCCCATTCGAAAATCAAGGCAGTGGTTCAGGGAGAACGGCCGCTCATCCGCATTCATATTAAGGAAATCGGCATTGTCGGTGAAGTGATGTGCCCGGTAGATTTAAACAAATCCGCTGAAATTCGAAAACTGGAACAGCTTCTGAACGAAGAAACGGAACAAAATGTGATGGCAGCCGTCAAGACAGCGCAAAAGCTGAAGACCGATGTTCTCGGTTTTGGGGCAGCTGTGGAGCGGGCAAATCCAAAGGCTTGGAAAAAGATGGAGAAGGAATGGGACAGAATTTTCGCGACAAGCAAGGTGGAGGTGCACGTCGAGTCGACAATACGGCGTACGGGCATGATATCGAAGCCTTTTTTACACGAGAAAAAGAAATAATGTGTTGTGGAAATGGTAGGTGATACGGTGGAAAAAGCTAAAATCAGTCCGGGACAATTATTCATATTAATCGTTTTGTTTGATATGGGGACCGCTATTCTGCGCGTTATGGCCATGTCGGCCGGAAAAGACGCCTGGTTGGCTATTCTGCTGGGGACGGCGGGCGGATTGGCCATTTTTGGGGTTTATGTTTCATTATACCGTTTGTATCCAGGGCTTCCGCTCACCGGTTACATAAGAGCGATTTTGGGAAAATGGATCGGATGGCCATTGGGTTTGTTATACTGTCTTTTTTTCATCCATGGAGCGGCAAGAGATTTGCGCGAGGGTGGCGATCTGATTCTCAGCTCGGTGTTGGACCAAACGCCCATAATCGTGGCCAATGCCGTTATGATCTTGTCGATCGTGTACGTTTTGAATAAAGGAATTGAAGTGTTGGCAAGAACGGCCCAAATTTTCATATTCGTTTTGGCGATATTGGGACTGCTCAGCGTATTCCTCTTATTTGCTGCA
>JBNJJW010000045.1:0-23482 GCA_051750645.1 Bacillota bacterium | reverse complement strand
AGTCATTTTCCTCCAACTAAAAGAATAAGACCACAAATGACCGTTATAAAACCTCGTCTTACGTTAAACAGATTTTTCAGCGGCTTCAACTGTATGTTTAAGCAATGTAGCTATTGTTACTGGTCCGACTCCTGCTGGAACAGGGGTTATTGCGTAGGCATTCTTTAAACAAGCAGCATAGTCAACGTCCCCAAAGTTACCTTTATTGTAACCAGCATCAACTACTATAGCACCTGGTTTTATCCAATCACCTTGAACAAATTTGGGCTTACCAACCGCGGCAACGACAATATCGCCTAATCGAACTATATCTTCTAAATTGGCGGTTTTAGAATGACATGTAGTCACTGTTGCATTTTTGTTTAAAAGCATTGCGGATACAGGCTTTCCAAGTATTGGGCTTCTTCCAATCACAACAGCGTGTTTTCCTTCCATAGGAATATTGTAGTACTCCAAAATAGCAATGATTGCTGCAGGTGTACAAGAAGGATAATCGGCAAAACCAAAAGCGTTTTGAGCAAATCCTTGAGTTGTTACACCATCTACATCTTTTTTAATTCGGATAGCTTCGAATGCAGCCCTTTCGTCAATATGATGAGGAACGGGATGCTGTAACAATATTCCATGAATATTAGGATCATCGTTAAGTTTGTTAATTGCAGCAATTAATTCATCAGTCGTAGTATTCGAAGGAAGATCAACACGTAAGGAGTGTATACCGAGACTTTTGCAAGCATTTCCTTTCATCCGTACATAAGTAGCTGAGGATGGATCGTCGCCGACTAAAATGGTTGCCAAACATGGGACAATCCCTTTCTCGGAGAGGCGGTTAATTTGACCCGCTAATTTTTCCTTAATGTTAGCAGCAACTCGATTACCGTCAAGAATCAATTTTTCCGCTTTCATCTTATCAGCCCTTTCTAATCTGCTTGAAACATAAAGAGGTAAGGGGGTAACCCCCTTACCTCTGCCCAGGCGTACGGCTGTATAAAATATGTGCTCCCTCGTGGTTCCCCACGTTACGCCAGTCACACATACTAAGAATTTACTTTATTATAGTCCGAAAAATCAAATATAAACAAGTTTTTTTATTCAGTTAAACGGTCGGTAATTGTTGATGGAAGAACTCCTCCTTTGAGGGGGTTCTATTTCAATTAGTCTAATTCCAGCTCCAGGCTTCCGCGAACTTTGATTTTCGTTCCCGGCTTGATCGTGACCGAATCCTCAAATTCCACTGGAACCGCTTCTCCCAGCCAACCGAAATCACATAGGCATGAATATTCGTCGATTATTTCTTTGACCTCGCCTGCAGCAACGATGTGGGGAGACTCGTTTATCGGCTGGGTAAAGCCGGGAGTATCGGCATCGTCCAAGAGGGTAAAAATGGTTACAAGCTGAATGCTGAATTTGCCTCCGATTCGATCTCCTTTTTTCAGTTTGACCGATTCTTTTCCGGCTTCTATATATTCATCATGCTGAATGAAATGGCACCATACGGATTTGTTTTTACCGGGAATGAAGACTAGAGCTGTTCTCTCGTATCCCTCGGCGATTAATATTTTGATCTCCACAAGTTCCATTTTTTGACACACCCTTTATTGTAATTTACCAAAAGACTTAGGATCACTCGGCATCATGGATTGGAATTTACCGTCTTTTATGATGACGACAATTCCTTTTTTGGGATTTGCGGCTCCCTCCAAATAATGAATGGTTTTGCCGTTTACTTCCCTTACCATATCGCTGGCTGCAACTCTTTCGGCCTGGGCAGTAAAATTTTTGAACCCATCAACCGAATTTTCAAAATCTGTAGGATCTACGCCAAGCCGCGTGGCCAGTGAGGGAATCCGTTCAGGATACCTTTCCCAATAATCTGCAAAATGTTTGACCCCTTGATTGGTTCCGTCATCAAGCGTACCCCATCTCTCGCTGCTTGGACTTTCCCTCATCTCCTGCCTCAGACGGTCCCTTTCACTTTGCGCCGCTTCATCCCCTGCTTCATCTTTCTTGCTATCTTTGGATTTATCGGCATCTCCGGATCCGTCGCGGTTGCCGGAGCCGCCTTCGTCTCCCGGCTTATCTGGTCCGTCTCCATCATCGCCGCGGTTTCCGTGACCGTTGCCGTTATCATGCGGCGGTTTGGAGCCGCCGCCAGCGCCGGAGCCGGCGGGATCATTTTCGGCAGGAGGGCGCTCAGGCGCATCACCTTGCGAACGCCTTGGCCCGCCTCCAGCGTCAACGTCAGGCTCGGAGCTCCCGCGCGGGTGGCCGGAGCCTGCCCCGCCGATATCGTCGCCATTGCGCAACCCCCCCTCTGCCCGCCCCCCCGTTCTGCCGGCGTCAACTAATCCCTCGACATCATCGGTATGGCGCAAGCCTTTTCCAAGATCCCCGCCGGCATCCAAAATATCGCCGAGTTTGCCTACTTTCCCAATAGCGCCGAACGGTACGAGATTCATCGCTCTTTCCCAAGTTTCGAGCTTATCGCCGGTGATCAAGTCTTTGCCCGTGATCGCTTCGATAATGCCCTTCACTTGTCCGACGACGGGGACAAAATTAAGCCCGATGCTGAGCAATGTGGCGAATATCCCCAAACCGACGGTCGCAGAGACGGCGGCTCTTTGCGTATTGAAACAATCGCTTAAGCTTCCGCAATTGTCAGCTAGCGCCACGTCCGGAAACTCAAAATACAAAAACAATCCGATCAGTGTCCATAAAGGGTAATACCGGTTCATTTTGATGGCTCACCTTCCTTCGGTTGGACGTCCGGAAGCTGGGGTGTCAGCAGGAAAATAATCAACATCGAAAGTGCGGTCATCAGAAGCAGCGGCCGGAAAGTATCCGTGGAGTGCATCGCATTTTCCAAAATCGCAGATGAAATGATTTTAATAAGTATAAACCCGAAAACCAAACGGATCAGCAGCGGAATTTTATCCATCAGCTTAGGCCAGACTCCGAGAGGAACGGGAATTAACTGTTGACGGACCGCCAGCAGCACAAAAATCAACGCACCGATAAGCACAGGATCAATCCACGATTTATATACTCCCGCAATCATCAGAACCGACCACAATGCTGCCGCCGCCGCCCAAAACCAAGGGTTTAACCGGTCACCGAGCGATTTGACAGGGGGAAGCTCCCTTAACTCCCGCTCGAGTTGATCCAGCGGCATTCCGACTTCACTGCGAAACGCCGTCATCCCCTGCAGCAGCATTCGAATGGCGGCGATCACGATCGCGACAAAGATGATGACCCACTCGTATTGCTGCAAAGGAACGGTTGCCTCCGCCGGAGGACGGGATGAAACCCATGTAAATACCGGCCTTATTAGTACCGGCACAGTTTGCGTCCAGAAATAAACAAGCACCCCGGTAATCATTACATACAGTGCAGCCGCAACGCCGAAACTGGCTTTCAAAGTCAGGAAAGGGACTCTGAGCTGAGCGGTTAGCGCCTTGGTAATCATCGGGATTTTTACCATCAAAATATATAATAGACCGTACTCGATCAAAAACGGAATCCTCACCTTAATCACATGCTCCAAGAAACCCTCGTCTCGCCGCCATCCGACCTGTGTCCAGCTTGTGTGCTGGAGAAAAAAATCGCCGAAGATAAAGCCGGCGATAAACAGCAGGCCGAGATTCGCGCTGCTCGTTCCCACAATCGCTGCAATCATTATGACTACCAGCGATTCGCTGAAGACGCTTTCAAATCCCGGATGCCACCACCCGATTATCAGACCGGTTGACAGCGCCAGCAAAGGGACCCAAGCGGCAACAGCCGGCCATGCGGCCAAGTATAAGCCGTCCAAGAATGTGTACGGGAGCTTTTTGGAAAACCGGCTTGCCCGAAAAGGGAGCTGAACCCACCAAAATCGAACGAACCGCTCTAGAACAGGCTTAGGCTGAGACATGGAGCCCGGACTCCTTTCTCAATATTAGTTTCCTGGCGGTATATCCCAGTACGACCCCATATACGATGTGGCCGATCATTGAAACCGAAATGAGCTCATCAAGCGCTTTCACGTTAAGCCACCCCGGATATACGGTAACCATCGCCAGTTCAAGGATCATTGCCCACGCCAAGCCGCTCCAGATGCCTCTGCGTCCGAATGCAACGGTATAAGCGATTCCGAATGTAGTACCGTTGGCGATATGGAACAATGCCCCGAGAATGCTGACCCAAAGACCGGTGGCTTGCTCGCCGACGAGCGCTTTTCCGAAAATTCCGAAAATATCGAACGGCCAAAATTGAATGCCCGTCACTTTAATTAATAGGAATCGGGAAAGATCGTAAAGGCATGTAGCCAGGAAGCCGGCTATTGTCCCGTAAGCGACTAACCGCTTGATTTCTGCGCGTTTTTCGGAAGACACTCTTCTCCAAATTATACTTCCAATAATAAATGCCAGGATCAGGATGCCTATCAAAGTGTACAGCATGGAAATACCCGAAAAAATAAAAACCAGCAAGGATGCCCCAGTCGATAAAAATAGTGCAGCAAAAATAAATGTTTTTGTCTTTATGCTTCATTTCCCTCCTATCGGATTCATCCAAGAGCGCAACTATCGGATGGGATGAACACATTTTATTTTTATGTTACCTTAATATGGTTTATAAAAAGTGTCAATACTGTCAAAAGAAGCAAAAAAATAGGTACATCGGCTTTTTGGGAAGGTAACTCGTTATGCGGGCATATGAGGGCGGCTTGGGAAAATAGGGCTAAAATTTATTAGTGTAAGCTGCGGCGGGAGTTGAATGCGGACACTGCTATAATGGATAAATACAGTAACTTTGGGCTATTCGGCCTTTTCGACTGCTCTATAATGGAAATATCCCTTGTAGAATGTCCATAGTAAGCCTATTTCCCTCTGTATTCCCCATTTAGCTGATTTTACTGTACGAAATCCAAGATAGCTCAGCATACCAACAAACTTCTGCTCCTATCCTGTACCGAATCCAATGTAGAAAAAACAAGGGACTGTCCCTGAAGGTCTATAACCTTTTGGGACAGCTCCCTTTCTGTTTGCATAAGAGGTTACTTGGTAAAGCTCTTCGCCTGCGCGGTCGACTCCCGGTACAGCAGCTCGCCCGCCAGCAGCAGCTTCTCCATCGGCTCCTGCTTGCCCGCGATGCGGCTGAGCAGCCGTTCAACCGCGCGCTTGCCAAGCGCTTCCTTCGGTACATGTACCGTCGTTAAGGTCGGAGACATCCGATAGGAGTCCTCAATATTGTCAAAACCGGTGACGGATACGTCCCCCGGCACCGCAACACCCAGCTCTTGCAAAGCATGAACCGCTCCGATCGCAATCATATCATTTGCGCAGAGGAGCGCCGTAGGCAGTGCTTTCGCCTTCATCCGCTTTATTGCCCACTGTTTGATCGGCTCTTTGAATTGCTCATGCTCGAAGCCCTCTACAGCCAGCATGCCATTCTCCTTGATTCCGCTGCCAAGCTCAGCCCCCTCCTGCTCCTCCAGCGCGCTGCGGAAGCCGAGAAACCGGTCCTTAAAGCTTCTGGAATAGGCGGTATCCCCGACAAAGCAAAGCTTCGTATGCCCGATCCCGATCAAATGCTTCGTCAGACGGTACATACATTCATAATTGTTCGTAAACACCGTATCGCTCGGAATTAGCATGTCCTCATGATCGACGAGCACCATCGGCAAGCCGATTCGATGCACCTCCAGCAGAAGCGGAGTCGATATTTCGCCTACGCCAATGAGTCCCAAAATGCCGTTCGGATTCAGAAAATGCATGAAATGGTCGACGCTTTGCTCGGAAACGATGATCATACCATAGCCGTCCTCTTCCAATCTGGCTGCAATGCCGTCCAAAATCCTTCCCCAATAAAGCGATTCCTTCGTCTGAAAACGAATATTGGGCATAAGCACAAGTACGGATTGCTTGTTTCCGGCGGGCACCTTCGGCAGCTGTTCCAGCTTCATCGTTTTCACATAAGCGTTTTTTTGCGAAAAATAGCCGAGCTGCGACGCCGCTTGGATGACCCGCTCCTGCGTCGCTTCGCTGACGCCTCCCTTACCGGAGAGCGCCTTCGAGACGACAAACTTTGAAACGCCCAAATAGTCGGCGATTTGCTGCATCGTGACCTTCTTTGACATAGGAGTATTTCACCTTAACTTTCGGTAATAGTACGCGCCTCTTTTCAGCGCTGATTATATTGATTAAACACTTCCTGCAGGTCAGGCGCGGCAATCCATTCTTGAATGTAGTCGCCCGACCAGAATGCGATCTCCGCGGTGCCCGCTATTTCCAGAAGTAAATCGCTTGGAACGCTTCTCTCCAAAAAAATACTGTTAAAGGACAAAAACTGTTGGATCTGCGGCAAAGACGGCTGCTTCTTATGATCAACAGGCAAAAATCCCGAATCATCCACATAGCCGGACTCATTAACAAAATACTTCACCCAAGCTTCCGCCAGCGGCTTATTCTCGCTAAACTTGCTTACTCCGACAAACCAGTCCGGGCTTAAAGGCGCGTATCGCTTCACGCTGTTATCATAAGGAAATGGAAAAAATCCGATATCCTCGGACTTTGCGCCTGCAGCGACAATTTGATTGATGACCCAGTTCCCCATCAAATACATACCGGCTCGACCTTGTGCGAGTTCTGTCTTCGATACTTCCCATTGATTGGAAATCATCTGCTTCTCCACATATCCGCGAGCAATCAACGTTTTGACAATCGTAATCGCTTGCCCCCATGGATTGTCGATGGTCCACGGCTCGTCCGTATTCACCATTTCGTTCAGGTAGTCGGGATCGCCAGTCATGTAGCTGACTAAATCCTCGCCCCACGTCATAAGCGGCCACTGAGCGCCGTAATTCAAGTAGACGGGTACGATGCCTGCCTGCTTCAGCTTCTCGCAAGCGCCGTAAAACTGATCTAAAGTCGTGGGTATGTCCGTAATGCCAGCCTTCTTGAATGCTTCCTTATTATATACAATGCCCGTCGTAGAGGCGCCCGTGGCAATTCCGTACCGCCTGCCCGAATACGCCTTAAAATCGGCAAAATGTATATTTTCGAACATGCTGTCATCCAGCGGCTCAAAATAATCAGGCAATGCCTCGTTTTTAATGTTGTTCGGCAGAAGCAGCACATCGCCCAAATTTCGTGTCGATAAACGGACCATAATATCGCTTGCGTAGTTCTGAATACCCTCAAACTGGACAGAAACACCGGGATTCCGCTGTGCGAACTGATCGGCATATTTTTGGAAGACGCCGTTCTCAATCAGATCAAGACGATTCGTCAGTACATGAAGCTTTACTTGCTGAGCGGCCTGCCCGTCCTTGCCCGAAGGCGCGGTTTCCACTACATTTCCGGATGGCTCCTGTTTGCAGCCGGCCACGGTCATGCCGCATAATAGAATAACAAGCACCAGCACGAGAGTGTTTTTATTCATTCTGCTTCTCTCCCTGCTTCAATTGGAAGGTGTAAAACAACTTCGGTTCCTTTTCCCCGTTCACTATATACCTTCAAGCCGTAGCTATTCCCGTAATGGAGCTTAATGCGCTCATTCACATTTTTCAAGCCGATTCCGCCTGATTTCCGCTTCGCGCCTGCTTCCTCTGTACCTGCAAGCGAACGGTTTAATCGATCCAGCGTCTCTTCGTCCATTCCTAGTCCATCATCCTTAATGCGCAGCAGAACGGCCTGCGGCGTCCGCTCGCCGCTCATTTTAATTTGCATCGATGGCTTTGAATCGTCCATGCCGTGATAGATCGCATTTTCAACAATCGGCTGCAGCACGAGCTTAATAATCGGATAATGACCCAGCTCATCTGCCATTTGACTGTCCAGCTGGAACCTGTTCGGGTAGCGGTAATTAAGCATTTCCACGTAATTTCGCATATGCCCTGCTTCATCCGCCAGCGTCACTTCCTCATGCAGATCACTAATGCTGTAGCGCAGCAGCTTGCCCAAAATCGCAATCATATCGGCAGCAATTTGATCGTCATTCAGCTCTGCCGCCATCCGGATCGATTCCAGCGTATTGTACATGAAATGAGGGTTTATTTGGCTCTGCAGCGCATGCAGCTCCGCTTCTTTCTTTTTTGTTTCCATCACATAAATATCGCGGATAAGGTGATCGATTCGTACAATCATGCGATTAAACTGGTTGCCAAGCTGCCCAACCTCATCGCGGTATTTCACCGGAAACTGAACGTTAAAATCGCCCTCCTGAACGCTTTTCATCAAGCGCATCATTTTACGGAGCGGATTCGTCAGGGCAAAGGAGAGGACTGTCGAAATAAGCAAAGCAACTAATATCGTAATAAGGGTCGCAATCCAGGTCACATTACGAATGACGACCGCATCCTTCGTAAGCTCACTGACCGGAATAGACGTCATGACCTTCCAATCGGTATTTGGCGATGTCGTATAAATATAGAGCCGATTTAAACCGTCACGCTCGAAATAGAAGCTGCCCTTGGCGCCTGCTGCCTGGACAACAACGGGATCATCCTTAATATTCGTCGCCATCCGTTCCTTATCGCTGTCGTAAATAACGTTGCCAAGCTCGTCGATAATAACAGATTTGCCATTCGTCACTTTATCCAGCTCGCTCATCTGATCCTCGATAACGCTAATATTCGCATCCACCGCTATCATCCCGATAGGCTTCAACGATTTGTCGATCACTTTACGGACAACCGTAAATGCATAACGCACGCTTTGCAAATTGCTCGTATACTTCTGCGTGCTGAACAGCATCGCTTCCCCGCCCGACGTTTCTACCCGCTCCAGCCAATTTCCATAGCTTGCCTTCACATTGAGCCGAATGCCGCCGCCCGCTGTCGTGTAGTAACCGTTTCCATACTGATCGAAAATATAAACCGAATTCGCACCGCGTTTTATCGTATTGATGAACGAAATATTGCCCTCGATGCCGCGTTGAATGGACAGCAGCAAATCAAAATCGTCGGGCAGGGGATTGCTGCCGTCGCCGGAGGTTAGTTGACGCTGCTCATAATAGCTGTTAGAACGGATCAAGTTTTGTTTAATATCGTCCTGATATGCGGGAATGGAGGAAATACGAACCATATCCTCGATGTAGTCATCCACCCGCACCATCATGTTTTCAAGCATTTTTGTCGAGTAAACAATCGTCTTTTCTTCAATAGAACGGGAGTAATTGCTATATGAGATGTAGCCGATAAACGATAAAGGCACCGTAATAAGCAGCAGGAAGACGACAAACAGCTTTCTTTCCATTCTCATCCCGCCAAAAGCCGATCAAATACGCCACAATCGTTTTTTTAGACTCATACTCATCGCCTTACGCTCCCATCTAGATTGCCGGCATCACGTTTCCGCCGTTTACAGGAATGTAGGCACCTGTAATGAAGCTGGCCAAATCCGATGCCAAAAAAGCAACCGTATTGGCAATTTCCTGATCCGTGCCTCTCCGTTTAAGCGGTACGTTTTGTGAGTAGCCGCTGTTTTCCTCTGTATGATTTGCACGGTCGCGGTCGCTGATTGTCCATCCTGGCGCTACCTGGTTAACGGAAATTTGATGCTCGCCCGCTTCTTTGGCCAGTACGCGATAAACGCCGTCCATACCGCGCTTACCTGCCGTATACGCCGATTGGCCTGCAAAATTCTGCATGGAGCATTCCGTATTAATCCCGATTATTCTTCCGCCATTACGTTCGATCATCGCCGGCACGAACGCTTTTGCCAAGTATACGCTTTGCATAACGCATGATTCAAACTGGCTTACGTAATCGGATATAGGCTGCTCCAAAATGCTCGTCCACTGGTATTGTATAACGGCATTCGCCACAACGATATCGACATGTCCAAGCTCTTGTACGGCTTTGTCCTTCATTTCATATATTTGCTGCTCGTTCGTCACATCAGCCTGCACGATGATCGCCCGTCTGCCCATAGCCGTTATTTCCTGCTGAAGCTCTTTCGCCTTCGCCTCGTTATGATTGTAGTGAAGCACGATGTTAGCGCCGCAGCTTGCAAGCGTACGCGCCATGACGCGCCCTAAATCACCGGTGGCACCCGTTATTAGCGCGGTTTTGTTGGACAGGTCAATTTTCATTTGATAGGTCACCCTTCTAATAAGAACGAATTTGTTATATCTTTTATTATTAATTATGCTACCAAAAAGTCAACTGTTTTATAATTGGTGCAATAAAAAACCGACACGCTATAAATATAAACGACAGAACGAATTAATTTATAATTTAGTTATCATTTTCGGTTAAATAGATTGCTTTATCCAGCAATATTCCTTGTGATTCCGACTATTTTCATGTATATTACAGACTATACACCTATACTAATCATTCATATATGTATTAACATTACGTCTCATCCGGGGGTTATCCATTGAAAATCGAGCTGTCAGAGCAAAGCCTGCCTGTATTTGAGGCCATATCGAGCAATGTACGTATCCAAATCATTCATTTACTCTCCAAAAAATCGATGAATATTCGTGAGCTGGCTGAAGCATTAGGTCTAAGCAGCGCCATCATGACCATGCACGTAAAAAAGCTGGAGAAGGCTGGAATCATCCGCTCCGAAATGACGCCCGGCAAAGGCGGGGCCGCACAGAAGGTTTGCTCGCTCCAACTGGACGGGCTCGAAATCGCATTCCCGCGCAAGGACGTTATCCATCGTGAGTCGCGGAGAACCGAGGTATCGATCGGCCACTATACCGATCTAAACATTGTGCCGACATGCGGCATTTGTACAATCGAGAAGGTAATCGGCATATTCGATGACCCGAGATACTTCCTCGATCCTGATCGGGTTAATGCCAAAATATTATGGTTCTCGCAAGGCTACATCGAATACAAAATTCCTAACTTCCTCTTAAACAGCGAAAGCCCGGAGGAGCTCGAAATTTCGATGGAAATTTCATCCGAAGCACCGCTGACCAACATGAACTGGCCGTCTGACCTTACGTTCTTTTTTAACGGCGTAAACGTAGGCAGCTGGACGAGTCCGGCTGACTACGGAGGAAAGGGCAAGCTGAATCCCTCCTGGTGGTTTGATGACGTCAACCAATTCGGGTTGCTGAAGCGGCTTATCATTAAGAAGGAAGGCACTTATATGGACGGCCTCAAGCTATCCGATGTTAGCCTGGATCAAATCGATATCCGAAACAACAACTGGACGTTCCGCATCGCGATACTAGAGGATGCCGAGCATATTGGCGGCGTAACGTTATTCGGCTCCGGCTTCGGCAATTACAATCAAGATCTTATCTTTAAGCTCTATTATACGAAGCTGGCGCAGGAGGAACGGGCGCTGGTATAGTTATTCAATGGTTACGATAAAGAGGAGCCCGATTATTCGGGCTCCTCTTTGGTCATTCTAAGCCGTGTAAGAAAAAGTTTTACTCTTTATGCTCTAATATCATGTCGTAAACAAATGTAGCAATATCCTCCCATTCACGCACAACATCTCCGCCCTCATGGGTAACCTGTACTACAGGACAATCTATACTATAATTGTCACTTAATTTTAGGTCATACCAATCACCGTCACCTCGTTCAGCCACCGATATCCTGTTCTCTGGATAATCTTCATAAAATTCTTTACCTTGTTTTAGTTTTTCAGCTGTAAATGCAGCAATATCCTTTAAAGGTACTAAAAGACACTCTAGGCTAAGGTATCCTCCATTAGTCTTTTTCAATAGATCAATCCAATTTGAGGGGAGTAGCTGGGTACATTCTTTTAACTCTTTATCGCTAATGCGCCTGTTAAAGTCCTCGAGTCTTTTCCTTTTCTCACTATTCACAAGTTTTAAAGCTTGTTTGATTGTTATTTTCTTTTGAGGTTTTGTTATTTTATCATAAGCTTCCTTAGCTTGTTGATGAAGATTCTTAAGCTCTTCAAAAGATAGTTGTCCAATATCTTTCTTGCTACCATAATTAAAATCAGGAGCAGGTACATTGCCGTCTATCAGAATTGCCTCCTCTGGCAACTCATTAAGTATAACTACTGGTTCCAGGGAATCCTCCTCGTTCAAAAAATGGTTACTGAAAAGAATATCTTTTGCTTTTTTGGTAATATAAAATCCTTGCCAGCCAGGAAAGTAACCAAACGCAAAATCAGTATTCGGAAGATACTTCCTGAGGAAGCGCTCGTGAAATGTGATATTAAAACGGTTTATATCGCACATGCTAAGATATCTTTTAAGTCGAGGAGGGAGTTGCGCATCCTTTTGTAAACATACTGCTGGAAAGCTGGTTACTGCCATCCTGCCTAAATTATTGGGATATTTAGGATATTTGATACTATTCAGTAAATCTTGTGACCCAACATTTACCCACGGTGCATCAATTCCTCTACCAATAAAATTTGTAGCAATAGCCTTGTACCATTGCTGTTGAGGAGCAAATCGTCCTACATCTTTGCACCATAAAAATTCAAGTCCTGTAAGATTGTTTTCTTCCACAACTTTTTTAAATTTCTCCGATACAAAAGGAAAAGCACCCCAACCACAACCAATATGAACGTTTGGTGGAATATTGGCACCTATACAAGTCATGAAGTACCCATCGTATTCTGTCGTTTCAATAGATTTCGTTGGAAGATACTTATACCACTCTGATTCTCCTTCATATTGCTGAATATATGCGCAGTTATCCTTAAAAACAGTATTATGACTATTAATGTAGTCTCCAAGTGCATCCAAAAATTTTTCGATATGTGGATGATCAAAACTAACTAATCCCTGTCCTGCAAAACCACATTTAATTTTAAAAGGTGCCGTAAATTCTTTTACAAAGGCATAGCGTCTAGCTATATCCTCCTCATCGCCCCATTTTACATCCTCGAAACCAATGGAAAAATTTATACTTTCTTTAATAATAGGAACCCCCGCCATTCACATTAAATCAGTTATGTTTTTTTAAAATTCCCAACTAAATTAATAATTCGGAACGTGATATCAGTAGTCCTCTTCCTTACTCTTCTTTAATAACCAGTCTTACTTTTCTTCCTGTTCAGCTGCTATCATGGAAATTATCCAGTAACTTTCGGCTAATACCCTTTTTAGGTGCTCTATACTGGATTTACTCCAATGAAAAAGTCCCAAACTCGCTAAAAAGTCACTAAAAGAGTATTATTCCCACGCCTATCATGTACATAATCCAACATAGGCCAAACTGCTAGCGACTTGTGGCAGCTACGCTGTATGAAATCCAATATAGGCCCCATACTGCTATATAAAATAAAGACTGTCCTGAATGCTCAACCGAGCAAACAGGACAGCCCCACCACAAAATTTACTCCGCTTTCTCCTCCGGAGGAAGAAGAACGATTCTTCCCTCTCCAAGCTCAACCCGCAGCTTGTTTGAGTTTTTTACCCCAATGGATTCCAAATAATTGGACGGAACCTGCAGACGGCCCGCTTTGTCGAGGACCGCATACTCAACGTGCGTTCCTTCATCCTCTGCTTCCTCAAGCTCCGCCAGCTCTTCGGCATAGGAACGCCTACGCAGCATTTCCGACGAAATCTTGCCGTCGCGTATCGCCGCTACGCGGTCAACCTTCTTCGCCAGCTCCGGATCATGCGTAACGATGACGACCGTGATGCCGATTGTCCGGTTCAGCTCGCGAAACAAATCCAAAATTTGATTGGCCATCCGCGAATCTACGGAGCCTGTCGGCTCGTCCGCGAGCAGCAGCTTTGGATGATTCGCTAGCGCAATGGCGATCGCTACCCGCTGCTGCTCACCGCCGGACAATTGATACAGCTTGTTCGAAGCCCGGTGGCTAAGTCCGACTGCATCGAGCAGCTCCTTCGCACGCCAGCGCTTGCGGCTGCCTGTCAGCAATATCGGCAGCTCGACATTCTCTAGCGCAGTCAAATACGGAATCAGATTTCTCGCATTGTTTTGCCAGACGAAGCCGACGCTTTCCCGCTTATAGCGGACAAAATCACGTTCGCTAAATTTCAGCATATCTTTGCCGTCAACCGTCAGCTTGCCGGCCGTCGGGCGGTCCAAGCCGCCCAGCATATTGAGCAGCGTCGACTTTCCGCTTCCGCTGTTGCCGATAATGGCCATCAGCTCGCCGCTTTCGATATGGAGATCGAGGCCCTGCAGGGCGAATACTTCGAGATCGGCCGTTTTGTATATTTTGACTAGCCCTTCGCAATGAATCATCCGTCAATCCTCCCCTAGCTTAATCGCTTGATGAATGCGCAGACGCGACAGCATATAAGCCAGTATCCCAAGACCGAAAGTCAGCATGAATCCGACCAACACATAAATACGCATCAAATCCCCGGAATCAAACATCACTTTAAACGGCGGGACAAGACTGCTCGGATTAAAGGCGATTTGAAAATTAGGCACATACAGCAGGCTGGCAACGTTGCCGACCAAGATACCGATCAGCACAGCAACGCCGGATGTAAGCAGCTGCTCCACGGCAAGCATTCCGATGAGCTGCTTAAGCGACAGACCGATTGCGCGTAAAATACCATTTTGCAGCGTCCGTCCGCGTAACGACAACACCCAGTATAATAAAAACCCGATAAAGCTGACGAGAATCGACAGAACGAAGCCGAGCGTCAAAATCCCGTTTAAAGCCATTAGGAACGGATCGTTTTTCGCCTGCACGAGCTCTTCTCTCGTATTCACAATGCTCGTTACCGGCAGTCCTGACTCCTTGATTCCTTCATAAAAATCCGCCGTCGTCGCCTCAGGCTTCAGCTTGATCCAAACATCGTACGGCTCCAGCGCGAGCTGCACCTGTACTCGAGGCAAATGTGCCACAATGAGCATTGGCGCATTGGAAGCCGTTTCCTCATCACTCACATCTACGCTGCCTACAGGCGGATTTGGATTAAACGTAGGGAAATAATCGATAATACCGTACACCTTGAACGGCTGCTGCGGCACATCGCTCCAGCCTACCCAAATCGTATCGCCCGGTTTAACCTTCTGCTGGTCGGCCAGCGTTCTCGATATGAGAACCGCTTGCGAATCGGAAGCGAGCAGATTCAAATAATTATTGATCGGATAATCCAGCAAGCTGTCACGGAACCAGGTGGTCTCTCCGAACTCGTCCGTATCAATCCCCATCAAGGTAGCTGCTCCGTTACCGTCATTAACGCTGAAGGAGGCTTCTTCCTTCGTAAAAACTTTGGCCGCATGCTGGACGCCCTTCAATGTCTTGAACGGCTCGAACGCAGGCTCCAGATAATGAACGACCGTTTGTGTCGGTGTTGTTTGTTCCTGCACAGGCGCTCCTGGCGGAGGCGGCGGCGGGGCATCGTTTACCCATTGCGAGCTCAACACGATCTCCGCGCCATTGCCGTAACGGATGCGGTCTTCCGTATTATTGTTAATCGTTCTTGCCGCCGAGGCGCTGAACACGCCGGTTGCAATCGTCATAATAAGAAATATCATTAAAAATTGATATTGCGTACTGGATCGGCCAACCTGGATTAATGTTGCGTAAACCGACGGCGGCCACCATTTTTTTCCGATCCAATAAACGATTCGAAGCACCCAAGGGTACAGCCTTAGCAGCAGCAATCCCGCCCCCATGATGAATAAGGCCGGCACAACAAACTGCAGCGGGTCAATATTCAGATCATCGGCATTAAGTCCCAGGCTTTGCAAATCAGCGAGCCGCTTTCTAAACGTATACAACCCGTAAATGGCCAGTGCAAGAGCAATGACATCGAGAAACATTTTGTGCCACAGCGGTGATTTAAGCAATCTTGCCAATTGCTGCTTATGCCCAACGATCGTAACACGGGTAGCAATGATGATTGGGATGAGCATAATAACGAAGCAGGCAGCAGCAGCAATCGCACCGTAACGGTAAGATTCCGCCGTCAGCCTTACAGGAAGACGGACGCGCTGCACAAATTCAAGAAACCCGTTCGATGCGCCGAGCACCTCCGTCAATACGACTCCAAGCAGCGGTCCTACGCCGCAAGCGATACCGCACAACAGGATGCCTTCAACCGCATAGGAGGTAATAACCTGCCAGCGTGCCGCGCCCCTGCTGCGTAGTACGGCGATTTCATTCTTTTGCCGGTCGGCGATCAGATTAGAAACCATAAACATATAGAACCCGAGCATAATGAGAACCGGTACGTTGAGCGACCACATTAACGTCCTGAGCTGCTCCGCACGCTCCAAATAGGTCGCGATCGTTTCGAGCGCCGGTGTTTCCGAAACCGCTTGATATGTCGTTACGTTGTTAAGCATGCTATTGTGAATCTTATACGTCGTCTGGATAAAATCATCCACGTACCGCAGCTCCAGCTTCGAATAATCAAGCACGAAGAACCATCCGACAGAAGCGAGCGGAATTCGACTTTCCTGCAAAAGATGCTGCTTAGCCAGCTTATCGCTAATAACAAAGCTGTTGCTTAGCTCGCTTAAGTCCGAATCTCTGAAGTATGGATCATCATCCTGCTTCTTCCCGAATACGCCGACCGGCTTAAACTTTATTTCCCCGGCAATTTTAGTATCATCGATAACAAAAACGGCATCTAATACCGTTTTATATTGAATAAGGGCTCTTTCCGTAACAAGCACCTCATAAACCCCGTCGATCGGCTGCTCTGCAGGCATCCGTCCGTCAGTCAATTGAATGTGCTCCTCAAGCTCGGAGAATGAATGCAGCGACACCGACTTTAATGCTTTATTCCTATTCGTCTCCGTATCGTTCTCCAGCCTAATCTTCAATGTCTTCGATTGAAAATCGGTTACGAGCTCCTGTACTGGAATTTTGAAGCTTGCCGGCGCTTGATTATGAATATAACGGTCCACTTTCGTGAAAATCTGATTCATCTGCTCCGGTGTTTCTTTCGTGAAAAACAATTTGGAATATTGCGAGCCCGGATAAACGTTCTTCTTGGTCTGCATCGTCTCTAAATCTTTGACAAGCATCCGGGAAAGGACGGCTTCCGAATAGATTGGCATGCTGCTTACCAGAGCGACAGACATCACCAAGCCGATAAACAAGCTGGCGACCAGCCACTTGTTCTGTACCATTTTGCGAATAATCATGACAAACAATGCCACACGAAAACCTCCCAAGCGTAAACAACTGATGCCGGCCTTAGACGGCGCAAATAATGTTGTAAGTGAAAGCAATTGTTTAGATTACTGCAAAACGACTACCGCGCCTTCTTCCAAGCCCTTCGTAATTTCAATTTCCGTAGAGCCCTTAATGCCTGTTTCTACATCGATTTCACGAATTTTATTGCCGTCCTCGAGCGTTCTGACAAATGTTCTGCCGAGGAAGCTGCGAACGCCGCTGCGCGGAATTTTCAATACATCGTCACGCTGCTGCAAAATGATTTTCACATCCGTAAACGCTCCGATCGATGCATCGGAAGGAATTTTCGGCACTTCTATAAACAAGGTTTTGGAATAACGCTCTTGCAGCTGCTCGTTCATGGTAGCCGGTGCCGAGGAAGGCGTTTGCACCACTTTGCCGTCTATCTCCTCTGTGCCAAATTTCACCTTTGCTGGATAGCCTACATCTACGCTGCTAATCTCCGCGCCCGCTTCAACCCGGAGCGCTACGCGAAGCTTCGAAGGATCGGAAATAATGACGAGCGTCTGATAGGGCTCGACAAAATCCCCCTCGTCTAATTCCTCTACGAACGTCACTTGACCGTTCATACCGGCAACCAGCTGTTTACTGTTGAATGTGGCTTGCAATCGTTCAAGCTTTAAATTTTCAATATCCATTTGAAGCTTTGCGATGTTGATCGCATCATTGTCACCGCCCGCTTTGGCCTGCTTAAGTGCGAGCTTAGCACGCGCAAGCGACAGCTCCTGCTCCTTCAGCTGAATATCCAGCCCGTCAACGTTAAGCTGAACGAGTACATCGCCTTTCTTTACTTGGCTTCCGGATGTAACGAGCATCTTTGCAATTCGTCCTCCCTGGCCCGTAAATTGCGCGATTTCCGTATGGGTTGATTCGAGACTGCCGCTGCCATTGATTTCTTGCGAGATTGTCCCCTTCTCGACGGTAACGGTTCGATAGTTTTCTTCTGCCGGCTTGACTAGCGGCGGCTTCAAAGCATCCTCTTCCGCAGGCAGCAAGGAGCACCCTGTAAGTGAAGCGCTGATCAGCAGCGCGAATGTAAATCCAAGCACCGGTTTAAGCTTTTGCGACAATTTGTCCATCCTCCAATTCATATACATGGTCAACAATTTCCATAATGGCAGGATCGTGCGTAGTCATGATGATGGTCATGCCTGCTGATTCTACCAAGTCGCGAAAAACTTTCATAATTTGCAAGCCGGTACGGCTATCCAGCTCCGCCGTAGGCTCATCAGCCAAAAGCAGCTTCGGCTTGTGCGCAATTGCTCTAGCGATTGCCGTTCTTTGCTGCTCTCCGCCCGAAAGCTCGAACGGCCGGTGATGCATACGCGACCTTAGACCGACCTGCTCCAGCGCGTGAATAGCGGCTTCCTTACGGCCGCCCGCCGGCACGCCTGCCACCCTTAATATAAACTCTACATTTTCATAAGCGGACATAAGCGGAATAAGGGCAAACGATTGAAAAATAAGTCCCATTTCCTTGCGCCGCACAAGATCACGCTCTTGGTTAGACATCGCTGTCAAGTCGCGTCCTGCGAATGTAATTTGCCCTTCCGTCGGACGATCCAGCGCACTGAGCAAATTGATCAGCGTCGTCTTCCCTGAACCGGATCTTCCTTTAAAAGCAATAAGCCGACCCGACGGGATCGACAAATCGACACCCTTTAGTACGGTAACCGCACCGATGCCACGTCCGAACGTGCGTTTTAAAGCGCTTGCACGGATCATATCGCCCGTTGATGATTGCATGAAATGACAAACCTCCGTCTCTAGCAAATATCTACCAGTAAACCGTTTACATTTATATCTTTTTCCATTTTACCCTCTAGCAACCTGTACGTACAAGTGTAAAAAAATAGATTTATGTGCAAATTTGTTTAATTAAGGCGAATCCTTGCCTAAATCAATAGCTTTGGTTGGAGCGCTTTTTGTTCACTTATTCATTCAAAATAGCATCAATCTGCTGCAATTCTTCCTCTGTGAAATCGCAAGCATGAACGGCGGCTGCGGCGTCTTCAATCTGACTAACCTTGCTCGATCCGATTAAAGCAGAGGTAACTCGTCCTCCCCGCAGCACCCAGGATAACGCCATTTGCGATAGCTTCTGTCCGCGCTCCTGAGCGAGAGATTGAAGTTTTGCAGCTTTGGCAAGGACCACATCTGTCAATTCCTCCGGTTTTAAGAAGTTGCTATTGCTGCTTGCGCGGGAATCGGCTGGGATTCCATGAAGGTATCTATCGGTCAGCATGCCCTTAGCAAGGGGAGAGAAGGCAATACATCCGATCTTGTTTTCCTGCAGCACATCGAGCAAACCTTCTTCGACTCGCCGTTCCAGCATGGAGTATCTAGCCTGGTGAATGAGGCAAGGAGTTCCCAAAGCATTCAAGATTCGTACTGCTTCTATCGTTTGTTCGGGCGAGTAGTTGGAGAGCCCGACATAGAGCGCTTTACCTTGTCTGACGATCAAGTCTAAAGCTGCCATGGTTTCTTCAAGCGGCGTTTCTGGATCTGGACGATGATGATAAAAGATATCGACATAATTCAGCTGCATCCGTTTCAGGCTTTGATCCAGGCTTGAAATTAATTGCTTTTTGGAGCCCCATTCCCCGTAAGGTCCTGGCCACATCAAATAGCCAGCCTTCGTAGACACGATGATTTCATCCCGATAGCCTTGCAAATCTTCCTTCAATACCCTTCCGAAAGTCTCCTCTGCCGAACCGGCAGGCGGACCATAATTATTAGCCAAGTCAAAATGGGTAATTCCCAAGTCGAAGGCTCTGCGAATCATCGTTCGTCCATTCTCATAACGGTCTACACCGCCAAAATTATGCCACAGTCCGAGGGAAATGGCCGGCAGCTTTAATCCTGAGTTTCCACTGCGGTTATAGGACATTCCTGTATATCGGTCTTCTTGCGCCTTGTAAGTCATCGTTAACACCTCGCCATATGGATATGTATCCTCGTCATTGTACCCTTTACAAAAGAGAAATTGGTATAGCTGTATGACTTTATAATATGGTATAATGTCGCCATTCTCTTATTAGTAGAGGATGCAGGAGGGCAGATGATGCTTGGAAACGACTATAAAATATCAACGTATAGCAATAGCTCAAATATAGACTTAAAGCTGTTTTATTCAGGAACACAGCAATGTCCACCGGGTCATTCTTGGGGGCCGGCGCTCAAGGATCATTACAAAATTCACTATATCCATAGCGGTAAAGGGATATTTCGTACTATAAATCAAACTTACACGCTAAGTAGTGGACAAGGATTTTTAATCTACCCGGATCAGATTTCTTCATATGCCGCAGATGAAGCTGATCCTTGGACCTATTCATGGGTTGCGTTTCAGGGTGCTTCTGCGGAATACTGTGCAGCAAATGCTATACTTTCTGTGGAACAACCTGTTTTTTCATGCGAGCAGGACGATGTTATTCGAAGCTGTATCCGCCAGATGTATGAAGCGAGCCAGTTGATCCATGCCAGCAGCCGCGATCTTAGGCTGACCGCTGCTTTATGTTCTTTTTTGGCGGTAATCATGGACTCGGTGGGTTCAAATGTCCAGTTCAAGCGATTCGATTCTGGGAAGGATGTCTATGTTTCTCGCATTCTGGCCTTCACGGAAACGAATTACTCGAGGTCACTTCGCATAGAGGATTTGGCCCATGAATTAGGATTAACTCGAAAATATATGTCTAGTCTTTTTAAAGAGGCAGTTGGAATTTCCCCTCAACAATATGTATTCCAATACCGATTAAACAAAGCAAGGGAACTATTAAAGAAGGCTTCCTTGTCCATCAGGGAAGTCGCTTATTCTGTAGGATATCATGATCAACTATTGTTCTCGCGTATGTTCAAGAAGACATTTGGCATGTCTCCAAGTGAATATCGCAACAACGAATACGACAAGATGGATCTGCTGAAAGGGAAAACGCATGAAGGTACAAGGGAGTAAGCTTCACCAATGCCGGAGCACCCGGCAGGGACGACGCCGACTGGCGAACAGCCCCAAAATCCGGAGCTTGCTAACTTGCCGCCTCACTTGTAACGAGTTTTTGAAAATTGTGCCGACAAAGGAAAAAAAAGCCCTTTTTCGATTTTTATCGAGAAAAAGGCTCTGGTTCCTATGAAGCATTACACGTCGAGCTGTAAAAAGAAAATGACGGCCGTCACCGTTATTATACTTAATATAGTAGAAACAAAAACCGACTGCGAAGCAAACTCTGCTTCATTGTCGAACTCCACCGCAAGCAGAACGCTGCTGAGTGAAGTAGGTACGGCCGAGGATACAATCAGCGCCGCTGCCGTTAGCTTGTCTATTCCCATCAGCCATACGATGAGCCATGCCAGCAAAGGGCCTGCCAGGAGTCTAAGCATACCTGACAGGCTTACATCGATCAGGAGCGAGCGCTTTATTTTCCACTCCATGCTTCCAAGCTGAACGCCAAGCGTTATAAGAGCTGTTCCAATAAAAGCATTCGATAAATATTCGATCGGCGTAGCTAGCGACTGCGGAATGTCAACATGGAAGTTTCTTAACAGTAACGCAAGCGGTATGACGTAAATAACAGGCATGGAAAGAATCGTACGTCTGATGGCACGCATGTCGGCTTTATGCGCGTTCACATTGTAAATACCATACGTATTCGGCACAAGCGATTGCATCATCATGATGATGACTTGAATCGCCAGCGTTTTCTCATTACCTGCAAAAGCAAGTTGGTTTAGAGGTATACCATAATTGGCGCTATTATAGAACAGCACGCTGTTGCGCATCGCACTTTTCATGCCGGGACTATACCCTCTTATTCGTATGACAACTTCAACAATGATATATTGTGCGACCATAAATAAAACCAAAAAGAACATGATTTTGCCGATTAATGATATCGAAATGGCTGTATTGTACAGCAAATCGAACATGATAGCCGGTGAAAATAAATAAAAGTTCATTTTCGATAACGTCTTAATATCGAGCGAGAACGCCCGGTGAATCATAACGCCAAGTCCAATCATAACGCCCATCGGAAGCACGTTCGTCAATAAAATATGTATAAAAATACTCATTGCTGCATCTGCTTCTTTCTATTATCTATTGTGAATGCACCGGTGTCCCTCTACTAGACCGCTTCACTAATTCTAATAGGTAAGAGGCAAATTAATCAAGCTTACGGTTTTGTAATAGAGTAGGAAGCTTCGGCTACGAGCCTAAAGCCTGCTGAATAACCACAGGAGATAAATAAAAAACGCGACACAAAACTGCTTGATAACAGTTTTATATCGCGTTTTTCACGGCAGCCTTTTCATGGGTTATTGAGCTATAGTTCCCGTCCCGGTTTAGTTGAACAAAATACGGGCCATCACCCCAATACTTAACGGGTCTAAATTAAAATTCCTGTCAGTTTATATTCTTCGAGTGCATTTGAAGTACAATGTAGATCTAACCTTTTATCATTGAATGAAATTGAGTACTTAACCATATATGGGGTTTCAATCCTTTGCGCTAAGGCTTTCGATAAAACTGGTTCCGGATTATCCATTTGAATTTCTTCTATCAAGATTACATCTCCCAAGGTAAGCTCAATCACTGTCTGAAATATTACCACCCTTTTACAACTTTCCCGTGTTCGAATCTGTCAAATAAGAATGTTAATATTCTATCCGCAGCATAACTGGTATTAGCTAACTTGATTTTATTTGCATGTTCATCAGTTACCACTGATTCTTCATACATCTGTGTATCTGTTGCCCCAGGTCTAACTCCCATAATTTTAACGTCACCTTGTTCTACTCCAATTGACTTTACAAATGTTTCGAGCCCCGCTTTAGAAGTAGAGTAGCAACTTAACATTGGTTTCAAATTAAATGATAGTCCAGAAGAAATATTCATGACACGCTTGTCAACCTTGAACGGTTTAGTATACTTTATGAAGCTCGACGTTAAGAGCATTGGTGCAATTAAGTTAACATTCATATGATCTATTATCTCATTGGGTTCACTTTGGCTTATAACTTCAACTGGTTTAACCACTGCTGCATTATTAACTAAATAGATTGACTGAATAATAGATTCATCAATTTTTTGGATAATTTGATTCATTAAATCATCGATCTTATGGACATACTTTAAATCAAGATCAAAGTAATCCATTGAAACACTCTTGGATTCTGCTAAAGAAAGTAATTCATTATTTACTCCTCTCGATATACAAAATAAATGGTGGTTTGGTGACAGAAGCTTTTCAGATAAGGCTCTTCCAATACCACGTGATGATCCGGTAACTATAAAGTATTTCAACTAATCAACCTCCTTCGTTTATTCAGATTCTACCCAATAGCTCAATAAAATGAGTAAGCTGCCGTCGGACCTGCTCTAGAATAGTTATTCAACTCTTGTACCCGTC
>JBNJJW010000044.1:0-23954 GCA_051750645.1 Bacillota bacterium | reverse complement strand
CTTCTAGATGGTAAATTGACCTAATTAGCGGGAGTAATTCCAGCTAGCCCGGCCTAACATACGGATGAAGCCAGTTTAGTGGGAGTTTTTCCACTTAGATTCATCTCGGCTGTCGGCTGTCAAAGGCTATTATGAATAGGCTTACTTCAGCATGAGATAGATGTGATCTACTGATTTCATCGCATATTCTTTTTGAACAAGCCTGCCGTTGTCAAGCAGCACCAGGCAAGGTACGCTTGCAATCTGCCACTGGTCGCGCAACTTTGGCGCATAGTTGATGTTTAGCTTAAAGAGAGGAATGGATATGCCTGCAGCTTCGGCAATTTCCAGCATCCGTTCTCCTATTTTGCAGGTACCGCATAAAGGGGTGAAGAAAAATACAGCTGCCTTGCCGCTCTCAGTATGCGTCAGGTTTTGTAAAGCAGCTTCATCAAGTTCATGAATAGCCATCGTCATACTCCTTTATGTGTTTGTTGAAGAATTAATAATTGCCAGCAAGAAACTGTTTAATAGAAGTATTAATCTCCATCAGTGATACTTCATCGGGGAAATGCCCCATATCATAAGAGGTTGTTACTAAGTTCGTAATTATTTCTTCAGATGTCTTAATCACCTTCTCGGCTGGAAAGAAAATATCTTCTTTTCCTGCCAAAACCAGTGTTGGAGAGAAATAATTCAAAAGTTCTCTCTTATCGGTGAGTTTAGGCATCTCCTGCTCTAATTTTACATGTTTAAAAATTTCTCCGATAATATTTTTATCCATTTCTTTCATACTTCTAGACGACATCACATCGGCAATTCTTTGTAACTGTTTTTGTGATGAACTCATGTTAAACAGTATCATAGGAAGCAAAATTTTCTGTATCATTTTTATTTTTGAGCCCAGCTTCAATCCAGACGGTGCCACCAAAACTGAGCACGCAATTTTTTCTGGCATAAACGCTGCTAATCTTAGTATTATACCCCCACCATAAGATGGACCAATAAAAGCGCTTTTCTTTACCTTAAAATGCTCCATTAGATCAGATACCCATAAAGCAAAGCTTTCATCTTTTGCAGAAATTCTTGTTTCTGCGCTATATCCAGGATGTCCGACTGTATCGGGGGCATAAATTCGATATTCCCCAAATAACTCAGAAAACCACGATAATGTCATCGGACTAATGCAATTACCACCCTGAAAGATAAATAGGGGCTTTGCCTCTTTTGGGCCAGTCACAAGAGTATGAGTTCGACCAAATCTCGTGTCTACGTAAACTCTTTCAAAATCAACTTCAAATAATTTTAAATACCATTCATAATAGTTCAGGATTTTGCTTTTACCTTCTTCACTCTTATAAATTGTATGAGCGCTCATTCAACACCTCTTTGATCTCATCACTATCGCTTACTTTAATTGTAAAGCATTACTCCCGTTTTTATAAGAAGAGAAAGATATCCGGTAAAGAGTTATCAGAGTTATTTGAAAAAGTTGGGTAAAGAGAAACGAAGTTGTTGTTCGTTGGCATTGGATCTTCCTGTATAATAAGTGTACTGAACTGTTTTTGGAGGAGATTCGATTGGCACAGCTTTATTATAAGTACGGAACGATGAACAGCGGCAAATCGTTCGAAATCATTAAAGTAGCGCATAATTACGAGGAACAAGGCAAGTCGGTCCTTATTTTTTCGCCGTCTGTCAGCGCAAGAGGGAGTGCGGATCGGGTCGGTTCACGTGTCGGATTCGAACGGGCTGCAATTCCTGTAACCGAAGAAACGGATCTCTATGAAAGCGTGAAATCATACGTAACCTCGACCGCGTCAGCAAAAATATATTGCGTACTCATCGACGAGGCGCAGTTTTTGAAGAAGCATCATATTTTGGAGCTTACCCGCGTCGTAGACGAGCTGAACATTCCGGTCATGGCTTTCGGGCTGAAAAATGACTTTCAGAATCAGCTGTTTGAAGGCAGCTATTATTTGTTGGTGCAAGCCGATAAAATAGAAGAAATCAAAACGATTTGCTGGTACTGCGACCGCAAGGCGACGATGGTCATTCGTTTCAATGACGGCCAGGCGATGAATGCCGGCGAGCAGATTCAAATAGGCGGAAACGAGGATTATAAGCCGGTATGCAGGCGCTGCTACAATGAAGCCTTTCGTAAGGCATAGCGGCAATCATAACAGATGAAACCATAGAAAGAGACGTACAAACTAACCTCAGTTTGATTCGTCTCTTTTTATTTTAGAGAGGATATTCCTTAGAAGGGAGCAATTTTCACCTACTGTCATCAGATAGCCATACACCATAGCTCTTTCGAGTCATGTCCACCACGATTCCTATAAGCGAAAATAAAAGATAATACGCAAGAATACGGATGGAAGGTGAGGAGACCATTTTGGAGCAATTGGAGAAGAAACGTTCGTTTTGGCTGTTTACCGCTTGGGCGGCTGCCGTACTGGCGACGGCGGGAAGCTTGTATTTGAGTGAGGTCATGCATTTTGCCCCGTGCAGCTTATGTTGGTTTCAGCGGATTTTTATGTATCCGTTAGCGCTGCTGGTCGGGATAGCATACGCAAAAGAAGATACGGGCATTGTTTCGTACGTTTTGCCGCTTGTGGTTATAGGAGGCATGCTGGCGCTTGTCGCGTTCTCGATTATACTAACGGCATTGCTGCGGATTAGGGCGCTGGATAAGCAGAAGTAGACAAACGCCTCTCACCATGCTATATAGAATGAAGCAGATATAAGGGGGAGAATAACAGCTATGCCATTACCGCAAAAGGGTATCGGAGCAACCGAGCAGCATGCCAAGCTGCTGTTGGACAGCTACCGCAGATGGACAGGCAAGGAGCTGATCCCGCTTGACTCTGGCCAAAGCGCGAGGGAGCAGCTTTATCAATCACCGATCGTCATTTTATCGCATGGAACCGAAGCTGATCCCATATTAAACTACGGCAATCAGACCGGACTCAATCTGTGGGAGATGGAATGGAAGCAATTCATAAGCACGCCTTCTAGGCTTACCGCGGAGAAGGTGAAGCAGGAGGAGCGGGATCGCTTCTTTGAAGCCGTAACCGCTAACGGATTTGTCGACAATTACACCAGCATACGAATTTCGAGCACGGGACGGAGGTTTTATATCATCAATGCGACGGTTTGGAACCTAATAGACAAAGAGGATAGATATATGGGACAAGCTGCGGCTTTCTCGGAATATCGTTACTTATAAAACGTAACAACCTTTTACCTACAGCGTATACTGGGCGGTTTTTAGCGGTATACCTCAAACTATAGTGGATTTCATACAGCATAGGAACACCATTTTATTGATAGGCTGCTCTATATTGGATTTTGTACAATTAAAAAAGCTATTAGCGTCGTATCCGAAGTGTTTTGGAGTTTAACACCGCTTTTTTATTGGATTTTATACAGTATAAACCTCTCATAGGCTGATATTAGTCATATGTTACTGTATATATCCAATGTATCATCATGTGCAATCTTCTTTTCTTTGCTGAACCGAATGAATATACTGCTCTACCGCTGATGGTTGCTGTCGTGCAATTTTGGTTTAATGACGCTATAATAACCGAAAAAAGGAACGGAGGGGTGACATGCCGATACATATCGGACTGGCAGGCTGGGGCGATCATGACCGGTTGTACACCTCAGGCGCCAGAGCGGGCAGTAAGCTGAGGCAGTACGCGAACCATTTTCCGGTTGTTGAAGTAGACAGCACCTTTTATGCCATTCAATCGAAGGAGCGATTCCTGAAATGGGTCGAAGAGACGCCAAGCTCGCTCCATTTCGTAGTGAAGGCTTACCAGGGGATGACCGGGCATCAGCGGGGTGCTGTGGTGCAGCCGAATGAGTTGAACCAGATGTATGCAGCATTCCGTGAAATGCTCGAACCTGCCATAGTAGCGGGCAGATTGAAGGCCGCGCTGTTTCAATATCCGCCTTGGTTTGATTGTACGCGTGATAATGTGCGACTGCTGAGAGAGACGAAACTGCGAATGCAGGGAATTCCATGTGCGCTGGAGTTTCGGCATCAAAGCTGGTTCACTGCCGAGTTTCGGGACAAGACGGTAGCGTTCATGGAACAAGAGCAGTGGATACATAGCGTTTGCGATGAACCGCAAGCAGGTCTTGGCTCTATACCGACTGTACTGAAGGCGACGGACCCGGGGGTAACGATCGTCCGCTTCCACGGACGCAATGCGGCAGGCTGGAATCAAGGAGGCGGTCCGAATTGGCGCGAGGTTCGGTACTTGTACCGGTACAGCGAGGAGGAACTGCGGGAATGGGTGGACAAGCTGCAGCAATTGCAGCAGGAGAGTAAGCATATTTGCGTCATCTTCAACAACAACTCGGGCGGCGATGCGGCGGACAATGCGAAGCAATTGATGGAGATGCTCGGCCTGACTCGGCCGGACGGAGGAAGCCCAATCGAGCCGCCGCCGCCCGTTATCGAGCAGTTGGATTTATTTTAAAGTGGATTCATTCGCTCAGGTACTACGGAAACTTAGTACTATGTGGATTTAACATACTCATGTATAGTTAAATTATCCCAATGAAGCCCGAAGACCGTCGAGGTGAAAATGTACGATGGAGACGACAACGATCAAAAGGCAAGAGCTGCAAAGAAAAGCAGATGTACTGAAGCAGTATGAAGTTTACGGCTATCAAGTCGCTTATTACTTGCTTGAAAATGAACAACTGGCTGCTCAAGCGGCAACTCAAGCGTTGATTGAATTATTGCAGGATGAACAATTCTTTAATCAGCCCGAGGCCTGCCAAAAGCAAAGAACGAAACAAGTCTTCATGAAACAATCGCTGCTGGCTAAAATGTCAGTTTTTGCTTCAAATCCATTTCCCTCGCTGCCTCGCACGTAATTCCTTTTGCAACTCATTCATTTAATAAATTGAAGCAGCTGATCGATGGATTGCTTTGCTTTTTGCTTCGTCATTAAATCAAAAAAATCCCCCATTTTATCTACCCTCTGTTTTACGTTTTTTATTGTAAAATCACGTGGAGAAAAACCAATTCGAACTTCCTCCCATGTAACAGGAGCGGATACAGAGCCTTCCTTTCTTGCACGCGGGGAATAAGGGGCCGGCAAAGTTCTCCCCTCACCATGTTGAATATAATCAAAATAGAGCTTTGTCCCCCGGTTTTTAACGAGGCGTTCAATCGTCACCAGCTGCGGATACTTATCCGCAATATATTGGGCAATAAACTTATTTAAAGAACGTGTTTGCTCATAGGTATAGCGTACCTCAATAGGGATGTAGATTTGTAAACCTGAAGCACCGGATGTTTTTGGCTGGCTGACGAGTCCTAAAGAATCGAGCACTTCTTTGATTCGTAAGGCGACTTCTAATACTAAGCTAAAGTTATCTACGTCAGAAGGATCTAAATCAAACACTAGTTCGGTTGGAAGCTTCGGCTGATAGTAAAGATTGAACGAAACATGAAGTTCTAAACATGCTTGATTTCCAAGCCAAACTAACGTCGGTATATCATTAGCTAAAATATAATTGGTATCTCGCCAGACATGCGTAGCAACCCAAGCAGGAGCATGAGCAGGCAGATTTTTTTGATAAAACGATTTTCCGTGAATTCCATTTGGATAGCGGATGGTAGTTAACAGTCTGTCTTTTGCATATGAGAGGAGGTAAGGTGCCATTTCAATCAGATATTTGATATAGTCTAGTTTTGTTATCTCGGCTTCAGGCCAAAGTAGTTTCTCCGGATTCGTAATTCTAAGTGTATGTCCTTCAACTTCAAATTCAAACTCTTTGATCATGTATTCCACCTCGCCTGTTCAGGGGGACTTTGCGTAAAGCCGATTATTTTGGGATGCCGCAAAATCCCCTCGTCCGTCAACTCCAAATATTCTGCAAGCAAGGTTAACTGCGGCTTGATCCACCTGATGGGTAAGGGCTGAACAGGAGGATTTATGAACGGGCTTGCCGGCAGTTCTAACTGCGGAACAAAAGAATGGAGCAATTGCAAGTCCTTGCCTGTGAGACCGGAAGAGATTTTTCCTACAAAAAGTAATTGGTCCTCCATATAGACTCCGAGGAGTAATGAATTGGGAAAACCATCCTTATATTGGACTCCCCCCACCACACATAACAACTGCTGTTTTACTTTTGTCTTATACCAATGCTTATGTGCTTTTCCGCCTATATAAGGTGAATTTAGGTCTTTAGAAACGATACCTTCCCATTTCATTTCTGCCATTTTGGAAAACAGCTTAAGACCATCGCTCTGACTTTCTACAAGATGAAGCCAATTCGTTGGTTTTACAATGTCATGAAGAATCGCTAAACGTTCAGTTAAAGAGCGTTTTCTGAGATCTTCACCATCCTTCATCAGAATATCAAACACATGATACTCTATCGGAAGTTCCTTCATCAATTGCGCTACTTTTTCCTTTTTGGAACTGCGGTCCCTTCGAACAACACGCGAAAACTGCGGCTTTCTTTTTTCTGTACGAACTACGACTTCACCGTCCAAAATAAAGGATTTACCTTTTACATGATTGGATATTTGATCAATTTCCGGGTACTGCAAGTTTCGTTTATTTTGATTCCTGGTATACAGCTCTACAGAGGCAGGATGAACAATAGAAAGAATGCGAATGCCGTCATACTTAATCTGATGAATCCAACTGGATTGAGATGGAGGTTGATCGATTAAAATCGGTTGCATTAGGGGGAATAGCTGATCCATATCGTTTCCTCTCTCACATCTTTTTGAGGTTCTATTTCTTGTTTCTTAGTTGGCAGCAAGTGTATATACGTATTTAATCTCATCCCGATGAGAATATTCCCCAGAACTCGGTGTCTCCAAGATGATAGGCAGATCCCTTATTACAGGGGTGTGTAAAAATTCCTTCATATTATTTTCGCCGATATATCCTTTTCCAACATTGGCATGCCGGTCCCTAAAGGAGCTGCTTGGAAATGCGGAATCATTAAGATGTATAGCTTTAAGGTTGGTGAAGTACCCGAGCTTAATCCCCTTCTCCATGATTGTCGTCCAATTATGGCCTGTCCATAACCCGCTTGCGAATGCATGACACGTATCGAAGCAATATCCAATTTTATCGGGATAACTCGTCAGTTTACGGATTTGCACAAGCTCCTCTAACATGCTCCCCATTTTCACCCCTTGTCCAGCATTATTCTCAATAAGTAAAAGGGATTTACCATTCCAGTTCATAAGAACTTTATTGAGCATATCGATCATTAATTTATATCCATGTAGGGGTTCAGGACCCTTATATTTCCCAAAATGGACGACAAGGCCGATGGATCCACAAGCTTCAGCAATATCTAAATCGTTTAAAATGGAACGAATCGTCACTTGTTGCATCTCTGGATCTTCGATCGATAAATTAGTCATATAAGGTGTATGGGCTATGGAAACCAGTCCATGCTCTTGGCAAAAACGAGCACAGGTATCTGTATCCCTGTGATTATAGGACTTCACAGACAGGCTGCGCGGGTTTTTAGGAAAATACTGAAAAGCCTTTCCCCCCAGCTTTACTGCCTCCTGGGCCGCGGCTAAATATCCGTTGCGAATAGTCACATGGCTTCCAAGCTTCATTCTTTTTTTCCCCCACTCCAAAACCATTTCATGCTCTCGAGCAAATATACTTCCTATATATTTCCTATACTGAATATCAAATATTCTAGGAATTAGAAAAAATGTTGGAAGTGACGGAGAACGACAACAGGCTGCCGAAAATATCGGCAGCCTGTTCAGTTGATTAATGGAATAAAAATGGACTCCCTAAGTGAGGGTTCTCAATAGGCACCTGGACCCTGTAATGACCAATAAAGCTGAACCAATTGCATTTCATACATTAGGTGTTTTCTGTAGAAAAAAATATGTTTTTCCGAATCAATATGTTCGTAATACGTTGCCAATGTTCCATAAAGACTAACCTTTTGAAGAAGTTGTGCTAAACGTTCATCCAAAATAAATCTCTCCTTTGCGTTGTCTGTCAAGACCAACATATGCGGAGTAGGTATTTGGTGTGTAGGCTGATATCACGATTCAATAAAGCGTTAATCCGGGAGTTCAATCCGGTAGCTGCTACAGGGCAGCTACCGTGCCGAATACACGCGATCCTCCGAGCTGCCGGTTACGAGCTCACACTTTCCGATTGAAACGAGCTTGTCCAAATAAGCGGCAACACCGATATAGATAGAAGGCTTACCGGTTGACATCCTCTCGTTACGGACAAGCTTCTGTTCGATTAGAAATTCCGAGACCGCTCTCGTACTGATGCGGCCGAATGGTAGAGCGTCATCAACGACACGCTGAGCGGCAGGGGGCAGGTGAAACGGATCGGAGCTTTTTGAAGCAAGTCCGCCGCTCGGACTCATGTCAGCTGTACCGAACAAGGGAGCAATAGGCTTATTGACGGTTTCTTCGAATACGAACGCACCTTGGTTGTTTTCGATTTCTTCGAACCAAAACGCGCCTTGGTTATTTTCCGCTTCACCGAAAACGAATGAGCCCTGGCTGTTTTCTATTTCATCGAATACAAACGCCCCTTGTTCCTGATAAGCAGGAGCCAAAGGAGTCGACTCCCGGTTATTCAAATGAGCAGATGCAGGGTGCTTCTGTTTATTAGCGTTCTCGAGCTCGCGAAGCTTGCCGCGAAGCCTAATTAGCTGTCTGTCGAGCAGCGGGAGCCCGGCATTCAGATGCGCTTGAATGTCTTGAGGGATATCCAGTTCAGCCGGAAAAGGCAGGAACATATGCTGGCTAAGCTGCCAGCCATCCCGATATTTGCACATTATCTCGTTCATTTCACCGTCGAGTACGTCAAAGCCTTTCATAATAGCTGATATCGTCTTCGCATCGATGCCCGTGTGCAGGTGCAAGTGTTCAATACCGAAGTAACGCATCGTGTTGGTCGGCAAATGAAGCACCTGATGCTGATAGCGAAGTGATCGGCCGCATTCGCATTTGGTGTGCGGCGATACCTCGCCGCTGTCGGTGAAGCCGATGTAGTCCCATTCCTCGATAAACGTTTCAATATCCTCGAATTCCGCATCCTCCGGAATAAACTGGCATTTTTTGCGGGCAAGCTGACGGGCGAACATCGTTCTTCTTCCTCTAACGAGCACATGATGAATGAAATGACGCTGTTCCTCCGATAATTGCCCCATAATGCGATCCCGCTGCTCAAGCGTCAACTCGTATTTCATCTTGCACCTCCATTCGTATGAGCTTCCGTATTCACATTATAGATGGGGATGAGGAAGAAGTCATTAGCGGCCAAGGTCTCGTCCAATCGCGATTTGTAAGTGTATAATATAGCAGAGAGCAGCGGCAGGTGAGTGCTAGTAAAAACTTCTTTTAAAAAGGCGGTTGTTACGTTGATGTCTACCAAAAAAGATAAAATAGAAGCTCCTAAAATTCCGGACGGGCTTGAGCCATTGGCCGTTTCTGAGGATGAGTGGCCGGATGAGCATGCCATAAGCGATTGCGTAATTCAGGATTGCAGCATTACTAATCAATCAGCTTATAAAGCTTGCTTCGATAGAGTCGTATTTAACAATGTGGTGTTCCGGGGAACGAGCTTGCGGAAAGCCGAATTTACAGATGTTCGTTTTGAAAATTGCGATTTGTCAAATATCGAGTTGAGCGAAATGATTTTGCACAGGGTCGCTTTTCATAATTGTAAGCTGCTTGGCATGGATATTACGGGCTCTACGCTGCGGAATGTCCGGTTCGGGCAATGCTATGCCGACTACGCTGTATTACGATTTTCCAATGTCAAAGGCGTATCGTTCGAGAAATGCTCACTGGCCAAAGCGGATATGTCCAATATGACTTTAGCGAACCTTTACTTTACAGAAACGAACTTGGATCAAGCGCAGCTGTCACAAACGAAACTGAGAGGCATCGATATTAGCGATTGCCAATTCGACGGGTTGGGCATTACGCTGGAGGATGTTCGCGGCTGCATCATTTCACCCGCGCAAGCGGTCGTGTTCGCAGTTAAGCTCGGTTTTGTTGTAAACAATGGGGAATGAATGAATACATTGGTGTGAACTAATCGAACTTGTATGAATTTTTCAACTATGATACAGCCGTAATACTGCGGTATGACGGCAGTTCATACCCGTCCATATTGTTCAATTGAAGATGCTATGGAACTCCGTTAACATATGGAATGACGTTCCAGTCAGCAAGAATGGAAGCGCATACATTAGGAGCGTTCTAGTCTATTGGCGGATACATTTACATAAGTTCCCGCACCCGGAAGGAGAGAACAGATAACCGAGAAAGGTGGTTTCAAAGTTAGACTTAGTTGTGGTTTCAGTTCGTGCATTTTATAAACAAGCTAGAGGAGGAGTACTATTGTTATTTCCACTTTCGAAGAAATGGGTATCTGCAGCACTTGGTTGTTTGCTGGCATTGTCAGCACCGTTATCGATCCCTTTAGCTCACGCTGCTGATGGAGGGGTGAATTCAATTAACTCAAATCTGCCTTTTACGAATGAAGAGCTCAAAAATAATGACTACATTCTTTACTTTGTGAATGCCGGCGATTCGTCGCCTGCAACGGTAGAAGGAACAGATAAGTTTGGTCTGCTGTCTTCTGTAACAGAGCAGGTATACGGTGTTGATCCAGTGTCAGGCAAGTATTGGGGCTTAAATAATCCGGCCACAAGCAAGACTTCTGTAAGCGATGCCAGCAGCAAGACTGGTTCTCTACGTTACTATAGCGGTACTCAAGTTAGAGATAAAGCATTGAAGTACAGCTTCGAGCTACCTGAAGGCGACTATGACGTAACATTCGGTTATAAGAATCCTTGGAGCGGCAGAAGCGTGAACATGTTTGCTGAAGGTACTAATCTCTCCGGTGATTATGCGATCGGATCGTACAGTGCAGAGACTGTAGTGACTTACAATAAAATCCATGTATCCGACGGTCAGTTGAACGTAGCTATTCAAGGACCGGCCACTGCGGCTTTGACCAACCACAATGATCCTTTGATTAATTACTTGATTATCCGCCAGAACGTAACGATTCCTTTGTCCGATCTGGAGGAAAAGATCGCAGAGGCGCTTGTATATTCGGCAGATACAACCTACACGACGTATAGCGTTAATGCTTTAAACACTGTTATTGATGCAGCGCAAATAGTCGCACAAACGCTTTCCGAAAGCGGTGCGGACATTTCCACCGAGAGTAATCAAAAGCAAATTCGCAGCCATATTGCGAGTTTAAATGAGGCGATAGCGGCGCTAATTGTGTATAAAGTAAATACTTCATTTAACCCAGGTGATGTATGGACGGATACTAATGGTGCACCTATCCAAGCTCATGGCGGAGGCATCATGTATGACGACAAAACTTCAAAGTACTACTGGTACGGAAAGGACAAAACGGACGGCTACCTTCCTGCCCGCGGGGTGCATGTCTATTCTTCTACGGATCTTTATAACTGGACTGATGAGGGTTTAGCTCTTAGAGCCATTGCTTCGATGGAGTCCTTCGAGACAGACCCGCTATTTTCTGAGATTTATGCCGGTCGGGATGACAAGGCAGACATTTTGAATGATATCGGTACAAACCGTATTATTGAGCGTCCGAAAGTTATCTACAACGATGCAACCGGCAAGTACGTTATGTGGATGCATACAGACGGACCTACTGCAACATCGACGGCTAATTACGCAAAAGCAGAGGCTGGTTATGCGCTTAGCGACTCTCCTACGGGACCGTTTGTTTATGGAGAGAGCTTCCGTATGGATCGCGCTCCTAAAGACGCAACCTATAACGGGCAGCCGAATCAGCCGGGGATGGCACGGGACATGACATTATTCAAGGATGATGACGGCACAGCTTACCTCATCTATTCAAGCGAAGAAAACCTGACCATGTACATTTCCAAGTTAAACGACACATACACAGACGTTGTTGGCTGGCATAGAGATGGCAATGTTGAGCGCGACACAGAATATAAAGCCGTATATGGAGAGGATTACGTTCGTGTATTCCCGGGTGCTCAACGTGAAGCGCCTCAAGTATTTAAGTATCAAGGCAAGTATTACATGGTATCGTCGGGAGCAACAGGCTGGGCCCCGAATGCAGCGAAATATACGGTAGCTGACGATATTTTCGGGGAATGGAAAGCATTGCGTTACTTTGCACCCGGCAGCTCTACTACATTCGATTCCCAAGGAACGGCGATCATCCCTGTCGATGCGGAAGAAGGAAAATTCATTTACATGGGCGACAGATGGAAGTCATCTGACTTGGCGGATTCCCGCTACGTGTGGCTGCCGATTGAATTTGGAAACGACGATGAAATTGTACTGAATTGGTACGACGAGTGGGAATTATCCGAATTAGACCGCATGGGTAAAATCACTGTAAACACAGAATTGCCTAGTCAGACTATTTTGGGTGAAGAACCTCAATTTCCTTCCACAGTTAGTGTTACGAAGTCTAATGGAGAGGTCATCAATTCCCCGGTAGTCTGGAATATAACATCTGCTACTTTTTCTAAACCAGGGGTAGTTAGAGTAACGGGCACACTTTCTGGATTAGCAGATAAAGTAATCAGCGCTACGGTCTATATCGTGCCGGATACCTACTCTTACTTTGTACATGCCGGCGGAGCGGCAACAAGCGATTATCTGACAATGACTTCCTACATGCAGGATGTGCTGCTGAATCCGGGTACAATCGATCAAGCATACGACCCGGCCAAAGGGCAAACATGGGGGTATGTCGGTACGGGTACAAATTCTTCCGGCTCGGCAGGCGATGATATGTACTCGGCGCTTCGTTATCTGAAAAGCAACAGCGGCGATGATTTAACTTACCAGTTTGATCTGGAGAATGGTGTTTACAATGTGTATACCGGACTTTATGATCCATGGTATCAGTACACGAATGGCAGCCGTAAAGCGGATATCGTAATCAACGGGGAAAAGAAAACCAGCAACTATGTATTTACGGCAGCAAGAGACACTCTTGGTTATACGAACGTAAAAGTTAAAGACGGTAAATTGACGGTTACTGTCCATCGCGTAACAGGAGCACCGGAACCGCAAATCAGCTGGATTATGGTTTCAAATGCAGAGAAAACCGCGGGGCAGGTAGCAAGCACAGTAACAAATGTTGACGCTCCTGCTCAAGATGAAACGGCTTTGACTTTGCCGGCTGTTGAAGAGGGTTTTGAAATCGCCATAAAGAGCTCTGACAGCGAGGTTATCGCTGCTGATGGAACAATTGCTCCGCCTAAAACCGAAACAACTGTAACATTGGTATTCACTGTGACGAGAATATCCGACGGTTCCGTGGCGGATACTCGCGAGATTCAAGTGATTGTACCTGCAAGAACGGTAACGGCAGCAGACGTAGCCGAGACAATCAAAGGCATTGCAGAACCTGAGAGAAAAGCTATTCAGTTGACTTTACCTGCTGTACCTGAAGGATTCAAGATTGCAATCAAAAGCTCCGACAGCGCAGTTGTAAACACTGATGGGGTAATCGATCCTCCTAAGCTGGAAACCGTTGTTAACTTCGTTTTAGAGGTTACCCGTTTGTCGGATGGAACTAAAGCTACTGTTTCAATTGCTGTAACTATACCATCCCAAAATAACGGCAACCACACCGGTATCGTTAATGGTAATAGCAACGAGAACAGTATCTAAGTTGAAAATGATTTAATCAGAAAGAGGCATCCTTGAATAAAGGATGCCTTTTGCTTATTTATATACCGCAAAAATGTTATACTATTATGAAAAGATTCGATTATTATGAAAAACGATGATATGATTTATACAAAGATATTCGACGATTAATTGTGCGCACGTAGGAGGATATTGAGATGGAGTACATCAGTACTAGAGGAAATGTTGGCAAAATAGGATTTATCGACGCGTTTATGATGGGATTAGGGAATGACGGGGGGCTTTTGGTTCCAAACGAAATTCCGGTTATACCCGCTGCAACGTTAAAGGAATGGCAAGAGCTGAGCTATCAGGAGCTGGTGCTCGCCATTTTCTCGTATTTTACGAACGGTGAAATTCCGGATGAAGATTTGAAAGCAATGGTATACGCGAGCTATTCGACGTTCCGCGATCCGGAAGTAACGCCGGTACGCCGCATCAATGATCAGTTGTATTTACTTGAGCTGTTCCACGGCCCGACCTTTGCTTTTAAAGATATTGCTCTGCAGTTCATGGGGCAATTGTATACGTACGTAGCAGCTAAACAGAACAAGAAGATTCATATTCTCGGCGCGACCTCGGGCGACACCGGAGCTTCGGCGATCGAAGGCGTGAAAGGCAAGGAAGGCATTAAAATTTGCATTTTGCACCCGCATGGTAAAGTAAGCAAAGTGCAGGAGCTGCAAATGACGACGGTACAAGAAGACAATGTACTGAATTTGTCGGTCGATGGCAACTTCGATGATTGTCAGCGCATGATCAAGGATCTGTTTGCCGATCTCGACTTTAAAGCAAGCAACCACCTTGCAGCCATCAATTCGATTAATTTTGTCCGTATTTTGGCGCAGACGGTTTATTACTTCTATGCGTACTTCCAAGTCGTGAAGCAAACGGATGCGAAGCAAGTGAATTTCAGCGTTCCAACGGGCAACTTTGGGGATATATTCGCAGGATACTTGGCAAAGCGGATGGGACTTCCTGTCGGCAAGCTCATTCTTGCTACGAATGAAAATAACATTCTGGAGCGGTTTATTCTTGAAGGTGTATACAAGCCTGGAGACTTCCGCAGCACATACAGCCCGTCGATGGATATTCAAGTCGCGAGCAATTTTGAACGTTACTTGTATTACGTCCTCGGTGAGGATTCCGCACAAATTCGTAAGCTGATGGATCAGTTCAAAGCGGAAGGGCAAATCGTAATTTCCGGGGAGGCGCTGAGCAAAGTCCAAGCGGAATTTGGCGCTCATGGCGTACAGGGGCAGGAATGTCTCGATACGATTAAAAAATATGAGGCGGAAAACGGCTATTTGCTTGATCCGCATTCGGCTTGCGGCGTAGCTGCGGCGGATAAATATAAAAATGAGAATGAAATCACCGTGTCGCTCGCGACAGCTCATCCGGCCAAGTTCAATGAAGCGATCGAGTTGTGCGGCATTGAGCAGCAGTTCCCGGAACAAATTTCGTCGTTGTTCGAGAAGGAGCAGCGTCAGACGCGAGTCGGCGGTTCGCTAACAGAAGTTGTCCGCGAATTGGAAAAGTTCTATAACGCTCGTTAATGTACACAAAATAGGAGGCTGTCTCAAAAGGATATTCCTTTGGAGACAGCCTCCTTCTGTTTACATGTTATTAAGTATCATATACATCGCGATCGTGCTTTTATCAATATGAGTGGGAATGGCAAGGCGGCCATGCTCAAGGGCATAACGCAGCGCCACCATTCTGAAGTTATACAAATACTGTCCTGATAACATTGGATGAAATCCAATGTAGCTTTATTTTTAGCAAAAACTAGCCTCTATCTTGGATCAATTCCAATATAGATTTGCATCCTCCAGCCTACCTTTGACAAGAATGAAAAAAGGCCCATCATTTTTTTGTACCAAAAGAAGGAAAATATAGGGGCGACATAGAAAGATATATGGGAACATATATTCGTACTAGGTGTGTTCATTTTACCGTAGTAAACATGGCGGATTCATTAAATGTATAAAAAGGAGAAGATTCAGAACATGTCCGACAAACTCAGTTCCCTAACAGTATTAATGGTTTCCGATTTGAAAAGATCACAAAGCTTTTATCGCGATGTACTTGGATTCAACGTCACGGATTGGTGGGCGGAGCGCGGGGGCCTGCAGGGGGTAGCCCTAAAGCTGTTTCAAGCCCCCGATTCTTCCGCAGTACGGCCGAACCAGTCTCCCGCAAGCGGCGGATATCCTGTGGACGTACAGGTTTATACGGATACTTGGGCACAGTTGGATTCACTTTATGAAGAGTTTCGCGGTAAAGGAGCCGTTATTTCCGTTGAGCCTACTATCTATGCCGATGGCGGGCCTTGGAAGGAATTCGTGGTGGAGGACCCGGATGGCTACCACTTCGCGTTCGGCGGAACGGATGGAAGGACGGCTCATAGTCCGATTCAAGCGAAGCTTGATGCTGTTTTCCTGTGGGTACGAAATCTAGAATCCGCAGTGGACCGGTACAGCAAGCTGTTAGGCCTAAAGGTAGAGCCGGAAAATCGTTATGGACACTTGCATATGTTCCACCTGGACAACGGTTCCGCTATTATTTTGGACTCAAACGGTATGGACAGCATCCCGGTGCCTGAACAAGGGCCGGTCATCTGCAAATTCTCCACTTCTAACATTGATGACGCGCACCGTCACGCCGTGGAGCTTGGGTTTCAGGTGATCTACGGTATTGTCCGATATCCGCAGGTATCGTTCTTCAACATTCGCGATGAGGACGGGAATATTATTACCATTTCACAAAGTGTGGGGGATAAATAGCTCTAGCCTTTGGTAAACCCTGTTACGACTTTTGTCGTGGTTAAAATCATTCCGGAGTCCATTTGAGATTCATTCCTGCGCCTGTCACGATCTGTCATATTCTTCCTGTAAAGTAAGAGTGACAAATCTAAGCAGGATGGGTGAGTGAATGAGGATGAGGAATCCTAACATTGGGGAAACGAAACCGGCAGTCAAGTTTTTTGAAGGTGAGAAATGGCTCGTGCTTACCGGATTACTTGGTTTTCTGCTTGCGGGAGTATGCGCGCTATGGATTGTCCTATATGGGGGTGAGGTATCCCCTGAAGGCGATCTGTCTAAAGCTTTCTCTTTTAACGCTGCACTGGGCATGTTTCTGCTGTCGACGGCTGCGATTAGTCCGTTCTCTGGAATGAAGGCGAAAAGCAGAGCTTTCTTTCGCTGGTCTTACATTATTCTTGCACTTTATTCTTACTTTGCGGAAACCGTACAAAATTTCCGCGGCGTCAATCCTAGGTTCGTGCAGGATGGGTCAGCCTTTGATATCGGGGTCGGTAACGGTTTTGCTTTCGTGGCACTGCTGCTGGTACTGTATTATCTGGTATTGGCGATTCAATATTTCCGCCGCAAAGCTTATAATCTTCGTCCGGAGCTGGTGCTCGGCATCCGTTACGCAATGATCGCAATTATGCTCTCGTTCGCGGCCGGTATTTGGATTTCAATCAATCAGGGTCGGTTCATCGGTTTGAATGGAAATATTATTTGGTTGCATGGCCTCGGCTTTCATGCTCTTCAAGCGGTGCCTTTAGTCGCTTGGTTGACGGAACGGACATCACTTACCCCCACGGTTAGCCGAAGATGGATTCATTTAACAGGCATTGCTTATTTACTCGGATTATTAGCGATCGGATGGCAGACCTTTCTTGGCAACTCCATTATGGAGTGGTCCGTACTTCCGCTTCTTGCTTGCGTCTGTTTCTTGATTGCATTAGCGGCCGGGGTGCTGGTGCTGCGTCATACAACAAAGGCATTTCATACACAATAATTAGGAAAGAGGCTGCAGAGTGCAGCCTCTTTTAGTTATATATCAATATTTTAAGTCGGCTCACGTCGAGTGACGGGTTTATCTGATTTATCATCTGTTCTCTTCGACATGTCTACTTCAAAGCCTGTCCGGTCATGCGTACTTTTATCTTCGTATGCTGTTTGCGGATTCCCATCAGTTTCAACATCGATTTTATTATTCGGCATACTCAATCCTCCTCTTTAATAAAAGTAACTTCTCCATAACAGCACAAATTTATCCATACTAAGAGCGCAATAACAATTACTCGTCTATGTGTTTATAAAAAGGGGGAGATTGCTTGCTTCGCGAATACATAAACAAAAGGAATTCGCTCCCTTAAGCCAATGAGGGTTCGTGAATACAGAACGTTATCTGCAATTACCTATAAAGAAAGGAGAACTATGAAAACCACTATAATTTCAATAATCTTGAAATTACTTTTTTACCGATCTCCGAGAATAACTTTTTCAAACATAGAAATAAATGAATATAATAAACTCTTTGATGAGGCAATTAATAAGGATGGGCTTGTTCGATACACAAGTTCATTTCCAAAACAACGCTTTATACAATATATCGCAAGAAACAAAAATGTCTTATTGCATGGTTCAAACAATAGGTTTATTCAGAAATTTGAAACAAGAAGACAAACCTTATATAACGGAGAATATGTGAACGCTGTGTTTGCAACGAAGGATGGTATATGGCCTGTTTTTTATGCCGTTCTTGATAAAAGTAAGTTACATGGAAACATAAGGAATGCATGCCTCGAGATAAGGAAAGGGGAAAAATTCCACTTTTTTTCTATAAGCCAAGAATCAAAATTCAATAACCCTTGGACGAATGGAATGATTTATTTTTTACCGATTAATACCTTCCATAAGGCAAGCAATGAGATTGTATCGTTTGATGAATGGGTAAGTAAAGTGTCAGTAATACCTCTAGCAAGGATTGAAGTCGAAGTTAAAGATTTTTATTTTCATACTAAGGTATCGGTACATAAGAGTAATGAACCCCTTTACAAGACATGGATAATGCACAAGATAAGAAACAATTTTGCAAGTAAATCGAAGAGGTCAGTTAACAGCAAATAACAATATTGTTTTATTCGCATCGCAGCCGGCAGAATAAATCAATATCATAGAAAGGATAGAGAAAATGTCATCTTATAGATACTGTGAAATGACTGAAGAATTTGCTTCATTAATTTCAAATTGGAAATATCAAGAGCCCTACTCGATTTATAGTATGGATGGAAGCAATGAAGTCATTTCAGAATTATTGAATGGTGATTATTATTATGTATTGAATGATGAAAATAGATTAGTAGGTTTTATTTGTACGGGGAGCTCTGCCCGAGTACCGGGTGGCTATGGTAGCGGTATATACTATAATTCTAAATCACTGGACATAGGATTAGGGTTAAGTCCTGATTTAACCGGGAAGGGTATTGGTTTTGGATATTTATCGAAGAGTATTGAGTTTATTAAAGAAAGGTTTAATCCAAATGATATTCAGCTTGTAGTTGCATCTTTTAATGAGAGAGCCATTAAGGTTTATGAGCGTATAGGATTTATTAAAGGTACCGGCTTGAAGAGCAGAGTAGGTGACGAAGAAATTGATTTTATTGTTATGAATTATATAATTCATAACTCATGAAGGTTTATACAGAGAAGGCATCCTCAAAGTGGATTTGGGAAGTCCCAAGCGAATAAGAACGCTTGTACGTAAAAGAAAATAAAGGTAAAATGGTATATACAATTGAATCTTGGGTGGGCATGGTTTCCCTTCGAAAGGAGGTGAGGCCATGGAAGTAAAAGATGCATTGACAATTATGTTCCTTTTCGGGATGTTTATCCTTGCTCTTTTAACATACATTAACAGCAACAAGAGAAAGTAAAAACCCACCCCAAGGTTAGCGCCAAAGGTGGGTTTTTGTCCTTTTATTAACTCAGAAGGGAGTCCCATCCAAGCCAATTGTATGGACCAAGTGTTAGCAGCACTTGGTCTTTCTTTATAAATATGATAACACACTTAAATTATTGCATCAATTAATTTCAGGGAGTGGTCATGAATGATATTTACAGAATTAATTGGTGACCGTGTCATATTAATACCTTTAAAAATGGATCATATAGAAGCTCTATTTGAATGTTCAAGAAATCCGGATATATGGATGTACTATCCAACCAAAATTAATTCTCTTGAGGATATGGAATCGTTTGTTAAAAAGGCTCTTGATGGAAAAAATCGAAACGAGGATTTTCCTTATATCGTCTACGATAAAGATTTAAAAAAATTTGTTGGTACGACTAGATATTTGAGAATATCGGAGCAAAGCCGCAATTTAAATATTGGTTCAACTTGGTATTCGCCTGAGGTTTGGCGTACTAAAGTGAATACAGAATGCAAGTATTTATTACTGAAATTTGCATTTGAACAATGGGCAGCAGTTCGAGTGGAAATCATTACGACTCCGGATAATATTAGATCCCAAAGGGCTATTGAACGATTAGGCGCAGTTAGAGAAGGGATTTTTAGAAAGAAATATAACCAAAGGGACTATATCATTTATAGTGTGATTGATGACGAATGGAAGTACGTAAAAGAACGGCTTGAAGGCTTTCTCAGAGGAGAGCAGAAATTGCATTTAGAGTAGGTACAATTCCTATAAGTGCTGTGATTGACGGACCTATGGTGATATAATTAGCCGAGATCTGAACGCTTACATAGGAATATGATTTAAGACGGGGAATTGAGTATAAGGTCAGCAATATCACAAAGTAGACGATGGAGGCTAATAGGATGAATTTTTACATAGTAACGGGTACTTCCCGAGGACTCGGTGAAGCGATCGCTTCAAAGCTTATTTTGCCGGAAAATTATTTGTTTTGTATTTCACGCGGCACAAATGAAAGCTTAATAAAGCAAGCAGAGGACATGAAAAGCAAGATCGAGTATGTAAATGCCGATTTGAATGAAATTGATGGAATTGATACGCTGATGAGCCGAATTTTTAATGTTATCAATGAAAGTGAAGTTCATTCTATACATTTGATTAATAATGCGGGAGTGCTAGGACCTATTGAACCTGTTGGATTAAGTGCAAGCAATGAGATCATAAAGAATGTAAATGTCAATTTAATAGCCCCGATGTTACTATCTAATTTATTTATATCGCACGCCAATAAATATAAAGTGGATAAACGTATTGTTAATATTTCTTCGGGAGCCGGAAAACATCCGTATTTTGGGTGGAGCAGTTACTGCAGTACGAAAGCAGGGCTAGATTTGTTTACTCAATGTACAGGACTGGAACAATCCAATAATACGGAATCGCCAGTAACCATATGTTCAATCCATCCGGGTGTAATTGATACCGAAATGCAGGTTGAAATTAGAAATACGGATAAAAATAATTTTATGGATTTGGAACAATTTATAGCTTTTAAAGAAGACGGTATATTGCAGACCCCAGATTCCGTTGCCGAAGTTGTTATTAAATTGCTTGAAGAAGATAAGGAATTCATACAAGGAAAAGTACTTGATATAAAGCAGTTTCAATGAGGGTTCGATCTTCGAATCACCGAGGATATAACGGGAAAACATCCGGCTAATTGTTCTATATGATCGATATCGTAATCGTATAAATGGATAACCTACCGTTATTTTAATCCGATTCGGTCATTTATCGTGAAAATCATCGATTTAGAGGGAGGTTCTCCAGTTAGATGGATCTCTGACAAATTCGATGATAAGTTAACGGGAGGATTTCCTTTCATTCAAGTAAGGGATGCGGATGAAGCCGGAGGCCGGAGCGCACCTAAAAACAGGCTGCCGAAATTAATCGGCAGCCTGTTCATTTATAAAGTTAAGCATGTACGATGCTAGCTTCTACCATCCAACCAAACGGGTCATGGACCTTGCCCATTTGAATGCCTGTTAATGTATCATAGAGTTTTTTCGAAAGCTCCCCGGTTATTCCCCCGTTGATAATGAGCTTCTCCTCCTGCCAATTCAGTTCACCAATCGGGGAAATAACAGCCGCCGTACCGGTTCCAAATGCTTCTTCCAGCTCGCCTTTCCGGCTCGCCTCGTATAGCTCTTCAATGGTAATTGGCCGCTCTACTATAGGAATGTTCCAATGCTTTAGCAGCTGAATAATGGAGTTGCGGGTCACGCCATCCAAAATACTGCCATTCAACATCGGCGTATGAACGGTTCCATTGATTTTGAAGAACACGTTCATGCTGCCGACCTCTTCAATATATTTGCGGTGAACGCCATCCAGCCATAGAACCTGGGAGTAGCCTTTTTCTTTGGCGATTTCTTGCGCTTTAAGGCCGGCTGCGTAATTTCCGGCTGTCTTCGCTTCGCCCACGCCGCCTTTAACCGAACGTACATACTCGGATTCCACGAAAATTTTAACCGGATTCACGCCCTCGGTGTAATAAGCGCCTACCGGCGACATGATGATGATGAATTGATAATGGGTGGAAGGAGCCACGCCTAATGCAGGTTGAGTAGCAATAACGAAAGGACGGATATACAGAGAAGTTCCGGGCGCCGTAGGAATCCAGTCCTGATCGACAGCAATGAGCTGCTTTAACGCGTCAATCGTAAGGTCTACATCGAGCTCGGGAACACTCAAACGCTCGTTAGAGCGGTTCATTCTTTGTATATTTTTTTGCGGTCTAAAAAGGAGAATTCGTCCATCATCGGTTTTGTAAGCTTTTAGTCCTTCAAAAATCGTTTGCCCGTAATGAAATACTTTCGCCGCGGGATCTAATACGATCGGTTGATAAGGCACGATGCGGGAATTATGCCAGCCGTTGTCCACCGAGTAGTCCATAATAAACATATGATCCGTAAAGTGATTGCCGAATCCAAGCTGATCCGCAGCCGGTTTTAGTTTCTTTGTTTTTGTTAGCTCGATTTTCAATGATTGAAGCATAATTGCCCATCTCCCCTTAGTGATCGATAATTGAATGCTATCACTTCATGGGGTATATTTAAAATATCTATTTTATTGAATGGTCATACCTTTTGGGTATACATAAACGAGGTGGCAAATGTGGATATACGTCAGTTGAAATATTTCCTAACGATAGCTCAAGAAGGGCAGGTTACGCGCGCGGCCAAGCTGCTTAATATGGAACAGCCGCCTTTGAGCAGGCAGCTCAAGCTGATGGAAGAGGAGCTCGGAGTAAGATTGTTTGACCGGAATGGCAAGGGACTCAAGCTGACGGATTCGGGAGAGCTGTTAAAGCAAAAGGCGGAGTCGCTGCTTCTGCAATTTGATGAATCCATAAGGGAAGTTAAAGGAATGGAGGAAGGCGTGCGGGGCGTCTTATCGATCGGATCGGTTGTCTCCTGTATATCGCTCCTGCCGAAGCGAATAGAACTGTTTAGGGAAAAATTTCCTCAGGTTACCTTTAAAATATCAGAAGGCGACCATTTTTATTTAGGGGAGCAGTTAGAGAAGAGGGCGATTGACCTGGTCGTAGCAAGACTACCGTTTGAAGCGCAGACGCATCCGCAGCAATACTCCATTTTACCGCTGCCTTCGGATCCATTCGTGGTCGTCATTCCAAGCTCATGGACGCAGTATTCCGGCGAGCAGGCCATTTATATGAAAGAGTTGGCTAAGTTCCCGTTCTTAACGTTAAAAACGGATAAAACAACACGAATGCATGAGCAGGTGGTTAACGAATGCAAGCGTCATGGCTTTGAGCCTAACATCATTTGCGAATGCTCGAGTGTCGCTATTATTATGTCGCTTATTTCCGGGGGAATAGGAGCAACCGTCTTTCCTAAGTCGGTCATGTCCTCATTTCCGAGCACCGTTGTCAAGATGCTGGATATTACTGATGCTGACTTTCAATCGGACGTCGGTATTCTGTGGCTGAAGGATCGTTATTTACCTAAACGTGCTCAGCAGTTTATCGATAGTTTTCGAAATGTGACGTGAAAATGTGCAGCATAGAGTTGAATGAAATCAATTGCCGAATACCATAATAATGCAAGAGTACTCACAGAATACATCATCAATATAACCGGTTTGAGGATTGGAGGTCTCTGGATTTGCGAATATTCATGATTTTTATCATGTTATTTTTTCTTAGTGTTTGTTTTGTTATAACTATGGACCTGATGTTCCTTCGTATATCTTTGCAGGAATCTCTCGAAAATATCATGCTTCCTTTCAGATCCATGATGAATGAAGAGGTGTTGTTTATTTCCCTTATCATCCTCTACATGCTAACCAAGCCGATATTTGTTTATTTTAAGAAGAAAAAGTAACCGCATGCAGCCTGCGTCACGGATTAGATCCGAACCATTTGCGCCCCCCTGCCGCTGCCAATAAGAATATTGGCAATAGCACTCCAAAAAACAAAAACACGGTAACCAACAAAAT
>JBNJJW010000043.1:0-27873 GCA_051750645.1 Bacillota bacterium | reverse complement strand
CCACCATGCCGCTCACGCGACACCACAGATTATGGAATTAATTGCGTTCTTCCATGGGAATTTAATGCAAAATGGTTACTCAGCTATTACATATTCAAAATTGATTTGGTTTAATTAATGCTTATTAGTCAAGGTTAATAATCTTATCAAAGCAGTATGAATCTTTGTCATAGCCATTATGCTCATAAAAAGCATGGGCGTCGGTTCGTTTGAATCCGCTACATAAAATAATACTTGATATTCCGATTTCTTTAGCATAATTTTCAGTGTATCTTAATAGTTTTGTACCTATCCCACCATGCTGAAATTCCTTTTTAACAGCAAGAGCTTGAATATGTAAATAACCAATCGGAACCCCTACGGATAATGCCTGAACTATAGTTACAAAACCAACCACATCATTTTCAAATAATGCAACAAATGTTTTGTAATTCCCGTCCTTATTCATTTTTTCCATAGTAACTCGAAAGTTTTCATCATTAACATTGCGAATTCCAAGTACATCGTTCCATAAAAAAACAACTTCAGTATAATCATTTGCTACAACTTCTCGTATCTTAATTTCCATACCCAACCCCCCATTAATAGAAATATTCGAACAAAGGATTCGACAATTGATGAAGCAATCCTGCCCGAGCAGGCTTATTATGATATCTGCATTCTGTTGTCATCATGCTAACGTCCCACTTGAATGAGATATCTACAATTCACAGGCTTGGGATGTCATGTCTCAATTCGAAAATAGCGTTTGTAAACTCTTGCGCTGGTCCTTTATTATCTTTTCGCCTAGTCTCATTGTATTGATCATTTGTATATTCCTTTATTACTTTTCTCCAAAAGAATTGTGCTGGAATATTCCAGTCGAATTCACTGACTCTCCAGTTCCCCACATACATATTAAACGCCTGTATCGCTGCGTTTTTACCAATATTCTTTCTTCTGAATTTCCTTAGGATAAAAAAATGGTTGAGGTAGTAGATGTCTTCTTCAGATATTTGTTTAATGATTACAAATCCCGCTAATTCCCCATCAGCTCGAATAAAAAATAAATCATAATTTGGATTTTCATACCAGACTCTAGGATCGAGATTCGATATAAATGATCCCCTCTCATTCAAATTGGATCCATTTAGTTCTGATAGATCATAAGCAGCAAATTCTATGAGATTTTTTAAAGTATCTAATCCATCTTCTGTAATTTTCTCCAAAACGACAAACACTCTACCCCTCCTCAAAACTAGCACTTCCCTCAGATTTACCAAAATCATACGGTGGCTCAACTAACCTGCCCGTTCGTATTATGAGGTCACCAGATTTTTGTTCCTTATAATAAGCATAATAACAAACTCTGTAGGTTACGCAATTAGCTCTTAGGTTACTTTACTTCGCGTGTTCCCACGCCCCCGAACGTTCGTCTTCTGTACCCATTTCGACTAACGTCCTATACATAATGTCTTTTATCAATTCTTGATAGAACATAATTACTACTAGTAAAATCATATCATTAGATGGAAAACATTGTCGTTTCTTGCATATATAAAAAAGCCCTTAAGTCACTTTAAGGGCTAGAATTTCTTATAAATTTCGATCTTACAGGCCTCAGGCCCTCTTACACCCCAGTTTTTCGCCGTCACTTATGGTTAACCCCTCTAACGGCGAATTTTACTCAATTGGAGTCAAAGTATATCATTCATGTAACAATAAGCATAATGCATTTCAGTTATCTATTATTTTGGAAGACGAATTGAAAGCTTATCCATACCAAATCCTCCGCCCCAAACATCTACATCGTTATCATCCGGTCCTTTAAATAGAAACCAATTATTGTTGTCCTCTTGTATAATATCAATCTTATTTTTAGCAAGATGTTCTCGTACTGCTTTCGTATCGTCACTGATAAAGCTTAATCCTCGTGAAGAATCCTCATCCTCGCTAAGAAGAAAATAAGCACCCGGAGAGATTTGCATAACAATACCTGACTGATTCTGATCCTTAATTTCACACCCCAAAACATCAATAAACCACTTCGCTGATACAAGGGGATCACTTGCGTACAATGTGCTGTAAAGCATGTCAAAATATTGTCTAGAAACCCTTCCTACCGGATTTAACTCTATTTCTTGTCGATTAGGCGGTTCCTGTTTCCCTTCAACCCACTCATAAGGTATATACGCATAAATATAGTCATCCTTATAGTACTCATGAATATAAAAGGTTTCAGGTTTATTTAAAAAGCCATTCATAAAGTGAACCCTATTTTTCAATTCCCTTTGCCGAAGCTGATCTATATGTAGATAATCGATTGTAAAAACTAAGTAATCTAGCAGCGGTATATGTATATATTTTGCTTCAAGGGGTAATTGTTCTTTAAGAGGAGCATTCGATAAGGGGATACAAGCATAAGACGCATTTACTTGACCTGTAAAAAGTGAAGGATTAAAAGGTACATCCTTTGTTTGTCCTGAATAATGCGAGGAAATAAACGGTTCACCCCGAACAGAAACATTTTGCTGTTGACACCAATCTAGAAGTTGGCTTGACACAGTTTTAAACTCACTATCACCCGAAATTGAACAAGCTAATAAATGCATTTCGTCCTTCGTTTCTAATCCGCAGCGAATTAAATTTCTCACAAACAAATCTGGCATAGAAGCTTGGAGCGTATCCATATCGTATTGATTATTCCAAACTTGAATGGTATTTCCATTAAGGTCTACTATTTTCATGTGAAACTCTTCATCGATCTCAATTTCTACTTCTGCATCCACTAGTTGCCTTCTTAATGCATTGATATTTCTACAAAAGAAATCGAGTTTTCGCGGACTTTTCTTATCTTTATTAATGAAAAGACAACGTCCGGGTGCATACTCCAGTGTGGCAAAATCGGTATTAATCGATACCATTTGAAACCCGAAAGATTTGTTATACCACTTGATTGATTTTTGCAAATCGTTAACAAACAAAGTGTTGGATGACATCTTTACTAACGGTTTATTCATAACCTCATCTCCTTTTTATCTGCCACCAAAAAACTATTCACACCAAATATTACCACATATACGAAAATGATAATACCAATAAACATATAATAGGAATCACAAAAAACGGGCAAATTGCTGTCAATACTTTCTCGAAATATTCGCCGTTACTTATGATACGGTTCAGCGCGATTGATCTTCAACTATCCTGCCCGCACAACGAAGCGATGGATAGGTTCCATCGCTTTTTTTCTGTACTAGCTATGATGAACGTAAAACAGCCCCGTATTTGCATCGAATCGTAGGTTAAAAATGGATAGTGTAAACCACACCATCTACTGCTTGGAGAAAGTCAAAATTGTTCTGCCCAACAAACTCAAAAGAGGCGCCTTCCGGCGCCCTGACTGAACCTATTATTTAGAGGATAGCGCGAATTTTTGATCTGCAATGAACATATAGGTAACAAGCCGATTCTGATCCTCTGTCACAATCGTGCTCAGATAAAATATCTCTTTTGTGGCGAAGTCCTTTGGTGGCTCGTTTCCGGTCATTTTCAATAAACGTTTGCCATCCTTATAAAACTTATAGTCGATAATGTTCCCCGAAGTATAAGTTGGTTTACCATACAGTCGTTCCATCTTAGCAGCACTGGTAAGTAGTGATAGGGTTTTAATTTCCCCAGCATCTTATCCACTTCTTTTTTGTTCATCTTAAGAGATACTTTTCGTCGTTTATCCTCAGTAACAAGGGATATATCTGACACAGTACGAGGCGGGGGGAATAATGGCAAACTCGCAAGATTGTTGAGCTCAGAGATTATGTTGTCTAACTTATTCTTGTAACCTATATTATGTATGATAATAGAGGAGACATTACCGGAAAAATTTACACCAATGTCCAATAAGTAAGCACTAGGCTCCTTCATGGCTCCTATGATCGCAACTGGATCAGTCACAAGCTCCGCTTTTCCATTTTCAAATTTAAAAATAAAATCTCCGTAGCCAATGGCGGCCACACTGCCAATCTGCTTTGCGGCTTCCTTCCACGCTATGCCGTTTTTGATGCTTCCATTAAGAGATACTTTCTCATCGAGGATAATCATAGCAACCCGTTCATTGTCGTAAGCAATGATTAGCTCGTTATATTTGTAATAGTCTTGACTTGGTAACCGGAACATCTTCGGAGTTCCAATTAATTCATCCACTTCTTTTTTACTCATTCCGGGTTTGAGGTTGACGGTCTCCCCCCCTACTGGATAATGAACGGTAAGCAAAGGATTTTCGATCACTGCAGCGTCTGTGGAGGCGGCCCCTAAGCTATTAATTGATAGATTCATAGAACCTATTATTACAACCAACATTAATATAAGAGCCTTCTTCACATACCATTTTCTGTGCAAAATCATCTCACCTTTCAGGCATCACTTCTTTTAAAAATTAAAAACTTACCCTTTTGGAGTTATTCGCTAAATTCAGCCTATTATCCTTTAACTTCCATTCATGTGATAAGACACATTTGTTGCACTATCCTTCCCAGAGTTCAACGAAATGAGCAGGCCATTGTAGTGACCTGCTCATTCCTACTCACTTATGAATTGTTAGTCCCGCTAATCGCCTATTCCCACATCTTAATAAATAATTGAGCGTGATAGGACAAGTTCTTCTGTGCCCGTGGTGAAATCTCGTCCTGCTTCGATTTGTTATCGAGCTGGGAAATAAATAACTCCATAAACTTAACTGCATCCTTTACAGAGCCATTCTCCTGATGATGTTTTGCCTGCTTTAATGTATTGTTCAACTGCGGAACTAACGGACCCGTCAGCTCACCTGAAGCTATATAATCTTCCATGAGCTTCTCTGTCGCTGCCAGTACTCCCGGAGTCTGGATATCCGGTATCGGAACATTTGCCCAATTAGTATCAGATGCAAAATAGAAGCTTGTATACGCTGGCTGGTTATACGCAGTGTTCTGCCTTGCAACCTCTGCTCTGTACTGAGCGTCATGCATTAACGTATATAATTTACGGTTCGTTACCTCTGTACTTAGATATATACGAATTGCTGAACTGTCCGTCGTTCGGACGAGCATTTCTTCTCTCCAGTCACCGAAAATATCGGCAACCAGTCCTGGTGTTCCCTTCGTATAGTTGTTTGTTCTAGTCCCTTCAGCCGTTAGAAGCCTGCCTTTCTTCCAATCTTCAATCGTTGGTGTAACATCAATGGCACCACTCACAATTTGCGTCGTCATATCCGCTGACCACTTAATATTCATATTCGTACCGGGCGCCGCCGTACCTATCTTTTCGCCATCCGCCGTCCACAAGCCAACCGCCCATGTTTCAAGACCCCTGTGACTAGGATCAACATCGCCTACCATGCCGCGTCCTGTATCTTTGCCGGTATAGCCGCCATAGATGACTTCCCCCGTTTTCGCATCACGTAAGGAGTAGCCGTATGGAGACCAAACGCCGCCCTCGTGTACCATAAAAATTTCCTGCCCAGGTCTGTCAGGATCGATATCCGTCACATGAAGCGCGTCGCCATGACCTAATCTGGCTATGGTTCCGGGAGTTGCGCTCTGCGGAGGCATGACATCCATCGAGCTGTACAATAAGGTGCCGTCATGATCAATCGTAGCGGATCCGTAAACAATTTCTTGCTTACCGTCGCCGTCAACATCCGCTGCGCTTAAGGTATGAGCGCCCTGCGTTGTAATGGAGCCAAACTCAGGATCTGTCCCGTCTCTGCCGTGAGGCCCGTCGTTGAAGGGATTCGTCATCGGAGTCCATCCGCTGTCAACATACCATTGTTCCTTAAGATGTTTGCCGTCCCAACCATAAGATACTAGAGTAGTTCTCGTATAATACCCTCTGGCAAAAACCGCATATGGCTTCTCACCGTCAAGGTAGGCAACTCCGGCCAGGAAACGGTCTACCCGGTTGCCCGGCTCGATTCTTCCCATAGCATAGTCTCCCCACATGAGACCATCGTCCACGCGTCCAGGTTTATAATGAACCGTTTCCAGCTCATCACCGGTTGCCCCGTTAAATACGGTTAAATATTCAGGCCCTTTCACAATAAAGCCCTCGAACGCTCTGAGATTGTTACGGCTGCTCCTGCTCGGAGCATATACATCCATGAAGTAGTCGACTAAGCTCTCCGCATCTACTCTGGATAGCGGATATTCGTATTTCTTCTCTATTCCAAAGCTTTCTTCAAGGGTTGCCGGCCAATGCCCATTCTTAACTTCCTCATGCTCAGACCAGCCCATAAACATCTCGACCATGTGCTCGTAATAATCATCTCTGCTCATCCGGTAGTCATCCGTATTGCTGTAACCAGCCTCGATATCCACTTCTGGCATCGTAATGTACTTCTCGGAGGAGACATTGCCTTCTTTATCAAACGTTATGATTTTGGTACCAGGAGCGGTTTTCATCATAGATTCCGCCTTACCGTCTCCATCAAAATCATACACCATGAATTGGGTATAATGAGCGCCGGATCGAATATTCACACCCAAATCAATGCGGTATAGAAGCGTTCCGTCAAGCTTGTAACAGTCGATATATGTACTGCCGGTATACCCGACTTGGGATACGTCCTTCGAATTGGAGGGATCCCACTTAACGAAAAATTCATACTGCCCGTCGCCGTCGATATCCCCAACGCTCATGTCATTCGCGGAGTAGGTATAAGCTTCCCCTGCGGGTGTGATGCCGTCTGCCGGCTTCTTAAGCGGCAAATCATAATAGGAATTGCCCCAAGGCTTAACCTGAGAGCTTTCGTCCACTTCCTCTCCGTTAACAACAGCACTTACATAGTATTGAGATACAGCGGTTCCTTCTTTATCTAAGTAATTGGTGCTGTTGTCTATAGTCGCAATCTTGGTGCCATCACGGTAAACGTTGAAGTTCGCACCAGTCAGACCTGTCTCCGAAAAACCTGTCACTTCATTAGCTAGCAGCCTCCAGCTTAGGAATACACCTTCTGAAGTAGAAGCTGCAACCAAACCCCGATCAAGATATTCCAGTTGTACGCTATGAGTCATACCTTCCTCCATATCGGCAGCTGATGCCCCGCCCATGCTTGCAAGCAGTAGGGGAATGACCAAAGCGCCGGTTAGAATCTTTCTAGCAAGCGGGACTCTTTTAAATACCATTACTAAATCACCATCCATTAATTATTAAGTAGCTAATCGGGCAAGATTACTAGTCTTTAAGACAATGCTCCCCCTTCATTTTCATTTTGATTACGCTTTCATAAAACGATTAAAAAAGATGGACAGTATCTCCACCTTCACAGGAAATTCTTTTTTATTATAGTTGTAATATTCTGACTCCAACACCCAAATAACCGTCATTTTATGTTAAAAAACAGAGGTTTGAAACTCAGAAGCTTTATTTTTGCTAAGCCAGTCAACCATGTAATCAAATAAATCAACGGAATACGTGTGATTTCTAGTTCCTGTTGGAATTGTATTTTGAATGCTCTCCACATTTTTTTCGATATCAATTGAATCAATAAAACAAACAAGATCGGGAACAAATGCATTTAAAACTTCGAAGTATTGTTTTAGAGGTCCAATAATCTGTAAGTTCATTTCAAAACCTCTACGCAATCTGGTATGATCCTTCTCTTTTCGATTTCTTAATTCCGTTTTATTGGTACTTAATACATAATACTTGTCGGGGAATCCAATTTTCCGATTCAGAATGAGTTTTCGGTAATAATCACTTACAAATTCCAATGACTGACCCCCAAATAGTTGAAAATCAAATGCCCAGTTATACCAAAATGGTTGGAACAAGTCGATATCTATTACAACTAAACTATGATTTTTCTGCTGTTCTTGGGCTATAGTCCATCGATCAACCTGTCTTTCAAACCACCATTCCCGATACTCAGGAATTGGCCGCTGCTTCCACCAAGTATTTATTTCAGGAATATGAAAAGCTCCGTGATCTGAAGCTAACCTAGCAGATGTGGTTGTTTTCCCCACTGCACTCGCGCCATCTATGCCTATTATGGTCATATTATCTCCTCCGGTTTTTACTTCAAATCTTGTTCAAAGATATATTCGAGTAACAGCCATATTTCCCCTTTTTTAAAGCTCTGGTTCATATGTTATTGAGCTTCCTGAATATGAATCATAAAGAAATGAACGTACAGAACCGACCATTCGAAAATCCAAATCGAGTACCTGAAAACAACAAGAAGCAATCAAAACTTGAAAAAGTTTTGACTGCTCCGTCTGTGAAACCGAACTATACATTAGCCTTTTACAGCCGAGCCCACGGTAAGCGCATTTTCAACCTGTTCACTAAATAGGATGTAAATCAATACTGTTGGCAGGCTGGCAATTGTCATAGCAGCGCCCATCGCGCCCCAGTCGGTCGTGAATTGTCCCTGAAAAAACAATAATCCAAGCGGCAGCGTCTTCAGGCTCTCTTTCGTAATCAGAATAACGGCCATCGTAAACTCATTCCATGAATTTAGGAAAATAAAGATCACCATCGTAGCGAGCGCGGGCTTAATGATAGGCAACATAATACTGAAGAAGGTTCTGTAAATGCTCGCTCCGTCAATACAAGCCGACTCTTCCAATTCAATAGGAATGCTGCGGAAGAAGCCATAAAATACCATGGAAGCAAATGAGATATTGAACGCGATATAAGGAATGATTAATGCCCCGTACGTATTCGCCAAATTCAAATCCCTCACCAAAATCGCAAGAGGAATCATGATAACTTGAATCGGAATAAACATGCCAACTAGAATATAAGTATGCGCAACCTTACTAAAACGCCAGCGCAGCCTTGCAGCTGCATACGAGAACAATACCGCAAGCAGTATCGCCCCTGTTACAGTAGCTGCTGCAACCAGCAAGCTATTCATGAAATATACCGGAACGTTATATTTCGACCAAGCCTCTACATAGTTTTCAAATCGCAGGTGTACCGGCGGTCCAAATGGATTCGTGACGAATATTTCATCGTTATTTTTCAGGGAATAAAAGATCATCCATATAAGCGGATACACCGAAACTAACGCATACAGCCACAAAAAGATTTGCATGCTCGGATTGTTTTTTCTTAGCTTCATCATCCAGGTCATTTCCATTTCGCCTCCCCTAGTAAGAAATCCGTTCTCTTGCAATTAGTCGGTTAATAATAAGCGTAGCAATGAGACATTCGATGACGAGAACCGCTGCTGCTGCGCTGCCATAACCAAACTCTCCAACACGGAATGCAGAACGATACATAAGGTAGGTGAGCGTATAGGTGGAGGTTCCCGGACCGCCGCTCGTCATAATGAACATGTTGGCAAAAGCGTTCAGTCCTCCCGTAATCGCAAACACGAGACAAAACTTATAGGATTCCGCCATCATCGGAATGTTGATTTTCAAAATCGCCTGCAGCTTCGTAGCTCCGTCGATACGAGCCGCCTCCATATATTGTTCAGGAACCGACTTCACGCCAGCGAGCAGCAGGGCAAAATGATAGCCCATATACTGCCATGCATTCACGAATGCGATCGCGATGATGGCCGATTTGCTGCTTGAAAGCCAGTCCTGCTTGTATTCGAGCCCCAGTAATTCAAATACCTTATTGATAAGACCATATTCACCGTTATAGATCGATAACCATAGCTGACAAACGACCGTAATCGATAGCACGACCGGTATAAAAAAACTAATCCGCAATATTTTGCGGCCTTTAAATTTCGTATCGGCAACCGCAAACGCCAGGATTGAGCCGATACCAATCTGAGTAATCGTAATAATGACCGCAAAGATAAGACCGTTATATACGGAAGTGAAAAATAAGCCATCCTGGAACAGTCTCGTATAGTTATCGAACCATATAAAGGTACCTTCAGAGAGTCCGTCCCATTCATACATGCTGCGAAAGAACGTCTGCGCGATCGGATAAAATACCATCACGGTATATAGAAGGAGTGCAGGCATGATAAACAAAAGTATGGCCGTTTTATTCCCTAAAAACTTGTTCATTTCATCACTTCCTCTGCTAGTGTGACTTCCATTAAGCAGCAGCCTATAGGCTTTGAGAGAGATAGAACTCACCCCGGTACCAAATCGGAGTGAGTTCTGCCTCGCATAACCACTATTCCATTTCTGCTGCCATTTCTACTTCGCTGCGGGAATTGCTTTGTTTACGTCTTCAATGAATTGCTCTGCACTGTATGCACCCGTCATCAAGCTCTGCGATGCATCTTCGATCGCTGCTTTGAGTTTGGCGTCGGACAAGCCCCAAGCAAATGAGGTTGTGCTCGAAATTTTCGCGATATCATCGGAAAGCTGCTGCATCATCGGAGGATATTCTGTCACAATCGCCTTATCCACCTTCGTTGCTACGAGCGGATTGCCGCGTTCCGTATATTTGTACTCTGCATATTTCAGGGATAGGAATGCCGCAACCTTTGCTGCAAGCTCCTTATCCTTCGTATCCGGATTAACGGCATAGCCGCCAGGACCGCCGCCGCCGCTGAATGCGTATTTACTTGCTTCATAGTTAGCAGCATCTGTACCAGGGAAATACATCCAGCCCACTTTATCTCCGAGCTGCTTCGTCGATTCGGCTATCTCCCATTGTCCGTTCAGGAACATAGCTGCTTTACCTTGATGGAACAAAGCCGCTGCTTGGTCATAGTTCAGGTTCGTTGCACCCTTCGGAAGCAATCCTGCTTGAACGAGCTCAACAATTTTCTCAGCCGCTTCCTTATAAGCAGGATCGCTCGCGCTTGCCTCGCCTTTGTCGAGCTTCTTAATGCCTAGCGGCTCGTTGCGAGTGACGAACATATCGAACAATGAAACCGTCGGCCATTTTTCCTTCGCGAACAAGGAGAGCGGAGTGATGCCTGCCGCATTAAACGTTTTAACGGCCGTCATTAGCTCATCATACGTCGTTGGCACTTTAACGCCGTTCTTCTCGAACAGTTCTTTATTGTAGTAAAGAAGAACAAATTCATTACCGGCGTAAGGGAACGCATAAGTATGTCCGTCATCCGTTACCAGCGTATTCATCGCACTTGGCTGCATTTTGTCTTTAAAGCCAAACTGCTCTACGTATTGGTCGAGCTCAAGTATGTTGCCGGATTTTTTAAAGGTCGAAATAATATCAAGACCTGCTCCGAATATATCAGGCAAGTTGCCTGTCGCGGCATACGTTTTCAGCTTCTGCCCGTCATCCTGGGCCTGTACCTCAAGCTCCAGCTCGACGTTAGGCATTTCCTTCTTCAGTTCTGCAACCGCATAATCATAAGGAAGCTTCGTATCATCATCCGCATATTGTGCATAAATCCGGAGCTTGACCGGCTTGGCTTCTTCGGTTTTTGTCTCTTCGTTTGCAGCTTCTTTAACCGTCTCTTTATTTCCCTCGTTAGCAGCATTGTTACCTGCGGAGCCGCAGGCTGCCACGAAGACTAAACATAAACTCATTAATGCTAAAGCAAACTTCTTCATTGCATAACCCCCCTAAAATTTTTGCGAAGCAATATAGCTTCGAAAGCATAAACCTAAAAACCTTTGCGAACGCTGTCCGCTTTCTCTTTACACTTCTGAGTATAAACAATCAAATAAACCTTGATAATGAAGAAACTGCGTGCTTTTGGTAAAATCCGCAGTTTTTATAATCAATAAAAGAGCCGCTATTGGCGGCTCTTCTCATACTCGCTCGGGGAATATCCGTAAAACTTTTTGAAGCTTTTACTGAAATAACCGGAATCATTATAGCCGACCCTCTCCGCTATATCGGTCAAGCGCACGTTATTGCGGCCAAGCAGCTCCTTTGCCTGCTGCATCCGGTACTGCGTCAGGTAGTCGCTGACTGTAATCCCGATTTCCTTCTTAAATACAGCGCGCAGGTAGCTTGCGTTAATGAATACATGCTGTGCGATCTTCTCCAGCTGCAGGCTCGGATCCGCGTAATGCTGCTCGATATACGCCTTGGCCGCCTTCGCTATCTTGGAGGAACGGGTATTTCGATGCTTGCTGTTGTAAGTGACCGCTTTATGGAACAACTCCTTGATCCAATCAAACGTCATCTCTGCAGACTCGAATTTACGAATCTCATTATAAGGGAAAAAATGGTCGCCAAAGCAGTCCTCGATCGGATGCCCCGACTCTTCAAAGTACGATAGGTTAACGGATACGAGCCCCATACAAATGACATAAATATAATCGATCGACAGCCGGCGCTCACGAATGGTTTGGAATACGTCGTCCAGCTTCCGCTCTATTTGATCCCAGCTATTCATCCGAAGCAAGACGAGCAGCTCCTCGTTCACCTCTGTCGGATAAAAGGGCTGATTGCCGCTATTCGGCAATTGTTCCCCATAGGCGATGACGCGGTCATGACCGAGTACAAATTTGTTTTGCAGCGCTTCAAGCGCCTCTCCATAGGAGGAGGCAATACCTTTAAAACCGTCCTTGCTGCGGCCGACACCAACCGTTATCGTGAATTTTAAATATTTTTTGATCAGGAAGCAAAGCTTTTTGTAGCCCTCAAGAGAAGGCACTTCATCCTTATGCTCGCCTTGATGACGAACCAAACAAACAATCCGTCCCTCTGGCCCGTTAAAAATAAGATGGTTGCCGCTCTCCTCCATGGCCTCGTTCAGCACGTTCGTTACCGCATATTTCATCAGCAGACGATCACTTGCTTTACTCCACTTCCGATCCAATTGATCAATCTCGATACAAGCGACGACATAACAGCCTTTGTCCGCCTGAATACCGAACTGCTGCAGACGCTTGCTCGTCTCCTCCTCGGTATGCGCATACTCCCTGCTAATAAGCTGACCGAGGAAGCTTTCCTTCATCAGCTCCGTATTTTCCCGCAGCGTCAGCTTCTCTTCCTGCGCCTTCTGATGCTGCTGCCGCAGCCTTACGAGCGTTAGCAGCAGTTCGTCCTTGGAGAAGGGCTTCAGGATATAATCCTCTACGCCGAGCTTTAGCGCTTTTCGTGCATATTCAAATTCATTATGCCCCGTAATGAGTACGATGCTTACCTCAGGATAAAGCTCTTTCAGTCTCTCCGACAGCTTCAGCCCGTCCATGAATGGCATCGTAATATCGACAAGCGCAATATCCGGAGCCTCAACTGCCGCCAGCTCCAGTGCCTCCAAACCATTTCTCGCCTCCTGACTAATGGTGAAACCAAGCGTTTCCCAATCGAATACCGTCCGCAAATAATCACGAAAAATCATTTCGTCGTCCACGATCATTACTTTCTGCATGTTCTTAGCCGCTCCTATTCCGCTTGATAAGGAAGCTCTACGATCACAACTGTGCCGATCCCGCTTTCGCTTTCGATTTGAATGCCGTATGACTCCCCGAAATACAGCTTAATTCGCTGATGTACACTGCATAAGCCATAGCCGACCTGCTGTTGCGAATCGTTCATGCTCATTTTTATCGCTTGAAGCCTATCCTTCGTTATGCCCGCACCATCGTCCGTCACGACCAATATGACCTTCTGATCCTCTCGCTTACCTGTAATCGTCAGCTTGCCGAAGCTTGCTTTGTTCTTAAGCCCGTGGTAAATCGCATTTTCTATAAGCGGTTGAATCGTCAGCTTCGGAATCGTGCAATCCAGAATATCCGGCCCGATATCGATATCAAAATTAAACACGTCAGAGTATCGGATATGCTGAATGGATAAGTAGTCCATAACGCTCCGAATTTCCTCCTCCAGCTTAATCTGGTCCTTCCCTTTGCTCAGCGCCACCCGGTAGAAATCTGCTAACGCCTTCGTCGTTCGCTGCACGTCTCGCGCTCTCCCCATTTCAGATAGCGTGTAGATAACATCCAGCGTGTTATATAAAAAATGCGGCTTGATCTGCGCCTGCATTAGCGCCAGTTCGTATTCTCTCTTCTTCCGCTGCTCAACACCGATGTTCGCAAGCAGCTCCTTAACACGACCCATCATCGTATTAAAGCCGGAGGCAAGCAAGCCGATTTCGTCGCCCGAGGTCACCTCGATCTGCTGATCAAGATTACCTTCCTTCACTTTTTTCATATGACGGGATAAATGAACAATCGGCTTTGAAATCACATTCGACAACAACCTCGCCCCAAATAAAGCAAACACAAAGCAGACCAGCCCGATCAGGAAGATCAGCTTCGTAATCTTTCTCGTATCCTCCGTCAATCGATCATAGGGTACCATCGAAATAAGCTTCCATTCGAAGTTAGGAATATCCGTGCTTATCAGCAGCATCCTCCCTTCCTGCGAAGCTTGAATATTGGTTCGCTCACTGCTCTTCAGAACCCAATTCCGCAATGTGGGCTCCGCTATCGGCTGCAGAACATCGGCGGCATTTTGCGAGGAAACGATAAGCCCCTCACCGTCCGCTATAAAATAAGAGCCTTCCTTTATCGAGCCGATATTCTCATAAACGGCCGATAAAGCGCTCTCGCGAATGTTCAGAAAGAGATAACCAAGGGGCGCGCCTGTGTTAATGTCAACAACTCTCTTACCTAGCGTGAGAACGGGCTCAACCGGACTCGTCACCAAAAATTTTCTAGTTTGCATCGGAAACCAAACATTGGCTCGCTTCGATTGCTGCAATTGACGCAGCATATCGCTGCTAACCGCGAGTTCTGCATTGCTTACAATGTTTGGAGTGGAGCCGTATAGCTGGTTCTGTTGATCGACAAAGGCTGCTGACTCGACATCGGGAAAGACGACCAATGCGAAGCTAAGCTGGTTTGTTATCCTTGTGTAAAGCAGGAGATCCGACACCTGCTTGCGGGAATCCTCCTGATCCTCAACAATGACCTTATTTAAATTAAGCGTGAGCATATTCGCTGCGCTTGTCGCATTCGTCAGTATCCCGCTAATCTGAGTAATAATAAGCGAGGAGTTGTCTGAAACGTTATGAACCGTTTTCTCAACGATCGCTTTCTTATAAATGTGATTGGATGCAAAGCCAAGGATGAGCAGCGGTATGATAATAAGCGGCACATAGACGAGCATAATCTTGTTGCGAATTAATCGGTTGCGGAACCATTCGAACCGTTTCAGCCGCTTATAAACGTTCATCGCCCATCCTCCTTGGTAGTTTCACTAAACAATATAAGACGAAAGGTAGGCATTAATCAACATAATAGCAGAAATGGAGCCTTTTTAAAGATTATAATCCCTTTGGCTTCAACCTGTTTGACCATATTTTTCCTGCCAGCTATAATTGAAATAACTTTATACGAAATGAGTGATTAACATGCAAATGCTCAAATTTAACTCGTCCATTAATAAGGTGCGGAAGGGATAAATTACTTTGATTCTCTTCCGTGGTAAATCAAATTTACGGAGGGAATATGTATGTCTTTTAGCTATTATGGAGAACTTTGTACCGAGGTCTATGACCTTACTAAGGAGATCGGTCAATCTATCGGCGGTGATTTAGAATATTACTGTGGCAGGCTTAAACATTGTAAGGGACGTATTCTGGAAGCAATGGTCGGGTCTGGACGTATAATCATTCCACTACTCGAATCTGGTCTTGATGTAGATGGTGTTGATTATTCTCCTACCATGTTGGCCTCTTGTCGTCAACGTATTGAAGAACTAGGACTGAAAGCCAATTTATTTGAATCAAATTTACAGGAACTTTCTTTACCGAATCAATACGAGGCTATAATAATTCCCGGTGGTTCATTTTTGTTAATTGAAAAACGCGAGGATTCGCTTACCGCCTTAAGACGTCTTTATGATCATCTTCTACCAGGTGGACGTCTCATGCTTGACCTTTTCTTGCCTGACAATAACTTTGAGGTTGGTCAGTTTGGCGGAACATCGACATTCAACATACCAAATGGTGACATCATCACTATGGAGGGTAAGCTCGTAGAAGCTGATATATTTAATCAATACAAAGTTTCATATCTAAAATATGAAAAATGGCGCAATGGTTCACTTATTCAAACTGAATTGCAACGTTTTGCAGTACGCTGGTATGGGATTGATGAATTTAAGCTTATTTTAGAAAGCGTTGGCTTTTCGGATGTTGTGGTGTCAGCTGATTTCGAATATGGTAAAAAACCGACTAATGGAAAGCAAAAATATATATACGAAGCGATAAAAAAATAACTATAGAGGGGTCTTGGTATAAATACCAAGACTCCTCTGTTTTTTCAACTATCTATTTATTTTATTCAAATAGCTGAATAATTTATCTATCTTGGATTTCCTCCAACATAGAGGCTGCACTTTACGGTTAGACGTAGCTATATTGGATTTCCTCCAATAAAATTGTCTACAAAAGGCACTCTAAGCTGTATTGGCTCTGAAATGTCATGCTTATATTGTAGTAGATACAGTATAGAGCACTAAAAAGGAGTGAAATACCTAAAATTATTGGAAATATATAGTATAGCTACCGGGTAAGAAGTGAGACGACAAAAAGGCACGTCGGAATGTAGTCCCGACGTGCCTTTTACTGTTTAGAAGCGAGACTCTTTAGACTTCTTGCCAATAATTTTGATCCACTTCTGGTTAAACATTATTTCACCATTATCTATATAGGGAAATAGGCCAGTAATTTCTTTCTTTGACTCTAATTCGAGCTCAATATCACGATTAATTTGACTGGTTGCTTGATCATTTGTATTTGTCAATTCCAACCATCTTTTGAGGTGAATAGGAACGTCTAACGTTTCCATGTTGCAGATCTCTAATCCAATTTGTTTAAACAATTTTACAAATTCGGATTCTTTTAGAGCGTTCGTATGAGAAGGGTCGCGGAGTCTCTCGTATTTATTATAATGATTGTAGAGATCATCGTCTTCAGGAGAAATCATATCAACGACACAGACACTTCCTAAATCATCACATACTCTAGACATCTCTATAAGAACTTTTTCGGGATTTGTAAAATGATGAAAGGCTAATCTACTGATAACTAAGTCAAATGATCCTTGACTATAGGGAATATCCTCAGCGTGGGCCATATTGAAATCAATATTTATAATGTTCAATTGTTGGTTTTGATATATTCCCTCAGAAATCATGTCTTGTGACAAGTCAATAGAGGTAACCTTTTGTACAAAGGGAGCAATTGAACGACTCAGAATACCCGTTCCTGCTGCTACATCCAAAACCGTCATCCCCATGTTTAGATTCAGGCTAAGATGAATCCAGTTCAGTAGTTTCTCGCTATTTAAAGTTAACAATTTGTTGGAGAAACCTCTCGCTTGTTTCTTAAATTCCTCTCTTACCATGCTCTCATTTCCTTTTGATGCGCTCATCTCAGGCTTGCTCCTCTCAACTGTTCTAAGCTCTACTCATCTACTACCACAAACCAATTGGTTGTGGAAAATGATAACATTAATATAATGATCTATCAATACCCAGGTTAAAAAGCGTTAGCTCTCGAGCCATTTAATGAACGAAGCGGCGTTTTTCCAAATAAACGATACTCAAATTCTCATTGATGGTTTCCGTTTTAAATATTTTGTACCCAAGTTTCTTGTAGAGTTGAAGATTCTTTTCACTTTTGTTTCCAGTAAACAATTCAAATCTCAAAGATACATTGAAGAATGATTCAATCTCTGACATTAATTGTTTGCCTATCCCCATGTTCTGATAATTCGGATGAACGATTAGCTTACCAATATAGCAAGTTCCTTCTTTTAACCATCCCCTGACTGAACCGACGATAGTTCCCTCAAAAAAAGCTTTTTGAAAAACGTGATCTTTAAATTGTTCTTGGACTTCCTTTAGGGACTGTACAAGTGGCTCAATGGCATAGTCATTGTATATCGCTGCTTCGCTTGTGTAAGCTAGTTTCTGAAGTGATAGGATCTCCTCCGCATCAGACACATAAGCCCTTTCAATAATTACTTTCATTAAACTTCCCTCCCGAAACGATTGCTCTTGAAAAATAATATATCAAAAAACCCATCCCGATAAAGGGACGAGTTTTATAACTCGTGTTGCACAATATAAAGGTGATGCTGTCGTACGTTTTTAAAATTTGATCGTCCAGCCGCTTCTGACCTGCCGTTGCGTATAAGAAACGCCGTGAACCTTCAACCCATCTGCATTCAGCAGTGTAATGATGTCCCCTTTATTACGCAAAAATTCGGCCCCTACGACTTCTCGGGGAATAGGGATGGTTAAATATTGTCCCGGAAGGATCGTCTGTCCCAGCTGAAATCTCCGTTTTGCCTTATTGGCAATCGACCAGCCGGCAAGATCGATCGGACGGTCGGTCGCGTTTAGCAGCGTTACGGATTCTTCTGCCGCTTCATCATCTTGTCGAGGTTTTACAATGGCTCCAGCAATATACAAGGCACCTTCGATCGTGTCGGGTACTCCCTGCGGTTCATCCGAATCAATTGGAATATTCCCCAAAGAATGACCCGTATGATCGTCCGTATGCCATGACTGGGATTGAAAAGCCAGGAAAATGGCTGTCCATTTATTCTCCGAAGGGTAATGGATCAGCAAAGCGCCATCCTGATACACGCCGTCATCCTTTTTAAAAATACCTGCATTCCCTTGATTCATATGAATGTTATGTATGCCCCGTCCCGGAAGAAAACCAAAGATTTTATCCGGCTTGTTTTCAGGTCCCCATATTTCTCCAAAGGCGTAAATGACGCCGTCTTCCGAAGCTATGGCGCGTTTGACATATTGATCGATTTTCTCATTCAGATCATTATCCTTGCCGGGGATGTCGAATGCGAGCGGTACCAGCTGAGCCCGGTCAAACAGGTTGCTCCGGATATAGTCGAGCGCCATGCCGTCTGGTTCCCCTTTCAGCGATGTGTATCCTGTAGGGAGCTCCATTAATAAGTGCGTGACCTCATGCTGGAAATTTTCGTTTGTAAAATAGAGAAGCTCTGACGGGTTAAGTTTAGATTGTACGTTAATGGCAATACGAAAGCTTTCTTCGTCCGCTAAGGCATGAATTTGATAGTGCGCGTTATCCTTCGTACCGAGACGGCGATCCACAGCGCGGCATTTTAAGACACCAAATTCGATAGGCATAAGATTCCTCCTAATATTCGAAATAGTAGTACTCCCATTATACAAGGTAGACTGAAAGTAAGGGCATTGAGGTTTTGTAAAATTAACGCAGCGCTAGTACCTATAATTCACATACAATTTTCTTCAACCGTTACTTTATCATCATTAATTGTCACCTTTGAATATCCTGACAGTGATTCTGTATACCCGCATACCGTTTTTTCTTTGGTATCCCCATTTGAATTGGTATAATTAATATATATTGCTCCTTCTCCTGTTAAACTTAGTCTGGGCTTGATTTTTATTTTTTCACCGCTTTTAATTACCTCCGTATAAATATCTTTTGAAGTCCCTTTGATTATTCCAGTCTCCACTGAAACAATATCATAGTCTGATTTATTGCTTATTGTTATTGAAAAGCTTCCAAATCTGTCTGTTATGTTTCTCATCCAAATAAAAGCAATAATAGTTATTAGAAGAAAAAATACAACAAGTAGCAAATATCGTTTCTTTATTTTCACATTCGGTCCTTCTTTCGATGGATTTCATCCAATAACATCTTCCTCAAACGTCTCATAACGGTAATAAATGGCGCTATATTCTCTATTTCTGGTTACCGACTGAAATAGAGGAAAACTTAGGCGTTATTCATCGGTTTTTGGCGTTCAGAGGTCAAATCAGTGTGAATAAGACCAAAAAGTTCCTCTATTGTACCCAGTCATACCTCCAACTAAAAGAATAAGATCACAAATTACCGTTATACAACCTCGTCCTAAGTTGAACTTTGGTTAGTTAACGACAATCTCCAAAATACACTATAGAAAAAAAAGCGGCCTTGAATGGATCAAAATTATTGGAGAAAGTACAGTATAGCAACCGGATAAAGAATGAGATAGAAGATTCACGTAAAATAACGTTTCATATATGGAAAATGTTGCACTATGTAAAAAGCACTTACCTGAAAAGTACCGCGCAGATATAAAGCAACTTTTCCCGCATCCCCTCGCCATTAACCAAAAAACCTTTTCCCTTATAGCGAAACAAACAAAGGCTGCCTCACGGCAGCCTGTTAATTTCAATTAACTTCAACAGCAACCCGAATGCCGGATTCGATTGCCCCTTGCATCCAGCCGTGGGTAAGAGTGGTATGTTCACCGGCAAAGTGAACGCGTCCTTCCGGGGCAGCAATAAATGGGTGAAGCTCCGTTTGCTGTCCCGGTTTGAACATTGCCCATTCTCCGCAGGAGTAGGGATTTTGGGACCAACTAAAGGAAGTCCCTCTGACAAACTCCCGGTACACTTGATCCCCGTGAATGACCGCCAGATTCTTCAAGGCATATCGAATGCGCTCCTCGTGCGGCAAACCATCCCACGCCATTGCATCATCCCCCAATGTGTAGCTTGCCAAAACGACGGCCGGCCCTGGTGTACCGATGCCGTGACTTGGATAGTAAGTGAACCGTATCGGAAGATCCGTTATCGTTCTGCCACCCGATTGGCCGGCTCTTTCCCAGAATCTGCTCTTGAACTCAATCCCGATCTTGGTATCTATCAGATAGTGCAGCCCCCGGATTGCTTTCCATTTATTGTGCGAAAAGGAATCGCGCGGTTCCACCTCAACAAACTTCAGAACAGAAAATGGAACGGTCACGATCGCTAGATCGCCTGTTATGCTGAACGTTTCCGAAGTTTTTTCATTAATCGAGTGGATGGTTACTCCGTTTTGATGCTGAACTATTTTTGTCATTCTTTGCTGAAGCAATAGATCCTCCTGCAATTTCGGTACAAAGGCTCGTGGCAGCATATCGTTGCCCCCTGCAAACTCGTAGAAGCGATCATGCCAGAATGGCCTCAAAAATCGTAAAATATCCAAGAAGGACTCCTCCATGTATCCTTCTATGCCAAGAAGCACTCCGATCATTTCAATGGCCCCTAAGGATAAAGGCGTTCCATTTGGATAGGGACAATATTTCAAAAAAGTATACATCGAATAGCTATCGAAATATTTTTCTACCAAAGGCCAATTTCGAATTGGATCTTCATTGATAAAGTCAAAAATGGGCTGTACCGCTATACTCAACAGCTCCATAGCGGTCTTCCCCCATTCATGCGGAGCTACCGGGTACTTTAGTATATCCGGCTGCTGCTGGTAGCTTTTCAACCTGGTTTTGATTCCGTTGACATAAATGATATCCTCCGGCGTTTCGTTGATAAACGGTTGCAGCGATAAACCAAACTTTCGAGCATACTCCAAAACCAAATAATGCGATTCAGGAATGCGCATTGCGCCCATATCCAGGTATAATCCTTTGGTGAACGGGTCTCGCAGCGTATACACACGACCTCCCACCCGATTGTTGGCCTCAATGATTTTCACCTTGTGTCCCGCATCTTTCAGCAGGGATCCAGCGACCAGACCTGATAAACCCGCACCTATAATAATAATGCTTTTCGGCATTCTTGATATTGGAAGGCCATATTTTATGATTCGGATCATTTCATTAGGGGGAAATGACGTTGGGATCATAGGTTCCAAACGTACCTCACACTCCTTGTCAATCTGCCTTCTTACCGTTCGAAATGAGCAATATATTGTGACGAATCTGGGCGCTTCCCCATATGATGAGGTGAATGCGCTACTTGAAGGAGGAAGACCATGGATCAAAAATACCCCGTATATCCATACCTGGATATAACAAAACGGGTGGAGATACAGCCCATCGCCTTTCCATTGCAGCACCAAGAACCGCCTGGCCAAGAGTGGCTCATGGTTCCTCCGCCAATCTTTGATTACGACGGCTATGAAGGAAGCGGCAAGCTGAAAGGGATGGTAGCTCTCATCACTGGCGGAGACAGCGGAATCGGCCGTGCCGTGGCAGCAGCGTATGCCAAAGAAGGAGCTGATTTGGTTATTGCGTACCTGAACGAGCACCGGGACGCAGAAGAGACCAAGCAGTATGTGGAGAGGCTAGGCGTCCGCTGCTTGCTGCTACCGGGAGACTTAAGGAATTCTGCCACCTCACTGGCAGCAGTTGCCCGAACCATGGAGGTCTTTGGACGGCTGGACATTTTGGTTAATAATGCTGCCGTACAACCATACACAAAGAGCATCATGGATGTGTCAGACGAACAGTTGGAAAATACCTTTCGTACGAACGTCTTCCCGCTCTTTTACATGGTGAAGGCCGCGCTGCCCCATATGAAGAGAGGCGGTACGATCATCAATACGGCCTCCAGAGTCGCATACGAAGGGAATAAGGATGCCATTGACTACTCGGCTTCCAAGGGAGCAGTGGTTACCTTTACCCGTACAATGGCCATGTCGCTCGTCGATCAGGGCATTCGGATGAATGCGGTGGCACCGGGGCCGACATGGACACCTTTGAATGTAAGCACATACCCCCCTGCGCAGGTGGCTATTCTCGGTACAAACATACCTATGGGGCGGGCTGGACAGCCGTTCGAAATAGCTCCGGCATTCGTGTATCTGGCAGCCAAAGATTCCGCTTACGTGACCGGCCAGGTCATTCACGTCAATGGCGGACAGATTCTCTACTCATAAATAGAACGGATTGCCGCTGTGCTTGCGCAATCCGCTCGCGTATAGCTAGAACCGTTCAGAGACAACTTTTGCCTGTGTAAACAGCAGCAGGTAATCGCGCCCGCCTGCCTTCGAATCAGTACCCGACATATTAAAGCCGCCAAATGGATGTACACCCACCAACGCGCCTGTACATTTGCGGTTAAAATAGAGGTTGCCGACGTGAAACTGCTCGCGGGCCTGCTCCAGCCTGCTGCGGTTTCGGGAAATAACGGCCCCCGTCAAGCCGTATTCGGTGTTGTTCGCAATGTCCAGCGCCGCGTCGAAATTAGCAGCTTTAATGAACGCTAATACCGGGCCGAATATTTCCTCCTGCGCAATGCGGGCATACGGCGCGACATCCTTAATAATCGTCGGTTCAATAAAATAACCGCTGCTGTCCCCAATGCTGCCTCCATGCACGACGACCCCTTCGGTACGGCCAACCTCGATATATTTTAAAATGCTGAAATAGGCTCTTTCGTCAATGACGGGGCCTACGGACGTGGACGCATCCTCCGCTTTCCCAACCTTCAGCAGCTTCGTTCGTTCAACAACCTTCTCGATAACCTCGTCATAGACGAGCTCATGCACAACTGCGCGGGAGCATGCAGAGCATTTCTGACCGGAATAACCGAAGGCGGAAGCGGTGATCGCCTCGGCAGCCAAATCGAGATCCGCATCTTCATCTACGATAATCGTGTCCTTGCCGCCCATCTCTGCGACAACACGCTTAATCCACTTCTGATCCTGCTGACAGAGAGAGGCCTTCTCGTTAATACGCAAACCGATCTCCCTTGAGCCGGTAAAACAAATAAAGCGCGTTAGCGGATGCTCAACCAAATAATCGCCAACCTCGTTGCCCGCGCCTGGCAAGAAGTTCACGACACCATCAGGGAGACCCGCTTCTTCCAGCAGTTCAACGAACTTTGCCGCGATAACTGTTGTCGCGCTAGCCGGCTTCAATACCACCGTATTGCCGGCAACAACTGCAGCCATCGTCATACCCGCCATAATGGCGAGAGGAAAATTCCATGGCGGGATAATAACGCCCACGCCGAGCGGAATGTATACTAGCTCATTATCCTCTCCGGCAATCGTAACAAGCGGTTGGCGCTCCGCCAGCCGTTCCATCTCCCGCCCGTAATATTCCATGAAGTCAATCGCTTCCGCCGTATCGCCATCGGCCTCTGCCCAGCTTTTGCCCGCTTCATAAACGAGCCACGCGGAAAACTCGTGCTTGCGCCTGCGCAGCTCGGCTGCCGCCTTGTAGAGCACCTTCGCTCTGGCGAAGGGCGTCACGCGCTTCCAATCCTCAAACGCCGCCGCCGCGGCCAGTATCGCCTTATGCGCAAGCTCATTGTCCGCTTGCGATACGATACCAATGAGCTGTTTTGTCAGGGATGGGTTGATTGACTTGCGCTTTGTTGTCGTTTCTATCCGGTCCGGGCCAATCTTCAACATATATTCACGACCCAGCTCCAACTCGACCTTGCGGAGCGCCTCTTGAAACACGTTAATATTATCGGTTATCGAAAAATCGGTGAAAGGCTCGTTTTGGAACGGCTCTCGCATAAATGTCTCCCTCCTGTCCATTCGAATCGATACCATGCTCTGGCTCTGCTCACAATATTTGCTCACCTAACAGCGAACCGATCAGCTCAACGGCAAGCTTAGCCGTTTTATTGTTTTTGTCGAGGCTGGGGTTCACTTCCACAAATTCAGCCGATGTGACGAGATCCGATTGAAATAACAACTCAAGCGCGAGATGTGCTTCCCTGTAGCTGAGACCGCCCTTGACAGGCGTTCCCGTGCCGGGCGCTTCCTTTGGATCTACGCTGTCGATGTCGAAGCTGACATGGACGCCGTCTGTTACTTGCCGCAGATGCTGAATGACTTTATCCATCACCCGAGCTATGCCGAGCCGGTCGATGTCGTGCATCGTATAGCAAGCTATGCCGAGCGAGCGAATATACGCCTTCTCGCCGGGATCGAGCGATCTTGCCCCAATAATCGCCACATGCTCCGGTTTTATTTTCGGACAAATGCCTCTGAGACCCGTTAACAGCGGAATGCCTCTCCCCAGACTAATGCCTAACGACATGCCGTGAATGTTGCCTGATGGACTTGTTTCCTCCGTGTTCAGATCCGAATGCGCATCAAACCAAATGACGCCGAGATTGGCGTAATGCTCTGCCAGCCCCGCCACCGTACCAATGGAAATGCTATGATCGCCGCCGAGCACTAACGGGAATGTGCCTTGCGCTACGAGCTGCGATACACGATCCGCAAGCTGGCCGCTTACCTCAAGCACCTCTGCCAAATATTTCGCGTTTGTCGTCTGGATAGGCGGCAGCTGGGACCGCACGATAATTTCCTTCGAAATTTGATAATTAATATTCATTGCATTCAGCTTAAGATGGAGTCCCGCATTATTTAAAATATGCGGCGGCCCAAGCTCCGCCCCTGAGGTGCCAGCACCATTGCCAAAAGGGACGCTAACAATCGCCACGCTTTGATTCATCATGGCGTCAACCTCCTGCTTGGGCGCTATTTGAGAAGGCAGCTTGAATTCGCGCAAAAGCCCAGTCTATCTCGGCTTCCGTAATGATGAGCGGTGGCGCTAACCTAATTACATTCTCATGCGTTTCCTTACATAACAATCCCAGCTGCATCAGCCTTTCACAGTACAAACGCGCAGGCGCGGTCAGCTCAATAGCGATAAATAAGCCGCGTCCTCTTATTTCCGCAATTACGGCATGCTTCAACGTCATGAGCTTTTCCATGAAATATTGCCCGAGCCTTTCCGAACGGTCAGCAAGCTGCTCGGATTCCGTGACGTCCAAAGCAGCTATGGCTACTGCACAGCTTAATGGGTTCCCTCCAAAAGTGGAACCGTGAGAGCCTGGTTCAAATACGTCCATTACGGACGCGTTGGCGGCAATCGCCGACACAGGCATGACCCCTCCGCCAAGCGCTTTGCCCATAACGTATACGTCAGGGACAACATTTTCCCAGTCGCATGCAAACCTGCGTCCCGTACGGCCAAAGCCGGTTTGGATTTCGTCTGCTATGAGCAGCACCTGATGCTCCGCGCACAGCTTCGCGGTTTCGGCGAGAAACCCGTCCGGCGGAATACGAATACCTGCTTCACCTTGAATCGGTTCAATAAGCACTGCAGCTGTATTCGGGTTTATTGCAGCCACAAGCGCCTCGAGATCACCATAAGGAACAAGTCGAAAGCCAGGTGTAAAAGGGCCAAACCTTTGCCGGTAGGCTGGTGTTGACGAGAAGGAGGTAACCGTCAGCGTCCGGCCGTGAAAATTACCTTCGAATACGATGATTTCAGCCTGCTCATCAGCAATATGCTTGACGCTGTAAGCCCAGCGCCGCACAGCTTTCAAAGCCGTTTCCACTGCTTCTGCTCCCGTATTCATAGGAAGAATCCGTTCTTTGCCGGTATAGGCTGCAAGCTTTTCATAAAATAATCCCATCGTCTCATTATGAAAAGCCCGCGACGTCAAGGTTACCTTGTCCGCCTGCTTCTTTAACGCTTCAATAATACGGGGATGGCGGTGCCCCTGGTTTAATGCAGAATAAGCGCTAAGCATATCCATATAACGATTTCCTTCCGAGTCCTGCACCCATACGCCCTCTGCGCTGCTGATTACAATCGGCAGGGGATGATAATTCCGGGCGCCGTACTGCTCTGCCAGCTCTATATCCTTCTGTCCCCTGTTCATCACCTGCTCCTTTCTTGCATTGTTTGCAAAAAATAGCTCTTTTTGAACTTTATGCGGTTAAGGGGTGACAAATAACAAAGGGTTAGACCCATATTCAAACGTTATGGTTTTTTGAATTTGGAATGAACAAAGCTGCAGCAAGTCGAATAATGGTAAAACGGAGCAAAAAGTGTGTTAATAAGGGAATGGTTGAGAGAAAAAAAGGAGGGTTCATTCGGATAAAAAAATGGGGCTATGCCAATTAGTTAGACATAGCCGCATATTCATATAAGTGCTGGAGGCTACCCTTGATAAGCTAAAAACCTGGCCCATCCCTGCTCCGCATTTTCTCGAGCCCACTGTATGTGATTTTTATCCGTATAAAACCGATACGGGCACTCTATATAAAGAATGAGATCCAAATATAAATCATAGAGTGCCCTTCTGCTGCGCTGCGCCGGCGTTAGTTCCTCTATACCGTAGCCTTCGAGGAACTGCTGGGAGTTAATGAAATGGCTAAAATACATCTCCATAAGCGGATCGCCCCATAACGTCCGCTCGAAATCGATAATTCCTGTAATCGCACCGTCCTTCACGAACACGTTGCCGTCCCACAAATCCCAATGCACAAGCCTTGGCTCTGTTACCTCATCAAGCGAATCTAGCCGGAGCGAGATTTCATTACGTATCGTTTCATACTCGGCAGTCAGCTGTACCCCGGCACTTTCGCCATCCGAAAGCACGCTTAGCAGCATACGATGAAAGGTATCCTTCCACGAAGGACCTGCTTCACCGCTTGGCGCATAAATGCCGAACCGTTCTCCGCGAATTTCATTAATTCGGCGGTTGTATACACCCAGCTGATGCTCAATTCGAGCCCTTTGCTCCTCAGACAGACTGTCCTTTACTTTGACGTAGGGATCGCCTTCCAGCTTCTCCATAATGAAGTACTCACATTTCACGAGCGATTCCGAAGCGTCATGGGCATAAACGAGCGGAACAGGTACGAAGCCATCCTGCCTCACAAGCCGCAGCACCTCCACCTCGGTGTTCATAAGACCCTGCTCGTACGTCATCATTTTCGTATTCGAAAGCGGCGCCGCCTTCACGATAAACGAACGGCCATCCTCCAGTGTAACGTCATAGGCTGAGTTCGCCCAGCCATCCGTTAGCTCCTTAACGGCTGATGCCGTTTGGCCGAATGTGCGCTCTGTTATTGCAGACAATTCACTATCGGTAAGCTTCCATTTTATTCCGCTATCCATAGGTAGGTGTGCTCCCTCATACAAGTTTTGCTAATTGGATTGATAATAGAATACGAGAATAGATTAACAATAGATTAACATATTTTGTATGTAGTGGAGTGGATTTTTTTGGGGGACTTTGTTTGAAATGCGATTTCTATCGGCAGGCTCATTTACAGGATTTCACAGCTTATAGAGCTAGTTTTTAGCTCTGTTTATTCGATTTTGACTAGTTTGCGGGAATTAGAGCTAGTTTCAAGTTCTATTTATGTGGATGCTGCTCGTATAAGGGTGGTTGGCGGGTGTTCGAGGTACAATAGAGCTAATTTCTATATCAATTAATACGATTTTG
>JBNJJW010000042.1:0-32468 GCA_051750645.1 Bacillota bacterium | reverse complement strand
CTCATAACCCGAAGGCCGCAGGTTCAAATCCTGCCTCCGCAACCAATTTTCATCTTTGGAAATATCCAAATTACATACATAGCTGTCACACAAGAGATCGCGGGTTTAATCTCGCCGCGCTTCCATGTTATAATCCAAAAATCCTTGCGTAGCAAGGGTTTTTTTGTTTTTACGGACTGACTATATAAGTTAAACTAATGAATCACAGGTGTGTTATTTGATTGCTAAACAGCAACCGGCTCAGGAATCGCGCACTCCACTTCCATGTAAGCGTCCGGCAATAAGAACGGGAAAACCTCCTGTTAATCTTGCCCGCATGCGCTCTGTTGGTTTATTTTGATGGAAAACCTCCCGTTAATCTAGAAAAAATCACTTTTGGGCGGGCACCGTGCCGAATTAGTGTGAGAAATTCCCGTTAACTCAGATACAAACATCGTAACATGCAAAATAGAGGGAGCTTTTCCTGTTACATCTTTTTTCAAACTTTAGTTCAACGTATATAGAACAGTTTTGTGATCATTTTTCAAATATCTTATAATTCCTATTGAATATGTCGGAAAAAACTATTGACGAGCTAAAGCAACAAATGATAATATCAGAATTATGTTTTACATCAATAGCAGCCCCCAAATCATAAGTGGTTATGTTTCTCGATTGAGGGCAAAATAAACGAAAACAGATAGGGGAACAGAAATGAAAAAATCATGGATAACAATGACCGCACTTATTATGGTCATAACGCTTATATTTACAGCTTGCGGCAGCAATACAGATGAGAAAAACGATCAAACTACTGAGGAACCGGCAGCTAAAAACCTGCTTGAAACGATAAAAGCAAATGGTAAAATCCGCATTGGAACAGAAGGAACGTATGCACCGTTTACCTTCCATGATGAAGAAGGTACCCTTACCGGCTTCGATGTGGAAATCGCGCAAGAGATTTCGAAACGTCTCGGCGTAGAGCCGGAATTTATTGAAACCAAATGGGATGGCATGTTTGCCGGTCTCGATGCTAACCGCTTCGATGTTGTAGTCAATCAAGTGTCCATCAAAGAGGACCGGAAAGTGAAATATGATTTCTCCGACCCTTACATCGTTTCGAAAGCCGTTCTGATCGTTAACGAAGACAACCAGGACATTAAAGAGCTTGCGGATCTTAAGGGTAAAAAGGCAGGACAATCTTTAACCAGTAATTTGAAGGATATCGCCGAGTCAAATGGCGCAACCATTGTACAAATCGATGGTTTTAACCAAGCTATTGATCTGCTTCTCTCTAACCGGATTGATGCGACGATCAACGACGGACTTTCCTTCCTGGATTTCAAGAAGCAAAGACCGGACGCAAAGATTAAGGTTGTAGCTGAGACGGATGAAGCTACTCCAAGCGCTGTCTTGATAAACAAAGGCAATGAGGAATTGGTAGAAGCTATCAATAAAGCTTTGGCCGACATGAAGGCGGATGGAACTTACTTAGAAATCTCACAAAAATATTTCGGTGCAGACGTATCAAAATAAGCAGGCGAAGGTAAACACTTATGAGCGATAGAACAGAAAGACTTATTCAAATTTTTATTGATTCGTTTCTGCCCCTGCTTAAAGCAGGGGTAGCTTTTACGATACCGCTTACGTTGATCTCCTTCGCGATCGGTTTTGTGCTGGCATTTCTAACGGCGCTCGCCCGGCTTTCCAATTGGAAGGTTCTTGTTCTTATCGCCAGATTTTATGTTTGGATCATTCGGGGTACACCGCTTCTTTTGCAATTATTTATTATCTTTTTTGGATTGCCAAGCATCGGTATTGTCATTGATGCTTTTCCGGCGGCCGTTATCGGATTTTCAATCAGTGTTGGAGCATACGGCTCCGAAATTATCCGAGCCGCGATTCTTTCCATAGGCAAAGGGCAATGGGAGGCGGCTTATTCCGTTGGGATGACACGCTCGCAAGCGCTGCGCCGGGTTATTTTACCCCAAGCGGCCCGCGTTTCCGTACCTCCACTGGGAAACTCTCTGATTAGTCTGTTAAAGGACACATCGCTGGCGGCGGTCATATCGATGCCGGAAATGTTGCAAAAAGCACAACAAATCAACGCATTTTACTATGAAGCATTATTGCTGTATAGCGAAGCTGGTTTGATCTATTTGTTATTCAGCACAGTGCTTTCCAATTTGCAGCGCCGGTTAGAGAAGCGGTTTGAACGATATTCCGCCAGGTAAAGGATTCGCGAATGCTTACGATGACGGATTTTGCTAACACGCAAAACCCTAAGGAGAAACCCATGATTAAAATAGCAAATCTGAAAATAAGTTTTGGGGATCATGAAGTGCTTCGGGGCATTGATCTTACCATTGAAAAAGGTCAAGTCATGGTCATTATCGGACCTTCCGGTTCAGGGAAAACGACCCTGCTGCGAAGCATAAATTTGCTGGAGTATCCCACTGAGGGAATACTGAGTATCGGAAGTTCCCGGCTTGATTTTACCCCTCAGTCTAAACCGAATGCTGCAGATGTACTTGCTTTTCGCAGACAGACCGGCATGGTATTTCAATCTTATAACCTTTTTCCGCATAGGACTGCACTGCAGAACGTGATGGAAGCGCAGGTCATTGTGCAGAAAAAGTCGAAAGCAGAGGCACGCATCAAATCGATGGAGCTTTTGAGGAAGGTTGGTTTAGAGGAAAAGGCCGAATCATACCCCCATCAGCTTTCCGGAGGACAGCAGCAGCGGGTTGGCATTGCCCGTGCAATGGGTATCGATCCAGCGTTGCTGCTGTTTGATGAACCGACATCGGCGTTAGACCCGGAATTAGTCGGAGATGTTCTGAAGGTTATAAAGGAACTGGCGGGCGAAGGTATGACAATGGTCATCGTGACGCACGAAATGAAATTTGCGAGGGATGTAGCAGACCAAGTCGTGTTTATGGACAATGGAGTTATCATTGAGCAGGGGTCTCCGGAACAAGTCCTTGAGAGGCCGACTCATGAACGCACCCGATTATTTTTATCACGATTGGATGATTCGGTTGTTCAGAACCGGCAAATATAAAAACTTGCTTCCAAAAGACACGGAGCTGTTGTCCCGTGTCTTTTTAGGCTATCGTTTTACTGCGGATTGTTTTTATTCAGACTTGTCAATTGTATGATCCTATTGTACATTTGTTTGTTTCCCAGCCTGATAAATGGAGTAATTGCCGGGCTTGTGTTGACCTCCAGAACCCAAGGTTTCATGCTTTTGCTCACCGCGATGTCAACGCCAAGCTGCCAAACTGTAGGATGTACGGTCTGGAACTGCACCCCTATACTCCGAGTCAAGCTGAATAAAGACTTCAGATACGGATTGACTTTGGATTTATTCATATTTGAGTTTAGCAGCCTTTCAGCCGGCATGCACGTTCCCCCTTGGCTTCTGTTCGTCACAATTAGCTTGGGCCGTGCAACACGTCCGACGATGCCGGAAACTTCCCATTCACGATTCTCATTCTTCTGCACCATGATGCGAAAATCAAACGGCCGACCGTGATAGAGCAAAGTCCGGATTCCTTTTTGGATCAAATAAGGCTTCCTCCGAATCCGTCTGCGAACGGACTGGTATAAGGCATGAACGTTTTTGAAAATAGCCTTCGAAGTTCCTTGCCTAAGCTCATATTTCGTTCCTTTTTTTTCCGCTCGCATAATTCCTATACCTTTGAGACCGTTTATTGGCTTTAGATAGACCATCTTATATTGGTCCAGCATCTTGTTCAGCTCATACATGCTGAAGCTCTTTGTCGAAGGTATATGGGGAACAATTAGCTTGTTCTTCAGCAGAGCCCGGGTCTTTGTAAGCTTGTTGCTGATATGCCGCTTAATGGATACTTTCAAGCATCGTCACTTCCCTTTTCAGCGTAAGATTGCTTCATTATACGGGAAGACAGCGGAATCAGATATGGTTCAACGCACATTTGTGGTAAAGGAACGGTAACACGGATACCCGAGGTTAATGATAGTGCTTTATACTCGCTATACTTGAAACATTTGTTCTATTAAAACCACAATTAAATAAACTATAGGTATACAAATAATTTTTGATAAGATATTCTTATTTAATATTGAAATGATCTGGGTGTCTGCTTCGCATGATGTTGTAATGGAAGCAGACTTAATAGGGAAGTTCGGTTAAAATCCGACACGGTCGCGCCACTGTAATAGGCATATCTACGTTTTCATTTTTAATAGTCACTGGGGAGATCCCTGGGAAGACAGAAAACTAGAGCCTTAAGTCAGGAAACCTGCCCATTTCATATAACATGGATCCTACGCGTAATAGGAGAGTGTTGGAATGTGTCAGCATCACACGGATACTCAAATGCTTTGGCATTTGGGCGATACCGATTGTGTTTCTAAAGCATTTCCAGCCTCTTTGGCTGGGAGTGCTTTTTTTTGTGCGCACCCTGCAGGAGCGTTACTAGGGTAAGGAGGAAATGGAATGAGTAACAAAGGGAAGCTATTGGTGATTGGCTTCGGTCCCGGTTCGTTCGAGCATATTACGGAGCGTGCCCGGGCAGCCATCCAAGAGAGTGACGCAATCATCGGCTACAATACTTATGTCGATTTGATCAGCGGTCTGTTGACTGACCAAACGATCGTCCGGACAGGCATGACGGAGGAGGTTAGCCGTGCACGTGAAGCGGTGAGGCAGGCGGAGCTCGGCAAGAAGGTAGCGGTTATTTCCAGCGGTGACGCCGGTGTGTATGGTATGGCCGGTCTTGTATATGAAGTATTGATCGAAAAAGGCTGGACAGAGGCTACGGGAGTGGAGATCGAGATTATTCCGGGAATTTCTGCAATCAACTCGTGTGCCTCACTGCTAGGCGCGCCCGTGATGCATGATGCTTGCACGATTTCACTCAGTGATCATTTGACCCCATGGGCGGTCATCGCCAAGCGGGTTGAGGCTGCGGCATCTGCCGATTTCGTTATAGCGCTTTATAATCCCAGAAGCGGCCGTCGAACGCGGCAAATCGTTGAGACACAGCGGATTTTACTGGAATACCGTTCGGCGGATACTCCTGTCGGCTTAGTGAAAAGCGCCTACCGAGACCGCGAGCATGTGGTCATCACTACGCTCGGTGGTATGCTGGAGCATGAGATCGGGATGCTGACAACGGTCATTATCGGCAACTCATCCACATTTCTTTATGACGGTAAAATCATTACCCCTCGCGGGTACCAACGCAAATATACATTGAATTCAGATGTACAACCGTTAAAGCCGCACGAACGGCTGCGTACCGAAGCAGAACCTTGGTCGCTAAATGCCCAAGAAGATTGGGAGGAAAGCCAAGAAGAAGATACAGAGAAGCAGCAATCAGCAAACCCGGCTGAGCTTGCAAAGGAAGCCTTACAGCTGCTGCAGAGCAAAGGGTTTGTATCCGTTGAATCAAACGTTCAGCCGCCGGTGAATGGGGCCCGGAGAAAGACAACATCCATATTTGAAGTGGGTGTATCTCCGGGGATCGCGAATAAGAAGTTTACTGCCAAGCAGATGGGTTTATTAGCTGAATTGGCCGGCGACGATGGCGAGCTTGAATATACGCCTCAGCATCAAGTACTGCTGCGGGTGCCGACGGATGATGCGGAAACCATTGTCAACCGCCTCAAAGAACATCAGCTGCTCGTATTTGCGATCGGCGACATCGTTCAAGTCAAAGCATGCGACTTCTGTAATTTGGAGAAGGACGAGGCTATTCCTGTCGCGGAAGAGCTTCACATGCGGTTTGGGGGAATCGAGGCGCCAAAAGAATTAAAGATTGGACTGAACGGCTGCGGCATGGCGTGTTATGGGGCTGTCATGGAGGATATCGGCATCGTTTACCGTAAAGGCGGTTATGATTTATTTTTGGGCGGCAAACAAATCGGCCGCAATGCTCATGCCGGACAGAACGTGGTCGAAGGCATTCCGGCAGACCGGATTGTTGAAACGGTGGAGCAAGTCGTAAAGGAATTCACGGAAAAAGGCCATCCCGGTGAACGGTTCCATAAATTTTTTAAACGCGTCGGACAGGTAGCCGGATTTACGCACACAGAATACATAGCGCCGGTGATCGTTGATGCCGTATGCGGAGATTAAGGGGGAGAAAGCGTGGAAGCTATATTACTGGTAGGTCACGGCAGCCGTGATAACGAAGGGAACGAGGAAATGCTTCGTTTTGCGGATTCGGTAAGGACTAGCGCAAAGGGGAGATGGGTAGAAACCTGCTTTCTGGAGTTCGTAAGTCCAACTATACCGCAGGGAATCGCCCGCTGCGTTGAAGCCGGGGCAACGAGAATTGTACTTGTACCGATTATTTTATTTGCCGCAGGACACTCGAAGATCCATATCCCGCATGAAATCGATCATGCCAAATTGAAATACCCAAATGTTTCCTTTGCCTATGGACAGCCTATCGGCATTCATCAAAAGGTGCTTGATATTTTGGAGTCGCGATTGACGGAAGCCGGATACAGCACGAATGGAGAGGCAAGCGAACGAGATCAGGACACGGCCGTTTTACTGCTCGGCAGAGGCAGCAGCGATGCGGATGCGAACAGCAATTTTCTGAAAATGGCCCGCCTTTTGTGGGAGAAATTACCCGTCAAATGGGTAGAGAGCAGCTTTATCGGGGTGACGGAGCCGTCATTTCCGGAAGGCTTGGAGCGCTGCAAGCTGCTCGGTGCGAAGAAGATTTATGTGCTGCCGTATTTTCTTTTTACAGGTGTCTTAATCAAAAGAATCGAGCAAATGACAGCGGAATTTGCAGAAGCACACCCCAATATCGACGTGGAGCTTGCCGGTTACTTCGGGTTTCATCCTCAGCTGGTTGAGCTTTTGCTTGACCGGGTGGAGGAGGCCAGCGAAGGCCGTGCTCTGATGAACTGCGATATGTGCAAGTATCGGACGGAAGCGGCCAAGCATCATGACCATCATCATGATCACGATCATGGGCACAGTCATGACCATCATCATGATCACGATCATGGTCACAGTCACGACCATCACCATGGGCTCGAGCATGACCACAGTCACGAGCATGACCATCACGATCACGACCATGATCACGATCACGATCACGATCACGATCACCAGCATCCTGTGATAAAACGGGAGGTTGTTTCATGATTTTAACCTTATGCGGGACGAGTGATGCACGTGAGTTGGCTGTCCGGATGAAAGCTTCCGGCTACCCGCTGCTTGCTTCTGTGGTCACGGACAGCGCAGCCAAAAGCTTGGATGAGGCAGGCTTAGCCGTACGGACCGGCCGGTTAACCTGCAATCAAATGATAGATCTGCTGCATGAATCAAATTGCAAGGCGGTTGTAGATGCGAGCCATCCATTTGCCGAGGAAGCCCATCGTAATGCGATGCAGGCAGCCCAGGAAGCAGGGCTGCCATACATACGATTCGAGCGTTCCTCCTTAGTATATGATGATCACCCTATGCTAAGAGTCGTATCCTCTTACGAGGAAGCTGCTCTGGAAGCGAAACGGCTCAAAGGCTCCGTTATGCTCACAACGGGAAGCAAAACGCTGGCTGTTTTCGCCAAGCATCTGCTGCAGGACCCCGACATTCGGCTCGTCGCCAGAATGCTTCCGCGCAAAGATAATATGGAGCTTTGCGAGCAGCTTGGCATCGAGCAAAAGAACATTATAGCCTTGCAGGGGCCTTACTCCAGTGACTTAAATGAGGCATTATACCGAAAATTTAGTACGACCGTCATGATTACGAAGGAAAGCGGGAAGACCGGAGCCGTGGACGAAAAGGTTAATGCGGCATTGGCGATGGACATACATGTCATTCTCATCTCGCGTCCCGAGCTGGAATTCGGCGATGTATTTACGCACTATGACGGTGTGTTAGACCGGCTCAAAGAGCTGTTTTCATATGAAAAGGAGGATCATGATGGACTTTAAGACGGAATTCAAACCGTTGACCGTACAGCCGCAAGAGATCGAAGGAAAAAGCTTTGAGATCATTACAGAGGAGCTGGGGGAGCATCCTTTCACAGAGCAGCAATACCCGATCGTGCAGCGGATCATCCATGCTTCCGCAGATTTCGAGCTTGGCCGCAGTCTCGTTTTCCACAAGGATGCCATTAAAGCCGGGATCAAATCAATCCGCGAAGGAAGGACCGTCGTGGCAGACGTGCAAATGATTCAAGCCGGCGTGAGCAAGGAGAGGCTTGAACGTTTTGGCGGCGGCGTTAAGGTATATATATCGGATCCGGATGTCATGGAGGAAGCCAAACGACTGAACACGACGCGGGCGATTATCTCCATGCGCAAAGCGATTAAGGAGGCGGACGGCGGTATATACGCAATCGGAAACGCCCCGACAGCTCTGCTTGAATTAATACGGCTCGTGAAGGAAGGTCAGGCAAGACCCGGGCTTATTATCGGCATGCCGGTCGGCTTCGTCTCGGCAGCCGAATCGAAGGATGAGTTGCGAAAGCTTGATATTCCATTCATAACAAACATTGGCCGCAAGGGCGGGAGTACCATCGTCGTATCGGCCATTAATGCGATCTCCATTATGGCGGCCGCTCAGAAATAAGGAATAGGAGATGACGGCATGAGCGACGTTATCGGTACGGAAGCACAACCGCTTCGCCATGGTTATACGACAGGAGCATGCGCGACAGCAACCGCTAAAGCGGCGGTAACGATGCTCATCACGCAAAATAAAGTGGAGCAGGCAGAGATATGGCTGCCGGCCGGTTTTTTTCACACCTTCGAAGTAATTGAGTGCGAGCTGACGCAGGACATGGCGCAGTGCGCGACCATTAAGGATGGCGGCGATGATCCGGATGCCACGCACAAAGCAAAAATTATATGTACGGCTACGTGGAGCGGCGGAGAAGGCATCGAATTGGACGGCGGCATCGGAGTTGGCAGGGTGACAAAGCCGGGTCTTCCTGTCCCGGTCGGAGAAGCTGCGATTAATCCTGTGCCGAGACGAATGATTACTGGCGCCGTGCAGGAAGTGCTGAACGAATATGAGGTGCATCGCGGTGTCCGTATCGTCATTTCGGTTCCGGACGGAGAAGAGATTGCGAAGAAAACACTTAACTCCCGACTGGGTATTTTAGGCGGAATATCCATCCTGGGAACCCGGGGTACCGTTGTTCCCTTCTCTACCTCCGCTTATAAAGCGAGTATCGTACAAGCCATCCAGGTGGCCAAAGCTACAGGCTGTAAGCATATTGTGCTAACTACCGGCGGAAGCAGCGAGAAATATGCAATGAAGCTTCTTCCGGAGCTAACGGAGGAAGCATTTGTACAGATGGGTGATTTTGTAGGCTTTTCATTAAAGCATGCCAAGCGGCTTGGCATGGAAAGGGTAAGCCTCATCGGGATGATGGGGAAATTTTCAAAGGTGGCGCAGGGCGTCATGATGGTGCATTCCAAAAGCGCGCCGGTGGATTTGAATTTTCTGGCGGGCGTGGCCGTTCAAGCCGGTGGCGATGATGCGCTGAGAGATGCTATTTTGGGAGCGAATACGGCATCGCATGCTTCGGATTTGGCAATTGAAGCCGGGTTGGAAACCTATTTTCAATTATTATGCAAGTACGCATCGGAACACGCTGTGAACCATGTCGACGGGGGAATGGTTGTGGAGACGGTATTAGTCACAATGAAAGGCGACGTATTGGGGAGGGCGGAAATTGTTGGGTAACCGAATAGCGATTATTGGCATTGGCGACGATGGCGCACGTGGATTATCCAGCGCAGCTTCAGCATTGGTAAAGGCTGCGGAGGTGCTGGTTGGAGGAGAGCGGCATCTTGGTTTCTTTCCTGCGTTTCAAGGGGAGAAGCTTGTTATAAAAGGCGGTTTATCTCAATTAGTTTCACAGGTTGCGCAAATGCGCGAGCAGCAGCGGGTCGTTGTGCTCGCATCAGGCGATCCGATGTTTTACGGCATAGCCGGTTTTTTTGCGACCAAGCTTGGACGCGAGGTTGTTGATATACATCCGAACCTGAGCTCGCTGCAATTGGCCTTTGCCCGAATGGGCGAAAGCTGGCAGGACGCAGCGCTCGAGAGCGTGCATGGACGTCCGCTGCAAGGCTTGGCGCAGCGTATCGACGGCAAACCGAAAGTAGCGCTGTTGACTGATGATACGAATACGCCATCCGCGATTGCATCGTATCTTTTGCAATTTAATATGAGGGAATATGAAGCGTTCGTTGCGGAAAATCTAGGCGGCGATCAGGAACGCTGCAGCTTTTATTCCTTAGAGGATATGGCGGAAGGAAGCTTTTCCCCGCTTAATATTGTCATTCTTCGCCATCGTCAAGAGGCGGGTTATGCAGCGCGCACCGGCTTTGGATTCGAAGACGGGGAGTTCTATCAGCGCAAACCGGAGAAGGGCTTGATTACGAAAAAAGAGGTCCGCGTCCTAAGCTTATCCGAACTGAATCTTCATTCGCGCAGCGTGGTCTGGGACATCGGCGCCGGTTCGGGGTCCGTAGCCGTAGAGAGCACGCGGCTCGCTCCGTATGGGCAAGTGTTTGCCATCGAGAAGAATGAAGGCGATATGGAGAACGTTCAGCAAAACCGTATTAAGTTTCGGGCTGATTTCACAATTGTGCACGGGAAAGCGCCCGACGGTCTTGACGCATGGCCGGATCCGGATGCGATCTTCATTGGCGGAAGCGGAGGCGAGCTTCGCGAGCTTATTCGGATATGCTGCAGCAGACTGCGTCCGGGAGGACGCTTCGTTATTAACGCGGCAACGATCGAAACGCTGACGGATTCCTGCCGCGCCTTGAAGGAAGAAGGGTTCGATGCACGCGTGACGCTTGTTCAGATTTCGAGAAGCAAGCCGATTTTGGATATGACAAGGTTCGAAGGGCTGAATCCAATCTACGTCATTACAGGCTTTAAAGCCGAAAAAACGACAACAGAGGAGAGCAATTAACGTGATAAATGTACCGAGAACAGGAACGCTTTATGGGATTGGCGTTGGACCCGGTGACCCTGAGCTCATAACGGTAAAGGCGTTTCGCTTGATGAAGGAGTGTCCGGTCATCGCTTATCCAAAGAAGCGGATGGGCGGTAAGTCATATGCCTTGGAGATCGTTGAGCTGTATGTGAACCCTGCCGAGAAGGAAATGCTTGGCTTGATCTTTCCGATGACCAAGGATCCGGCCGTGCTTGGGAAGGAATGGAACAAGACGGCAGCCCTATGCTGGGAGCAATTAAAAGAGGGAAGGGACATTGCCTTTGTAACCGAAGGAGACCCGAACCTGTACAGCACCTTTATTCATATGGCCCGTCTCATGAATGAGCTGCATCCCGAGGTACCCATCCGCACCGTGCCAGGCATTTCTTCGGTGCTGGGAGCGGCTGCGCAGCTTGGTATTACGCTTGCGGACGGTGATGAGCAGGTGGCGATCATACCGGCAACGGACGACAAGTCTGCGATGAGGAAAGCGATTGAAGAGCATGACACGGTTATTTTTATTAAGGTGGCCAAGGTTATCGATATGATGGTCGATTTATTGGAAGAGCTTGGTTTGACGGGCAAAGCGTCCGTTGTGACGAAGGCGACATCGCCGTATGAGACGGTCTGGCGCGATGTCCGCGTCTTGAAGGGTTATGAGCTTGAATATTTGACACTAATGGCGGTGAGAAAATGATGGCGCTGGAACCGAAGGTTTATATCGTAGGAGCCGGACCCGGCGATCCGGATCTCATTACGGTCAAAGGGTTGAAAATTTTGCAGCAGGCGGATGTCGTCTTGTATACCGACTCGCTCGTTAACGATGACCTGATTGCGAAAGCGGGGGAGCATGCCGAGGTGCTGCAAAGCTCCGGGATGGATTTGGAGCAGATGGTAGACGTTATGGTGCAGGCGGTACGGGCCGGCAAAAGCGTAGCGAGAGTCCATACAGGCGATCCCTCGATGTACGGTGCTGTGCTGGAGCAGTTTGTTTTGCTTAAACAAAATGAAGTTTCTTACGAGATCGTACCGGGAGTCAGCTCCGTGTTTGCGGCAGCCGCCGTTCTTGGCGCGGAATTGACGGTGCCGGATTTGACGCAAACGGTAATCCTGACGCGCGCCGAGGGACGGACGCCTGTTCCTGAACGTGAGAAGCTGAGGGATCTGGCTTCCCATCATTGCACGGTGGCCTTGTTCTTGAGCGCCACGCTGACGAAAAAGGTAGTGAAGGAATTTATAGAGGCCGGCTGGTCCGGGGACACGCCCGTAGCGGTGGTTCAGCGTGCTACCTGGCCGGATCAGAAAATCGTCCGTACGACATTAATTAAGCTGGATGAGGACATGCGGCAAGCGGGAATCCGCATGCATGCGATGATCTTGGCGGGCTGGTCGCTGGATCCGACCATCACGGACCGGGATGCGCACCGGTCCAAGCTTTATGATAAAACGTTCACCCACGGTTACCGAAGGGGAGTGAAGGCAAGTGAATAAGCCATACGCTGTCGTGGCGATAACGAAGCACGGCGTGGAGATGGCACGCGGCCTTGCAGACATTTTCCCGGCAACGGATTTGTACTATATGAGCAAGTTTGCCCGCGGGGATGAGTCTTTCAAGAACATCCGTCTGTTTGAAGGCTCGGTCAAGCTAATCCTTCCGGAGTTGTTTAAGAGCTACAACGGCATTATTTTATTTATTTCCTTGGGCGCCGTCGTTCGGATGATCGCACCGATTCTAGAGGATAAGAAAAAGGATCCGGCCGTTGTCGTAATCGACGACCGCGGTGAGCATGTGATCAGCGTTTTATCTGGACATCTGGGTGGAGCCAACGAGCTTACCCGGGAGGTTGCTAAGGTGATAGGGGCGCGTCCGGTTATTACGACAGCTTCCGATGTGCAGCAGACGATTCCCGTGGATATGTTTGGCCGCTCATTCGGTTGGGTCATTGAAAGCTTCGAGAAAGCGACGCCGGTCAGCGCTTCAGTCGTAAATGAGGAGCGGGTAGCCGTCGTGCAGGAGGCAGGGGAGAAAAACTGGTGGATGTACGATAAGCCGCTTCCGCCATCTATCCGTGTATTTGGTTCAGCGGATGAGGCGATGAAAACAGAATTTGACGCTGCGCTTGTTGTCACGGATCGCTTGCTCGATGCGAACGAGGAGTCAGCCTTGCTTCGCAACGGCGTGTTATATCGTCCCAAAAGCCTGGTGCTTGGCATGGGCTGCAATCGGGGAACGCCGCCGGAAGAAATCGAAGCCGTCATTTTGGATACATTGAACGAATTGCGCTTGTCTGTAAAGAGCGTACGCAGCCTTGCGACGATCGATTTGAAGAAGGATGAACAAGGATTGCTGGATGTTTGCAAGAGTTATGGCTGGGAGCTTATAACGTATACACCGGAGCAACTGAATGCAATCCCGCTAAAAAATCCGTCGGAGACCGTCTACCGCTATACCGGCGCTTATGGGGTCAGCGAGCCCGCTGCGCTGCTCTCAGCCGGTGCGGAAGACTGGCTGCTGGAAAAGAAGAAGAGCGGCAACTGCACGATCTCGGTCGCACGTATTCCTGCTGCCATAGAAGCCGGGGTGACGGGAATATGAACGCGAATCGCCCGCGTTTTACAATAGCCGGAACCGGAAGCGGAGTAGGAAAAACGACGATCACCATCGGAATCATGCGGGCGCTCGGACGCAAAGGGCTAAAGGTGCAAGGCTTTAAGTGCGGTCCGGATTACATTGATCCGACCTATCATAGCGCCGTTACGGGCAGGGCCTCGCGTAATCTGGATACGTGGATGGTGCCTCATGAGACGATGCAGGAAATTTTCATACGAGGCTCGGATGGTGCCGATGTGTCCGTTATCGAAGGGGTCATGGGCCTTTATGACGGCAAAAATCCGTTAAGCAATGAAGGCTCGACGGCACACATTGCTGCTCTGCTGAATTGCCCCATTATTCTTGTGGTCAACGTTCAAAGTATGGCCCGCAGCGCGGCGGCTGTCGTCATGGGCTTTCAAAAGCTGGACGATGGTGCCCGGATTGCCGGGGTCATCGTGAATAAATGTGGAAGCGAAGGTCATTACCGTATCGTGAAATCCGCAATTGAGCAAGAATGCGGGATCCCGGTTGTCGGCTGGCTTGGCCGTAATGAAGAGCTGGATATTCCCGAACGGCATCTTGGACTCATCCCGGCGATAGAACGCGGCGAGCTGAATCCGCTGTTCGAACTTGCCGCGCAGCAGGTGGAAGCGACAGTTGATCTGGATCTTATTTTATCCTATGCGAATGAAGCTTCTGCTTTAGCTTTACCGATAGAGAGGCTATTAGCACCGCAAAGGGATTCCGGTCCGACTATTGCAGTCGCGCGCGATGCTTCGTTTAACTTTTACTACCTGGAAAACCTGGAGATGCTTGAGCATTGCGGCGCTAAGATCATTTACTTCAGTCCGCTGGCCGGGGAAACGGTTCCTTCGGATGCCGATGGCGTTTATTTCGGAGGCGGGTTTCCTGAGGAGTTTACGGCTAAGCTGGCTGACAACATCCGTTTAAAGGATGATTTGCATACGCTCGCAGCAAGCGGCATGCCGATTTACGCCGAATGCGGGGGTTACATGTATTTGTGCCGTTCGATTAAGGACCGCTCCGGACAGACCTATCCGATGGCAGGTATCATTCCGGCGATCGTGGAAATGCAGCCTAAGCTGGCAGCGCTCGGTTACCGGGAGGTAAGGGCGATACAGGACAGCCTGCTTCTGCCTGGAGATTCGCGTATGCGGGGGCATGAATTTCATTATTCAACGCTGACGGCAGATAACAGCGATACTTATCCTTATGCTTACGAGACTACGGGCTTACGCGGCGTCAAGAAAGAAGGATACTGCAGCGGCAATATTTTGGCGGGGTACACGCATGTTCATTTTGCTTCTAACCCGGATGCCGCGTCAAGGTGGGTCGGAATATGTGATGAGTATCGTAAAAAGAAAAGAGGTATCGCAAATGGAACAGGAACAGCAAGACCGGAGATCAAAGCGTAAAGGCTATACACTTGTTTATACGGGTGACGGTAAAGGGAAGACGACGGCTTCGATAGGACTGGCCGTTCGAGCCGTTGGCCGGGGGTATAAGGTGCTTATTTTACAGTTTATCAAATCCCCGCAGAGAACCTACGGCGAACAAATCGCGCTTCGCAAATTGGGTGTTGAGATGCGTCAGCTCGGTGTCGGGTTCACATGGACAAAAACACCGGAGGAACATCGCGTGGCTCTCCAAGAGGCATGGTCAATCGCCAAAGAAGAAGTGATGACCGGGGATTGGGATGTCGTTGTGCTGGATGAGCTTAATAATGCGTTAGCCATTGAGAAGTTTCCCATTGACGATGTCCTGCCTTTACAGGAGGTGCTTGAGCTAATTGACCGCAGACCAGGCCATCTCCACCTTGTAATAACGGGCAGAGGGGCTAAACAGGAGATTGTAGATAAAGCGGATCTGGTATCTGAGGTTCAAGTCAAAAAACACTATTATGATGAAGGCGTTCCTGCCGTATTGGGTATCGAGTATTGATTATTGAACGTTGAGAGTTAATGGAAAGGAGATTTCCGCCTTGAGTACATGGAATCTGGAAGGAACGTTATGTCATCTGCTTCTCTGCAATGGCAGCAGCTGTATGAGAAGCCAGGGAGAAGAGGTCACGTTGGCCATCCGGGAGGAAATTAAAGCGCTTGGCGCAGACAGCCGTATCCATACGACGCGAACGCGCTGCAACGGCCGATGCAAGGACGCGTGTGTCGTAATCGCTTATCCCGCCGGTCTATGGTATCGGGATATGACCCCCGAGCTCGGCAGAGAGCTGGTACGCAAGCTGGCAGCAGATGAAAGGCTTGAGGAGCAGCTCGTTTATTCGTATCAGGAACGGTTTGTCGCTTCCGGCCAATCGGTTCCGGGAACAAACAAAATGGCAAATTAGCGCAAGCAGATGCGCTTATGATAGATGACACATTAATTATTTAGGGAGACCACGAAACTATGACAAGAGGAAGAATGAAGAAAGCTGCTCTAAGCATGCTGTTTGGTTTACTGATAGCCTTTGCTGTAGGATGTTCGGAACCGGCTGCCGGCAAACTTGGGACGGATGCGGTGCAGATGAAAGCGACTTCTGATGTCCTTACGATATCCTGGAATAAGGATATCGGGGACATGAATCCGCATATGTATGTGCCGAATCAGTTTTTCGCACAGGCAATGCTGTATGAAGGACTTGTCAATTATGGGGCGGGCGGGAAGATCGAGCCTTCGCTCGCGGAGAGCTGGGACGTCTCCGATGATGGCAAGACATATACGTTTCATTTGCGCAAAGGGGTGACCTTCTCCGATGGTACAGCGTTTACGGCTGCTAACGTGGTGCGTAATTTCGCTGCGGTGCTTTCTAATCGAGAGGAGCACAGCTGGCTGGAGCTTATTAATCAAATTGATGCTTTCAAGAGCACGGACGATTATACGTTTGTTTTGAAATTGAAAAATCAATACTATCCTGCGCTTCAGGAGCTGACAATGATTCGTCCACTCCGCTTCCTCGGCGATGCAGGATTCGCAGAGAATGACGATACCTCGAAAAGAATTGCAAAGCCGGTCGGAACCGGTCCCTGGATCTTGAAGGAATATGCGAAGGACCAGCAGGCGGTATTTGTGCGCAATGAATCCTATTGGGGAACGAAACCGAAGCTGCAGCAAATCATCGTTAAAATAATTCCGGACAGCGAATCGCGTGTCCTTGCCTTTCAAAATGGAGACATTGACATGATCTATGGAAACGGCCTCATCAGCCTGGATGAATATAAAACGCTGCAGAGCTCAGGGAACTATGAGACGGCAATTGCGGATCCGACGGCTACGCGGCTGATGGTTATTAATGCAGGCGGGCCGATTACGGGGGATATAAAGGTTCGTCAGGCTCTGGAGCATGCCATCGATAAGCAGACGATATCCGACCAAGTATTTAACGGCATTGAGAAGAAGGCGGATGCGCTTATCTCGGATAACTTTCCGTACAGCGCAGCCGGATTGACGCCTTATGATTATAACCTGCAAACCACAGAGCAGCTGCTGAATGAAGCGGGCTGGCTTCAACCGGCCAAGGGCGATTATCGGATGAAGGATGGAACAGAGCTGACTCTTGAGCTCAAGTATATACGTACCGACAGCGTTCAGAAGGCTCTGGCAGAAGTGGTGCAGGGCGAGCTCAAAAAAATCGGTATTCTCGTTAAGCTGACGGGATTGGAGGAGCAAAGCTTCTGGGACGATGCTTTTGACGGGAAATTCGACTTAGTGTTCGATGAGACCTGGGGAGCGCCTTACGATCCGCATTCTTACATCTCCGCGATGCGTGCTGCCGATCATTCGAGCTCCAGCTATGCCGCGCAAACGGCACTGCCTGTCAAGCAAGAGCTTGACGCCTTAATCGGCAAAACCTTGATCAGCACGGATGAACAAGCGCGCACGGCGCTTTATAAAGAGATTTTCACGATTTTGCATGATCAGGCGGTATATATTCCTATCTCCTATGAAACAAACATTGCGGTTTTGCAAAAGAAGGTGAAAGGCTTTTCGTTTCCTTCCACTCCTTATGAAATTCCGTTTATAAACCTTGAAGTGAAGTCCTAATGTTCGCGTTTCTGCTGCGGCGGTTAGCAGAGATGATCGTAACGCTGCTGCTCGTCTCCCTGCTAGGATTTCTTCTTGTAAGACTTATGCCCGGTGATCCTGCGGAAGCCTACCTGCGTGCCGCCCACCGCTCGGTATCCCATGAGGCTGCCGACTCGCTGCGTGGTGAATTGGGAGTGGATAAGCCATTATGGCTGCAATATGTCACTTGGATGAAGGCAGCGGCGCAAGGTGATTTTGGAACCTCCTTCAATTCCAGGAAGCCGATTAAAGAAGAGATAGGGAGCTATATAGGCGCAACGCTGCAGTTGGCGGGCAGTTCCCTTATTCTGGCGGTTTCCGTCAGCTTGGTTCTTGGCACGTTATCCTTTGTGTATCGGGGACGGCTTCCTGATTTGTTCGGCCAGCTTGTATCTTATGCCGGGACTGGCATACCGGTTTTTTTGAGCGGGTATTTGCTTATGTATACTTTCTCTTTTAAGCTGCAATGGCTTCCGATGCTGGGCAAGGGCACAATAGCGCATTTGGTGCTTCCCGCGGTTACCCTATCCTTGGCATCAATCGGAACATTGACCCGTCTGCTTAGAAGCAGCATGCTGGAGCATGCGGAAGAGCCTTTTATGCTGTATGCGAGAGCAAGAGGGCTCAAGATGTCTACGGTCATTAGACGGCATCTGTTGAAGGCTGCACTGCTGCCTTTTGTGACGACAGCGGGTCTCAGCCTGGGCGCTATGCTAAGCGGTTCGATTTTGGTTGAAAATGTGTTTGCATGGCCGGGCATTGGGCGCTATTTCGTCACGGCCGTAGTGAACAGGGATTATCCGGTCATTCAATGCTGTATGCTGCTTTTTACAGCTATTTACGTGTTCGTCAGTTTTCTAACCGATGCTGCGTACGCCTTTATTAATCCGCGCATTCGGTTGAAAGGAGGAGCAGAGTGATTCGGATACTGAAAGCCGCATGGAGCAAAGGGCTCGTTTTCCCTTCGTTAATGTTTGGCGGTACAATCCTTGCCGGATTAACGCTGATTGCTGTACTTGCCCCGCTTGTTGTGCCCGATAGCAGCAATGAAGTGAACCTGATGGCAAAGCTTCAGGGTCCCTCATGGACGAATCCGCTCGGAACGGATCATTTGGGGAGATCGCTGCTCGGCCGGCTTCTTCTTGGAGCATCATCCTCCATTATGATTGCCTATGCGGTTATGGCACTGTCGCTTGCGGCAGGCATTGCCGCCGGCTCGCTCGCCGGATGGAAAGGTGGATGGACCGATACCCTTCTAGTCCGGATCTGCGATTTATTTCTGGCGGTGCCCAGTCTAGTGCTTGGACTGGCCTTTATCGGCATATTCGGTCGAAGCACAACTGTCATTATATTATCTATGATTGTTGTATTTTGGCCTCCATACATGAAGACCGTAAGAGGATTAGTGCTTCAGCTTAAGGGACGGACATTCCTGCAAGCTGCCCAGCTTTCAGGCACGAGTAGCTGGAAAATTTTTTGGCGCCACCTGCTGCCGAATATCGTGTTGGAGCTGCTTGTTCTGGCATCGCTTGATGTGGGGAGCATCATCTTATTTCTATCCGGGCTGTCCTTCTTGGGGCTCGGTGTAGAGGCGCCGTTAGTGGAATGGGGAGCCATCATTAACGACAGTCGTCCTTACTGGATAAGCCATCCGTCTTTAATGGTCTATCCGGGGTTAATGATATTGCTGACAGTAGTCGGGTTTAACCGCTTTGGCGAAGGGCTGCGGGATGCGTTCGATATTCATGTGGAGCGGGCAGGGCGGAATCGGTTATTCGGCATGACGATAGCTAAAATGGATAAAATACATTAACTTTTGGCTTTTAGGCATTTGCGTTTGCTTTACAATGGCAATATCCAATATAGAATGTCATAGAAAGCTTATTTTCCTTGGTAGTATCCCATTTGGCTGTTTTTATTGTACGAAATCCAATGTAGCTCAGTGCGCCAATAAACTTCTGCTCTATCTTGTACCGAATCCAATGTAGGTCACTACAAATTTGAAGAGGGCGTCCCTTTTATCTGTGTTGTTGGATAGAAGGGATGCCCTCCTTTTGCATTCAATATTAATATAAAAATTAATAAGTTAACTTATTGACAGCAGATACAATCAGTTGTTAATATTCACTATAACATGAATTAATAAATAAAAACATAAACGTTTGAGTGGATTCGTATTAAAGTGGGTAGCAGATAAGCCAGCAATTAAAACTAAGCGATCAAAAGGAGTTTTGTTACGATGTTAAGCAAAGAAGCAGCAGCAGCGCAGTTATTTATTAATCCGGTTATTCCGCAGCGCGCCGATCCTTGGGTTTACAAGCATACAGACGGCTACTATTATTTTACCGCTTCGGTACCTGAGTATGACCGGCTGGAAGTGAGAAGAGCGAAGACGATTCAAGAGCTTGGTTCTGCAGAAGCGGTAGTTGCATGGCGGAAATATGACACAGGTCCGATGAGCGCTAACATTTGGGCTCCGGAAATCCATTTTATCGATGGTAAATGGTATATCTATTTCGCAGCTGCAAGAACTTCGGAAACGGTTGACGGTTTATTCGATCATCGCATGTTTGTCATCGAGAACGAATCAGCGAATCCGCTAGATGGACAGTGGACGGAAAAGGGACAAATTAAAGCGAATTGGGAATCCTTCGCGCTTGATGCGACGACATTCGAACATGAAGGCGTTCGTTACCTGGTATGGGCGCAGAAGGATCCTGCCATTCATGGCAATTCCAATCTGTACATCGCTCCGATGAGCAATCCATGGACCATAAGCGGTGAACAAGTCATGATTGCAACACCTGAATATGATTGGGAAAAAATCGGCTTTCTCGTTAATGAAGGTCCGGCGGTGCTTAAGCGTAACGGCAAAATTTTTATCAGTTACTCGGCTAGCGCTACCGATTACAACTATTGCATGGGGCTGCTCTCGGCATCTGACACCAGTGATTTGCTGGATCCATCCTCATGGAGCAAATCGGCCGAGCCTGTTTTCCAAACGAATGAGGCAACAGGACAATACGGCCCTGGCCACAATAGCTTTACCGTCAGCCTGGACGGAGAGCAGGACATTATTGTTTATCATGCCCGGAATTATAAAGAAATTGTTGGAGATCCTCTTTATGATCCAAACCGTCATACGCGGGCACAACAGTTTGGTTGGAATCCGGACGGAACCCCGAACTTTGGCATTCCGGTCGCAGACGGGACAGTTGCAGCGAAATGACAATCCTATGAATAGATAGTAAATATATTAATTAATTTAGTATTTAGATAACTAAACCACCATTTTTTTCAATAGTAAATGATGGCAATTCCAAATTCGGTGGATAAAAGAAAGTCGGATATCATATTTTAATATCATTCGACAAGTCTTGACAATGAAAGCGCTTTGAATTATTATGAATTCAACAAAAGTATTAATTATGTAATGAATTTGTTTTCTTATAAAATTATTCATTGCTTAATTCATATTTTGAGAAAGAAGTATATTTAGGAGGGGTTAAGTTGGAAAAGAAAAAAGGTTTACTTTCTGTTTTTGCACTTATGATGGCAGTAGTAGTCATGCTTTCTGCATGCGGCGGTAAAGAGGAAGCAGGGAACGAAGGCGGTGCAAACGGTAAAACGGAATCTCAACAGCTTACGTTCATGTTTAGAGGCGGTCCTGAAGAGCAAAAGGCATATCAAGCAACAGTAAAAAAATTCGAAGCAGACAACCCTGGCGTTAAAGTGAAAATCATTACAACAACACCCGATCAGTATGCAACTAAATTGAAGGCTGCTATCACAGGGAAAAGCGTTCCTGACGTCTTTTATTTTGATCCGGGCGACCTGAGAGCATACGTAAATGGCGGAGTGCTTAAAGATATTACGGAATATATGAATGACGTTAACTTCGACAACATTTGGAAATATGGTGTTGATATCTACCGGTATGACGGCGAGACAGTAGGCCAAGGCAGCATTTACGGATTGCCAAAGGACGTTGGTCCTTTCTCGCTTGGATACAACAAAACGATGTTTGAAGCTGCAGGCATCCCATTGCCGGATAAAGACAAGCCTTACACATGGGATGAATTCATCAAAGTTAACCAACAGCTTACGAAAGACAACAACGGCGACGGAAAAATTGACCAGTACGGCACAGGCTTTAACGTAAACTGGGCTTTACAAGCTTTCGTATGGAGCAATGGCGCTGACTGGCTTGATGAGACTAACAAAAAAGTAACGATCGATGATCCTAAATTTGCTGAAGCACTGCAATATTTTGCTGACATGCAAAATGTATACAAAATCACTCCTTCTATTGAAGATGCAGCGACTCTGGATACGTACCAGCGCTGGATGAAAGGCGAATTGGCGTTCTTCCCAGTAGGTCCTTGGGATCTGGCGACTTATGAAACTTTGCCTTTCGATTATGATCTGATTCCTTATCCTGCCGGCTCTACAGGCAAATCGGCAACCTTCGTAGGCTCGCTTGGTATCGGCGTGTCCAACAACTCGAAGAGCCCTGAATTAGCAGCTAAACTGGTAACTTACTTGACGGCTTCTCCAGAAGGTCAACAGCAATTGGTTGATGCAAAGGTTCAAATTCCTAACCTGATCGACATGGCTCAAACTTGGGCTGCTGATTCGGCTACGAAACCGGCTAACAAGAAGGAATTCCTTGATATCGTTCAAGAATACGGTAAACCGATGCCTAACACATTGACTTACAATGCAGAATGGTACCAATTGTTCTTTACAGACATCCAACCGGTACTCGATGGAAAAATGACGGCTGCTGATTATGTGAAGTCGCAACAGCCAAAAATGCAAAGCTTGCTTGATAAAGCCATCGAACAAGAAGCAAAATCGAAAAAATAATAAAAGCCAATCATTTTTAATCCGCAAGAATGGATGCTAGTTCTTAAGCACGGAACTAGCATCATTCTTATGCCGGGTGAATCAGGGGTGGAAGATGAAAACCAAGTCGAATCTCTATCGCAAAGAAAGCTACTACGGGTATTTATTTGTACTTGCTCCCGTTCTTGGATTTCTCTTGTTTACTTTGTATCCGCTTTTATACTCGCTTTACGGTTCATTCACGGACTGGGACGGATTAGGCCGGATGGATTTTGTCGGGCTAGCTAACTTTAAAGAAATTTTTATGGACGAGCAGTTTCATAAGGCCAGCTTCAACACGTTGTTCATGATGATCGGTATACCGATAGAAATAGTGTTAGCTTTGCTGCTTGCCCTTGGACTTAATCGGAAAATGTTCGGTACAACAACGTTTCGCGTCATTTACTACATCCCGGTCATCTCCTCGCTCGCGGCGATTTCGATTTTGTGGCAATGGGCTTATAACGGCGACTATGGTTTAGTAAATCAGTTTCTTGCTCTCTTCGGTATTGAGGGTCCTAACTGGTTGACTGATAAATATACGGTGAAACCTGCACTTATTATTATGATGGTTTGGAAGAACCTTGGTTACTCTATGCTTCTCTATCTGGCGGCACTGCAAAGCGTGCCTAAAGACTACTATGAAGCGGCATCCTTAGACGGGGCAAACGGATTTCAAATATTCAAGCATATCACGTTCCCGATGGTAAAACCGGTTACGTTCTTTATTGTCGTTACGAAAATTATCGGCGGCGCGCAAATCTTCACAGAAATTAATATCATGACGTCGACAGGCGGTCCGGAATACAGCTCGGCCTCAGTCGTATTCTATGTTTGGCAGAAGGCGTTCGGCAACCTGCAAATGGGCTATGCCTCCGCCATGGCGATGCTTCTTGGAATATTCATCTTTGTCGTAACGCTTGTTCAATTCAAGATGAATGAAAGATCGTCGAGGGATTTGGAATAACGACTACCAGAGGGAAGGAGTGAATGTGACTATGCTTTCGGCCAAAAAATTTAAAATCTCAAATCTACTTATTTTTATTTTAATTAGCATTGGCGCTGTATTTATGATTGCTCCGCTTGTATGGACGGTTTCGACTTCCTTTAAGACGAAGGCGGAAGTATTCGCTTTGCCGCCTGTATGGATTCCGGAAACGTTCAACTTTGTGAAGTATGCGGAAATATGGGAGAAAGGCCCTTTGCTCAGCGGTATTCAGAACAGCTTGCTGATCACGCTCTGCGTAACGATTATCGGGACGTTCACATCGAGCTTGGCCGCGTATTCGTTTGCGAAGCTGCGTTTTAAGTATAAAAACGTTATTTTCATGCTATTGCTATCTTCCTTGATGATTCCATATCCGGCTATTATGATTCCGCAATTCATTATGTTCTCCGAATTTGGTTGGGTGGACACATTAAAGCCGCTCATTGTGCCTGGTCTTTTTGGTAACATTATGATGATCTTCTTCCTGCGGCAATATTTGACGAGTGTACCTGGAGCAATTATAGAAGCCGCGAAAATCGACGGAGCTTCTTACTTCGGCATTTTCTCCAGAATCGTCTTTCCATTAATCCGTCCAGCGGTAGCGGCACAGGTTATTTTATGGTTCATGGCGATTTGGAACGATTACCTGGCGCCGATTATTTATTTGAACTCACCGGAGAAGCAAACGCTGCAGCTCGTTATTGCTAATTTTAATGCGACCTATGCGATCCAAACGGATTATCCGTTAATTATGGCGGCGTCCTTCGTTGCTTTGCTGCCTATGCTGGTCATCTTTCTCGTATTCCAAAAACAAATTATCGAGTCCGTTGCTATTTCTGGTGTTAAAGGCTAGATGGATGGCGGGCAGGCTAAGAATAAAGCTCCTATACGGGGCTTTGTTCTTTTTTAACTGGGTGGTTGTAAAAAAAGTAAACGGCAATGATTCCGATCATCGTTACCAATGTTGAAATGAAGCTTCCTTCTACGCCGAATGAACCGCCTGATAATGGTGCGGGTCCAGTAGCAACCGCATCCAGCACGGATGGAACAGGATCGGTCCCCGATACGCTGAAGCCATAGATATGGCCCTGGAAGTAGTTCCATGTCAGATGCAGCCCGATCGGCATCCAAAGTCCGCCGCTCAGCTCACGGGAAAGACCTAAAAGAATGCCGGCAAGCAAAAGGTTTATGATCGGAAAAGGGGAGTCGAAGGTTCCTGGATTTAGCCCATGCATGACCGCAAATAATATCGAGCTGACAATAATCGCGGATGTTTGGCCGTAATGGTATTTCACAAGTCCTTGTATGTAGCCGCGAGAAAGGATTTCTTCGTATACCGCCACGCATGTAAACAAGATTAAGCCATCCAACAACGACCGAAGCACCGCTTGATTAAAGCCAATCCATTGCCATTCGATACCTCCGAGAACCCAAATAAGAACAGACGAGACGGACATTAGAATAGCTCCCGCCAGCAGACCGTGAACCGCCCAAAGGGCGCCCTTAGGCTGTTTTAATCCGAGAGGCCAGCCTTTCTTCCGTTCGAATAAAGCGTACATACCGAAGGCAGCAGCGGTAAAGGCAACGATTTGAGAATAAATAAGCCATTTATTGTCTACGGCAGCTTCAAGATCAGACACTGAAAGTCCGGCTGCGATGAAGTAGATGATAAATAAAACGATAATCAAAACAAAAACGATAGCCATCATTAAAAGCAATTTTCCGATAATCGACGCAATGTTCTTGATAAAGTTCCACTCCTTGTTCATTGAATAAAGAAAGTATAATTACCAGTTTATCCCTTGTCAACGAACAGATATGTGCATGTGTCGTTGCCACTATGCCTCATGATCACTTTTCCACTAAAATTCCCGAATAAGAATAATCATCTTTCCTATTAATCTCAATCGTGCGGCGACCGAGCTCCTTATCGTTTTGATAGGCAATGACTTCAATGGCGCTCTTAGCTACTGTTTTATTGACGCCATCGCTTAATGGCGACCAGTACACGGTGTCACCTGACTTGATCTCGAGCTGGGTACCCTTATTCACGACTTTGGAGGCGGGAGGCGTCCATAACAAGAAGGAGCCGTCGGTTGCTCTCAATGAAATGACATCCGCTTCGCCCGAAACGATGTTAATTGGAAAACCGGGTACACTGCTCATCGTCATCTGGTACTTTCCTAGAGGGAAACCGACATTCGGTTTTATTTCAACGGGCGTACCGTCGGCTGCATAAGCGGTAAGTACAAAGCCATCGAACAATGGTTTGTCGCTGTTAGGCTGAAGGAATGATAGGCCGAACATAGCAAGTAAAATGAATGTACAAACGGCTGCCAAGAGGGCAGTTGTTTTTTGGAATGCGAATCCTTTCGACTGATATTTTTTTGCGTCATTTATAATACTCTTCTTCAGCTCATCGCTGGCCTTTATTTCATTCATTCCATCTATATATCTATTCACTAACAAGACCTCCAATCATGTTGGTTTTCAGCAGCTCTCTGGCGCGCTTCAGCTGCGTACGCACCGTGCTTTCCTTCTTGCCCAGCAGCTGTGCGATTTCTGCGGTGCTATAGCTTTCGAAATAGTACAAATATATGACGATACGGTATTTTTGCGGAAGCTCCATAACGTAGGCAACAACTTCTTTATTTTGTTCATCCTTTATGGGAATATCAGCATCGCCAAGTGGGGAGAACAGCCTTTTCCATGGACCCCGTATCATGTCTTTACAGCGGTTTATCGTTACCCGGATGATCCAAGCTTTTTCGTGTTCAGCATGCTTAAACGTTTTTTGCTGCTTAACTATTTTAATAAAAACCTCCTGGCACACGTCTTGAGCGTCAGCGCTACTTTTGAGATAGGTAAAGGCTATTCGCAAAACCATGTCGGAATAGCTCTGGATAAGCTCTGAAATATAATCATCCGTATAAAACGGTTCATTTCCCATTGGCGTCGACTCCTTCATCCCTAACACGATCGACATGATCAAAATGTTTCATACTCGTAAAAAAATCCTGACTCATTAAAGTCAGGATTCATTCGTCTCCTCGTTTATGGCTTCCTCCAGACGGAAATCGTCTGTTTTCTCGCCGTCTTCCCAAATTTCCACGAAGAGAGCATCACAATTATCGAAATCGGTTGATTTCAGCGACAAAGCTTTTTCCTCGTCGGTGCCTACATATACATTTTCCATCCCGTCTTCGTTGAACGAGAGTATGACAAAAATTTTCACTCGCCTGTGCCTCCTGCATTTCAATATTGTAGCAGTATATCATAAAACGCTTTAGGATAAGCACTTTAACAGAGCAGATAGAATGATCAGCATAAGTCATGGTATAATTAACCATATGCAATATTACCTATGTTTGTAAAAATGAAGGAGATGATAGATTGGAGCTTTATTTTAAAGACAATTTCTTCAGCTCAGGAACAAGCACTATAATGAACGGAGCCGCCGATACGGTAGGTACAATAGATTTGAAAAGCGCCTTTGGCTCATCACTCGATGTGTATGATCATACGGGAGCGAGGGTGTGCGGGGGAGCGTTTCCTTTCTTCTCGAACAAGTGGGAAATAACTGGTCCGGATGAGCGCTTATTCGGTGTACTGCAGGTGCGGATGAGCTTTCTCTCGAAGCGGTTCGAGTATGATGCGGGGGATAGAGGATTATTCGAAATTACGTCGCCGGCTTTTTCACAGGAGTACGACATCCAGGACGGCAGCGGTCAGACTGTCGCTTCATTTGCGAAAACGAGCAGCTGGCTGCAATCCGGCGCCTTCTGTTTGAAGAACGGCTCCTGTAAGCTCGACAGCTATGAACTGGTCGCTCTCGTTATGGGCGTTCACACCATACAGAAGCGGCAGCTTGCGAACAACGCAGCGACTTAATTGACATTTCTAAAAAATCAAAGCGGCTGTCGAATAGAATTCGGCAGCCGCTTTATTTATGTCATACTATTATCGTTCCATTATGCTTGCTGAGATATAGATAAACCAAGACCCTCGGCAACGCGTTGTCCATACTCCGGATCTGCTTTGTAGAAGTGGCCGATTTGACGAAGCTTGATGTCGTCTCTTTCAACTGGCTTCATCGCTCCGACAATGGTTTCGACCAGACGGGTGCGTTCTTCTTCGCTGAGCAGCCGGTATAAGTCGCCCGCTTGCGTGTAGTGATCGTTATGGTCATAGGCGACGCTATTCGCTTCACCGGATACTTCAAATGCAGCAGGCTTGTTTTCAGGCGTTTCCGTCGGACCGCCATAGCTGTTCGGCTCATAATAGATGGAAGCACCGCCATTATCATCCGAACGCATTTGTCCGTCACGCTGGTGATTGTTCACTTCCGACTTTGGACGGTTAATCGGCAATGAATTGTGGTTAGCACCGACCCGGTAACGATGAGCATCTGAGTAAGCGAACAGACGGCCCTGAAGCATTTTGTCCGGAGAAGCCTCGATGCCAGGCACAAATGACCCAGGAGAGAACGTAGCTTGCTCAACTTCCGCAAAATAGTTCTCTGGATTCCGGTCGAGCACCATACGTCCAACCTCGATCAACGGATAGTCCTTCTGAGACCATACCTTCGTAACGTCGAATGGATCGAAACGGTATGTATCGGCATCCTCTAACGGCATAATTTGAACATACAGCTTCCATGCAGGGAAATCGCCACTCGCGATCGCATTAAACAAATCTTCCGTATGGTAGTCGGGATTTTCACCGGCAATTTGTGCGGCCACGTCCGGAGCTAAGTTTTTCACGCCTTGTTCCGTTTTGAAATGGTATTTCACCCAGACGGCCTGGCCTTCTGCGTTAACCCATTTGAACGTATGGCTGCCGAAGCCGTGCATATGTCTGAATGTTGCGGGAATGCCGCGGTCCGACATAAGAATCGTAACCTGATGCAAGGATTCCGGCGACAAGGACCAGAAATCCCATACGGCATTCGGGTTTTTCAGGTGTGTTTGCGGATGGCGCTTTTGTGTATGAATGAAGTCCGGAAATTTTATTGCGTCACGAATAAAAAATACAGGCGTGTTATTGCCAACCAAGTCATAGTTTCCTTCTTCGGTGTAGAACTTAACGGCGAATCCGCGCGGGTCGCGCACCGTATCGGCCGAACCAAGCTCGCCCGCAACGGTCGAGAAGCGAATGAACATTGGAGTGCGCTTTCCTACCTCTGACAAGAAGCTTGCTTTCGTGTATGGCGTGACATCGTGCGTCACTTGGAAATAACCGTGCGCGCCAGCGCCTTTCGCATGAACGACACGCTCTGGAACACGCTCTCTGTTGAAATGCGCCAGTTTTTCAAGAAGATGTACATCTTGAATTAATGTGGGACCACGTGAGCCAGCTGTCATCGAGTTTTGGTTATCTCCAACGGGAGCACCCCAACTAGTCGTCAGTTTGTTCTTCTCTGTACTCATACTCGAATCACCTCATTGATTTTGTATGATTGCGCCTCAACTATTATGTTACCGCTTTCCAGTGGGAAATCAATATCAATTTATAATAATTACAAATAAATATTTTCCGTCAAAATGTGATAGAGGATTTTGAAATTTAGGCATATAGTCATACTCGAGCCACAAGCCGAACGGGAATCTCATTGTTTTTTGGGAGAATGACCGTACAGAAATAGACCAAAATGCACCGATTGAATTAGTCGGGGCGGAGACGAGTAGTCAATGGGGCTAAATAACAGTACAGAATGGTCTTATAGCACGTAACGGGGAAGTTGATTGAAAATAGCGGACTTTTGTGGTTTTATTCAAGCCTACTGGGTCTCCAATACCCTATTCTAGGCCCATTAAGGCCATTTTGTCCGCTATTTTTTCCGTAACTTGGCATTGTAGAGGATATAACGCCCATTATTACCGCTATGATGGTTTTACGTGGGGTGAGCACTTTCAATTGTCCTTTGTATATTCATCCAAATCCGCATTATAGCAAACCTCTTTCTCAAAACAGGAAAAAGTATACAGAATACGCGACAGCTCTTCGTTGTATTGCTTCGCGACCCGGATATCGACTCTCTTCATGCGATTTTTAAGGGATTAACGATTTACCGAAAAGCTCATGGACGAGAACGGTACGCTTTTCCGCTTGAAGGAGCTTGAGTTCCTTGAGAAAATTTGCGGGAAGATGGGCGCGATCTCGCTTACCGGCGGCGGCAACCTGCTGGAGCAGATCAATTCGTTGCTCAACGTTAGGACAGCGGAGAAATAAGGTTATAGGAAGCCTTGATGATCATTTCATGCTCTCAGGGCTTTTATTTTTTGTTTGATTCCGACTATTATTTTTGTTATCTTTGAAATTGCATGTTTTTTTGGGGTACTCTAACATTAATAGAACGGCATGCATCAAATTCAATTTTTAGGAGAACAACATGACTACAAAGCAGGATCACATACCGGACAAGTTTTGGCCGCAGCTATCCTACCCGTTAACATTTGCGGACGCACTGAGCGTATTATCGAAGCAGCAATTAACAAGTATTCGTCTGAATTTGCAAATAAGCAACCTCAGCACGCTCAATAAGCAGGGGCTTGTTGAAAAGCTGGCAGAGCTGATACCGGATAACTTAGAGCTGACTACCCGTTGCTGGGATCAAAATAGAATGAAGCTCGTTCAGAAAATCGCGAAGAACGGCGGCCTATGGGATAAGCCGCTGCTCGAATACCAGCAATACGAATATTTTCGCGAACGCGGAATTTTGTTTCCGGGCACAGTTGACGGCAAAAGAGTCGTTATCATGCCATCAGAACTCGTTGAATTGTTTAAATCAGGCGATTTGTTCCAAGATCACCCTATCCACTCCCGGAACACCGAATGGATTCGGCTGACGCGCGGTTTGCTTTACTATTATGGTACGTTGTCAGCAGAGGAATTAAAGACGTTTGTTATTACGGATGCCGATCATCCGCTTGCCCGTTACGATATCATGAATATTGTTTACGACGCATCGGATTATTATGAGCAGATTGAAATTGATGAGGAAGCAATGATGATTTCCGATTATCGGGTGTTCGATCCGGCATCCATTCGCAAAGAGCGAGCTCTTAGGCATGACCTGGATTTTTATCCTTTTACAAAACAGGAGCTTCTAAAGGCAGGAGAGCTGGATTACGTCGAGCGCAACAATCACTATATGAACTTGGTCCGTTATGTTCTCAGTCATTACGAGATTGACCGCGATGAAGCGGAATTTTTAGTGGAAGAATGTGTGGACGCGGCGAAAAATGGCGATTCGCTTGCTTCCGTACTCGAAGTGGCTCAGGACTTTATCGAGATGCCTGGTATAGAAATGGTATCAGCGATAACGGATCTTCTTGTGCCTTTAATGAATAATACAAAGCAATGGGCCATCAAGGGCTATTCGCCTGCAGAGCTGTCGACAAAAAGAGCAAGCGCTGGCGTGCTTCTAAATGCTATACCTAATCGGACAGTTCAGGCTGATGTTATAGATATGAAGACAAAGAAAAAAGTCGGACGCAACGATCCTTGTCCTTGCGGGAGCGGTAAGAAATTCAAGAAATGCTGCGGTCTGTAGAAGGCGGAGATACGGTTTAATCGAGTTGGGAGGATACGGGATGAGACAAAATCAGCAGGGCCTTTATTTAAGAAGCGTTACTTTGCTTCGGGAAGCCGTACCCTCCTTCGATATATATCTCTTTCATCTAAAAGCTATTCAAGGATTAGACACGCTTGAGCTTCATCCTAAAGTTACTTATATCGTTGGCGAAAATGGGATGGGGAAGTCGACGCTGATGGAAGCGGTCGCGATCGGACTCGGTTTTAATCCGGAAGGCGGAACGATCAACTTTAATTTCTCCACAGAAGCGACTCATTCCGAGCTGTATCAGTATTTGAAGCTAACTCGAAGCACGATAAAGCCCAGGGACGGTTTTTTCTTCCGGGCAGAAAGCTATTATAATTTAGCTTCTAATATAGATGAGATGGACAGGGACCCTGTGTCAGGAGCGCGCATCATCGATTCTTATGGAGGGAAATCTCTTCATCAGCAATCGCATGGCGAATCCTTTTTTGCAACGTTTCTTCATCGTTTCAGCGGGAATGGGCTATATATTATGGACGAGCCGGAGGCGGCTCTTTCTCCATTTCGGCAAATGGCTATGCTCTCCCGGATCAATGAGTTGGTGGGGCAGAACTCGCAGTTTATTATTTCAACACACTCACCCATTTTAATGGCCTATCCTGATGCAATCCTATATAATTTGACCTCGAATGGAATCGAGAGATCTTCATTAGAAGAAACCGATCACTACATTCTTATGAAGCAGTTCATTAATAATAGGGAACGGATGCTGCATGAGCTATTTATGGATGAAGATACGTGAGAAGGAGATGTCTGTCTTATGTCATTAGAAATCGAGCGGAAATTTTTGCTTGCTGAATTGCCAAGCGTTATTATTGAAGAGCAGAAGCTAAAGGTTCTATCGGAGCAACGTATCGAGCAAACGTATTTGGCAATAGATGAAACGCAAGAGCTGCGCGTTCGGAGAATTGTTGATCTTGCCAGCGGCGAGGTTTCGTTTACTCACACATTCAAGTTAGGCAATGGTCTCTCCCGCGAGGAAATTGAGTATTCGATTTCGGAAGGTATTTACGATCAGGTTATTAAGGCTTTTGGATTCGTGCCGCTGACGAAAAATCGGATAACGGCAGAATGGGATGGCAGTATCATCGAAATAGATATTTACGATCAAATCGAGCTGGCAGTTCTTGAAGTGGAATTCGATTCGGAAGAGGCAGCTAATGCTTTCGCGGCACCGGACTGGTTCGGCAGAGATATAAGCTCTGAGCGGCAGTATAGCAATAAGAAAGTATGGCGAGAATTACAATTAAAGTAGCCGTTTAAAAAAGATTCAAAAAAACTTTTGATAAATGCTTGACCTTATGGGCACATACATGGTATATTCTTATTCCGGCCGCTAAACGG
>JBNJJW010000041.1:0-36298 GCA_051750645.1 Bacillota bacterium | reverse complement strand
CCGCGAACGCGTGAATTAGGGAAATAAAGCTAAAAATTAGCACTATTTCCTCCAAAACTAACCGAAATTGTAAAAATAGAGCTAAAAATCAGCTCTATTTTGTTCCAAGCGGCCTCAAACAGGCTGGAAAATCATCAAAATCAGCCCTCCTCCCACCGACGTTACGCTTATCGTACTAACCGAGGCAAACAAGGATGTTCATTACCAAGCCTGCCGTTATTTTAACCATTACGTTCACACCACCATTACATAAACCCTGCTACACAAACCATAAGGAGGATTACCTCTAATGACAATCCCAAACATAACGGTCGTCGGGCTAGGCTCGGGCGATCCCGATCAATTAACGCTTGGTGTATGGCGCCGGTTGCAAGCCGCGGAACGTGTATTCGTCCGCACGGCGCAGCATCCCGCAATGTCCATGCTGCAGGAGAACGGTATTGCCTATACATCGTTCGATTCCTTGTACGAGCAGCATGACTCGTTCCCTGATGTGTATAAAGCAATCGCGGAGGCGCTGATTGCCGAAGCAGGCAATGCCACATCAAGCGGCAAGCCGCTCATCTATGCCGTTCCCGGCCATCCAATGGTGGCGGAGCGCACCGTTCAGCTGCTGCGCGAGCAATGTCCGCAAGCGGGCATCGAGCTCCAAATTGTTGGCGGAGAAAGCTTTCTGGATCAAGCGTTCGTCAGCCTTGGCATCGATCCGATCGAGGGCTTCGCGCTGCTTGACGCCGCTGAGCTTCAGCCTGCGCTGCTGCAGCCGCAGCTTCACACGCTCATCGGCCAAGTGTACGACGCCTTCACCGCTTCCGATGTGAAGCTGGCGCTGATGGAGCGTTACCCCGATGATTTCGAGGTCGTGGTGGGACATGCTCTCGGCGTTGCCGGTGAGCAGCAAATCATTCGCGTCCCACTTTATGAGCTTGATCGTACGCCGGGCTACGGCAACTTATCGCTTATTTGGGTGCCTCGCAGCGACGATGCTGCGCTTCGCAACCGCTCTTTCGAACGCCTGCATGAAATCGTATCGATACTGCGCAGTCCCGAGGGTTGTCCGTGGGATCGCGAGCAAACGCATCAGTCCATCCGCAAAAACTTTATCGAAGAGCTTTATGAAGCGCTTGAAGCCATCGATAACGATGATCCCGACGGCATGCAGGAGGAATTCGGCGACGTTATTCTCCAGGTCATGCTCCATAGCCAAATGGAGGAAGAGACTGGCGCATTCTCCGTTTATGATGTGATACAATCGCTTAACGAGAAACTCATTTTTCGCCATCCGCATGTTTTTGGCGATATAAATGCCAGCAACTCTGAAGAGGCGCTTGGCAACTGGGAGCAAATGAAAGCGGAGGAGAAGCGGATCAAAGGGACGGACGCGAACCGTAAATCGGTGCTCGACGGCATTCCGCCTGATCTCCCGGCTCTCATGAAGGCTTATAAGCTGCAGAAAAAAGCGGCTAAAGTCGGGTTTGATTGGGATGAGCTTGGACCGGTTTTGGACAAAATCGAAGAGGAGCTCGGCGAGCTTCGCGAAGCCATCGCGACCAAAAGCGAGGAGGAGCAAGCATCGGAGCTTGGCGATCTGCTGTTCGCTGTCGTCAATGCATCGCGCTTCATCCATGCGGACCCGGAAGAGGCGCTCTCACGCACAAATAAAAAATTTCGCAGCAGATTCGAATATATCGAAGAGCAGCTCCGTATAAGAGGCAAACAATTTGACCAGACTGATTTAACAGAAATGGATCGATGGTGGGAAGAGGCCAAGCGTCAATCCTAGCTTTCATTTCGGCACAAATCGCCTTTATTCCGCACTATTCGCAAAAAAATTTCAAATAGCGGCAGGATTTATTTGCTCTTAAGCAGAATAAGTATTCTCGTGAAGAGTAAAAAATTCCAAGCACGGCGGCGTCTTTATGGCACCGACCAAAAATAACGGTAACGAAATAGGAGGATTTTATAATGAACAAAACAGACTTGATCAACAACATTTCCGAAAAAAGCGGCTTGACTAAACGCGATGTAGAAGCAGTACTTAACGGATTTTTGGGCGAAGTAACAGACGCACTTGCAGGCGGAGACAAAGTACAATTGATCGGCTTCGGTACTTTCGAAACTCGCAAACGCTCCGGACGCGTTGGCCGCAACCCGCAAACAGGTGAGCCAATCGAAATTTCGGAAGCAAAAGTTCCTGCATTCAAAGCAGGCAACAAGCTGAAAGAAGCAATCAAGTAGTCTAATGCGGTTAGATAAATTTCTCAAGGTGTCCCGATTGATTAAGCGCCGCACCGTCGCGAAGGATGTATCCGAGCAGGGGCGCGTATGGATTAACGGCCGCGAAGCGAAAGCAAGCAGTGCCGTCAAAGTCGGCGATGAGCTCCAAATCCAATACGGCCAAAAGATCGTAACCGTGCGCGTTGAGCGCATTGCGGAGACGACCCGTAAGGATGAAGCCGGAGAGCTGTACACCTTGGTGAAAGAAGAACAGCGCCAGCGCGAGACTGGTCTCGACTGGGAGCAATAATAACAAAGCTGTCTGACAAGCATCATGCTTGCGGGCAGCTTTTTTCTTTTCCCATTAGCAGTCTATGAATTGTTCTAAATCTCGTCCGCCCCCCATAAGCTAGTCTTAAACGTATGCCGCGCCGCCAGAGGACGGCTGGACATGTTAACGAAGCGGGGGACGAGTCTATGGTTGACCAAAGCAAAGGACAGAAGCGGCAGGAAGTAAAAATGTTAAATCGCAAGCTGCTGGAGCTTACCGGGGTTTTAAATGTGGAAAGCTTCGACAGCGAGGAGTTTTTACTCGAGACGGAGCTTGGTTTCTTAACGGTTAAGGGCCAAAATTTGCATATGAAGCATCTTAGCCTGGAACAAGGACTGGTAGCTATTGAAGGGCTCGTCTATTCGCTCGCCTATTTGGATGGAAGCAACGCCTCTTCGAAATCCAAAGGGCTGTTCGGGAAGCTATTCAAGTGACGCTCGACATGCAGTGGATGACGATGGCGGTCATGCTGTTATCCGGCTTAGGCATGGGAACGGTGTTCGACGGCTATCGCGTGGTGTCGCATGAGCTGAAGTTTCCGCGCTGGTGGCTGCCCGTGCTTGACGTCATCTATTGGATGGCGGCTGCACTGGTCGTCTTTCGGGTGCTGTACGCCAGCAACAATGGCGAGGTGCGGGCGTACGTTTTTATCGGACTGGCTATCGGCATCATCCTCTACTATCTCGTATTTAGCAAGGCAGTCATTGTCACTGTAAAATGGCTTATTCGAGCTGTACGGGCGTTTATCTCTTTTATGCTCAAGTGTTTAGATATAATCATAGTGAAGCCGCTGCTGCTTCTTTACAAGCTTCTTAAGATTATTTTAGGATTTGGTTCTGCGTTCACTATTTTCCTTTTGAAAATTGTGATACAATTGGTTCGTCCATTTTGGCGTTTGTTTGTTTGGATCATTCGGCCGATGCTTCGTCCTATTGGACGTTGGTTGTCGCCCTATATGAACAAATGGCAGGTTGCCGAGAGGCTGAGAAAGCTCGGACTCCAAATTGTTAATTTTTGGAATAGATGGTTTAGGAGGTAATAGCACACATGACGACTGCTGCAGTTAATAAAACAACAGGTAACGCTGGCACGAAGCGCCGGTTCAAACTATGGATGATGTTCATTGTTCTTTTTATGGGCTGGGCGGCGTATACCATCTTCGGTCAAATGAAGCAGCAGGACGCGACAAACGTGCGGCTATCTACCATACAAGGACAAATAGATGCGTCAACGAAAGAAAGCGAAGCGCTCAAACAACAAATTGAACGGTTAAACGATCCGGAGTATATCGCTCAACTCGCAACCAAGGAGCAAGGCATGGTGAAGAAGGGCGAGCAGCTAATTTTCAGTGATTAAATAGGGCTCCAAATCGGGTGAACGTCTGTTGACCTTACTTGAACGGTTCGGTTATAATCACGTTAATAGCGTTTTCGCAAAACTTTTAGCTTATGCTTATGGATTCGGTTTTGCTTCGCAAATTTCTTAGGGAGGAACATTTTATTTTATGGCAATTGAAGTGGGCGCTAAGTTAGAAGGAAAAGTGACAGGCATTACGCATTTTGGGGCATTTGTCGACTTGTCGGGAGGTGTCACGGGTCTTGTTCACATTTCGGAAATTGCTGATAATTACGTCAAAGACGTGAAGGATCACCTGAAAATCGACGATGTCGTGAAAGTAAAAGTGATCAACGTGGACAAAGACGGAAAGATCGGACTTTCCATTAAGCAAGCCATCGACCGGCCGGAAGGCCAACCAGCGCCACAACAACGCGAGCGTCATAGCGGCGGCGGTGGAAGCACTGGTGGTAGTGGTGGCGGAGAACGTTTCAACCGCGGAGGCGGTGGCGGCGGTGGCGGACGTCCCTTCAACAAGCAATCGTCTGGCAGACCTGCATACGGTAAACCGTCATTCGAGGATAAAATGTCACGTTTCCTGAAAGACAGCGAAGAGCGCATCTCCTCTTTGAAGAAGAATACGGAGGGCAAACGCGGCGGACGCGGTGCCAAGCGGGTATAAGCTGAATCGTCATAAATTCATATTAGAAGCAGAACCGATGTGGTTCTGCTTTTTTTGCGTGCTTTTGCACGCAAATAGATTTGTTTTTTGCAAACGCTTACCTATTGCTGTCGAAGCGGGACGCTAAACCATCATAAATGCTGCTGGTGAAGCTAGCAAAGTCCCAATTTCTAAGACCTATGTCGTTTTCACCTAGGCCGTTTGCCAGAAAATAAATACTTTTCTCCGATCCTCTTACATTCCCGACAGGTTACAACGTCTATTCGTCAGCGGATGGAAACCGACCGACACGGTTTTTGTTGATGATGATTTGGGAATAGGTTCCAAGTAAACAGGTCAAACTCATGCGGCGCATATGTTTGACAGAGCTGTGACAATGAATGCAGGGCAATTATTTTTGTCGGAAAAAATTTTTTGGAATGTTACGTTAACTGACAAACTTCATACGGACAAGCTCCTATAATGAAAATCACATTACATTCGGAATGGTGGTGTGTGTTGGTGGAAAAGGAAAACGCTGAGGTAGTTACCAGTGTGAAGCGGACAAGTCTAGCGCAGACGTTTGTGCAAAAAGGACGGGAATGGGTGGCGGCGCGCCGGTTCATTCAAGTCATTTTGGCAAAGAAATGGACATTTCTATTAGTTGGTGTAGCTTTCTTACTGGGAAGAGCGGTCATACTAGAATCGCTCATGCCATTTGCAGTCGCCTATTTCGCAGTTATCTATTTTATGCGAAAGGATATTTATCCGTGGGTGGCGGTAGCGTTGGTGGCTGGAAGCTGGCTTGCGGCAGATCCTGCGCCAATGTGGATCGCGATGGAAATTGCGGTGTTGTTTCTTTTCTTGAAGGGGCTGGAGGCGTATGAGAAGGCGGAGCTGTCATCGGCGCCTATTCTAGTATTCGCAGCAACACTACTCGTGCAATTATTCGGAGTTTTTATCGGGGACGAGCTTAGCTGGTACAATTTCATGCTGGTTGTTGTGGAAGCGGCACTCGGCTTCGTTCTGACACTAGTCTTTATACAGGCGATTCCGGTGCTGACCATGACGAAAAAATCAGCGTCGCTCAAAAACGAGGAAATCATTTGTTTAATGATTTTGCTCGCTTCGGTCATGACGGGGGCGGTTGGCTGGGTGTTTTACGGCATGTCGGCAGAGCACATCATGTCCCGCTATATGCTGCTGCTGTTTGCTTTGGCAGGCGGCGCACCGCTCGGCGCTTCGGTCGGCGTAGTAGCCGGTCTTATTTTGAGCTTGGCAGACTTCGGGGCCGTCGTTCAAATGAGCTTGCTTGCTTTTGCCGGCTTGCTGGCCGGGCTTCTGCGCGAAGGCGGTAAAATGGCTGCTGCGTTCGGGATGCTGCTCGGAACGTCTATATTATCTATCTATGTTGGCAGTCAAGCTGATGTTATGAGCTCAACTTGGGAGTCCGTTGCGGCTGCCACGCTGCTTATGCTTACGCCCCGGAGTATGATCCGCACGATCTCGCGATACGTGCCGGGGACGAACGAGCATGCGAAGTCACAGCATGATTATGCGAAGCGGGTACGCGAGGTGACCGCCGAGAGAGTATCGCAGTACTCTGAGGTGTTCCGTCAACTGTCGCGCAGCTTTGGTCAATTAAACAGCAATGTCACCGCGATGAAGCGGGAAGACGAGGTTAGTCATTTTATGAATGCGGTTGCCGAGCGCAGCTGCTCCAGCTGTCACCGGCAGCATGCGTGCTGGGAGGATAAGTTTTTTCATACGTACAAAATGATGACCGATATGATGACTACTGTGGAGGAAGACACCATCCCGTCAGCGAAGGAGATGCCGAGGGCCTGGTCGGCTCACTGCGTGAAGTCGTCACAGGTGCTGATGGACATGCGTCAGCAGTACGAGCTATATCAAAATAATATGCACTGGAAGAAGCAAATATACGACTCCCGGCAGCTTGTTGCCGATCAATTGCAAGGCGTATCGCAAGTCATGGAGGATTTGGCTGAAGAAATTAAACGGGAGGGGCAGACGCTGCATTTGCAGGAGGAGCAAATTCGGGAGGCGGTGGAAGGACTCGGTTTATCGATTCAAGGCATTGATATCGTAAGCTTAGAGGAGGGGAATGTAGATATTGAAGTTTATCATGCGTTTGGCAAAGGCTACGACGAATGCCGCAAAATAATAGCACCGCTGCTTAGCGATATTCTGGGCGAGCATATCGCCGTCAAGTCGGAGCTGCCGCCTACGAAAAACGGTGAACCAACGCTGGTGGCGTTCGGTTCTGCGAAGCAGTTTGAGGTGGAAACCGGCGTCGCGGGCGCAGCGAAGGGAGGGGATTTGTTGTCAGGCGACAGCTTCAGCATGGTCGAGCTCGGAAACGGGAAATTTGCCGTAGCGATCAGTGACGGAATGGGCAATGGCGAGCGGGCGCGCCAGGAGAGCAGCGCGGCGCTGTCTATCCTGCAGCAGCTGTTACAGTCGGGCATGGACGAGAAGCTGGCGGTCAAATCGGTCAACTCGGTACTTCTGTTAAGGTCATCCGATGAAGTGTTCGCTACCGTTGATTTGGCAATCGTCGATTTGTATACGGCACAAACGACGTTCATGAAAATCGGCTCGACCCCGAGCTTCATTAAACGAGGAAATGAGGTCATTCAAGTAACGGCTAACAATTTGCCGATTGGCATTCTTCAAGATATCGAAGTCGACTTTGTATCGATGCAAATGCAGTCCGGTGATACGCTTGTCATGATGAGCGACGGTATTTATGATGCACCGGGTCATGCGGTCAATAAGGAGCTTTGGATGAAACGGATTATAAGCGAATTAGAAACGGACAATCCGCAAGAAATGGCGGATGCGCTTCTGGAGAAGGTGGTTCGCCATCATGACGGTGAAATTATGGATGATATGACCGTGCTCGTTGCACGTATTGATAAGCATTTGCCGGAATGGGCTTCGTTCCGCTGGCCCGGCGTGACGCGCATGGAGCGGCCAAGGACGGTGAGCTAGTACACAGAACATATGCGAAGAGAGGGGCAGATCGTTTCCGCACATAACGATAGGAAATGAGGGATTGCACAGCAATAGATAAAAATGGGTTGTCATCGTATACCGGAAAGGTAGGTTGGGGTCGTATAGATCAGGTCAAAATAAAGAAGCCCAATTGTGTGCCGGCTGACTCGCTGCCGGCAGTGAAAGGGCTTCTTTGCGGTGTTTTCTAAAATATATGATTTTATAAGTTTCATACTTATTAATAAGCTTATATTTCACCGCGAAACGTAAGCTGAGCCTCCAAAGGACGGCTCCCGCCGTTTACGCTTGTACAACCACGAAATAGCGGTATCAAATGGTTCTATTTGCAAAGAACACCAGTGATTTGAGAAGATAGCGTATAGAAGTGGCTTTATTTCGTTTTGAACAGGTTTAACTCGGTTAAAAGGACGAAGTAACGCCCAGAAATTCCGCTATTGTCAAGGAAGAGGGTGATTTCCAGGGAAATAACGGTACTTTTTTCCACTAAATCGTTGCAGATGAGCTTGGAATAACATAAACATGAAAGTGGCAACTATTTTCTAAAGGATACTATTTAGAGCGATGTGAAAGAAGATGCGACTATTGAATCCGTGCTTAAGCGACCGCAACAACAAATAAAACATGGATACGATAAGCAAAATCGCCCGATGAAGTACATAAAGTATCATTTTGATTATCTTTTTACTAGACTACTTGTTTATCCCTCCCAAAAAAGGCAAAGCTGATAGAAAGGCTTACGCTAGGCCTATGCTTTCGAAGCGATGTTTGTTACACAAACATTAAGCCTATGCTTACGATGCTGTGTTTTCTTCGAAAACACTAGGCCCATGCTTTCGAAGCGATGTTTGTTACACAAACATTTAAGGAGGGTTATCAGAATGAAACAAATACTATTAATAACGGATGGCTGTTCGAACGTGGGGATGAGTCCGGTGGTGGCAGCAGCCCATGCGAAGTCGGAAGGTATCTCGGTTAATGTGGTAGGCGTGCTTGATTACGGGGATGTCGGTGAGCTCGGCGCAACGGAGATTGACGAGATTGCCCGCGCCGGCGGCGGTCTAAGCAGGCTCGTTAATATGAGACAGCTATCGCAGACGGTGCAGATGATGACTCGTAAGACGGTTGTTCAGACGATTCAGCTTGCCGTACAGAAGGAACTGAAGCAGGTGCTTGGCAATGGATCGATTGAGGCGCTGCCGCCTGACAAGCGCGGAGATGTTGTGCGTGTGATCGATGAGCTGGGCGAGACTTCGCATCTTCAAGTAGCGCTTCTAATCGACGCAAGCGCCAGTATGAAGCCGAAGCTGGCGGCGGTGGAAGAGGCCATTCGCGACTTAATGCTAAGCCTGCAGGCCAGACAAGGCAAAAGCGAGATTTCCGTCTTTCATTTTCCCGGCTCGAAGCACGGCGATGATTGTGTAATGGATTTAGGCTGGACGAGCCATTTGAACGGTGTGCAGGCTATTTTCCCGCGGCTGCAGATGGGCGGGACGACTCCTACGGGCCCGGCGATTATGCAGGTGATTGATTTTTATCGTCAGGGCGATTATGGTAGACAGAGCAGAGATGAAACGGATGGGATGATGAGTGGCTACGTCGTTTAAGATCGATCTTCGCCGCGGTATGGTGGTGACCGGCAAGTGGAAGAATGGGCGGTATCGAATAGAGCGTTTGCTGGGTGAAGGAGCTAACGGTAAAGTATATCTCGTACAGCGTGATCGAAATTGGTTTGCTCTAAAGGTCGGCTCGGATGCCATTGATTTGCAATCGGAGATCAATGTGCTACAATCGATCGCCAAGCAGAAGCGCCAAGGACATGAACCGTTCCTGTTCGATGTGGACGATTTGTACGGACCGGATGGGCGTGAATATCCTTTTTATATTATGCGTTATGTTCTAGGCTCGACGCTTGCTGATTATTTGAAGAAACACGGTGCGGAATGGTTTCCTTTAGTCGGCCTGAATCTGCTCGGCAAGCTGGCAAAGCTGCATCATGCAGGCTGGGTGTTCGGTGATTTGAAGGTGGAAAATGTTCTGGTAGCGGATTACGGCCATGTTGAGCTTGTCGATTACGGCGGCGTAACGGCAGTGGGCAAAAGCATCCGTCAATTTACTGAAATCTATGATAGAGGCTACTGGAATGGCGGCTCCAGATCAGCTGATGCCAAGTACGACCTGTTCTCCTTCGGCGTGCTTTGTATTCAGCTTTATGAAGCGAAGCGGCTGCATCAGCTGACAAAGGAGCTGTTGCCTCAAAACCGCTCAGCTGCCGAACTCATTCAGATCGCTGAAGAGAGCCCGGTGCTGAGGCCAGTTGCCGGCTGGCTGCGCAAAGCATTTGACGGCCAATTCACAGATGCGGGTGATGCGGCTGAGGCATGGCGTATGCTTATGCATAGACGGGATACGCATAGAACCTCTGCAACACCAGCCTGGCTGAAGGGGCTTGTCGCTACATCTGCGGTGCTGCTCGCAACGACGGTTTTTTGGCTGCTCCGCAATGTGCTTTGAAATGGGTTGAAGTGAAGAAGAGAAATGAAGGTGAACGTACATATGAATCTGCGATACGAACTTGAGAGAGCTGCGCTAGAACGCGGATTGTGGGCGGAGGGCGATCGTATTGTAGCAGCTGTATCCGGAGGTCCGGATTCGATGGCGCTGCTTCATATGTTATCTGCCTTCGCGCAGGAAGGCAAAATATCGGTCATCGCGGCTCATGTGAATCACGGCTTTCGCGTAGAAGAGTCGGCACATGAGCTGGAGGTCGTTAAAGCCTATGCGGAGAAGCTGGGAGTGACGTGTGAGACGGTTACTTTCGATCTGCCTTCTTATATAGAAGAAACCCGATTAAACGTACAAGTCGCCGCACGGGAGAAGCGGTACGCCTTTCTCCACGAAATTGCGCAGCGGTATGGCGCTTCGCGTATCGCGTTAGCCCATCATGCGGACGATCAGGCGGAGACGGTCCTTATGCGCGTTATCCGCGGGACAGGTTTAACAGGCTTAGCGGGCATTCTCAGTAAACGCAGCGAAAAAAACGTGGAACTTATCCGCCCGATGCTTCGTATGAACAAGTCAGACATCCTGCGTTACTGCGACGAGCAGCATGTGCCTTACTGTACCGACAGCAGTAATAAGGAACGCTATTATTTCCGGAATATTATCCGGCTGGATATTTTACCTTACTTGTCCCGGTATAATCCGCAATTGTCCCAATCCTTGCAGCGCCTCGCTGAAGTGGCAGGGGCGGAAGACGAATGGATGGAGAAACAAACCGAAGCGTTATTTGCGCAGCTCGTTACCTTATCCCCTGATGAATGCGCGGTAAGCTGCAACGATTTGTGCGGCCTCCATGTCGCTTTACAAAGGAGATTGATTAAACTAATATTAAGTTATCTTTCTAAAGAAACGGAAAAGATATCCTTCGAACAGATTGAGACGATGCGGCTTGCCGCTGCCTCTGGGGCGCCTGGAACATGGCGAATCGACGCCGGTGCCGGTATTCGCTGCGTGCGTGAGTATGATGTGATGCGATGGCTTCAGGTGCCGCAGCACACATTAAGCGATACAAGCGGCTATTTGTACGAAGTGGGAAGAGATGCAGCCAGCTTGAAGGTTGAGCGAAGCGGCTGGACGTTTCAGTTTTTCTATAAGTCTGCCTCGCAGCACTGCAAGCCGGCTTCACGTTACGAAGCATGCTTTGATGCTGCAGAACTGACTTATCCGCTCGTCGTTCGTAATCGGCGGCCGGGCGACAGAATTCAAGTTTTAGGATTAAATGGTTCGAAAAAAGTGCAAGATATGTTCGTTGACGAGAAGATAGCACCGTCGGAAAGAGAGTTATATCCGCTGCTGTTTGATGCTGCCGGACGATTGCTCTGGATTCCCGGCATCCGCAGGTCTAATCATGCCCTTACGGAACCACATACGAAAGACGTGCTGTTCATCCGGGCGGACAACGAATAAGAAGCACTGGTACACTCATAAACATAGTTAAGGCGTAGGGGGATTTATATCTTGCAAAACGATATTCAAGAAGTGTTGTACGATGCGCAGCAGATTGGGGCAAAGGTGAAGGAGCTTGGCGAAACGCTGAGCAAGGATTTTGGCGGACGTAATCCGCTCGTTATTTGCGTTCTGAAAGGCGCTTTTATTTTTATGGCTGATTTGGTCAAAGAAATTAATGTGCCGCTTGAGATCGATTTTATGGCGGTGTCCAGCTATGGACAATCCACGAAGTCGTCAGGCGTCGTCAAAATTATTAAAGATCTCGATGTATCGGTCGAAGGCCGCGATGTTCTTATTGTTGAGGACATTATCGACAGCGGACTGACGCTCAGCTACTTAATCGATGTTCTTGAGCGTCGCAATGCGAAGTCGGTCACTGTCGTTACATTGTTTGATAAACCGGCACGCCGTACGGTTGAGCTGGAAGCCGACTACAAGGGCTTTACGCTGCCGGACGAGTTTGTTGTAGGTTATGGATTGGATTACGCGGAAAAATACCGCAACCTTCCCTATATCGGCATTTTGAAGCCGGAAGTATATGAGAAATAATAGCGATTCACCCGTACATGCCCTTCTCCGTATACCTCTATTGTTATGGAAAGTCATGCTATGGTAAAATATTTTAAGCGCCTGAGAGGAGGTTGGGGATGAATCGGATCATCCGTAATACTGGTTTTTATTTAATTATCTTTTTGGTGACGGTTGGGATTTTTCAATTTATCAGCAGCCAAAATGACACGACCGTTGGCCTGCGATATGATGAGCTTCGCGCTGCAGTAGAATCAGGCAACGTGAAGGAACTAAGTGTTAAGTATGAGAATCAAACGTATTTTGTTACCGGTAAATATAATAAGAAGCCTGAAGGCGCGGAAAGCGACCAATTTGTGTCGAGGGTCAGCGTCAAAGCGGAGGAGAAAATACTCGCTTGGCAGGAGCAGTTTGGCTTTAAATTAGAGAGTAAGGAAATGGATCAGCCAAGCATTTGGCTAACATTCCTCACTTCCATTATTCCGTTCGTCATCATATTCGTCCTGTTCTTCTTCTTAATGAACCAAGCTCAGGGCGGCGGCGGCAAAGTAATGAACTTTGGCAAGAGCAAAGCGCGGTTATACAACGAAGAGAAGAAGCGGATTACTTTTGAAGATGTTGCCGGAGCCGACGAGGAGAAGCAGGAACTCGTTGAGGTCGTTGATTTCTTGAAGGATCCGCGGAAATTCAACCTGGTAGGCGCTCGTATTCCTAAGGGCGTATTGCTCGTAGGTCCTCCAGGTACAGGTAAAACATTGCTTGCACGCGCGGTTGCGGGTGAAGCAGGCGTACCGTTCTTCAGTATTTCCGGTTCTGATTTCGTGGAGATGTTCGTCGGTGTCGGCGCATCCCGTGTACGTGATTTGTTCGAAAATGCAAAGAAAAACGCTCCTTGTATCATTTTTATCGATGAGATTGATGCTGTAGGCCGTCAGCGTGGTGCTGGTCTAGGCGGCGGACATGATGAGCGCGAACAAACGCTCAATCAATTGCTCGTTGAAATGGACGGCTTTGGCGCTAACGAAGGCATTATTATCATTGCTGCAACTAACCGTCCTGATATTCTTGACCCGGCGCTCCTTCGTCCAGGCCGTTTCGACCGTCAAATTACGGTTGATCGTCCAGACGTGAAGGGCCGCGAAGCGGTTCTTAAAGTGCATGCGCGCAATAAGCCGCTTGCGAAAGACGTTAAGCTTGATGTTATTGCGAAGCGCACGACAGGCTTCAGTGGTGCAGACCTAGAGAACTTACTAAATGAATCAGCGCTTTTAGCTGCCCGCCGCAATAAGAAAGATATCGCTATGGCAGAGGTTGATGATGCGATTGACCGTATCATTGTCGGTACGGAGAAGAAAAGCCGTGTCGTCAGCGAGCGTGAGAAACGAATCGTCGCCTATCATGAAGCTGGACATACAATTGCAGGCTTCTTCCTGGAGCATGCCGACATGGTGCACAAGGTTACGATTATTCCGCGCGGACGCGCTGGCGGATATGTCATTATGCTGCCGAAGGAAGACCGTATGCTTGTAACAAAGCAAGAGCTTCTTGATAAAGTTACCGGCCTGCTTGCCGGTCGCGTGGCGGAAGAGCTATATATCGGTGAAATTGGAACAGGTGCCTACAGTGACTTTAAACAAGCTACGGGTATCGTGCGCAGCATGATTATGGAATACGGTATGAGCGATAAGCTTGGACCGATGCAGTTCGGCAGCTCGCAAGGCCAAGTGTTCCTTGGACGCGATATTGGGCATGAACAGAACTATTCTGATGCGATTGCGTATGAGATTGACCAAGAAATGCAAAACATCATCAGCGATTGCTACGAGCGTGCGAAGAAGCTGTTGACGGAGAAGAGCAAGGAAATGCATCTGATTGCTCAAACGTTGCTTGGAGAAGAGACGCTGGAAATGGATCAAATTAAACGTTTGATCGAGACTGGCTCGTTGAAAGGCGACGGTGGGGCTGTATCATCCACTGACGGAGCTTCCTCCGAAGCGACAACTGAACCGATCATCGAGACGGTTGGAGATGTGAAGGTGCGTATTCAGTCCCGTGAAGCGGATGAAGTTACACCTCCTGCACAAGACGAGAAGCGCGATAACCCGGAAGATCCAGATAAGAGCTAAAAGAATAAATTTATAACCAATAAAATAGGCATATCGTTGCTTGCAATAAGTGGCGATATGTCTATTTTTTTCTTTATTAATGTTCGGATTTAGCCTATAATACGGATATAAACCTTTTACTAAAAAACAGTAAAACTAACATGAGGTTTATCTTTTTTGGTCAAAATATTACATATACGTTACATGTAAGCGCGAACAGTGATTTGATGTCATGAAACCTAACGTTAAATCGTTGACGTTTATTTTTTTGTAACTATAATGAAATAATAGCGGCCAGGAACAGCAAGAATAAGAAGGTAAAACAGGGGTTGCACCAGATGGACAAAAACTTGAGCTAGGGAGAGAAAACGTATGAAAAAAACATTTAGTTTTATGCTCGTGCTGATCGTTGCGTTGACGCTTGTGCTATCGGCATGCGGAGCGAACAAAGAAAATGAGGGCGGCGCCGGTACAAATAAGAACGAGGATGCTGTTGTATCCGATGAAACCGGCAAAGATTTTAAAATCGGTATGGTTACCGATGTTGGGGGGGTAAACGATAAATCGTTTAACCAAAGCGCTTGGGAAGGTCTTAAGAAAGTAACGGCTGAGACTAGTGCTGAGACGAAGTACCTCGAAAGTAAAGGCGACGCTGATATGGAGCCGAACCTGAACAGCTTCGTTAAAGAAGAATATAGCTTGACTTGGGGTATCGGTTTCTTGTTCTTCGATGCCATGACGAAAGTGGCGGCGGAAAATCCGGATGCAAAGCTTGCTGTTATCGACAGCGTAGTTGAAGCGCCAAACGTTGCTTCTGTAACTTTCGCTGAGCACGAAGGCTCGTACCTGGTTGGCGTTGTGGCCGGCTTGATGACGAAAACGAACAAAATCGGTTTTGTCGGAGGCATGGACATCCCGGTTATTAAAAGGTTCGAAGCTGGCTTTAAAGCGGGTGTAGCAGCTGTTAAGCCAGATGCTAAAGTTGAAGTTAACTACACGGGTGATTTTGGAAAGCCTGACCTGGGCAAATTGGCTGCGGCTACCATGTACGATGCAGGCGTAGATATCATTTTCCACGCAGCAGGCGGAACGGGTAACGGCGTATTTAACGAAGCAATCGATCGGAAAAAAGGCGGCGCTGATATTTGGGTTATCGGCGTCGACAAAGACCAATCATTGGAATTCGGTGATGAAGTAACGCTTACTTCCATGATGAAAGGCGTTGAAACAGCCGTTCATAAAGTGACCAAAGACCTGATTGCGGGCAACTGGGCAGGCGGTACTGTACAGGAGCTTGGTCTGAAGGACAATGCGGTGGGTTTACCGGAAACCTCTTCGAAGAATGTTCCGGCTGATATACTTGCGAAGGTAGAAGAATATAAACAGAAAATCGTAAGCGGCGAGATTAAGGTGCCGACTGAATAGTTTCCTCTTTTCAAAGGCATCATATGAAGTATAAGAATGTATAATTTTAACTTTAATACAAGGCTTATATTTCACCGCGAAGGATAGCTTGCGCCGCCAAACGAGGGCGTTAGCCATTTACGTTTGCCTGAGGATCGTTTGTCGATGAACCAAACAAGACCGGCTTCGGGCCGGTCTTGTCCTTTTTTGGTAACAAAGGGCATGTGCTTGCATAGCGGTAATATACCGGGGAGATGATGAAGAATGGACCGGAGCTTAGCGGCTGTACAGTTGAAAGGAATTACAAAGCGGTTTCCTGGGCTAGTAGCGAATGATTCGATTAACTTTGAATTGAAAAAGGGTGAAATCCATGCGCTGCTCGGCGAGAATGGGGCAGGTAAATCAACGCTCATGAATATTTTGTTCGGATTATATCAGCCGGATGAAGGCGAGATTTGGGTAAATGGAGAGAAAACGGTTATTGAAGGCGCTGCTAAAGCCATTGAGCTTGGCATTGGAATGGTACATCAGCACTTTAAGCTTGTGCAGCCTTTTACGGTTGCGGAAAATATTGTTTTAGGCAATGAGCCTGTTAGAGGGCTAAAGATTGATTACAAGCTTGCAAATGAGAAAGTTCGGAGCATCTCTGAGCGTTATGGACTGAAAGTAGATCCGCAAATACGGATTAAAGATATTACCGTTGGCATGCAGCAGCGGGTAGAAATATTGAAAACGTTGTACCGCGGCGCGGAAATCGTCATATTTGATGAGCCGACTGCAGTCTTGACGGTGCAAGAAGTCGAAGAGTTAATTGAAATTATTCGAAATTTGGCTGCAGAAGGCAAGTCCATCATCATTATTACCCACAAGCTGAAGGAAGTTATGGCGCTTGCTGACACGGTAACGGTTATTAGGCGCGGCAAGGTTGTCAAAACAGTGACGACAGATGAGACAAGTGAGCAGCAGCTTGCTGAGCTGATGGTGGGTCGGGACGTTTCCTTTCAAGTGGAGAAGACAAAGCGCGAACCAGGAGAAGTGGTATTGTCGGTAGATGCGCTGCAAATGAAGGGCGAGCAAGGTAAAAATGCATTGAACGGCGTTACCTTTAATGTGCGCGCAGGTGAAATTGTCGGTATTGCAGGCGTTGACGGGAACGGACAGAGCGAGCTTATTTACGGGATTACCGGCATGTGTTCAGTAAGCGGCGGGAGTGTCAAGCTGAATGGACAAGACCTGACCAACCGGACTCCTCGCGAGGTATCTGTAGCAGGGGTCGGACATATTCCGGAGGACCGGCATAAGCATGGACTCGTGCTCGATTTTACGCTTAGCGAAAATATGATATTAGGCAGCTATTTCGAGCCTGAGTTTGGACGCAGCGGACTTATTGATTATAAAGCGATGGATAGGCTAGCTGTGAAGCTCGTTGATGAGTTTGACGTTCGGACATCCGGTATACACACGAATGCCCGGGCCTTATCAGGGGGCAATCAGCAGAAAGCCATTATCGCTCGTGAGCTTCATAAGGAACCTGATTTGTTGATTGCCGTGCAGCCAACGCGGGGGCTTGATATCGGAGCTATCGAATACGTACATAAACGTCTGGTACAAGCCCGTAACGAAGGAAAGGCGATATTGCTCGTTTCCTTTGAGCTTGATGAGCTGTACGCTTTGTCCGACCGGATAGCCGTTATGTACGAAGGCAGATTAATGGGCGAGGTTGACGCAGAGAATCGGGACGACCAACAGCTTGGTCTCATGATGGCTGGTAATAAGTCGGCTGCAGCTGTGCCTAGGGAAAGGGGATAGCGAAAATGAAAACGTTAAATAAGGTTTTTAATAAATCGTCTATCCTCGTTCCGGGTGTAGCGATTTTGCTTGGCTTAATCGTCGGAGCGATTGCGATGCTGGCTGGCGGTTACAACCCGATCATTGCGTACTACTCCTTGTTAGACAAGCTGTTTAGTAGTCCTTATAACATTGGTGAGGCTATAAGAGCGATTACGCCTCTAATATTTACAGGTATAGCAGTCGCTTTCGCTTTTCGTACCGGCCTCTTCAATATAGGTGTTGAAGGTCAATTTATTATGGGAATGACAGGTGCTACGCTTGTGGGCGTAACACTTGACCTGCCGTGGTACATACATGCTCCATTAGCTGTTATTACGGGTGCTGTATTTGGCGGGATATGGGCGGCAATAGCCGGGTTCCTGAAAGCAACGCGCGGCGTGAACGAAGTTATTTCATCCATTATGTTGAATTGGATCGCCTTGTTCTTGTCGAATTATATCGTTGCGACGTTTCTTGTTGAGAAGGGTCAGCAGAAGTCGAGACCTGTTCATGAATCAGCGTTGCTAACGATTGACTGGTTAATCGAGCTGATGGACAAGGCTCGTATGCACTGGGGTACATTTATTGCGGTTATTTGTATCGTTGTATTTTATGTCTTGTTATGGCGTACGAAGCAAGGCTACGAGCTGCGTGCAGTTGGACATAACCCGGATGCCGCTTTATATGCCGGTATGAATGTGAACCGCACGATGGTGAAATCAATGTTTATCAGCGGCCTTTTCGCAGGACTCGGCGGCGTGTTTGAAATTTTGGGCGTATTCGGGTATCAGACGGTTATGGCAGCTTCATGGGGCTATGGCTTTGACGGAATTGCAGTAGCGCTGCTTGGCGGAAACACGCCGGTCGGCGTATTGCTCGGAGCTATTTTATTCGGTGGGCTGAACTATGGCTCAACCGGCATGAGCTTCGGTGCGGGCGTACCTTCTGAAGTCGTACGTATCGTTATCGGTTCCGTTATTTTCTTCGTGGCCTCGCATGGACTGGTGAAGTGGTTCCTGAAGCCTTTTTTAAATAAACGTGCTAGTAAGCGGAAGGAGGCGGTGTAAGATGGACGTGTTGGAAGTCATCGGTCGGCTTATTAATGTCACGCTAGTGTTTTCCACTGCTCTCATCTTTACAGCGCTCGGCGGCATGTATTCGGAACGTTCAGGCGTTGTAAATATTGGTCTTGAGGGGTTAATGGTTTCAGGTGCGTTTGCAGCGGCAGTCGTCACCGATTATGCGACTCAAGCAGGATTAGCCGAATCTGCTCCTTGGGTGGGATTTGCAGCTGCAGCCATTTATGGCGTTCTCGTTGCGTTGCTACACGCCGTTTCAACCATTACGTTCCGTGCCGACCAAACGGTTGTCGGAGTGGTAATAAACATTTTTGCGCTAGGCTTGGCCATCTATCTAACGAAAAGCTTGTATGAAGGCTCGGGACAAACACCGCAGCTTGATTATGTGTTCGAGAAGTGGGCCATACCTGTTTTGAAGGATATCCCTTTGCTTGGCAAAGCCATTTTTACCGCTTATCCAACGACCTATATCGTTATTGCGATTGCGATAATCAGCTACTTCGTCCTATTCCGGACGCCATTTGGCCTTCGGCTGCGGGCTGTGGGCGAACATCCGAGCTCTGCGGATACGGTCGGTATCAGCGTAACAAAATATCGCTATATCGGAGTATTGCTTAGTGGAGCTCTCGCAGGTCTTGGCGGTGCGACCATTACGCTGACGACGACTAGCAGCTTTGCGCATAATACGATATCGGGACAAGGCTTTATCGCGCTGGCGGCCCTTATTTTCGGCAAATGGAATCCGCTTGGTTTAGTTGGCGCCGCCTTGTTCTTTGGCTTAGCTCAAGCCCTTCGGAATTTCGCCCAGCTATTTGATTTCGCGAAGCAGATTCCGGTCGAGTTCTTCTATATGCTGCCTTACGTACTAACGCTTATCGTTCTGGCAGGAGCAGTCGGCCGGTCAAACGCACCGGCGGCGCTTGGTCAGCCGTACGATCCGGCGAGGCGCTAATGAAATGGAGAGACTTCGTTCCGTTTGTGGAACGAGGTCTTTTTTTAATAGGTGTATAAAAAAGGCAGTATTTCCGTCTTTGACAGGTCTGAAACAGCCGATCTTGAATTATTTTGAAGTTGCTGCCTTAAAAAGGCCTTTAATACATTGACAGCATCATCTACCACGTGTAAATTAAATCTTAATCAAATGAATTTATGCCTTTTGGTTTAAACTATAGGTAAGCGACTTTCTAAGTTTGTGCATCAATTCACAAAGTTGTACTTGCCGTATAACGGAATGGGATTTATCCCCCATCCCTCATAAGAGGAGAGGATCTACTGTGGAAGCACTGGCACTGGAACGCAAGGCGGAACAAAACCGTGAGCTGCGTGAACGGTTGTTACAGTTGAAGAAAGAGCGGAATGCCATCATTTTAGCGCATTATTATCAACGGGACGAAATTCAGGAGGTAGCGGATTTCCGCGGAGACTCTTTCCTGCTTGCGCAGAAGGCGGCGCAAACCGATGCCGATGTTATCGTCTTTTGCGGTGTTCACTTTATGGGAGAAAGCGCAAAGATTTTAGCGCCGAATAAGACGGTCATTATTCCGGACGAGCGTGCCGGCTGTCCAATGGCCGACATGGTTAGCGTCGACGGCTTGCGAAAGCTGAAGGCACAGCATCCGAACGCTAAGGTTGTAACGTACATCAACTCATCGGCTGAAATTAAGGCGGAGACTGACATTTGCTGCACTTCGGCGAATGCGGTTAAGGTTGTCAATTCGGTTGAAGGTGACGAGGTCATCTGGGTACCTGACAAAAACCTGGGCCATTACGTGCAGCAGAACACCGATAAGAAAATGATTATTTGGGAAGGCTACTGCAACACTCATGACATGCTTACCGTCAAAGATGTTGAAGAAATGAAAGCGAAATATCCGAACGCGCAATTTGTCGTTCATCCGGAATGTCGCCCTGAAGTTGTCGAGCTCGGAGATTTCGTTGGAAGTACAACCGCTATTATAAAATATTGCAAAGAATCCGACTGCCAGGAGTTTATTGTCGGAACGGAAGATGGAACGGGATATCAGCTGCGGTTAGACAGCCCAGGCAAGACATTCCATTTTGCATCAAAATATTTGGTTTGCCCGAACATGAAGGTGAATAATTTGAAGAAGCTGGTCAAATGTCTGGAGACGATGCAGCCTCAAATTTACGTTCCGCCGCATGTTGCGGATCAAGCCCGTTTGTCCTTGGAGCGCATGCTGTTAGTGAAGTAGCATGCGCTACTCCTATGCTTTGGAGGAGCCGCGATGATTCCTAGATATTTAGTTGATGTGCAGCTTGACGAGCTGTCGGTTATAGAAAAAGACGTCATCGTAATCGGGGCCGGCATTGCCGGTCTTTTTACCGCTATACGGGCGAGTGAGAACAATTCAGTTCTAATGATTACAAAAAAATCGCTGCTGGACAGCAACACACGGTACGCTCAAGGCGGTATCGCTGCTGTTATATCCGATGAGGATTCTCCTGCTTATCATCGTCAGGATACGCTAATCGCCGGCGCAGGGCTTTGCTCGAATGAGGCGGTCGATATACTCGTTCATGAAGGGCCTAAAGGCGTTCGCAGCCTCGTTAAAATGGGAACGCAGTTCGATGTGGAAAATGGGGAATACGCTCTAACGAAGGAAGGCGCGCATAGCCAGCGGCGAATTTTGCATGCGAACGGCGATGCAACCGGATATGAGATTGTCCGGGCTCTATCAGAGACTGCGGTTGCGAATCCGCAAATCGAAGTATGGGATGATCATTTTGTTATTGATCTTGTGACTCAAGACGGTGAATGCTGCGGCGTGATCGTACAGAAGCCAAGCGGGCAACGGTTATTTGTAAAAGGAAAAGCGACAATTTTAAGCTCGGGCGGAGCGGGTCAATTATATCGTTATACGACTAATCCTGAGGTAGCAACCGGCGACGGCATTGCGATGGCCTATCGGGCAGGTGCTTTCATTCAGGATGTAGAGTTCATCCAATTCCATCCGACATCGCTTTGTTATCCTGGAGCGCCGCGTTTCCTTATTTCGGAAGCGGTGCGGGGAGAAGGCGCCGTTTTGCGTAATATTAAAGGGGAGCGCTTCATGGAGCGGTACCACGAACAGATGGAGCTGGCTCCGCGCGATATCGTAGCCCGGGCAATTGTAAGTGAAATGGAAGAGACGAAATCGACTTTCGTTTATATCGACATTACGCATGAGTCGGCTGACATGGTGAAGCACCGTTTTCCTACTATATATGAATATTGTTTAAAATACGGACTCGATCTGACATCGGACTGGATTCCTGTTGCGCCTGCTATGCATTATATGATGGGTGGAGTGAAAACCGACCTAAATGGGGAAACAAACATTAAACGTTTATTTGCCTGCGGCGAGGTTTCATCAACCGGCGTTCATGGCGCTAACCGGCTTGCAAGCAACTCGCTATCTGAAGCGATCGTATTCGGCAGAAGAATTGTAAAACGGATCAACGAGCTGCCGGCCCTTGCTGTTGACCCAGTTATTCATAATGAAACAGAACGCAGCAGCACTCCGATACAGGCTGTTGTGGAAAGACGGCTTAAGCTGCAAAAAATTATGGTTAGATATGCAGGCTTGCGCCGCGATGCGAAGGGGCTTGCGAAAGGTCTTGAAGAGCTGAAGCGGCAGCTGACGATTTATCAATCGATTTTGACTGAACGGGAAGAATATGAATTTGCTAATCTGCTCACCTGCGCGATGCTGACCACGGAAGCGGCGCTTTCGCGCGAGGAAAGCCGCGGTGCGCATTATAGGGAGGACTTCCCGGTGCGTGACGATTTAATGTGGAGAAAGCATACGGTATTGCACCGTCTATATGGACTGACCGAGGAGCGAATTGAAGATGTTTGAATGGACTACAGGCGGGTATGATGCCGCAGTGCGCGAACAGATTCGCGGCTGGCTCGCAGAAGATATAGGCAGCGGTGACATCACGACTGAAACGACAATTCCGGGAGACTCCCGCTCAAAGGCGGTTATTCATGTGAAGGAAAGCGGCATTATTGCCGGACTTCCTGTCGCGAGGCTTGTTTTTGACGTTGTAGACCCTTCACTAGTATTTGAGGCGAAGGTGCAGGACGGCGAACGCGTGGACAAAGGTACCGTAATTGCGATAGTGGAAGGCAGTACGCATAGCCTTCTCATCGGTGAGCGGTTGGCGCTCAATTTGATGCAGCGGCTGTCCGGCATAGCGACTAAGACACGAATGTTCGTTGATGCACTTGAAGGTCTGCCGGTTAGACTGGTGGATACGCGCAAAACAACGCCGGGACACCGGCTGCTTGAGAAGTATGCAGTGCGTGTCGGCGGCGGGGCTAACCACCGGTTTGGTTTATACGATGCCGTTATGATTAAAGATAACCATATAAAAGGGGCAGGCGGCATTCAAGCGGCAGTTGAAGCGGCGCGCCGCAAAATTCCGCATACGATGAAAATCGAAGTCGAGACGGAATCGCTCGCTCAGGTTGAAGAGGCACTAGCTTGTGGAGCCGACATCATTATGCTGGACAATATGGCCGCAGCCATGATGAAGGAGGCGGTGGCACGGATAAAAGCATCAGCACCGCATGTGATTGTTGAAGCATCGGGCGGCGTTTCGTTGGATACGATACATGCAATTGCATCATGCGGCGTCGATGTTATTTCTGTCGGCGGATTGACCTACTCGTTTCATGCGCTTGACATTAGCCTTGATTTGAATGCTAAGAAGGGTGGCGAGCCGTTGTGATCCTCGTCATTGATGTAGGGAATACGAATATTGTGCTTGGCATTTATAAAGGAAAAGATTTATTGCATCATTGGCGGCTAAGCACGAATCGATCGGCGACAGTTGATGAATACGGTATTAACATTCACAACCTGTTTCATTATGCAGGAGTGAAGCTGGAGCAGATGGACGGTGTCATTATTTCCTCTGTCGTGCCGCCTTTGATGCGTACGCTGGAGCAGCTCTGTTTGAAATATTTGCGCAAAACTCCGCTTGTCGTAGGACCAGGCGTAAAGACAGGCTTGAATATTCGTTATGAAAACCCGCGTGAGGTTGGAGCAGACCGTATTGTCAATTCCGTTGCCGGGATTGTGAAGTATGGCTCCCCGCTCATTGTGGTCGATTTTGGAACAGCTACTACATTCGATTACATAGATGAAGGCGGCAATTATTTGGGCGGAGCGATTGTACCGGGCATCGGTATCTCCACCGAAGCGTTGTACCAGCGTGCTGCCAAGCTGCCGCGTATTGAACTGGTAAAACCAAAGAGCGTCATTGGGCGCAATCCGGTAACGTCGATGCAAGCGGGCATTATTTTCGGCTATGCTGGTCAAGTTGACGGTATAGTGAAACGTATTCGAACGGAGTTCGGCGTATCGCCGCGCGTTATCGCAACCGGCGGCTTGGCGGAGTTAATCGCGGCTGAATCGGAAACGATAGAAGAGGTTGATCCACTTTTGACACTTGAGGGCTTACGAATTATATATGAACGCAATCAGGAGGGATTATAATGGATAACCAGCTGAAGGACGTGCTTGTGCGAGGAACGGCATGGGACGGCAAAATACGAGTGTTTGCTGCCCGCACGACTCAGCTTGTTGAGGAGCTTCGCCAGCGGCACGACACATACCCTACTGCGACGGCAGCACTTGGCCGAACATTGACGGCTGGGGCCATTATGGGTGCTATGCTAAAAGGAAAAGAGAAGCTGACGATTCAAGTAAAGGGCGATGGTCCTATTGGACAAATCGTCGTTGATGCGAACGCGGACGGCGAGGTTCGAGGTTACTTGGATCATCCGCAGGTTCATTTGGCCAGCAACGCGCACGGCAAGCTTGACGTCGCGGGTGCCGTTGGACGGAGCGGGCATATTCATATCAGTAAGGATTTAGGCATGAAAGAGCCCTATCGCGGCAGCATTCCGATTATATCCGGCGAGCTGGGCGAGGACTTCACTTATTATTTCGCTGTTTCGGAGCAAACTCCCTCTGCTGTGGGTCTAGGTGTATTAGTGGACACGGACAATTCCGTTCTTCATGCGGGAGGCTTCATCGTTCAGCTTATGCCAGGGCTTACGGATGCGGAAATTACAAGGCTGGAGCAAGCGGTTGGCTCGATGCCGCCGGTTTCGGCGCTGCTTGACCAAGGAGAGACGCCTGAGGAGCTGCTGCGCTGGATTGTCGGAGACGGCGATCTTCAGATTCACGATACGATGGATTTAAGATTCCAATGCCAGTGCTCGACGGAACGTGTAGAGCAAACCCTCCTCAGTTTAGGCGAAAATGAGCTGAAACAAATTATTGAAGAAGACGGAAAAGCGGAAGTCGTTTGCCAATTTTGCAACGAAGCGTATACATTTGACCGGGGGCAGCTGGAGCTGCTTCTTGCTCAAGCGAAACCGAAGCCGATCCAATAAATCGGAGGCATTAGGGTAATGAGGAAATACGAGGTGCTGAGGGCCGTTGTCATCCTTCAAGCCGTATGTATGGTTGTATTAACCGTCGTTGTTGTTATAAAGGTGTGGCCTGGAAATGATAAACCGCTTGAGAAGCAAACGCAAATAGATAATGATTCGGAAAAATCAGAGAGCCAGCAAACGGTTGCTAAGGTTGGAGAAGCGACTATAACGGCGGCTGATCTGAGGGAGCAGCTTTACAAGCAATATGGAGAGACTGTTCTAAGAACGATGATGGTGCACAAAGCGATCGACTTAGAAGCGGAAGCTTCGAAGCTAAGCGTATCATCCGAGGAGCTGGACCGCGAGCTTGAGAAGATGATCGAAGGATACGATAGCGAGAATCGTTACTTCGAAGTGATGCAGAAGCAGCTTGGCATGACGAAGGAGCAGGTGCTGGAAGACTTGCGCTATAAGCTGCTGCTGGAGAAAATAGCAATTGACAGTATAGAAGTGTCGGATGCAGAGGTCGATAAATATATTGCCGAACATTCAGAGGAATTTACTTCGCGCTTGCAGCTGCACTTGCAATGGATTTTGACGGAATCGGAGAAGGAAGCAAGCTCGGTACTGCAGCTTTTGACGGATGGAGAAGATTTCTCCATGCTTGCGCGTACGTATTCCATTGATTCCTTTACAGCTGATGCGGGTGGTGATCTGGGGTTAATTGACGCTGATGATCCTTTCTATAACCGCGATCTGCTGGATACAGCCAGCCGGCTCCAGGTTGCGGAAATGGCGGGGCCGATTAAGGTTGACGGCGGGTTTGCTGTTATTCGTCTCCTTGAACGCAAAATGACAACGACGATGACGGACAGCAGGCTGCGTGATGAGGTACGCAAACAGCTGGCTCTGGAACGTGCCGACTCCTTGACTGATTTGGAAGACGAGCTTTTGGACAAATATGAAGCTGTGAAAACAGAATGATATGACTGATAAAGTCACTATTGACAACGGATACAAGACATTGTTAAGATGGAATTAGTCAAAAAACCAACTGAATTAGTCGGAATAAGGAGGCAATCAATTCATGGCCAAAATTGTACAAAGCGTAACAGAACTTATCGGTGATACTCCGCTTGTCCGTTTGAACCGTCTTGTTCCTGCAGGCAGCGCAGAAGTTTATGTAAAGCTTGAATACCAAAACCCGGGTGCAAGCGTTAAGGACCGTATCGCAATCAGCATGATTGAAGTAGCAGAGCAAGAAGGACGTATTAAACCAGGCGATACAATTATTGAGCCTACAAGCGGTAATACAGGTATTGGCCTGGCACTAGTAGCAGCAGCTAAAGGCTATAAAGCGATTCTTGTTATGCCGGAAACGATGAGCATTGAGCGCCGCAACCTGCTTCGCGCATATGGCGCAGAGCTCGTATTGACGCCAGGCTCCGAAGGTATGAACGGTGCGGTTCGCAAAGCAGAAGAGCTTGCGCAAGAGAATCCGTCTTATTTCCTGCCGCAACAATTCAAAAACCAGGCAAACGTCAAAATTCACCGTGAAACGACTGGTCCTGAAATCGTTGAAGCGATCAATTCGCTTGACGGTAAATTAGATGCATTCGTTGCCGGAATTGGTACAGGCGGTACGATTACTGGTGCAGGCGAAGTACTCAAGAAAAACTTCGATGGCATCAAAATCTACGCTGTTGAGCCTGCTGCATCGCCGCTTCTATCCGGCGGCAAGCCAGGTCCTCACAAAATTCAAGGAATTGGCGCTAACTTCGTGCCTGATATTTTGAACCGTGATATTTATGACGGCGTCATTACCATCGAAAACGAAGATGCGTTCGAATATGCACGCCGTGCAGCGAAAGAAGAAGGTATTTTGTGCGGTATTTCTTCCGGCGCAGCGATCTATGCGGCTCTGCAAGTTGCGAAAGAGCTTGGCGAAGGAAAACGCGTTATTGCTGTTGTTCCAAGCAACGGTGAACGTTACCTCTCCACGCCGCTATTTAACTTCGAAAACTAATTTTAACCCCTTATATTGGGAGGCCTTTCATTCTTCGGAATGGAAGGCTTTCTTTTTAACTCGCTATTCTGTATACTGAGCAAAATAAGTCAAGCAATCGGGGGTTGAAGGTGATGGTCACCGCTTTAGAACAGTGGATTCGGTGGCACGCCGAACGGAAATATACGACGCTGCCGTTAATAAAGCAATTGCCTTTTCAGTTTGAAAATCGGGCAGGCGTCACTTCATGGGAAGAGGTATGGCAGGACGCTTCGCCTTATGCTTTTGTGCTGGAGAGCGGCAAGGACGGACGTTATACGTATTTGGGTTTGCATCCTGACGGCGTTATAAAGGGAAAAGGGATGCTTGCCGAATCGGTAGAGTTCCAATCGCTGGAGGAGCAGACCAGGCAGCAGTGGAAAGGTAAGCCCCTGGAGGTTGTGCGGCAATGGATGGACGGACAGCGCGGCCCAAGGCTCAAGGACGGGCCGAAGTGGATCGGCGGCTGTGTAGGCTTATGGAGCTATGACGTTGTGCGATCGATCGAACGGTTGCCGGAGCAAGCTGTAGATGATACGAATTTGCCCGACTATCTATTTTTGCGGATGAACGAGCTATGGATTATCGATCACGAGCAAGCGAAGGTGTATGGCGTTGTTCATACGAAGGTGGAGCCGGATGCCACTGAAGAGGAGCTGCGTGGTGCATATGAGCGTGCGCTGTCGAGGACGGAAGGAATGTCCGATTATTGGCTAACCTGGTTTGAGGAAAGCCGTGCGCAGGAGAAAGCAGCTGCGCTTCGTTCCGAACGGCTCCGTTTAATGGCAGAAGATCTGCTGCATATAGACGTCGAGTCAATGGGGGACATTACATCGCCCTTTACTAAGGAAGCGTACATGGAGGCAGTACGGCGCATCCAGCGGTATATCGAGCAAGGAGACGTATTCCAGGTTAATTTGTCGGTACGCCAAAGCCGGCCGGTCCGCACGTCGCCGGAGGAGTTGTATGAGTGGCTCAGGCTGTTCAATCCGTCTCCGTACATGGGTTTTCTGCGCTGCCCTGATTTCCAGCTCGTATCCGCATCGCCGGAGCTGTTGGTTGAGCTCGGGGAAAGCAAGCTTGCCACCAGACCGATTGCCGGAACGCGAAGACGCGGACGCTCGGAGGAAGAAGATTTACGGCTCGCCGAAGAGCTCCGTTCGAATGAGAAGGAACGGGCCGAGCATATTATGCTCCTTGATTTGGAGCGGAACGATCTCGGGCGCATATCGGCATACGGGACGGTCAAGGTAGAAGAGCTGATGGTTATTGAGCAGTATTCGCATGTCATGCACCTTGTCTCTCAGGTTGAGGGCCGGTTGGCAGACGGCAAGGATGCTTATGACGTAATTGCGGCGACATTCCCCGGCGGTACGATTACCGGAGCGCCTAAAATTCGAACGATGGAAATTATCGAAGAGCTTGAGCCTGTGCGCAGAGGGCCTTACACCGGTTCGCTGGGATGGATTGACTACAATGGCGATATGGAATTTAATATTATAATAAGAACGATGGCTTTGCAGGATGGCGTCGTTCATATTCAAGCCGGAGCGGGCATCGTTATTGATTCTGATCCGGAGCGGGAATATAAGGAGTCGTTAAATAAGGCGAAGGCGCTATGGAAAGCCATTCAATACAGCGAACGGTTCGCTGTTGGCGAAGGGATAGCGAAGCAGATATAGGAGGAGTCGTCCGATGATACTTGTAATCGATAATTATGATTCTTTTACGTATAATTTGGTGCAATATTTAGGAGAGCTCGGGGAAGAGATTGTTGTAAAGCGCAATGACGAAATCGATTTGGAAGGCATTGAAGCGTTAGCCCCGGATCATATTTTGATTTCACCTGGTCCATGCTCGCCGAATGAAGCGGGCATCAGCTTATCGCTTATTGAACATTTTAAAGGAAAGATTCCGATTTTCGGCGTATGTTTAGGTCATCAATCGATCGGACAAGCGTTTGGGGGCGAAGTGGTGCGCGCCGAGAAGCTGATGCATGGTAAGACATCGGCTATTCATCATGACGAAAAATCGATATTTGCAGGCATGCCGACACCATTTACCGCTACACGTTATCATTCGCTAATCGTTCGCCGCGAGACGCTGCCGGATTGCTTAGAGATTACCGCAGAAACGGATGAAGGCGAAATTATGGGTCTGCGCCATAAAGAATATCCGATTGAAGGGGTTCAATTCCACCCTGAATCGATTATTACGGAGCATGGATTGACGATGCTTCGCAATTTCTTGCAAAATCGGACGGACGCAGCACGATGAAAATCGGGTTGAACGGTTCCGTCATGGAAGCAAGCGAAGCCGTGATCTCAGTATATGATCACGGCTTTTTGTACGGGATGGGTCTTTTTGAGACGTTTCGCACCTACAAGGGCACGCCGTATTTATTGGATAGGCATATGAATCGGCTGCAGTCTGCCTGCGAACAGATTGGTATCCGGTATCGTCCGGATCTGCAGGCTATTAGCGGTTTGGTGAGCGAGCTGCTTGCTGCGAACGGTCTCGAGGATGGCTACGTGCGGATGACCGTAAGCGCCGGGGTGGCGGAGCTTGGTTTGCCTTCCGGCGATTATGAGGAGCCCAATGTACTTTTACTGGTTAAGGCGCTGGCGCCAGCGAATGATGCGGTTCATATGCGCGGAAGGGAGCTGCGGCTTCTGCAGACGCGGCGGAATACGCCGGAAGGCGATATTCGTTTTAAGTCTCTCCATTATATGAACAATATTATTGCGAAGCGGGAGCTGCTTGCCAGCGGTGCTACGGCTGGAGCGGAAGGTCTCATGCTTAGCCGCGAAGGCTGGCTGACGGAAGGAATCGTCAGCAATTTGTTTTTTGTGAAGGAAGGTGTCGTGTGTACGCCATCCATAGCTACGGGAATATTGCCGGGCATTACCCGTGAGCGTGTTATAGAGCTGGCGCAAGAAGCAGGCTATCGGACGGAAGATGGACTGTATGGTTGGGAAAACTTATTGGAAGCAGAGGAAATATGGTTAACCAACTCGGTTCAGGAGCTCGTTCCTGTTACGACGCTGACAGATACCAGCGGTAAAAGCATTAAGGTGAGCGGCGGAGAAGCGGGCGACGTAACCAGGCGGTTGCTTTCACTTTATCGCCAAACGACAACAGCCGGCAGCGATGCAGCGCAGACGTAGTTGCTGCGACAGATAAAGACAATAACGGAGGGTGGAGATAGAGCAGTGGATCATAAGCCTGATTTTTGGAAAAGAACCTATGACCTAGGGGGTGGCGTAACACTCGAGCTTGGTCACCGCACTTTAATTATGGGTATCCTGAATGCAACGCCGGATTCATTCTCCGATGGAGGGCGCTATACGCACGTGGATGCAGCGGTTGCACATGCGCAGAAGATGGTGAGCGAAGGTGCCGATATTCTTGATATCGGCGGTGAGTCGACGCGTCCCGGCTTCGAGCCTGTCGGCTTGGAAGAAGAGCTGCGGCGCATCCTTCCCGTTATTCGGGCTGTGCGCGAAGCGTTGCCGCACGTGCCGATCTCCATCGACACGTACAAAGCAGCGGCGGCGCGTCAAGCGCTAGAGGCCGGCGCGCACATTATTAATGACATTTGGGGTCTCAAGGGCGACCCCAACATGGCCGCAGTCGCGGCCGAATATGGCTGTCCTGTTATCATCAGCCACAACCGCCACGCCCGGGACTATAATGACCTCGTCCCGGATGTGCTCGCCGACCTGCATAGCAGCGTCAGCATCGCCAGCGCAGCCGGCGTCGCCGAAGACCGGGTATGGCTTGACCCCGGCATCGGCTTCGCAAAAACATTCAATGACAACCTCGAGCTGCTCGGTCGTCTGTCGGAGCTTACAGCGCTCGGCTACCCGGTGCTGCTTGGCACCTCGCGCAAGCGGTTCATCCGGCAGGTGTTGAATCTGCCGGTCGAAGACCTTGTTGAGGGGACGGCTGCGACCGTCGCCCTCGGCATCGCGCACGGCTGCCAAATCGTGCGCGTGCATGATGTGCGCGCCATCAAGCGGACGGCGCTAATGACTGACGCTATCCTTTATCACGGACGCAGCTAAATTGCAGCTCAGCATAAGCCACGCCGCCTGGGGCGGCTTCAGCTTTTTACAAATATAAGAATTTATAAGTTTCACAGTTATAAATAAGCTTATATTTCACCGCGAAACGAGCTTTTGCCGCCAAGGATGGCGACAGCCGTTTCCGCTTGGCTTGAGATAGCAGATTACACTTGTTATATCGTAGGAGAGTGACTGGATTGGACAAAATGATCGTCAAAGGGATGAGGTTTTACGGCTACCACGGCGTGTTCCCCGAAGAAAATAAGCTCGGTCAGCAGTTCTACGTAGACCTTGAGCTGCGTATGGATTTGGAGCAAGCATCGCAGACCGATGATTTGAGCTATACGGTCAATTACGCAGAAATACATGCTTTCACGAAATCGATCGTTGAAGGCCCGCCGTTTAAGTTAATTGAAGCTTTAACGGGTCACATTGCATCGAGTGTATTGGAAGCTTATACTATGATAAATGAAGTGACGGTTCGAGTAACGAAGCCGCACCCGCCGTTCGACATCCACTTTGACGGGGTAACGGTAGAGCTGCGTAGAAAGCGGGATGCTGATGGACGAACAATTCCCGCGTGACGGCGCACGGGTGGAAGCTTATATTGCATTAGGCTCTAACATGGGCAACCGCGAACAGTTGCTGCAGGAAGCGATCGATCTCATCGATGCGCACGAGCACATTCAAGTTGCCAGAGTGTCAGGCATTTATGAAACCGACCCGGTAGGTTATACAGATCAGCCCGCTTTTCTCAATATGGCACTCGCAGTGCGCACGGAACTGCCGCCCTTACTCTTGCTGCGCCAGCTGCTCGGGTTCGAGCAGCAGTTAGGGCGGGTTCGACAAATACGTTGGGGACCGAGAACCATTGACCTTGATCTTCTGCTATATCATAATGTCATAATGGATCAAGAGGAGCTGACATTGCCGCATCCGCGTATGATGGAGCGGTCGTTTGTGCTTGTGCCGCTGCATGATGTTATGGAACAATCGCATCCGCTGCAGGATCAAGTAAAGGCAGCGTCCGAGGCGGCGCTTCAGGATGGAAAGGAAGGCATCACGTTATGGAAAACAATCAATTGGCGCAGCGCGTCAGAGCCTTTCGAAAATTAAAGGGCTACACTCAGCAGGAGCTGGCCAAGGAGCTGGGCGTATCGGTGGCCGTTCTGGGCTCACTCGAGCGCGGAACGAGAAAGACTGACCCTAAGCTTTTAGGTCATATTGCCAAAACGTTAGGGATCAGCTATGAAGAATTAATGTCCGATGACCGTGAGTAAATAATGTTTGCGGAGCGGGATTTTAAAATATAAGAATTTATATGTTTTACACTTATAAATAAGCTTATATTTCACCGCGAAACGAGTTTTTGCCGCTAAGGATGGCACAGAACCGAGCTGTTCATTCACACAGCCAGCGGTTCGTGCGTAGCGACAGCCGTTTACGCTTGTATCACAAAACTTTTAAAGAGGAGCAAGGAGCGACATGCTGAAAATCGGAGACATCGAGATGAAGAACAGAGTGGTGCTGGCGCCGATGGCAGGCGTGTGCAACCCTGCTTTTCGATTAATCGCCAAAGAATTCGGAACGGGTCTTGTATGCGCGGAAATGGTAAGCGACAAGGCTATTTTACACGGTAACAAGCGGACGCTGGAGATGTTGTACGTCGATGAGCGGGAGAAGCCCCTTAGCCTTCAAATTTTCGGCGGTGACAAGGAATCGCTAGTTGAAGCGGCTAAAGTTGTCGATCAGCAGACGAATGCGGACATTATCGATATAAATATGGGCTGTCCGGTTCCAAAAGTAACGAAGTGCGATGCCGGAGCCCGTTGGCTGCTCGATCCAAACAAAATTTATGAGATGGTATCGTCGGTAGTTGATGCCGTTCAGAAGCCGGTTACGGTGAAAATGCGTATTGGCTGGGATGACGAGCACATTTATGCCGTTGAAAATGCACGGGCGGTAGAGCGGGCAGGCGGCAAAGCGGTCAGCGTACACGGTCGTACGCGTGAGCAGCTGTATACGGGCAAGGCTAATTGGGACATTATAAGGGATGTTAAACAAGCGGTATCTATTCCCGTAATTGGGAATGGCGATGTATTCTCGCCGGAAGATGCGAAGCGGCTGCTCGAGCATACAGGCTGCGACGGCGTCATGATTGGACGCGGAGCTCTCGGCAATCCGTGGATGCTGTATCGTACCATTCAATATTTGACGAACGGCGAATTGCTAAGCGATCCGTCCCCGCGCGAGAAAATGGAGGTTGCCATTTTGCATCTGGACCGTTTAGTGGCGCTGAAGAATGAGGCGGTTGCCGTTCGCGAGATGCGTAAGCACTTGGCATGGTACCTGAAAGGTCTGCCGGGCGGTGCAAGAGTGAAGGACGTTATTATGGAAGAGACCGGACGCGACAGGATGGTTGCCATCTTGGAAAATTACATTACATCGCTCGAAGAGGAAGCGGATATCCACCCGAAGGCCGCATCGTCAAGCGATGGCGCAGCTGAAGAGTTTATACACTAGTTACAAAATAGGCCGGATATGCAATGAATTAGATTATCCGACAGTGTTCGACATAAGCCGCTTGCATGCGGCTTATGTTACGCGCAGCGCGAATAAAACGGTTTCACTGGTTCAGCTGGTGTTGATTGACATTCAGGGTAATTTTGAAATATAATCGTGCAATATAATCTAGCGAGTACTTCACAAGCACGCTTTTAACAACCTCAGGTATGATGGTTGCGAAGCGTAATATATTAGGTATCAGTGAATTCATACAAGGTATGAAAATTAGTCACACGACAGGAGAATCGGAAAGATGAACGATAAGCAAATCATTCTGACTCAAGAAGGGCTTAGAAAGCTCGAAGATGAATTGGAGAACCTGAAGTCGGTCAAGCGTCGTGAAGTAGCGGAGCGTATTAAAGTAGCAATCGGCTATGGTGATATCAGTGAAAACTCGGAGTACGAGGACGCGAAGAACGAGCAAGCCTTTATTGAAGGACGTATTATTACCCTTGAGAAAATGCTGCGCAACGCGCGTATTATAAATAATGATGATATTGATATCGACACGGTAAGCATTGGATCGATCGTAACGGTAGAAGATTTGGAGTACGGCGACACGATGGAATATTCCATTGTCGGAACAGCCGAATCGGATCCGCTGCAAAATAAAATTTCGAACGAGAGTCCGGTTGGTAAAGCGATATTGGGCAAGAAAAAGGGCACAGTCGTTGAAGTGAGCGTACCAGTCGGCATCATTCAATACAAAATTCTCGATATTAAAAAATAAGGTTTGCTAAGTGCGGATCGGAAAGCTTCCTTGTAGGAAGCTTTTTGAACGTTTAAAATATAAGAAACGTATACATTACAACCTTATACATTGCTTATATTTCACCGCGAAACGAGATTTAGCCGCCAGAATACGGCTACATCCGTTTACGCTTGCCGAACGGTCAAGGAGATGAAAGAAGTGGAACATGAGAACAACGAGCAGGAGCTAAGCGAGCTTTTGCAAATTCGCAGAGACAAGCTGGACGAGCTTCGCGGACTAGGCGTCGATCCATTCGGGCGTAAATTCGAGCGTACTCATAATGCTAAAGATATTGTAGATGCCTATGAAGCGCCGAGCAAAGAAGAGTTGGAAGCGCAAGGAGTTAAGGTAAGCATCGCCGGCCGTATTATGCAGAAGCGCGGAATGGGCAAAGCAGGCTTTGCCCATGTTCAAGACTTAAGCGGCAAAATTCAAATTTATGTACGCAAGGATACCGTTGAGGAGCACAAGTTCGCTGCGTTTGACTTGCTCGATATCGGTGATATTATCGGGGTGCACGGCGTTGTGTTCAAAACGAATACAGGTGAAGTATCGGTCAAAGCGCTCGATATCGAAGTGTTGACGAAATCCTTGCTTCCTTTGCCGGATAAATATCATGGCCTCAAGGATGTTGAGCTTCGTTACCGTCAACGCTATGTTGACCTGATTGTTAATCCGGACGTACAGCAAACGTTCATCATGCGTTCCAAAATCATCCAATCCATGCGTCGCTACTTAGATTCGCGCGGTTATCTGGAAGTAGAAACGCCGACGCTGCATTCTATTGCAGGCGGTGCGGCAGCGCGCCCGTTCGAAACGCATCATAATGCGCTCGACATGCAGTTGTACATGCGGATAGCGATCGAGCTTCATTTGAAGCGCCTTATTGTTGGCGGACTAGAGAAAGTTTATGAGATTGGACGCGTTTACCGGAATGAAGGTATTTCGACTCGTCACAATCCTGAATTTACGATGATAGAATTGTACGAGGCTTATGCCGACTACAAGGATATTATGGCGTTGACCGAAAATGTCATTGCGCATATCGCGCAAGAAGTGCTCGGCACAACAAAAATTATGTATCAAGGCCAAGAAGTAGACCTGACCCCGCAATGGCGTCGCGTCTCGATGGTCGAGCTCGTCAAAGAAACGACTGGCGTTGACTTCAGCGTTCAGATGAGCGATGAGGAAGCACACCGTTTGGCGAAGGAACACAAGGTTGCAGTCGATCCGCATATGACATTCGGACATATCGTGAACGCATTCTTCGAGCAATTCGGGGAGCATACCCTGATTCAGCCGACATTCGTTACAGGCCATCCTGTCGCCATTTCGCCGCTTGCGAAGAAAAGTGAAGCTGATCCACGCTTCACCGACCGGTTCGAGCTGTTTATCGTAGCGCGTGAGCATGCGAATGCCTTTACCGAGCTGAACGATCCGATCGATCAGCGCGAACGGTTTGAGTCGCAGCTTGTTGAACGCGAGCATGGAAACGATGAAGCGCACGAGATGGATGAAGACTTCATCCGCGCACTCGAGTACGGCATGCCGCCAACCGGCGGACTCGGTATCGGCATCGACCGTCTGGTTATGCTGCTTACAGATGCGCCGTCGATCCGCGATGTGCTGTTGTTCCCTCATATGAGAGAGCAGCGTTCTGCCGAGTAAGTTTTTAAATAATGAGACCGCCGGGCCGAATTAGCCTGGCGGTTTTTTTTGTGGTTTTATCAACTCTACTTTATCAAATTTCTTTCTAAGCAATTTAACGTATTTCATAATTAAAATGTCTTTCTTCTATAGTAAAGCTGCTATTTAATAGAGGAGAGTAGGATATAATGGGCCTCAGAAACTTTTAAATGGTTTTATAAAAAAAGTACTTGCAATCATATAGGCGAACGTGATATATTATCAAAGTCGCCGCTGAAACACACACGGTTGAC
>JBNJJW010000040.1:0-39713 GCA_051750645.1 Bacillota bacterium | reverse complement strand
ACTCTAATTATGCCATTCGGGTTTAGTTTAGAGGAAATAGTGCTAATTTTTAGCTTTATCTCCATGTTCCTGCGCGTGCGAGTCAACGGTTTAATCGCGTCGAGAGCAGCATTATTCCTCCTGCTCCGCTGGCGGAATAAGCCGCCAGCGCCGCAGCCGGGCGGCCAATACGCCGCCGCCCGGCAACGCGCGCAATTCGCGCGCGCTAATGGCGCCGCCGCGCAGTGCCGCGGCGCCAAAGGCGCAAGCGCCGACGGCAACGCCCGTCAGCGCAAGCGCAGCCGCTGCCGCCCGCGGCGGCAGCAGCCCGCCAAGCGCGGCGCCCAGCGCTCGCTCGGCGACAATAAGCGCTGCGGCCATCACCGCGAGCGCAAGGGCTGTACCTGCGGCCGCGCGCCCAAGCGCCGGCCTTCTCTCTCTCCCTTGCGCCCGCTCTCTCACCGACCCGCTCCCATGCTCACCCAGCGCCCGCTCTCTCACCGACCCGTTCCCATGCTCACCCAGCCTCCGCCCACTCACCAACTCGCTCCTTTGCCCCCGCTCTCGCATCGGCACCCGCTCCGCCCGTCTCGACGGGCCAGCCGCTGCCCAGCCTGCGTCAAGCGACGCTCCTGCTGATGCCGCAGTCCGGCGCACCGCGACCGCGCCCAGCACTGCGGCCGTGCTAAGCGCAGCAACGCCGGCGACCGCAGCACCCTCGACTCCGTACGAGGGCACTAGCACAGCGTTAAGCGCACCTTTGAGCAGCGCTGCAATAAGCAGCAGCACCGCAGGAGTCCGCACTGCGCCAAGCCCCTGCAGCACTGGCGCCGTAACCGCATTGACGCTGCCCGCCAGCGCGGTGCAGCCCACCAAAGCAAAAGCTGCCGTGCCCTTTGCATCGGCATACAGCATCACATTGATTGGCTCCGCCAGCAGCACCAAGCCGATACTTGCAGCCGCCCCAATCGCCCAGGCTGCACGCTCGGCAACCGACAGCTGAACCCGCAGCTGCCCATAGGCTCCGCGCATGCGGGCGAGCGCCAGTCCGGGCACCAGCGCAGCGGCTGCCGCGCCCGCAACCATCACGACCAGCTGCACCAGAGGCTGCGCACGGCTGTAAATGCCGAACATCGCCATCGCTTCCGCTTCGGACAATCCCCCGTCACGCAGCAGCCGCGGCACCGTAAAAGCATCCACGACTCCAATCGCGGGAACGACAACCGCTCCTAATGCAACAGGCAGCGCAATTGCAGCAAGCTTCTTCAGTTCGGCCCTTACAGCACCAGGAGCGCGCACAAGTCGTTCGCGCCGCCGCTTACGCCAAAAATAAACAGCCAAAACAATCAGTGAAGCACTCGCGCCGAAGGCCGAGCCGCTCATTACACCGGCGGCAACCGACGCGTCCGCCCAGCCGGCTGACCAGCTCATCGCAAGAACAAATAGCATAATGGCTACGCGTATCATTTGCTCGATAACCTGCGAAGCGGCCGACAGCGTCATTTGCCCCAAACCCTGGGCATATCCGCGCAAAGCGGCTACGACCGGCGCAAGCAGCAGCGCAACCGACACAGCTCGGATAGCGCTGGCCGTCTCCGAGTCGCCGATCCAGCGCGACACCTGGTCAGATCCTATCCACATCCAGCCAAAAGCTGCGATACCCGTTATCCCAAGCAGCAACAAAGCAGCATACAGCGTTCGCCGAACGCCCTCAGTGTCCTTATCCTTGCGAAGCCGTTCAGCAATTAACAGCGACACTGCTGTCGGCAGCCCTGCCGTCGCAAGCACAGCCGCCAATTGATAAAACGGATATACCGCGTTATAAATGCCAAATACCCGATCGCCGGCCATATTTTGCAGCGGAATTTTTTGAAATACGCCGATTAGTTTGGAGAGCAGAGCCGCACCCGCCATAACCACAACGCCATTCATTAACAGCCGTCTCGGCCGCTGCCCAGCCCGTCCTTCATTCGGCAGCTCACTCACTTGCATCCCGAGCTCAAGCTCAGACGGCACAGCTGGCCGACCACGAGCAGGTTTGCGGTTCATACCGTCACGCTCCTGCCTATCCATCGATTTCTGTTGGTATTCATTATACCTCACAATCGTTAACCTTGAAAAAGCTTCTTTGATCAAGATTACTCTCGATCAAAGAAGCTGTTCTGTTTCCGTATTCGCTTTTCAATTGCTCTACTCTCTATTGCTCCATTTGCTTCGCTAAAAAGCCCGCTGCCGTCTCCGCCATCTTTGTTTCCATTTGCGCCATTTTCACTGATTCATCCTTGCTTAGCAATACGACTGTGCCGATCGGATCTCCACCTGCAATAATTGGAGCAGCGACAAAAGAGCTGTATGTCTCTTGCACGTCTTTCACAATCTCGAATGATCCGCCGTTCAATTCGGATAACGTTTTACGGTTTTCCATACAGCCTTCCAGAACGGCGCCTACTTGCTTGTCAAGCAGCTCCTTCTTGGAAGCACCGGCTACCGCGATTATGGTATCCCGGTCCGTTATCAATGTAACATGGTTTGTGCCCTCATATAACGATTCCGCATATTCCTTTGCAAAATCGCCAAGCTCGCCGATAGGAGAATATTTCTTCAAAATAACTTCGCCATCACGATCTACAAATATTTCTAGAGGGTCACCCTCGCGAATACGCAGTGTACGGCGGATCTCCTTCGGAATCACTACCCGCCCGAGATCATCGATGCGACGTACAATTCCAGTTGCTTTCATTTCTTGTTGCCCCGCTTTCCTAGAGGATTTTGAATCGACTGGATTCTTGAAGCTTGTTTATAACGAAGAGGAAAGATCCTTCAAAGATTTTGAATCTGACCATAGTATTCATCCGCTCCCAGATTCTTATACACGCATTACAGATCCAGCCAAACGTCCCATTTCTCTCATAAAAAAAGTACTGTTACTGCTGATCGCGCGTTACCGCAGTCTCATCCTTCTCCCCGAACTCCTGAACAGACGGGTTCTTCCTTATGAGCTTCCATATGTGCTGCGCCGCCTCCCGAACCGTTTTTGGCTTATAGCTGCCAGCCCCGTCCAGCAAACGGAATGGACGGGCGAGACGCGGCAAATGCAAATCGGCTTCCATGAGCAGCTCATCATCGAACAACAGATCAACCCCGCCTGATGCAAGCAGCCTTCCATCCTTCAGCAGAAGCACCTGGCTAGCCCATTCAGCGGCAAAATCGACATCATGAGTCGCTACGATTAGCGTTATTCCTGCTTGATGTAGCGATTCGAGCAGTGTCTGCAGGTCGTCGCGGCTTTTCGGGTCAAGAAAGGCCATCGGCTCGTCCAAAATGATAACTTCAGGCTCCATTGCCAGCACGCCGGCAATCGCCACTCGCCGCTTTTGACCATAGCTTAGCTCAAAAGGCGAACGTCCGCGCAGCCCGCTCATGTTGACCGCTCGAAGCGCTCTATCGACGCGGCGCCGCACCTCATCCTCGCTTAATCCCAGGTTGCTTGGGCCGAAGGCAACATCCTCCTCCACGGAGGTTGAGAAAATTTGATCATCCGGATCTTGGTATACGACACCGATGCGGCTTCTCATAAGCTTGCCCGATTGCTCGGTCATGAGCTCGCCAAGCATATACACCTCGCCCTGTTCAGGCTTCTCGATACCGTTAAGTAGTGAAATGAGCGTTGACTTTCCTGCGCCATTCGGCCCCATCAGTACAACCTTAGCGCCCTGCTCCACCTGAAAGCTGACATCGATTAATGCGGGCGTGCTCCCGTAGCGATAGGCTGCATGCCGCACATCAATGGCCGCGCACCGCTCATTCTTCTCCATCATTCCCCGATTTCCCCTTTTGCTTGCATCAAAATTGATAACGTTCCGACCATCGCCAAAGCCGCCTCGCGCAGTGATCGACCGGTATATTCGCTCGCTGCGTCCTAATGCGCGAAGAAACAGTACGCCAAGCAGCTCGCCAAACCGTTTGTACGCTCTGCCGCTCCATAGCCAGCCATCCAGCCGAAGTCCGCGCGAACGCTGTGCTTTGACCATGCTTTGCGCCTCTTCCTTCAATAAATAAAAATAACGCATCATCAAACTTATAATTTCGATTAATATCGCCGGCATACCGATTGCCCGTAAGCTTTTAATCAATATAAACAGCGGTGTTACGGAGAGCAAATAGGTAATCAGTAAGTTTGCACTAACAATTTTAAGCAAAATAACCTCTGCATGCCGGATTCCCTCAGCGGTCGCAGTATATCCCAGCAGCGTGAACTGCGGTTCTCCGTTCATTTGAAAAGGAATAAACAGGATTGCGCCAAGCCCAAAAGGTACGATGAGCAGCATTCTTCTTACAATGATTTTAAGCGAAACGCCCGTCCAAAGGAGGATAAACAGAAAACATCCTGCCGCCCCCGAGAGAGCTGCAGGATGTCGGAAAAACATCACCGTAACGAGTATGCCCAGCACCGTTAGGAGACGATACTTTGCTTTTTGCAAGGAAGGCTGCCCTACTGATTGGTTTATGTGAAGCTCATCCTTCTTCTCCATGATTGGTCCCAGCATCGTCTTCCCTCCTTATCCTTGTAAAGCTCCGTAACGCTCCCCACAGAATTGCAATCATAATGACCGAGCCAATCACGCCAGCCAGACCAACCCGCAAGACGGTCAAAGGTATACCTGCCAATTCGTAGTCCGGGATAGGGGCCCATTCATGAACCGTGCTTGCTTGCTGCAGGAAGCCGTGATCCTCCGCTACGCGTTCAAGACCGTCCGGATGCGACGAAGCCCAGGGCGACAGCAAACCAGCCGCTACAAACGTTATGACAAGAAGTCCGATCCATTTCCATTTACGAGTTGTTAAACGTACCTCTTTCATGGCGTTGTCACCCCTCTAATAAGCGGAGTATTGCGTTCAAGCAGATAGCCGGCAACAAGTGTAGTGATGAGTCCCTCACCGAGTCCAATAAGCATATGCCAGCCAATCATCGCCTTAAGCGCCGTTCCCAGCTCGAAAGTACCGGACCATGCAAGCAGCAGCGCCACACCCGCGGAAGCAGCGACGATAGAAAGCCACGCCGCCAAGAAGGTTATCAATAGGCGTCCTTTTCCTGCAAGCAGCCTCATCCCTGCCCGGTAAACGCCATAGCCGACGAAGCAGCCGATAAATCCGGTACATAAAATGTTAGCTCCAAGAACAGTAATGCCTCCATCTTGAAAGATTAGTGCCTGAATAATAAGGACAGCCGCCATAACGATCGAACCGATCCAAGGGCCAAACAAAATCGAGGTCAGCGTCCCGCCGAGAAAATGTCCCGACGTCGCTCCTGCAATCGGAAAGTTCAGCATTTGTGCGGCAAATACGAACGATCCGATCAGCGCCACCATTGGCACCTGCTTCGATGAAATCGCGAGCTTTGTTTTTTTAAGGCTGTAGGAGACGGCAGCCGCGCCAACAGCAGTTGTCGTTATCCATGTTTTTGCATCAAGAAATCCATCAGGAATATGCAAAGGAATTCAACTCCTAACATATTATGTCATGTTTTCTAACTCCCCGCTTTTTCCTTATTATCAAACACCGCATTCATTCCGTCAAGCTATGTAAATGGAACAGCAGAGAAAGCTGCTTCATTATTGGAATCGGAATTGTCGGTCTGCTGCTTTCTTTCTTCATTAAACGTGCAGGGCAGGCGGAGGAAAAAGAAACCAGAATAACGTTGGATCTAAAAAGAGTTAGGGAAGTATAAGTAGAGGGCAGGATGAAAAACCCTGCGTATACTTATGTCAGGTGCATTAACATTAGAAGAACATGCGCAAGAGCTTCTCCGCTTCTTAAAGCTGGAGAAGCTCTTTTTTGACTGTATAATATTTACAAACAATGTTCACTATGATATTATTTTATTACGTAATTACGTATTTAAATAATTTAATGAGGTGATCGATTTGACAATGTCCAGAGATTACGGAGCAGAGATCGACGAATTGAAAGCTCAGATCAGCGACATCAAACAACTCGTCAGCCAATTCCGCAACGCCCCAGCTCCAAAGTCAGCCTATATGAAAAATAACGAGATTGGTGCAGCAGCAATTGAGAAACACATAGAGACGGAGACAGGCAGCGTATTTTATTCCGGTCAATATCGTGGAGAAAATAGCCACTACAGATGGGAGCCCCAAGAGAGGCCTGTCAATCAATTATTGGAGCTGGACGGCGATAAGGCTGCAAAAGTACTCGCCGCCCTCGGTCATCCGCAGCGCCTCGATATTTTAAGATTGGTGCTGAAGCAGCCTCTTACCGGGGCTGAGCTCGTCGAACGTCTAAATATGGGCACGACCGGTCAGCTTTACCACCATATTAAAGCGTTGGCCAGCGCCGACTTACTTGTGCAAGAAGAACGGGGAGGCAGCTACTCTCTCCCTTCACATCGTTCGCTTCCACTGCTCTTATTGTTAGCTGCGACTTCCGATTTACTTGATACAAGCGACTATATGGAGCTTGCGGAAACGAGAAACAACGCCAGCGCATATCTAGGCGAATCCAAATATCCATTCGACCCCCAGCACCTCTTGCTGGCAGTAGTCGAGAATACAATTCTCGAGCATAAAGCAGGGTTTTGCAGTGAAGTGAGCATCTTCCTGCATCACGACGGCAGTATAACCGTATCCGATAACGGCAGAGGAATTCCGGTTCAAGCGCTTCCCGGGACGACTAAAACAAGAGTTCAAACTGTCTTTACCGAGATCGGCCATGACTGGTCAGGCTCCGCCTTCTTTGCTCCGGGTGGCGAGAAAGGCATTACTATCGCTGTTGTTAACGCCCTTTCGCAAAGGTTAAGCGTCGAGGTGCGCCGGGAAGGAAAGGTTTTTCGACAAGACTATAAGCACGGTATTCCACAAACCAGTTTATTGACCGTAGGTGTTACGAAGGAAACCGGAACAAGCGTCACCTTCTTGCCGGATAAAGAAATTTTCAGCTCAGCTTTCAATCAGAGCACGCTAGCGGAACGAGTAGCAGAAATAACTGCGGCTTACCCCAATTTATCGGTTAACTTTGACATCGACAAGGTATAGCACCTTACCATACGGGTTTCTATTTTTCTAAAAGGAGACTTAACGGGAAAACCTCCAGCTTAGGCACCATCATAACGTAGCGACCAAGGGTCGACCGAATGGTTTCGGTCGACCCTTTCTCTCACACGATAGCACAAACGGCCACGCCAGCTCGAATAGCGATGACCCTCCCTCTTCACACCGTCAAATATTTGCGGACGACCTCATCGTCGAGCGACTCCAGGCCGCCTTCCCAGGCGATTGCGCCCTTCTCCAGCACGTAGAAATAATCGCCCACGCTCTTCACAAAGTCGAGGCTTTGCTCCACGAGCAAAATCGCCGTCTTGCCATCGGCCTTAATCGAACGAATGACGTCGCGTATATCGTCTACGATGGAAGGCTGAATACCTTCGCAAGGCTCATCGAGCAGCAGCACCTCCGGTCTCGAAGCAAGCGCCCGCGCGAACGCAAGCTGCTGCTGCTGTCCGCCGCTCAGATCGCCGCCGCGGCGCGCATACATCGTTGGCAGAACCGGAAATTTTGCTATTGCCTCTTCAGGAACCGCATTAAGCTTCTCGCGGGAAGCCTCCAGCCCAAGCAGCAGGTTCTCATACACCGACAGCTGGGCAAAAATCTCGCGCCCTTGCGGCACGTAACCAATTCCGCTTTTCGCCCGCAATCCAGGCGCCTTCTTCGTCAGATCAGCTCCGTTATAAGAAACGGAACCGCCCCGGGCCTTCAGCAATCCCATAACGCTCTTCATCAGCGTCGTCTTACCGACGCCATTGCGCCCAAGCAGGCATACAACCTGCCCAGGCTTCACCTTTAGCGATACATCCCGCAAAATAACACTTTCCCCATATCCCGCCTCAAGCTGTTGAACGGCTAACATCGGCATCCCGCCTTTTCCCCAAATACACTTCCGCAACCCGGTCGTCGCGCTGCACCTCATCCATCGAGCCTTCCTTAAGCAGCCTGCCCTCATGCATAACCGTCACTTTGCTCGCAAAATTGCGAACAAACTCCATATCATGCTCGACAACAACTATCGAACGTTTGCGGGCAATTTGATGCAGAAGCTCGCCCGTCTTATCCGTTTCCTTGTCCGTCATTCCGGCTACAGGCTCATCGAGCAGCAATATTTCAGGCTCCTGCAGCAGCATCATGCCGATTTCGAGCCATTGCTTCTCGCCATGCGACAATCCGCCGGCCCGCCGCCCCGCTTTATCCTGCAAGCCGATCATCGTTAGCTGATGCCCGATCCTCTCGCGCTCTTCTGCGGCCATTTTTGCAAATAACGTCGCAAATACGGTACGCTTCTGACGCATTGAAATTTCCAAGTTTTCAGCCACGGTCATTGAAGGGAATATCGAAGGCGCTTGAAACTTGCGTCCAATGCCGAGCTCAGCGATTTGGTGCTCCTTCTTTCTCGTTATATCCACCCTACCGTCAAAAGTTACCCGCCCCGCCGAAGGCTTTACTTTGCCGCAAATAACATCAAGCATCGTCGTTTTGCCTGCCCCGTTCGGACCGATGAGAAAACGAAGCTCACCCTTCTCCAGCTTCAAATTCATCCCTTGAACCGCCTTAAACCCGTCGAACTCCACCGTCACATCGTCACACTGCAGGATTGCGGACTCTTTCATTCTCCGGCTCCCTCCTCTTTCTGCGGAATTTCAGCTGACCAACCAATCCGGCAACGCCTTTCGGCATAAACACAACGACTACAACGAATAAAGCTCCCATAAAGAACAGCCAGCCTTCCGGATAAGCCGTACTGAACTCACTCTTCGCCCAGTTCATTAGAATAGCTCCCAGCGCGGCTCCAATGAGCGTTCCGCGTCCACCGATTGCTACCCACAGCACCATTTCGATAGAAGGCACAATTCCGAGCATGGAAGGGGAAATAATTCCGACATGGAGAACAAACAGCATGCCGGCCAGTCCGGCAATTGCCGCCGATAGCGTGAACACAACCATTTGATAGGTGGCCGGATTGTACCCGATAAAGCGAACACGGTTCTCCCCGTCCCGAATAGCGCGAAGCACCTTACCGAAGCGGCTGCCAATGACGAAGCGGCACAATACGAATATGGAGATTAGAACTGCAACTGTAATCAAATAGAGCGCGCGCTTCGTATCCGGAGAACCTAATGAAAAACCCAGCAGAGTCGAATATCCCGTTATGCCGTTCGTTCCGCCTGTGAAAGCCTGCTGGCCAACTAGCAGCGTAGTCGTAATAATAACGAGCGCTTGCGTCAAAATCGTAAAATATACGCCGCGAATCCGATTCCGGAACGTGAAGTAACCGAGCACAAGCGCAAGCAGAGCCGGAATAGCGATCCCCATCACGATCGCAAATCCGAAATTTTGAAATGGTAGCCAAAACAACGGCAGCTCCTTGAGCCCGCTCCATCCCATAAAATCAGGCGGCTTCCCGCCGCTGGCCTCCAGCTTCAAATACATCGCCATGGCGTATGCGCCAAGTCCAAAGAAAATACCGTGACCCAAGCTCAATATACCGGTGTAGCCCCATATAAGATCAAGCCCCAACGCCACTATAGCAAAGGCTAGAAATTTCGCCAGCAAATTAAGCCGAAAGTCACTTACAAAGAGCGGCGCCGAGAATAACGCAGCCGCTGCCGCGGTATAACCGAGCAATATCCATAGCCGCTGAGGAGTTAACTTTTGCAATCGCATGCGCAGACCACCTTTCACAAGCGTAAACGGCTGTCGCCGTCCTTGACGGCAAAAGCTCGTTTCGCGGTGAAATATAAGCTTATTTATAAATGTGAAACTTATAAATTCTTATATTTCTAAAAATGTTGAGGAAAAATCATCCTCTTAATCAAGCGAGCGTGTACGCATCGCAACGAGCCCCATAGGCTTCCACTGTAAAAATGCAACAATACATACAAACACAAGCACCTTGCCAAGCGACGCATTCGTCCAGTATTCGAATAACGTATTGAACATGCCTATACCTGTCGCGCCAAGCACCGTTCCGACGAGCTTTCCAACACCGCCAAGAACAACCACCATAAACGCATCAACGATATAGTAAGTGCCCAGTGAAGGACCAATCGGGCCAAGCAGCGTCAAAGCACAGCCTGCGATACCCGCAATGCCGGAGCCAATCGCGAACGTCATCGCATCGACACGCCGCGTGGATACGCCAAGACATGCCGCCATGTCGCGGTTTTGCATAACGGCACGCATTCTTCTGCCCTCATGGCTGCGGTAAATGTAGAAGTACATGGCAACCAAGCAAGCGATAACGAGCGCTATAATAAACAGCCGTTTGTACGGGAGCAGCGTGCCATCCATGATTTTCATGCCCCCGTCTAACCACGAAGGACTGGTCACCGCAACGTTAGGCGCGCCGAAGATCGACCTTGCAAGCTGCTGCAGCACAAGACCCACACCCCAAGTAGCAAGCAAGCTGTCCAGCGGCCGTCCATAGAGAAAACGGATGAGAGACATCTCAAGAATAAGGCCGAATATAAAACCAATAGCGAAGCTGGCCGGAACCGCGAGTACAAAATACAAATCGAACATCGATTCCGGCAAATAATCGTTAAACAAATTTTGCGTCAAATAGGTCGAGTAGGCGCCAATCATTATGAGCTCGCCATGCGCCATATTAATAACCTTCATCAAGCCAAACGTTATGGCCAGACCTAAGGCAACGAGCAATAAAATCGAGCTGATACTTAAACCATTGAATAGCTGCAGCAAATATACTTCCATAAGACCGCTCCTTTCAATAAAACAGAAGGGAAGCATTCGAAGCTACCCGAATACTCCCCCATGTATTGCTGCGTATTAGATACTAACCCGCATAGCGATTATTCTGTCGGTTGAATGCTAGCCGCCCAGTCATATCCCTTCAAGTATGGATCCGGCTTAACCGCTTCGCCCGAGTTCCACATTTCCTTGAATTGGCCGTCTGCCTGGACTTCCCCGATCCGAACGGTTTTGTATATGTGCTGTGTTGCACCATCGATTTTCACTTTACCCTCCGGAGCATCCCACTCCAGCTCTTTGGCCGCTTCCTTCACCTTGTCTACTTCCGTAGAGCCAGCCTTCTCAACCGCTGCTGCCCATAAGTATACAGCCGTGTAACCAGCTTCGATTGGATCAGCCGTTACGCGTTCAGCGCCATATTTCTTTTTGTAATTTTCAACGAACGTTTTGTTTGCTGGCGTATCCGTCGTTTGGTAGTAGTTCCATGCTGCCAAATGGCCTTCCAGCACATCGACGCCGATACCGCGAATTTCTTCCTCAGCCACCGATACGGACAGCGTCGTAATATCCTTTGCCGTTATACCTGCGTCTTTGAGCTGCTTGAAGAACGCTACGTTACTGTCGCCGTTTAATGTATTGTAGACGACATCCGGTTTTGCTTCTTTAATTTTGCTAATCAATGTACTATAGTCGGTGTGGCCAAGCGGCGTATACTCTTCGCCGACCAATTCGCCGCCTTCTGCTTTCAACTGCTCTTTTATGACGAGGTTTGCGGTGCGGGGGAATACATAGTCCGATCCAAGCAAGTAAAATTTCTTGCCGCGGTTTTCAAGGAGCCACGTAACCGATGGCACGATTTGCTGGTTAGTCGTTGCGCCTGTGTAGAAGATGTTCGGCGAAGACTCAAGCCCTTCGTATTGTACCGGGTACCAAAGCAATCCGTTTAGCTCTTCGAATACAGGCTTCATCGCTTTACGGCTGGCAGATGTCCATCCGCCGAATACCGTCGCGACTTTGTCCTCCGAGATCAGCTTGCGGGCCTTCTCCGCGAAAGTCGGCCAATCCGAAGCCCCGTCCTCGATAACGGGTACGATTTTTTTACCCATCACGCCGCCGGCAGCATTAATTTCATCAATAGCCATCAATTCAGCATCGATAACCGACACTTCACTAATCGCCATCGTGCCGCTCTGCGAGTGCAGAATCCCAACTTTAATTTCCCCCTCCGTACTTGCTCCCGTATTCGCTGATTCCGTTGCCTTCGGCGTCTCTTCTTTCGTGGAAGCTGGCTCATTCTTGGAGCCACAACCCGCCAATACAAGGGTCAATGCCACCAGTAACAAGCTGAATTGATAAAACAACCTCTTTTTCATCTCTCCACTCCCCAATTCCTGTTTTGTTATCTCTCTTTTCCGAACGTTCAGTTGGAATCTAATCCCAACGTTCGTGCTTTTATTATAGAGTGGCCGTTAAGATCATGTCAATATAGTTTACATCAAATATTTATGTGGAGAATTTTTTGCAGGATATTAACCAAATATGCGCATTTAACACCTTTTTAATGTTATATATAGTTACATGAATATAACACAATATTGTCTTATATGAGTATTTTCACATTTTTATGTGCAGGTAATTCGTGAACGAAAAAAGACCCCTTAACCACTGAATGGTTAAAGGGTCTGTACAGCTTGTCCGTAAACTTATTTTGCTGCAGGCGTCTCATTAGCTGGCGCTTCTGTAGCCGGCGTTTCCCCGCCAGCAGGAGCGTCGTTTGCAGGAGTTTCCTCACCAGCTGGAGCTTCCTCATCGGTTGTTTCCGTCTCAGGCAGCTTGATTACGATTTCTTGCTTCGGCATCTCATCCGTCATGAACTTGTTCATGTGGGTATAAGCGACCGCGCTTTTCACCGCTTCCTTATCCGTTTCGCTCAGTTTATCATAGGCCGGGATATCACGCTTCTCAACGAGAATGACATGGTAGCCGTATTCCGTCTCTACCGGATCGCCGATAACGCCAACCTCTTGCTTATAAGCAGCTTGTTTGAATGCTTCAACCCACTCGCCGGCTTTCTTATCGGCATATAAGCCTCCTGTTTCCTTAGAGCCAGGATCGTCGGAGTATTCCTTAGCGATCGCCGCCCAATCGCCGCCCGTTTCAAGCTTTGCTTTCGCTTCCTTCGCGCGTTTCATTGCTTCCTCAAGCGTACGAAGCTCTTTCTGCTCTTGCGTTGTTTCATCCGTAGTCGTTGTCGCTACCAAAATGTGACGTACCGTAACCGTCGCATAATCAGCGCCGTTCGTCTCATATTCGGTTTTCATTTCTTCTTCTGTTACTTTGGAATTCATATGCGCCACAACGATGGACGTCAATAGCAAATACTCTTCCATATCTTTGTTTTTCAATTTCTTCTCATCAAGCGAAGCCTTTAATTCCGCGTTCGTTTTCAATGCTTCTTCAAATTGCTCCATTTGTACTTTTACATCTTCTTTAGCCTTCTTCTCCGACTCTTCAGATGCTTGGCTGCCTAAAATTTTATACGAAATATATTGCTGAAGCAGCTGCTCTTTGAATTGCGGGATTTCTATAATTTGTGCGTAGGTTGGCTGCATGAGCGTGAAAACGGCTAAATACTTGTCGAATTCTGTATCCGTTACATTGCCGCCCTTATACGTTGCAATTTCCGTCGCATTTTCTGCTTCTTTCGCACCGCATGCTGCCATAAACGTCATGACGAGCACCGCTGCAACGACAAGCAGCGCGCCTCTGCGCCATGCCGATTTACGTGAACTGTGTAACATGTTGAATCCCCTTTCAATTTATGAGCTTGATTGTATTGTATCAGAAAAGGGACGCTGAATGCGAATCTTGTCTATGGTGTCACATTTTGCAATTCTTCCTTATACAGAAGAACGTCCTTGTAGGCTTGCAAAAATTGCTCCGTCATATGGATCTTCTGCTCTATATTTAATCCCTTGCCCCGGAGAAGCACGCTCGGATTCGGTTCTTGCTCGCTGCCTTGCTTAAATCGGTTCTCAAGCTTTAAGCACAGCTGATCGACCTTTTTCCGGTCAATACGGCGTTTCTCGCCAGCAGCGAAGCGAAGGATAAGATCGTCGCCCTTCCCGCTAATTTGCTCGATACCGTACATAGTGCCATATACTTTGAGTCTCGCAACCGCAAGCAAATTGCTAACCGCCTGCGGCAAATCGCCAAAGCGGTCTACAAGCTCGTCGATCACATCGTCCGACTCTTCAAAGGTCCGGATTGCAGCGACCTTTTTGTAAATTTCAATTTTTTGAATGCTGTCGTAAATGTAATCGGAAGGCAAATAAGCATCGATACTGACATCGATGAGCGTGCTGATCGGCTTCTCTTCCTTCACTTCTTCGCCGCTCATCTCCGCTTTCCGCTTGGCGATCTCATCGGCCAGCATTTGCGAATACATGTCGAAGCCAACGGAGGCAATGAATCCGTGCTGCTCAGCCCCAAGCAAATTTCCCGCTCCGCGAATAGACAAATCGCGCATCGCAATTTTAAAGCCGGAGCCGAGCTCCGTGAACTCTTTGATCGATTGCAGACGTTTCTCCGCAACCTCTGTAAGCACCTTATCCCTTTGATAGGTGAAATAAGCATAAGCTATCCGGTTAGAACGGCCTACGCGCCCGCGCAGCTGGTACAGCTGGGAAAGTCCCATTTTATCCGCATCATGCACAATTAGCGTATTGACATTCGGAATGTCGACGCCCGTCTCGATAATGCTCGTGCTGACCAGAACGTCAGATTCGCCGTCAAGGAAGTCGAGAATCGTCTTTTCCAGCTCCTGCTCCGACATTTGCCCATGCCCAACCGCTACTCTAGCATCCGGCACGAGCGCATTGATTTGCTCGGCCATCTGATAGATGCCTTGCACGCGATTATATAAATAATAGACCTGGCCGCCGCGGGCAAGCTCGCGCTCAATCGCCTCGCGGACGAGGGCCGGGCTATATTCGACCACATACGTTTGAACGGGAAACCGGTTCTCCGGCGGCGTTTCAATAACTGACAAATCACGCACCCCGAGCATCGACATATGAAGCGTGCGCGGAATCGGCGTTGCCGTCAACGTCAGCACGTCCACATTTGTTTTCAGCTTCTTCAGCTTCTCCTTATGCGACACGCCAAACCGCTGCTCCTCGTCCACAATGAGCAGCCCCAAAGATTTGAATATAATGTCCTGCGACAGCAGGCGGTGCGTTCCGATGACAACATCAACCGTTCCGGCCTTCAGTCCTTTCATCGTTTCATTCTGCTCCTTGCGCGAGCGGAAACGGCTAAGCACCTGGACATTGATCGGATAACCGGCAAACCGCTCACGGAACGTCTCATAGTGCTGCTGCGCCAAAATCGTCGTCGGAACCAGCACGGCTACCTGCTTGCTATCCATTGCCGCCTTGAAAGCAGCGCGAATAGCGACCTCGGTTTTGCCATAGCCAACATCTCCGCAAAGGAGCCGGTCCATAGGTTGACTCTTTTCCATATCCTTCTTGATTTCCTCAATCGCTCTCATCTGATCGCGCGTCTCATCATAAGGGAACATAGCCTCGAATTCATTCTGATAAGATGTATCTTGTCCGAATGCATACCCGGGCGCAGTTTGACGCTCTGCGTACAGCTTGATTAAGTCATCAGCGATGTCTTGTACGGATGCTTTGACCTTACTCTTCGCTCTTGTCCATTCACTGCCGCCCAGCTTGTTTACTTTAGGCTCTCTCTCTTCCGATCCGACATACTTCTGAATCATGTCCACTTGCTCAATCGGAACAGACAGCTTATCGCCGCCGGCGTACAGGATATGCAAATAATCTTTATGAATGCCCGCAATTTCAAGCGTGCCGATCCCTACGTATTTCCCGATTCCATGATTGTGATGGACAACGTAGTCGCCGACCTTAAGCTCTGTATAGCTCTTAATACGTTCGGCATTGTCGACCTTCTTGTCGATTCTCCGCGCTTTCCTCTGCTTCTGGGAGAACATCTCGCCTTCCGTAATAATAACGAGATGAGATGATGGCAGCTCAAAGCCGGATTGCAGATTCCCTTCCAGCAGAATAGGCGTCTCGATACTGTAATCATCCAGCACGCGGCGCATCCGCTCCATCCGCTCCGCATTCCCGGCCAGCATCATGACGGTAGCTCCAGTCTTTCGCCAACGTTCCATTTCTGCCTTTAGCACGTTCATTTGTCCGTGGAAGTTTTGCATCGAGCGGCTCGTCATATTCAAAATGTTTTGCGGCTGCGAATGCGGAATTTGCCGCAGGAACAACGACAAGAACAGCGTCGGAAACGGACGGTGGTGTAAGATCTCGTCCGTCTCGCGCGCTAGCAAAAGCCCTGGCAGAGACTTGCCGTTCTGCAGCAAATGCATCGACCATTCCGCCTCATCCCGCTCCAGCTGCTTCGCTGTCTCTATTAAACGGGTTGGCTCATCTAGTATGAGAAGCGTATCGCCCGGCATATAATCAAGAATCGTATGCCGCTCAGGATATAATAACGAAATATATTTATATATTTCCGGAAAATAAACATGTTCGCGAAGCTTTTCCAGTTCTCCGCCCATTTCCGTGCGCAGACGATCCTTCGCCGTGCGGTCGGTCATTTTGTCGAGCTGATTCTCCAGCAGCTGCTGCGCATGGTTCGCCGCTATTTCCATTCGGTGACTATCGGCCAGCATTTCTTGGCATGGCGGTACAACGAACGATTCGATCCGATCGGAGGATCGTTGATCTGCAGGGTCGAAAGCACGTATCGAGTCAATATCATCACCAAACCACTCAATCCGATACGCATGCGTTGCCGTTAATGGATAAAAGTCAACGATACCGCCGCGTACACTCATTTCGCCGCGTAATTCTACACGATCATTACGCGTGTAACCAAGCGCCGTCATCTGACGCAAGAAAGACTCTAGCGGAAGCGAGTCGCCGACACGCACTGGAATTTGCGCTTCCGCCATGACAGCGCTTATCGGCAAATAACGCCGTACCCCTGAGAACGGCACGACAACAATCCCGCGATAGCCTTTGGACAGCTTAATCAGCACATCCATGCGCTGCGCCAGCGTCTCGGGACTCGAGATCGCCGCTTCTGCAGCTACCAGCTCATTCGCGGGATATAATAATACATCTTCTGGTGAAAGACATTCCTGCAAATCCTCGGCAATCTTCTGCGCAGAGAACATATTATGCGTCACTACCAGCATCGGACGCTCTACATCCTCCTGCAATGCTGCAATGAGCACTTGTCTGGAAGAGCCGGCAAGACCTGATATCATCTGTTCGCGCATGCCTTTACGAATACCGGATATAACGGACTGAACGTCCGTATCCGCGGCAAAAGCTTTGATTAACGCTTTCAACTTTTGCGACACCCCGTTTCTATACACAATCGGAGAGTGATACGATCGCTCCCGGTACATTGAAAAGAAGCCTCAGCCATCCGCTAAGGCCCTCATTATTATCATTCCGTCACTGCAGCGGATTGGCCACCAGATGCAGTTCTGGATTCGCATCTATCGCCTCGCGGCAATAATCGCAAACCACTTTAACCGTAACGTCACCGTTTGGGTTATACGCTATTATATCGCTGCGTTCTTCGGGGGTCAAGAAATGGAAGCCGAGCTGCTGCTCCGTAACATCTGACCCGCTTATGGACCCAATTGACGTTCTGCAGTGCCTGCAGATATAGTTTACAGCCATATGTATGCCTCCTGAAGAGTCGTTATACCCTTCAGTATGCCCGCATTATCGTAATCTAACAGATCATCGGTTAAACTTTGCCATCGTCTCTTCAAAAGGGGCCTTTAACCGGTATTCGATAGCTTCGCATGCCCCTGCAATCATTGCGGCCAATTGCTCCTGCTCGCTCTTCGGAAACGAAGAAAGCACATAATCAGCTATATTCATGCCCGGCTGCGGCCTCGAAATACCCATTCGAACACGATCGAACGTCTGTGTACCTAAATGCTGTATAAGCGACTTAATGCCGTTATGCCCGCCCGCGCTGCCTTGGTACCGGAGCCGGAGCTTCCCGATCTCCGTATCCAAATCATCATAAACGATAACGCCATCCGCCAGATCCGCTTTAAAATAATCAAGAAACGACCGCACGGACTCACCCGACAGGTTCATATATGTCATCGGCTTGATGAGGACGACCTTCGTTCCCTGTACGTTGCCTTCACCGATTAAAGCTTTGCACTTGTTTTGTGTTACATTGATGCCCCACCGACGTGCCAGCTCGTCAATTACCATAAAACCGACATTATGCCGCGTTCCTTGATAAGCGGTACCGGGATTCCCCAGTCCTGCAATCCACCTCATTGCTCGCTTCACTCCTTTACGGACAAATGTAACATAATCTATTGCCAGCGTAAACGGCTGCGCTTCGATGCACTGCAACAAAACAGCGCCGTCCTATAAGGACGGCGCCATATCAAGCTCCATACTGCTTTGCTTTGTTCAAAGGGGTTTCAAGTCTTCCAGCTGCGCCTCTTTGGATCTCGACTCTGCCTCAATCAGTTCCACAGCAGCATCTTCCTTCTCATCCTCGGTAAGCTCTTTCTGCGGTGCAAGTATCGTCAGCACAACAAGCTCAGGGTCGGACTTCGACTCCACGCCCTGCGGCAGCTTCAAATCGCTGACAAGCAAGCTTTCGCCTACTCCAAGCGACGATATATCCACCGTTAAAGCTTCCGGGATATTACCCGGCAAGCACTGCACCTCAAGCTCGTGCAAAATAACCTGAAGAATACCGCCTTCTTTTACGCCTTCGGAGTCACCTACCGCCTCAATGCGAACATTCGCGCGTACGTTTTCATTCAAATTGATTTGATGAAAATCGACATGCAGCACATGGCGGGTCATCGTATCGCGCTGCACATCAGACACCATAACGGATTGTTTACCATACGACGGAATATCTATTTCCAGCACCGCATTCGGATGAGAACGAAGCAGTAGTTCCAGCTCCTTCTCATCCACCGAAACAAGCGCGGCAGAGCTCAGCTGCTTTCCGTACACGACACCGGGAATTCGGCCTTGGTTCCGCAACTCGCGAAGTTCTCCTTTCGTCGAGATTGAGCGCCCGTTTGCTTTCATAGCTATCGACATACTGGAAACCTCCTACTATTTTTTTGAAGCAGCATGCGCTTCATAGTGATTTCCATATATCTTTACCCAATCGCGCCTCAATCTAAACACGGCCTGCGTCTTATTGATGATTCTTTTCTTTTTTTGCTTTCGCCCGTCCGCGGATCTTGTCCGCGTAACCCGGTTTATTCACCTGGCGCTCGCGTGCGATCGCCAAATCGCCTGCCGGAACATCCTGCGTGATGGTGGAACCTGCAACGACATAAGCGCCGTCTCCAATTTTCACCGGAGCGATCAAATTGACATTGCTGCCAACAAACGCGTTATCCCCGATCTCCGTCACGAATTTATTATAGCCGTCATAATTGACGGTAATCGCTCCACAGCCGATATTAACATCCTTGCCGACCTTCGCATCACCGACATAGCTAAGGTGCGACACTTTACTGCCATCGTCAAGCGATGCATTTTTGAGCTCAACAAAATCGCCGATTTTGCAGCCGACTCCAAGCTTCGAGCCCGGACGCAAATTCGCATAGGGTCCAATCGAACTCGTATCGCCTACGAGAGACTCTGCGACCACCGAATATTTGACCGTAACCCCGTTGCCGATTGTGCTGTCCGTAATATCCGCTTGCGGCCCGATTACGCAATCTTCGCCAATCACTGTCGTTCCGCGCAGTACCGTACCGGGATAAATAATTGTGTCGGATCCGATTTGAACGCCCGCTTCGATGTATGTTGATGCTGCGTCAATAAAAGTAACCCCGCCCAGTAAATGATTGCGATTTATGCGCTCACGCATTAGCCGCTCCGCTTCAGCCAGCGCAACACGGTCATTTACGCCGATTGCTTCAGCCAAATCAGTCGTGCAATAGCCTTGAACGGATTCTCCGGCTTCACGGAAAATACCGATGACATCGGTCAAATAATATTCTCCCTGCGCATTATTGCTAGTTACCTTAGCGAGCGCAGCGAACAGCTTCTGATTATCAAAGCAATAGGTACCTGTATTAATTTCCTTTACAGCGGCCTCTACAGGGGAGCAGTCCTTCTGCTCTACAATACACTGAACAGTGCCGTCCTCGCCGCGAATAACACGGCCATAGCCTGTCGGATTATCGAACGACGCCGTTAACACTGTAGCTGCCGCTCCGCTGGAAGCATGAAGCTCCAGCATAGCGTTAATCGTGGACGCCTGTACAAGAGGCGTATCGCCGCAAATAACGATCGTTGTCCCTTCTTCTCCGCCTAGCAGCGCCTCCGCTTGACGCACCGCATGTCCGGTACCCAGCTGCTGCTCCTGCAGCACGTAATCCGCGGTATTACCTAGTGTTGCCTTCACCATTTCCGCACCGTGCCCGACGATAACAACCGTACGCTCGGCATTTGCTTCCTTTACCGTATCCAGCACATGCCCTACCATCGGCTTCCCGCACACCGAATGAAGTACTTTATATAATTTCGATTTCATACGCTTACCCTGTCCCGCAGCAAGCACAATCGCCATAACTTTCAATTAAAAAACCTCCCGCCAGCATCAAATTCTCTAATGAATATATTATATTATACCAAGCGTCAACGGATGTCGCCATCCTTGGCGGCAAAAGCTCGTTTCGCGGTGAAATATAAGCTTATTTGTAACTGTGTAACTTATAAATTCTTATATTTAAAAAAAGAAAAGAGAGCCTCGGCTCTCTTCTCCAATCATTCCTACAATAACATGAAATGCTCTGGTTAAGCTCCTTCTTCAATCGCAACTTCTTCTGCTGCACGCTCGTACTCGGCGAGAACAGCGGCCTGGATTTTCTCCCGGGTGGTTGAAGAGATCGGATGAGCGATATCCCGAAATTCTCCATCCGGAGTACGTTTGCTTGGCATTGCAACGAACATACCATTGTTACCATCGATTACACGAATATCGTGAACGACGAATTCATTGTCAATAGTAATGGATGCGATAGCCTTCATACGCCCTTCGGAATTTACTCGGCGGAGTCTGACATCAGTAATTTGCACTTGTGTTCACCACCTTTGTCTATCAGAGACTTGGTGTATACTTCCACGTTTTTGTGCTAATTCCTTCTATATTTTTGGTAAATTCATGCACTATTTAAAATATTTTTTTTAGTTTGAATCTTTTTCGTTTTCATTCGACAATAGTCGATGCGATGACCTCTATTTCGACAAAAACATCCTTTGGCAACCGCGCGACTTCAACAGTCGACCGAGCCGGTTTATGGTCTCCGAAGTAAGAAGAATAGATGCTGTTTACCGTTGCAAATTGGTTCATGTCTTTCATAAATACAGTCGTCTTCACAACATCCTGAAAGCCTGCACCCGCAGCCGCAAGCACAGCCTCCAGATTACGAAATACTTGATGCGTTTGCTCCTCAATGCCGCCTTCTACCAGCTGCCCTGACGCATCAAGCGGAATTTGTCCGGAAGTGAACAACAATCCTCCCAGCTTAATTGCTTGCGAATACGGTCCGATTGCCGCAGGCGCCCGATCCGTTGAAATAACTTGCGGTTGTTGCTTCGTTGTCATTATTGTCCCAGCCTTTCAAAGCAAGATGCTAAAATATGAAATTCTTAACACCTATGATTCAAGCGTAAACGGCTTGCGCTACGCACGAACCGCTAGCTGTGTTAATGAACAGCTCGGTTCTGTGCCATCCTTGGCGGCAAAAGGTCGTTTCGCGGTGAAATATAAGCATCGTATAAAATTCAAATTTATACTTTCTTATATTTTAAAATAGTTGCCCGGTACGACGGTCGTTTGCTTCGTCTTCATATCAACGGCAGTGAGCTTCGCTAGCGACACATAATCCTCAAGAAGCCGCTCCTCCAATTCTACTTCACCGGATTCTACGAATACACCGACGCCGGCTACCGTAGCTTTAAACTCGAACAGCAAATCCATCATACCCTGGATCGTACCGCCAGCCTTCATAAAATCATCAAGAATAAGGACCCGTGACTGCTCCTTGAGCGCTCTGCGTGCTAGTGACATCGTCTGAATCCGCTTCGTTGAACCGGATACATAGTTGATGCTGACCGCCGACCCTTCCGTTACCTTGTTATCGCGCCGCACGATGACTACCGGAATATTAAGGCAAGCCGCCGTTGCATAAGCGAGCGGTATGCCTTTCGTTTCTACCGTCATAATGACATCGATCTTCCGGTCAGCAAATGCGGTAGCAAACATTCTGCCTACATCCGCCAGCATCTCAGGTTGGCCCAGCATATCCGTTATATACAAATAACCGCCGGGAAGAACCCTTTCAGGCTGCTCTAACTGGCGGCATATGCTCGTCATTATGGTAAGAGCAGTGTCCTCTTGCATCTTCGGCGTATATTTCACTCCGCCTGCAGCTCCGGCTAACGTATGAAGCTCACCAATGCCTTCTTCCTCGAACACTTCTTTAATAATTGCTAAATCTTCACTAATCGAAGATTTTGCAGACTGATAACGATCAGCAAATGCTGTCAGCGAAATTAACGTGTGGGGTCGACTTAACAGGTATTGAGTCATTTCTACCAACCGCGAGCTCCGTTTCAACTTCTTCAAACACATCTCCCCCCACTAAATCCGAATAATATAATGTCAATATAACATTTTTATACGGATTTAATCAAGAAGAACGTCAGTCTTATGTCAGCATTCTTACCACATATACCTCTTTACAAAAACCCCGAAGCCCATTGTAAATGCGTGGAAGCTTGGCTTCCTTCGATACAAGACCAAAAACCGTCGGGCCGCTTCCCGACATCAGAACGCCGTCTGCCCCAAGCCGGATCATACTTTCCTTAAGCTGCATCACTTCCGGATAAACGTCCAGCGTAACGTTCTCCAGCACGTTGCCAAGCCCGTCACAAATATCATTAAAGGAGCCTCTTTCGAGAGCATCCACCATATTGGAAATCGAAGGGTGCTCCTTCAGCTCATTTGCGCGGAATTTGCCATATACGTCTGCCGTCGAGACATTGATTGGCGGCTTCGCCAGTACAACCCAGCATTGAGGAGGATTAGCAATGTGCTCCAGTACCTCGCCGCGTCCGCGGGCAATAGCGGTACCTCCAGTTACGCAGAACGGAACATCCGAGCCAAGCTCCGCTCCCAGGCGGCACAGCTCGTTCTCTGGAATTTGGAGCTTCCACAGCCGGTTAAGACCTCGCAGCGCAGCAGCGGCATCGCTGCTGCCGCCTGCAAGCCCAGCGGCTACCGGAATCTTTTTGTCCAAATGAATATATACGCCTTGCTTTACATCGTAACGTTCTTTAATAAGCCTGGCCGCTTGAAAAGCTAAATTCTTCTCATCGAGGGGTATGTAGCCCACCTGGCTTGATATAATAATCGTATCTCTAGGGAGCTCTTCCATTTCCAGACGGTCTGCAAGATCGACCATCGTCATAATCATTTCGACCTCATGGTAACCGTCCTCGCGTTTCCGGAGCACGTCGAGAAGTAAATTGATTTTTGCAGGAGCTTTTTCATAAATTTTCATCCGATAAGTTCACCCGTTCGTTCGTAAGCTTAAGCATCATTATATCAAACGAACGCAATAAAAGCTAAGAGATGGCAATCGGACCTATTCCGGCTGCCATCTGCTCAGCTTTTAGGGTTATAAAATATCGCAGCCCGTTACGGCTGATTGGATTTTGCAGCTGCTTGCTCGGCAAGCTGGATCGCTCTTTTAACCATATTTCCGGCATCCTTAGCACGGATACCGCCCCAGCCTTCCTGCTGAACCGTGTCATAAAATCCAAGATCCTTAGCCAGCTCAGTTTTCAATTGCTCTGACATGACGCTCCGTCTTCTGCGGCTCATTCGCATTCCCTCCGAATCCCATAATAACGTTCACCATATAACAGCGAATTGCTTAAATAGTATGCTTCAAACCTTTACGGTCAATACGTACTCGATGTGCTTGATTAACCCGATATGTAATTTAGACAGCTTTTTCTAAGCAAAAAAAAAGCGCAGATGCAATCTGCGCTAACATGCCTCACTCGGCGTATATAATCTATTGTTGCAAATGGGCGATTCGGACTTGACCTTCGTCATTGCATACGGTCACTTCCACCGACTCTGTCAGTATATCCGCATAACTGTAAGAGACACGCTTAAACGCATGCTGCTCCTCATCCAGTTTGACAATGAAAACAGAAGGGTAGATTTCTTCTAACGTACCGGTTCGTTCGATGGTCTTTCGTCGGCCACCGTTAGCTCGAAGACGGATTTTGGAGCCAACATGAGCTTCCAAACTGCGTTTAATATCCAATAGCGCATTTTTTGCCATTGTCCACTACCACCTCTTTCCTTGTCCATTATAACCAAAAAGAGGAGGTTTGTCAAACAAAGCAAAATATTATATCAGCCAGATTATTTACTTGTCAACGGTGTTTTCACCCATTTTTTAAAAAAGTATGCATAGAGCAGCAAAAAAAAGGCATATTAAGAAGTTACTTCAACCAAGAGCGTACGATAATCCTAAATTACGCTTATGCTTTTTGCGCGATAGATGCTGAAGTGATTTTCGGCTTAGGCAAACCGACCCGGAATCGTCCTAATGTTTCAATACCCCCGACGCCTTCAATTCCGCTAATTGTGCCATGTATGACATCCGCCAAATTAATGGTGTCTTTTATCGAAGTATAGCTCGCTTTAATGGCAATATAAACAGGATCAAGCGCATGGATCAAAATACGTCCTGGTGAGCTGGCGAAGTTGGAACCCGCCTGCAGCAGCGCTTCAAAATGGGATTGGCATGCGCCGGCAATAACGATTAATCCGTCGCGATTTCTCTCATATTCGCGGGCAACACGGACAGCATTAACGAAATGCTGCGAGTTTTTATAGCTGCTTAAACTGTACAGGTCCATTTGTGCGCGGTTTTTCAGCACGCCATCATGTCCTGTAATAACGACAATGTCCGGCTGAATTTGCGGCAGCAGACGGTATAGCGCATCAGCCATTTGCGATTCGTGCACATGAAGACCATGGGAAGGGACATGCATCGTATTGTACAGCTGCATGCTCTTCTTCAAATAGTTACCATCGCCATCGAGATGGAGCACTTTTCCTGGCACTTCAAAGAAAGGTTGGCTCTCCTGCATCGCCTGGCGGATATGATCTTCGGTTTCAACCGCTTGTCGTTCTCGCTCTGAATACATACGCCTTATGGAGTCGTTTACTTTAATTCTGACTTGCTGCACCGCTCTCGTCGATTCTGGATCATTTACAACCGACAGATCGGGAATCGGAGCATCCGCAAGTAATCGGTAGTCCGTGCCTTTCAGAACGGCCTTATGTGTACGAACAGCTTCAACTCGGAACAGCACGTCACCGCCATACGATTTGCGGACGACCAGGTCCCCTTGCTTCATAGGTAAATCACCTCTTCGTCTATCCTATGGGCAGACAGGGCGAATGGTGAGTATTTTAGGCGTAGAAGGCTTAGCTGTCCCAGCCCGCTTCCAGCATACTGCGGCTAATTCGCGCAAACTCCTCTAATGACAACGTCTCGCCCCGGCGGACCGGGTCTATTTCGTTACGGAGAAGCAGCTCTGTTAACGCCTCGCGGCGCTCCTTGCCGACAAACGCAGTCAAATTGTTCGCCAGCGTCTTACGGCGCTGAGCGAAGCTAGCCTGTACGACGCGGAAGAAATGCTCCTCATTAGGTACGTCAACAGCCGGCTTATCGCGAAGCGACAGCTTGATAACAGCGGAATCGACATTCGGCTGCGGAATAAATACCGTATGCGGCACCGTACATACAACTTGCGGTACGCAGTAATATTGGACAGCTACACTAAGGCTGCCGTATTCCTTGCCGCCAGGCTTCGCTGCCATCCGTTCGGCTACCTCCTTCTGGATCATAACGACGATATGCTCAAGCGGAAGCTTCTCCTCGAGCAGCTTCATCAATATCGGTGTTGTAACGTAATAAGGTAAATTTGCAACGACGCTTACGCCAGTAACATCTCCAAATTGCTCAGCAAACAACTGCTTCAAATCCAGCTTCAATACATCACCGTGAATAACGGTTGTATGCTGCTCATCCGCCAATACATCACGTAAAATCGGAATAAGCCGGTTATCGATTTCTATAGCTGTCACTTTGCCAGCCGATGCCGCAAGCCGCTGGGTAAGCGCGCCGATGCCCGGACCGATTTCCAGCGCTCCTTTTGTCTCATCAAGCTCAGCAGCCTGAACAATATTATTTAAAATGTTTTGGTCGATCAGAAAATTTTGTCCTAAGCTCTTCTTGAAGGAAAAGCCATATTTTGCGATAATTTCTTTGGTCCGCTTCGGTGTCGCAACCTCTACAGAAGCCCTTTTAACCGCAGTGCCTTGCTTCCCTTGTTCTTGACTGCTCATAGCTCTATCCCTCCAGTTCCTCTTCCATCTGACGGAGTGCCGCCGTAAATTCTGCTTTGGATATACGGAAGCTTGTACATCGCTTATAGAACTGCTTTCCGTTCGCATATCCGATACCAAGCAGCTTGCCGATGTGCAGGCGCCTGTTTGATGCATCCGGATGTACGATCAGCCCCGCTTCCATTAAGTCTTCCCAGCTTATTTCGCCAGATTCGTCAGCCGACTCCGTACGAAGCTCTGAGAGAGCTGCACGAATCGCTTCTGGACTTGCATTTTCTATTCCGATATCCCCTTTATACAAGGCCTTTTCTTGGGGCAAAAAAGCGTGCTTGCAGCCTGGCGCATGACGCGCGACAATTTTGCGGATCCGCTCGCCGGCGTGGTCGGGGTCGGTAAATATAATGACGCCCCTCCGTTCACTCGCCAGAGCAATTCGCCGCAGCACATCTTCGCCAATAGCTGAACCATTCGTCTCAATCGTATCCGCATCCACCGCCCTTTTTATCGCTGCGGTGTCATCCTTACCTTCTACGACAATGATCTCCTTGATCATCAAGATCATTCCCTTCCTTTGTGTAAAACTGAATTGTTGACAAACATACAAAAAGAAGAGGCAGTGCCTCTCCTTATGATGGCATATTTAATTAGTCCTTACGATAAGATGATGATAACCCCATAAATTAGCTTGCGGAAGGCTTATTCGGTCCTAGCACATATACGGTAAAGCCCTTCTTTCTGCCGAACTTATTCGCATACTTAGAGCTGTCGAAATATACATCGATTTTGTTTCCTTTAATCGCGCTGCCCGTATCTTCAGCACGGCGGAAACCGATACCTTCAATATACACCCACCAACCGATCGGAATAACATCAGGATCAACCGCTATGGTGCGTCCCTCTTGGACGCGCGCCCCCGATGCGGTAATTCCGTATTGCGGATGGTTCTCATCCTTGCCAGTTGACGCCACTCCTGCAGAATAAGCAGTTAATGTGACGTTATTAAGTACCTTCTTCGCCTTAAACGTTACTCCGCTCTTTGTCAGCGTAGTTACGCTTGGACTACGGCTCGAGAGCACCTGTACTTTAGGCTGTTCCTTCTTCGTTCCGACGGCAATGACCTGATCAACGGCAGCTGTCTCTACAACCTTGCTGACCATTTTCTTCGAAACAAGAATTCCGTCCTCATACTGCTTCTCGATATGCTCAACAATGAGACCTTCCTTACCGGTTTGCACGAGCTTTTCTTTGCCCGCTTCCAGCGTTGGATCTTCTTTCTTTACGATAGAGAACGGCATAGGGCGCTCTGTTTCAGACACTTTCTTGTCGACGCGCACAACAGTTACTGTTTGTTCCGCATTAACTACGGTATCTAGCGGAGGGATTACTTTATCTTGACCACGAACCGGAATATTTAATTCCTCGATCGCTGCCTGCACTGTTCTCTCTGTCGTGTACACCGTTGATGTCTTGCCATCAGCTTTCACAATTACCGGTATCGCATGAGTTACTTCAATGCGATCTCCGTCCTTTATTGCCGCATTTAGCGGTATGGACACCTCATCATGTGGTCCAATTGCGATAGCTTGTTCATCCAGTAGGCGTTGTAGGACCCATTGCTTCGTATCCACAATGGTTTCTTGTCCATTAACTACTACGGAGACGCTTTTGACAGCCGTTCCGTACAACAACACCAAAAACATGAAAGTCATAGCGATTGAGATAGTAGCACTCAAAATAATCAAACGCAAGTTTTCACGCTTCCATCGCAATGCGAAAGACATGCTGGATGATCGTTTCCCATGGGTGTCCTTTACCTGGAGTAGTCCCACTTCATCGGTCCTCCTTCATAGCCCCGCCGCCAAGTGTTACGCATGATACAACTGACGCGACTATAGTATATTGGCGTGCAAGCACGCAATCCAGAACTGCTATCGAACCTCCCACCTCCATCTTTTATCCCTATGTCGACAAATTCCCGATTATTCGAAAATAAAAAGAAGCCGTCGACAGAGGATCTGTTTCGTGGCTTCCCGGGTAGCTGCTGCTCTGGGATACAGGAAAAATGGATGCACGAGGTTGATCACTCTCTATAGACGCTTACGAGGTTAGCTGACGGATTCGGGCAAGAGAGTCGCCCTATTCATAACACAATGCTCATGGCAAAGGTTTTGAAATTCACCCCTGAAGAATTCAATATGCGGTACAATTACCCGCATCTGGTTCCCCCGCTCTCCGAATGGAGATTAAGCGTAAACTGGAAATCCAATACAAAATATTAATGCTCTGAGTTGAATCATAACCTCATACGAGGTTAATTGTAAAGATACGATAAAAGACGATTTAAGCGAAAATGAAGGATAAAGTTAAAAAAAATAAGCGATTATCGCAATAAAAATTAGTTTTTACGCGATAAAGGTCCGTATATCTCTCGATTTTACCCATTTTCAATCAATACCAAAACATTTTTTACCGTTTTCAGTCGTTATTGCTCCTATTTTCTCGACCGATTTGCCCAATAATTCAGCAGCAGTCTCTGCGACCAGAGACACATAAGAGGACTCATTTCGCTTCCCTCGAAACGGGTGAGGAGCCAAATATGGAGCATCGGTTTCAATCAATAACCGGTCGAGCGGAACCCGCTTTAGTACCTCTTTCGGTACCCGTGCATTTTGGAAGGTGACAGGACCACCAAACGAAATAAAGAAATTCATGTCGAGGCATTGTTTAGCCGTTTCCCAGCTGCCTGAGAAGCAATGCATGACGCCGCCGATGTCGGCTGCATTCTCTTCCTGCAAAATGCGGACAATATCCTCATGCGCGTCCCGGTTATGAATAACAATAGGCTTTCCAACCTTACGAGCAAGGCGGATTTGTTCACGAAAAACGATCTGCTGCACCTCTTTCGGTGACGTGTCCCAGTGGTAATCTAGACCGATTTCCCCAATAGCAACGACCTTTTTATGTGAACAAAGCCGCTCAATCCATTCTAAATCACCGGGAAGCATATCGATGCTGTCCACTGGGTGCCAACCTACAGCCGCATAAATAAAATCATATTGCTCGGCTAGTGCCATCGTCGTAGGTATCGTCTCGCGGTTAAACCCAATATTGACGAGCATATGAACGCCCGCATCTTTAGCGCGCTGGATCACGTCGTCGCGGTCCTCATCGAACTTAGGTGAATCCAAATGAGTATGTGTATCAAACAGCAATGTCATGTTAATGTCAGGCTCCTTCAGTCTAGTTTAAAAAGTTTCTTCAGCTGGCCATTTATTAAGTGAGCGGACAATCGGAGCGGCTCTTCAGGGTAATACAAATGGTATTGCCCTTGGTGCAAGCCGGTAATCGAACGAACAATGTCGGATTTAGCAGATATTTCACTTATTTCATCCGCGTGATCTAACAACAAAATCGGCGCTTTTTCTTTCTTTTCGCCTTCTTTTTTATCGGGTCGATATACGTCGTATGGCAGGTCGAACGGGAAATCAATCTCCATATGATAATCCGGATGCATTCCTATAGAAGAAAAACAATCACTTATCTCATTTAATAGTGTTTCATCAGGATTATCGATGGTTATATATTTATATAAACGACGATTTAAAAACCGGTCACATAAATCGCTAAGCAGCGGATCACGTTCCTCACTCCATTGCATAAAAGCAGTTTGAACAAGCGCTTCATCCAGCTTTAAATAATCTTGCACGTTCAAAGTGCCTTGCAGCAGACCTATCAACGAGTTAGGCATCCAATCAAAATTATACCCACCCTCATAAAGCTCCTGAGCTCTACGAAATATTTGACGTAATATAATCTCAGAACTTCTTGTAACTGGATGGAAGTAAATCTGCCAGTACATTTGATAACGAGACATCAAATAATGCTCTACCGCGTGCATGCCGCTTTCTTTTACTACAATTTTCCCTTTATAAGGCCGCAATACGCGTAATATACGCTCTAAATCGAATGTTCCATAATTTACTCCTGTAAAATAAGCGTCCCTGAGCAAATAATCCATTCGATCGGCGTCCATTTGACTAGAAATAAGGCTTACGACGATTGGTTTTGGATACGTCTTCTGAATGACTGCAGCCACCTTTTCGGGAAAATCGTCCGATACCTCGCGCAGCACATGGTTGATTTCCGTATCCTCAAGCAATATTTTGCACGTCCACACTTCATGATCCGTGTCGAATACTTCCTCTAAGGAGTGCGAGAACGGACCGTGACCGACATCATGCAGAAGTGCGGCACAGAGCGAGACAAGCCTCTCCTCGGCCGGCCAATCCGGATAGCCGTGACGTTCGAATTGCGAAATGATTTTACGGGTAATTTCATAAACGCCGAGCGAATGCGAAAACCGGCTGTGCTCTGCTCCATGGAAGGTTAAATAGGACGTGCCTAATTGACGTATTCTGCGTAAACGCTGAAATTCTTTCGTATTAATTAAATCCCAAATCGTCTGATCCTGAACATAAATATAGTTATGCACCGGGTCCTTAAATACTTTTTCTTCAGTCAGCAATTCCTTCATCGTCTCTCATCTCCTTTGTTCATATTTTCGACACAAAACTTGAAGCTTTTGTCGAATAGTGTCGTTAATTAGTTTCCAAAATGTCGAAGCTGTTGTATTCTATTACAGAGTAATATGACCCTATTAACTAGTCAAATGCTTATAAAAACGGCTTTTGCAAGCAATATTCTTGGTTGACTATTATGGTAATCGTTGGTATTATAGTAATTATAAAAGTAAAAACTATGTCGAACGATGGCGAAATACATTTTGAGAGGGGAACTACTAGATTATGATGAAATCTACTGGTATTGTCCGTAAGGTTGATGAATTAGGACGTGTTGTTATTCCGATCGAATTGCGCCGTACGCTAGGTATTGGCGAGAAGGATGCACTTGAAATTTATGTAGATGGCGAGCGCATCATGTTGAAGAAATACGAGCCTGCATGTATCTTCTGTGGTAATGCAGAGAACGTATCTTACTTCAAAGGTAAAATTGTTTGCCATATTTGTTTATCAGAAATGCCAACACCTGTGACAAAATAAAAGAAATAGGTTATAATGGTCTTATCTACTTGTTAATTCTAACCTTTTTTATACTCCTTGATGCCTTCCTGTGCTAAAACCCGGCCAGGAAGGTCTTTTTTTTGTTTACCTCATGTTCCGAGCTGCCTCGTTATCGATTTACTTCATTGTATACATCCCGTTTTGGCAGCCCGCGATCTAAAGCTGCTTTCTTAATCGCTTCCTTCCGGTCATATTGCTCCTCATAATGGGCAACGTGAGCCTCAATATCAAGCTCCGCCCACCAAACCTCTTCTGATTGTTGTCCATTAACATCAGCTCCGCCGGCACCTTCTACAACGATACAAAATTCACCAAGCGGCGGATGCTCGGCAAACCATTCCATACATTCCGATACACGGCCGCGAACCGCTTCTTCATGACGCTTCGTCAGCTCTCTAACACATGCAATTGAACGATCCCCCAAACTCTCCTTAAGAGCATCGAGCGTTTTACTTATACGATGGGGAGATTCATAAAAAAGCAGCGTTTCCTGCTGCGCCCGAAAACCTTGCAGCCACTTTATTAACGATTTTCGCTCTCTTGGCGGGAATCCGGCAAATAGAAACCGTTCGGTCGGGAGTCCTGACATAATAAGCGCGGATAAGGCTGCATTGGCACCTGGAATCGGAATAATGGCAATATTATTTTCCACGGCTTCCTTCACGAGATCGCCTCCTGGGTCCGAAATCGCAGGCAATCCGGCATCACTCACTAGCGCAATGGATTGACCATCCAGCAGCAAGCGGATTAGCTCAGGGCCGCTTGCCCGTTTATTATGCTCATGATAGCTCACGATACGTGTATTGATTTCAAAATGCGTGAGCAGCTTGCGTGTTTGTCTTGTATCTTCCGCAGCAATAAGGTGTACTTCCTTTAAAGTGCGTATCGCGCGAAAAGTAATATCCTCTAAATTGCCTATAGGCGTTGCAACTAAATACAGGCTGCCAGACGATCCGTTGGCTCCTTCTGAGAAGCTTTTTTGTATATTCAAACGATCTGGACCCCTTTCTCATACACCATAATTGGCGGAAGCAGCTTAATATCAGGCTTTCCATCCCGCATCGCTTCTATTAATACCATATTAGCTTCGGCATTGGCATTCGGATGAACGAATTGTATGCGTTTCGGCTCAAGGCGCCATTTGCGCATCGTCTCTACAATATCAAGCAAGCGCGAGGGACGGTGCACCATCGATACTTTGCCGCCGGGACGCACAAGCCGGGAGCAAGCTGCTGCGACATCCTCAAGCGTGCAGTGAATCTCGTGCCTTGCAATGGCATAATGTTCATTTTCGTTTTGATCGCCTGCTGTTACCGGCATATAAGGAGGATTGACCGTTACCGCATCGTATACCCCATTCCCCGCCAGCTTCGGGTACAGCCGCAAATCCTGTTCAATAATGGAAATTTGTTCGGTCAGTTGATTGAGTGCTACACTTCTTCTCGCCATATCTGCCAATCTAGGCTGTATTTCAACCGCATCGATATGCGCATTTGTTCTTGTCGTCAGAAGCATAGGAATCACACCGTTCCCTGTGCACAAATCAACGATACGTCCGTGCTTAGGCACGCTTGCGAATCGTGAAAGCAGTACCGCATCGAGAGAGAAGCTGAAAACCTCACGACTTTGTATTATTTTAAGGCTGGATTCCGTCATCAAATCATCAAGCCGTTCATTTTCTTCTAAACTTATTTGTTCCGACACGTTTTAAGCCGCTCCTTTTATTTTTTCGATTACCGTTTGGCTATGCTTGTTTCTAATTAAAAAAAATACCGCCCTTTGCGGCAAGGACGGCATGTCGATACGGATTCCACTATTTATTTAGAAAGGATAGACAGAATAAACAGTCTCCCTCCGTCCGCAAATGCCCGTAATATACGTTGCATATGTGGAATCCTTCGTGATACAACCGCGTTAAATTGTCATGACCTTCGCCAACTGCAATTCCCGCTTCTGCAAGCGCATTTTCGCTAAGAGTCTGCAACTCATGCTGAGCTTCTGCTTGTTTACCTTTGGCTGGTGCGAGTATCGCTTTACGCTCCAGCTCCGTTTCCCGCTTGAACACTTGACGCAGCTGGTGATTCTCTTCGCTTAAACGCTTATTCTCTTCAAGCAGCTCTTTTACCTTCTGCTTCAAAGCGCTAAGCTCGGTATGAAATAGACCTATCCGGTTATCCAGCTCGTCCATTTGTACAAAAATATCTTTCTTCTCCAAGTTCCCACCCCAGAGCTTCATGCGTGAGTGTTACCTCACCCGTGAGAATCGAACTCTGCCATTTACTTGATGACAACATCATCCATCGGCAGTTCTTTCGGTTTACCTGGTGTATCGAATAATTGCACATACACGCTTTTGGTGGATGTGTTAATACCGGTAACTTTACCTTCTCCATACGAGGTGACAACTAGCTTTCCGATAGCCGGAAGCTCCTCACGTAAGCTTTCGTAATTGTCATGCTCATACTTCAGGCAGCACATAAGTCGACCGCATAATCCTGATATCTTCGTAGGATTAAGTGACAGGTTCTGATCCTTGGCCATCTTAATCGATACGGGCTCAAAGTCACCCAGCCAAGAGGAACAGCACAGTACTCGTCCACACGGGCCAATCCCGCCAAGCATCTTCGCTTCATCCCGAACGCCAATTTGCCGAAGCTCGATACGCGTACGGAACACGCTTGCTAAGTCCTTTACCAGCTCGCGAAAATCAACTCTTCCTTCTGCCGTAAAGTAAAAAATGATTTTGTTGCGGTCAAACGTAAACTCAACGTCTACGAGCTTCATTCGAAGCTGATGACCTTTAATCTTTTCAAGACATGTGGCAAACGCATTTTTGGCTGCTGCACGATTCTCTTCAACTACTTTAGCATCGACATCGCTTGCAATGCGGATCACTTTCTTGAGAGGAAGGACGACATCCGATTCACCGACTTGCTTCTGTCCCACCACCACTTTACCGTATTCGATTCCGCGTGCTGTTTCAACAATAACATGTTGCTCCTTATCCACGGGATGCTCGACCGGATCAAAGTAATAGATCTTGCCCGCTTTCTTGAAGCGGACACCGACGACATTATACAAGGATTAGCCCTCCTGTAGGTTTACCATTAGTTGCTCAAACGCGAGCTGAGGCGTAACATTCGCACGCATACGCTTGCTTGCTTCAAGTGTGTGCTCAATGCAGGACACCCAGCCTGCAAACGATCGATTAAAGGCATGCTTACTTATCCATTCCAACTGATCTATAAAAACGATGTTGTCCTGCCTTCCGGCCTGGAACTGTATCAAATCTTTAAACCATATAACTAATAACGACAACAGCAACTGTGTATGTTCCACTAAATCTGTCTTAAATAGCTGCTGCTGGGCAGTGATCATCGCCGCGGTGAATCGGGTCAAACTCTCCTTGCCTAATTGTATCACTAGGTTTCTTATTTCTGCAAACTGATTCTGCTGGAGAAATTGCCTAGCACCATCCAATCCCGAAGTTAATTGAACAGCTGAACGTGCTAAAGTTGAAGGCGCACCTTCAGCGATAAGCGTTTGCAGCATACTCTCAGGCGACATCGGCAGGAATGGAACCCATTGTGTACGCGAACGAATTGTAGGAAGTACAGCTTGTCCGTTATCGGTTAGCAAAATTGCAACAACCGGCGACAGCGGTTCTTCCAAAAATTTAAGCAAGCTGTTAGCAGCTTGCATCGTCATTTTATCCGCCTGCTCAATCATATATACTTTGCGTTTCGTACCACTGTTGCGATAAGAGAAATCTCGCTGAAGCTCACGAATCTGGTCGATTTTGATCGATTGGCCGTCTGGCGCAATCATCGTTAAATCGGTCTGATTGCCATGTTCGAATTTTCGACATTCAAGACACTCGTCGCATGCATCGACACCGCCTGCTGTACAGAACAGCGCTTTAGCGAACTCGCGTGCCATTGCCATTCTGCCTGTACCCGATGGCCCATTGAATAAATAAGCATGAGAGATTTTTCCACTCTGCAATGCATGCCTTAAAATGCGCTGCGCCTTCCATTGTCCGGCAACTTGTTCAAGGCTCATAACCGTTCCTTACCTTTCCCTGCTCATGCATACTTTTAAAATAATAAGTTGATAAGCAGACCTCTTATCTCACCGATCTTGTTCAGTAAGTCTATTCTACCCTGCTCGCTGTCCAGCAACTCCTCAGCCATAGCAACAAGTGTTTCGTCAATCTCATCAAGCAGCTTATATCGTTTTATGCGTCCTCTGCGATCAAAGCCTCTGACTTCCTTCAGAACGACTCCTCGTCTGACGGTATCCTCCAAAAACTGCTTGATCATTTGACGATAAAGTTTCAACTCACGAACCGTCATAATCTTGGCGAGACGATCGCCTTGTCGATGAATATCCTGCAGCTTCTGATGTAACTGCTCCTGCGTTCGAATAGCATCCTGCTGTACCAAGACATCGGCAAAGCCCCTGGACTGAACCTGCTTCGTCCCTGCATCGTTATTTGCACGATTTTGCCCTAATGTCCGGAAACCATGATCAATTTTCATATGTCACGCCCATTCAGAAATGTTCGAATCGTTCGACTGGAACAACGAACACGGCTGCGCCGCCAACCTGCACTTCGACAGGAAACGGGATGTAGGAATCTGTCGATCCGCCCATTGGAGATACCGGTGTAACTAATTGGTCACGCACTTTGCAATTCGCATTAATGACTTGAAGCACCTCGTGGACACGCTCGTCTTCTATACCAATCATAAAGGTCGTATTCCCAGCACGTAGAAAACCACCCGTACTAGCGAGCTTAGTCGCTCTAAATCCTTCACGTACAAGCGCATTCGACAACCGGTTGCTATCCTTATCTTGAATAACCGCAATTACTAATTTCATCTTCATTCCCCCTTGACTACTATTAGAATAGGTTATTGAGATCTTTAGAACATCTTTGCAACAATTTCGTCTGTCTCTTACTGTTTGACATCGGTTGCAAAAAATCCTGCAAAACGACTATCTATTACGGCTAAAACGTCATGAAACACCATTTTTGGACTTTGTTCGGCATTTATAAGCACCATTCGATCCGGATGCTGCTTAAGCAGCTGCATATATCCTTCGCGTACCCTTTCGTGGAAAGAATGCTGCTCAAGATCCAAACGGTTCACTTCCCGTTCTTTTGCTTGAGCAATACGCGTAAGTCCTACTTCCGGAGACACATCCATAAAGATGGTCAGATCAGGCATTACATCTTGGATGGCAAACCGATTAATTGCCCAAACTTCATCCATGCCGAGACCGCGCGCATAGCCTTGATAAGCTAAGCTGCTGTCGACGAATCTGTCGCAAATAACGAAATGGCCTTGTTCAAGAGCAGGTACAACCTTTTCCACTAAATGCTGCCTTCGGGCAGCCGCATAAAGCAGTGCCTCCGTTCTTGCATCCATTGTGACATGACTTCGGTCTAATATAACGGAACGAATCTGTTCAGCGATTGGAATGCCTCCAGGCTCTCTCGTCGTAATGACCGGCTTCCCCCTTTGAAGCATCATATTCGACAGCTGCTCAATCAGTGTCGATTTGCCGGCACCTTCGCCGCCTTCTATTGTAATGAAAATACCTTTTCTCAATCTAAGGCTTCTCCTAACATTTAAGTTAATTATTCTTTCTTCTATATTAACAAAGCCTCTCCCCTTGTACAATGAACAATTGCTTCAATGCTTAATCCGCCCTCGAATTAGCTTGATATACAGCTATCGTTGACATCGTTGGATCAACGGATCCCTGGAACTTTGCTCCCGATGCAGACAAGCGTTGAATTTGATTAATGATAGCAGCCGTTATTTTTTCACCCGGATACAAAATCGCGATGCCTGGCGGATACGGAGTTACCATTTCAGCAGATATTAATTGTTCGGCATTGTCGAGTTCTACCCTTATGCTATTTTTATTTTTAAACCGCTCTCGAGCAAACGAAACAGGCTCTGATATAGCCATCGCTTCACTTTCAGGTAAAAAAGCCGGGATTAACGTATTCTGTTCATTTTGAGCAGCATCAGCTTGTTCGTTAACATATCCATCAATTAATTCTATGGCATTTTGAAGCTTTACCGTATCCTCTAATGAAGTTTGAATACCAAATACAAGTACAACATAACGCGGGTCGGCCATCTCCGCAAAACACCCATACTGCTCCAGTCGGCGCAGCAGCTCAAAGCCTGACATCGTACCGCTTTTGTCGTATATTATGACCCTAAGGGGATCATTAAAATGAAGGCATGTTGTATCCTCAATGTTAGACCATTCCAATACTTGAATAACGCTTGAATGGAGCTGCATCCATGAACGAAAGGAAGCTGCTGCAGCTAAGCTTTGTTTAAATAGCTTGGCACCTAATGTATCAATCATTGCTCGGGAAATATCCAAGGATGCTAGAATCGGAAATGATGGACTAGAGCTTTGAATCATCGCTAACGACTGCCGAAGCAATTCCCTTTGTATTCTTGATCCCTGCACATGAAGCATCGCTCCCATCGTAAGAGCAGGCAACGTCTTATGTGCTGATTGAACGACCGCATCCGCGCCTGCTGCTAATCCCGACCTGGGCAGCTCTTGATGAAGTCCAAAATGCGCGCCATGAGCCTCATCTACGATAAGCAGCTTGCCATGTTGATGAATCAGCTCTGCAAACGGCGTCAGATCAGCACTCATGCCATAATAATTAGGATTAGACAAAATCACAGCTTTAGCATCAGGATACAACCGGAGCGCTTTTTCAACCTGCTCCAGAGTTGGAACTATTGCGAGTCCTGATTTTTCTTCTATTTGTGGAGATAAAAATACAGCTTTAGCGCCTGCGAGCTTTAACCCGTTTATAATCGACTTATGTACGTTCCGCTGTACGATAATAATTTCGTTTGGTTCACATACCGTAAGCAATAACGCGATATTACCCGAAGTACTACCGCCTACAAGAAAAAAGGTTTCTTCCGCCCCAAACGTATCTGCCGCTAACTGCTGCGCTTCCAATATAGAAGCTTCAGGATGATGCAGATCATCTGTCGAAGAAAGCTCCGTCACATCAAGCTTCATAATAGCCGAATACCATTGATCCGGTTCGTAGTCTGAATCGGTATGGTTAAGCTCTAGCTTCAATGCATCTCCATAATGGTGACCAGGTACGTGGAAGCCGGCTGGAGCTGTTCTAGAATGATTTACAAGAGCTTCAAACAATGGTGCATAAAATGGCTTCATTATAAATTGACATTCCCTTCAGATCAAACATTCACTTACACACATCTATTTCCTATTGTAACCGATATGTATCGCAAAAAAAGAGCAGCCTCTGTCGCCAGAAACCGCTCACGCGTTTTTTTCCAAAAATATTTGTTTCATCTGATGGATGAAGAAAGGGTATTTCGCATCCCTCACATCTGTTCGAACCATTTCTGCTTCACATGTCTCGCATATAAATTCGGAAACAATTCGAATCCCTTGGCCTTCGGCCTTCTGCTGACCACATATAATACAATGGTGCTCGCGATTATCGTTCATAACAATCCCCGCTTTCTCTTACGTTCCTATATAGCTACTATTATGGCACATAGTCTATCTATTTATACTTGTTTCATAGCCCATTTCAAATATTTATATATCGTATGCGTAATATGGGTTATTGGTTACTTGTATTAAAAAATGTTTCGTCAAAACTATGGACAGATCACTCATAAATACCGATATATTTAACGAGAGTTCATGCTATGCTGAGAAGGAAGGACATTAAACCATGCGCCAGCCACTATCTGATCAACAAAACGCAACCATTTATCAATATCAGCTTATTCAGCGAAAAATTATACGATCAGAGCTCGCTCAGAGTCATTTGTTAATTGCTGCAATTCTGCTCGCCTTTCAAATGCTAATGTACCAAATGGATGGATTATTCTCATGGCTATTCGGATTTGCAGTCGTACAGATTGTTCATATCGCAATCATATTGCTTACTTTTATTAGAGTGGATGAAGCAGCCGACAGGAAATGGATTTGGCGTATTACGCCTCCTTGGATCGGTTTTAAGCCAGCTAATGATATTAAATTGTATCTGTTTCGACGAGTGCACCGTCATTTATTCTGGATCGGTCTGTGCGCAATCGCTCTTTTATATCCATGGATCAAAGAATCTTTACTGATTAGCATTGTTACTTGGCACTTTTGGCTGTTAGTCCCGCGTCTTTTATTATCCTTTTCGTTTCGTAAGGAGCAGAAGGATAGCATACTAAGGTTGCAGTCCAGGGAAGCATCATTATACCGTCGTTAAAAAAGAAAGCCTAAGACAGTCATATAGAGACGTCTAACGCTTTCTTGGTTATAT
>JBNJJW010000039.1:0-46114 GCA_051750645.1 Bacillota bacterium | reverse complement strand
CTGAGTAGGACTATCGACTCAAAATGTCGGGATTTCCGTGTATTTTACATAGATTTACAAGTTTATTACATTCATAATACATTTAGTTAACATATGTACTTTAATGTAAGTAAAGGCTCCACAATTTGTTAATTTAGGGGGCTTAAAACACATGCTCACGATTTGGATCGTCATCCCAGATGCATTGGTCCAAACTTACCTGATTTTCGCCTTATTCGGCATTGAGTGGAAGTCTTATAAAAGACAATCCTTTTGGTTTATTCTCATCTTTGTGCTGTTCAGCTTGCTGCTGTTTAAACTGCATTTTCCGTTTGAATTGCGTATTCTCCTGAACATTTTCTTTCACACGTTACTCATGAAAATGTTTTATCCTTTTTCCTGGAGAGTCACCTTCCTTATAAGCATAATAAGGACCTCGATTCAGACCATTATGTTTTTTTTTACAATTGATATATTTCAATATTCAATTAAGGATCTGTATATCGCGTGGACGGTCGACTCCGCCTTATTGGCTCTCGGGATCTTTCTGTCGGTCAAAAAGCTCGCGATATTCAAATGGTTCACGGAACAGCACAAAGAATATAAAAAGTATTTGATCGTCATTACCGCACTTTTTCTGTTTCATGATGAACTGATCAATTTGCTCATGATCCGAGCGATCGATAATCCGCAGACAACAGGCCGGGATGTTTTGATCGTCGCCTTAATCACCGACATGTTTATGGCCGTCATCATTTATATCATCATTACCTTTGGGAAGAGACTCGAACAGCAAACACTCGATACCACGGAAAAAGTATATTTGCACAATCTGGAGGATTTTATCGCTTCCGTTCGCGCCCATAGGCATGATTATTCGAATCACCTTCAGGTGATTGCAGGTTTAATTCATCGGGAAGAGTATGAGGATGTCAAACAATATCTCAAAGATCTAAATCAGGAGCTTCGGGGGCATGAATTTCTCGTGCAATTGGATCATCCGCCTCTGGCAGCTTTATTGCAAACCAAAGTCGAGATCGCTCATTTGGAGCATATTGACATCAAGGTCGACGCGTATACGACGATTCCTCCTCTCGAAATCAAATCCTACGAAATGGTGCAAATCGTCGGTAACCTGCTTGATAATGCAATCGAGGAAGAATTAAAAGCTCCTGTGCCTGTCCGCTTCATTACGGTGACTTTGAATCGTATGCTTGACTCGATGCTGATCATTCGTGTACATAACGTCAATTCCTGGATTCCCCAAGAGAACTTGGGAAACATTTTCGACAAGGGCTATACGACGAAAGAGAGTCATCAAGGGATCGGCTTAGCTACGGTCAAAAGGCTCGTGACCAAGTATCGGGGCCATATCGATGTAGAGAGCCGACAAGCGTTCGGTACGATGTTCGTAGTCTTCATTCCGTTATGAAAGTGAGATGAAAAACATGCCCAACATGCCATATCTAGCCGTCGTAGCGGAAGATAACCCGAAACTTAGAGAGGAGCTTATTGCGCTTTTGCATCAAAACGGGTTTAAGGTGGTCGCCGAGGCAAGTACGGGAGCGGAAATGAAGCAGTACGTTCAACAATACCAGCCTCATGTTTTATTTACGGATATCGATTTGCCTAACGGTAATGGAATTTCGGCCGCGAAGCTTTTGCGCATCCAATTCCCTGAACTCTGCATCGTGTTCATTACCGGGTTCAGTCAATATGCATCGGAGGCTTTTATGATTGAAGCCACCGATTATATTGTCAAGCCGTTTACGCATGACCGGCTTCATCAATGTTTTAAACGAATCAAGCAAATGATAGACAAGCCGAATGGCCAGTCCATATCGTATCTGAGCTTTCGAAATCGCAATGCAATCGAGGTTATTGAACAGGAACAAGTGGTGTTTCTTTCCGCTGAAAACAAAGCAACCAAGGTGTACTTAAGCGGAAAACAGGGAAAAGTGTTAACCACGACGGAGCCGTTAAAAATGTTGGAAAACCGGTTGGACCCGCTTTTTTTCATTCGCTCTCACCGCAGCTATATTGTCAATATCAAACATATTCATCGCATTGAGCCGTCTGGTCAGACATTTGTCCTGAATTTTAAAAATTCCCCCTTTACTGCGCATTTGAGCCGCTCCTATTTGACTGAACTATATAATCGTCTGCAAATCCTTTGAGGTTACCCTTCATTTAATAATTTATATACTCCAGTTATGCCATTCCTGCTGCTGCTTATCGAGACCGCTCAGCCAATCCGAGGTCACTCGAATCGCTTCCTCCTGGTGGTTCCGGTTGGAGTAGGTGTGGTTGGCCTGAAAAATAATTTCCTTGTCGCATAGTCCCTCATTACGTGTCCAAAATACCTTCTGGTAAAGAAAGCTGTAGTCGACCGGAATAAGCTCATCGCTTGTGCCATGAACGAGCAGCACCTCTCCGCCGAACTTCGTTGCGGATTGAAACGGTTGATGCTGAAGCAGCGATTCGAAGAATACAGGCTGCAGCGTATAGCCTGCATGATCGGAGCTTCCGGACGTAACCGCTTCATCATAGCTGCTGCGTCCTACAATACGTACGATATCGTTAAAAGGATAAGCTACCGGCGACCAAAGCACTAACCGCTTGACCCGTTTGTCCTTAACGGCTGTCATAATCGCGACCGCACCGCCGAGGCTGTGGCCCAGCAAAACGATACGGCGCGGATCCACGCATTCCATGCCCGCTACATAATCAATCGCGCTTCGCGTCTGATCAATCATTGAATCGAAGCCAAGTGCGCCGTAGTCGCCTCCGCTTTCCCCGCAGCCGCCGTAATCAAAGCGCAGAACATAAAAGCCTTGTGCCGCCAATGCGCGCGCGGTCTTGACGAACAACCGGTCAACGCCTACCCGTGAGCCAATAAAGCCATGGCATATAATAATGATCTGTCTCTTCTCTGAGTTGTTTTTGTTGCCGTCCGTGGGGTAATGCAGCGTTGCCGCAAGCTCAAGCTCGTCGTGCCGCAGCGTCAAGTGCTTTTCCATTCCGATGACCTCCTAAATGCTTATATATAATAATTCCTATCTGTATACTATGGATTTATATTACTTTCATATTAACACCGCAGCTCTCAACCTGTCAATCATCTTCCCTGCTAAATAATTAATTGTTCACGGATATTAGTCTCTCGCCATCCGCATATTCGCATTCCAAAAAAAGAAAAAGGTTATCCACGGGAATTAATACCCGGGATAACCTTTTTCTGCATATTCCTTGCTGTTAATATTCATCACCCTAGTCTTCCCGGAGGCAGCTTCGGCAGCTTACGGATGATTTCTTCCAAAGCTTGATCCAAGTTAGAGGCAGACACGGTCATTCTTTCTTTTTCATAAAGCTCCGTTGCATATTGATAACGAGGATCATAGTAATGAAGAAGCAGCAGCTTAGCAGCCTCGTTAAACCGGTCATCCTGCAGCGAATTGCGGACTTCGGCGGCTATTGGCGTATGCATCCGCTTCTCAATTCGTTCAAATGAACGAATAAATTCTTCTTTATTCTCCTGGGGCTTATAGTCCTTTAAAATATTCGCAACCCTTTCCTCGGTCGGAATATCAATGAATAATGCTGTTCCTTCTTCCTTGGCTTTAACAAGAAAATCGGGCAGCACCACTTTCCCCACCCGTTTGCTTTCCGCTTCGATGATTAGATATGGCGCATTTCTTAAGCGGATCAGTTCATGGACTAACCGTGATTCAAACGTCTTTTGATTAGTCGGCGATTTTCCGATATGCCCGAAAATCGAGCCCCGGTGCTCTGCCATCCGTTCCAGATTAATAACAGGGTAACCCCGTTCCTGCAGCCGGATTAGTAGCTCTGTTTTTCCTGTGCCGGTATATCCGTTAATGACATAACAGTGCGGAAGCTCCGAAAAACCTTCCAACGTTTCTACAACCCATTTGCGGTAAGCGCGAAATCCTCCGGCAAGGCGGTACATCTTTAAACCCATGAGAGACGCGAGAGTGGCGGATGTTCTGCTCCTCATGCCTCCCCGCCAGCAAAACACAACTTTTTGAGGAGGACCGTTTTCCCCGATTTCTCTAATAAAACCCGGAAGCTTGCGTGAAACAAGTTCCAATCCTTTATCTTTGGCCGCTTCCACGCTTTCTTGCTTGTACAACGTACCGACTTCCGCCCTCTCCGCATCGTCAAAGAGCGGAATATTAATGCTGCCGGGGATCGTAGACTCTGCAAATTCGGACGGCGAGCGGACGTCAATTAACTGAACTTCTCCTTTATGCTGAAGCTCGAGTATTTCCGCTACGGTGAGATCCTGAAACATGTCATTTACAGCTCCTTTATTGTGCTCCTAAGCAGTTACGATAATTTGTCCGGACTGTTCGGCGGTAACCTCTCCTATGAGATGCGCGTCCACTCCCGCGATTCGCAGCTTGTCCAGCAGCGTCTCGGCCTGTGCCTGTTCTACCGATATCAACAAGCCTCCCGAAGTAACCGCATCGCAAAGAATCCATTGATCAATTTGATCCAGCTCTTCGGAGAACGTGACCGAGCCTTCGAGATGTGCATAGTTATTTTTTGTGCCTCCGGGCACGAAGCCCGCTTCCGCCAATTCACGCACACGCGGCAGAACCGGTACCTGCGTTTTGGATATCCGAATGCCGACTTTGCTGCCCTTAGCCATTTCCGAAGCATGGCCCAGAAGGCCAAAGCCAGTTACGTCCGTGCAAGCATGCACGTCATAAGGCTCCATCGTTTCGGCCGCCGCCTTGTTCAGCGTGGCCATCACCCCGATTACCCTTGTTATTTCCTCATCATTTAACTGGTTTTTTTTGATGGATGTCGTGAGAATGCCGACACCGATCGGCTTAGTCAGAATCAGTTTGTCTCCGGGCTTCGCTCCTGCGTTTGTCCGCACTTTGTCCGGATGAACAAGGCCCGTAACCGCAAGCCCGAATTTTGGCTCTTTGTCATCAATGGAATGCCCGCCGACAAGCGTTGCCCCCGCTTCCTTCACTTTGTCCGCAGCGCCTCGCAAAATATCGGTCAGAACCTGCTTGGGAAGCGTACTAATCGGAAAAGCAACGATATTCAATACGGTCAGCGGTTTGCCGCCCATGGCGTAAATATCGCTGATCGCGTTGGCGGCTGCTACCTGCCCGAAGGCGTAAGGCTCATCTACAATCGGAGTAAAGAAATCAAGCGTCTGCACAAGCGCAAGCTCATCATTTAGCTTGTATACACCGGCGTCATCGCTCGTATCAAGCCCGACAAGCAAATTAGGGTTCGGCGCAGGCAACGGAAGGCTGCGAAGCACCTCGGAGAGATCTGCAGGACCAATTTTACAGCCGCAGCCCCCTTTGCTTGACAGACTTGTTAATTTAATTGTACTCTCTTGAGACATGAACTTCATTCCTCTCTATGTTAAGAATATTAATGTCATCCTCTTCGTCCGGAGGATAGATGAGACGCAGCTCATCATCGCCTAATTGTTCCGGTGTACCGTCAAAAGTAATGCAGCCTGCGGTTATCCCGACAATTCGTGTGGCGTACGCACGGGCCATGGCTACATCATGCAGATTGAGCACGATTGTTATACCCCGTTCAATGTGCAGCCCCGCAATATACGTCATGACCCGCTTCGCTGTAACCGTGTCCAAGCTTGAGATTGGCTCGTCGCCGAGCAGAAGCGTTGGCTGCTGCATCAATACGCGTGCGATTGCCACGCGCTGTTTTTGCCCGCCGCTCAAATCCTCTACCCTCCGCTTCGCCAGATCCTCGAGTCCAACCTCCCGAAGCGCCGAAAGCGCCCGTGTCCGATCTTCACGTGTGAACGCGCCAATAAGACTGCGCCAGCGGGGCATGACTGCAAAGCTTCCCGCGATAACGTTCGTGAGAACAGACATCCTTGGCAGCAGATTAAAATGCTGAAAAACCATGCCGATTTCGCCGCGGATGCTGCGCAATTCCCGCGCATTCATGCCAGTGATCGACTGGCCATTCCAAACAATCTCGCCGGCATCGGGTTCTTCAAGCCGATTGATACATCGGATCAATGACGATTTGCCTGCTCCGCTGCGGCCAAGCACAGCCACGAATTCCCCGGGCATAATACGCAAATCGACCCTATTAAGGGCGAATTTCTTTTCACTCTCATATCTTTTACTAATCCCTTTTAGTTCCAGCACAATTACTTCACCCGCTTTCGGATCGACGCGCCCAGATAATCGACAGCCGTCACCAGAATCATAATGAGCAGAACCTCAAAAGTCACTTTTTGATACATAAACTGCTTGAAATCGTTATAAAGCATCTGACCTAGCCCGCCCGCACCGACGATGCCCAGGATCAGAGTTGTACGTATCGCCACCTCAAGCCGATAGAAATATTGGGATAAGACAAGCGGAACCATTTGCGGAATAATGCCGTAAACCGCAACGAGAAGCCTCGTTCCGCCGAGTGCCTTTACTGCATCCTGCGGTCCGTCGTCCGTCGCTTCGATCGTTTCGGATATTAATTTGCCGAACACGCCGACATTATGAATAATCAGTGCCATGACCGCCGGAATCGGACCGAGCCCGAGCGTCGGGATAAAAACCAGAGCAAGTACAAGCTCCGGTATTGAACGGAAGAAATTAAACAAGAATCGTGTTGAATCGTACAGCCAGCGATAAGGCGCCCAATTCCTAGCCGCTAGAAAACTTAGAGGGAAAGCAATCAATACGGCAGCGAGCGTGCTGAACACAGCGATTTCAAGTGTGTCAATCATCGCTTTCAGCGCCGTTTGCCAATCAGATAGTTCCATAGGAAACCAATGTTCGGCGATAAAACGGAACGTATTGCCGAGATCGCCGAACGATCCCGCAGTAAAGTTCACTCCCGCTCCTGACCATAGAAGAAGGACAGCGACCACCGCGATAACAACTATTTTTTTCACGTTTATTGCCGCGGCTTGATGCGTCCGTCAGCTATCGCAGCCTGCCGGATAGACGCATAGTCCTCATTGTTCGCTTCTGTGAAACCGCTTGCCCCTCCAAAAGCATTTAAGATATCGGCATCCGTAATCGCAAGCATTGTCTCCCGTATGATTTGAATGTCACTTTCGGGAATGCTGTTTACAACGGCCCACGGATATTGGAAAAGCTCTTCCGATTGCCAGATTGTTTTGATTTTAGAACCGTCTATCTTACCCTGCTTTACTAAGTTGTTGTAGTAGGCGCTGTCGATGGCTCCTACATCCTGCATCTTGTTTTGAATAGCAAGCGCCGTCGAGGTATGGTCCCCCGTGTAGATAACGCTTTTAAACTGATGTTCCTGCTGAGTCTTGAACACACCGGCTTTTTTAAGGGCTATGCCGGGAATAAGGCTTCCCGAGGTCGAACTGATGTCGCCAAACGCAAACCGGATATGTCCCGCTTGTTTCACGACATCATCGAGCGTATTGTAAGGAGAATCCGCGGGAGCAATTAGATAGGAGTAATAAAATGGCTTCCCCTTGATAAGCTGCGTTACAATCGCTCTTACGTCATAACGTTCATGGGCTTCGACGTACGTAAGCGGTCCGAGGTACGACATTTGCACCTTGCCCGCTCCCATCGCCTCAACCACGCCGTTATAATCCGGATAGATCTCAGCGCGTACGTTATATCCAAGTTTCTCCGTCAATAAGCTGGCGAGCTTGTCCGCACCAAGCTCCATCTGATTGCTGCCTTGAGCAGGAATGACACCGATGAGCATTTCATCGCGCTTCTCATTATTCTGTCCGGCTTGATTTGCCGCCTCGCCCGTATCCCGTTTCTCTTGATTGCCGCAAGCAGCAACGAGCAGGCAAGAGATCAGAAGACATGTTAATACCAAAAAGGATTGTCGTTTTCGGAACATTTCTCTTTTCTCCTCCTATTATTAAAATTGTTATCAATACTTGAGATTAACACATTTTCTGTCGAAAAAGAAGGAACCTTCAGTCAACTATTCAGACGTCTCTTTGAAAGCATCAATAATTTGGAATGCACTAGGGATATACTAAGCATATGCTTACGATATCCCATACTTATGAAGCTGGTTTTTCTTCGAAAAATCCTTAGGAGGTGCTGACAAATGCCTTTATGGATTGCCTATTTACGCGATCACTGGCTGTCCTTCCTGATTGCCGCAGGAGCGGTCATTGCGGTTATTTACGTAATAGCTAAACGCAGTTTGCTGTTTTACAAAGAATGACGACTCCTTGTGCCGCTTAAGCGGCACTCGAATCATTACGATCGTTCCGGCTCCGCGTTCGCTGTCAATCGTATGCTGACCGCCGTGGAGCTCAATGATTTCTCTATGCATCAGTTGCACTTTTTACAGCAGAAACCTAACATGGCGGCTGATACCCGTTGATCAGTTGCAGAAATACAACAGAATTCAACACTTTTCTTAATATTGAGGGTTATGAGTGCGATTCCGTTGCAAAAAGTACATTAGAAGGTTGCCAATAGCAGCTCCTACATTGGCTCCATTGTACAAACTACAATAGATTTCTCTACTCGAGATTTAACAAAAAGACCAACCGTTTTCGCTGCCCACCGGAGCACACGAAAAGGATTGGTCTTTTTTATATAGATGGGTTGGCTAATGCTGGTACTGTCTGCAAATCCCATCCGATGATTGACAACCTAACGGAGCGCTTTTGCCGCGATATCCGTACGGTTTTGCTTGCCTTCGAAGTTGATCACGCTGACTGCTTCATATGCGCGAGCGCGCGCTTCAGCGATGTCGCGGCCGCGGCCTACGATACCAAGTACACGTCCGCCATTCGTTACGAACTGTCCGTCCTTCTCAGCCGTACCGGCGTGGAATACGAGTGCGCCCTGTGCTTCCGCTTCAGCGAGGCCCGTAATAACGCGGCCTTTCGGATACGATGCCGGGTAGCCCTCCGATGCGACTACGACGCATACAGCCGCCTCGTCGCTCCACTGGATATCAAGCTGATCCAATCGGCCGTTAAGCGAAGCAAGTACGATATCGACCAGATCCGTTTGCAAACGAGGTAATACGACCTGCGTTTCCGGATCGCCCATGCGCGCGTTGAACTCGATTGTTTTCGGACCGTCTTTTGTAATCATAAGGCCTGCAAACAGAACGCCGCGGAATGGACGGCCTTCACTGACCATAGCCTTAGCGGTAGGAATAATGATATTTTCGATCGATTCGTCAATGATGGCTTGATCGATATGAGGCAGCGGTGTATAGGTGCCCATGCCGCCTGTGTTCGGACCTTTGTCGCCGTCAAAGATCGGCTTATGATCCTGTGCAGGCACCATAGCGCGCACGGTCTCGCCATCTACGAAAGCGAGAATCGACATTTCTTGTCCCTCGAGAAACTCCTCGATTACGATTTGGTTGCCCGCTTCGCCGAATACTTTATCGACCATTGCTTCGCGCAGTGCCAGCTCCGCTTCCTCAAGCGTAGCGGCAACCGTTACGCCCTTGCCTGCCGCTAAACCGTCAGCTTTAATTACGATTGGGGCAGATTGCTCGCGCAGATATGCGGAAGCCGATTCATAATCCGTGAACGTTTCGTACTTTGCGGTCGGGATGTTGTACTTCTTCAGCAAATTTTTCATAAAAATTTTGCTGCCCTCGATTTCCGCCGCGTTTTTGCGGGGACCGTAGGTTTGAATGCCTGCTGCTTCAAAAGCATCTACGATGCCGTCTGCAAGCGGATCATCCGGACCTACGAACACGAGATCGACCGCCGCATCCTTCGCGAAACGGATCAGCTCATCGAATTGTCCCACTGCAATCGGCACACATTCGGCAAGCTGTGCGATACCGGCATTACCCGGCGCACAAAAAACTTCCTTAACCTTCTCGCTTTTTTTCAGCGCCCAAACGATCGCATGCTCCCGTCCGCCGCCGCCAATAACCAAAATGCGCATATTTGCTAACCTCCCAAGTTACTTGGTAAAGCTTTATTAAACCGTTTATTAGTGTTTAAAGTGACGCACGCCAGTGAATACCATTGCGATATTGTTCGCGTTCGCAGCAGCGATCGACTCTTCGTCCTTGATCGAACCGCCCGGTTGGATGATCGCCGTAATGCCTGCTTTTGCCGCTAGCTCAACCGTATCGCCCATCGGGAAAAATGCATCGGATGCCAGCGCTGCTCCTTTTGCTGCTTCACCAGCTTGCTCGATTGCAATGCGGGCCGCGCCAACGCGGTTCATTTGGCCTGCGCCAACGCCTACTGTCATGTCGTCCTTCGCGAGAAGGATCGCATTCGATTTCACGTGCTTAACAACCTTCCAGCCGAACAAGAGCTGCTTGAGCTCATCCGCTGTCGGCTTGCGGTCAGTTACAAATTGCAGATCCGCTTCAGTCAAGCTGTGAACGTCGCTTTCTTGTACGAGCATGCCGCCATCAACCGAGGTAACGAGCCATTCAGGCTTGCGCTCGCCGGCTGCGGACAGCTCGCCCAGCTTAAGCAACCGGATGTTTTTCTTCTTAGTCAGCACTTCAAGCGCTTCTGGCGTGTAGTCAGGCGCAATAATGATTTCGAGGAAGATGCTGCCGAGCAGTTCAGCCGTGTCCGCGCCAATCGTACGGTTAGCCGCTACGATACCGCCGAAGATCGATGTCGGATCCGCTGCGTATGCTTTTTGATAGGCTTCGTGAATCGTCGCGCCGATACCTACGCCGCAAGGGTTCATATGCTTAACTGCCACAACTGCTGGCTCATCGAATTCTTTAAGAATCGCAAGTGCAGCGTTCGCGTCGTTGATGTTGTTATAGGAAAGCTCTTTGCCGTGCAGCTGCTCAGCTGTTGTAACGTTGCCTGCTGCTGCAAGCGGCTTCTTGTAGAATGCGGCCTTCTGGTGCGGGTTCTCGCCGTAACGAAGATCCTGAACCTTCTCGTAAGTAACGGTATAAGTCTCTGGAAGCGGCTCGCCCATTTGCTTCGAAAGGTAATCGGCAATAAGGGAATCGTAAGCTGCCGTGTGACGGAATACTTTTGCAGCAAGACGTTTGCGCGTTTCGAGGGTCGTGTCGCCTTGCGCTTTCACTTCTTCAAGAACCGTACCGTAGTCGCCAGCGTCAACAACAACGGTTACGAATGCATGGTTTTTAGCTGCCGAGCGAAGCATCGTCGGACCGCCGATATCGATATTCTCGATCGCGTCCTCGTAAGAGACGTCCGGCTTTGCAATCGTTTCTTTGAACGGGTACAGGTTAACAATAACGAGGTCAATGTAATCCAAACCCAGCTCTTCCATCGCCTTCTGATGCTCTTCGTCGTCGCGTACAGCCAGCAATCCGCTATGTACGGCCGGGTGCAGCGTTTTTACGCGTCCATCCAAAATTTCCGGGAAGCCCGTCACGTCGGAAATACCGATAACCGGAACGCCTTCCTTCTGCAGCAGGCTGAACGTACCGCCCGTCGAAATAATTTGCACACCTTGATTCGCTAACTCCCTGGAAAACTCCACGATTCCCGACTTATCGGAAACACTAATCAACGCTCTACGAATAGCCACGCAAATACCCTCCTCATCTATTTGACTAACCTTATATCTCCGTGTCTAAACCATCGCCTGAGCTCGTTGCCGCCGCAGCCGAGGCCAATAGCGCTAATTATTAGCGCTATATTGCCCAAACTAACCTAAGTTAGTCGAATAGAGCTAATTTTCAGCTCTATTCCATCAGCCTACCGCCATTTGAGCACATTTTCGCCGCATCCGAGGCTAATAGCACTAATTATTAGCGCTATATTGCCCAAACTAACCTAAGTTAGTCAAATAGAGCTAATTTTCAGCTCTATTAGATAAGCCGTACCTTAGCGGCGCACTGTTACATGCCGCCCATCCAGCGAAACGCGTCCCTGCGCGATGTGCTGGATGACTTCCGGCAGGAGCGCCTGTTCCGCTGCTTGAATGCGCTCGGTGAGCGAGCTTTGCGTATCATCGTCCGCCACTTCAACTGCGCGCTGCGCGATGATCGGCCCGCTGTCCATGCCGCCGTCCACATAGTGAACGGTGACGCCGGTCAGCTTGACGCCATACGAGAGCGCCTGCCCGATGCCATTCACGCCGGGAAAAGCCGGCAGCAGCGCCGGATGGATGTTAATCATCCGGCCATAGTATGGCTCAACCAGCACCGACGTAATGATGCGCATATAGCCCGCAAGCACGATCAGCTCTATGCCGCGCCGTTCTAACTCGGCGATAATTTCCGTCTCGTAAGCTTCGCGGGACGGATACTCCTTCGGCGTGAACAGGAACGTGTCCACGCCCGCCTTCCGCGCACGCTCGACAACCGGAGCGGCCGGCTTATCACAAACAAGAAGCTCGATGGTTACATCGAGCTTCCCCTCCTGCACCGCATCCGCAATCGCTTGGAAGTTCGTACCTTGTCCCGAGGCGAATACGGCGATGCGAAGTGCTCCCATTATACGTCCGCTCCCGTAAACGTCACGATGCGGCTTCCTTCCGTAACCGTTCCGATACGGTAAGCCTGCTCACCAAGCTCAGCCGCAATGCGGAGAGCTTCATTTGCTTGGTCAGCCGGAACGACAACAACCAAACCGATACCCATATTGAAAGTCGTGAACATGTCACGATTCGTGATGCCGCCTTTATTTTGCATCAGCTCAAAAATCGGCAAAATCGGCCAAGAGCCATACTCGATATCCACGTTAACGCCATCAGGCAGAACGCGTGGAATATTTTCGATGAAACCGCCGCCCGTAATGTGCGCCATACCCTTCACGTTCACTTGCTCGATCAGCTTGAGCGCAGATTTCACGTAGATGCGCGTCGGTTCGATCAACACATCGCCCAGCTTAGCGCCGCCAAGCTCTGCGAGTTCTTGATCAAGCGAATAGCCTGCTTCTTCAAGCAGCAAACGGCGGACGAGCGAGAAGCCGTTGCTGTGAATGCCGCTGGATGCGAAGCCGATAACCGCGTCGCCAGCTGCAATCGTGGAGCCGTCGATCATTTTTTTCTTGTCAACGATCCCTACTGTAAAGCCGGCAATATCATATTCTCCCTCGGAGTACATGCCCGGCATTTCTGCCGTTTCGCCGCCGATTAATGAACAGCCTGCTTGTAAGCAGCCGTCCGAAATCCCTTTGACAATCGCTTCGATTTTCTCAGGAACGACCTTGTCGCACGCCAGGTAATCGAGGAAAAACAACGGTTCCGCGCCTTGTACGATAATGTCGTTCACGCACATCGCAACGGCATCGATGCCGATCGTGTCATGCTTGTCCATGGCAAAAGCAAGCTTCAGCTTCGTGCCGACGCCATCCGTTCCGGATACGAGCACAGGCTCCTCATACTTATCCTTGTTCAAGCTGAACAGTCCGCCGAAGCCGCCAAGCTCCGCAAGCACCTCCGGGCGGTAAGTCCGCTTCACGTGCTTCTTCATACGTTCAACCGCTTCGTTGCCCGCCGCTATATCGACGCCGGCTTTTTTGTACGCTTCTGACACTCTCGGTCAACTCCTTAAAGTTTTGTGAAACAAAATCTTGCTTCGTAAGCATATGCTTTAAATATATTAACAGCTGCAGCTTTTATCCGATTCTTCGTTAACCGGCGTCGGATAGTCGTTATTGAAGCATGCCATACACATGCCGCGATTATAAGCTCCGTCATTGCCGCCCACCGAATCAATAAAGCCTTCATCGCTTAAAAAAGATAAAGAATCCGCATTGATTTGCTTCCGAATTTCCTCGACCGTCCGGTAAGAAGCGATTAATTCTTTGCGGTCAGGTGTATCTATGCCGTAGTAGCAAGGGTTTTTGAAAGGAGGCGATGTGATCCGCACATGCACCTCGGTCGCGCCCGCTTCGCGAAGCAGGTTCACGATACGCATCGACGTTGTCCCGCGTACGATCGAATCGTCAATCATAACGACGCGCTTGCCTTCTACGACTTTACGAACAGCGGACAGCTTCATTTTGACACCCTTCTCGCGAAGCTCTTGAGAAGGCTGGATGAAGGTCCGGCCGGTATATTTGTTTTTAATCAAACCAAGCTCGTAAGGGATGCCGGTCTGCTCTGCGTAACCAATAGCCGCCGAAATACTCGAATCGGGAACACCCGTCACGATGTCTGCATCGACGAACGATTCGATCGCCAGCTGGCGGCCCATCCGTTTGCGCGCCGAGTGAATGTTAATGCCATTAATGTCACTGTCCGGGCGGGCAAAATAAATGTACTCCATCGCGCAAGTCGCGCGTCGCTCTACTTCAGCATAACGATCCTCACGCATACCGTCAGCGTCAAAAATCAACATCTCGCCCGGCTGAACATCACGCTCATATTCCGCTCCGATCGTTTCGAATGCGCATGATTCGGACGAAAATACGAAGCCAGCGCCGATGCGGCCCATAACAAGCGGACGCAGTCCGTTCGGATCAGAAGCAACGATCAGCTTATCATTCGTCATGATCAGGAACGCAAAGCCGCCGATAATACGCTGCAAAGCTTCCTTCGCAGCCGTCTCGAAATCCTTCGGCGAGCGTGCGATCAGATGCGCGATTACTTCCGTATCGCTGGACGTTTGGAAGATCGAGCCCTGCATCTCAAGCTCATGGCGAATTTCAGGCGCGTTCACGATGTTGCCGTTCGTAGCAACCGCAAGGTCACCGTCGCGATAGCGGAAAATAAGCGGCTGCGCATTGGCGAGCTTGCTCTCCCCTGCCGTCGAGTAACGGACATGACCGATAGCGCGGTCGCCCGCCAGCATATCCAGCTTCTCCTTGTCGAACACTTCCTTTACGAGCCCCATGCCGCGGTGATAGGAGAACTTATTGCCGTTCTTCGTATCAACCGTACAGATGCCCGAGCTTTCTTCGCCGCGGTGCTGAAGCGCATGAAGGCCGTAGTAAGACAGGTTGGACGCTTCGGGGAGATTGAATACCCCGAATACGCCGCATTCCTCACGCAATTTATCAAAAATATCGTCACGGCCAATGCCTTCGTTATAGTGATTTCCCGTCCACAGCAAAGGCTGCTGGCTTATTTCATCAGACATGGAATCGCATCCTTCCAGACCTTCTCCAGTTGTTGTACCGGCGCCTGAATGCCGGCTTTTCCGTTTACGTTAATGGTCAGGCTGCTGCCTTTGACGTTGCCGATTTGGGTATGAACGACGCCTTGCTCCGTCAACCATGCTTGCAATGCCGCCGCTTGCTCCGGCTTCGCCGACAGCAAGATGCGCGATTGCGATTCGCTGAACAACAGGTGGTCAGCGCGCAGGTCAGTCGTAAGCGAAACTTCCGCGCCGAGACGGCCGCTGATGCAGGATTCTGCAACTGCAACCGCAATACCGCCCTCGGACAGGTCATGCGCCGATGCTACGAGACCTTTTTGAATAGCGCCAAGAACGGCATCAAGAACCTTCTTCTCTGTAGCGAGATCAATCTCAGGAGGACGTCCTGCCGCCGCGCCTTCCAGCACATACTGCAATTCGCTGCCGCCAAGCTCGGCTTTCGTCTCGCCAACAAGGATAATAACGTCGCCTTCCGCTTTGAAGCCTTGCGTAGTAATGTGATCAATATCATGTACGAGACCAACCATACCGATAACCGGTGTCGGGTAAATAGCGCCCTTCGCGTTCTCGTTGTACAAGCTTACGTTACCGCCGATAACCGGGGTGTTCAACGTAACACAAGCCTCGGACATGCCGTCTGCCGATTTCTCGAGCTGCCAGAACACTTCCGGCTTCTCTGGATTTCCGAAGTTCAGGTTGTCCGTTACCGCAAGCGGCTCTGCGCCGGAGCAAACGATGTTACGGGCTGCTTCCGCAACCGCAATACGTCCGCCCACTTCCGGATCCAGATATACGTAACGTCCGTTGCAGTCCGTCGTCATTGCAAGCGCCTTGCGCGTGCCGCGAATCGTCACGACTGCCGCATCGGAGCCCGGTTGAACGGCTGTCGATGTGCGGACCATGTAATCATATTGATTGTAAACCCACTCTTTGCTGGCTACGGTCGGGGAAGCAAGTACCTTCTCCAAGGCGCCGGTCAAATCGGTTACTTCCGCAAAAGCCGCTGTGTCTACTGCTGCATTTTCGCTGTAGTAAGCAGGCTCTTTCGATGGCTTGTCGTATACCGGGCACTCGTCAACGAGCGCTTTAACCGGCATGTCGGCAACCTCTTCGCCTTTGTGGAACAAGCGGAGACGTCCGTCATCCGTCACTTTGCCCACTTTTGCGCAAATGATGCCCCAACGGTCAAAAATTTCTTTCGCTTGCGCTTCATGCTGCGGCTCAACGACGAAGAGCATACGCTCTTGCGACTCGGAAAGCATCATTTCATAAGGCGTCATGCCCGTTTCGCGCTGCGGCACTTCGTCGAGGTAAAGCTCAAGGCCGTTACCCGCTTTGGAAGCCATCTCTGCGCTGGAGCAAGTCAGACCCGCTGCGCCCATATCTTGAATGCCGAGTACGATGCCGGAATCGATGAGCTCAAGAGTAGCTTCCATAACGAGCTTCTCCATGAACGGATCGCCGACTTGTACCGCGGTACGTTTCTCTTCGGACTCTTCAGACAGCTCGACGGATGCAAAGGTTGCGCCGTGAATACCGTCGCGGCCGGTTGCAGGCCCAACGTAGAATACCGGATTGCCTACCCCTTTTGCGACGCCGCGCTGAATTTTATCGTGATCGATGAGACCGACGCACATGGCGTTAACGAGCGGGTTGCCCTCGTAGCTCTCATCGAACATGACTTCGCCGGCAACTGTCGGGATACCGATACAGTTACCATAACCGGCAATACCGCTAACGACATGCTCGAACAAATATTTAACGCGCTCATTCTCAAGGCGTCCGAAACGCAAGCTGTTCAGCAAAGCGATAGGACGTGCGCCCATGGAGAAAATGTCGCGGATAATGCCGCCTACGCCTGTCGCAGCGCCTTGGAAAGGCTCGACCGCAGAAGGATGGTTATGCGATTCGATTTTAAATACGACCGCTTGGTTGTCGCCGATATCTACGATACCCGCGCCTTCGCCTGGTCCCATCAGAACGCGAGGTCCTGTGACCGGGAACTTTTTCAAAATCGGCTTGGAGTTTTTGTAAGAGCAGTGCTCCGACCACATGACGCTGAATACGCCAATCTCCGTGTAGTTGGGCTTACGGCCGAGAAAGCCGCAAATAAGCTCGTATTCATAATCCGATACACCAAATTGGCTGTAAATTCGTTGATCGGCAATTTGCTCCGCCGTCGGTTCCTTAGCCGTTAACTGCTGCGCCATGTTGTTCCCTCCATGCATTCAAAATCGATGTAAACATCCGTTTGCCGTCTTCCGAGCCTAACAATTGGTCGATCGCGCGCTCCGGATGCGGCATCATGCCTACCACGTTGCCCTCTTTGTTGCTGATGCCTGCAATGTTTTCAACCGAACCGTTAGGGTTCGTATCACCCGCATAGCGGAAAACGATTTGGTTGTTCGACTTGAGCTCAGCCAGTGTTGCATCGTCACAGTAGTAGTTGCCTTCGCCGTGCGCGATCGGAATATTTATCATTTCGCCTTGCGAATATTGGTTTGTAAAGGCTGTCTTGTTGTTCACCACTTCAAGCTGCTCCTGCTGGCAAACGAATTTCAATCCGTTGTTTCGGATCAATGCGCCAGGCAGAAGACCTGCTTCCGTCAAAATTTGAAAACCGTTGCAGATGCCAAGGATATACTTGCCTGCTTCAGCTGCTTTTTTCACTTCGTTCATTACTGCCGCAAACTGGGCAATCGCTCCGCAGCGCAGGTAGTCTCCGTATGAGAAGCCGCCAGGCACTAGAATAGCATCATATGCTGAAAGGTCCGTAGCTGTATGCCAAACGTAGTCAACGGACTGGCCGATGGTGTCTTCCACTGCTTTGTAGCAATCGATGTCGCAGTTGGAGCCGGGAAATACGAGTACCGCAAACTTCATCGCCTTATCCCTCCAGCTCAAAACGGTAGTCTTCTACAACCGTGTTCGCGAACAGCTTTTCGCACATCGCTTTGACGCGGGTTTCCGCTTCTGCGCGATCGTTCGTGTCCAGCTCAACTTCCAAGTATTTGCCGATGCGCACTTTGCCGACTTCGGAGAAGCCGAGCGAGTGAAGCGCTCCTTGTACAGCGGTTCCTTGCGGATCTAAAACGTTTTGTTTGATGGTGACGTAGACGGTTGCCTTCATAGTAGCCTCCTGAAATGTGGTTTTTCTCGCACTGGATTTATTAAAATGTGATGGTCGCTCGGGCGCGTGGGTTATTGCCTACGTCGCTTTCGAAGCCGGGAAATTCTGATTACACGCAATGCGGTATTTTCCCGGCTTCAAGAAGCGATCGCTGTCGCTCTACGGCAACAACCCCCGCTCTCCGAGCTCGTCACATTTCCATAAAAACCTTTGCGAGGATGGTCGGTGAAGCAGTGGGAGCAGCCGCGCTTGCAGCTGGCTGCGAGCCTTTATTGCGTGGCCGCGCTTCGCTGGCCACCTAGAGATTTATGGTGCAGCAGCGTGCTCGCTGGCTGCCTGCATTTGATGCAGCGTACTACCACGCTTGGTGCGTGAATAGCGGGTACTAATTATTGAATATCAGTAACAATTGGTGTTATTTCAGCTAAAAAGATTGGTTAGTTGCGAATAGCGGTACTTTTGGGCGTTATAGGATTGGTTTGAGCGTCCTAGCTCAGTTCATTGCTTAATAAGGCCCTTGTTTACTGTTATTTCATCTGCTACGTTCGGCCTCAACGGAATAACGACTGTTATTACCGCTATTTTTGCAACCCTCGATCATTCTTGCTGAATAACGTCGGCATTTAGTTCTTCGTCACCGTCGGTTCTGCAGCCGCGCTGTGCTGGCTGCTTCACTGACGGTTCAAACCCATGTTCTATAATACAACGCCGACTAGGCGGCGGTAGATGTCGCGGTAGCGGGCCGTTGTTTCGGCTACTACGGAGTCAGGAAGCGGCGCCGGCTTGCTGTCGCGGTCCCAGTCGGAGCCGAGCAAGTAAGTGCGGACCGGTTCTTTGTCCATGCTGTCAATCTCGATGTCCAGAGCGTAATTGCCTTCGGCCCAGAAACGGGAGGAGTCCGGCGTGAAAATTTCGTCGATAAGAATGACTTTGCCGTCGATGAGTCCGAATTCGAATTTGCAATCGGCAAGGATTATGCCGCGTTCCGCGCAGTAGCCGTGAGCGAACTCATAAAGCTTGATGCTGCGGTCGCGAAGCTCTTCGGCAAGCTCGGCGCCGACCATTTCGGCCATTTTTTCGAACGGGATGTCCTCGTCGTGGCCGACGTCGTTTTTCGCTGCGGGCGTGAAGATCGGCGCGGCAAAACGTTCGTTTTTGCGCATGCCCGCCGGAAGCTCGATGCCGTTGATCGCAGACGTTTGCTGGTATTGTCTCCAACCTCCGCCTGTGATATAGCCGCGTACGACACATTCGATGTCGATACGCTCCGCTTTGCGGGTAACCATGATGCGGTTCTTGAGCAGCTCAGGCTCGGTTACGATATCGCCGAGCTTCTCTACATCGGTATGAACGACGTGATTGACTTGAATATCGGCCGTTTGCTCGAACCAGTACGCGGACAGGCGGTTAAGCACGTTGCCCTTATCCGGTACAGCCGGGTCGAGCACGTAGTCGAACGCCGAGATGCGGTCGGTTACGACGATCAGGTAGTGCTCGCCAAGATCGTAAAGCTCGCGAACCTTTCCTTTATAGATCAGCGGAGCCTTAATATAATCGACAGCCGTCGATATCGCTTGCGCTTGTGCGGTCATCAGGCCAGCCTCCCTTTAGATCAATCCCAAACGTGTGAAAATCGTATCGACATGCTTCAGATGCCATGCCGGGTTGAAGCAATCGTCGATTTCTTCGTTCGTCAGCACGCTTGTAATTTCCTCAGTCTCGCCGATGATGTCGCGGAACTGACGCTGCGTTTCCCATGCCTGCATCGCGCGGGGCTGAACCGTGTCATAAGCTTTCTCACGGCTGAAGCCTTTGTCGATCAGCTTCGTCAATACGCGTCCGGAGAAAGGTACGCCGTATGTCGCTTGCATGTTGCGCTTCATGTTTTCCGGGAACACGGTTAGGTTGTTAATAATGTTACCCAAACGGTTCAGCATGTAGTTAAGCAGCATCGTAGCGTCCGGCAAAATAATACGTTCAACCGAAGAATGGCTGATGTCGCGCTCATGCCAAAGCGCAATGTTCTCGTAAGCTGTGACCATATGACCGCGGATCACGCGGGACAAGCCTGAAATGTTCTCGCAGCCGATCGGATTGCGTTTGTGCGGCATTGCCGACGAGCCCTTTTGACCTTTTGCGAACGGCTCTTCGACTTCACGGAACTCACTCTTCTGCAGAGCGCGAATTTCAGTTGCGAACTTGTCGAGCGATGAAGCCACCAGTGCAAGTGTCGCCATATATTCAGCGTGACGGTCGCGCTGCAGCGTTTGCGTCGAGATCGGAGCCGGTGTGATGCCGAGCTTTTTGCAAACGAACTCTTCAACGAAAGGATCGATGTCTGCGAAGGTACCGACAGCACCGGACATTTTGCCGAACTGCACGCCGCTCGCCGCATGGTGGAAACGCTCCAGATTACGCTTCATTTCCTCGTACCATAGCGCCATTTTCAAACCGAAGGTAGTAGGCTGAGCATGAACGCCATGCGTACGGCCCATCATTGGCGTATCTTTATATTGAATCGCTTTATCGCGAAGGATCTCAATAAAACGCTCGATGTCCTTCACCAGTATTTCGTTTGCTTGCAGGAGCAGGTAACCAATTGCAGTATCTACAACGTCTGTGGAAGTGAGGCCGTAGTGCACCCATTTGCCTTCAGGACCTGCCTTTTCCGATACGGCGCGGGTGAACGCGATAACGTCATGGCGGGTATCCAGCTCGATTTCGTAAATCCGGTCAATATCGAAGTCAGCTGATTTGCGGAGCGCCACAACGTCTTCCTTCGGAATAACGCCCAGCTCGGACCATGCCTCGCATGCGCAAAGCTCAACCTCAAGCCATGCTCTAAACTTGTTCTCCTCTGTCCAAATTGCTCTCATTTCCGGTCTGCTGTAACGCTCTAACATCAATCATTCACACCTTCCAAATAGTTGTTTCTTCAATCCAGCTAAGAGCAGCATCTGTGTCCGGCGCCAAAACGTTGACATGACCCATCTTCCGCTTAAATACCGCTTCCTTCTTCCCGTACAAGTGCACCTTCGGCGCCACGTCCAGACGCTCCGCCGATTCATCCCTGCGCGACATGAGCTCAAGCAGCGGCTCGACGTGCTGTCCAAGCACATTCACCATAACGACTGGGCTCATTAGCGTCGTATCCCCGAGCGGCAGGTTGCAAACCGCGCGCACATGCTGCTCGAATTGCGAAGTCCGGCAAGCCTCCATCGTGTAATGCCCGCTGTTATGCGGCCGCGGAGCAAGCTCGTTCACGAATAGCTCGCCATCCGCCGTAACAAACAGCTCCACTGCTATGAGACCGACAACGCCCAGTCCTTCAGCGATCCGCATCGCAAGCTGTTCAGCCTCGCGCTGCACCTCTTCGCTAATTCGCGCCGGGACGATGGATAAATGCAATATATTATCGACGTGAATATTTTCCGCAGCAGGGAACGCTTTTATTTCGCCCTGCGGACTTCGCGCCGCTATAACCGATATTTCCTTGTCGAAGCGAATGAACTGCTCGAGCACAAGCTGGACCCCGGCGCGGGCCAGCGTCTCATACGCTTCCGCGATTTCAGCCTCGCTCCGGATGACCCATTGGCCTTTGCCGTCATAGCCGCCCACCGCTGTCTTCAGAACGCAAGGCGTTCCGAAGCGCGCTACCGCCTCGCGAAGCTCGTCAACGCTGCGAATCTCACTGTATGGGGCTACCTGTACGCCTGCCGCTTCTATCGCACGCTTCTCGCGAAGCCGGTGCTGCGTCGTATACAGCAGCTCGCTGCCTTGCGGCACGTATGATTCCGCCATTAGCATCGCCGCCACGTCGGCATCGACATTTTCAAACTCATACGTGATGACGTCCGAACGCTTAGCCAGCTCTCGTGCTGCTTCATGATCGTCATAGGCGGCAATGATTTGATCCGCTACCTGTCCGGCCGGCGCATCCGGCGCCGGGTCAAGCGCGACGAATCGATAGCCCATCGCGCTGCCTGCATTCGCCATCATCCGGCCAAGCTGCCCGCCGCCAAGAATGCCGATCGTGCTGCCTGGCAGCAGCGTCTTAACCGGCTGCTTGTCCGCCTCGTTGCTCATAGCGTTTCACTGCTTTCCAGCACTTCCCGCTTCACGCGCTCGCGGCGCGCTTCCACGCGCGCTTGCACCTCGGGATCGAAAGCACCGAGCATTTGCGCCGCCAGTAAGCCTGCGTTTGTTCCGCCTGCGTTGCCGATCGCTACCGTTGCAACCGGTATGCCGCCCGGCATTTGCACAATGGAAAGAAGTGAATCGAGCCCGCTCAAATTCGACGATTTAACAGGAACGCCAATAACCGGCAAAATCGTTTTTGCAGCGACCATGCCGGGTAAATGAGCGGCTCCTCCGGCTCCGGCTATAATCACCTTAAGCCCGCGTTCTACCGCAGTTTCCGCGTATTCAAACATAAGATCCGGCGTCCGGTGCGCCGAAACGACTTTTTTCTCGTAAGGAATTTGCAATTCCTCCAGAACGTCGCAGGCTAATTTCATTGTGTCCCAATCCGATTTGCTGCCCATGATGACGCCCACCTTCGCAGACATGCGATCAAACCCACTTTCATATATAAGATAAAAACGTTTTAAACCACTTTAGTTGATTTAACCATAACCGTAGAAGAAACAGAAAAAGCCCGTCAGCAACCATAGAATAGGAATGCCGCCGGACCCCAAGCGGAAGCGTAATTGCTGCCGGCTTCATCCGAAATCCGGGTCAATTACACTTCTTTCTCGATGAATTCGACGTAAGCAGTACAGCTTTAGCCAAAGAGACAACAGAAGGCTGCCCCGTAAGAGAGGCAACCTATGTCCAATTAAAGGGCATCTATATGCTGTGTTATGCGCTGCTATGACGTTACGGACCGTGCCTCTTTCACCTGAGACATCCGGTTCGCTTCCGCTTGTCGGTTCATCTTGCTCGTAGTCCGAAAATTACGGTTTCCGGGTAGAAACATTCGGGCCATTACCCGAACATATACGAACTTTCAACATTGGGCGGCATGCTCCGCCTCAAACCTATTCTAGTTTATCTAATCCCCATTCTACTGTCAACAAAATACGAACATTGCAAGACGATCTTTTATAAAGGTTCGTATTTTTAAAGAAAACGAACGGGAAATCAGAACAGTATGACCAAAATCAGGTGATTGTTGACGGCATTTGCTCTATCCTGTTTCCGTATTATTCCCATAGCTCGGAATTCCTTCCTTATTAATGAACAGTAAATCAAAATATTGTCGCGATGCCATTCCTGATGCCATTTCTCTTCATTAACAGACTCTGAACGGCTGACGCTGAATACAGTTATAATAAACTCCATTTTTGCATACGAAGAAGAAGATGTAGTGAACAGCGAAGGAGGTTCGGTAAGGGTGCTCATTCATGTGGTCCAAAAAGGCGATTCACTGTGGCAGCTATCCCAGAGGTACGATGTCCCGGTTAACGATATCGTTGATGCGAACGGTCTTGACATTGCGGATATGCTCGTTGTTGGACAGTCGATCATTATCCCGTCCGAGGCCGGCAGTCACAAGGTACTCGCCGGAGAAACCTTATGGGCAATCGCTCAGAAATATGGCGTTACGCTGCAGGAGCTGGCCAGCGTGAATCAAATTAAAAATCCCGCACTTATTTATCCCGGTCAAACGATCGTCATACCTCAAGCTTCCAAGCCGACGATAGAAGTTAACGCGTACACAGAGAAGTTTGGCACTGAAGGCGTCGAGCTCGTTAACGAGACTGGCGAATACTTAACATACTTAAGCCCATTCAGCTATCGCGTGCAGGCTGACGGATCAATTACCACCTTAGACGATTCAGCCATTATTAACGCTGCCTACGGGAAGCGCACAGCCCCGATGATGGTCATTACGAATTTTGAAAATGGGACATTCAGCTCGGAGATCGCGCATGCCGTGTTAGCCAGTCCCGCCCTGCGAGATAGGCTGATTGCAGGTATTCTGGAAACGATGACGGAAAAAGGCTACCTGGCACTCAACGTCGATTTCGAATATGTATTGCCGGCTGACCGCGAGCTGTATAACGCTTTTTTGCAAAAGCTCGTAAACGGCCTGCATCCGCAGGGCTATTTGGTATCTACCGCGCTGGCTCCCAAGCTTACGGCTGAGCAGATGGGAACGCTGTACGAAGCGCATGACTACCCGGCACATGGGCGCATCGTCGATTTCGTCGTCTTGATGACGTATGAATGGGGCTGGTCCGGCGGTCCGCCGCTTGCCGTTGCGCCGTTGAATCAGGTCGTAAAGGTGCTGAATTACGCCCTTACGGTCATTCCGCCGGAAAAAATCGTGATGGGTATGCCCTTGTACGGCTACGATTGGACGCTGCCTTATGTGCAGGGAGCCAAGTGGGCTCCTACCGTCAGCCCGAAGGAAGCGGTGGCGCGTGCGGCCAAATATGGCGCAGAGATTCAATACGATGCCGAGAGCCAATCGCCGTTCTACAACTATTACGATGAGGAAGGTCGCGAGCATGTCGTCTGGTTCGAGGATGCGCGCAGCGTGCAGGCCAAATTCAATATTGTTAAAACGTATAATTTACGCGGAGTCAGCTACTGGGTGCTCGGCCTTCCGTTCCCGCAAAACTGGTACGTGCTCGGCGCAAACTTCACGGTCAAAAAGCTCGTGTAAATGAGCTGGCAGTGCCCGCAAAAGGGGCTGTCCCAAAAGATTGTTAACCTTCGTGACAGTCCCTTATTCGCGATCTTCCGGATGGTATGAATATAAAAGATTCCTTCGATGCTTACCTATGTGTGCTTCCTATTACGCTGGATTCTCGGACGACAAGCCGTGGAACAATCCTCACCGCTCTTTCTCTCAGCGGCTCCCCCAGCATGCGGCTCATCAACATACGCGCCGCGTTTCTGCCGATTTCCTCCTGCATCATCGCTACCGAGGTCAGCTTCGGCCTTACGCGGGTAGAGAGATCTAAATTATCGATTCCCGTTACTGCGACGTCGCCTGGAATGCTTAGCCCCGCATCCACGCACGCGTTCATAATGCCGATGGCCATCAGATCGTTTGCCGCGACAATCGCCCTGGGAGGTTCATCGAGCGCAAGCAGCCTCTGGCCCGCCAAATAACCGCCGCTCTCCGTATAATCAGACTCTATCCTGTATCGCTCATCGATGCCGAGGCCCGCTTCAGTCAGTGCATCCCGATAGCCGCAAAACCTCTCGAAGCCCGTCTGCTCCTTCATGTCACCGCCAACGTAAGCGATTCGCCTGATTCCCTGCTCGAGCAAATGCTTCGCCGCCTCTTTCACTGCCGCATAGGTATCCACATAAACATAGTCGAATTGGTCTCCGCCTTCCGGAGATTCGTACTTATTCGTCAGTACGACAGGAGCGTTCAGCATGTTAATCGCATTAATGTTTTTCTCGCAAAAATGGAAGGAAACCATAATCATACCGTCAGCGTACCGCTCACGCAGCGTTTGGATAGCGCGCAGCTCCTCAGTCAGGCTGTGCTTCGTGTAGAACAGAATCAATAAGTAGCCGTACTTCTCTATCACGCTGTTAATGCCATTAATCATGTCAAAATAGAACGGATTGCAAATATCGGGCACGGCAAACAATATTTTTTCGGTCTTCTTCGTCTTGAGCATTTTGGCTGCATGATCCGGCGCATAATTCATTTCCTTGGCCGTCTTCAACACGAGCTCGCGGACCGATTCCTTGCAATAGCCTCTTCCCGAGATCGCCCGCGATACGGCAGACGGTGAAATGCCAAGACGCTCAGCTATATGATAAATCGTACTTATACCGACCAGCTCCTTGGAATGGAATGACCACTCTCATCATATTACCATTTATTAACGTTTATTTTAATCTCATGGGCTACTAACTAACCTTGCATCAGACAAAAAAGACGCTTAAACCCGCTCCTTTTGATGATTATCAAAAGGTAACGGATTCTGGCGCCTTCATCATTTAATTACAGTACACGTTACTGCTCGAGCCAGACCGTCTTCGCGCTTGCGGGAATACGGTGCGGCTCCGGCGCTTTCATATCGGGATATCCGATATAAATAAAGCCGACGAATTGCTCATCCGCCGCGAGCCCGAACGTTTCCTTCATGAGCGGATGGTACATCGGATCGCCCGAGCGCCAAATGGCGCCAAGTCCGTTCGCATGCGCGGCGAGCAGCAGATTTTGAACCGCCGCATGGGCTGCGGCAAGCTCTTCCGCGGGCACGGCACGCGGATCGCCCGGCGGTGAGCATACCGCGGCGATAACAACCGGCGCTCTATACGCTTTGACCCGCTCCTTCGCAAGACGCTCCTCAAGCGGCTGTCCAGTCAGGCCGGGAACAGCGGCGGCGGATACGCGGGCGTATCCTTCGGCAAGCTTTGCCCGTCCTTCTCCCGTCATCACAATAAACGACCACGGCTGCGTATTATGGTGGCTCGGCGCCCATGACGCCGCTTCAAGCAGCTTCTCGATAACGGCGCGGTCAACCGGATCCTTCTTTACTCTTCCAATCGTTCTCCGTGTGCGGATGGCTTCTTCGATGTTCATTTCCGGTCCTCTCTCCAATCCTATCTGTCATTCAAACAAAGACAAATACTCGCCGTACCCTTCCCGCTCCAAAGCATCCTTCGGCACAAACCTCAGCGAAGCAGAGTTAATGCAATAACGTAGTCCCGTCGGCTTCGGCCCGTCGTCAAACACGTGGCCTAAATGCGAATCGCCTTCTTTGCTCCTCACCTCGACGCGTACCATGTAGTGACTCGTATCTGTGTGCTCCGTAACCGCTGCCGCCTGAAGCGGCTTCGTAAAGCTGGGCCAGCCGCAGCCTGCATCATACTTGTCCCGCGAGCTGAAGAGCGGCTCTCCCGATACGATATCGACATAAATGCCGTCCTCGGTATGATCCCAGTATTCGCCGGTAAACGGACGCTCCGTCCCGCTGTTTTGCGTCACCTCATATTGGATCGGGGTTAGACGTTTCTTCAGCTCTTCTGCGTCCTTCTTTACCGTCCAATGCCGTGAAATAAACGCGTCGCGCCCGGAGCCCTTGCGGTACATTTTGTAACGGTACGGATTCGTTTTGTGATAGCCCTGATGGTAATCCTCAGCGGGATAAAACGTTTGGGCCGGCTCGATTTCCGTCACGATCGGCTTGTCGAAGCGGCCGCTCGCTTCAAGCGCCTGCTTGGAAGCCACGGCCAGCTTATGCTGCTCCTCGTTATAATAATAGATGCCGGTCCGGTACGATTCGCCACGGTCATGGAACTGGCCGCCCGCGTCGGTCGGATCGATTTGCCGCCAGAATATATCAAGCAGCTTCTCGTAAGGAAACACCTGCGGATCGTACATGATTTGTACAGCTTCGGTATGACCCGTTGTCTCTGAGCAAACCTCCTGATAGGTTGGGTTTACGGTGTGGCCGCCCGTATAACCGGACACGACGGATATGATGCCGGGCATTTCTTCAAACGGCGAAACCATGCACCAGAAGCAGCCTCCCGCGAACATAGCCTTCTCCTCATTACGGTTACTGCTGTTATTTACGATTGGTTGATCCAAGCTGATCACCCTCCTGATTGATTCAATTGATAATAAGTATCTCTATTATACATGACGAGGATGGCTAACAACAAAGCAAGGGCCGCCGCAGGTTATGCGGTCAGCCCCCTTAATCCGTAACTATTCAAATGCTGTGCCTGGAAAAAAGACTAACAGCACGGGCAGCGCGCTTGCCCCAGGTGAAGTAAACGTGATCGTCACTTCCGGCGGCGCCGGTAATTCCGAAGCATCGCTTTCCGGCTGCTCCTGACGATAAAGCAGCACCCCGTCGGCCGGACTCGCATGGCCGCCAGCCGGCACCGCAACCACCTTCCCGTTCACGGTGACTGCTCCTTGGAAATTGCCCGCCCGCGGATTCAAAATAATGCGCGTGCCATAGGCGACGTTTTTGAGGGTAATCGTCGTTACCGCTCCATATTCGCCCCCGTCTACTGTCGCTTCGTCGGTCAGCGCATCCACTCCCGGAATCGTATGCCCGCGGCTTCCCAGACGCAGCTTGCGCTCGGCAATCCCGAGCGGCTCGTTCACTTCTATGGACAGATCCGTATTCGCAAACGTTCCGCGATTGCCTACCTTCTCCAGCTGGGGCAAGGCAAACACAACGCTGAGCGGATCGGTGCTCTCTTTGACAGCTAACGTAGAAAACGTCAGCGGTCCATCCATGTCTACATCAAGCAGGCCAGAGAATCCTTCATTCGCATTCATGACGATCTTCTCCAGTTCCGGCAGCAGAACGGCGGATGAACCCGGCTCAACAATCAGCTCGCGCGGCGCGGCGCCCGTCAAATATCTCGTCACCGCGGCTGAACCGAATTGAAGCGCATTGACGCTTGGACCTGCGAGACCGCGATTGCCAATCGTCAGCTTGATGCTCTCGCTTTGTTCATTCGTAACGACGACAGCCACCTTAAGCCGCTCATCAGAGCCGTTGCGGTGATGAAGGAACAGCCTGCTTGGACCGTCCAGTTCATCCTCATACAGCAGCCCTTCGCCAAAAAACCGCTCCGGGGCATTCGACATGTATAACGTGCGTCCGCCTCTTGATTCAAGCGTCTCAACCTCCGGATAGCTGTTCATCAGCTTCGTATCGACCTTGAACTTGTCTCCGGGGTTGCCATAGCGCATATGAAATTCAAATGGCGTATACATCACTTCGTCGATAACGCGAATTTCTTGCGCCTTCTGGACGCTGCGCGCTCCTTCATTGTCGATTACGGTTAGAGTAACGGTATAAACGCCTGGCTCGAAATAGGCATTTTTGCGCCCCGACCATTCCGCCTTCGCTATCTTCCCGTCCGGATCGTAGCTGAGATCCTCGAATGCGACCGGTTCGCCAATTTTCACCTCTGCCGGCGCTTTAAAATCGGCTGCCGGAACGGCGTTCGGGTCCGGCTGAATCGTAATTTGAATTTGCTTCAGCTGCGAATTGTACGTATAGCTTCCCGTCCACAGCTGCTTAATGGCAGTCAGCGGAACATGCATCGTACCGTTAATGCGAACCGCCGCAGCAGTAAGCAATTGGTAGCTGTCGTTGCGTCTCGCACCCCGCATATTAACGTTCAATGTCACTTTATTCGCATAAGTATCGATATGAGTGCCCGATTGATCATTATAGACTTTCGCTCCGACCGCTCCCGCGATCGTATGAATGGGGATCATCGTTGTCCCTTTTACAACCGGCAGCGGCGCTGCCAATTGCTGTACTTTTCCGTTCACCTTCACCTGCTTCTGACCATGCACGTACATGATTTGCGCCGGCTGACGTCCTGCTGCTTGGACGAGCCCTTGCGTTCCCAATCCCGTTCCCGCGAGGGAGATCAGCAGGCTGGCCGCGATAACGCGCTTCGCGATTCTTGCGCCTATTTTCCCAAATTTCATCCTAATCTCCTTCCGGTGCTCGGCATAAGCTGCCGCAGCCCGTATCGTTAGACGCATATAAGAGGCGAAAAGTTCCGTATGTCAGTCAAATTTTCCATTAATCACCACCTGCAAAGGAAGACAGGTTCTACCCTCTTTGTTACAATAAGGTGACATCCGCAACCATTTTGCATCGATATCGTCTAAATCTATGATCCACAGCCTGCAGTTCGTTCATCCGATCTTCGGTGCAAGTGACCAACAGGAGAGGTGAATGAATAAATGAATGATTTAATTTTGGAGCAGCGAACAGCCAGCCCATACGACAGAAAGACGCGCAAAAAGAGAGGAAACCGTACGTTCCTCGTTTTCATAGGCGTGTGGCTTGTCCTTTTATGCTCCGGCATATTAGGCGCGAAATGGTATACTGACCGCATTCAGCAGAAGATTGCCGCAGATCTTGAGCGGCAAACCGCCAGCCAAATTACGGCGATGCAGCAAACCTACGAAGCGCGCATGCTTGAGCTGGAGACGAATTACACCGCGGATCTTGCCGAGCTGAAAGCAAAGGTCGACGCGCTGAATGAGCTGCTTACCTTCACGAAGGACAATGCTGATTCCAAAACAGACAACAGCAACAAGCTGTATACGCAATTAAACGAAGTGAAGAAACAGCTGAACGAACTGAAAAAAAGCTTGGATGTGCTCAAATGAATTTAACTGTCAAAACGTTAAACCGAACGGCGTTGCTTGCCTGCACGCCTTTTCTAGGCATTATGATTTGGCTGCTATTATCCGATATTGTTATCCAATTATCCGAGGATGCTTTTCCGGAAGCGCGTGCGGAACAATCGCCGCTGCCTGCCGCCGAAATGAAGTCTGCTGCGTCGGGTCTTGATCAAGCGCAGGAAACAGCGGCGCAAACCCGGCAATCCATTCAAAAGCAATTGAAGCTGTACAATCAAACGAATGCCGACATGGCGAAAATATCGGCGATGGCCGCCTCGCAAGCGATGAGGCCCCTGGAAATTTACGACCGAAACATTACGCAGAAGCTCGGCAAGCCTGCCGCCACGATCGAATCGGACAAGCTTAGAGCCCAGCTTTTTTACATACAAACGGAAAACTTCAAATCGTATGCGCTGAAGGTCAAGCTGAAGAGCGGCGATGCGATGACGATGACGTTAGGCGGGGACGAGCTGGGTAGGGCGGAAACGACGCTCGCGGCCGTGAAGCGGCACCGCGCAGCTGCCGGTGTTAATGCGGGAGGGTACGCCGACGGCGGCGGCAAGCGTTACCCGCTGAGCACGACGATCGTGGATGGCGATTATGCAACGGGCTTTGAGGCTCCGCATGCGAATTTATTTTTTGTCGGGTTGAACGATCAGAACGAGCTCATTGGCGGGAAGTTCGCCAGCAAGCGGCAGCTGGATGCCAGGAAACCTAAGTTCGGCGCCTCCTTCGTACCGGTATTGCTGCTCGGCGGCTCGCCGCAGCCGATTCCGGCCAAATGGCAGACAAGCCCGAAACGCGCTCCGCGTACGGTCATCGCCAATTATAAGGATGATCAGCTGCTGTTCCTCGTCGCCGACGGCTACAACGAGTCGGGCAGCTCCGGCGCAACGCTGGGTGAAATGCAAATTTTGCTGCAGCGCTACGGCGCGGTGGACGGCTATAATCTCGATGGCGGCGGATCCTCTTCGCTTATTTTTAACGGCCGGGTCATTAACAAACCGTCAGACGGTCAGCTTCGTAAGCTGCCGACGCATTTTTTGTTTTTCAAATAAGCTTAGTTAATTCATATTGTTGATATTGGATGAACATGAAAGGTTATAACTGTGGAAACATAAAGCGCTATCGTGGCTTAAACTTACCAAGCTAAGGCCAGCGATAGGGCAATAAATAATTTCATGCAATCAATTAAGCGATGTCTCATAGATCACCTTAGATATTTCAGTGTACCCTCAAAAAAACTTTATGCCCTCCGAATAGTTGTAGGTGTTGCGCACACTACATACTCATGGAGGTAATAAAATGAAAAAATCTGTAATTTTGGCTGGTGTAATTTCACTTAGCCTACTAGCGACCACTGCTTTTGCCGCACCTGGAAATCAAGGCAAAAACGAAACAACTATTAAAGAAGAAGCAAAAGGTACTACTACTGTGAGCGATTCCGTTTATGGCGACGAAAAGAACGATGGCTCGAAAGGTCTTCAAAATGCGTATGAAAACGTCAAAGATAAACCAGCAGGCGTTCGAATTGCCGAGCTGCTTAAAACAAAATATAACATTGATGTGAATGCTGATATTAGTTTAGCTACACTGGTCACTACATTGGAGAAGGATGGAGAACTAAAAGCTGCAGAAGAAGTACAAGCCGAGGTTGTCTCGCAGGATCCTGCCAATATTGAAGAATATAAAAAACTTAGTAAGATAAAAGTGAAACTCGGCAACAAAAGTGTGAAGGTTTATGTAAATGGGAAAACGCTAGGTACTGAAGTATCTCCCGTTATTGAGAGCGGACGCACGCTTGTTCCGTTCCGCGCGATCTCCGAGTCGCTGGACGCCGTAGTTACTTATGATAATGTTTCGAAAACGGTGACCGTTACGCGTGACGGTGTCGTGGTCAAACTGACGCTAGGCAGTAAAATCGCCACGATTAATGGAAGAACCGTTACGCTTGACGTTGCCGGTAAGGTTAAAAGTAACAGAGTTTTAGTACCACTACGGTTTCTTAGCGAAGCACTGAACACCAATGTAACATGGGATACAGAAACCTCCAGCGCAATTATCATCGATAAAAACACGGAAGCTTAATTATCTATGCACTTTAAATATTGTTTTATAGAAAAATGACGATGTCATTATTCATGGTAAATAATAAGTATTAGACTAACTCAACTAAAAGAAACAGCGGCAGTCATGGACGAGAAGATAAAGTCCTAGACTGCCGTTGTTTTTATTGAAATATCGTACCCGATAGCATTCCTGTAGAGCGTTATATTTCCGCTGAAGCAACTTCTCGATCAATACGACATTGCCTGCCTCCACCACTTGGACAGGCGTAACGAAGGAATGAAAGGGCAAGGGCATAGACCCGCCCCGACATGGGAGTGAGAACCTCCAAGGGCGGCGTGGAGAATGCGTGCACGTACTGAGGTAGTTCAATGACCATTAGGAAACGAATCACTCTAAGTATTTTTCAACCGATTCCAATGAAAAGAGGCCGCTTTCCTTCATAAACTGAGTTAGCAGATGCATGTGTCCAGAACCATAAATGACTAGGATTCGATCTTCAGTTGAGGAAATCCGAGCTATATTAGCATAGATAATTAAGTTCCGGCGATACCAATAATTACAGAGCCAATCTATGCCTATATTGTTTTTTCCATCCCCGACTCGTGCAAATGTCATATACATTTCTTGTTCCCGCTGCATACCTTCAAACGTGTTGCCCCAAAGCAAAAGCTGCCTTATGGAATGTTCTGACTGCGCCTTTTGATAACCATCGACATTTTCCTCTCCGGCAGAGTTGAACTGTTTAAAAAGCTCAGGCATGTTCGATTTTGAATACTCATATACATCGCCTAACGACACGCCTCCTATCCATTCATTCCAATCGACAGGATAAATTTTGTCGTGACCAAGCTCAGCAGCAGTACGAAAGCCTAATTGATGAATTTCATTTGCACTGAGAGCAAATTCTCCCGCCAAATAGGAATGAAACTGTTTATTCAGGGCCTCATCTTCTTCTGCCAGTGCTTCAACTACAATTTTTGTTGGATTAAATAATTTAAGTCTCTCAATAACTTCTTGAATTTTTTTGCTGCCGCTTAAGCGCCATAACATCGTCAGCCTGAACGTTATGCATATCCAGCCCAGGATTACCCATATGGTATGTACCAAGCAGCAAAGCAACACGTTTTTTATCCATGTTCACCTTAGAAATCAACCTCCCATTATGAAATTATGAATAGTAACTAAAAATTCGCCGTGTACCAAATATTTCCTTTAATTAGAAATGAGCTCTATCATGCGCCGCCTCACCCTTGAACAAGACTCACCCAAAAACGCTGATTACCGTTAATCATATCTATAAATAAATAGGCGAGCATAGCGCGATCGTCATGATTTCGGAATATACTATTACCGAATACCCTAACCCGCTCTTCTACTTTCTGCCGGAAAGGAGCAGCCATGATGGGAATCGGAACGGAATGGTACCGCAAAACATTATTGACGATCACGGGAATTCCGCTTGTGGAGAAGCTCTCGACAACCTATGGTAAAAGGCTGGCCAGCCGCTTTATTGCCGGGGAGACGCTCGAGGAAGCGCTGGATGAAATTGAGGCGTTAGGCAAGCTTGGCATAATGGCTACGCTCGACCATCTCGGCGAGGGCATTCAGCAGCTTAGCGAGGCTGCCTCATACAAGGAGCAGTATTTAAAGCTTATTGAAGGGATCGCAGCACGAAAAGTAAATTCCAACGTATCGTTAAAGCCGACGCAAATGGGGCTTGCATTGAATCAGGAAGCATGCTGCTCGAACATCCGGGAAGTGGTGAAGCATGCCAGACGCTTCCGGAACTTCGTTCGAATCGATATGGAAAACACGCCATATACGCAGGCAACGATCGATATCGTAAGACGGCTCCACAAGGAAGGCTTAAAAAACGTCGGGACGGTGCTGCAGGCTTACCTGTTCCGAAGCGAGCAGGACGCCAAGGATTTATTGCGCGAGCGCATAAACCTCCGGCTTGTCAAAGGAGCCTACAAGGAATCAAGCGATGTCGCCTACCAGAAGACAGCCGAGGTTGTAGAAAACCTCAAAAATATAATCAAGCTGCATTTGGATAATGGCGTTTATACAGCCATTGCCTCGCATGATGACGCCATTATTAGCTGGGTTAAAGCTTATGTGCGCACGAAGCGCATTCCAAAGCATGCTTTTGAATTTCAAATGCTGTACGGCCTGCGAATGAATGAGCAAGCACGGCTCGCCAAAGAGGGCTACCGAATCCGCTGTTATGTCCCTTACGGCGTGATGTGGTATCCATACTTCACCCGCCGCCTTGCCGAGAAACCAGCCAACTTGATGATGGTGCTCAAAAATATGTCCGCCCTAAAACGCTGACGCCCTCCATAGACGGCGTCAGCGTTTTTTCTCACGTATGCCTCGCGCCAAATTTATAGGATATGGCCGCTTTCAATAACTGCATGTCACGTTCACCGTCCAAATATAACCGCTCAGCTTCCTGCTGCGTAACAGCCTCAAACCTGAAGCGGTCTCCGGGCTTTAGCTGGGCAAATACCGGAATATCGACCGTGGCCACCTGAGCGATTCGCGGATAGCCGCCGGTCGTCTGCCGGTCGGCTAACAGCACTATTGGATTGCCGTCAGGCGGAACCTGTACCGTTCCGTTAGCCACAGCCTCCGATAGCATTTCGATAGGTGAAGACAGCTGAAGCTTCTGCGTGCCTTCCAGACGGCAGCCCATTCGATCCGATTGCACACCGATGCGGAATGTTTGGTGGAACAGACCTTCCTGGCTCCCCAGCGTAAACAAGTCAAAGTGTGTGCCAGGTATAGCGCGAATGATCGGTTCAGCAAGATTTTCTGCTATAGCGAAGTGGCTGGCATGCCAATTGGATGCCGAAAAGTCCCCCTCAAAACCTACACTCAATGCCGCATGAATCCGTGCAGACAATAGACCTGGCTGCTTAACGGCCAGCACATCCCCTGCCTTCATCGCCCTTCCCTCAAAGCCTCCAATGGAACCGCGCAAATACGTGCTTCTGCTTCCCATTACTTCCGGCACGTCGAATCCGCCGGCTGCGGCAAGATACGAACGGCAGCCAGAGCGGTATGCACCGAATTTGACAACAGCGCCTGCGCTTACGAGCACCGGTCTCCACAAGGGCATAGCTTGGCCATCAATCGTTACGGACATATCCCCGCCGCAAACAGCGATGACCATCTCGCTTTCAATAACCAGCTCCGTTCCGGTAAGCGTTATTTCCAGCACCGCTTCGCGGTCCGCATTGCCGACTAACCAATTAGCCGTTCGTGCCGCACCTGTGTCCATGACTCCGCCGGCTACGACTCCATATTTTTGAAAGCCATACCTGCCGAGGTCTTGAACCGTAGTGAGCAAACCCGGACGTAACACTTTTATACGATAGCTGCTCATAGCGCACCTTCTAAATACAGGTTGTATTGTTCCTTCGTAATAGGCTTAAAGCGTACAGAATCGCCAGATCTCAGCAGGCTCGGAACCGCTTCGCGAGGACGGAACAGCTCAAGCGGCGTCCTGCCGATCAGTTGCCAGCCGCCTGGCGTCGCAACCGGATAAACGCCTGTCTGCCCGCCGGCAATGCCTACGCTTCCTTGCGGAATGACCGTTCTCGGCGATTGGCGGCGCGGCGCGGCAATCCGTTCCGACATGCCTCCCAAATAAGGAAAGCCCGGCGCAAAGCCCAGCATATAGACCAAGTAGGAGGCGCTTGTATGAATAGCCACGACCTCCTCTTCAGATAGGCCGTTATGCGAAGCCACAAAGCTAAGATCGGGACCAAACTCGCCGCCGTAGCAGACGGGGATCTCAATCGTTCGACGATCCGGATCCGCACCGGAAAGCTCCACCGCCGATAATATGAGCTGCAGCCGGGAGCAAACCGTCTCATATATCGTTTCGTGTAAGCTCTCAGAAAAAACACAACTTTTCATAACTGCGACCGGGTCATAGTGAATGGCTGCCGATGCGAATGCCGGAACGCATTCAATCATGCCGGCAAAGGGATGCTCTTCCAAATATGCGGTCAATGCTCCTACTTTCCGGTGCGTCGCCTCGTCAATGCCATGGCCCAACCTGATGATAATGGCAGAGTCACCAAGCGGAAGAAGCTCATAGTTAGCGTCATTAGTTATTAATATCGTCGCCTCCACTCTAAGCCCCCGCTTTCATGACTGAAATTCCCGCGGCCTCCAAAGCATTCCGCAAATGGATGACATGCTCCAAGGCCCCCGGCGTATCGCCGTGCACGCATACGGAATCCGCTTTTAAAACGATACTGCTCTGCTGGCGCGTACGAACCTCACCGTGCATGATCATCCTTACCGCTTGCTCTGCCGCAAGCTTCGGGTCTAGGATAACGGCCCCTTCCGTTCCCCGGGGCGTAAGCGATCCGTCTGCTTCATAAGAACGGTCCGCGAACACCTCGTTGACCGTACGCAGCCCAACCGCTTCGCCTGCGCGAACGAGCTCACTGCCGGATAAACCGAATAATATTAGCTGAGGATCAACCTTGTAGACCGCCTCCGCAATCGCTTCTGCAAGCGGCTTGCTCTTCGCCGCCATGTTATAGAGAGCGCCATGCGGTTTAACATGTGCCACGCTTCCACCCTCCGACTTGGCAAAAGCGCAGACCGCTCCGATCTGATACACGGTGATCTCATAGGCCTCCTGCGGCGAAATGTCCATCGACCTTCTGCCGAAGCCGGCCAAATCCGGCAATCCGGGATGAGCGCCAATCGCGACATGATGCTGCATCGCCAGCTTAACCGTAGCCCGTATCGTTGCAGCGTCTCCCGCATGAAAGCCGCAAGCAATATTCGCCGAAGTTATGTATTTCATCAGCTCGCCGTCAGAGCTTGTCCTATAAACGCCAAAGCCTTCTCCCATATCGCAATTCAAATCGATTCGATGCATCTTATTCCCCCTCCAGCCAGCTGTAGCCTTTGCCAAAATTATATCAAATTAATTGAAGGACGGTTAACCAGTCGGGGTAATTACATGTGTGTTATTATAAATGCTGCTAATGGGAATCTCCAAAGAACGCTGATTTAGTTCGGCAAAACGAAACTAGCAGAAATCAAATACGTTAAACTAAAGTTGAAGTTGAACAGGAAAAGCTCCCTCTAATTTTTATGTTATGATGCTTGTGTCTTATTTAACGGAATTTCTCCCTCTAAATCGGCACTTTATCCGTACAGAAGGGATTATCTTCTAGATTACCGGGAGGTTTTCCAGCAAAATTATCCCACAGGGCACATGTAGGCAAAATTAGCTGGAGATTTTCCTGCTCGAGTTATCCATACCATTCAAACAGAATTTTTGCCAGTCTCATCAGACAAAATAAAAAAGCAGCGCCGGTCCAGCGCTGCTTTACTTATGTTGCACAGAATGTACTATTTATTCCCCGCCCATGAACGCATAACGGCAAATGATAAGCACCGCCAAAATCCACATGAGCCAGTGTACCTTGTATTTGCCTTTTCCCGACAGGTTTGCAACCGTTGCGAGCAGCACGTACGTCACGATACCAAATGAGATACCGTTTGCGATGTTGTACGTGAATGGCATAAGCGCAAGCGTGAAGAACGACGGGATCGCATAAACCATATCCGTGAAATCAATTTCTTTGACCGATTGCATCATCAGCACGCCGACGATGATCAGTGCCGCCGCCGTTGCCGAGCCCGGAACGAGCGCTACGAGCGGCGACAAGAAGATCGCAAGCAAGAAGCAGATACCGGTTGTAACGGCAGTCAGACCTGTACGTCCGCCCTGCGCGATACCCGCCGAGCTTTCTACATAGGCAGTAACCGTGCTTGTACCTATCACCGCGCCGCCGCCGACGCCGATGGCGTCAACGAACATCGCTTTACCGATGCGTTTCTTGCCTTCTTCCGGATTTTTCATAAAACCGGCACGGTTAGCCGTACCTACCAGCGTTCCGAACGTATCGAACAATTCAACGAATGTGAATGTAAGAATAACCGTAACAAGACCAACCTCGAACACGCCGGCAAAATCAAAATGCCACACGTTCATCTTAGCGAAGTCCGGCACCCAAGTTTGACCGCTAAGCGTTTTGCTCACATCTACATGACCCGATAGAATGGCAATAACCGTCGTGCCAAGAATACCGAACAAAATCGCGCCCGGTACGCGGAGCACCATCAGGACAGCAATCAGAAGCAGCGCAATAATCGTAAATACGACCGTTTCGCTATGGAAGCTGCCCAGCTGAATAACCGTTTCCGGTCCGCTCACTGGTGTAAAAGCGCCTGCTTTAATGTCGGTGAAGCTGGAAACGGCAATCGTCATGAGGCCGCTGTTTTTCAAGCCGATAATGGCGATGAACAACCCGATGCCGACCGTGATCGCATGCTTCAAGCTGTCTGGTACAGCTGTAATCAGCATTTGGCGAATTTGCGTCAACGTCAAAATAATAAAGATAATACCGGAAATAAAGACAGCCGTTAGTCCCATCGCCGGGGTGATCGGCGTATCCGTCGCGGCCGACGCGATAATAACGGATGCGAAATACGCATTGAGACCCATGCCTGGAGCAAGCGCTACAGGGAAGTTGACGAACAGTCCCATCGCAATGGTGAAAATACCGGCAGCGAGCGCCGTAGCCAGAAAGACTGCAGTCCAGTCTAAGCCCGCCGGTGTAAGTATGATTGGATTGACGGCCAATATGTATGCCATCGTCATGAAAGTCGTCAGCCCCGCTATAATCTCTGTTCTGACATTTGTTCCGTGTTCCTTTAAGCGAAAGAAACGTTCCATTTTGATTACTAACCTCCCAAAAATGTGGTGGAACAAACAAAGAAGCCTAGAAAAATGCAACTATCACATTTCTACTAGGCTCTGCAAAAAGGGAAAAAGTATACTCGCTGGACCGCTGCGAACTTTTTCACCATTTTCGTAGCCTGATCATTTACGGTGACCGAGTAGAGACTCTCAAGCCGATTCTTGAGATTATACGAAAAAATATGCTGTTGTTGTTTTCCGATTTCAATTCTAATGAGAATACGCCGGTTTTGTCAATACTTTTCACGAACGTTAATGGCAATAAATGCCTAGATCATTCGGTTTTAAAAAAGTTAGGCAAATAAACTTTGTTCGCCTCGAGCATTTCATCCAGCAGACGCTTGCCGACGGCCACGCTTGGAACGAGCGGATGATGAACCATCGCTTGCAGCGCAATGCCTCTGTCTCCGCTGACGGCTGCCTCAATCGTTAGTGATTCATATGTTTTGACCGCATGAATAAGTCCTTTTATTTGCTCTGGTACGCGCTGCAGCGGCAGCGGGATTGGACCTTGCGCCGTAACGACGCAGTTGACCTCAATGCTCGCATCCTCCGGCAGGAAGCCGATAATGCCGCCGTTTCTAACGTTAAGCGTCTGTATATCTTTCTTATCCGTGTACAGCGAGTGCATCAAATTGACCGCCGCCTCGGAGTAATAAGCGCCGCCCCGCTTCTCCAGCTGCTTTGGCTTCTCGTTCAAATGAACGTCCTTATACAGCTCAAAAAGCTCCTCCTCCACCCGGCTGACGACATCCGCGCGCGTGCCGTTCTTCTCTAGCGACTCCTTCATTTCCGCAAGCATCGTATCGGTCATATAGAAGTATCGGAGATAATAGGTAGGGATCGCTCCGAGCGAGCTAAGAAAATCAAAATCCCAATCAAACGCGGTTACGTTGGCCGCTGAATAATCTCTGCCGCCGTTAATCAATTCCTGCAGCTTATCTTCGCCGTTCACATACGCGGCCGTCACCCAGTGCAGATGGTTGATGCCCACGAATTCAGGCATGACGTCACGTTCGCTGACGCCGTATTCTCTCGCCAGAAACTTTTGAAAATTTATAGGCGAGTTACAAAGGCCTACCGTCTTCACGCGACTGTGCTTCAGTACCGCTTCCGTCACGATGCCTGCCGGATTCGTAAAATTCAGCATCCATGCATCCGGAGCCAGCTCTTCTATGTCCTTGCATATGTCGAGGATGACGGGCAAGGTCCGCAAGGCTTTCATCATGCCGCCTGGACCCGTCGTCTCCTGTCCAATAACGCCATGCGAAATCGGAATGTGCTCATCGCGCCTTCTTGCTTCCAGCAAGCCTACGCGCATTTGCGTCGTCACAAAATCGGCTCCGGCAATCGCTTCGCGGCGGTTCAGCGTTAATTTCACATCAATAGGTACGCCAGCCTTCTCGACCATCCGTCTTGCCAATTCGCCGACGATCGCCAGCTTGTGGCTGCCTTCCTCAATATCAACGAGCCACAGCTCCCGGATCGGCATTTCGTCGTATTTTTTGATAAAGCCTTCCACAATTTCCGGCGTATACGAGGAACCACCGCCGATTACGGCAACCTTTAATTGTTTTTTGGTCATGGGTGTTAAACCTCCTTAAGTTTTTTTGGGCATTAGCTAAAAGGTAATCCTTCTTAATGCCGCATCCGCCGCCGCATCAATCGTAATGCCGCAGTTGTCCATTGCGCTCATGACCGCTCCAACGACCGGATCGGCCGTAAGCTTAACCGTCTTCGCATAAGGCGCTGCCTCGGCAACCGCTTCTTTAATCCCATTAATCATATGCGGCGAGCTTCCGCGGGACAGAACGCTGCCCGTTAACACGATATCAAAGGCCTCACGCTCCATGCCGAGCCGCTTAATGAGCGCATTCACCGCATTTCCATGCTCTCTTCCCGTCTCATGCAAAATGCGGATCGCTACCGCGTCGCCTTGCGCTGCCGCCTCAAACATCACTTTGGCAAGCTCATGCGACGGACGCTTACCGTTATCGAGCGCATCGTCGTACATGTCCTGCACCGACATATAGCCGAGCCGCTGCGGCACCAGCACGCTAAGCAAGGTCGGCTGCTCCCTGCCTTCCCAGGCGCGAATCGCGCTGCGGAAGGCGTGAATCGCCAGGTCAGTGCCCGAGCCTTGACCATCGCCGAACAAATAGCCGAAGCCCCCGTATTGAAGCTCATCGCCCTGAGGATTGCGGGCCGCCGCGTTAAAGCCGGTTCCGCTAATTATGACCGCTCCGTACGGCTGATTTGTGCCGGCGCGCATGCCGATCATCGTATCGCAAGCTATCGCATGGCGTTCATATCCAAGTGAAGCGATCATCGGGCGCAATATAGCATAGTCTGGCTCGCGGTCTGCTCCTGCAAGGCCAAAATACGCGAACATTACCTGCTCCTTCGTCACGCCTGCATCTCGTAAGGCCTGCCCGCATGCAACTTCAATATTGCGTTTTGTTTCCGCAAAAGCGGTTTGGTGGTTCCCCTTGCTGCTAAGCCCCCTGCCGAGCACCCGGCCGGCTTCGTCCACGAGCAGGGCATGCGTTTTGCTGCCCCCTGCATCTACTCCAAGAAAAATAATGAGAATCACGCTCCTGAATGATGTTGTGCTTTTAGCATAAAACAAAAAACATCGTTCCTCTAATGAGAAGGAACGATGTTATGATACTATCTTACTGTTTATTTAGGTGCGAAGCTCAGATGGGAGCTTCCCGATATGAAGCTTGAACAACCGGTTGAAGTTCGATAAATTGCGAAAGCCGCACTCTGCCGCCACTTCTATAATTTTTTTGTCCGAGGATTCCAAAAGATGAGCAGCTTGCGACAGCCGCAGCTGAATTAAATAGTCCATTGGCGACGTTCCGACGACTTGTACGAACAGCGCGCTGAACCGGGATGGACTAAGATGAGCGGCTTCCGCCAGCTCCCCGAGCGTCCACGGATGGGCCATATCGGATTCCATATGATTCAGAACCGCCCGAATCGTTTCCATTCCCCTCGTATGTTGCCCCCCGCTCACGCTGTTTTTGGCAAAATACCGGTTCACGAAAGCAAGAAATTGAATGAGCCTGGCCCGTACGACCACTTCAAAATGCGGCTCTTTCCGCTCAAATTCGGCCGCCATCTCCGTTATCGTCTCAGCTAAAAGCGCCCGCATCGGATGATTCCGATCAAGCACATTGTCAAAACGCTGCCCCATCTCGCGGAACGGAACAAGCAGCTCCGCATCATAACGCTGCTCTAATGCAAGATAAGCCGGATCGAACATTATGATGCGCATAACCAGACCCTCCGCTTCGAAAGCGCGGTGCAGATCATTTGAATTGATAAGTATTATATCGCCTTGCTGAAACTCATAGCGGCTCCCGTTAATCAAATAACTGCCGCTTCCCTTTTCGATATAGTTAATTTCCAAAGCGTTATGCCAGTGCAGTCTTTGAAACATCGGGGTAACCCCTTCCGACTGCGAGATAACGATGGGAAATGACTGCGGAAGCTCGATATGGTCTTTGCTGACGGAAGGGAACAGCCTCACGCTAATTCCTCCTTAAAAAGTTTGCGAATGCAAACGCGAATACGAAAGATTATAGCAGACAGAAGCCTGTTGACAACATTTGCTAACGGAGATTAATATATAACCAACGGTTAGTAACCGACGGTTACCAATAATCCGATTAAGGAGGGATACCCATAGTATCAAAAAAGGAATTGCGTTCGGAAGAAACGAAACGATCGATTATCGCTGCCGCCATAAAGCTGTTCGGTGAACGGGGTTACGAATCGGTGACCATTAGGGAAATTGCGAAGGAAGCCGGCTGCTCCCACACGACGATTTATATTTATTATCAGGATAAGGAAGCCTTGCTTCACGCCTTATCGATGCAGCCATTGCAGCAGTTCAAAACGACTTTGGACTCCGTGGCCGCTGATATGAACCTATCGCCTGCCGAAAAGCTGCAGCGGTTGAATGGACTTTTTATCTCGTTTTGCTTGGAGAACCGGAGCATGTATACGATTTTTTTCGAAGTGAAGTCCGCTCGTGTCGATGATCCTGAGCCGGATCTGGAAATTAACCGGCTGCGAAATGAAATGTTCGGCATTATTGTGCAGCTGCTGCAAAACTTTCTCGACATACCGGAAGGCGAGCGGCTGCTTGGCTTCTCCCGCATTTATTTTTATATGCTCCGCGGGATCGTGGGCACTTATACGCTGTCGGAGGAATCGGTCGATTCAATCATCAACCGCCTCTCCGCTACGTTCGACGATGCATTTGACGCGCTGCTGCTCGGATTTAAGGAACAACTTACTGAAAGAGGTGCTGCAAAATGACCTTCTTGCTATTCGTCTTTTTGTTTACCGTTGTATGCGGCTGGCTTGATGCCAGACTTACCCCGAAGGAGGCGAAGTAAATGTTTGCTGGACATTTCGGCCTGGCTGCCGCTGTGAAGGCGATGGAGCCAAAGATTCCGTTATGGGCGCTAATGGTAAGCACTCAGCTGCTCGATATCGCGTTTGTCCCCTTGCTTTTGACAGGGGTAGAGTCGATGGAGACAATCGGTGACGGGGGTTACGGCGAAGCGATTATTCATGCCGATTACTCGCACTCGCTTGTTGGTGCGCTAGTGTTGACGCTTATTGCGGGTTTGATTGCATGGCGGGTCTGGAACCGGCGCAGTGCGGTTATAATCGGTTCGCTAACCTTCAGCCATTGGCTGCTTGATTTGCTCGTGCATCGGAGCGACATGCCCATTTTGACCGGTAATTTCGGTGATTTGCCGTTGCTGGGGTTCAGGTTATGGGAGCTTCCGACCGTTACAGCAATAGTAGAGGTAACACTAGTCCTTGTTGGTGCTGTGTTGTATTTCAGATCGGTGATGGCGAGGTCGGGCGGTCTGAAGGGTGAGGGTACAGCGAAAAGATACCAAGCCTATCTGGCAGGGTCGCTTATGGCTCTATTATTGATACTGTCGTTTCTCAGTGATTATTTTTCGATATAAAAAGATAAAACGCCTTTCCGTATCGGCTGTGGAGCCGGCGGAAAGGCGTTTTGTGTTAGATCGGCGAGATGCGCGTTATTGCGTTTACTCCCACTCGATTGTTGCAGGCGGTTTCGACGTAACGTCATAGACGATACGGTTGACGTTATCTACTTCGTTAACGATACGCACGGAAATTTTTTCGAGCACATCCCAAGGGATACGCGCCCAGTCAGCCGTCATACCGTCAATCGAAGTGACGGCGCGGATACCGACAGTATAGGAATAAGTACGGGCATCGCCCATAACCCCTACGCTCTTCATGTTCGGAAGCGCAGTGAAGTACTGCCAAATTTCACGGTCAAGACCGGCTTTTATAATTTCATCGCGCAAAATCGCATCGGATTCACGGACGATATGAAGCTTGTCCTCTGTCACTTCGCCAAGGACACGGATCGCAAGGCCGGGACCCGGGAACGGCTGGCGCCATACGATAGCTTCCGGAAGGCCGCACTCTTCGCCGACTTTACGAACCTCGTCCTTGAACAGCGCTTTAAGAGGCTCCACGAGCTTGAACTTGATGTCCTCCGGCAAGCCGCCGACATTATGGTGGGATTTGATCGTTTGCGCCGTAGCCGTACCGCTCTCAACGATGTCCGTATAAAGCGTGCCTTGCGCCAAAAATTCAAAGTTTTCCAGCTTGTCCGACTCTTCTTGGAACACGTAAATAAATTCGTTACCGATAATTTTACGTTTTTGCTCCGGATCGTCTACGCCTTTCAGCTTGCTGAGGAAGCGTTCCTGCGCATCGATTTTCAGAACCTTCATGTCGAATTTGCCAACGAATGTTTCCATTACGCCTTCGGCTTCACCTTTGCGGAGCATGCCGTGATCGATGAACATGCAAGTAAGCTGGTCGCCGATCGCTTTGTGAAGCAGAATCGCCACCACGGACGAATCTACGCCGCCGGAAAGCGCGCAAAGCACTTTTTTGTCGCCGACTTGGTCACGAATTTCGCGGATGGTATCTTCAATGAACGATTCCATCGACCAGTTGCCGTCGCAATCGCAAATATTGTAAAGGAAGTTGCGGATCATTTCGTTTCCAAATGTGGAGTGACGTACCTCCGGGTGGAATTGTACGGCATAAAACTTGCGTTCAGGATAGCTCATGCCCGCAATTGGAGCATGCTCCGTTCTCGCGTCGATCTGGAAGCCCGCAGGCGGTTCGACAACGAGGTCACTGTGGCTCATCCATACGGTTTGAACCTTATCGAGTCCGAAACCGATTTGAGTTCCTTCAGTAAATTCAACCTCTGCTTTGCCGTACTCGCGTTTGCCCGCACGCTCAACCTTACCCTCGAGCTGGTGCGACATCAGCTGCATGCCGTAGCAAATGCCGAAAATTGGAATGTTCAAATCGTAAATAGCCGGATCTACAAGCGGTGAATTTTCTTCGTAGACGCTGGCCGGTCCTCCCGAGAATACGATACCTTTCGGCTGTAATTCACGGATCCGTTCTACCGGCGTGTTGTAAGGCAGCAGCTCGCTGTATACGCCCAAATCACGAATACGGCGTGCAATCAGTTGGTTGTATTGTCCTCCAAAATCAAGAACAACGATGATTTCATTTTGCTTAGTCATTACCGAGCCTCCCTCAATAGATGTAGTAATTATATATAAGGCGGTTTGAGCGAGTCAAGGCGAATAGGTGCGACAAATGTTAGAAAGGCGGAAAGTTGGAGTTGATGAACCGGAATATCAGGGGAGTTGCGAGTTCTGGAGCGGAAAAATGGAACGAAATTAAAGGGTACGGGAGATGGGAGGATTGAGGTGCAGTAATACACCTCATTTTGCCGATTGCCGGTAGATGGGGGGATTGAGGTGTGTTTTTGCACCTCATCTTGCCGAATTGCCGGTAGATAGGTGGATTGAGGTGCATTTTTGCACCTCATTTCGCCATATGC
>JBNJJW010000038.1:0-53297 GCA_051750645.1 Bacillota bacterium | reverse complement strand
AGTTTCGTGAATATAGCGCTAATTTTTAGCTCTATATTTGTGGCTGAGGCGCTTTAGAGGGCGGTTGGCGGGGATGCTAGGCGTTTTAGAGCTAGTTATTAGCTCTATTTTTACCATTTTAGTTAGTTTGGTGAAATTAGAGCTAATTTCTAGCTCTATTCATGTAGCTGAGGTGCTTTGGAAGCCGGTTGGCGGGGACGCGGATGACCGGGACAGTAGATTCCCTGACCCTACTAACAAAAAAAACCGCCCGAGCGCCACTGCGGTTAACGCATGGCTCAGGCGGTTTCTCACTACATTACGATTGCTCGACAGACGGTCTCTCACCACATCCGCTTCTTGCCCGGCAGGCGGCTTCTTCACCGCATAACGATTACGTCTGCACGGCAGCCGCTCTCTCCTTATGATCGCGCTTGACCAGCGCATGCTGCTCCCACGCCCTGCTCTTCCAGCGGAAAAACATAATAAACGCACGCAGCCACTCATCCGCCGCGATGGCCAGCCATATGCCCGCAAGTCCCAAATCCAGCTCAAAAATAAAGAAGTAGCCTAGCGGCAGACTCATCGCCACCATGGAACCCATGCCGATCCACAGCGGATATTTCGCATCTCCTGTCGCCCTTAGCGAGTTGACGAGTATGATGTTAATCGTGCGTCCCGTTTCCAGGACAATGCTCAGCAACAGCACGTTTACCCCTAAACGGATAATTTCCTCATCGTCCGTAAACATTCCCATGAGAGGCTCACGGAATACGATAACGAGCACGACGGCAACTAAAGTTACCCCGCTGGCCCACCGCACGCTTTTCCAAACCCGATGATAAGCCGCTGTTTGCTCGTTTGCGCCAACCAGTCTGCCGACGATGATAGCTGTACCCATACCGATCGCGAATGCGAACAAGTACGTAAACATCGAAATATTGTTAGCGTAATTTTTGGCTGCCAATGATGCTGCGCCCAGAAACGTCGCGTAATACAAGAAGACGATTTGGCATGTTTGGTACATCACCTGCTCGAGTGCGGACGGAATGCCGATCTTCAAGATTTTAAAAATGTACTCCTTCGACATATTAACATAATAACGAAGCTCTACTCTGACGGACATTATGCGATACAGCAGCCAGAAGAAGACGACAAGCGCCAGCAGCCTGCTGACTACCGAAGAGATCGCCGCACCTTGAACGCCCATCTCAGGGAAGCCCAAGTTGCCGAAAATAAGCAGATAGTTACCGATAATGTGAATCACGTTCATCCCAAGCGACACGTACATCGCTTCCTTCGTAAAGCCGTGTACACGAATAATAGCAGATACGGAATTGATGATGGCCTGCAGGAAGATCATCCCGCCTACGATCGACAGATAACTTTTTGCATGAACCAAAATGTCGCCCTGTAAATTCAACGTCTGCAGCAAATGACCGCCGAACAGCACAAACGTCATGCTGATGAATAGCCCGACTACTAGATTGAGCGTAACCGCCAACGCTGATATTTTCGCAGCTTCTATAAATTTGCGGGAGCCGATATATTGTGCGACAACAATGGATGCCCCGTTGCCGATCACTTCCAAAAGCAAAATCGCAATATGCAAATATTGATTGGACGCCCCAACACCCGATACCGCATCGTCGGAAATAGCGCTTAGCATAAGCGTATCCGCGATTCCCATCAGCATAAACAAAAAGATTTCCAAAAATATAGGCCACGTTAGGAAAAACAGATTTAACCCCTTCTGCTCCTTATCCCCTTGCCCGTTCCCGGCCGCCGCCGTTGTCATGATGCCACCTTCTTCTATGAAAACTAAAGCACAAGGTATCGTAGCATATTAAGATCTGTATTGCACGTTAGAATTGAAGTTTTACAATTTTGAACTACCCCTTCTTAAAATCAATTGATTTTTGACGAAGGGGATTCCTAAGAACTTCACCCTAATGGGCAAATATATGGATTAGGCTATCCCCGTAGTCCCTACGGTTAGAAGCCTGATGGCTTCGTTTCTCAGATTGATGCTTGCGTTCAGATCGCGATGGTGATGACTGCCGCAGATTGGGCATTCCCATTCACGCACAGCGAGATTCGTCACGTCTTTGTTTTTCGTTCTGCAACAGGAACATAATTGGCTACTGGCAAAGTTGCGCGCCACGGTTACTACCTGTTTGCCATGCCAGCTTGCTTTGTATGCAAGCATCGCACGAAATTGCGACCACGATACTTCACTGATCGCTTTGGCAAGGTTTGCGTTTTTTAACAGATTTTTTACCGCTAAATCCTCGATCCCGATGATGTCGTGGTTTTTGACAATCTCGGTAGAGATTTTATGTAAGTAATCGTTTCGCGCGTTCGCAATGAACTCATGAATACGGGCAATCCGAATACGCTGCTTATGCCAATTCGAAGAACCTGTTGTTCGTCTGGCAAGAATACGCTGTGCGTTTGCTAACTTCTGTTCTATCGCCCGAAACCACTTTGGATTCTGATGAACAGTTCCGTCACTAACTACAGCAAACTCCTTTAGCCCAACATCAATCCCGCATGCGGAATCGGTTCTAGGCTTCGCCTGCACTTCGGTTTCTACCAATAGTGAAACGAAGTATTTACCGCTTGGATGAAGGCGAACCGTAGCATTTAGAATTCTTCCCTCAAATGCTGTTTTAACTCCCGAACGCCTTTGATGGCTTCATATTTGTTAAAAAACTCGCCTTTCCATTCGTTCGAAGGCAATTGACCGCTTTGCTTCATTTCTTCGACAATGTGCCAATAGGCATCCTTTTCCAGTTGCTTAGCCAAGAAAAAATTAAACACAAAACGAGTGCAGCCTATCGTTTTGTTCATTAGTATTGCTTGTTCTTTGTTTGGATAGATACGAAACTTGTAGGCTTTATGGACGAGTATTGGGATCACCCCTCATCCAAATTATAGCACATATGTTCGCATTTATGAACTAAAAAGAAATCGATTCATCTCCCTCTTACTACGTTGAAGAGGGACTAAGATAATAAAAAAAGACTATACCTAAGTCGTCGACATGACTCATGCACAGTCTTCTTCTTTATGATTTAAAATGATAGATATCATTATTGCTCTTCATTCGATTAATCAGCAGCTTCTTCCTCTGCGGCCTCTTCTTCTTCCTCAACGTCTTCTGCCGCTTCCTCCGCAGCTTCTTCTTCCACCGCTGCAGCAGCTTCTTCTAATTCCTCTTCCAGAACAGCCTCAGCAGACTCTACTGCTTCGACTTCTTCAACCGCTTCTTCTGCTGGAGCCTCTTCCGAAATAAGTTCTACGGACTCTTCCGCACCTTCTTGAACTATTTCCTCTTCTTGGCTCATATTATTCACCTCCTACTTCTTAATACCTTAATTGTAGCGCTTTCATAGATCTAAACAAGAGGTGTAAATTGTCGTTTTATAGGAACAATTTTCGTTATTTGTTGCGTTCGTGTTCATTCGACTTAACTCCCCGTCAGAGGTCTAGGACTATGTTCAGACTTACGGCGGTTTATCGCGGCTGACGATCTAGATACGATTAATAACGACTCTTAACAGGTTTTCGGAAATGAATACGCAGTCTTACGAAGTAATACTTTTGGGAGGGTAAAAGGATGTTTTCACTACTCATAAGTTTGGAACTTGGCGCTTTACTATTTTTTGTTGTTTTCTCATTTATAGCCGCGGGCAAAGCTTCAAAGCTCGTCTATAACGGAACGGAAAAGCAGCTGTATCGCAAAACCCGAAAAATGTTATTTTGGTCTGTCAGCCTCACCCTGCTCGCGGCTGCAATCGCAGCTGCTGACACTATGCTGGCAATGACCGCTCATCCCTCGTTTTGGCTGGATAGGCTGCTGGTGCGCACCCCTTTGGCCGTTATCCCGGTTGCGCTTATTTGGGTAAGAGCGTTTCCGCGCCTTCGCAAGCTCATGCAGCGTACGAGCGGGCGCACGGACACGCCGCCTGACGTCGCCCGCCGCCGTCTTGCTTCCGAGCCGGCCTTCATAATGCCTTACCGGCTGGCAGCCCTTTGCTCGTTAGCGTTATTTTACTTCGCCTTCGTTCCTCCGATTCCATTCGAGTGGACGGCCGTAGCGATGCCGGCTACATTGCTTCTATTCATCGCCAGCTTGCTCTGGATGCTCCAATCGCGCCGCAACCAGCTTGCCGCTGAAGCCCCGCTAGCATACCGGCCATGGCGCCGTAGAATGAAGCACACAGGCGTTCTTCTGGCTGCAGCAGGACTAATCAGCATTCCGTTTCTAACGGCAATGGAAAACAGCCGCTTGCCTGACCGGCTTAGCATGATGTCAGGCAAGCTCGACTATGGCACGACGGCCTCCTCTTTGCTAAACCGCAAACAAAGTCAAAGTCACAATCACAGCGCTGAACCATCAAGCAGCGCGGCAGCCGCTGCCGTCGCTTCGATCCCCGTTACAGAGCTGACGGGTCCGCTCACCGGCAAGGCGGATCGTAAATTTACACTTACCGCGCAGCATAAAACCGTTACGTTAAGCTCCGGCAAGAAGGTGGATGCTTGGACCTATAACGGCCAAATTCCCGGTCCTGAGCTTCGTTTGAAGGAAGGCGAGCTGATCGAGGTGACGCTCATTAATAAGGATATTGAGGACGGCGTCACCCTCCACTGGCATGGGCTGGACGTTCCGAATGCGGAGGACGGCGTTGCCGGCGCAACGCAAAATGCCGTTATGCCCGGCGAAACCTACACATACCGCTTTATAGCAGAGCAGGTCGGCACCTTCTGGTACCATTCACATCAGCAGTCCAAAGAAGCCGTCGACAAAGGACTGTTTGGCGCGCTCATCGTCGAACCTCAGACACAGCTATCAGCCCCGTATGAAGACATTACGGTCATTACGCATATCTGGGATGGAGCCGGAATGGCCATCGGCGCTGACGACACGCTGCAGCGCAAAGCGATTGCGCCCGGCACGCTTGTTAAACTGCGGCTTATCAACACCGATGATTGGGTGCGGCAGTCCTACATTTTAACAGGGGCGCCATTCAAAGTGACAGCAATCGATGGAACCGACCTAAACGGTCCAACCGAGCTGCAAAATATAAGCTTGGATCTGTTAACGGGCGGGCGATACGATGTAACCTTTACGATGCCCGACCACCCTGTCTTTCTGCGCGTCGGCAAGGGCAAGTCACTCGGCATACTCATGAGCAAGGATGGCAGCGGCGACATTCCGAAGCTGCCTGCCACGACCACCTTTGACCCAACGCATTATGGAACAGCTGCAGAAACGCCATTCAATGCCGAAAGTACGTTCGACCGAGAATTTATGATGATTTTGGATAATCGGTTCGCCTTCTATAACGGTAGCTTTGCTGCCTTTGACACGATTAATGGAGCGGTATTCCCGAATACGCCTATGTTTATCGTAAAGGAAGGCGAACTCGTGAAAACAACGATCGTCAACCGCAGCTCAGTCGAACATCCGATGCACCTTCATGGTCACCATATGCTGGTGCTCTCCCGCAACAATGAACCGGTTACCGGCAGTCCATGGTGGTCTGATACGCTCGATGTAGCGCCAGGCGAAATCTATGAGGTTGCGTTTGTCGCCGACAATCCCGGTGTCTGGATGGACCATTGCCACAATTTGGTTCATGCGGCAGCCGGCATGTCGATGCACCTTATGTACGAAGGCATCACATCCCCTTACGAAGTCGGAGCGGACACACACAATCATCCGGAATAAGCGAATTCGCCAACCTACCTGGACTTAGGTCCAGTCCGCTCATTTACCTCCAGCAGGAGGACAACATTTTCCATGGTATGCTATGCTGAATTCAGCTAATAAAACGAGGATAGGAGTGCAATAACTCGATGAATATGAGAACGATTGGCGGGCTCGTCCTGCTGCTGCTTGGCGCTTGCTTATTTCTGAATCAAGGTGAAGCCTTTGGCCCCGGCAAAATATTCGCCTACTTCTGGCCGTCACTATTCGTCATCCCGCTCGGACTGTTCTTCCACTGGCTTTACTTCGCCATGATCGGCCGCAAAGCAGTGGGCGTGTTGATTCCCGGCGGTATTTTGTTCACCGCCGGCGTCGTCTGTCAAATCGCCATGCTCTTTAACAACTGGGGTTATATGTGGCCGGGCTTCATCCTCGCGGTTGCCATCGGATTGTTCGAATTCTATTGGTTTGGCAATCGCAACAAATGGCTGCTTATCCCGGTCAACATATTAACGGTACTCTCGCTGCTCTTCTTTGCGGTATTTTCGATCGGCTCCTTCTATAGCAAATACATTCTAAGTCAGCCTATCATTGCCATCTTGCTTGTTCTAGCCGGAGCGATGATGCTGCTCAAGAAGAAGAAAGACATTTAACTTGCCCTCCTCCGCATGTTGGACTGCTGCATGGTTTGTCATACCGCGGTATGTTATAATCACAAGCATCGCATTGACAGCTGCAGTTTGCCAAGCAAACCTTTGAGGAGGAGTAAGGAACCTATGCTATCTTTTGAACAAAAGCTTTCTATAATTGAAGCCTTTCCTGAATTGCAGCGAAAGGACGTCTCCCTCGGCCGCACGAACTTCCATTATGAACAAAGCGCGCATGAGAAGAAAACGGTCGTGTACCATCTTCATCCGAATGGCAACGGCTATGTATTCGCAGGCTTACTGGATGGTGTTGCGACCGATGACAGAGGGCTGGTGAATATTCGCGATTTCAGTGCCGAAGAGCTGCGTTCGCTTATCGAACGATCCATAAGTTCTCTTGCTGTTGCTCCCCCTGAGAAGGAAGCCACAGCCAAGAAAAACAAAGCCTCTAGGCGCAAGCCTCCGCAGGAGGAGCGTTGGATCGGTCCGGACAATGCGACGCTTACGCTGCTGTTTGAGGAGGATCTGTGGTATTTGTACGCGGGTCTAAATTTGGAATCGGCATTCGAGACGTATGAGGAAGCCGAGCAATATTTAGAAGAGGAGCATTTTACGCGGGCTTAACCGGGTACAATGAAACGCATCCGCTTTTCCGCGGATGGATATAAGCGGACACCAGTGGGGAAACATATTTCTGTTTCTCCATTTTTTGTTTAGGCGGTGATCGGATTTGAGCTTTTTCACCAGTCAGGAATCGTTAACGGCTGTTCAATGGGTTTTACGCGCTGTCGTCGGGTTTGTGTTCTTGCTGTTTGCAGCCAAGCTCATGGGACAACGCGCCATCTCACAGCTGCGCTTCCTTGATTTTATCGTCGCTCTCCTTCTTGGTAATATTCTCGCCCACCCGTTATCCGATGAGAGTCTCGGTCTGGGAGGCTCCATGATTACGACCTTTGTTCTGATTCTGCTTTATATCTCGGTGACCTGGCTCAGTCTCAAATGGCATCCGTTCAAACGATTTCTTGATCCGCTGCCGCTTACTCTTGTTAAAAACGGTGAAATTCAAATGAGAAATATAGTAAAAGCGAGAATATCGATTGATTATCTCTTCTCGGAGCTTCGCAAGGAGAAGGTGGAGAATATCGAAAAGATTGCGCTTGCCATATGGGAACCGGGCGGTACGATATCGATTTTTATGAATACCGCTTACCAGCCGCTCACGCCTTCCGATTTGAAATTGGACACTGCCGCTTTCTCCCATACCCGGCCGATTATTATGGATGGAAGAGCAGATACCGGGCTTTTGAGTCAGATCGGCAAAAATCGCGCATGGCTGCTGCAAAAAACCGGCCTGTCGAATGCCGACATACGCAGCATCGATCTGGCTACCATTGATGATAAAGAAAATATTCATATTCACCCCAAGCTGAAGAAAATTGTTAAGGATTAATAAATGGCAAAACAGGATTTTGTCGACCCGTGTCTAATACTGTAGTATGTGCACCATAGACTCGGGGGAGGAAATTCTGTTGTCGATTAAAGCGAAGCTCTCATTCTCCATCTCGCTTATAGTAGCTATTATTTTAACGTTAAGCATATCCATTTATTACTTTTCGTCAAAAGCCGAGGTGCAGGCTAATCTTGAGCAGCAGGTAAACAATATCGCGAAACAAATTAGCGTCACGATTGAAGCGTCGGAGAGTGCCAGGCAATCTATGGAGGATACGATGGGCGAAAAGCTGCGGATTGCTGCTATTGCAGCGAAGGAACAGCTTGATCCAGATATTGATAATGTCACAAACGAGCAGCTGGTTGAGCTAAGCCGCAAGCTAGGTGTCGATGGTATTACGCTGTGGAAAAGATTCGGCAATGACGTTATCGCTCTCAAATCATCCGAGCCGAACGAAATTAATTTGAGTTCCAAAACGTGGGGTTATTGGCACACTGCGTTTCTTCAGCTTTTCGAATATCACAATGTCACCATTCCCCAAGGACAAAAGCTCGAAAACTATTTTTCGGGGCCATTTGATTATTCGACTTCCGATCCGAATGAAATTAGGAAGTTTGGCTACTATTACGACGGCACGACCAATTATTTGATCAATCCCTTCATTAACGCGCAAGTATTGTTTGATTTCGACTATTCGATCGGGACGGATGCCATCGTTAATAAAATCATCGCAGATCAACAGGATCTATTAGAAATTACCGGCTTTGATCCGCAATTTTTCGGAAAAAGCCCGATCATTAAGATAAAGCAGGGCATTCCGGTATACGACTTGGACCTGCGCGACATTCCCTTTGGCCGATACACCTACAAAGACATAAATAATGATTCCATTCATATTCAGCATGCGCTGGAAAGCGGCAAGGCGGTTACCGCTAAAAGCAGCGTAAAAGGCAAACGGGTTATGAAAACGTTTATCCCTGTTACGATTGCCAAAACGTATGTCATCTGTGTTAGCTTTGACCATCAGGCTATTCTCAAGCCGCTTAACCGGCAGCTTCTTATGCAATCGCTCATCTCGCTCGGACTCGTTCTCATTACGATGATTGCGAGCTACTTCATTGCAGGCTTTATGATGCGCGGCCTGAATCAAATCTTACATAAAGTTAATGCGATCGCCGAAGGAAATTTCGGTGAAGTGATTACGATTCGCAGCAAGGACGAATTTGGTCTGCTTGCTTCCCGCGTCGATACCATGGGCAGTAATTTGTACAGCTATACGACGCAGCTGAAGGATGCGGCCGAAGAGCTGCGAAGCACGAAGCAGTATTTAGAATCGTTTGTCAATCATACGTCCGATGCGATTCATGTCGCCGACTTGTCGGGGAATGTCATTCAGGTAAACCGAGCCTTCGAGAAAATGTACGGATGGAGCGAGCTTGAAGTTCTCGGTCAACCGTTAGACAATGTACCTGATGAATATTTCAGCGCCCAGCAAGAGCTCGTGGCTACCGTACTGCGCGGCGGATCCGTTACCGATTATGAGACGGTTCGGTTTACGAAGTCAGGCGGGCTCATTGATTTAAGCATTACGGTCTCCCCTATCCGCGATGAACTCGGGGTCATTGTTGCTATTGCCTCCATCTCCCGGAACATTACGTCGCGGAAGCAAGCGGAGGAAATGATCCGCCGCTCGGAGAAGCTGTCTGTTGTAGGACAAATTGCGGCAGGCGTTGCGCATGAGGTGCGCAATCCGCTCACGACGCTGCGCGGCTTCGTGCAGCTGCAGAAGCAAACCGGATCCATGTCTCAAGACCATCTCGATATTATGCTCGCGGAGCTCGATCAGATCAATATGATCGTCAGCGAGTTTCTTGTATTCGCCAAGCCGCAAGCCAGCCGTTACCAGCCTGTAAGCGTACAAGACATTATTCGCGATATTATGCTGCTTCTCGACTCGGAAGCGAAGCTGAGCAACGTCCAGCTTACGCTGCATGCTGAAGCTGATCTGCCTCTGGTCATCGCGGAAGCTAACCAATTAAAACAGGTTTTCGTAAACGTGATGAAGAACGGGATGGAAGCGATGAGCGGCGGCGGAGAGCTTTCCATCGAGCTCGCGAGCCATACGAACGATACGATCGTTCTGCGGTTTACCGATCAAGGCTGCGGCATTGCCGAGAATGATTTACTCCGGCTTGGCGAGCCGTTCTTTACAAAGAAGGAAAACGGCAATGGTCTCGGACTGATGGTCAGCCAGCAAATTATCGCGGGTCACAAAGGCAGTATTATTTTCCACAGTCAGCTTGGAAAAGGAACTTGCGTCGAAATTGCGCTGCCCACGGAAAGCTAATTCATCGTTTTTGAGAAAAACCGAAAGCCTATGTTAAAATGTCTCAGAAGCGGCTAGCCTTACGAGTGGCCGCTTCTCATTATCAACACAACTATTTCGTTACTTTTGGAGTCCCTTATGTCTATGAATTCCCCTATTTCCCAATATATTATCATTGTTATAATTTCCGGTGTCCTCAGCGTACTGCTTGCCATATATGCCTATTTCAACAAGAGCAACTTCTCAGGCATGAAAGCGTTTATGTGGTCAACTTCCTTATCTGCTGTATATACGTTTGCATTCGCCTTCGAGCTGGCCAGTGATTCACTTCGCGATATCCGCTTCTGGATAAATATCGAGTACCTTGGAATGCCCTTCATCGCGCCGTGCAGCCTGCTGCTTGTGATGCATTATGTCGGACTGGATAAATACACCGCTCCCAAAAAAGTGTGGATCCTGTTCGTCATTCCCGCCATAACTTTATTAATGGTTACTACCAATGAATATCATCATTTCTTTTACAAACTGCTCTATTTACGCCCTGATGCGCCTTCGCCTATGGTCGATGTCGTGCCCGGTCTCTGGTACTATGTGCATGGCAGCTTTACCTCCGGCACTATGTTTGCCGGCTTATTTCTGCTCATCAGCTATTGGATGAAGACGAAAACGATCTATCGCAGGCAAATGACGACAATGACGATAGGTATTTCGCTTCCTATGCTTGGCGCGCTGCTGTATGTGCTCGGGCTTACTCCGCTCGGGATGGATCCTGTTCCAATCTTACTGTTCTTTACGTCTGCCTTATACGTTGTGTCCATCGTTTCATCCGGGATGCTGGCTGTCGCCCCGATTGCGCGTGATCATATTTTCGAAAGTATGCGGGACGGCGTCCTTGTGCTTAACCTGTCCAACCAAATCATCGACTACAATGGTGCTGCGGCACAGATCATTCCGGCTCTCACGCCGTCAGCTATCGGCAAAAAGCTGGAGCATATCTGGAAGCGCGGCGCTGAAACAGGCGCCTTCTCCTTCGGCCTCGATTTAAAAGATGAGTACGAGCAGGAGCTGAAATGGATTCGGGGAAAAGAAACGTATTATTATCGGATCCGCGCCTCCAACCTGCTTAAGCCGGGGGGCCAAATTGCAGGCAGGACGATCGTCATGATTGACGTGACAGAGCATACACAGCTTCAGAACAAGCTGCGCCATCTTGCCGAAATCGACGGCTTGACTGGCATTTATAACCGTGCTTTTTTTATGGAAAAAAGCAGAGAGCTGCTGAAGCAAGCCCGCCGGGTGCAGCAGCCGCTCTCATTCATTCTGTTTGATGTGGATCATTTCAAGGAAATTAATGACCGTTACGGTCATGGTATCGGCGATCTCGCGCTTCAGCACATCGTAGGCATCTGTAAGCAGCACCTTCATGCGGGGGATCTATTCGGTCGTTACGGCGGTGAAGAATTTGCGATATGCTTGCCGAATACGAAGCTTTCGCAAGCCGGTCAGAAGGCTGAACACATCCGCAAGCAAATAGCCGCTAGTCCGCTGCACGGCTCATCTCAGCCTATTTCCATCACCTCCAGCTTCGGCGTGACGGAAGCCCGCGCTGCTGATGTGCCGCTGGAAGCGCTGATTCGTGAGGCAGACGTCGCTTTGTACCGTTCCAAGCATAGCGGACGCAACGCTGTCAGCTTGGCGCGTGTTGCTGATTGAGGGTATTTGCGTGAGCAATCTAGCGAATGATACTATGGCTATAATAAGGTTGACACGCAAGCTGATAGGTAGACAAAAGGAGATTACTGCTCTATGAAGCAAGCTTCACATACAGATTCGATGAATGACCGGGCGCCCGAGCTGCATAACAGCGGGCAGCGCGTTCTCATTGTAACGGCCGTTCCCGCCGAAAGGGATGCCGTAATGCGCGGACTGCAAGGCGCGGATTATGTTGACGTAATAGCCGCCGGCGTTGGTTCGGCCGCTGCTGCTGCGGGCACGGCGACCGCGTTGGCGGGCGGTGATTACCGCTTAGTGATAAGCGCCGGCATAGGCGGCGGCTTTGTAGGGAAAGCCGTGATCGGCTCGCTCGTGGTCGCTGATGTTATTGTTGCCGCCGACCTCGGCGCGGAAACGCAAGAAGGCTTCCTCAGCCTGGACGAGCTCGGATTTGGCTCAGCCCGCGTAGCTGTTAGCCTTGATTGGAGCAGTCGGCTATTGGATGCGCTGCATTCATCCGGGCTTCCCGTGATGAGCGGACCCGTGCTTACCGTATCGACGGCAACCGGCACTGCCGAGACAACTGATGCGCTTGCGGCCCGCGTTCCCGGCGCTGCCGCAGAAGGAATGGAAGGGCACGGCGTTGCAGTCGCCGCCCAAGGGCTCGGTATTCCGATTGCGGAAATCCGCGCAATCTCGAATGCGGTTGGACCGCGTGACCGCGCGGCATGGCGGATCGGGGAAGCATTAACCGCATTAGAAGCGGCAAGTCAAGCATTACGGGAGGTACTCAAATGAAAATAGCCTATTCCCCGTGTCCCAACGACACGTTCGTCTTTCATGCTTGGGCGCACGGTCTAATACCCGGCGCTCCTGAGCTTGAGGTGACCTATGCGGATATCGATATTACGAACAATTGGGCTGCTAATTCCGAAGGTCCGGAAGTGATGAAAATTTCATATGCCGCGCTGCCATGGGTGTTGTCTGATTATAAGCTGCTGCCGTGCGGCGGTGCGCTTGGCAGAGGCTGCGGACCGCTCGTGCTTACGAAGGGCGGAGCAGCGGATACGAATAATCCCAAGGCTCTAGAAGGAAAACGAGTAGCTGTTCCCAGTGAGCGGTCGACCGCCTATCTTTTATGCCGGCTATGGGCTGCTCGCCATGTACCGGGAGGCATCGGTGAAATTGTCGTCATGCCCTTCCACGAAATTATGCCCGCGGTGCGCGACGGCAAGATTGACGCAGGCCTGGTTATTCATGAAGCCCGCTTCACTTACCCTTCGTACGGGCTGAGCATGTTGACTGATCTCGGAAGCTGGTGGGAATCAGACACCGGCCTGCCTATACCGCTCGGAGCCATAATCGCCCGCCGGTCGCTTGATGCCGGGGCGATTGCCGATTGGATCCGCGCTTCCGTCGACTATGCATGGACACACCCGGATGCGTCGCAAGCCTATGTCATGCAGCACGCCCAAGAGCTCGCTCCGGATGTCGCGCAAGCGCATATCGACCTCTACGTCAACGAGTTCACCGCAAACTTGGGCGACGACGGATATGCCGCAGTAGCCGCCCTGCTCGGACGGGCGGCCGAAGAAGGGCTCGTGCCCGGCTTCGATCTGTCGCTGCTGCGTTAACGATGAGCCAGACTTCCTGGCCGGCGTATATTGGATCGACAGCCTGTTTGACCGATTAACTTTCTATGTATGCCTAACCGCGCAACCGCAATCTAACTCCAACGGTTGATCAATTGGTATAGTCCGCTATCCCCATTGCAACTTATACAGCAGAATAGACCGTTAAGCGGCCCTTAACGAGCGGTGTTGCAGTTTATACAATAGAATCATCATGAAAGCCCCCAATTCCAATTAATAGGGGGCTTTCTATTGTATTTCTGCAACAAAACTCTAAATCTCGACCTCTTAAACGTTATTCTATTGCACAAACTGCAATGGCCGAGGATCCGAGTCGATACCTCTTAATTGAAGGGCTTTACCTTGAATATAACCTTTTTAGTAGCTGCGTTATAATGTCCGTTGCTCACGGTTTGAAGCTTACCCTTGTCATCTACATAATAGATGACGGCTTTTTTCGGATTTTCTCCAGCTTTGAGCGTATACGGTACTTCTACTGTAATACCTGAAGATTTCTCAACTTTCTGTCCATCGATGGTTAGATCGAAATCATATACCGTGCTTCCGCCAAGCATCTGCTGCACGTCAGCAGGCAGCGTTGCCGTATCTACCTTTGCAACTGCAAACTGCAGCATGCTATCACCTTTTTTGATGAGACTAGTTGGAAGATTTACTGCTGCAAAGCTTGCATCGATCCGAACCGTGCGGAGCGAATTAGCTTTAATGCCTTTAATCGGTTGAATAGGAACGTCAACCTGTACTTTATTTGAATCTGCACCCGGCTTCACTTCAATGACGACCGAACGGTCGGTAGACTGCTGAATTGCTTTTTGTAAGTCACTGGAAATAACGGTGGCGACTGCTGTTCCTTGCGCATTCGGTGCTGCCGTGATGGTAATCGTATTTTTCACCACCGTTGAGTTCCCAGGCGTTCCTTTAATCGTAATACCCGCCGATTCGTTGCCATTCGTATCGATCGTTTGAATACGCAGCGTGTATTCCGTTCCGTTCGTCAGGCCGGAGACGACGGCTTGCTGAGTACCTTTGTAGCCATAAACTGGAGCTGTAACTGAAGAACCTTCCACCGTTACCATTACACGGTACAAGTCACTGTCGCTCGGGTCCGTCCAACTAACACTTAGTTGTCCGTCTCCAGGTGATGCTTTTGCATTGCTTACCTCGCCCGGCGATGCCGAATCTGCTGCAATATCGCCCGTTACAATACCAAGACCGTTCGTACCGACATACACACGGCCGTATACTCGCGGGTCGCCTGTAATCGTCCGGTTAGCAGCTCCAAACTGGTGCTCGTCATCATTGACCCGTATCCATGTCGCAGCTTCATCGTCCGAACGGTAGATCCCATACTTGCCGTTTACTTTCGCATACGAGTACAGTGCCATGTAATCTTCGCCCGACTTCGCTTTACCGAAACCGATTGTTGCAGCTTCTTCCACATTGCTCACCTTCTTGAAGGTTTGACCGGAATCCGTTGAACGGAACAGACCAAAAGAGTTCTCGATATCGCTGTTGTCCTTCGCCGCGCCTAACCAAATATCGCCTTCAATGCCCGGAACGGCTTTGAACTTGCTCGTGATTGCGTTTGGCAAACCGGTTGCTGCAGATTCCGTAAACGTTGCTCCGCCATCCGTGCTGTAATAAAACTTCCCGTTAGCAAAGCCGTAAAATTTATTAGGATTTACCCGATCAGAAGATACTGTAGCCCCTTCGGGTATGCCCTGGGAAGCGGTCCATGTTGCGCCATGATCTGTTGAATAACTGACTGGTTCGCCGCCAGGGCTCCATACAAAGGTTCCTCCATCAGCTCCAACCGCTACATAGCCGCCTCCAGTAGGATTCCCTACATTTGCAGCCGGACTCCAGGTTACTCCGTTATCCGTTGAAACACCCATTCTCGGATTCGAACCGTCCGCATTTCCGACACGAACGACGATATCAGGATTTAATTCCGCATAGTCAAGGTCCGTGCTTGAACCGATGTACGGATTTGTAATCATCTCCGGCGCTTTGCTCAAATCCTCGTGACGGAAACCTCCAATATCCCCCATTGAGCTTATTAGATGTGCTCCTGAAGGAGGACTGATCAAGCCAAGTATGGCCGTTTCTTCAATGCCGTCAGCAAATACGGAAATATTTACATTTTGGTTATTATCAAATGCAGTCAAATTGTTAGAGCCATATAATGTAGCACCGGTTCCATACATCATACGGTCGGAATTAAACGGATCAATTTCTAGATCGCCCATCATCCAGCCTAATTTCGGGTTCTGTTCAGGTAAATTTTTTACCTCGCCCCAGTCCAACCATGGCGAAAGCGAGTAATCGATCGTATATTTGTTCTCCCGGTTCGGCCAAGCCGGAATCGACCAGAATGTTTTCCAAGTAGCGCCGCCATCCGTACTGCGGTAAATATTTTCATCCGGCCACCATTTGTTCATGGTTGCGATCATAATGGTATCCGGGTTCTGTGCATCAACAGCCAGGCCTCCATAAGGATTATCCGTGTTGCCTACACCCGTTGGACTGATATCCTGCCAGATGCCGGATGCCGTATTGTATTTCCACACGGAGCCCTTGCCCCCGTTATATGGACCGACTTCCTGGGCATAGGTTACATATAATGCGCCATTTGAAGAGAGTGTTCCGTGATGCGGCAGGAACCCTTGAGCAGGTTGACCAGGAACTGCCTCCCAGGTTTGACCGCCGTCCGTACTTCTGTAAATACTTTGATTGGTATCAGCTACACCTACATAAATCGTTTGAGTTGTTTGACCAGGGCTCCCCGTATTGGGATCAAAAGTAACCCAAACGACACCGACTTCATCGTTGAAATAATCGACAACATTACCTGTGGCCGTGAAGCTCTCAACCTTATTCCATGTAGCGCCATAGTCCGTGCTTTTCCAAAGGCCGTTCCCGCTTCGGGCACCCAGATAAAGAATGCTGTTATTATTCGGATCAATAACGAGACGCTCTCCCATCGAACGACCAGGCATGTTGCCGCCTAACTTAAAGGGCAGGGCCGTTCTCTGCCACGTATCCCCTTTATCTGTGGATCGCAATATTACACCGTTCATGTCTGTCCAGTCATTTGTGTATGTACCTGATGCAATGTATACGCGATTAGGGTCAACAGGATCGGTCGCCAAGCTTTCGACCCCGAGCATATTCCATTCCTCAAAGCTTACAAAATCCATAAGCTGATCCCATTTGCTTGTCTCCGGATTCCAGCGGTAAGCGCCGCCCATATCGGTACGCGCGTAAATTAAATCCTTTTCGCTTTCGTTAAAAATAATACCTGGAATAAATCCGCCGCCAACTACCTTTGCCCTGCCCCACTCATAGACTTGATTAAACGAGGATTGCGTATTCGTTTCTGCTGAAACTCCAGCGCTGCCGCCAATCGCAGGCAGCACTAACGCGGCGGCAAGAACCAAACTACATAGCTTTTTTATCATTTTGCAGACTCCTTTAATTGTTTTTTTATCGTATACAAACTAGTAACCGCTATCCTCCTTTGTTCGCAATTATGAACAAACCCTAGACGAAAACCGCTGTTGCAAGCGCTGTCAATAATGTTTGTAAGCGGTTACCATTCGTCGTAGCAATGCTGTTAGCTCTAATTATTGGCGATTTCGAGCTAAGGGACTACCTGAATTATTCTTGTAAAATTCACCCAATTATTAGACTTTTGAGTACTCCTGCTACCATAACCATGTGATTATTAGATATATCACCATACAGTTTTTCTGGGGGATATAACGGGAAAACATCATGTTAATTTTCTGTATGATCAATATCGTAATCATTTAAAAGGAAAATCTCCCGTTAAATTAATCCGATGCGGTCAATGATCATAAAAAACGCCAAATTAGAAGGAGCTTTTCCAGTTAGATGGATTTATCAAGATTTCGAAGACCAATTAACTGGAGGATTTCCTTTTATTAAGCAAAGCGTGCCGCCGTATTTGAAGCGCTCTTGCGCCCATGTGGACTCGAAGCCTCAAAGAGTCAACGTATCCGGGTTGGTAACGGCGGATTTGAGTAAAATAACTTCACCTTACGGATGAACATGATCCACACTCTACAGTTATCCACAGATTTATCAACATTTTACCCACATTATGTTGACCGAACTACATCTTCATAACAATAAAAAAAGCCCCAAAAGGGGCTTTCCAATAACGTTATTCTACTCCTTCGAATCCCGCTCCACCGCGGTAAGTGGACCATACGCATCCACAGGATGGGCATCGTCTGATTCGACATACCGCTTCAACGCCGACAATTTATTTTCCCAATACCGTTCGTAGTAGGCGAGCCATCGTTTCAACTCGAGCAAAGGCTCTGGATCCAGCCGATACCGCGTCTCCCGCCCGACCTTCCGGTCCTTCACCAGTCCAGCGTCAGCCAATACTCTCAAATGCTTGGAAACGGCCGTTCGGCTCATCGTAAAATGACCGCTAATGACGGTCACCGGCATCTCCTGATCGCCAAGCAGGTGCAGCAGCTTACGGCGCGTCGGATCGGCGATCGCCTGAAACACATCGTGCTTCGGTGCTGGCTCAGCCATCTTAAGCCTCTACATACTTGCTAAGCTTCTGCATCAAGCCGACCCAGCCATGGGCCATTTTTTCTCGCACGAGCGCATGCGTTTCGCCGAATTCGGTAACCTTGTCCGCATCCCAGCCGGAGTGGATTAGCGTAAACTCCGTTTTGCCATCCATTTCGTTCAATTCAAACGTCAACGTCCAATCCTTGCCCCATTCAAAAGAAAGCCGGTTAGGCGGATCGATCTCCGTTACTTTACAAGGAGATTTGCCGAACGGGCCTGCCTCCAGATGAAACTCATATCCTTCTTGCGGCTTGAAATCATTAGGCATGAACCATGCGGCAATGCCTTCCGATGTGGCTACAGCATCCCATACCTTCTGGATTGGAGCGTTAAGTTCAAGCGTTTGCCTGATATCATGCAGCGTGCCTTGCGTATTGTTGTTTCCCATTATAAATACCTCCATTAGTATTAATTCTGATCTATTCATTAGTAATTATGAAACCATTTGGTTTCACTTCATAAGTATATGACACCTTATGGTTTCGTGTCAATATATGCGCCGTACCTAGTTTACCCATCACGTCCAAAGTAAAATTAAGGTATTATAAAAACATATCGAGGAAGAAATGGGGAAGTATATGTCGAAATACATTTCTGCTGAACAAGCTCGTTCGCTAGGCATTGAAACGGTTCATCAAGAGATGGAAAACGGGGAAAGACGGTTCCGTTTAGTTAGTGCGGATGGAAGCTCGTACATACGAACCGAAGCATCAAATGAAGGTGGTTGGCAGAACAGCCATTACCATAAGGAGCTAACCGAAATTTATATTGTTCAAAGCGGATGGCTGGTTTACGCGGAGCTGTCCTCTGAGGGCGAATTGTCTTTGAAATTTCTGGGGCAAGGAGAAAGCATTATTGTGAATCCTTCCATTCATCACAACCTCTTCATGTCGCCATACGCTGTCACTCATGTGGTCAAGTATGGAGGCTTGAAGGTTGATTGGTTTCCTTCAACGGAATTGGATAGGGTAACGAAACATATACCTGAATCAGACCTGATTCTTATTAAGGAACGCTGATCAACATGATTAAAGATAAACATTTCCCTGCCTAAAAAATGGCGTGACAAATCAGTTTGCACGCCATTTTGCACTGTCTATCCTCTACTAAAAACCAGGGAACTGAGACAGCTCAGAGCTTTGCATCACAAAAATGATGACAGCAAGCAGGAAAAGCACAATAGCTGGCGCCGTAGTCTTCATGTTATCTTTCATGCGAATATGAACCATAATAGCTCCTACCATTGTAATACCGAGCAGCAAGCCTCCCGCCGCGGCCCAGCTTGGCTGCCAGATACCGGCGATTAATGCCGCTGCTCCGACAATCTCTACCAAACCAGTCACCACGCGAAACCATTGCGGCATTCCCCACAGCTTAAAACTGTCCACATGCATTTTGGAGCCTGCAACTTTTCCGAACCCCCCCATTAAAAAAGCTAAACCCAGCAAACCTTGCAGAACGATAGCTAAAATATCCATTCGATTGTCCCCATTTCATATACTGAGCTCGTGACAAGCACAGTTACTTTTTAAAAAAATTGCAGTTCATTTCAGTTAACTGCAACCTTTATACGCACATTTTATATCGCTGCTTTTCAGAAGTCAATCCCTTGAATTAAATCCGCGATTGAATATTTTTTGAGATATTCGACCGTTAGCATATCGGCTTCGTTCATAATGTGCTCTAACGTACGGTCAAGCTGTACACCGTCATTGCCGCAATCAACTTCTTCAACTGCTTCACAAGAATCCGGTTTAACTGCCGCTTCACACGGTTCCGATTTGACTGCCATATAAATGTCCGCAAGCGTAATGCGATCAGCCGGTATCCGCAAGCTATAACCGCCATCACGGCCTTCCCGAGCCTCCACGAGACCCGATTGCACCAATGTGGCCAGCACTCTTCGCAGAAATGTCGCATGTGAATTCACTTCGGATGCAATGGATGCACTGGAGAGGAAGCTTCCGCTTTTTGCAAGCCAGGTGAGCACGTGAACCGCTATAGCAAAACGCGGCGGGCCGATTTGACTGCCCCGGTTGGAACTGTTCATCCTATCCCTCCTAAAAAGTATTATGAAGTAACACTTACTTCAAACATCTTCTTAGTTAGTGTACTCTCCCCAGTCGGCATTTTGCAATCACACCCGCCTGCTTGCTTTACACGCGTACGTCTGACATTCTGTCAGCACCCGCTGCTGCGGTCCATTTGCCGCCAACCAGCTTGCCGCTTGAAAATACGGCTTCGCGTCCAGGAGCAGATGCGATGGCATGCTTCGCATTGACAGCACTGACCAGCATGAAATTAGCGGGGTCGCCCGCTTTCGCCGTAAGTGAACCGGCCGAGATAAGCGGATACGTTTGCAGCAGCGCATCATCAACAATCCAGCCGAAATTCTCGGCAAGCTCCTCGAAACCATTTACTCAAACGGTAGCTTCCTATCGTCAGCCCATGCAGGGTTGCTAACGCGGCGACTAGAACAGTTCAACTGCAGTACTTACAACAGAAACCTCACATATGAGCTGCTCCTACGTTCTCCATTGCAGAAATACAACTGAATAGGCGGGCCTGCTTGTTAAACGCGCCGATTAGCCCGATTCTATTGCAGCAACTGCAATGGACGCTCGTCACAACGACTTAGCCAGCATTTCTATTGCAGAAACTGCAATGGATGCAGCGCGGGAGGAGAGAAAGAGGGAATGGGGCTGTGTTATAAAGTCTATGACCTTATAACGCAGCCCCTCGTAGGCAATTATTTATCTCGGAACGGGATGTCCTTCTCCATTATTCTAAATTAGCATGATTGCCGTACATCGTTGTTCCATTCCATTCTTTCTTCTTCATTAGCCGCAAAATAACAGCATCGCACACAAGCAGCAGCGTTTGCTCAAAGAGCGAGCCCATCGGCTGTATCGTTACGTCGTTATCATCCGCTTTATCTTTCGGCGCGCCAGGCATTTGGATGACGATATCAGCCAGTCGTCCAATTGTCGAGGCCGGGAAGATCGTCAATGCGGCAACGCTGCCCTCCAAGCTCCGGGCCTTCTCCGCCATCGGTATGAGCGATTTCGTCTCTCCCGAGCCCGATCCGATAATGAGCAGGTCACCCTTCGCTAAGCTTCGGGTAACCGTATCTCCCACGACATACACATCGAGACCAAGGTGCATCAACCGCATGGCGAACCCGCGCATCATAAGTCCGGAGCGGCCTGCTCCTGCCACGAATATACGGCCCGCCCCGATTATACGATCGGCTAATCGATCCGCCTGCTCATCCTCGAGCTGATCCGCGGCGCGATTAAGCTCACTCAAAATTGCGGCAACGTATGGACTAGTCTTAGTTTTCATGAGCGCAATTAACCTTGTTTAATCAATTGCTGCATTTCAGCTGCTGCCGCTTTAATATCCGCTTGTAAAGTAATTCCGCCGCCTACGATAACAAGATCCGGCTTCGCCGCAACGACTTCCGGCAGCGTGCTTAATTTAATGCCGCCGGCAACGGCTGTTTTCGCATTTTTAACAACGCCCTTGATCGTACGAAGGTCTTCAAAGGAGTTTTGTCCAACAGCTTGAAGATCATAGCCCGTATGAACGCAGATGTAATCTACGCCGAACGAGTCAAGTTCTGCAGCGCGCTGCGCTAAGTTTTTCACAGCAATCATGTCGACCAAAATTTGCTTCCCTTGCTTCTTCGCCTCTGCCACTGCGCCCTTGATGCTCTCATCTTCCGCTACGCCAAGAATCGTAACGATATCCGCGCCCGCCTCGGAAGCCTTCATGACCTCGTAACCGGCAGCATCCATTACTTTTAGATCGGCCAGCACAGTCAGGTTGGGAAAGGCTTCCTTGATTTCTTTGACCGCGCGCAGGCCCTCATTAATAACGACCGGCGTTCCGATTTCCACGATATCAATAAAGGATTCGACTTCCTGCACCACTTGCTTGGCTCCAGCAATGTCTACAAGGTCCAGCGCTAATTGCAATTTCATAATCAATCACTCCTCAATAGGTTTTGTCTAACTCATACGCCCTATATTAGACACTCGCAGTACAAAAAAATAGTACGCACTTTTACGGAACGTAGTACCCATTTGGTAACTATGAGGAGTGATTTTATTCATTTTTTGTGCGGAAGACCGCTTCTTTCCTGGTGCTTCTCGCCCCATGCGGACATGACGTTCAGCAGCTCCTTAACGGTTAAACCATACTCGGTTAAGGAATACTCCACCTTAGGCGGCACTTGGTTATATATCTTCCGGTCGATAATCGCATCATCCTCTAATTCGCGCAGCTGCTCCGTTAACATTTTTTGCGTAATCGCAGGCATTTCACGTTTCAACTCACCGAATCGGTGCGTGCCTTCCGTCAAATGGCAAAGGATCACCGGCTTCCACTTTCCGCCTATCACCTTTAAAGTTAACTCCACCGTTTCTTTAAAATGCTGGTCTCCCAAAATAAACGACACCTTCCGTATAAAAATGATACAAACTCACTATAAAGTTGGTACTTGCTATAAGTGTGAGAAAGTCTAATAATGAATGGCACAGCCTATTTTTTCTTGATGAAATTGTAACATACTTGCTTCTTACATAACCAAGCAGGCTGATAAAGCTATTCAAGGAGAGGATCGTATGGAACTAAAAAATAGAGCGGCTATTATCACAGGTGCCGGAAAAGGAATCGGCAAAGCAGTCGCTGTCGCGCTGGCTGCCGAAGGAGTAAACCTCGGATTAGTCGCCCGGACGAGTGCCGACTTGGAAGCTATGCAGGCTTCGATTACGGACACTTATGGGGTAAAAGTAGCCATAGCGGCAGCGGATATATCCGTCAAAGCAGACGTGGATCGAGCAGTCGCCTCGCTAAAGGAAAGCCTTGGATCCATTGATATTTTGATTAACAATGCAGGCATAGCGTCATTCGGCACGCTCCTTGATATGGAGCCCGAGCTATGGGAACGTATCATTCAAACCAACTTGATGGGAACATACTATGTCACCCGCGCCGCGCTGCCAACGATGCTGGAGCAAAGCAGCGGAAGCATTATTAATATCGCTTCGACTGCCGGCGAGCGCGGTGTTGCCACTGGCTCCGCATATTGCGCTTCGAAATTCGCCGTTCTTGGCTTAACGGAAGCGCTTATGCAAGAGGTCCGCAAATTCAACATTCGCGTGACAGCTCTCACGCCAAGCACGGTAAATACAGAGTTAGCGACAAATGCCGGACTCAAAATAGGCGATGAAGACCGTATGATGCAAGCAGAGGATGTTGCCGAGCTCGTTCTGGCCACCCTCAAGCTGCCGGATCGCGTATTTCTCAAATCCGCAGGCATATGGACAACAAATCCGCAATAACACTAATTCGCCCCTAGCCCTAACAAGGCTGGGGCTTTTTTCATATGGGACAGAGTTGACTCTCTTGGGTTTTCTATGAATAATATATATATATAGATAGAAAGCCTAGTCTAGGAGGGAATCATATGTCCATCGTTCCACAAATATTGGAGTTCAACAAGCAGTTTGTCGAAGAGAAGCAGTATGAAGCTTATTTGACCGACAAATTCCCTGAGAAGAAGCTGGCGATTCTTACTTGTATGGATACGCGGCTGGTCGAGCTGCTGCCCAAGGCATTGAACTTGCGCAATGGCGACGCCAAATTTATCAAAAATGCGGGTGCGATTCTAACCCAGCCGTTCGGAAGCGCGATGCGCAGCATTTTGGTCGCGGTCTATGAGCTTGGGGCGCGCGAGATGCTTGTCATCGGCCATCACGGCTGCGGCATGACAAACCTCGATGTTGAAGGCATGGTCAGCAAGTTTCCCGAACACGGCATTGATCCTTTAGCCGTTCAGACGCTCGAAAATGCAGGCATTCGTATGGACAAGTTTCTCCGCGGTTTCGGCAGCTCCGAGGAAGGCGTCATGCACAGCGTCAAAATGATTCGCAAGCACCCGCTCTTCCCGAAAGACGTTCCGGTTCATGGCTTAATCATCCACCCGGAAACGGGCGCGTTAGAGGTTATTGTTGAAGATTATAGAGAAGAGTAATCGCTCCCGCGGGGCGAGTTTAAAAAAAAGAGCAGGGTGCCTCGTGCACCATGCTCTTTTGTTTATTTTGTAACCAGCCCGCTAAAAGAACTCATCCAGCAGCTGATAGTAGCTGATTTTCGCATGATCCGGCTCGCTGATGCCGTACGCATCGAGAAACGCCGCAACATACTCTTCGCCAAAATTGTATATGATGCTCCTAACCGCCAATGCTAAATCCTGATACCTGTCGGCAATGCCCCCTCTTCCCCAGTCGATAAATCCGCTAATCTCACCATTTTGGAGTATGATATTGGGCAAGCAATAATCGCCATGCGTGAACACCAAATCCTCCGCGGCAGGCCTTCTCTCAAGCAGCTCTTGGAACAACGCTTCTGCATTAGCACCATTCCGGGCCGAGTCGAAATCCTCCTCGTCCACAAGTCCGTGCTCCACCCTGCGTCCTGCTTCCGCAATAACCGTATCCAATCTGCGGTCAAACGGACAGTCGTCTATGCGAACCTCGTGCACAGCTCTGAGCCCTATCGCCAACTGCCGCATAAGCTGCGGCAGCATCGTTTCATAAGACTTATCCGAAGCGTCCAATCCTGCCACTTCCGATAGGAGCAAGTACTCATTGGAAGCATCCTTCTCATAAAAGAGCGCTTCCGGTACGGGCAGCCTGCCTTGCAGCCACTCCAATCGTTCTTTCTCATCTCGTAAGCTCTCAACCGCATCAACCGAGTGTATTTTTATGAAATAGTTACCCGAAGCACCCGTCAACCGGTATGTTCTTGACTCAGAAAGACCAATGGTAACCCTATTCCACTCGCATCCCTTAGTCAGCCTCATCAAACCTTCCGGCAATAACAGCTCTTGCATCAACACTTCCCCACCTTCCTATAAAACAAGAATTAAACCGATTAAACGTGAATAAACATGAAGAAATGCCATTGACAAAACCGAACAAACTTGAATATACTGGAAACATCACCGGTGACACATTGAATTTGGAGGCGTTCCATATGTTCTCTGATGAACGGCGCGACAAAATTTTAGAGCTGCTTGATAAGGACGGACGCGTGCTTGCCAAGGAGCTGGCTGACCTGTTTGAATTGTCCATTGATTCCATTCGGAGAGACCTCTCCATCATGGAGGAGAAAGGGCTGCTCAAGCGGACGCATGGAGGAGCAATCCCTGCTGCGAAGGTTAGAAATGCACCTATGCCCCCATCACTACGTTATCAGGGCGGCGCTCCACATCAGCTTGCCATATCGAAAATGGCGGCATCCCTTATTCAAGAAAAAGATACGGTCTTAATCGGCAGTGCAGGCATTCATTACGGCATGCTGCCGTTTTTGCCTAACGTACCCTTTACGGTTGTTACAAACTCCATTAGAATCGCTGATGCTTTAAAGGAAAAAGAAGCGATAGGCGTTTACCTTATTGGGGGGAAAGTAAAAAATTCCGGCAACATCACCGATACGCTTGCCAACGAATTCCTCAGGCAGTTCACCTTAGACATCTGTTTCATTGCAGGGGGCGGAATTTCAAAAAACGGTGTGAGCACCGCTACACCTGAAGTAGCTTCATTCACCCGCGCCGCCGTTGAGGTTTCAAGAAGAACGGTCTGCTTGGCCCCTCATGAAAAGCTCGGTATGGACTTTTTTGCAAAAGCAGTGCCTATCACCGACATCGATCTCCTCATAACGGATGAAGAAGCCAGCATAGAAGCGATTGAGGGCATCGAAAGCAAAGGGGTCAAGGTCGTCATAGCTAAGATCAATGAATGACTAACAAAAGAATAGATCCTACCCTTATGCCGGGGGATCTATCAGCAGCTGTCGAGCCGCATGAGCGGCTCTTTTTTATTTTACAGGGCTTATATAGTTCGTGAGAACCCTCTCTCACTCAATGCCTGGTGCTATATTGGATATTTCCAATAACTTTGTTGTTTTCGAGCCTAACTTGCACCCTACACTGTATTTCCAGTATAGAAGGGCTGCTGCAGACTAAATGAGACTAAAGAGATGGTTTTCAGATGATTTCATTGGATGGAATCCAATATAGCGGTGTTTATTAGTACAGACTAACCTCTATCTTGGATAAATTCCAATTTACAATACTCTAGCCCATCCCCTGCCAAGTTGATTTATGGCGCTATCGCTGGCAATAAGCTTCTACAGCATATATTCCCTCCGTTACAAGTTAAAGTCCTCATTCGTCAAATCCGTATTAACTCCAATCGCGGCCTTGCTGCCTTCGCCTGCGGCGATTACGAGCTGGGCTGGCGCTATAATGGAAGAATCGCCGGCAGCGTATACGCCTCTGACGCTCGTTCTGCCGAAGTCATCTGTGACAAAGCCGCCCTGCGGAGTCATTGCGCAGCCTAATGCTTGCCCGAAGGATGCTGCCTGATCCCATTGCGGGGAGATGAAACCTCCCGCCCGCTTCATCTCTGTGTTATTTTCAAAAACAACTCTGCTCAGCAAGCCGTTCTCTCCGGCAAGCGCTTTGATGCGATACGGATTAACCTGTATGCCCTTCCGACCAAGCAGCCCAAGCTGCTCCTGGGTTAGGCTGTTCGACCCGTTCGTACAAACGAGTAGATCTTTGCTCCAATTGTAGACGATTTTCGCCGTATGAAACGCATTCGCGCTTTCTGAAATAACGACTAACGGTTTATCCCGCAGCTCCCATCCGTCGCAGTAAGGACAACTGAATAAGCTTCTTCCATAAAAGTCATGGATGCCAGGCACCGCCGGCAATACTTCTTTTAATCCGGTTGCTAAAATAATCATGCGCGCATGGAATAAGACGCCGTTGCTTGTCTTTACCTGAAAGCCTTTTTGAACCGGTATTACTGCTGTCACCTTGTCCGGCTTTATCGTAACGGATCGGTACTTGGCAATGTCCTGATGGGCAAGACTGCGAAACTGCCGCGGCTCAACGCCGTCACGTGTAATGAAGCCGTGCGACTGACGAGTCACAGCGTTTCTGGGCTTGTTATGATCGAATAAAATAACATGTCTCCTTGATCTGCCTAACACTAACGCCGCATTTAGCCCCGCCGGTCCTCCGCCAATAATTACGCAGTCCATCCACATATCTATCGCTCCCATCCCGCTTGCAAATAGCAGAAACAACCTTTGAAACAAATCGTTTCAAATAAAGGATCGCTTATTTCTATTCAAAAATACGAGGAAGGATGCTATTCAGCGGCATTTGACTGCGCTCGGGCAAGCGGATTAATCAATTAGCCTTTTACATTAATATCTTCTCACATTAGTTTCCTTTAATCGACATTTGCCCTATTGAATTGTATAATCCTGTTGTTGATTTATTAAAAAAACGGTGGTGACGATCATTTTATACGCAATTTCTTTATTAGTATCCTTTGCAATCGTTTATCTACTGATTCCTCCTTTCGGGAGGCTGGCATTCCGGCTTGATTTTGTGGATAAGCCCAGAAAAGACGTTGAACGCAAACTGCACCGGGAGCCGATTCCGCTCACGGCAAGCTATGTCATATTTATCGGTTTTTTTATTACTTATTTGGTCGTAACGAGAGATTTCTCCCTGCAGACAGGAGCTTTGCTTTTAGGCGGCATTTTATTGCTGATCATCGGAACTGTAGATGATTGGTTCAAAACGAAGGGCAAGGATTTTCCGTCCCTGCCGAAGTTTATCGTACAAATATCGGCAGCCGTGCTCGTCTATGCTTCCGGTATCGCCTTCAACGGGTTTTTCAACCCGTTTTCCGGCGAGTATGTGCTGCTTCCGGTTGCCCTGCAGTTCATACTTACGATTTTGTGGATCTTCGGCGTTACGACGGTCATTAACTTTTCGGACGGGATGGACGGGCTTGCGGGGGGACTGTCGGCAATCTCCGCCGTTACGCTGTTCGTTGTCGCAATGGCGAAAGGGCAAGCCAACTCTGCTATTATGGCTATTATTTTAGTCGGCGTTACGATAGCGTACTTACGTTATAATAAGCCTCCCGCTAAAATTTTCATGGGGGATGCAGGAGCAACCTTTATCGGTTTCATTCTTGCGGTTATCGCACTTGACGGCGCCTTCAAGCAAGCTACCGTCATGTCGCTATTTATCCCGATACTCGCGCTAGGCGTACCGATCTTCGATAACTTGTTTGTAGTCGCCAGACGGATGCTGCAGGGCAAAGCCATCTACCAGGCAGATGCAAGCCAGGCGCATTACCGTTTACTGCGAGCGGGACTTAATCATAAACAGGTCGTTATGTTTCTTTGTTTAATCAGTACATGCCTGTGCTTATCCTCCATCATACTGCTGCTTGTGCAGATCTAAACGAACGAAGAACCGGGATATAAGCTCCCGGTTTTTTTGTTTAGATGCATTTTGTCAGCTATAACTGCAGCAGCTCGAAGATTTACTCTAAACGGCCGCGTTGGGTCAATAACAGAGCTATGTTGATTTACTAAAGCGGGGCACTCCCGGCGCAAACTTTCCCGCACGCCCTCGCTCTATCGCCGCACTCTCGCCTTCCAGCACGCTTTCGTTCACTCGCCGCATAAGCGCCCGTACGCACGCACGCCGATCGGTCGCCTGACCGACCACCACCGCTCACACGCTAACCATGTTCTTGTTACTTCAATCAGATCCATTGCAGTATGTACTTACGCAAAAGCAATTCACACTCCATTAAGTCATCTTAGCTGCAAGGTCCTGGCTATATTATCAATGGTATTTTCATGCACATATTCCGTGTTGAATGTAATAATATATACATTGTTATATTGACCAGCCTTAACGATAAACTGATATTGACGATGTTGTGCAATTTGATCATTTGATCCCGCAGAAGGAATTAAATTATATTGAAACCTTCTAACTGGTGCAAAAAAATCGGATAACAAATCACATTCAATTACCTCCGCAGACATTGGTAAATAAAAGGGGAGTGGCTTATCAGAACGATAACTAGCAGTAATTAGTCCACCAATTATTACATCATCAAATTTAAATTTTATACCCCCCTCGGTAATTTCAACTCCCCATTCCTTCGGGATTTCAAGTAATATGTCATGATCTTGTACCATTTGACTTAGGTTTTTAAATATTCTACCATTAATTTTATTTAATTTTGTTGGATTCTTTTCTAGCGGTGGGCATATTAATTGAATTTTATTATCAATTAACACTTCATGATGGATATCATTAAATATTTTAACTTCGTTGCTTAGTGTTTGCTGCATTAACAAAACAGACAGAAAAATAGATACTAAGATATTGAATCACCTCTTGGCAAATGTTTTTTTAATATACCCCTTATTTTCGTTTAAATGTCCCTATGAAAGAAATCAATCCTAACTGGACTCCAAAAGAAGAAGTTGCCGACCACGTTTAATCTCCTCTCAGATACTGATACAACGTATTGGGATGATTCAGCAGTTGGAAATGCCAGGAAGGAGGCACGTTAGGTTAGGGTGAGGATGCTACGACGCGGCGGATCGAGTTTAAAGAGAAACCGCAAGGCGGTTCCTCTTCGCTCCCGATAATATTAGTCGTCGTCACATTCCATGCAAACCAATGGTTCTTCAAAACCATTCTTGCCTTCCAGGTAATCCGCTCGTTCCAGCAATGAGCCACAGTTCGGGCAATCTTTCATCTGCAATTCCTCCAATATTTGATAAATAGAGCTCCGCGCCTTTCCCCGACCGCCATCGGTCGCCTGACCGACCACCACTGCTACCGCTCACACGCTAACCATGTTCTTGTTACTTCAAGCAGATCCATTGCAGTTTGTGCAGCAGAATAGCCATTAAGCCATTACTTTAGTAGCCTCATTGCAGTTTGTGCAATAGAATGAGGTCATTTCACTCATTATCGAACTTGCCCCGGCCATTCTGTTGTATTTCTGCAATCCAGCCCGTTCAATCGGCTCGGATGTAAGGTTCCTGTTGCACAAAGTACACTGGAAGCTTTCCCGCCCGCCCGAGCGCTCGACCGCCAGACCGACACTACCGCTCACACGATAATTACAGCTAAGCCGGGACATGGGCGCAGTAGAGTACGTATGCTTGCAACACTTTTAATTTAATAAAAACAGCCTGCAAGCCGAAAATTCCAGCTTGCAGGCTGCTGACCTTCATTTGCTTACTTCTTCACTGTAACCTTCATGATGCTGCTCTCCGTAACGCCGCTGTCGTTAGCCAGCTCCACCCGGTACTCATACGTACCGACTGCACGACCCGCGATGCTGGTAAATGCGGTTTGAGCTTTCGGTGAATTCGCCGTTAGCGTTTGCGTATCAATAAGCACGCCGTTCTCATAGAGCCGGTAGGTCGTACCGTTGGTGCCCCACCACATGTTCATCGTTACTTTGTAATTGCCGTCGCCATCCCAATTGTCATTGGACAATACCGGTTTAGCGGGAGAAGCATCCTTGACGGTTACGATATGCGAGCCGCATGAGGTCGTACCGTATGAGTTAATTAGCTCGCACGTGTACGTGTAAGTGCCGTTTGGCTTGCCGGTAATGTTCGTTGCCGCTGTCTGCGCGGAAGGAGAGTTATCGGTTAGCACCTGGGTATCGATGAGCGCCCCGTTCTCATACAGCTTATAAACCGTACCATTGTTGCCGCTCCACATGTTCATTGTAACTTTGTAGCTGCCGTCTTGGAGGCCGGTGTCATAACCGTTGTCATTGGATAACACCGGCTGACCTGGAACACCCTTCGCCTTCTCGGGGCCTGTTACGATAATCGTGACGGTCTCGATTGTTTCCATGCTATCGTTGTTCACCGCTTTAGCGGTAAACGTATGGATGCCGGCAAGTCCCGCGAAGGAAAGCTCGCTTCCGTTCGTAACCGGTGCTCCATCGAAGGTGAGTCCCAGAATGCGAATACCGGACTCCGGATCCTCTGCTGTCACTTGAACGGCCCATACATCCGATTCTGTATACTGCTGCTGCGGCAAGCCCCCGATGACAGGAGCCGTCGTATCCTCAATCTGCTGCGGTGCGTTCACGTATTGAATGTTCGGCGCTGCAGGCTGCTCCATGCCCGCTCCCAGATAGAAGCCCGTATGCGGCGGCTGATTGTACCCAACGTTCTGCCAAGCAACGCCCAGACGGTAAATCGGATCATGCATTAACGTACGGATGCGATGCCCGGTCACGTCCGTTGTCGTATAAATACGCAGCTCCGAGCTGTCTGTTGACCGCCACATCACTTCCTCGCGCCAGTCGCCGAACAGGTCGGCCTGCAGGCTCGGATTCGCTTTGGTCGAGTTGTTGGATGAAGAGCCGGCAGCCGTTAACAGGTTATTCGTCGTTTCATTGACATAATCCCACTTATCGATCCGGTTGCTGTCCTGCAGCTCGCGCAGCAGATCGCCATCCCACCAGACACCAAAATTCGTCGAGGAAGGAATATTAGTCGTTAGCAGTTCTCCGCGCGCATTGTAAAGACCTGTAATCGGAATATGCTGCTCGTTTGTAATGGTCGCCGACCACATTTCCTCGCCGATATGGTTCGGGTCGATATCAGCCGACATGCCGCGGCCCGTATCGATACCGGTATGCACGCCCCAGACGATTTCGCCGCTAGCGGCATCGCGCATTTCCATGCCGTAAGCGGAATCGGTATGCTCGTGCACGTCAAACAGCTCCAGTCCCGGTCTTGTCGGATCAAGGTCGCCGAGATGCATCGCATCGCCGTGGCCAAGCCCCGTATTGTACAGCGGCTTACCGTCGTCATCGATAGCCATCGCGCCGAAGGAAATTTCATCCTTGCCGTCGCCGTCTACATCGCCGACCGACAGGTTATGGTTGCCCTGCCCCATATACGTTGCATAGCCTTCATCATTCGTATCAAACCGCCATTGCTGCGTCAATTGACCGCCTTGGAAGTTATAAGCCGCAAGGACCGTTCTCGTATAATAGCCACGGCTGAAAATCAGGCTGGGATGCTCGCCGTCAAGGTATGCGATACCTGCCAAGAAACGGTCGACCCGGTTGCCGTATGCATCGCCCCATGCGCTGACGTCGCCGCGCGGCGGATCATACGCAACGGTATCTAACGCACCGCCGGTTAAGCCGTCAAACACGGTTAAATACTCGTTGCCCAGCAGCACATAGCCGCTGCTGTTCCGGTAATCCGCGCTCGCGTCTCCAATGACATTTCCTTGACCGTCAATGGTGCCGTCCGCTGTCTTGAACGTTACTTCAGAACGGCCGTCGCCGTCCAGATCGTAGACCATGAATTGCGTGTAGTGGGCGCCGGCACGGATATTCGGACCGAGATTAATGCGCCATAGACGTGTTCCGTCCATTTTATAAGCGTCCATATAGACAATTCCGGTATAACCCGCTTGCGAGTTGTCTTTACTGATGGAAGGAGACCATAACAGCACAATCTCGAACTGACCGTCGCCGTCCAAATCGCCAACGCTTGCATCTCCTGCGTTATAGGTATAAGGTTGACCGTCCTTGGTATAAGCGTCGGCAGGCTTCTGCAGCGGCACGGACAAATATTGCTGCTGCCATACGCCGAACTCCCCTGATGCCGACTTTTCCTTGCCGTTAATGACCGAAGTCAGACGGTATTTGGAGGTATCCGAACCTGCCGCATCGAGATAGTTTGTGCTGTCCGTTATAAGTGCCGTGTTTATTTTCACGCCGTCGCGGTACAGGTTAAAGCCGATTGCTTCCGGATCGAGTCCAAGCAGCCTCCAGCCGATATAGATGCCCGCATCCTTCTTAACCGCTACCGGTGCGCGATCTAGATACTCCATACCGCGATATAGCGTCGTTACCGCTGGCGTCTCCAAGCTTGCTGACTGCTCGGAAATGCCGCCTGCGTTAACTGAGGCTACTTTGTAATAGTATGAAATAGTGGTAAGAACAGTGGTGTCGGTGTATGCGGCTTCCGTTGATTTGCCAATTAGCGTATACACGCCGTCCGCTTTTTTGGAACGGTAAATATTGAACATCCGTGCATCAGCCACGTCATCCCAAGTGAAGGTTACATCGTTTTTGTTCGTCGATTGCACCGTTAAGCCTGTCGGCACGGCCGCCTTCGCTACGCTTGGATCGATCATGGATACGGTAAGCGCGTTTGAAGCAACCGATTCAAAGCCCGTGCTTTCTACGGCTGTGACCGTATAGACGTAATCCAAACCGACATCCGCTGTCGTATCGGTGAATGTAGTGGCCCCCGTCTCCGAGAGAAGATCGGCACTGCTCGCAACGGTAGCTTGACGATATACGCGGTACGCGGATGCGCCGTCTACTGCTTCCCAAGATAGACCAGCAGAGATAGGGTCACTGCCAAGCTCGAGACTGGTCAGCGTCAAGTTCGTTGGAGCAAGCAAAAGCGGCGTTATTTCTATACCGTTCAAATGAGCGGTTTGGCCGCTGAATACGAGATTCATTTGACCGTCTTTGACCGCAACTTGATTAAATACCTTCTCCGCAATATTGGCTTTGCCGGAAGTAATCGTTCCGTAATCTTTGCCTTCAATATTGACGTTCGTTCTTGTCGACCCAATCCAGTCGCCCGTGTAGGTTTTGACCGAATAGTAGCCGCTTGGCAGGTCTACCTTGAATTCATAGCTGCCGCCGAAATAAGCAACAAAATCTCTGCGCAGCGCATCCGTAGCGGTGCCGCGGTCACGGTCAATCATGCCTGTGCTGGATGTTAGACCATAGCCTAGCTCCGGCGTATAGATAACGCTGCGGGTTACTTCGGTATATCCAGCGGCAACTGGAGCTCCCACCGGACCGAAGTCAAAGCGGTATTGCGCCGATTTGGTCGTAATCGCTACCGCATCCGAAGGCTCAGACTCGCCGCGGCCGTTAACGGCTGTCACTCTCACCGTATATGACTGGCCTTCCGCCATGCCGCCAATCGTTAAAGTTGGAACAGTTGACGTTCCAATCATCGTATAAGTGGTATCGGGTTCCGATGCGGGCTTACGGTATATTTTATAAATATCGGTATTGGCTGAAGCATCCCATCTTAACACTGCGCCCGCGTTGCTGACACTTCCTGCTACCAATCCGGTTGGCTTAGCCGGTACGGCATCCGGCTGCTCGATTTCCTTCACGAAGCCGGCGAGCGGCACATCCAGCTGCTGAATGCCTCCGGCAAGAAGGCGGGCCAGTTGAATGGCGCCATACTCCTGGAAGTGCGTATTATCCGCTGAACCGTTCGGGAACGCCCCGTAAATGCCCGGTTCCACGTGGAGAAACACGGAAAGCGTCGCTTGCGCGCCGATGGAATCGTAATAAGCCACGCTGAGCGTGCTTAAGTCGACCAGCTTCACGTCAAGCTCAGCCGCCACTTCCTTCATCGCTTTCACATATTCGGGGAAGCTCACGTTGAATTTGCCCGTATCCGCGTTAAAGTCTCTTCGCCCCATAGGCGTTACGAGGATAGGCGTCGCACCGCGCTGTCTCGTACCGTTAACATACGTTTTTAAATAGTTTTTATAGTCGGCTGGCGATGCGTACCGTTCCGGCACGCTAATGGTTGCATCGTTATGGCCGAATTGTACAAGGAAATAGTCGCCAGGTTTAATCGCGCGCAAAATTTCATCCAAGCGTCCCTCGAAAATAAACGATTTCGAGCTGCGGCCGCCGATCGCGTGGTTTTTGAACGTAACATCATTGCTGAAGAAGCGAGGAATCATCTGACCCCAGCCCGCTTGCGGCTCCCAGTAAGGATCGTACGTCTGTACCGTCGAGTCGCCGGCGAGGTAGACCGTTGGCAGTTCGCCAGCTTGACGCGCTTGCTGCTTTGTAATGACGAGCGCATTGATTTTCGGAGCCGAGCCTGTAAACTCCAGGTTTAACTGACCGTCTACCAGCGCAATTTGGAAGTCCATTTCGAGAAATTGTCCGGCGGCTTTGCTTGTCAGCTGCACCTTCTGGATCGTCTCGGCCTTGATCGCGATTTCAGAAGCTTCCGCGCTGTCGCCCGCAATAAGCGATACCGTGTAGTCGCCGTTAGGCAGATCAACGTTGAATGCTGTATTTTGCGGCACGGCAAAATCGGATCGGAGGGCATCCGCTGTCCCTCTATCGCCTGCGCTTACTTTAGAAACGTCGGCAAAACCGTATTTTAGCGCAGAGGAGTAGGCTGACGTGGAGGTTACCCGTATATAGCCTTCAGCCAAAGCGCCCGGCCCAAAATCAAAGCGCTGAACATCGCCCTCCGGCAGCGGAACAGGCGGTACATATACAGCGCTCTCCGCTGTATTCGACACACCCGAATCTCCGCGTTCATTGAACGCTATGACTTGATAATAATGCGGGACAGAGGTGTCTGCGCCCGTATCAGTGTAAGATGGAACATTCGATTGACCGATTTCCGCAAAAGGTCCCGCAGCCGCTTCGGAACGGAGCACCTTATAGCCTGTCGCTCCCTCCGTTACCGTCCAGCTCAGCTGCACGGATGCCGCCTGCACCTCGCTAACCGTCAGTCCCGTCGGCGCCGATGGTGCAACAAGGGCAGGAACAGTAACCGTTACCGAAGCGCTGGGCGCAGACTCCAGACCGGCTGCGTTTATTGCAGTCACGTAGTAGGTGTAGCCGCTGCCTTCCGTCACGTTCGTATCGACAAACGCGGTTTCCGCCGATTGACCAACCGGCTCACTCGCTCCGCTGCCTTCAGCCCGGTATACCTTGTAAAGGACGGCATTCGCCGCGCTGTCCCATGCAAGCGACACGTCATTCGGCGTCACGCGGGTGACCGCGAGACCGGCTGGCGCATCCGGCGGAACAGGTATAACCTGCTCGATAATAAGGCCGTTAAGATAAGCGTAACCTGTAGTCGCGGAAAGACCGACCGTCATTTGACCGTCATTCACGGTTGTCCGGTAGATTGCTTGCGCAACCGCTTGCCTCGTGGAGATCGTTCCCGCCGCAACGCCTTCCAAGGCTACGTTTGTTTTGGTCGTGCTTGTGCCGGTGAGAAGATCGCCGGAATAGACCGTTACGTCATATTCGCCGTTCGGAATATCAACGAGAAACGAATAAGAAGCGCCTAACACAAAATCATTTGTCATTTCATCGCCGCCCGAGCGTTCTCTTGAGGCTAGCGCCATGCTGAGACCGTAGCCCAGCTCCGCTGAATAAAGCTGCGAATCACTAACGCCCGTATAGCCTGCCATTACCGGGCTCGCTGCCGGACCAAAATCAAACTTCTTTACAAGCTGCTCCGCATTCGCGCTTGCCTGCTGCAATCCAACCGGCAAAGCCGACAGCATTGTCGTCCATACGACAGCTAAAGCTAAAAGCATAATAAATAGACGATTTCTTCTTCTTTGCATATAAAGGTTATCCCCCGCTTTCGAATAATAAAATGCATTTATGCGGCAGTCCCTGGTTGTAGTAAGCGCTTACAAATTTTCTATTTAATATTAACTCGGAAATACAACTTTTAACATTTAAAAAACCGAGCATTCTAACTAAAAATCCGATTTATTATCGTTTTTTTCTAACTGCTGCAATCCCCAGAAGCACTAATGGGAAGAGGAGCCCGAATGTTAGAGCATAAAACGGCCACACCGTTGTATCGAATGATATTAGGTAGCTTAGATTTGGAACAATAATAATGGACACAGCATATAGGATCATTCCCATAGGCAGCGTAAGCGGCCGGTAATCTGAAAGGTTTAACGTCTGCGAGAGCGATAAAACCGTTATGTAGAAACAAATGATTAGCATGAACCTCCCCTGCCTACTCTTTACTTAGAGGCAGGAGTTTCTTACTACTACTTGTAGTGACCTGAGCTAACTCGATAGCCATTTTCTTTTTTAATTAATAGTGGACTAGCACCCTTGGACGAATTTAGATAAGTCCGTACTGGGATGTGCTTTGAATAGCACACGAGCGTAATGGTGATTCCATTCCGTTACTGTTTGTTCAAGGTGCACAAAAAAACTGCCCCTTCAGCAGAGAAACTCTACCTTAGAAGGACAGCCTTTTTCATAAGGATGCTATTCTGAGAGACCAGCCCGTTTATAAAACTGGAATACGGCGTTCCAGTCCCATTGCTCGTATTGACACTCCACACGGCTAAAGCCGTGGGATTCTTGGCTAGTTGGTGCGTCCGCAGTCCGTTTCCGGTTTGGACAACTGCCAAGTTCAGGGCTGTGCCATCAGCCCGTCCTAAGACAGTGCATATAGCATCTTAGGCTGACAGACTGTTACCATCTGCCACAGGTTGACGCATAATGTTGATTGCGCCAACCCGGTCTCGGTGTGCGTGGAACCCGCATGAACACCTATAGGTTCGGTCAATTGCTTTGTTTCGCTTCCCGCATAGGGGGCAAGTTTGAGAGGTATAGGCAGGATTCACCTCTACAACCTGAATACCTGCTAATGCTGCTTTGTATGCGATAAACATTTGCAATTGATAGAACGACCAGTTATGCAGGTTTTTGGCGTTTTTACGACTTGTTCTTGTCGTATGGCGAATGTTCGTTAGTTTCTCGATCTTGATGACCGATACTTGATCATCTATCGCCATGTTCACGATCTGCCGGCTAATTTTGTGGTTTTGGTCTTTCATATAGCGGTGTTCCTTATTTTCTTGCTTGCGGATGGCCGACAGCTTCTTAAGTTTCCCCATCACCCTTCGACGCGAACAGTGCTTGCGACGGATATACTTATTTTGTCTGCCGTTGCCAACAAACTGGGTTTTGCCTGATGATGTGGCAACGACTGCCGGCACTTTCAATCCAAGATCAATACCCATTGTTGCATCACCGTTCGTTTGTCCGGTTTGTATTTCGACGGATATTTGAATGTACCATTTGCCCGATTTCTCCACGACCTTCAAGAGTCCAAGTTTACCGCTTGCCAGAATGTTATTCTCTCGTTCGGTCATACGTGCTGCGACCCTGAGCCGTTGTACTTTCCCATCCATCATGACCGGAAATGCGACGATGTTGCCGTCAATCGAATAGTTTTGATTGTTCACGTAGTAGGCTCTACGTCTTAATATCGGACGTTTCCCTTGCTTTTTCGTCTTCTTATGTATGCTTCTTGCATCGCGAATGACTTGATTCCGTACCGCTGAAGGCAGCTTCGCTTCAATGTCTTTTGATGTTAGCTTTGGGAATGATCCTGTTCGTTCAGCTTGCATGGTGAGTTGGTTCACGGCTAAAATATAGGCTTCGCCATGTTCGCGCAACAATGCGGGATGGCTAGGAAATATGCGAATCTGAACGGTTACGGTTTGCAACTATTCACCTCCTTCACGAGAATTATGCCAAACAAATGTTCGCATTAAAAGATTAATGTCATAATGGCTTCGGTGACACCTGAACTATTCAAGAACAGTAGAGATGTAGAACAATTAAGCTGTCAAAAGACAGCTCTTGTCCTAAGCCGATTCAACCCATGCCTGAAGGTAAGGGCTTTCTCGGCTTGATTCTGTAATGTGCAGCAGGATCGATTATTTCAATCCATTTAACTGCATGGCGGCCATTGCTGTTTGCGACAATGACATTCGCGATGCTTCCGTTATATCGAACCCATGCCAGCTTCGGCGGAACAGACACCGGGTTATAAGCTCCAAAAGCGCCGGAAGGCTTTGTCAGACGCGACTGCTCCCCGCTCGCCAGCTCCACATCAACCAAAAAAGGTTTCTTCCGCTTCGCCGGATCACTCCCCCGCTCCGCCTCTACCGCTCTGGACACGACAATATGCTGGGGCCCCCGCCATGTAAAGCTTTGATCCACATATCCCTTAGGGGTGTACTCTGCAGATTTTCCGGAAGTGACGTCAAGCACCTTCAGCCGCTTATTGACACTGGCTTCGCGTCCAACCCCGCCGATGTAAGCAAGTCGCGTACCTTCCGCTGCCCATTCAAACCACTGATCGTTATTCGCCATTTGATCTAAAGTTCTAAATACGACGCCATCTGACCTTAGTACGCAGAGCGTATTGCTGTCAGCCGATAAGGAAGCGGTCGGCGTAGCCAAGAAAGCGATCCATCGCCCATCGGCGGACCATTTGAATATACTTGTTCCAATGGCGAAGAAATCATCGGATTGCTTCGGCAGCACGTGTAAAGTTACGTATTTGCTCGGGTCGGATAATGCGTTCAGCGGTATTTGGTACAAGACAACCGGTGTCCAGCCGTCTGACAACAGCTCTGATTGCGATGAAGCAAAGAAACCCCTGCCATCCGCCAGCCAAGAGTAATTACTGAGCCCCTTTGCGGAGCCTAGCGGCTTATCCGGCTGTTTCACATCAATATACTGCAGCAGCTGCGGCGTTTGAAAAGCAAGCATGTTTCGATTAGGCGCCCATTGAAAGTTGCTTCCGCCCTCCGCCGATACAAGACTGCTCCGGCCTGTCTGAATCTGGAGCAGCCAAAGCTCCTGCTCTTCTTCGCCCTTTGTATACGCGATCCATTCTCCATCGAACGACCATTTCGGATTGCGAATGAAAGGCCCGCTTGAAAGCTTCTTCTCAAGGTCGCCCGCCTTCATCCACAGGTCCCCGTTACGCACGAAGGCAGCCTTAAGAACACCGTCCTCCTTCGCAGCAAAGGCGGAAGCAGCTCCAGCAATTATTGACAAGACGACAACGAGTACTACTATATAGCTTCGTATGACCTTCATAATCAGCCCCCCCTTTTACGGTTACGGTTCCCAAAGCTGATAGAAACATACGAAGGAAGTCGCACGCCCATACTCATTTATTCCAACACAACCTTCATAACATATAACCAGTGTAGCCTCCATAGTTTCCACCTAGCTTAGGTATGAGACTGAGGCTATATTGGATTCGGTACAGGATAAGTGCAGAAGTTAGTTGGAGCGTTGATCTACATTGGATTTCGTACAGTAACTTCAGCTATAATCGGCACTTTTTGAGGAAAACGGGCATCCGAGGGTGTTCTACATTGGAGTGAATCCAATAGAGAACCCAATATAGAGCCAAAAAGCTAGAAGTTACTGGATTTATCCAATGTAGCTCAACTCAACTTGGAATAGCTTGATTAGATTTAGCTAGGTTTGGCTAGGTTGAGCTTGATTCCAGCTAATGCCCGTTTATGTCCATAAACAACTAACTCAGCACTGTATAAGTGCTGAGTTAAGGAAAAGCGTATTTGTAAGCTTACTGTGCGGAACCGAATTGGACCCAAGCCTTTTGAATTTCATCAATCGCTTGATCCTTCGTTTTGCTGCCGCCGATGTAGGCTTGCATCAACTCACCGAACTTTTGGTGGAACGTATCAAGGGAATAGTTAACCGTCAGGTCGCCGGATTTTTCCGTTTTCAGCATCTCTTCCATTTGCTTCGGCATATCCAGATCCGGAAGCGGAGCATCCTTGATCGGAGGAATAACCTTCGCTACGTTGGAGAACCAGCTTTTACCGTAATCGGACGTATACAACCAGTTGAAGAACTCAATCGTTTCTTTCGCTACTGCCGAATCTTTATTAATGCGAAGCGCTTGATCAGCGCCTGTAATAAGCTGCGATTGCTCGGCTTTCTCACTGACAGGGTAACCGGCAATGCCGATTTCGATATCAGGCGTAATTTTCTTGATCGCTTCTTCATCCCATGCGCCTTTACCTGTCATGAAAGCAGCTTTGCCGGAAGCAAAATCGCTAACTTCTGCGTTGCTGTCGCGCTCAAGCGGTTTGTTCGTGCCGTGCTTCACGGTCAGGTCGATAAAATTGAAGAAGTTGTCGTTCAATACCGGGTGGTCCTTAAAGGTTGTCTCGCCGGCAATAAACTTGCCAACCAATTCCTTCGGCGTAGTGCCAGCGTCTTCAGCAGCCGCATTCACGAAGTTTTGGAAAATATGCTTCCATACCCACCACTCTTTATAAGCGTTGGCGAATGGCGTAATGCCTTTTGCTTCAAGCTTCGCGATAGCGTCATTCATTTGGGAAGTCGTTTTTGGCACTTCTGTAATGCCCGCGTCAGCAAGCAGCTTCTTGTTGTAGATCATCATCATCAGGTTTCCTTTAAGCGGAAGGCCGAGAATTTTTCCGTCAGAGGAGCTCATGTTGATTTTAACGGCATCTGTCATCGCAGCCGCAAGCGGCTCGTTCGTTAGGTCGGCGCTGTATTCAGCGAATGTGTCGATATCTCCGCCTGCTGTCGTTTGGAATACGTCAGGCGTGCTGCCGGCAGCGATTTTCGACTTCAAAACCGTGTTATAGTCAGCCTGCATAATTTCAAGGTTGATCGTTACGTTCGGCTTTACCTTTTTGTATTCTGCAATGTAAGCATTGAAAGCGTCTGTGTATTCAGGAGAGGCGGTGAACATATTGATCGTAACAGGTTTGTCCGCATTCTCCGCGCCGTTGCCGGCACCTTCAGTGTTGCCTGCCGTGTTGTTGTTATTGCCGCCGCAGGCAGCGAGTATGCCGATTATCAGCACGAGGCTGACGGACAGTGACAGAAATCTTTTTAACATGGTAATGCCCCCATTTCCCTCATTGTTTGTTGTTCTCGCTGCCTATTCTAAAGAAAATGAAAAAGGATATGAATGTACATAAGTGATTAATTAAGGGTAAAAAAGTGTATGGATTCGGCTAGTTCACTATTTATCCGTTCCGTTCAAAGCTCGGTACTCGGACGGTGATAATGAATAATAGTTGCGGAACGCTTTGCTGAAATAGTTTTTGTCCTTATAGCCGAGCATCTCGGAAATATCCTGAATTTTGAGGCTGGAATCGTCAAGCAGCTGCTTCGCTTTGTCCATTCTGACCTTCTGCACATACTCGTGAATTCCGAAGCCAAACTGCTGCTTAAACAGCTTCATTAAGTATTCCCTGCTCAAAAAGTACTTGTCCGCAAACATCGAAATTTTGATTTCCTCAAAATAATGGTTATCGATATAGGTCTTGATATCGCCTACCTCAAACGGCTGATTTACGGTTTGCGATTTCCTGATTTCACCGCTGTAAAAGTCCAAAATACCGTGAAGCAGCTGTTCAAACTGCTCCAGCGTAGCAAAATCCGTGGAAATGCCTAAGGCTCTTAAGGCATGCTCGCCGCTCATCGGCAGCTGCCCGGGATCAACGCCAAGCTCGAGCGCCGTATCGTTTAACAAAATAATGTACTCATGAAGCGCCCGGTCCGCTTCGCCGAAGCTGAACCCGTCCGAGGATTTCCACTTTTTCACGAATTCGCTAAGTATCGCTTTCGCATGCTGCACATTACCGCCTTCCAAAGCATTTCGAATGGTCGGAATACGGCTCGTTAACGATTGATTGTCCTTCACGGCTGAAGCTCTATCAGCGGCACCCGTCACGACCGCACCTTTAAGCTTTAATAGATCAATGGCGCTAATGGCTGCTTTCGCCGCCTCATAGGACGAAGCAATTTCCATCGCATCTTGGCTGGAATGGCCGATGCCAGCCGCAACGACTATGCCGAACAGCTCCTTTAACGTCGCCGTTACTTTGTTCATCTGGTGGACTGAGCGGTAGGCGATATCCTCCGGATAACCGCCCTTCATCGTTAGAATAGCAATTATCTCCCGCTCCTGCTTCGGACTCGCGAAGCTGAAGGTTTGGAAATGGTCGCCCGTAATTTCATTGATTACGTTAGCGACGGCAAAATGCAGCAGATCGGTATCCTCATGAAACCGGTTCTTCCTTATTTCCTCTAAATTAAGCACACGCAGCACGACGGCCGTAAACCGGTTGCCGGGATCGTCTGCTCCGATCAAAGGCAGAAACGCTTCGTTTGTCTGGCTTTTGAAGCTCCGCTCAATGATCGACAGGTACACCTTCTCCTTCAAGCGCGGCAGCGACATGTTGAGTGTGATGTTGCGGTTAATAAAATCACTGTCCTTCTTGCGTTTGGCATCCAGCACGTCGATAGCTTTGCGCAGCGACTGATTGAGATCATGCCGGTTAACCGGCTTCAGTAAATAGTCCACAACCTTGGAACGAATCGCTTGCCGCGTATATTCGAAATCATTGTAGCCGCTAATGACGATCGTTAGCAGGTCCGGATAATCGCGCTCAATGATTTGCAGCAGCTCCATACCGTTCAGCTCGGGCATCTTCATATCGATCATCGCCAAATCGATTTTATGCTCAGCCAGCATCTCCAGTCCGGCTTTGCCGTCGGTCGCCTCGAGCACCTCTACTACGCCTAATCCGTTCCAATCGCCCAATATGCGGATCGCTTCGCGCAGCGGCTCCTCATCATCAATAATGAGCACCTTATACATAGTTGACGCCTCCCCGGGGTAATAACATTTCCATTTCCGTACCCGTGCTATCCGTCCTTATTACAAGCTCGGCCGCATCTCCGTACAGCAGCTTCAAGCGCGTGTTCAGATTAACAAGGCCGATGCTCCCGTTTTCGCTTTCACGGTCCTCCCACTCGTTTAAGAACGACCTTCTCACTTCTTCCAGTCTCTCCGGCGCAAAGCCCGGTCCGTTATCCCGTACCGAAATAACGGCATGCGATTCCGTCAGCTTGGCGCGGATATCGAACGTAATCGTGCTGGATACCTTCTCGAGCGCATGCTTGATGGCATTTTCGACGAGTGTCTGAATCGACAGCTTCGGAATTTCAAGCGCCATTAACGACTCCTCCCACTCGTAAGTAACTTGAAGCCTGCTGCCGAATCTCGCCTTTTGCAGTGCCATGTAATGCCCAATGTGCTTTAATTCCTCGCTGGCCTGCACAACATCCTTCCCGCTAATGCAATAACGCAGCGTCAAGGCAAGCGAATCCACCATATCGGCAATGTCAAATCTTTCGTGCTTCAATGCTTTCGTCGATATTGCTTGCAGCGCATTGTATAAGAAATGCGGATTAATTTCAGCTTCCAGCGCTTTCAAAATCGCGTTCTTCTCCACAAGCTTCATTTTGTACCGCTCATTAATAAGATCGTTGGTCCGCTTCACCATCTGATTAAAATGACGGGATAAATAAGCGATCTCGTCCCTGCCCCTAACCTCTGCCTCCGCATCGAAGTCGCCGACGCTGAAGCGGTTCATTTGGTAGGACAGCTTCTTGAGCGGCTTCGTTATGGCATTTGAGAAGTAGGTAACAAGAATGACGGCAAGCAGCAGAAACAACAATCCGATCGAAAAGCTGATATTCCGCGTCGTCGTTGCCGCCTCATAGATTTGCGTATAAGGAATCGGCTTAACGAGCTTCCAGCCCTCCCGCTCCCCAATGTTATATACGACAAGATACTTCTGCTCTTCCTCCGACCAGGTTAACCGGCCGTTTAAGTCACTGGTCAGCTTATCCGGTAAGCCGGAAGCTTCCATGCGCTCATATAAGGAAAGGTCATCCGTATAAAACGGTTCATTGTCCGGGCTTAGAAACAGCAGATGCTGTCCCTCATTGAACGGAATATCCTTCAAAATCTCATCTCTAACCGATGAATCGAAGTAAAAAGACAGCACCGCCTGCGGCTCCCGTGAAACGATGGAACGCAGCACGCGGTGGTAAGCCATGAAGCTATGTTCCGTGTCTACCGGATAACCCGGATCAGATCCCTGCTGAACAAACGACTGATACGAACGATTGAACGGACTGTTCATCGCCTTCTTATACCAGGGCAATTCGGCAATAGCCGGTGCTGAGCCTGTCCTTACCGTAATATTGTAGTTCTCCTGCGTAATGGAGTAATATTTCTGCTCACCTACCACGTACAAGTAAATGGCCTCGAGATCATTACGAGAATAGTACAGCCCGCGCAAGTAATCCTCCAGGTACATCTTCGACGCGTAGTCCTCCGATTCGTGCATGATCGCATATGTAATTTCATCGTACCGGATTTGGGGCAGAGAAAGCTGCTCCATTCCTTTCAAATAATCCTCCATATTCTGATTGACCAGCAGCAGGTTGTTCGACGTGCTTGCGATGCTATTCGTGACAGACTCCTTCTGAAGCATTTGATACGAAATAAACGTCAGCGATCCGACCACAAGCATAATAATGGTCGTGAACAGCAAAATAAGCTTGTTCACGAGCCTCCTCGATATCCGCTCCAGGACCGCCAAAACGGCTTTTACAGCTTTATTTAAAATGATTTTCACTATCCTTCCCGACTCGGCATTCCGTTCACCTTTTTACCCCTAACTGTTTTGTTAAATCCATTTTTGCGCAAGGGCGGCTGTTTTATAATACACATTATAGCTTAAACGGATTTGCTGTATAGGTGTGCAAACGAGCAGCCGATACATGAACCGTGAAGAAAAGAGGTGCGTTGATGTTTAAATCAATAGGGAGAAAATGGAGCGAAAAACTCGAATTCGGCATCTTCACCTTGCCGGTTTTAATTTGTATCGCCGTAGCGTTCTATATCCCGTTCGCGATGACGATCCGCTATTCCATGACGAAGTGGAACGGTATCTCCAAGCACCCGACATTTGTCGGTCTTGATAATTTCAAACAAATTTTTATGGGCGATACGAACTTTGCGAACTCCGCATGGTTTACGATTAAATACGCGGTTTTGTATATCGTGCTTGTGAACGTACTCGCCATTTTGCTTGCCGTCGTACTTGACATGAAGCTGAGAACATCGTCTTGGCTGCGGGCTGCTTTCTTTATTCCGTATATTCTTAGCTTGGTTATCGTCGGATTCATTTGGAAGTTTATTTTCATGCAGGGTTTTGAATCACTCGCGGAGAGCACAGGCTGGGGAATATTCAATCTAAGCTGGCTGGGTGAACCGGGGCTTGCGTTTATATCGATCCTGCTCGTTTCCATCTGGCAATCGATCGGATTTTATCTAGTTATTTATATCGCCGGCTTGCAATCCGTGCCGGATGATTTGAAGGAAGCTGCAACCGTAGACGGCGCCGGCCCTGTACGTCGCTTCTTCAGCATTACGCTGCCGCTGCTTGCGCCATCCATTACGATCTCAGTATTTATGGCTTTGACGAATTCGATTAAAGTGTTCGACGTGATCCTGTCGCTGACCGGCGGCGGACCGGGCGGTACCACATACAGTATCGCTTATGACATTTACAGAGACACATTCCAGAATAACCTTTACGGCTATGGAACGGCGAAGGCGCTCATTTTGTTCGTGGCGGTTCTGGTCGTTACGATCATTCAGTTGACGATCTTCAAACGCAGGGAGGTTGAGGCCTAATGAATAGTCATAGCAAGTCAAGAGCAGGACGTATCTTTCTTGAGATCGTCATGGTTCTTCTGTCGCTCGTCTTTCTATATCCATTGTTCCTGGCCATCAACAACTCGCTCAAGAGCTTCGGCGAGGTCATGACCGACGTTGTCGCATTGCCAAAGCAGCTTATTTTCGAAAACTATTCGTACGTATGGTCATTTATCAACTATCCAAAATTGTTCCTAAACAACTTTATCATTACCGGAGTAGGACTAGCCGGCATCATACTTGTCTCTTCTATCGCGGCCTACAAGCTGGCGAGAACGAAAACGCGCTGGAGCGCGCTTCTCTACCTGCTCATTATTATGCCGATGCTCATCCCGTTCCAATCGATCATGCTAACGGTGCTGCAGCTGGCTAAGGATTTGAACCTGTCCGAAAGCACATGGGGACTCGGCGTTCTGTACTGGGGCTTCGGCGCACCGCTGGCCGTATTTATCTATCACGGCTTCGTGAAGGGTATTCCTCAGGAAATTGACGAAAGCGCGACGATTGACGGCGCTTCGGGCTTTAAGCTGTTCTTCCTGGTCATCTTTCCGCTGCTGAAGTCGGTTACAACGACCATTGTCATCATCGATGTCATGTGGATTTGGAATGACTTCCTGCTGCCGCTCCTGATGGTTAACGGCTCGCCGGATACGAAGACATTAACGCTCGCAGCCTACACTTTTGTCGGACAGTACACATCCGATTGGCAATATGCAATGACGGCTATGGTCATGGCTGTGCTGCCATCGATCATCGTGTTCATCTTCCTGCAGAAGTACATCGTCAAAGGCGTTGTCGCCGGCGCGGTGAAGGGTTAATAAATAGGGTTGGAGCTGTCCGTTTAGGTCGATGACCTTGGGCAGCTCTTTTTTCATTGACAGGGCTTATGCAGTTCGCGAGCGGCCCCCCATCTCACTCTTGTCATTCATTTGGCTCCAGTGAAGGTGTTCTAGCGTTTTGATTGGATTTCATACAGTCAAAATGCTAGTAACGAGACGTTATCATAGTTTGATGGGATTTTGTGCAGTCAAATGGACGGGGGAGGGCTCGTGGGGGCTAGAATGGAGTTAGAATGCCGATTTTGACTGTATGTTTTCCACTCAAACGCCACTTTATCGACTAATAGGCCGCTTAGACTGGCTGAAATACAGTCAAAACGTAACGTCAGTAAGGGAAGCCCACTCTTGAATAAAATCCTCATACATATTTCCCCTTAGTTGGAGCATGGTAAGAGATAACGATAACCTGAAAGGGGAACACATGATGCTGACCCTCCTAATCGCATTTTTTGTCAGTATGATCAGCATCGCTTTCATACCCATTCTGCGGAAGACGCTGCATCCGCTGGAAATATTGTCGTGTGGCATATTAATCGCTTCCTTAGAGCAGTTCTCTTACGCCGTACTCACCGTGAACCTGCAGCTGGTGAAAGCAAGTGAAGACCCGTTCAAGTTTTTTGCGTTGAAGTTGGAACAGATTATCCTCGCTCCTATTATTATTCTGTTTGGTTTATTTGTGCTTTTTTCCAATTCGAGAAGACCATTAAGTAAGGCGATAGCTTTTGCAAGTACTGTTATCCTCCTTTGCATTCTGCAATATTTGTATCATCTAAGCGGAACCATTCAATTTGTAAAATGGAGTTGGGGATACGATTGGGTCAAAGATGCTGCGTTGCTTGCCATTTCTATTGGATTTCTCGCGCTTTTGCGCAAATTTTTACGATGGCAGGAGGTTTCCCATGATCCTGTACCCTCCGATTCACTTTGATGCGAACGAATGGTTCATCCTTATCATATCTGTGGTTTCGTGGGGCGTTTTCTTGCTGCTTCCGAACCGTCTGTCTTTAGTCAGCTTGTTTATCATTTGGCTGTTTAATGGATTGCTGGCATTTACAGCCGACTTTTCCATTGGCGTCAAGCCATTCGATCTTTACGATTTCGGCGACCGACCGGAATTCGAGTGGTTCGATATCATCCTCTATCTGTTTACCTATCCGCCTTCACAGTTTTTCATGCTGTACTTTTATAGCAAATGGAGGCCCACGGGATGGTACCTCTTCGGATATTTGCTCTTGTTCAGCCTAACAACGCTCGGGCTCGAGGCCATTTCCACCTATTGCTTCCACGTCTTTACCTACAAGGGTTGGAAGCTGCAGTATTCGGGTCCGATCTATTTGATCATTTATATCTTGAACCTTTTGGTATTCCGCTTTATTCAGCGTTACGTGCCGGAACGGAAAACTTTTAACTAATTCGCCGCTTAAAACATCAGGAGGGATAAATTAATGACTATTGACGTAATTTGCACGATTGGACCGGCCAGCTCCTCTTCTGAAGTTGTAAGGGAGTTGATTCTTGGCGGCATGACGGTTGCCAGATTGAACCTGTCTCACGGGACCCATGAAAGTCATAGGGAAATCATACGTCATTTAAGGGAAGCCAGCCGTGAATACGACATGCCGATCCGTATCATGGGCGATCTGCAAGGTCCAAAAATCCGGTTGGGCGAGATTGAAGGGGATGGCGTTTTGCTCGAAGAAGGGCAGCCGTTCGAGCTATTGGTTACGCCTGTTATCGGCAACGGACAGAGAGCGAATATCGACTACCCGAACATTACGGGAGAGATTGTTCCAGGCGCATTCATTCTTATCAATGACGGCGCGGTCAAGCTTGAGGTGACAGACGTTAGCTCCGAACGGATAACAACCAAAGTGATAGTCGGTGGTCAAATAAGCAGCAACAAAAGCGTCAATTTTCCCGGAACCAAGCTGAATATTCCCGCTCTGACACAAAAAGATCAAGAGGATCTCGCGTTCCTGCTCGAGGAAGAGATCGATCTGATTGCTTGTTCATTCATACGCCAAGCTGCCCATTTGGAACAAGTGCGGGACTTTTGCCGATCCTTGTCCGGAACCGTTCCCAAGCTCGTTGCGAAAATCGAAACGGTGGAAGGCGTAAAAAATTTCCGTGACATAGCCGCCCTATCTGATGGCATCATGATTGCAAGGGGTGATCTCGGGGTCGAGCTGCCGTTCGAGCAAATCCCATTCATTCAGAAAGCGCTCCTCAGGGAATGCGGGGTGAACGGCACCTATGTCATTACGGCTACCCAAATGCTTCAATCCATGATTGATGAGCCCGTACCCACCCGAGCCGAAGTGACGGATATTTTCCAGGCGGTACAAGACGGCACAAATGCGGTCATGCTGTCGGGCGAGAGCTCGGTTGGCAAATATCCGATCCAGTCTGTCAAGATACTAAAGTGCGTTTCCCTTTATGCCGAGGAGATCGCCGTTCGTGTGAAGTCCTACACCCTTGATGACGTATACGCTCGCTTTCCTTTTAAGGGGATGTAAAAATTCGTTTCCTACCGCAACGTTCCGTAATCAAAGAAATCTCCTAACATCGTTTACCTCTAAACACGACTAATGGTATATTGTAGGAGATGGTATAATTTTGTACAATAGTAAGAAACTTCTGGAGGGTTTTGATATGAACCTGGAAAGAATCGTGCTATTGATGGCTGTTTTTTTAATGGGATATATATTTATAATAACTCCTTTACCACACATATTAACAATGGATATGTTGATTGAAACAGTTCTACAATTTTTAATTAGTTTAGCGGGATTTATTATGATGATACTAAGCGCCGTATCATTATTAAAACTTATGCTAAAAAAATAAAACCTTAAAGGTGGCGTCGATTTACTATCGATGCCACCTTTTTATGACACCAGCATAGGCGCTCCTGAATGGTGAAGGCAGTAGTAACCATAGCTAAGGCAAGGGTGTTCGCGAGGTGGAATCTGAAGGAAACCAGCGTCGGCGGTACACATAATTTTGCAATCCATATTCAGTTCTCATGCACCAGCTCTTTGGCAAACCAGTAGCCTTTGTAAGGCGCCGGCTCCGCCAGCTTTACGCCAAGCTGCTCCGCTGCGGTTCGCGGCCAGAACGGATCTCGCAGAAAAGGTCTGCCGACCGCAATCAGATCGGCTCGCCCGTCCTGCAAAATTTGCTCGGCCTGTTCGCCGCTCGTTATGAGACCAACAGCTGCGGTAGCCACGCCCGCTTCACGCTTAATTTGTTCGGCGAATGGAACCTGATAGCCGGGATATACATGGGGCTTTGCCGGCAGTACGCCCCCGCTGCTGACATCGATCAAGTCGACACCCTGCTCCTTCATCAGACCTGCGAAATAGATTGCATCATCGATGTTGTTTCCCTCCACGCTGTACTCATCAGCTGAGATTCGCACGAATAACGGGCCTTTCCAGACGAGACGGATTTCCGCAATAATCTCTCGAAGCAGCTGATAACGACGCAGCCTCGTACCGCCGTATTTATCATCGCGCTTGTTCGTATAGCGGGATAAGAAATCATTAATCAGATAACCGTGGGCGGCATGAAGCTCTATAACGTCTACCCCTGCCGCCGCCGCTCTTCTTGCCGCATCCCGGAAAGCGGCAACGGTTTCGGCAGCCTGCTGCTCCGACAGCGCTTCTGTCGCACTGCCTTCATACGGGATACCGGAAGCCGAAACGGCCGCACCTTCGATCTTTCTTTTACGCCCCGCGTGCCACAGTTGAATACCTGCCTTAGAGCCGGATTGATGCAGAATTCGAACCAAAGCTTGCAGCTTCGCCCCTTGCTCATCGTTCCAGAGACCAAGATTCCCCTGCAAATCCCGCCCCTGCTCCGTAACGGCCGTTGCCTCCAGCATAATCAGCCCCGCTTGACCAAGCGCGCGCGATCCATAGTGAATCATGTGCCAATCCGTCAATTCACCGTCATCCAAAGCAGCCACCGTACCCATTGGGGCCATCATAATCCGATTTTTGAGCTCTAATCCATTTATCGTTATCGGGCTGAACAATAGACTCATACCCTCCACATCCTCTCTCATTTCACTGTACTTTCTATAGCTTTATTTTATATGATAAAAACAAAGCCTTACATGTGAAGAGAAAGGTATTTGGGGCAACGGACAAAGGATTTAACTGAATTTTAAACTCATTGCTTATAATTTAAAGGAGGCTATTTGAATGGATAATGTAGATAAACAAATTCTGTTGGCACTGCAGGATCAAGCCCGGCTCTCGATGACGGAGTTAGGTAAAATGGTCGGCTTGTCTCAGCCCGCGGTTACCGAAAGAGTGCGGAGATTAGAAGACCGGGGAATTATTGAGCAATACCGGATGGTCGTATCTCCGGAAAAAATCAACAAACATTCGATCGCCTACCTGCTCTTTAACACGAAGGATTGCGATAAATTTATTGCCTTCTGCGAAGATCATCCGGATGTGCTGGAGTGCCATCGGATCAGCGGCGAATACAACTACCTGATCAAAGTCGTGTCGGACTCGACCCGCTCCTTGGAAGCTTTCATTAATGCAAGCACGAAACACGGCTTTTCGACCACACTTATCGTGCTCTCCTCACCCATTGAACGCAAAAATCTTGTTCCTACTATTTCTGAGTAAGTTCTATAGTCCGGGCGACAGGGAGTCAAAATATAAAAAAAGAAGCTACTGTCATTTAGACAATTGCTTCTTTTTTTCCTCTTTATCTATGGAAGTCGTTGTATCTTTTTTCTCTTCATCAGGTTTATCGAACGGCACTCGATCTTCATCATAATAAGCGATAACTTACACCTCCCTTTTCGTCATTATATGGTTGTACCTTTATCTCTGTGTTAATTTAATGTAATGCATAAGTGAAATTTAACTATCGAAGGTTTTAAAAAATTATTTGTCCGGCAAGCTGAACCCATACTTAATGAATATATCCTGCGCAGCTTTACTTTGCAGAAATTTGTAAAACTCCTCGGCTTCCTTTACATGTTTGGTTGCTTTAACGATTCCAACAGGATATTCAATGGACTTGTAGCTTTTGGAGTCTGGAGAAAAGGCTACCTTTACCTTCTGTGAGGTTAAAGCATCCGTTTTATATACAAACCCGACCTCTGTATTACCTGTTTCAACATAATTCAATACCTGTTTTACATCTTTGGCGAATACGGTTTTTGATTGGATCGTATCCCACAGCTTATAAAAAGTAAGTGAATCTTTCGTATAGCTCCCTACCGGAACGGTCTCGGGCTGGCCGACAGCAATCTTTTTCACTTCTGATTTCGTTATATCTTCTATCTTACTAACCGCAATTTTTGTATCTGCTGGAACTACGGCTACTAGCTCGTTTGTCAACAAATTCATCTGCTGGTTATTGTCGATCAGTTGCTTTTCTACTAGCGCAGTCATTTGCTTCTTGCCGGCAGATAAGAATAAATCCACTGGAGCGCCTTGTTCAATTTGCTGTTGTAAGGTACCCGATGCACCGAAATTAAATGAAAGTTTTATATTATTGTGTTCTTTTTCGTAAGCCGTTTGGATGTCTTCCAAGCTGTCTGTAAGGCTTGCTGCAGCTGATATCAATAATTCGACCTTTTCGGATGGCTTGGTTTCTTCCATGTTGGATGATTGCTCTTTTTGTGCGCATCCTGCTGCAGCCAAAATAATCAGCAAGACTAAAAATACCTTTTTCAGCATCGTACTCTTTCTCCTTTACTTTCTTCATCATGTCAGCTATTCTAACACAAAAATTCAATAACCGCTCGTCCCCTAAGATGTATCAAAATAACTACTTCTTGACCTTCCCCCCAGGGTAATCTTGTAACCTTTAATAAGAGACCAAAGGGAAGGTTGTGTATGAAATGAATACGTATGTCGGCAATGGAGCTTATTGTTATGCGAATTCTACCGCCATGCTGCTTGCAAGCATTGGAGAAAGGGTTTCTCCGTCGTACATCGAAGCTTTAACCGGCGTGGGCATTGGCGCCCTCTGGGATGAAGCGGAGAAGGTAGCGTGGTTTAATGGCAAACTAACACCGGACGAAGGTATTGACCATACATTGAAGTTGACCATGCATTGAAGCTGCTCGGGTTTACGGAAGCGGGATTATGAACGGGAAAACCTCCTTCTAAATTACCTGTATGCGCTCAAAAAGGTTCATTTTGCAGGAAAACCTCCCTATAATCTAGCGAAAAATCCCTTCTATA
>JBNJJW010000037.1:0-57789 GCA_051750645.1 Bacillota bacterium | reverse complement strand
TCTCTCATCATTTCGAAGACTAAATAACTGGAGGATTTCCTGTAATTAAAGTAAGGGTAACGCCGATTCCGGAGTGCTTATATGCAATTCCTAGAAAATAAGAAAAGCCGCGCATTCGAAAGAATTTCTCTTCCGAATGCGCGGCTTCACAGCATTTTTGAACCTATCTTTTATCCGAAAATAGCATCTAATACAGGCTTCGTATGACCGCCAGGGTACATAAGATACAAAAGAACATACACAGCTGTCCCCGTAATTGCCGTTACGAACCAAATCAGCGAGGTCACTCTGCCCCACTTGCGATGCTTCGCAAACTTTTTGTTATATCCAAGCGTAAGCGTCGTAATACCGAATACCGCGGCAACCGTTGCCAGCACGATATGGAACAGCAAGAAAATGAGATAATAAGGCTTTAAGCTATCCGGCCCGCCCCAAGACGTATTTCCGACGAAAATCGTCCTCGATACGTACACGATAAAAAAGATACTTGCTGCCACTGCTGCGTAGAACATCACCTTCTGATGCTCTTGCAATCTGCGTTTAATCGCTAGTCTCCAGCCAATCGCTACTAATACTGCGCTAAGTACAATAAAGAATGTACTGATTGTCGGCATAATATTATTAATATTCAACGTTACCCCACCCATTGCTCACAAAATGATCGGCACTAAGCCCTACCTGTATTCGTATTCGGCAATTCATCTTCCGTGTGCTCGCGTTTAAACCACTGCTTGAATATATAAGCAAGTATAATCCCGTACATAAGCTCCTGAACCAGCTTCATCACAATCCCGCCAAGCTGCTGATCCTCTGCGACGTCCATCAGGTTGAAAAACTGGGGACCGCTGAAGCTATCAAGCAATCTGCTTGGGTCGCCGGATACGCAGTAGCCCATCGCCGTCACCCATACATTAGGATCGCTATATATCGCATACATCGATTGTTTAGCGAAAATAATCAAGGCGCAAGCAGGCGTAAGCAGAATTCCGTTGGCAAAAACATAAGCCATTCTCTTCAGATCAGTAAGCCGGCTCCACTCTGGAACCGGGCAAGCGATCTGCCACCACATCATAAATGAAGTAATGAGCAATATAGCATAATAAAGACGATGCACTGAGAAGTGCGTCATCACATAGTCGTGAACAAGTGGAACATGATAGATTGAAAATAACATATTAAACAACACTAACGTGATAATCGGATGCATCCACAGGTTAAACTTCTTCCAGAAGTGGGCCGAGAACATTTTGCGCCAGATGAATGCTGGTACTCCAAGCAGCACCATTGGCGGAATGATCAAATACGATATCGACATATTGACCATATGGAAGGTAAACATAAGATGGCCTAATAAATTAAGCGGCCCCCCGTGTGCTAAGTAAAACATTACGGCAGCGGATACGAACATCACTTTCTGCAGCGTTGTTGCAGCTGGCGCCCCAGGTACATGCTTTTCACGCCATGGACCTATCAAGTAGAAATATAGAATGACAACGGCGGCCATTCCGAACAGAAACATCGGGGTCCACAATTCTTCGAAGCGAAAATATTGTAAGCCAAGCATCGTGGAAGCTCCTTTCAATAACACTAGCCTTTTTTTACAAAAGAGGAGGGACCCAAGCCTTCGGGACCCTCCTCTCCAACATTACAACGACAATTTTACCACCAAGCCCAATACTCGGCCATAATAACGCAAGTAGCTACGATGAATACGCCGGATAAAATTCCGATAATCGCGTACATATGACCGCGATCCTTCATATGCATCCAGAACGCCATTTGTACGAATACTTGCAAAACAGCTAATCCGACTAAAATAATGTAAATGAAATCTTTGTTTATTTCTCCGCTGATAACGGTCGCAAATGCGAGAAACGTAAGCAGCACCGAGAAAATAAAAGCGATGATATGCTTTTTCGGTCCTTCGACCTTATGCCGCTTGGTGCTTTCCTCTGTGGCCGTATGATTGCCTGCCATCGGTTAAACCACCTTTCCCATCAAGTAAACGACGGTAAAAATGAATACCCAGACTACGTCGATAAAGTGCCAGTACATACTAGCTACATATACCTTCGGAGCGGTAACAACCGTTAAACCTTTTTTCATCAATTGCACAATGATTAATGAGATCCATAGGATACCGAAGGCAACGTGCGCGCCATGGAAACCGACGAGCGTGTAGAACGAGGAGCTGAATGCACTCGTTGTAAAGCCGTGACCTTCATGCACATAGTGGTAAAACTCATAAATCTCGAGACCAAGGAAGCCTGCGCCCAATATAACGGTAATGATCAGCCAATTAATTAACGCCTTCACACGGTGAGTGTGGAGCGCATGAACAGCGAATACGCTAGTCAAGCTTGACGTTAACAGGAGAGCAGTTGCAAGAGCTACCAACGGAAGCTGGAACAGCTCATGCGCTGGTGGACCGTCAAGCACTTGGTGGCGAAGTGCCAGGAACGCTGAGAACAGCGTTCCGAACAATACCGTCTCGCCGCCAAGGAATAACCAGAAGCCTAATACTTTATTGCGTCCCTCGAGGGTCGCCTTCTCGGGCTCATGAGGCAATTGCCCTTCTACATGCGAATGCACGCTCATGCTTTCCCCCCCAAATCTCTTAGGATTTCATCTTCTTCAATGTGGAAGCCGTGATCATCGATTACAGAACGAAGGAACATACATCCGAATACGATGAGCAAGCCTATAATCCCCACTGCATAACCCGTATTAAACCATCCGAACAGATTGCCCCAATCCGGAGCGTACATAAATCCTAAACCTGCTATGAACAAGCCGAGACCCATAAAGAACGGCAAGATCGAAGGTGACGGCATATGAATTGGACCAATTGGTTCAGCAGGCGTCATGCCGCTGTGGCCGTCCATTTTTTCTTTCCAGTAAGCATCATATCCGCGTACAAGCGGCGTTTGAGCAAAGTTGTACTCAGGCGGCGGCGATGGAATCGTCCACTCCAGCGTACGACCGTCTTCCCAAGGATCGGCAGGTGCATTCTTTGGTTTAAACGACGTTATGACAATGTTGAGCAGGAAGAAAATGGTTCCGAAGGCCATAAGGATAGCGCCTACTGTACTAATCAAGTTCATTTCATTAAAGCCCAGACCGTCGAGATACGTCCAAATACGACGCGGCATCCCAAGCAAGCCAAGGAAATGCTGAATGAAGAACGTCAAGTGGAAACCGATAAAGAATGTCCAGAACGTCAGCTTACCGAGAGTTTCATTCAGTACGCGTCCGAACATTTTTGGCCACCAGTAGTGAAGACCAGAGAAAATACCGAGAATCAATCCGCCGACGATAACATAATGGAAATGCGCTACGACGAAGTACGAATCGTGATACTGGAAGTCGGCAGGCGCTGCTGCCAGCATGACGCCGGTTACGCCGCCCATTACGAATGTTGGTACAAAACCTACCGCGAATAAATTCGCCGATGTGAATGTAATTGAGCCGCCCCACAAAGTAAACAGCCAGTTGAAAATTTTGATACCTGTCGGAACTGCAATAAGCATCGTTGCAATCGAGAACAGCGCGTTCGCTACCGGTCCAAGACCAACAGTGAACATGTGATGCGCCCAAACCATGAAGCCCAAGAAGCCGATCAGGATTGTAGCGAATACCATCGAGCTGTAACCGAACAACCGCTTACGCGAGAACGTGCTTATTACCTCGGAAATAACGCCGAAGGCCGGCAGGATGAGGATATAAACCTCAGGATGCCCGAATATCCAGAAAATATGCTCCCACAGTACCGCGTTACCGCCGCCTGAAGGATCAAAGAAGTTTGCGTCGAACAATCTGTCGAACATCAGTGCCGCAAGGCCGACTGCCAGAGCCGGGAATGCGAACAAGATAAGTGCCGACGTAATGAAGGCCGTCCATGTGAACATTGGCATCCGCATGAATGTCATGCCTGGTGCACGCATGTTAATGATGGTAACAAGGAAGTTAATACCCCCGATTAATGTACCAATACCGGCGATCTGCAAGCCTAATACATAATAATCGATACCATGATCCCCGCTGTAGGTTGTGCCAGCTAAAGGAGCATATGCTGTCCAGCCCGCATCCGGAGCGCCGCCCGCAAACCAGCTGACGTTAAGTAGAATACCACCGAACAAGAAAGTCCAGAAGCCTAATGAGTTAACGAAAGGAAATGCTACGTCGCGCGCGCCTATCTGAAGCGGAACGACCGCATTCATTAGCGCGAAAATCAACGGCATGGCAGCCAGGAAGATCATGGTTGTACCGTGCATCGTAAGTAGTTCGTTAAATGTATCCGCGCTAACAAAGTCATTAAGCGGCTTCCATAATTGAATCCGAATCATTAACGCTTCCAAACCGCCGACTAGGAAGAAAAAACCGCCGGCGATCATATACAAAATCCCAATTTTTTTATGGTCAACCGTTGTAAGCCAGTCCATCAGACCGCTGTAACGTTTGACCTTATGCGTATGCGCATGAGCCAAAGTAGGTACCTCCTTCAATCACCGATAAATTATTGTTCGTAGTCGAGCTTCAGTTCTGATAAATATTCTGCAATACCTTTGAGTTCTTGTTCAGTTAGATCGATTTTACCCATTTGGTTACCCGGTTTAACTTCATCCGGATTTTCAATCCAACGGTACAGATTATCGTAAACTGAACCCTCATTGTCATATTGCGGTTCATCGGTGTTAACGAGAATACCTCCGACAGTCTCACGGCTGCCGATACCAGTCAGGTTAGGATAAACCGGTCCGCCCAAGTCGCCTACAGCATGGCAAGAAAGGCATTTGCTCTCGAATGCCGCAGCAATGGCAGGATCGCTAGGAAGAGCAACCGGCTCTTGAATAGCCGCTACCCAGCGGTCGAATGAAGACTCGTCCACTGATTTAACTTTAAAGTCCATCAGCCCGTGCGAAGGTCCGCAAAGCTCGGCGCATTTGCCTAGGTAAACGCCTTCTTTTGGAGCTGAGAAATACATTGCATTTACGTTCGCGCCAGGGTTCGTATCGATTTTTCCTGCAAGCGATGGAATCCAGAACGAGTGAAGCACGTCAGCCGATTTCGCTTTGATAGAGATCGTCTTGCCTGTTGGAATAATAAGCTCCTGCGCTGTTTTGATACCGTAATCCGGGTATTCAAATTCCCACCAGTATTGATGTGAAGTCACGATAACTTGAATCGCATCCGGATCTTTGCTGTAGTCTTTCGCTAAGTTAAATACGGATTGTACGGTTGGAACACCAAGAATGATAAGCATGATGATCGGGATTACCGTCCAAATGACCTCCAGCTTGTGGTTTCCTTCGACTTGCTTCGGAATCGTTTTGTCACCCTTACGTCTGCGGAAACGAATAATTACATACAAAGAAATCGCAAATACGACAACAACCACGATCAACATGATTCCTATCGCCAGCTTCATCAGTCCGAATTGCTCTTCCGCTACAGGTCCCTGAGGATTCAGCGTCGACAAATCACTCCGTCCGCAAGCCGACAGCACCAGCACCATCATGGCCATAAGCGGCGCAAGCCGTCTTACAAATTGCCACCGTTTCATCATTAATCAACCCCACTTTTGACGTTTTCGCAGCTGCCTGATTTCACGTGGCAAGGCGGCGGGCTGCGTGTTCACAGATGTTATTACAACTCCTGCAACTTAAATCACTTTATTAAATATAAAGTTGAAGACCCTATTTGTCAATGTTCCACAGAGAGTTCACAAATTGTTCTCAAAGCTGTCAAAATCGCACCGTTACAACGTTTTTAAGCATCTTAAGCAGCTATGTACGGCATGTCCCGAAGGCTTGTTCTCTATCCTACATTGTGCACCAAACCCATGGACAATTATGTATCCTGGTTGAAACGTATATTTGCGCTGTCAAGGCAAAAGCTATAGCCATTATCGTATGAATGGGGGTCCGTTCTTTATGGTTAAACGAATGGCCGCACTGCTGCTGTCTGCCGTTGTAATTACGGCTGCCGCCGGCTGCAATTACGAGGAGCTCGCCCAAAAAAGCGACACCGATTACGGAAGCCGCACTGCAAATGATCCGAAGATGCTCGGCGGCAAGTCGTACGGCCCAATGTCGAATAACCCGAATCAGCATGATAATGCCTTCTTTGAATACAGCTCGGCCATTTCCCGCAAGGTTACGGACCTTAACGGCATCGCCTCTGCCATCGTCATGCTTACGGACAAAAACGCATACGTTGGACTTATGCTTGATTGGACAGCAGTAGGTACGCGAGGCACTGGCGGTAAAACCGAGCAAGATAATACAGGTACGAACGAAGGCGTTTATAATCATGATACAGGAAGTCCTTACGGCAATAGCCGGGCACTTGTACAACCGTATAACTCCTATTTCTCCGTCAATGACATAAACAACCTATCGGAAGAATTGAAACAGACTGTAGCGCTTAAGGTTAGAAAAATGGCACCCGCCGTTCAAGAGGTGCATATTTCCGCCAATATGGAGCTCGTCAATTATTTCAATGAGTTCGCTAAGGAAGCGTGGGGCGGACGTTCGTTAATGCCTTGGATCGACCAATTCAATACGGTCGTGACATACCATTTTGCCGGGGGAAAGGTTATGCCGCCGCCGATCACGCAGCCGGGAACATACAGCCCTTCCGAGTCTCAAATGGATCAGTAAAAAAATCGCTTCTATTATATATAGCCAAAAAAAAGGGGCACTTCCGAGGAAGTGCCCCTTTGTCCGTTTTAATCATTCATTAATCAGCGCAGCGGAGCGAATTCACGAACTTCCGCTAAAATGGCCTCTGTTTGAGCCAATACATCATCCGTCAGTTTAAGCTCGACTGCCTTCACATTTTCTTCAATCTGCGATGGACGGCTGGAACCGATTATAGCTGAACTTACTCCCGGCTGACGAAGCACCCATGCTAATGCGAATTGTGATAGCGATGCGCCAATTCCGGCAGCAAGCTGCTCCAGCTTCTCAGCTACCTGCAGCACATCCTCGCGCAAATAACTGTTGATGACGCCGTTCGTCTTGTCATTCGCAGCACGGCTGTCTGTCGGTACAGCTTGTCCAGGCTTGTACTTACCAGTAAGCACCCCTTGAGCAAGCGGCGAGAAAACGACCTGCCCCATTCCTTCCCGCTCACTCACCTGCAGCACATCCTCCCGCTCAATATATCGCTCGAACATATTGTAGATCGGCTGATTGGATACGAGCGGACGTAATCCTAGTCTCTTGCTTATCGAAGCTGCATCGGCAATTTGCTCTGCGCTCCACTCGCTAATGCCGGTGTAAAGCACTTTACCCTGAGCCGTCAAATCGTCAAGAGCCCGCAGCGTTTCTTCAACCGGCGTCTCCGCATCGAAGCGATGGCATTGATATAAATCAATGTATTCGGTTCCAAGCCGCTTCAAGCTAGCTTCACACTGCTCAATAATATGCTTGCGGGATAGTCCGCGGTCATTCGGGCCTGACCCCATTGCGAAAAATACTTTCGTTGCAAGCACGTAGCTGCTGCGGGTATACGATTTCAAAGCATTCCCCATTACTTTTTCCGCTTCTCCGTTGTTATAGGCGTTAGCCGTGTCGAAAAAGTTAATGCCTAGATCATACGCTTTATGTATGCATGCCTGCGCCGTTTCTGCAGCTGTTGCTGTTCCGTACGTCAGCCAGCTTCCAAGTCCGATTTCACTTACCTTCAAGCCGCTTTTGCCAAGTCTTCTATATTTCATCCGTTTCGCTCCTCTATTTCATTTCCTTGTGATCCCAATAGTAGTTTATAGCAGTTCGTACGATAATTAAAGTAGTGAATGTTTTTTCATTTTATTATCTCAAATATATATACTATACTTATTGATAGTAGTATGAAGAGAGGAGTTTACCAAATGAGCGTACAAAACTATATTCCGAAGGAACCTGAAAATATCGAGTGCAATATTGAGAAAACATTAGACGTAATCGGAGGAAAGTGGGCATTTCTCGTCATCCGGGAGCTGTTTTGCGGAACTAAAAGATTCGGGGAATTGCAGCGGCTTATTCCTGCCGTCAGTCCGCGCGCGTTAACAAGCACGCTCCGTCATCTAGAAGATAAGGGCGTGCTTGAACGCAAAGTATTTCCGACTGTACCGGTAACGGTTGAATATACGCTTACGCCAAAGGGCGAGGATTTGCATCATATATTGAAAGAGATGAAGCTTTGGTCGGCGAGGTGGACATAGAGACGAATATAGTTATCTTTTAGATGATTGATCCGGCAGCGGCTTAAAACCGGATTGAAACCTTTTTAAGGCAGACTGGTAAACGTAGCGATCCTTCTCGTTACGTGCCAGTCGCTCCAGGCGGATAAGCTCCGCCTCAAATTGCTCGGTCAAGATGGCAACGCGTTCACTAGGTTTCGATTGGATGCTCTCCGGGTAGTTATGCTCATCGCCTGTCTGCAGCGTCAAATGGCCTTCGCTATCGATTTGAGCGAGAAAAACGTCATGTTTGTTAAATTTATTCCGCTTCAGCTCCTGCTCAAGCCACTCCTGGTCATATCCGGCTGTTTCCAGAACATCGTTCAGAATTACACCATCCATCATGACGGTTTGAGGCTCAGGCTCCCGGCTTACATTCAAGCCGATCATATTTGGGGTGAGCGGCTGATGCTGCTTCTTCAGCAATACGTTTATATCCCCGCTCGATTCCATGACGGCAAACTCTACGTCCGCAACACGAAATACATTCTTTTTACGCAGCTGCTCAAGCAGCTCGTCGAGCGTTAGCCGTTCCTTTAGCAATTGCTTCTTCAGCAGCTGTCCATTTTTAATGAGGACCGTTCCTTTGCCGTCTACAAAGTCGCGAACCCTCTTGCTTTTCATCGTAAAAAATTCCATTCCAACCGATACGATTACCCAGATGGCTATCGAGACTAGTCCTAAATACCACAAATTATCAAGATCGAGCGACACATAAGCAGAAATATTACCGATGGATATGCCTGTTATGTACTCAAATAGGGACAGCTCAGATATTTGACGTTTGCCCAGCACTTTCGTAAATGCAAATAAAATGACGATAGCTGCTAACGTCCTAATGACAATTTCCAGCCATGCCGGCATTTCCACCCCCCCTTTCCACTCCTATAATGTCCAGAAAGGTCAAAATCATTCGTTTTCCAATCAGCTGTTGCATTTAACAAAATTTTGTAGTATGATTATAGGAATGTATTATATTTAACCTCAGAAAATCCCCAGTAAGATTCGATGTTTCCCTCGGATTTTGATTTCTTTGCTGTTAATTCCCAATCATGTTTCATGCTGTATTTCTGATTCACACTGGCGCGGTCATCGGAGCCGCAAGGACGAAAGAGAGGCAGGGCTTTCGTTGTTTTAGGATGCGAGTTTTAGGCAACTTGGTACACATGTTTTTTGCTGTTAACAAGGGGATTCCATACGGCCTTTCGTTTTAAGTAAAGGTCCGGTTAAATATACGATACAAACAAGGGCTGTCCCGTAAGCACAATCATGTGCTTGCGGGGCAGCCCAATCCATTTATATAAGGCTATTCATTTGGACATGCTCCTTCAGCAATATGTCCGGAACGGTTAATTTTGGTTTCCAGATAACGTTCATTGTACGCAGATTTATCTCCCCATAGCGCGATTCGGTCAACAACGTCTAGCCCCGCAGCCTGCAGCGCATCCAGCTTCTTCGGGTTATTCGTAATTAAGGCGACCGGTTTCGTTCGCAGCGACTTCAGCACACGAATGGCATCTCCATAATGCCGTGCGTCATCGACAAAGCCAAGCTTCACGTTAGCATCTACCGTATCGTATCCGCGCTCCTGCAGCAAGTAAGCCATCGCTTTGCTGAAGAGTCCAATGCCTCTACCCTCGTGATTCGCCAAATAAAATAACGCGCCTGCCCCTTTCTCCACGATCATTCGCATCGATTCATGCAGTTGAAAACCGCAGTCGCACCGCTTGCTTCCGAAAATATCGCCCGTATGGCAGATGCTGTGCATTCGTATCCAAGCCTCGTCCGCTTGTTCGAAATCACCGTACACGAGAACGCTCGACTGCTGCATTTCCGCAAGATTGACAGCAGACAGCTTATCAATGATTTGTTCAGCTGCCTCCAGCCTTTCTTGGCATAAAAGCCAGCAATACCATTGAAAAACCGCTTCTCCTTCGTCCATATGGACCGGCAGCTGAATGGGGCCAACCAAATAAATAATACCCTTATCGCTGTCTATAACTTTAATTTTGTGATCGACGATCGAAACCGCTTCTGTATACATCTGGCAATGCACCTGACCTGTTCATAATAGATTTAATGTCTATTATGTTCGTGAAGCAAATCGGCTATGCTTGTTGGCAGCTATTCCTCGTATATCATTTTTCTCGTCATACCGCCATCAATTATTATGTGGGTTCCGGTTACAAAATCATTACTAGGATCAGTTAAGTAGAGGCAAGCGCGAGCGATATCTTCCGGTCTTCCAACCCGCATCGCCGGATGCTGGCTGTGATCCTCTGTGCGCAGCTTGCTGTAGTCGTCGGTCTCGATCCAGCCTGGACAGATCGCGTTAACTGTAATGCGATCGGGACCTAACGAAACGGCCATCGCATGTGTCAGCGATAATATTCCGCCTTTGGAGGCGGCATAGGCTTCCGAATTCGGCTCCGACATTAGCGCTCGCGTGGAGGAGATGTTCACGATCGCTCCTCCGCCGCCGGCACGCATAATTTTAGCCGCTTCACGCGAGCAGATGAACGTGCCTCTCAGATTCGTATTAACGACGCTGTCCCACTCATCGACCGATAAATCATAGGGTGACTTCCATATGCCGAAGCCCGCATTGTTAATAACAATATCCAGCCGCCCCAGCATCAGTTCAACATCCTGCAGCATCTGTACGATCTCATCCGGCTTACTCATATCCGTAACAAAGGACAACGAATCATAACCTGCCGCTTGCAGCTGATTCCCCGTTTGCTCTAGTGCATCAGCATCTTTATCAACCAGGACAGGCGTTGCTCCTTGCTCGGCATAAGCTGTCGCAAGTGTACGCCTAATCCCTGCGCCCGCACCTGTTATAAGCACAATTTTATCGTTATAGATTGATTGCATTTGTATTCCTCCTCCATCTATTGCGCCTATCGAACGTCACTTCGCTAATATGATCTTCCTTCCAAGTATTGATTTGTGAAAATTGTTTGTCAAGAAGTCTGAAAATTTGAACTATATATGCAAAATCGTGCAACTAGCCCTTGTCATAGGATGATAAAAAGCATATGATAAAAGCAAGACAAGGTTGTGAATGTTTTCACATAATAGTCGTGATTGTGAAATTATTCACGAAGTAAAGCGAAGTAGCCAAATCAGCACATACGCTTTACCCCCAATATAGGAGGCGTTTATAATGACGATGAAAATTGCTGTTGTTGGTTGCACACACGCCGGTACTGCTGCTGTTACTCAAATGGCTAAGCTTTATCCGGATGCCCAGATTACCGTATATGAAAGAAACGATAACATCTCGTTTCTCTCGTGCGGCATCGCGCTGCATGTTGGCGGCGTCGTGAAGGATGCGGAGCAGCTGTTCTACGCTTCGCCAGACCAGTTAGCTGCGCTCGGAGTTAAGACCCATATGCTCCACGATGTATTGGCGGTTGATACGGATGCAAAAACGATTCACGTTCGCAATCTCGTTACGGGGGACGAATTTGCCGATACGTTCGATAAGCTGGTGATGACGACCGGCTCGTGGCCGATCATACCGCAGATGGAAGGAATTGAGCTCGAAAACATCGTTCTATGCAAAAACTACAACCATTCGCAGATGATTATCGAGAAAGCAAAGCATGCGAACCGGATCGCCGTTATCGGCGCGGGGTATATTGGAATTGAGCTTGTTGAAGCATTCGAGCAGCTTGGGAAGCAGGTCACCTTAATCGATAATATGGAGCGCATTTTGTATAAATATTTAGACAGTGAATTTACTGATGTAACCGAGCAAGCCTTGATAGAAAAGGGCATTACGATTGCCGCTGGACAAACGGTCACTTCGTTCGGCGGAACGGACGGCCGTGTAAGTGCCGTCTTCACGACCAAGGGCGAATACGAAGCAGATCTCGTCGTGCTTTGCATCGGCTTCCGCCCAAACACTGAACTGCTGAAGGGCCAAGTCGACATGCTCCCGAATGGGGCGATCATTGTCGATGATTACATGAGAACAAGCAAACCTGATGTATTCGCCGCAGGCGACAGCTGCGCTGTTCACTACAATCCAACTGGTCAAAATGCTTATATTCCGCTTGCCACAAACGCCGTTCGCATGGGTACGCTCGTTGCCAAAAACTTAAATAGGCCCACTGTCAAATATTTGGGCACGCAAGGCACGTCGGGTATCAAAATCTACGATTACAATATTGCGTCGACTGGATTAACGGAAACGGCCGCGCTTGCTGCGGGGATGAATGTGAAAAATGTCACAATCACAGAAAACTATCGTCCGGAGTTTATGCCTACCTATGAAAAGGTTACACTGAAGGTCGTATATGAAGCGGACAGCGGCAGAATTGTCGGCGCGCAGGTGCTGTCGAAGGTCGATCTCACCCAGTCGATTAATACGCTCTCGGTATGCATTCAGAACGGAATGACGATGGACCAATTGAGCTATGTCGACTTCTTCTTCCAGCCCCATTACAACAAGCCTTGGAATCTGCTAAACCAAGCAGGACTGCAGGCGGTTTAAATGCAATGAACCAATAAGTCAAAAAGGGCTTGTCTCTAGCAGAGGCAGCCCTTTTCATTATGATAGATCTATTATTTCGTATCCGCCGGCGGCGTACCGAAATTAGGCGTGCCGTCGCTGTTCCATGTGAACACTTTAACGCGGGCATGCCGATTCGGATCGAATAAAGGATCTCCTACGATTTCCTTATAGCTTCGGGCATGGTAAACCAATATGTCCTGCTCGCCGTCCTCCGACACCGTAAAGCTGTTGTGACCAGGTCCGTATTGGCTGTTTTCCGGACAGCTTGTAAATACCGGAACCTGCGATTTTACCCAAGACGCAGGATCTAACAAATCAGCGGATTCCGATGCCTTCAGCATGCCCATCGCATAATTGTGATCTGTAGCGCTGCCGGAATACGTCAGATAAATATAGCCGTTCCGCTTCAGCACAGCTGCACCCTCATTAACCATATAGCCAATAACTTCCCAGTCGAGCTCAGGCTTCGTAATCATCACTTGCTTGCTCTTAAGCGTCCAAGGATTGCTCATCGTTGCAATGTACAAATTCGTATTGCCTTGAATGGCATGATCCTGCTGCGCCCATACTAAATATTGCTCACCGTTATGCTCAAAGCTCGTTGCATCGAGAGAGAAGGAATCCCAGTCCGTCACGATTTGTCCTTTCTCCGTCCATTCGCCTTCGAGCGGATTTGCCGATTCGTTTTCCAGCACATACATACGATGTTTGAACGGCTCATCCGCAGTTCCGGCTGCAAAATAGACATACCATTTGCCAGCTATATAATGAAGCTCCGGCGCCCAAATGTTTGCACTCATTGGACCCGCATCGTGCTTATACCAAGCAACAACCTTCTCGGCGCCCTTCAGTCCCTCTATCGTTCTCGATCTTCGCAGTTCAATTCGGTCATACTCGGGTACAGAGCCTGTGAAATAATAGTAGCCGTCCGAATGCTTCAAAACCCAAGGATCGGCGCGCTGCTCGATTAGCGGATTACTCAGCATAATCTGCGACTGCTCTGATGTTTGTAAATTCATAATTCCTCTCAATCCTCCAAATGAATATTGTGTATACATTAATATATTTATAAATACATTAATATCGATAAATATATTTGTCAAGCAACCCGTTTACATATAAAATAATGAATAGCTAACTTTAGTGAGATCACCGAGTAACTTTGCAAGCAACCAGAAAATAAGCATTTCAATAAAGTTATCTTGATAACATTTTAATTAATTTGAAGTGTGTTAATTTATGAGCGGAGTGATACGATGAAGATTGATATTTCGGATACACACTTACCTATCTATGAGGCGCTGGCCAGCGATGTTAGGTTAAAAATTATTCAGCTGCTATCTCAGCAGGAAATGAATATTAAGGATCTCGCGCAAGCGCTCGAGTTAAGCAGTCCAATCATGACCATGCATGTTAAGAAGCTCGAAAAAGCCGGTCTGATCAGCTCTGAGATGGTAGCAAGCAGCAGCGGAACCAAAAAGATGTGCAAGCTTATTACCGACAGCATCGAGATTGATTTCCCCTCCAAAAATCGTACTGCACTGCGCACCTATCATGAATCGATTGTATCTGTCGGTCACTATACCGACTTCGATATCGAGCCAACCTGCGGCCTCGCTACAACGGCGAAGGTAATCGGCATGTTCGACGAACCGCGTTTTTTCCTTGATGCAGATCGCATCAATGCCAAAATATTATGGTTCAGCAGCGGCTTCATCGAATATAGGACTGCTAACTTTTTGCTAAAAAGCGAGAAGCCGACCGAGCTCGAAATTTCATTCGAGATATCATCAGAAGCTCCGTTCGCTAACGAAAATTGGCCGTCGGACATTTCGTTCTACTTAAACGGCACCAAAATCGGAATTTGGACCAGCCCGGGTGATTTCGGCGGTAAGCGCGGCAAGTATACGCCTGATTGGTGGTGGGACGAAATCAACCAATACGGCCTGCTTAAGGTGCTTAAAATTACGCCGACCGGAACATTTATCGACGGCCAGAAAATTTCCGGCGTTACGCTTGATGAAGTAGATATTTTGAACAAGCAGTGGAAATTCCGTATAGCCGTAGAGCCAGATGCTGAAAATGTAGGCGGCGTTACCTTGTTCGGCTCCGGATTCGGCAATTATAACCAAGACATCGTCTTTAAACTCTATTATGAAAGAAACGAGTAGGAGCTTGCGGCGTAAGCCGCTTGACTCCTCCCCGTCGCTTCATCTCATTATTCACCCGCGATACCTGAACGCTCTACGCTTTCCACGAAATAACGCTGCGTGAACATGTATAGGATAAGGACTGGCAATATCGTCAGCATGACGCCGGCCATAATCTGATTTTGCAGCGTCGGCGCCATTCCGAGCGTACCGGTCGATACCGAGCTGGCAGCCTGCTGAAGCTCCAAGTTAGCGTTGCCGTTGAAGAAAGCCATATTTTGCGCCAGGTTAAAATATTCCGGTACGAGTAAGTACATATTCGGTTCAAACAAGTCATTCCAATGCCAGACGACCGAGAAAAGGAAGACGACCAGCATAGCAGGCTTGGCGAGCGGGAACATAATCATCCAATACGTACGGAACGCGCCGGCACCGTCGATTCTGGCCGCTTCCTCAAGCACGTTCGGCAGCGTACGATAAAATTGAATGAATATAAGCACGAACAACGAGCCCTTAAGTCCATGTCCGAGCAATGCAGGAACCACGAACGGCAAATGCGTGTTTACCCAACCCATATCGAGGAAAAAGGTAAAGAGCGGCACAACGATCGTCTGCGGCGGCACCAGGAACGTAAATACGACCATCGCCAGAAACAGAGCTTGACCGGGGAACCGGTAACGCGCGAAGCCGTAGCCGACTATCGAGCAGCTAATGACTTGAAGCAAGGCACTGCCGAACGAAATAATAGAACTGTTCAGCAGCCCCGGCCAAAAATTGATTTCCTTAAGCGCAATGGAATAGTTCCTTAAGCTGAATTCCTTCGGAATCCATTGAATCGTAGCATCCGCCACATCCTCCGGCCTCATCAGCGATTTCGATACCATGTACAGCAGCGGATAGACGAATACGAACGCCAGGCTAAGAATGACTAAATAATAAAAAATCGTGCCGATGATGCCGCGACCGCGCTTAATCCACGTAACCTTCCAGACCGCTTCCGCTTTGCCCTGCAGGCCGGCATATTTCTCAGTCATACTCGGTGAACTCATGCCTTCTACCCCCTACCTTCGGTCGCTGACAAGCTTTTGCGGAAAATGAAGAACACTATCGCCAGCACAACCGAAATCACAATAAAGTAAATCCATCCCATTGCCGAGCCGTACGCGTAATTGTTTGACTTAAAGACATTATTCATAATGTGATTCATAATTTGATTATCCGTTTTAGTGAACGAATTAACGACGCTGTACAGTGTGTTCACGAACAACATCGGCATAATCATCGGAAACGTAATTTTCCAGAAGCTCTCCCATTTCGTCGCGCCGTCGCATCTCGCCGCTTCATAGAGCGCAGGGGATATCGTCTGCAAGCCCGCGATAAAGATCAGTATTTGCACGCCGGAGTCCCACATGACTAACGTGAGCGAGTCGGCATATTCGAGAAGGGGCTCCAATATATCTTCCGGGATAAACGCATTCAGCTTACTAAAGAGGTCATATTGGTAAAAGATCGGGAGCTGGGCAGCTCCCTGCTCCAGCAATTCCCTTAAAATCGCTCCGGATGCAATAATGACCGGCAGGAAGAAGATACCGCGGAATAACGTGCGTCCGGGAAAATGACGGTTAAGCAGCAAAGCGCTGAACATCGCAAAAATTAGAATGAGTGGTACCTGCGACAGCATCGTCGTAACTGTGCTTTGCAATAAAGGCACAAAATCGACATCAGTCGTAAAGGCGGCGCGATAGTGCGTCAAGCCGGCATACGATGCCTTCAAGCCTTCTTTCGAGGACTCAAGGTTGTTCAAAGAGAAATAGAGCGACTTGCCGAGCGGAATGACCATGAACAGCAAGAAGCCGATGATCCATATGGAAATGAACGAATAGCCTTCAAAGATGTGACGGCCTCTCATCGAGAGTCCTAATTTTTTGCCCATGCTCATTTCCCTCCGTTCTGCATGACGTAACCCGCTGCAGGAACAGAAATACCGTCAATGCTCGCTTGAGCCGAGCCGTAATTGACAATGACCTTCGTTCCATTCGCATAAGTCGTTCTATATACGCTGTTGCCGAGCTGCTCATGATCTGCAATCGCTTGATTCGAAATCGCTGTATAAATCTGTTCCAGCTCCTTGTATTGCTTGGCTGCATCATCCAGCCATGTCGTATATTCCGAGCTCCACAACCGGTCTTCCATCGTTCTCTGGAGCTTCGTAGTAGGCTCATACGTTAACTCCAAGCTTGGCAATGCGCCGTATTCGACCATCCGAAGCAGCTCGTTCTGCGCATCGTTGCGTAAATTAATCGCATTCGCCGAGTAAGGCACCAGACCGCGAACTGCGATTTGGTAGAAAGGAACGGTTTCGTCGTTGTAAATAAAATGACTGGAATCAAGCGGCGCTTGACTGATGCCGTCGATATGTCCAAGCATGTAGGCAAATCCGTAATCGACTGAAGCTCCGCCGGCAGCTTCCCGAACCGCGTCGGCTGCCTTTACCCAAGCGGTCGCCGTTTCACTGCGGGCCGTCAGCGCCTTCGCATCGATATCGGAGTACAGCGTATCGCCCCAATATGCTAAATGAATGCCGGAAATGCCTAGCTTTGCGTAATCATCCAATTCTTTGTTCAAATGCTTGCTGATGACGCGCTCCGGTTTCATCCAATAGTAGAGCCTGCTGTCTCTGTTCCATCTGCTTCCAATGTAGTAATCCGTGCTTGGTGCGACTTCATGGTCCATGCCGCGAATCGCGTCTTTGTTCTTCTTCATGCCATCGCTATCCGAGAATGCGCGGGCATAGTTCGCTTCCAGATACAGCGATACGCCTTTGTTTGCAGCATACGCGGCAAGCGCCTTCAGCTCCTTGGCTCCGCCAAGCTTCTTCTCGACCGGGAAATGATCCGGCTGGTCGCCGTACAGGCCGTCATCCGACCATCCGGAGAAGGTGAGCTCAAGATTGGCAATCCCTTTTTGCTGGAACGCATCGATAATTTCACGAGCTTGATCGAATGTCGTCATGGATATAAACGTTTTGCCCAGCACTTCATCGCGCAAAATGCCGCCCATCAGCTTCACCTTAAGCGGAGCCGCAGATTGCTCTATCGGCTTAACGCCTTGCTCTGCCTGCAAATATTTGCTGTAGGCCTGGGCCATGCCGACGTAATTGGCTTGTTCATCCTGCAGCAGAACATAACGTGTCTGACGATCCCCTTTGATCCAGTCGCCTTGGAAGAACGGAATTTCACCGGAGGTACCGATGAAAATAACGTCATTCCAGCGGTATACGAATTCAGCGGACGTCCGGTAATAGGGGATGGCACGAATGCCTGACGGCGTGCCGTTTACTTTCGCATCGTATTGTCCTTGTGTAACGATTCCAAGAGAGCCGACGCCGTTACGGTAATTGCCGAATACCGGCAGCGCGATCTTTTCCTTCGGCGCGAGGCGCTGTCTCCACATCGGCAAGATGTTCTCATGAGACTGCGTCACGTACGCAGGGTCCGCACCGTAAATCATTTCCGAGTATCCCGCAAAAAACTGCGGATGGCTTGCTCTATACTTCATGAGCGCGCCCGAACCGTCCGGAAGAAAGATCGCGCCTTCTTCCTTATCCGAAGCGGCGTTCCAGAACGGAAGCGGTTCGATGCTCACGAACTTCGCCTTACCGCCTTCTTTAATCGAAGCCTCGGGGATCGTTACCTCGAAGCCGTCCGCAAGCAAGCGGTACTCCATAGCGAATTCAAGCTTTTCCTTCACAAACTGGAACGTTACTTTCGCTCCATTTTCGATGGATTCGATCTTCAGCTTGTTTGTTTTTTCCTTCGTTAAATACGTTTGAACGGTGTCCGAGCCTTCCGTATACTTCACGTGTACGGCTGCGTCCATGAACTTCTTGTTGTTCGGCATTGTCGTTCTAGGCAATTGCGGCGTACCAAGCCATTCCGCTTTCGTCTTTTTATCGACTAACCGGACATTCCCCGTCTTCTCATCGATATACATTTCATAGCTGTCGTTCTCAGCGATTTGCTTAACGGCGGACACCGGATATAATTTCACTTCGCCTGCAGTTGCGGGCTCCGGAGCTTCCGTAGAAGCAGCCTCTTCCTTTTGTTCGCCTTCGGCAACTGCCGTATCCGTCGCAGATTCTGTGACTGTACTGCTTTCTGACGTTTCCGTCTGACTTTTCCCTGTGTCTTCCTCCGCCTGAACCTGGATATTGCCTTCCGCGGTCCCGAAGTGAGGGAATATGCTGACAACGAGCAGCAATGCCGCAATTATGAGCCATTTCCGTTGTTTCCTCATCTCGTTCACCTACCTTCGGAAGTTTAATTCTTTGATCATGTCTACAACAAAGTTAATGAGCTGGTTCATCAAACCGAACATCAATATGCCAATGAACCACATGATTAAGATTCCGATAATGCTCAGTACCGTAATCCACGCCATCTTCACAAGCTCAAAGTCATGAATGATTTTCACCTTCAGCAGGAGCAGCCAACCGACCCAGTAAACGGTGAAGTTAATAAGGAAAGAGTAAATCGAGCTTTCATCCAATGCCAGCACATTTGTCAGCAGCGTAATCGGTACAATAAAGACCGCATAAGGCACAAGCGCAAAGGCACTGCCTACAAATACTTCCTTAAATTTTCCTTCGCCCTCGAGAATCGCGCTGACGCCCCAATTCGATACCGTCCACGTCAGCCAAGGCACTACGAGCCAAATGAACTCGTGCAGGAAGGAAATCTCATGCGGCTCTCTCTTTTCGAACGCATAGCCCGTTATTAAAATAGCTATCATTCTGGCGAGGTAAGCAAATGCTACAACAAACAGCGCTTGCCCCCATTTAATACGTCCTTGCTCTTGAATATCATGAAAAAAATCAATCGGGTGCACGAGCACCTGACGCATCATCCTAAACGTTGCGATCATGGGGCACCCCTCCCTTTATTCGTTCCGTTCTTGCCGTATTACGGGATGACCATAACGCGGGCAGCCTTCTCCACAAGAAAGGAATGATATAACGCAATAGAATAATAATCGTAATAATCGCCAAGCATATCCAAGCAAAGTGCTCGCGAATATATTCCTTCCTGTATTCCTTGAATGCATTGGAATAGTCAGTGCGAGATCTTGCCAGCTCAAAATAATGCATCGCTTCTTTATAACTTTCAGCTTTATATAGCGATTTTCCGATTGCAAGGTACGCCAGTTCAAAGTTTCCGTTCAGATGCAGCACTTCGTTCCACATGCCTTCAGCCTCTTTGTACCGCCCGTCAACGAATAATCTTGAAGCGTCATGCACCAGATCTGCGAAAGGCGTCGTACGGAACAAGTCGATGCGATTGCGCCCTTTGTCCACGACATAAACGGTGCCGTCAGAAGACTGCGCCAGGCTTGACGGAGTGACGAACAAACCGTTCTGTTCACCGAGACCGCCGAATACAAATAAGAAGTTTCCGAGCTTATCGTATTGGTACACCTTGCTGGATTGCAGATCAAGCGCGGTAATAACGCCGTCTTTATCCACTGCAAGATCAAGGAATGATGGAACCTCGAACGGACCTGCATCAAAACGTCCGCCGTATCTTCTTTCCCCGATATTAAGCGTATCAACGCCTACCGGCGATAACCGCTTTAATTGATTCGTCTCTGTCCCGAGCGTCGTCGTGTAAATAAAGCCTTCCGCATCCTGCACAGCGTTCGAAAATTCGAGCGGCTTCACAACGGACAGCTTTGCCTTCTGCTCATCTGTCGCAACAAGCTTGACGAACAACCTGCTCCAGCTGAAGCCGACATGGTTCGCTCCGTAGAACCCTTTAAATTGTCCATTCGGATCAATTTGGATGAGCCCTTGCGTATTTCCGTCACTTACGACAAACATATAATTCCGTTTATCGACGAGCAATTTCGACGGTGAATAGGAGAAAGTCGCCCCAAGCAGCGGGTTTTCGGGCTTACCGAACTGCTTAATGAATTTACCGTCTTTATCATAAATCGCGATTCGCTGGTTTTTCGTATCGGCAACATAGATAGTGCCGTCCTGCTTGACGAAAACACCTTTCGGCTCGTTCAGCTTGCCGTCGCCCTCTTCATCCCCGATGATGTTCACCACTTCGTGATTCGCATTTAATTGAACGACACGGCTGTTGCCGGTATCGACAACATAAATCGTCCCGTCATCAGCGAGAAATACATCCTCCGGGGCGTTGAACGGACCCGACGGCAGGTTATAGCCATCGATGGAGCTTTCATATATATATCCGTTAATAGAATGAACGTCCTCGCCCAGGTTGTTTATCGTATACCCCTCGTAAGGAGTCGCTGCGAATGTTTGAGCCGGTAAAGCTGTAACTACCATCAGTAAAGCGATTGCCGTACTGACAACGAATCGGAATATCGAAACCTGCTTCATCCCGGTTGTCCCCCTACTCTTTCAGACCTGAATGCGCCATCGTTTGCAGCACCAAGCGCTGCGTTACAATAAAGACGATAATCGTCGGCACAATCATTAATAAGCTGGCGGCGGCCAATGTGCCGACACGCGCGACGACACCATACCCTCCGCTTATCGTCTGGATCGCCAGCGGCAGCGATTTCATATCCTGATCGGTTGTATACACCATGGCCGGATATGGATCGTTCCAAGCGGATATAAAGCTGAATAAGGCAAATGTTGCAATAGCCGGCTTCAGCATCGGCATAACAACGACCCAGAACACCTTCCATTCGGAAGCGCCGTCTATACGCGCCGCCTCAAGCAGAGCATCCGGGATTTGGCGCAAAAACTGCGTCATCAGGAACATCCCGACCGGAGCGGCCAAATAAGGCAATATCATCGCCCAGTACGTATTAATGAGTCCAATTTTGCTAATGAGCAAATATTGCGGAATTTGGACGACCATCGGCGAGAACATAATGGCAAGCACGACCATGTTGAAAATCGCGCTGCGGAATGGCATGTTGTGCTTGGCAAGCGGGTATGCCGCCATTGCCGATACCAAAATTCCGAAGAGGACGATACATGAGCTTACGAGCAAGCTGTTGAATATGAAGCGTGAAAACGGAACGCTTGTCGTTCCTGTTATGAGCAGCAAATCGCGAAAATTGATCAATGTCGGATTGTTCACGAAAAACCGCGGCGGAAACAGGAACAGCTCACTGGTCGGTTTAAAGGCGGTAGACACCATATAAACCAAAGGAGCAAGCATCAAAAGACCGAACAACGTTAGAAACAGATAGAGGAAAAAACCGCCCCAATCTTTCCTGCCTTTCACTGCGCCAGTCATATCGGTTCAGTCCCTTCCTAGCCATTTGAATATGAGACGGTTAAGGCCGATCATCATGACGAACAAGACAACGGCGATCGCCGCAGCGTAACCCATCTCGAATTTGATAAATGCGTAATCGAATAAATGCGTCAATATCGTATGCCCCGCATAGAGCGGACTCGGCAATCCGACGAGCTGCACGCTGACGTCGAATATGGTCAATGAGCTGACGACCTGGAGTACCGCTCCGAACAGCAATTGAGGCTTAACCGATGGAACCGTAATATAAATGAGCTGCTGCCATCTGTATTTGATACCGTCGATTTCGCCCGCTTCATAAAGGTCCTTCGGAACGTTTTGCAGACCGGCCAGAAAGGCCAGAAAGCCTACCCCCATGGACATCCAAAGCGAGACGATGATGATGACGGGCACAATCGAATGAATATTTTGCAAAAACAAGTAAGGCTCGTCGATAACGCCAAGCTTTGTCGCGAAGTAGTTGAGCAAACCCTTGCGGTCGCCCGCGAACAGGTAGAGCCATACGACCGACATAGCCGTCGCGCTCGTGATCGACGGCGTGTAATAGCAAAGCGTATAGAAAAACCGGTATTTTTGCGGAATTTGACTAATCAGCCATGCAAGCAGGAATGCCATTATATATCCGACCGGACCGGTAATGAACGCGAATTTCAGCGTAACTCCGATCGCTTTCAGGAAAATGTCGTCATCGACGAACAAAAGCCTGTAGTTGGACAGTCCGATAAACTTTGGAGCCTCCAATATGTTGTAGTACGTAAAGCTCAGGACGACCGAAGTAACGACCGGAACGATCGTAAACAAGGTAAACAGGATGAGAAAAGGGGCGAGAAACAGGTAAGAAACCCTGTTTCTCTTCATTTCCTGCCACAGCAAGGACAGCTTACCCTGTTTTTGGAGGCGCTCCGCTGCCGGTAGGACTGCTGATGCCGCCGTATCTGTGTTCATTTTCACGGGCTGTCGCCTCCTTTTGAAGCTTGCTGCTCGGTAGATTCGTCATTCAACCCGAATTCCTCACGCTTCTTGCGCAGTTCCTTATCGATTTCCTTAACGCCTTCCTCAATCGCTTCACGAGGTATTTTACCGTTCAGTACAATTTGATTCCAGATGTTCGCGATATGCCTTGTCGTATAGTAGCCGCCGATAACGACCTCGCGCTCCTTGAACCATTCCCACTGCTCGAGAATCGCTTCAATATCGGAAGACTGCCACGGCATGCGCGTCAGCGCTTCGATATTCGCCGTATTCCAGCGCGCTTCCACGCCAAGCAGCGCTTCAAGTTCGGAGCCGAATCTTTCCTGCGTATCGGCGCTCGTCCACCATTTCAAAAACTCCCACGACTGCTCTTTCATGTCGGTGTCTTTGAAAATCATGCCCGTTTGCGCCAAGCCGCCTGTAGAACGGTTGATTTGACCGTCCTCCTGCGGGATTCCCGGCATCGGCTTCATTCCCCACCAGCCTGTCAGCTCCGGCGCTGCCGTCGAGAGCAGCACGTAGGTGGAGTAATCCGCAACGCCGATCGGCATTTCGCCGGAACGGAAACGGTTGTAGAAGTCGGCTTGCTTCGAAATCTTAAAGTTTGTGAACAAGCCCGTCCACAGCTTGAACGCTTCCATCGCTTCCGGCGAATCTAGGTTCGAAAGTTTACCGTTTTCACGGTAGAACTCGCTGTTCTGCTGGAACAGGAACGGCGAAAATTCATTAATGGCTAGCGCCGGATTGTTCGGTGCATGCGGGTAGAAGAAGTCCATTCCGTTCTGCTGCAATATCGGAATCAAATCCATTACTTCCTCCCACGTATCTGGAATTTGCTCTTCCGTTATGCCTAATTGCTGCATGATGTCTTTTCTATAAAACAGCATGTTGAAATTCTGGTTCTCCGGCAGCGCGTAGCTGCCTCCGTTGTACTTGTATGGAATGAGCGCACCTGGTCTAAAGCGTGCCGCTACTTCATCGTAATCGCTGTACTCCTCCAAATTGACAAGTCCGTTACGAACCGCGTAATCAATCGGAATTTCACCCTCGACACCAAGCGCTACATCCGGCGCAACTCCGGCTGTGCTTGCAAGCAGAAGCACCTGCATTTGCTGAGCCGGGATGACGTTGACGTTAACTTTAATACCCGTTTCCGTCGTAAAGTCCTCATCGATCATTTGCTTAATAATATCCACCCAGTCACGGCCTCTGGCTACCCAAACGTCCAGCACCTGCTCGTCTTCATAGACGTTTCCGATACCGCCGTAATTTTTCGTAAAAGAGCTCGTAAAGTCATAGAGCATCGTGCCTGTTCTCGCAAACCATCCCGCGTCCGGTTTCGGCCAAGCGGTATCCGAAGATTTGACGATTAGATAATCAAGCACCAGGCTTTGTTTGCTTAGACCGTTCACCCATGTGCCAAGCGATGCCTGCAAATCGTTATATTGTCTCATCCGTCCAGGAATCGATATCGTCTCATTCGCCATGCTGAGCAGCACGTCGCGCGCTTCATAAAGCGAGCTCACTTCCGAGCTGCCTTCATTAACGCCAAGCGCATACAACCCTTTAATCGTCTCGTCGAGACTTTGCGCCATCAGTTGAAGACGCGGCACCAAGTTATTAATATTTTGCTCCAAGCGCCAGTCGCCGTTCGGATCGGGATTCGTACCCGTTACTTGAATCACTTCACGTCCAAGCAGAGACATTTTTCGTGCCGTATCGGTAACGGATTCAAGCATCCGTCCTAGAGCGCCGACCTGGACTTCCATGCGGATCGTATGCTTGCCCTTTTCTAAATAATAGAGATACGGCTCACTCTCTCCGCGGCCGCCGAATTTTGAAATCTGCCATTCCGCTTTGTAAGGGAACGAAATTTCATTCATTTCTTTAAACGGCAGCTTTCCGTCAATTGTAACCTTTCGCTGCGTCGGCATGCCGTTCAGGAACCATTGCCCGTAACGGGCGCCGATTTCGTACAACCCGCTTTCCGGTACCTCCACTTCCCATTCTGCCCACTGTCCGCCGGTACGCCAGCTTGCGCCGCCAAACGAGTTAAGAACGATGGAGTCCTTACTAAAAGGCTCTGTAGCAGGCTCGCGGTCCTCGATCCGCTTCAGCGTCGGGTCCGATTTCAAGGTCGAAAGCTCGGCCTGCGCCTTAATAAGCTGACCCTTGACCTTCTTGTAGCCTTGCTGCTCGTAGGTGCTGAGCACCTCCTCATACGTCGGAACGTTTACCGGCGAGAAAATATCGATCTCCCCGATAGCGGCAGGTTCCCGAACCGCTTGAATCCGCAGCTTATGCTTGCCCTTCGTTAAATAAAAGCGAAACGGCTCGTAAACCTTGCCTTCCGAATCGCGGAATTCCCGGTACTGCCAGCCCGCTGTCTCTTCCCTGCGCGGATTGAATTCATTGCCTTGATTGTCGAACCAAGGCTCTCCGGCTTCCTTCCACATCCTTTGGAATTCCAGCTTCTTCGCCTGGAAGAACGGATAGACTCCGTCAATTTGTACGCTTCGAACGATAGAGGAGCGCTTGCCCTCCATCGCATAATAGCTCATTCCCATTTGATAATAGCCGTCCTGAGGCACCTCAAAGGCGTACTCCGCCCAGCTGTCCTCTTCGATAAGCGCCAACGCATCGCCGCTGCGGCCACCGAGGCCGGATTCGATACGGGTACCCTTCCCGCTAAGAGCCGTAAAATCAACAGATGACATCGTAAGCTTAAAATCAGCCGTATCGGCGGCACCCTGCTCGTTCCAACTATCCACATATTTATTAAAAGACGGCTCCAGCTTGCTGCCGGCGTCTTCAGATTCCAATATTGACGATTCATCTATTCCCGCATCAAGTGAAATACCTGCCATTGCAGCATCGTTGTAACCCCTTGAATTATTCCACCATAAAAAGAAGCAGACCAATACGGCAACTACAACCAATGTCACTTTATACTTTCTTAGCCAACGAATCACCAAGGAGCACCCCCTTGCTAAATAAAAGACCCGAATCATCCCTTTGTTAAGGGATGATTCGGACAAACCGAACCAGCAGTTTTCTTCAGAACTATTGCTGCAGTTCTTTCACCAATTTTTCTTTTTCGGCTTTAAGCTTGTTTTCAACGTTTTCTTGCGCTTGTTGTATAGCTGTTTTGGAATCGACGTTTTTATCAAGCGCCGCTAGCACGCCTTCAAGCCATATCGGCCAAGCCATTCCGTCAAGACGAGTGTAACGTCTTACTGGAAGCAATCCGGCGAGCTCGTTGTACAACCTGTAATCTTCTTGATCGCCCAAGTATGGATTCTTATGCGACAGGTACCACTCTTGTTCTGTAATATGCTTCCAATCCGGTTGAACCGATTCCTCGACCCACAATTTCCATGCCGCTTCGGATGTTGTAACGAACTCGGTGAACGCCCATGCAGCTTCTTTGTTCGCACTTTGCGACGGAATAACGAATGTCGAGCCGCCCATGCCTACGTTAAGACCGAAAGGCATCGTCGTCGCTCTCCATTTACCCGCTAGATCCGGGAAGTTCTCTGCCAGACCGCGCGCGCCCCAGCTTCCAACTACGAACATCGGGGACTCGCCTTTTTTCACGCGCTGTTTGCCTTTATCGCTGAAGATGCCGTCATGCGGAGCAATTTTCAATTGGTTAACCTGCTTCGAAATATCAAGGAATTTCACGAACTCTTCGGAGTTGCGAACCCAGTTCATTTCACTGTCATAGTAGCCTATCGAATCGCCGAGCCAATGAACTGGTGAATCGCGCCATTCCATCGCGTACTTGCCGTTTGCTTTCAACGTTTGTGCAAGCGTGAAGAAGTTGTCCGGATCTTGAATGTACTCGCCAAGCTCAGCCGGATCGGAAGGCAAGCCAAGCTCTTCAAAAATATCCGCGCGGTAGTAAGTTACTGCAGGAGTAATGTCCCACGGCATGCCGAGCAATTTGCTGCCGTCAATCGATGACCAACGGTTCCAGTTGTACTCCGATACCAGGCTTTGATATTTGCCGGCGTCATATGGCGGCTGAAGCAAATCTTCAAGCACGTTTCCTGTGCTGTAGCGCGGGAATTGACCTTGCTCGACAAGCGCGACATCCGGTGCGCCTTTGCCTGCTGCCAAAGTCGTTTGCAGCTTGTCATGCAAATCGCCAAACGGCACGAAGATCACTTTCAGCTTAATGTTCGGATACGCTTCGTTAAATGCTTTTGTAAGAGCAGCATCATTCTCTTTATTGTCAAGGAACGTCCAGAGCGTTACTTCACCGGAAATCGATGGATCGATCGTCGATTTTGCAACAGCATCTCCCTCTGCTTCCGCGTTCTCTGCAGCGTTCTCAGCCGCCGGCTCATTTGCCGCCGCTTCATTACCGGCTGCTTCCGTGTTTGCCGGCGTATTGCCAGCTCCGTTATTCGTCTTCGTTCCTGCACCACTGGAGCATGCGGTAATGAGCATGATAAGAGCCAACACAAAAATGAAAGTGCTTGCAACCTTTTTCATTAAAAAAACCTCCTTCAAGTGTTTGAAATAAAGCGTTTACATTTCAATGCTAAAAAGGTATATTCATTTATACCTCTAACCACAAACGACCACTATTTCTTAGCTGCATCTCTTCTTGCTAAATATGACACCCTTTGACTTTTAAGCAATTAATAAAAGTATTAACGGTCGGTAATATACGGCTCATAATAATCCCCTAATGATGCCATCATTTTACTCGTTTCGACCTCATCCCCCCTCAGAATTAACTGTTATGTTAATCAATTAATAATTTTGTTACATCACTATTTTAACATGGATTTTTATGATTTCAACCCCTAAATTTGCAAAATTCCATTTTTTTTGAAAGCGTTTACGAAAATAAGCGAGGTATTGACATAGACATGCCGTATGGGCAGCGCGTTTTATGACACTCCCGCTCATTTTTACAACAAAAAAAATCACCCCGGAAAGGTGATTAGTATTTTTATAAAGTAGTTTCCTTATTTTAGATGAAGGACTGTTGGTTCAGGAAATTAAACGACATCGTAGCCTTGATCCTCGATTGCCGCTTTGACAGCCTCGAGCGTTACCTTTGTTTCGTCATATTGCACAGATACCTTTTTGCTAACCAAATCTACCTTGCCGCTTGCACCCGCGCTGCCAACAGCCTTCTCTACTGCGCTGACGCAATGTCCGCAGGTCATTCCCTCTACCTTCAATACTGCGTTTGCCATTAAATGAACCCCTTTCAGCCTACTTCATTAATTTGTTAACCGTAATTAGCAGCTCGTCAATAACTTCACTTTCACCTGCTTGAATACGCTCGACTACACAGCTTTTCATATGACCTTCGAGCAGCAGCTTACCGACGCTGTTAAGCGCAGATTGTACGGCCGCTATTTGGTTAAGCACATCATCACAATACGTATCCTTCTCGATCATTGCCTTGACGCCCCTAATTTGACCTTCGATCCGGTTCAGACGGGTGGTCAAATTTGCTTTCATCTTATCCGTATGATGACTTTTACGCTGAGCGGATGCATCACAGATTTCTGCAGACGAATGAGAATGCTCGTTAACCTCATCGTTCTTTTCATTGTTGTTCATATGGCATACCTCCACGGGGTATATGTTTATATTTTATATCTTACCATACCCCTTGGGGGTATGTAAATACCCTTTTGTATTTGCTATTTGTTCCATCTCAACTACTATTATTATGTAATACAATATGCTACTATCCACTTAAGAAGCAGAACCAGCATCTAAGACCGCTTGCAGCTCCCGCAAACTTTACGTTTTTGCGCAGCATTCAGGCGGTTTTTATGAAGCGAGAGGATGATTCGTTATCAGTAAGCTCATAAATTTCGCACATCGGGGCGCAAGCGGTTATTGTCCCGAAAATACGATGGCTGCCTTTTCTAAAGCGCTTGAGCTCGGTGCTACAGGTATTGAAACAGACGTTCAAATGACGAGGGATGGGATTGTTGTCATCCTTCACGACGAATCATTAGCACGTACGACCGGACGCCATCAGCTTGTGAAGGACACGGATTACGCCGAGCTGAAGGCGCTCGATGCAGGAAGCTGGTTTGATTCTGCGTTTCAGGCGGAACGGGTCCCGTCTCTTGAGCAACTGCTGGAGCTAATTAAGCATACCGATACCATCCTAAATATTGAGATCAAAAACGGTATCGTGCTGTATCCCGAGATTGAGCATAAAGTAATAGAAGCGGTGCGAGCCTTTCAAATGTCGGACCGTGTCATCATTTCCAGCTTCAATCATTACTCACTCGTGCAATGCAAGCGCTTGGCGCCTGAAATTCGTACCGGTGTTTTGTATATGGAAGGGCTTTATCGTCCTTGGGATTATGCGGCGACGCTGCAAGCGGACGCGCTTCACCCCTATAAGTACGCCGTTACGCCTGAATGGATTGCTGAGGCTGCCGGTCACGGCATCGGCTATCATCCTTTTACCGTTAATGAACCGCTTGAAATGGAGCGTTTAATCGATGCAGGCGCAGCAGGAATCATTACCGACTATCCTGACCGGCTGGCGGAGGTGTTAACCAGGAAAGGAGCACAAACGGAATGAAAAAAACGTGGCTGCTCGGGTTCGGTTTTTTTAGCATCAGCATTACATGGGCATTGTACAACGCCTTTGTCCCTTTTTTCCTCGACAAGTTTTTGACGAGCACCGCGCTTATCGGCTTCATGATGACAATCGACAATTATTTCGCCCTGTTTTTGCAGCCGTGGATTGGCAGCAGGAGCGACCGCACGAACAGCCGCTTCGGCAAGCGAATGCCTTATTTGCTCATCGGCATGCCGCTCGCCGCCCTATTTGGAGCGCTGATTCCATGGCATACCGGACTGCTTACTTTAATTTTATTTATGGTGCTTATGAATCTGTCCATGAGCTTATACCGGTCTCCAACCGTTGCGCTCATGCCTGACATAACGCCGGATAACAAGCGTACGCAGGCGAACGGCGTCATTAATTTTATGGGCGGTATCGGTTCGATCATCGCTTTCGGCGGAGGTGCGTTTCTGTACGAGATACATTCCTCGCTTCCGTTCCTTTCCGCTTCCATTCTAACATTGATTTGCCTTTTGATTCTTTTATATACGATAAAAGAAAAACGCGATGCCGTCGCTTATGCACCAGCCGATCAGAAGACGACTATTTCATTCAAAGGTGAATGGAATCGTCCCACGCTCTTTTTGCTCGGCGCTATCTTTTTCTGGTTCTTGTCTTACCAAGGCGTTGAAGCATTCTTTACGTTGTACGGCAAAAACCACCTTCAGCTGACGGAAGGCCAATCTTCGTTCTCGCTCGCCTTTTTCTCGTTGGCGTTCGTTCTCGCCGCGATTCCAAGCGGCCTGTTAGGAAACCGGTTCGGCAAAAAGCCCGTTATCGCTATTGGGGTCGTTGGACTAATCCTCATTTTTGCCGCCATTTCGTTCGTCGATTCGCTTCTTCCGCTTCGGATTATGCTCATCGTCGGCGGAATCTTCTGGGCGATGATCAACATAAACTCCTATCCCTTCATCGTCTCACTCGGCAAAGAGCAAAGCATCGGGACAAGAACCGGTATTTATTATTTAGTCTCTTCGCTCGCCGCCATTACTTCACCGCCGCTCATGGGAGGTTTGATCGATCTGTTCGGCTATTCGGTCCTGTTCTACTTCGCCTCCGGCGGCATGGTTATTGCCCTGCTGTTCCTGGTTGGAATCCGGGACAAAGGGCTAACGAAAACGATCTCTGCGCAAAATGGATCGACAAACATTTAAACCGCTGTGCTGTACTCAAATAACCCCCGCCTTAATAAAAATCAGCACTTCATGGCTTTAACGGAGAATAGCAGTGGCAAATGGTTCGAAGGAGGGTAAGAAGCAAATCCATCTAACTGTCCGTTGATATATACGATTTTTCGAACATAATTTGGTAGGATTCATGCAAAAAGACATATTATATACGATTTTTCACATAGATTTTTCACTTTAGCCAGCCCAGGGAACTTTCTATATGATTTTTCATATATAATTCCAAGCATTGAAACAGAAACAGTGCTCAAACCAAATCCGGACTTTGGATAGAGCCCACATATTCATAGTAGTTGACTCGCTGGGACACTCCTCTGGCCACAGCCCGAAATTTCCCTTTATCGACCAGCATGCGGCAGTACTTGATGACAGTCATAATATGCAGTTCCAACTCCCTTGCAGCCTCGGATGGGCGAATGGTACGATTATGACGAATGGCCGCACGCATCAAGTCTCGTTCGATTTTTGAATAGCTTTTCTCCACCATTTTTTTGGTTCCACTCTCAGCAGACAGATAAGGGAACAAGATGTTCCGCAATGCGGAGAGAATGAACGAAGGGTTCTCTTTTAACTCATCCAAAGAGATGTAGAAGACCGTACATTCTTGAGCTTGAAGAAAAAGTCCCCGGTTCAAATCCATCCGATACTTGGTTCGGTCCGTGCCGTGAGAGCCAAAGTCCATGATCTCAAATACAATACGTATAGCTCCAACAATCCACATGAAATCGACAAAGTAGGATCTCCCGCGCCAGTCCTTCACTTCATATTCAGGATGCAATCCATGGAAATGTCCGACAAGCTGCCACCAGATTTGTGTGGGCGAACAATCGATTTCCGAACCCATGGCCGCGTTTCAGAGCATCTAGACGTTCCCCTCTTCTTCGCCTAAGATGATCACCTATCCATTTATCGTGTTCGATCTCAAAACCCATTCCCTGATCACTCGCCTCTCCATATTCGTTTAAAAAAACACAAAACCCCGCCTCCTTTCTGTTTTAGAAAGGAAGCGGGGCATTCTTTGCCACTCGGTTAATGCGTGATATCCATAGTGTGCCACAATATAGTCAGAGAGCGCAACAGGAAATTGGATAACTACAAAATCCGGCTGAACGATCCGAAATCGGAAGGTTTGCGGCCGGCCATCCGGTTCAGCTTACATATTAATGTATACTGCCCTTGCTAAACCCGCCGCCCATTACGTCGGATACATGCTCTATCGCAATAAACGCCTTACCGTCAATAGATTGCACGATTGCTTTCAGCTTTGCAAGCTCCAATCGGGACACGACGCAATATATCATTTGCGTATCCTCCTTCGAATAGCCGCCGCGTGCTTGAATCAATGTCGTGGTACGTCCTAAACGATCGATGATTGCCTGGGAAATTTCCTCGAACTCGCTCGAAATGATCGTCACCGATTTCGACTCATCGAGACCCTCCACGACGATATCGATCAATTTAATTGCTATATAGTAAGTAAACATCGAATACATCGCCGAATCCCATTCGAATACGAAGCCCGCAATGACAAAAATAACGACATTGAAAATCATAATGATTTGTCCGACAGGCATGCGCAGCTTCTTCGCAATCAATATCGATACGATTTCTACGCCGTCGAGCGAGCCGCCGAATCGGATCGCGAGGCCTACGCCTGCGCCCAAGATCAGTCCTCCGAACAATACAGCCAGCAGCTTCTCTTCCGTGAACGCGTCAACATGATGCAGAAGCGAGGTCGTTACCGACATGACAATAATGCCGTACAGCGTCGATATAGCAAATGTTTTGCCGATTTGTTTATACCCGAGAATGAGAAACGGTACGTTTACGAGGAATAAGTAAAGTCCGAGCGGAAGGGGCGTTAAGTAAGCAAGCATAATAGAAATTCCGGCAATGCCTCCATCGATTACGTTATTAGGAACGAGAAATAATTCCAAGGAAACGCCCATTAAAACCGAACCGATAGTGATGAATACGAACCTCTTCAATATTTCTAAAAACGACAGCCCTTTGTGTACTTTTGCCAATAGATCAACCTCCGTTTTGCAAGATTTTATCCTCTGACTCTAGCACAAAAACGGCGTTTTTTCAAAAATGACCGCTCCCCGCCGAGAAGAAAAACCGTTTACTCAGGCTTGAAATCCGCCACTCTAACGGTATTCCCGCATCAAAAAAATGCACGCGGTTACTTCTCGACAAATGGAAACAGCAGCTTTTGCTTGTCGCTATCGTACATGTTTTGCTTCGTAATCACCTCGGACCCCGTATCGATCATCGGCTCCACTTCTTTGTCCGCGCTCAAGTCCATCGCTGCTTTCACTGCCAGGTAGCCCATATTAAACGGCTTCTGCACGATGGTCGCTTGTAAAACATCCTCCTCGAGGTAGGCAATCTCCTCCATAGAACTATCGAAGCCGATCAGCTTCACGCGTGATACGGCCTGCTTCTCTTTAATCGCTCTTGCGGCTCCCACCGCCGATGGCTCATTCAAGGCGGCAACACCTCGCAGAGTCGGTTCCTTCCGCAGCAGCTCTACCGTAAGTTCGTATGCCCGTTCTTCGGAAGCGTCACTATAAAGCGTATCCAGAACTTGAATGTCCGAATAGCCGGCTAAGCTGTCTCGCACCCCTCGCTCCCGCTCCATCGCCGGCGCCGACCCTCGCACGAAATTCAGAATAGCCACCGGGCCTAACTCACTTTGATCGATAGAATCTATTAATAACTGGCCAGCCTTCTGCCCGGCCGCGTAATTATCCGTTGCGATGAAGCTGCTCGAAATGCCATCCCTAAGACCCGAGTCGACCGTAATCAGTTTTATGCCGGCTGCCACAATCCGCTTCGCGACCGGCACGATCCGGTTATAATCAGTCGCCGCCAAAATAATAACCTGCGGCTTATCCTTAATGGCCTGCTCCAGCAGCGCAATTTGTCCGTCGATATCCGACTCCGTCAGCGTACCTGCTACCTGCACCTCCACATCAAATTCCTCGGCTGCCGTATTAACGCCTTGCCGCATCACTTCCCAAAATTCAACCTGACTGCCCGTCGTTTTCGGGACGAACAAAATATGCGGTTTTTGCGGCTGCAGCTTGTTGATTCCCGCATCAACAACAAAAGCAACCATGACCGTAAACAAAATGGCGCATACAGCAATAAGTGTCCATTTTCGCATGTTGGCTATTCTCCTTTATCTTCCATTAGTTCCGGCATGCGAAGCGTTACTGTTGTTCCTTCATCCAGCTCGCTGTCGAATGACAATCCGAACCGTTCCCCGAAATTGAGCTGTATCCGATGGTTTACATTTTGCAGGCCTAAACCGCTTGTTGCCGAAGTAGAGATGTACGCAAGCTGCCTTCCTTTTGCTAAACTCGCATTCAGCTTTGCAGCGTCCGTCCCCACGCCGTCATCAATAACCTGCAGCTCAATGCCATCATTCACCCGTCCCCCTCTAATGAGAATGTGTCCGGAGTCGGCTTTGTTTTTAATACCGTGGTAAATCGCATTTTCAACAAGCGGCTGCAGCACGATTTTTAATATTTTACAATCCATAATAGCGGGGTCAACGTCGAAGCTGTAGGTGAACTTGTTGCGGTAGCGGATGTTCTGAATCGTCAAATATTGCTCAATATGCGCAAGCTCGGCACGGATCGGAATAAGCTCCTCCCCCTTGCTGATCGTAAAGCGAAGCAGCTTCGATAAGGCCGACGTCATTTTGATGACATCGTCCATCTTGCCCATCTCCGCCATCCAAATGATTGAATCGAGCGTATTGTACAAAAAATGCGGGTGAATTTGCGCCTGAAGAGCCTTTAGCTCACTGATCCGCTTGTCCTCCTGCTCCTGCACGACCTGAATCATCAAATCCTTGATTTTGCCGGTCATCAAATTAAAGGTGCGGGCCAGCTTGCCGATTTCATTCGTGCTCTCAATTTCAACCCTCGTATTGAAATCCCCTTTCTCCACTTTCTTCATGTGGACGTCCAGCTTCTTGATTGGCTTCGTTAGGGTCAAGGAAAGCAGAATCGAGAACGTAAGGGCAATAATTAAACAAACGGAGCCCCACAGCATCGCCGAAAATTGAATTTGTCTTTTGTCGCCGACAAGCTCCTCCGGATAATTTACGCCAATGACCTTCCATCCGTATTTAGAGCTTCGTATCGTATAAATCTTGTTGGTCCCATCGCTCTTCGCCTCGAACGAGCGGTCACCGACCGGCTGTAAAACTTGATCCAGCTCCTCCGATTTCAAGCCTGAATATATGAGCTGCTGCTGCGGATGAAAAATAAGATCGCCGCTTGGATCGAGCAGAAACACATAGCCCCGGTTGCCCATATGGATTTGCTTGCATAAGTCGTTAATGACGTTGTAGTTCAAATCGACGAGCAGTACGCCAGTATTGCCGTCCGCAGCAGCCTCGGCTTGACGGCTGATCGATACGACCCAGCGGTATTCATTTTTATAAACATGCTGTACGCGCGAGGATGATATGACCGACTGACCCCCGGCTTCTTTCGCCGATTTGTACCAGTCCTGATTCAGCAGCTCGTTATAGCCCTTCAGCTGTGCATCGCCGCGGTCGGATACCAGAGCGCCATTCGTGCCGATGAACACGATAGAAGCGATATCATTGCGTGATTCCACGATCGAACGGAAGAAGGTGCTTGTCTGCTGAACGAGCATCAACCCTTCGGGATCATGCGGATCCGGCATCCGCATCAGCTGCTGCAGCTCTTCATCGCGAAGCGCCAGCTCCGCAATGCTTTCCATATTGCCAATATAGGTTTGAATGTTGGTGTTTACTTGTTCGATAAGCTGCGCCGTATAATCGTAGGAGTTGTTTTTGACGGCGTCCGAGGAGAGCAAATACGTATTTACGCTTAGGATGACAGTCGTACAAATAATAAGGCAGGAGAAGGCGATCGCAATATTGGTATGAATACTCTTGAATTGAAATAGGCCGCGACCTTTCATGACGTGCTGCTCTCCTTCATTACCGTCCTGTATTCCTTCGGTGTCCTGCCCGTATTTCGTTTGAAAATAACGCTAAAATATTGCGGATCACTATATCCGACCCGCTCCGCAATATCGTATGTCTTCAATTGCGTAGTAATGAGCAGCTGCTTGGCCTTATCGAGGCGCAAGCGCGTCAAATATTCGACGAATGTATCGCCTGTTTGCTGTTTAAATAAGCCGCTGAAGTAACTGAGACTTAGAAAAACATGCTGGCACACTTGACTAAGCGACAGCCCGGGGTCGTTGTAGTGTTCGTTTATATACAAAATGGCGTCCTGAAGCTGCGTATTGTTCACATTCGTTCGCCGCTCCGACAGAAACGCAATGACGCTGCGGCACATCTCCTCCAGCCAGCTTTTCATTTGGTCTACGGTCTTAAGCGGCGGAATACGGGAAAACGGATCTTCACCGAGCAGCTCCGAATCATCGAAGCCCGACTGCGCAATTACGTTGATGAAAGCCGCCATTACGCGGTGCAGGTAGCCGTAACAGCTGCTCGCCGTTGCCCCTGACTCCTTCAGCTCCGTGAACCATTCGTCCAAAATGACTGCTGCATGCGAAGCCTTTGCGGTTTTCAGCGCGGCCATCAGCTTCTTCTCGAATTCATAATAATTCGACGGACCGTTCCGGTCGCCGAATTCAACGTCCTGAATGGCAATGATACGTCCGCTGCCAAGCAGAAAACGGTAATCAAGTGCCGAGCTGGCCTCTTGGTAAGAGGTGCGCAGCTGTGCTAGTGACGGATAGACGCGTCCGATCCCGGTCGAAACATCCCGCTTCAAATACTTTTGAACCGCTTGCCCCACATGTGCAGCAAGCTTCTGAGCCTTAACGGCAGCGTCCTCCACCGGCCCCCCAAGCAGCGCCGCGACCTTGTCATCCCGGGTTTGGAATACGATTCCGTCGTTCTCCTCCTGTAGGATCTCCTGTGCGATATTGAACAAGGCGAAGCGGAGAAGCACTTCAGCGCCTGAAGCTGTTGACCCTCGCTGTTCTTCGCCAGCCCCCTCCAAGTCGAACAGCATAGCCAAAAAAGCAGCACCCTCCAGCTTGAGCTGGAAGTAGTGAAATTTTTGTTCGATATCGTTAACCGTCATGGGAACGGTGACCAGCTTATCAAGGAAACGCTCGCGCAGCAGCGGCAAACTTTCGTGCAGCTGCTGCCGAAGCTTTGACATATCTTCCATGCGAGCCTGTTCGTCATCCAGCTCCCGCTTCATTTTCAATAATAAATCGGTGAATTCTTGCAAATTGATCGGTTTAAGCAAATATTCGTTTACTTTAAGCTTGATCGCCTGCTTCGCATAATCGAAATCCTCGTATCCGGTCAAAATAACAATTTTCAGCTCCCGATACATCCCGCTTATTAGCGCCGTCAGCTCCAGCCCGTCCATATAAGGCATGTTAATATCCGTAATGACGACGTCGGGATGCAGCCGTTCGACAGCTTCGAGCGCATCTCTGCCGTTACTGAAATCGCCGATCAGCTCGAAGCCGCAGCGCTCCCAATCCGTCAGCCGCTTCACGCCTTCCCTTACTTCATCCTCATCGTCGACGATCATTATTTTGTACATCCGTTCCACTCCCTTGAGGACCTACTTTTATTGGCATGAAAATGCAAGCACCAAGGCTTCAGTTGTTGACGCGGAATTTTCTTTCCTGCACATTATAGTGCCACAAATTAACATGATCATTCGATTAGTAAATATTATTGTTCCACTGCTGCACCACAGTTCCACTTCAAAACACGAATGCTTTTATGCTCCATACGAGATTTTCGATAGCGCTTTCAATAATACCTGCTTCCTGCGAGATGAGGTGCATTTTTACACCTCATCGGGCTGCCGTTCCCGCAAGCTGTCCACCACCTAAAGCAACAGCAAAGCAGCAGGCCCGCAAAAAACTGCTGGCCTACTGCTATCAATTGCCTTTACTTATTCATACAGAAGCGGTTTGATCGTATCCGAGTCCATATTCGTCTTGTCATACCAGTGGAAGCCGGTGTCGATCATCGGCTCTACCTTCTCACCGTTAATCGCTTGCACCGCCGCCTTAACGGACCAATAGCCAATGCCGATCGGATCCTGTGTAATCGCGCCTGCCATTGTGCCGTTCTTGATGGCCTCCATTTGCAGCTTGCCGGAGTCGTAGCCGATTACCGTAATTTTACCGTTTTTACCGAGCTCGGTTACCGCATTGACAACGCCGATGGCCGAGCCTTCATTTGCTCCGAAGAAGCCTTTCAGATCGGGATGCGCTTGCATGATCGCTTTCGCAAGGTCCGTCGATTTGAGCTGGTCGCCCGCTCCGTATTGAATATCTACGATTTTGATATCCGGATATTTCTCTTTGATTTGATTGACGAACCCGTCGCGGCGGTCGATACCGGTACGGCTCGTTTGGTCGTGTACGATGAGCGCGACTTCGCCGGAGCCGCCGATCAGCTCCGCCATTTTGTCAGCAGCCAACGCCGCTGCCGCAATATTATCCGTTGCAGCCGTCGTTACTGGAATGTCGCTGTCTACGCCGGAGTCAAACCCGACTACCGGAATGTTGGACGATTTTGCTTTCTCCAACAGCGGAATCGCTGCTTTGCTGTCCAATGCTGCGAATGCGATTGCACTAGGTTTCTTGTCGAGTGCTGCTTGGAGCATTTCAATTTGTTTATCCACCTGAGCTTCCGTCTCAGGCCCTTCGAACGTTATTTCGACGTTCAGCTCTGTCGCCGCTTTCTCCGCGCCTTGCTTTACCGCCTGCCAGAACTGGTGCTGGAAGCCCTTTGAGATAACCGGTATATACAGCTTCTTATCGCCTGACGTGTTTTTCGAATCATTCTCTGCAGCTGCAGCAGGCTGATTGGCCTCTTTATCTCCCGCGTTGTTGCCGCCATTCGAACCGCATGCGCTGAGTACCATAACTGTTACTAGAAGAAACATCGCAACTGACATCCACTTATTTCTTTTCAAAGCCGATCTCCCCTTATGTTTCAAATGGTTGTATTGAACCTCCTCAGGCCAGCTTGGCATTCAGAGGGAAATACCGTTACTCACTTCTTGCGGCGGCGTAATATATCGGCATAGACCGCTCCGATGACAACTAAACCTACGATAACGACCTGCCATTCCTGCGGCACTGACAATATGCGCAGACCATTCGTCAGCACACTCATAATAAGTGCTCCGATGACCGTTCCCAGAATCGAACCCTGTCCGCCGCTGAGCGAAGTGCCGCCGATAACAACCGCCGCGATCGCTTCCAGCTCATAGCCGGAACCTAATGCAGGCTGCGCCGAATTGAGGCGTGAGGCCATCATAATACCGGCGATGCCGGCAAACGCGCCAGTAATGACATAAATGAGTATTTTCCAGAAGGTGACGTTCACGCCGGATAGCCTTGTTGCCTCCTCATTGCTGCCTAACGCGAAGTTGTATCGTCCGATAATCGTCTTAGACAGTACAATGCTGGCGATAATCGCGAGCCCGAAGAAAATAAACACGGCGAACGGCACCTTGAACACCGTACCCATCGCTATTTTCGAGAAAGCAGGCGTGTCGTTGAAATAAATCGGCTTGGTGCCGGATACGACGAGCGACAATCCTTTCGTCACCATCATCATGCCTAAAGTGGCGATGAACGGCGGAATGTTCATTTTCGCGACAAGCCAGCCGCTTATGAATCCGCACAGTGCCCCGGTCAAAATACCGCCTGCTATGCCCAGCGGAATCGGCAAGCCCCAGAACGTAATGACGACGCCCGTCATGACCGACGCGAACGTCATTACCGTGCCGACCGACAAATCGATTCCCCCCGTAATGATCACGAAGGTAGAGCCAAGCGCCAGCACGCCGATAACTGCGGTCGAAAGCATGATGCCGATCACATTATCAAAGCGTAAAAAGTTTTCGGACGATAACGAGAAGAACACGACTAATAAGATGAGACTGGCAAACGCCAGCAGCTTTTGCGTTGCGCCCGTTTTCATAAACACGGGCTTCCGTACTGAAACGCGGTTCTGTACTTCAGCTAACTTCATTTCGCTTCCTCCTCCACTCGCATCGTTGCAAATTTCATAATGGCTTCCTGCGTCGCTTCCGCGCTGCTCAATTCGCCGGTAATGCGTCCTTCGCACATGACGATTATCCGATGGCTCATCCGCAGTATTTCCGGGAGCTCCGATGAGATCATAATGATCGACTTCCCTTGCTGCACCAGCTCATCCAATAGCTTATAAATTTCCGACTTCGCTCCAACGTCAATGCCTCGCGTCGGTTCATCGATCATTAATATTTGACAATCGCGCGTCAGCCACTTGCCGATAACGACCTTCTGCTGATTGCCGCCCGACAAAAACTTAACCTTCTGGTCGACGTTCGGCGTCTTGATTTTGAGCGATGCTACATGCTCTTCAGCGTTACGCTCCATCTTCGTTTGCTTCATCCATCCGAACGGATTGCGGAAGCTGCGATACGATGCAATCGAAATATTCGTCTTCACGTCCATGTCGACAAGCAGACCGAATTGCTTCCGATCCTCCGACAAGTAACCGATCCCGCATCGAACCGCATCATTCGGACCTTTAATGTTAACGCTCTTCCCGTTCACGAGAATTTCGCCGGAATCAATCGGATCCGCTCCAAAAATCGCCCTCGCCACCTCCGTCCGTCCCGCTCCCATCAATCCGGCAAATCCGACGATTTCGCCTTTATTCAAATGAAAGCTGACGTCCTTCACCGCATTGCCGCGACTCAGCCGCTGAACCTCCAGCACTTTAGTCTGTTGCCCGCTGCCGTCGATGCTCGGCTTTGACGTGCTGTATATTTGCCGCCCAACCATCATTGAAATGATTGCATCAATCGTCGTTTCGTCCGTACGGACCGTATCGACATAGCAGCCGTCGCGCATAACCGTGATGCGGTCAGTAATTCGCTTCAGCTCCTCCATCCGATGCGAAATGTAGACGATGCCTACTCCTTGCTCGCGCAGCTGCGTTATCATTCGAAACAGCTCGTCAATCTCTGCGTTCGTGAGCGCCGCTGTCGGTTCATCCATAATGAGCACTTCCGATTTAAAAGAAAGCGCTTTCGCAATTTCGACCATTTGCTGCTTGGCTACAGTAAGCTCAGACACGAGCGTACGCGGATCGAGCTTAAGATTCATTTGCTCAAACAACGCCTGCGTCCGTCCGTTTAGTTCGTTATCGTCGAGAAAAAGGGGAAACTTCGCGCGCGGCTCCCTCCCGATAAAAATGTTTTGCGCAATCGTCAGATCCGGCATCAGCTGCAGCTCTTGATGAATAATGCCGATGCCAAGATTTTGAGCAGCTTTCGTATTGGCAATCTCGACTTCCTTGCCTTTATAAACGATTCGCCCGGCATCCTTCGTATAGACTCCGGTTAATATTTTCATCATGGTCGACTTGCCGGCCCCGTTCTCGCCAACCAGCGCATGCACTTCCCCCGCACGCAGCTCGAAGCGGCATTGATCAAGCGCCAACACGCCGGGGAATTGCTTGGTGATGCCGTCCATTGACACTAAAATCTGACTCATCGCTCCCACCCCAATCGGTTTGTGTGCTCATTGTATGATGAATAGCGATCCGGATATATGGAGAAATCTCCTGAAAAAAGTTGATTATTTTCTCTATTCGCAAAAAAAAGAAGACCCATCCCCCTCCATTCAGGGAAATGAGTCTTCTTTGAGGTAACCTTTTAGTCGATGTAGCCGGCAAGTCCTTTGTCCATCAGATAGTCCATTTCAGCGTCTAAAATCGACTCCACCTTCAGCTCATCAAGCTTAACGTCGCTGCGGCTGAGAATGTAGTCCACCAGCTCGTCGCTGTCAATGTCCACCTCGCCTTTGGCATCCTCTTTCGCATTATTGATAAAGGCTTGCTCATGCTTCAACACGATCAAGATGCTGTTTGCATCGAGGCTCGTTTCGGTTGCTATGTACTGCAGAAGCTCCTGCTCATTGACTTGATCCGTCATCGTTTGTCATCTCCTTATCATTTGCGTACCGTCATTGTATCATATCGCTTCAATTGTCGCTAAAAGCGGTAAACCCTTCCTGAGATTGAGACCCAATCAGTCCTAGGTCCATTCTTGCCATTAAAACATTAAGGTATGATGTTAGTGTCCGCTAAGGCATATGTTGTCGCTGCCCCTTGGATAAGTTTAATGTAACCAATTAGCTTAAAGTAATTTTCACAAACATGGACAGGAGGTTCATAAATGATTGAACAAACATTTTCTTACAAAAAGAATCTTAAAGGAATACTATTATGGCTATTCGTTATTAATCTCGGTATTGCGGTCGGTGCAGGACTTTATGAAGGTAGAGTTGTTATACCTGCTTGGGTGGGCAGCTCGCCTCAAACCTGGCCCAACACGGGTCTGCTGTTTTGGGTCTATGTAACGACAGTCCCGCTCACGTTACTCACGATAGCCAACGCGATCGCTGCCTGGAAGACGCAGGGCCCTCAACGCCGGTGGTACATGGCTGCTGTTGCCATCATTATCATCGAACGGATCGTGACCTTTTCGTACTTCATCCCGACAATGGCCGGGCTGATGAGTACTGTAGGATTGTCCCAAGGAGAGATCGATGCTACCTTATCGCAATGGCTGCTAATGGATTATGGTCGTCATGTTCTTAGCATTTCAGGGTGGCTATTAGCTCTGAAGACACAATCCATTTCTAGTGCTTCGGACAGGAAGTCCTAGACTGCCGCTGCCTTCATTGAGCTATCGCGGCCCGTCTACAACGCCTCCACATCAGCGCAAAGACCGTTGCCAACAACGTGTCGAACATTCTGGGTAAGCTCCAAGTCATGACCCGGCACGAGGCAAGGAAGCTGGTCGAGCAGTCACGACATATCTAGCTTTTTAACACAGCGGATTTCATCAACTCCAATAAGGCCAGAGCCCTCAAACGAGGAATTCTGGCCTTCTTTAATGCATTCCCATTATCGTCCAACATGAATGATTCGACCCGAATCATAAACTCCACGGAATACATATGCCCCTACATCCTTAGGATCTAAAAGGGCATAGTGAACAGCATATCCATTTTCAACTTCTAGCTCCACAAAGAATGTTGATGCTTTTTTTATGTCGTCCAAGTTCTCTAATATTTGCCCGTCAATGTTGTCATTACTTACGATTACCTTTTTTATATGAGTGTCTAATACCTCAACGGCTATAATCGTTTCATACTTTTTGTCTGAAACCAGGCTGCCTGACCAGGTTCTGCTTATTTTGTCTTTATCAGATCTTTGACTGAGCATTGCCTTATTGCTCACTTTGTACAATAAACTCCATTTTCTTTTCACTAACATAACATTCTTTCCATTACTCCCGCTTAAAATCAGCAATTTGATGTTGCCAAAATCTTTCGAATAGACAATTTGATCGTCTTTATTCGTATCCCATTTAGCTATTGCTCTCGATTCTGTATATGAATAATCACTAAAACTCACAGATACTAATGCACATAATCCAATACCTAGAAAAATAAGTATATTTCTGATAGTCTTCTTTTTCATCATGCAATCCCTTCGATCAATTACTTGTGCGGCCAGTTGTTGAACTAACGTTCCCGTTTAGCAATAATTTAAACATCAATTCGCTGATGAAGCTGACTTAAAGCGTTTAGCGCTTCCTTTTCCAGCGCCATGATGTGCGTTAATAATAGGATCGCTTCCTTGCGTCTGAATGGATCTTCGATCGGAGAATTGGGCTGCATCCATGGGAACAACTCATTTAAGCTTTTATAAGCTTCCTTAATTGATCGGTAAAGCTCTAAAGGCTTTGCGATTTCTTCTGCCAGACCTACCATCCGGTCCTGCGCCTCCTGAAGAAACATAGCCGCATGATGACGGCTTTCATGCCAGATATCAATGTAGTAACCCATATGAAAGCCACTTATTAAACCGCTTCTCATCATATGAATCCAATGCTCGTAAGCACGGATACCGCTATAGAAAACGCCTTTTCCCCATTGATACTCATTCGTCTGATTGAACGTCAGCACAAGGTTCAAGGCATCCTTAAACGCCTTTGCCTCGGGAGCCGGATCAGCTAACTTAGCCCAGTGCAGGGAAATCAAACCTACCTCCCGGTCATCCTTGCGAGCTCCAGCATATACAGCTGTGCTTGGGCCGGGCGGCTTCTCCCTGCATACTTCGCATGGACAATAATTTTTTCCAAGCATCGTCCACGGAATTTCGTCATCCGCTCCGTCATGTCCGGTTCCCCCATGCCAAGAATGAGTGAAATATCCCTCGTCTCCATACGCATAAATGATAGAGGTTTCGTTGCCTAGATCCAGCTCCTTCGCGAAAACGGGATAGCCTTGATCGATCGCTTGGCGCGTCAGATTCCAAGCCTCCAGCTGCAATTGACGAAAGGATTCGTCGGAAGCAATGGTATGAAAGCCTTGAATATGTAAGCCTAGATTATGAGCTAATGTAAAAAATGCTTCCTCCGGCAAGCCGTCATTCGGGTCGGTCATTTTCTCGTCGACGGCCGTCAAGAACGCATGTCCTGTCATTCCAAACACCCAGGATGGCGAGCAATCAACGTTGTAATAATCAAGACAAGATTTGATAGCCCCGATATGGGAGGCATGGAAGCCTGAAAAATGATAATCGTCAAGCGCTTTGACAGATCGCGTTTGTTTGTCCAATCGTTCCATGGGCAGACACCTCTTTTCAATATTACAAGCATGTAATAAGCTGTTGAAGAATACGCAGTCCTTCCTTTTCATTCCTTTTTGCAGCTTCAATGAACGGAATATCTTGTTTGACGCTAAGTGCAGTAAACGAATCCGCAGCGCTCCGATAGCACGCAGCAGCTTCATGCGATAGCCTATCCAGCAGGCTGCCGCTTCCTTCAAGCTTACTTATTTGCTGCAAAAAATTAGCCGCATGACGCCTTGAATCAGCAGCCAACCTCGCGCAATATTCATGGCCGATAGGATTGAAGCTCTTTCGCAGAAGAGCTGCCTTCCAGGCATCATATGCCGCTATACCGCAAGCATAACCGATAAAGGTACGCTCACGGAATGCGTGTCTAACAGCCATTTGCAAAGCCTTCTTTACCGCCATTCTATAATCGGGCTGGTCCCCGGCAGCATTCAAGGAAAGGACAAACAACCCCTGCGAAGCGCCATTGCCTAGCCGTTCGTAAGGAATGGCCTGCTTTTTGCGCGAATCCTCCGCAAACAGCAGCTGCTCCTTTTCGTCAAATCCATAAACCACACCGAACTCTGAAGTGAACAAATCCCATGCTATAACCGGCTTTCCTTCCCCTATGGTTTCTTGGATATGCTCGATGCTTCCCCGCAGCATGAAAGGCGACGGAGCGATTCCGCCGTCTCCGGACATCTCGCAGGACAAGCCTATATTAGCGAGCCCCTCCCGGAAGACAGGTTCCCAGAAATACATAAACGGGCCGGAACGATCTACCTGCTCCGTATCCACCGATAACCGGAAAGCTTGACCCGTTAAGCCCATAACCTCAGATAACGAGAGGCTCGACTCCATGACGTTCGGCAGTACGTTATATACCGCGCCTGCAAATGAATTAAGACACTGCTTCCATACCGTTTTTCGGCTCTTTCGTTTTAATTCAACGCTTAAACGCTCCGCGGCTGCGGGCTCCTTACGTTCCAAAATGTATGCCTTCGTGAAAAGGCGCTGACGCTCTTCCTTCACCTTGTACCTTGCTCTGGACAACGTATGGTAGACGCTATCCGTCGTCGTCTTGAGCTGCAAGGCAATTTCTGAAGCCGTAAGATCCCGCAAAAAATGAGCGTCGAATACTTCCCTCTCCTTCTCCGAGAGACATTGCAGCCAGCTGCTAATTTCCTCTTCAAACTCCCTCGCTTCCGCTAATCGCGTTAAGTCCGGCTGGAAAGCGTCCTCCACATCAATAACCGCATTAACGTCCTCCCGTTTGTAGACGCCGCTCCTCAGCTTCATCAATGTTTGATTTCGGACGATTTGATACAGCCAGGGAACAAACCTGGAACGGTCCGAAAGAGAACCGAGATGCAGAAATGCATTCAGCATCGCTTCCTGCACGATATCCTCTGCAAGATAGCGATCCCGCACTTTCCCGGCAACCCATGTGAGTGCCTTCCCGCGGTGTCGCCGCACGAGCTCAGTGAAAGCTTCTTCGTCGCCTCCGCAAGCCCTTATAACCAGCTGTTCCTCAGGCTCAGGCTCGATTATATACTCTCTTTCATGCATTGAACTCTCTCCTACAGCTGCGTCTACTATATAGATGCAGCCTCTGATCAATATCTGAACTCAAAATGCACGAGATGCAAATTTTTTTCTGCGTATTAGCCTTTTCTCGCCAGCAGCTCCTCATGGGTTCCCCGCTTCGCGATTTCTCCGTTCTCGATGACTTCTTTAAAAATCAGTAAGTTTAAGCAAATAAACATCTCAATTACTTATTACTTTAGAATAGGAAGGCAGCCCTTCAGGCACCCTCGTGATAGGGCAATTATAACATGACGGTCATGCGTTTTACTGCACCAAAGAGACTGTCGATTAACTATCCATAGCACGCAAGGCGAGAGTAAATAGCGGTAATTTGTTGTCTTATTTATTTAGTTGATGGAAGTAACCAAACAATAGGGGAATTTTTTGGTCTTATTCAGGCTGAATTACCTCTTACTCACCTAAAACCGCAGAATAACGCCATATTTTTCCTCTATTTTAGTCGGTCAAGCAGAAATAGAGGATATAGCGCCATTTATTCCCATTATCCTTTGTACCACTATTCGAATGAATCGACAGTCTCCCAAATCCAACACAGCCCATGGGACAGTTGAGTGAATGAAGGCAAAGTGGACTATATTGGATAATTACAGTAACTTCCGGCTTTTCAGCCTATGCATGTGCTCTATATTGGATTTCCTACAATGTAGAAGCTCGATTTTCCTCCGAATTACTGATTTAAGCTGATTTCATCTAATTTTACTGTACAAAATCCAATATAGATCAGTACGCAAACTATCTCTTTTTCCTACGCTGGAAGAAATCCAATATAGCTAAGTTCCATATCATAGTAGTTCCTTTTAAACTTAAAAAAACCACCCCCGCAGACGCACACGGAAGTGGCATTAAAAAAATTTTATATCAGAAATCTTTGGATTCAATCATCGATAGCCCCGAAATTCCGGACATTGATCACAGCACTCACAATGGAGCTCCTTGCAGTTTTTACGAAAATGGCATGTACGGTTACCCTTGTCCCTGAACGAACGGTAAGACTTTGGATGATGTTCAGATTCTCGTTCAAGTGCGGATCCGATCCATATATCGTTTTCCAAATTCTGAGCACCTATTTCACGATAAATATCACTCAACGGCGGTGGAGTCTGATTATTAAATATAGCTTCCATGGCTCTACGTTCCTCATTACTTAGAAAGATCTCCTTTTTTCTTCGGGAAGTGGGTATGCTCATACAATGAATATGCACAACAATTTTGAGAATCAGGGATGAAACTAACATCACCGTTCCTGATTTCCAAGAATCTGTTAAAGACAATACGAGAACGGAAAAAAGGATGGCTGGGAATATAAAAAGGAAGTTAAAAAGCTGCAATAAAAACCTCCATATATAATCCATAAAAACTCCTTTAGATAAGTAATCACCTCATTCATTTATATGCCGGAGCAGGTTATCCACATTTCAGTTGAAGTTAATCCCGCTCCAGCAAATATCTTGCCGTGAATTGATCGGTTATGAAAACAACGCAATAAAGCATCCCCTCCCACTCGTTTCGATATGGAAGGGGATGCTTTTTTCAATTGCGGGTTGAAACGGTTGCCGCCCCTGCCTTCGATAAGACTCGCTTTGTACGCCGCAACAAACGCTTAGCAACTGTCTCCAAGGGCATACGTATCGTTTACATGCTAGAGCGTCATTGTAAAAGGCACTTCTTCTTAGCAGCGAGATCCACTTGAACAAGCAAAGGATCATGGTCGCTAACGCGCCCTTGTGATGCATCAAAGTCGGCATTAATGTGAACGATATCAAGGCTCGAGTATTTCGCCAGCTTCTTATCCACCAGAATATGATCCAAAGTCTGCGAATTCCCTTGATAAACGTAGGAATAACGCTCGTTCTCCGGCAATGCATCCACTAAATTGGTCAGCCTGTTCCCCTTCGTCAGCTCGAGCGTCTTCGAAAATTGAAAGTCATTCAAATCCCCGAGTAAAATGACGTTTGCTTTCGCATTTTTTTCATAAATCGATTGTACAAAGTTGTTTACGACCTTAGCAATTTTGTGCCTTTGCACCTCACTGCCCAAAATTTCCGGCAACGGCTGCACGGCTCCAAAAGGCGCTTCGTCGCCTCCCTTGGAATTAAAGTGGTTAGCGATCACAACAACCTTCTCGCTTTGGAATTCAAATTCAGCCGCAAGCGGCTTTCGTGAATCCTCGAACGCATCGTTCGTCGGATCGATTCTACCCGGATTGTGAGACAACCCTTCCGCCCCATAGCTAACAGCCGTCGTTGCATCACCTTTCCCAAGTGTCTTTTCTACCAATGTTACGCGGTCATGGTTGTAAAGGTATCCGACTCGGATATTGCCGCCAAGCGCTCCGCCATCTTCGTTATTCACAGGCGCTATATCGGTGTAGCTATATGCGGGTCCGCCGTTTGCCGAGATGGCTGCAATTAGCGCCTCGAAGCTTGCACTCGCATCCGTAGTACCGTCATTCTTCGTGCCGTTGTTATCCTGTACTTCAATAAGCGCGACGATATCAGGACTTTTCAAGTTCGTTACAATTGATTTAGCAATGTTATTTTTGCGGGTTGTTTCTGCTCTGCTTGGATTGTTCCAGAAATTTTCAATATTGAACGAAGCGACAGTCAGCTTACCATCGCTAGCTTCTAGAGAAGTAACTTCTCTCGAGATCGTGCTAACTGTTATTTTAGGCAAGCTTTCCGGAATAACTTTATAGTTGCTAAAATCATATGACATAACGCCAATAATCGAATCGTTGAACTTATCGCCTGTTTTTACTTTTTGGGCCGGCTCTTTTGCAATGAGAATACGTTGCGGATTAAGGCCTTTCCCCGTCAATATGATGCCGCCGGATGGTGTCATAACGGTTGCAGCAGGCTGTTCACCCAGCACAACTGGCGTTTCGTAGTTGAATGGGCCTACGATGCGAGCATCATTCAACTGGACACGCATGCCTTCCAGGCTTTCATAAAAATCCAATGCATCCTTTTCAGGATCAAACTTTCTCATGCCGTCATTATCAATGATGCTGGTAGGCTGAATGCGATCTGTGCCAATGATAACCGGCAAAGGCAAATCATTGCCGTTCGAAAGAACCGAGATTGCTGAAGCGGTAATTTGTGTCGTCGTCAAGTCCTTCGCGTCAGCATAGCCTTCTTCTTTTACCTCATGCACTGTACCTGCCAGCGTAACTTTATCCCCCACATTCGCGGAGACCGATATATTCGGCTGGATTAGAATAGCCTCCGATGTGGAATCAAACTCATCCGAGTCCACATCTGCCCCCTGAAGGAACCATTTGCCGTCGCTTCTTTTCATTGTGATAATGCCTTCTAACCCCGTTACCATATGGCCGGCATATGGAGATAGATGCGTTGCAGCTTGGATATCATGTATTTTTAGATTATCGTACGTTTTTTGCAGATTATACGAAAAAGTGAACACTTCGCTTGTTACATCGCCTGCAACCACAATCGCTTTGATGATTGTATCCGTCGCAATCGTTATTGCTGTTTGATATTCATTCGCTTCAACCGCCGTTGGCTCGCTGCCATCTGTCGTATAATAAATCTTCCCACCATCTGCAGGAGTATTTAGCGTTACAGCCGTTCCCGCTTGAACAAGTCCGCTCGGTGAAGGACTTGCTATGACAGAAACGACTTTCTTGATAACGTCGGAAGAAGAGCGAGGAATTAGCATGTAATTATTAAAAGCAAAAGTAACAACGCCATTTATACGCTCGTACTGTTCGCCTGATTCGAGAAAAGGGGATTTAATAATAAAAGTGCCTTTATCGTCCGTAACCGTGAATTCGTTATAGGCATTCGATGCGCCTGCCGTCACGTTTTCCACCGAAACGAATTCCGCTTCAACGCTCTCTCCCATTCCCGTTGATTGGATAAGCTGACCTACAGGAACTCCTGCATCTTCTACCGTAATCGTGACGTTGCTTGCTTCAACTAGAAGCTGCGCCAATCCGAAATACTGCTTCACCGTTCCTGAAGCTTTAATTTTATCTCCGGTTTCAGCCGTTAATCCAGGACCTCGTACAACGATGCCCGCTGTTTCATCCTGAACGTACAAATTGACTTGTCCGCCCGTCACTTCTTTGTAAGTAACTATTCCCTCGATAAGTGAGTTCGTATTATCTGCCAAAATACGTGCTTCGGCTATAGTTGTAACAGCGCTAATCGTATAATTATAAGAAACCTTTGAGCTGTTAGTCATGCCCTCTTTGGCAGCATAAGTCTCAATCGTTGCGGCTTGATTAATCGTAATAGGAGTACTATACAGTACGTATTCATCAGAAGGACTAGCCGCATTAACTCTGTAGTAAATACTTGCCCCCGCAGTCGGAGACATCAATGTTACTTGATCGCCTTTCGCTACGATCCCCGTGCCCGGCTGTGCTTGTACGTTCTCTACTACACTTCCGTAAGCCGAGTTGCGCGGAGACGGAGTACCTGTCGCAAAATCAACGCTGTTGTCATCCGTATCCTGATCTCTACTTGTTTCTGCAATATTCAACGGCTTACGGATAGCCGCTGTAACATTGGTAAGCAGTGTGCCGGTAGGACCTGTACCCTCGAATTCATTAGCCGAGCCATAACCAACCAAATCAATGGCGGCACCATCGCTATCCACTAGCTTTACCTTGCCGCTTGCTCCCGCCATGCTGAGAGTTCCCGTCGCATCCGGACTTGGCAAGTTGGGAACAGTTGTATCCGTTCCGGAAGCCTGCTGGGTCAAATAATATTTACCTGGCCCTATCTTCCCCGACAAAGGCATAAGGTTGTTTCCAGAAGTCGGCCACGCTCCCGTTGCCGAAGCATAAATCAACTTCATCCCGTCTAAGGTAATCTCTTCATCCGTCGGATTATATAGCTCAATGAAATCTTGTTTAAAGGACGCACCCGTGCCATTACCTCCGCCGCCATACACTTGCGAAATCACGACATGCTCAGCCGCCGCTGCGTTGACCGGCTGACCGAGGCTCCCTAAAGAACCACTAATTAAAATAAGCGCTGCCAACAGCAAGCAGGTTTGTCTCTGTAAGCGTCTCATCCAGTATTGCATTTTTACTTTCTCTCCTCTCACAATCCGTAAATAGTAAAAAATAGAAACGTATGCCTTTAATAGAGTAATAAAACAATGTATTCAGAGCATCAAAAAGAAATTAAGCTCTAGTAAACATGAACATTTGTTCATGCATGGCAACAAAAATCCCCTTACTACAAAACATGCACGCCATCCGGTAAGAAGACTGGTTGCATTATCTTAGTAAGGGGATTCTTCATCAATTACGCGTGTTTCATCTCTTCTAACGCTTCCGAAGGAGCCTTTTCGCCTTTTTGCAGCTGATACATTTTGTAGTACCTGCCTTCAAGCGCCATCAGTGTATCATGCGTCCCACGCTCGACAATTTCACCGCGATGGAGGACGAGAATGAGATCCGCTTCACGAATCGTAGATAACCTATGCGCAATGACCAGCGTTGTCCGGCCTTCGCTGACGACTCGCAGCGCTTGTTGAATGAGCCCTTCCGTTTCGCTGTCAATGCTCGCTGTCGCCTCATCCAGTATAAGAATCGATGGATCAAACGCCAGCGCCCTGGCAAATGAAATGAGCTGCCGTTGGCCTGAAGACAACGTGCTTCCCCGCTCCACTACCTGCTCGTCATAACCGCCCGGCAGCTGCTCGATGAAAGGCGCCGCGCCGACATCCTTCAGCACGCTTTTTACGCGATCGATCGAGATGTCCTTATTATAGAGGCTCACATTGAATTTAATATCTCCGGCAAATAAAAACGGATCCTGCAGTACAATGCCCATATGCTTGCGCAGCGCCTGCTTGGACAGCTCGGAGATATCCTGACCGTCAATCGAGATCGTACCTTTGTCCGGTTCATAGAAGCCAAGAAGAAGATTCATGATCGAGCTTTTCCCTGAACCTGTGTGGCCGACTAACGCGACCGTCTCTCCTCGGCGGGCCTCGAACGAAATACCCTTTAGCACATTTTCTCCTGTTTTATAAGCAAACGTGACGTTATCAAATTTCACTATACCTTCCGGACGCTTTACCTGGTCGGCCTGCTCGACCTCCATGCCCTCCAAATCCAAAATCGCAAACACCTTCTCAGCGGAAACAAACGCTCTCTGCGCATTCGTCAGCTGATCGAAAATGCCGATAATCGGCTGGAAGATACGACCCAAATAATCGATAAAAGCGAAAAACACACCGAACAAAATAACGCCTTCCAGCGACGCCCGGCCAAAATACCATATGACAAGGGCTGTCACCAGGCTGCCGATTGTCCCGACGATATTACGGGAGGAGAGAGAGAATACTCTAAATTGTTTAATTTGGTTCACATAACGGTCCTCATTCATCACCTCGAACTCATCCACCGTCAGCTTCTCACGACGGAAAGCTTGAATAATCGGCATAACGGCGATCGATTCATTAATCATCGCGTTCATGTCACTGAGCCGGGCGCGCATAACCGTGATATACCCCTTGGAGTATTTTAAATGAATAACCATAATCAGTGCGAAAATCGGAGGAAGAAGCAAGCAGAACAAAGCCAGCCGCACATCCAAAATAAACAACGCCGTAAAAATACCGACAAGCTGTACAAAGCTCACGACGAAGGTTGCCATAAAGCTCATAAACAAATCCCGGACAGCCTCCGTGTCGTTAGCTATTCTCGATACGATTTGCCCAATCGGCGTATTGTCAAAATAACGCAGCGGAATCCGCTGGATATGCCGCATTAAGTCCATCCGCATGTTTTTAATGATCTGCAGAGCGGTAGACTGCAGCAAGTAGGATTGCGTAAAATTCCCTAAACTCGCAACAAGCAGCAGTCCCATATAAAGGGCTATCAACCAAAGCACAGGCACCAGTTCCCCTGTGTCGGTAGCCAAATGTTTATCTATAATCGTTTTGATAATAAAGGGTCCGCCCAGCTCAGCGCCTACCGCACAGCAAAGAATTAGCAGCGCGCCAATAATTCTAAACTTGTAGACGAGAGCATATGCGAATAGTCTTCTCGCCGTCGATTGCTTTGGCATTTTAGAGCCTCCTCATTCTTCCAAACTCGCTTCCATCTGCTGCCGCTCCCATTGTTCCTTGTACCAGCCGCCGAACAGCATCAGCTCATCATGCGTGCCTTCTTCTATAATTCGTCCATCGTTCAAAACGATTATCCAGTCCGCATGGCTGACCGCGGAGAGACGGTGCGTCGATATCAGTGTCGTCTTGCCTGCACGCTCGAGCCGGATGTGATGGAGGATACGGCTTTCGGTTCGCGCATCGACAGCCGATAAGGAGTCATCCAGCAGCAAAATTTCCGAGTCTATGAGAAGCGCCCTGGCAATAGCCAGCCGCTGCTTCTGCCCGCCGGAGAGCATGACGCCGTTTTCCCCTACAATCGTCTCCAGTCCTTCTGGCATTTGCGCAATATCCTCGGTAAAAGAAGCCATTTGTATCGCTCTTGCGATCTCATCCGGCGACGCATCCGGCTTGCCAAGCGCGATATTGTCCCGTATCGATTTCGATAACAGCAAATGCTCCTGCGGTACGTAGGCAATCCAACGCTTCATCTGATCTATAGCAATTCGTTCGACTGGAACGCCGGCTATGATCAGCTTCTCCCGGTCGACCGGATATTGGCGAAGCAGCTGCTTGAGCAGCGTACTCTTCCCGCTTCCCGTTTTTCCTACAATGCCAAGCGTCTGCCCCCGCTCCAAACGGAAGGAAACATGATCGAGACTAGGCTGACTGGCCGTTGGATACGTAAACGTTAAGTGTTTCATTTCAATAGATGTCGGAACTTCAATGGCTACCGGCTTATCGGCATCCTGCAAATCCGGCTTTTGCGACAAGGCCGTATCCAAACGGTCGGCCGAGGCGCTTCCCCGCTGCAGCACATTAATAAACTCGCCGAAAGAAATCATTGGCCAAATTAGCATGCCCAAATAAATGTTGAAAGAGATAAGCTGACCTAACGAAATTTCATCTTGAAAGACAAGATAAGAGCCATACCCAATGCCAATGGAGTAGCTTACTCCGACGATCGAGGAAATAAGAGGCTGAAAAAGTGCGTTAAGTATCGATACCCGCTTGTTCTTGTCCATAACCTCCGAGGTAACCTTATCGAACGCTTCTAAATCATTATTCTCCTGAACATAGGAACGAATGACGCGGATACCCGATATAGACTCAAGCGCGTGGTCGTTCATTTTTCCGAAGGACGCTTGGGCATCGAGGAAACGGGTTCTTACTTTTTTGCCCAGCTTGTTTATCACTACTGCAAGAAGAGGCAGCGGAATTAACGCCGCTATCATTAATTTATAGCTGACCAGCGAGATCATCATCACGACGACAACCGAAGCTCCAACGAGCGTATTAACGAGCGTCATGACGCCGTAACCAGCGGTTTGTCCAATCGCTAATATATCATTGGTAGCTAATGCCATCAGCTGTCCCGTACTGTTGCGCTGGAAGAAAGCCGGCGTCATCTTCGTCAAATGAGCGAGCAGCCTTCCTCTTAGCAGCTTCTCTATAAGTGCGGAATTACCGAACAACGTTGTTATCCATATATAAACCATCACGTATAGAAGTAAGGAAAGCCCGATAAGAAGCAGGACCGTCTGCGTTAATCCGGAGGCCGTTAGCTGCCCGTCCTTAATATTGTCGACCGTTTTGCCGATTAAATTCGGCGGTATCGTCGACAGCAGGCTGACAAGCGACATTAACCCGACGGCAATCGCATAGCTGCCCCATCTATCTTTGAAAAACCATCTCAAGCGTGTTACAAAAGACATGATATTCTCCCTCTCTCCCTTATTTCGGTACACGCAAATATGATTTTACAGTTTCTTCCGCTCCAAGTCTACGACAGTCTTTTTACCTTTTAGTTATAACCTTTAAAAAACCATTTACAGGTTATATACATTTGCAGTATGATGCAAATATAACCATTAATAAATTGGTATGTAGGTTATAAAAAACAGAAAGGGATGAGTTGCAATGAACATTCAGAAGCTCCCATGGGCAGGTATTCGTTTGATATCCGGAACAACCGCAATAGTGATCGATCCGTTGTTTAATTTTCCATCCAAATTTGGCCAGCCTCACGATTCGCTCTATCCGTTGGATGAATTCGGGGCAGTGGCTGCAGTCCTAATTACGCATCAACACGGCGATCACTTTGACCCTGAAGCTATTGCGACTTATTATGGAGAAGATATTCCTGTATACGTTCCTGCGGAAGCTCATAATCTCACTAACTCTGGCAAATTGAAAGACATTCGTGGGGTTTTCCCTGAAGATTCGTTCCAAGTAGGGGCGTTTACCGTCACAGCTGCCCAATCCGTCGATGGGGTAGGAGATCCTCAAGTGGCCTGGATTGTAGAGGATAGGGAGAAAAAAGTGATTCATTGTGGTGACACCTTATGGCATGGTTACTGGTGGAAATTTGCCAAGACATTCGGTCCTTTCGATGCGGCGTGCTTGCCTGTAAACGGAGCTGTCATTGAACTTCCAGGGCTCACCCCTAGCGGGCAACCGATTTGTCTGACACCTGAACAAGCAGTATCTGCCGCAAATATTTTGGGGGCGAACACACTTGTACCTATTCATTACGGAACTATCCACCACCCGCCCGTCTACCAACAGACGCCAAACCTTCTCGATCGCTTAAGAACTGCCGCCAAAAATACGATGAAATTGGCAATTTTAGAGGTAAAGGATACGATTACACTATGATTTAATCCCTTTATCCCAACCAGAATTACAGGAGATGGTTAATGATGGATCACTCTCTCTTTTTGCTAGGGGGAAGCACATGGCTGAACTTGGTCAATACCCGCTTCATTCACAATAAACAGCTTCAAGATGTTCTAATGGATCAGACAAACACTCTCCATTGGTTAGACGCCAATCACCTGCTGCGGTTGCATGACTCTCCGCCAGGTTCTGATTCGCTCAGCCAAATCTGCGCCGAACTCACATCCCTCCGAAGAATTTGCATGGAGGTGCTATCCAGTTTGGAACATCAAGCCAAGCTTTCAGAAGATGTATTTATCTCTCTTAAAGAACGAGCCGAACAATTATCCATAGTTACTGTTGTTACCAGTATAGAAGGGCAACCTTCCCTGAACTATGAAGGGAAAACTACTGTCGATCAAGTGCTATATCGAGTAATACGCTCTATCTTCGATACATTAGACACCTATCCTACAGACCGAATTCGGAAGTGCGAACATGAAGAATGCATCCTACATTTCTTAGATACATCCAAGAGCGGCAAGAGACGATGGTGCAGCATGGAAGTTTGCGGCAACCGCCATAAAGCGGCTGAATTTTACGCAAAGAAAAAGTTGCGGAACCTTGCACCCATGCCTAAGGATAAAGCTTGATTAGGAGAAAAACGCGAGAAAAAATACAAGCATTGATGCGCTCGCCCTTTCGAGGAGCAAAGCTCTGATTTATGCAAACCTTAACTCCCATTCAACCGCTGGTTGAATGGGATTGTACGTTGCTCGTTATGCTTTTCAACCAACCGCTGATTGGCATTGGATATTGGCTTTGGTACGTTGGATACAGCAAATCGCGCGGTTTTGCAAACCTTACATTGGAGGCACACCTTTATGGATATGCAAAAAGTCGGAGCATTCATTTCTGAACGGAGAAAGAGCATGGACTTCACCCAAGCTGAGCTGGCTGGTCTGCTCACGATTAGCCATCAGGCTGTATCCAAGTGGGAACGCGGAGAATCACTTCCCGACGTTGCGCTTCTACCCGGTCTAGCCGAGCTGCTTAACGTTTCAATTGATACACTTTTGAATGGCGGAGAAGCCCGCGTAATCGCTAGTTCTAAACCTTCATTCAGTAATTCCGGTGAGCCTGCACCAACTGAATCGTTAGCAATATCGTCGGCTCCTTCTGAAGAACAGTTAATACAAAAACAATTTACAATCAATCATGTAAAGAGCCTAGCTCCGTTTCTCCCCAAAGAAACGCTGGAGGAGATGGTTGGACAAATAGACGATGAAATTAGTTGGTCGGATTTGCATGCGCTGGCCCCCTTTATCGGGAGATCTGCTTTAGAAGAACTGGTCGATAAAATAGGAGATACTGCCTTCCATGCCAACGAGATCATCGCTATCGCTCCGTTTCTTGGTCAAGACGTGCTGAGGCGGTTATTAGATCACGTAGAGGAATCTAGTCTTGATTGGGGCACCGTTCATGCGTTAGCACCGTTCGTTGAAATATCCCAACTTATCGAACGTATGGATCTCGAAAACCTTACACCTGTGCAGCTTTCTGGACTGGCGCCCTTTCTGCCGACTGAGCTGCTCAACACGCTCGTCCGTTCTTTCAAGGCGCAATAAATCCAAAGTGCACAAGGCGAGACTATATAGCGGTAATTTGTGGTCTTATTCATTTAGTTGGTGGAAGTAACCGAACATTAGGGGAATTTTTTGGTCTAATTCACTCTGAATTGACCTCTTACT
>JBNJJW010000036.1:0-59271 GCA_051750645.1 Bacillota bacterium | reverse complement strand
TCTAGAAGTGATTACTCCCTTGATTAACGCCGGGTTTTCCCGCTAAATGCTTTAACAGTGCATGGCTGGGTAAAAATAGGTGGAGCATTTCCCGTTCGCGTTACCTTAGAATCCATGAATTCTCATTTCCCATCTATTTATTTCCCATAATTATGTAGACGACATTTACTCTTCTTTTGTTACTAACATTCCATACTCGGTTGAAAGACGGCCATACAAGAGTCTGCTCCCGTATGGCCGCCTTTACGCTGCCTTGTTTTAGCCTGCAAAGTCGCTAATTTGCTTGCGCAGCCTGCGAATTTCCTGCATAAGCAGCAGCTGCTCCGCAGGATCTTCCGGCTGCATGCTGCCGATTAATTGCGCCAATTGCAGCTGCAGCCTCTCCCGTTCGTTCTGCCCGAGCTGCTCCTCCGGCGAAAGGGCACGGCTGCGATCCTTTGAACAGTACTCATCGTACGTTCCGGGGAACAAACTAGGCTCGCTCTTTCCATCCATTATGAGCAGTCGGTTAGCCCCTTTGCGGACCAGATAACGGTCATGCGTCACGAGAAGAACGGCGCCCGGATAATGCTGAAGCGCCTCCTCTACCCGCTCGCGCGTGCTGACGTCTAAATAATTCGTCGGTTCATCCAGTACGAGTAAATTCGCCTTGCCAAAAAACAGCTTCAGAAAGGCTACCCTGCATTTCTCGCCCATGCTTAAATCACCGATTCGTTTGAACACGTCTTCTTTCGGAAACAGAAAACAGCCGAGAATCGTCCGCGCATGCGATTGAGTCATGCCTGGCAGCATAAGCAGGCTATCCAAAATCGTTTCTTCATTGTTCAGCTTACCTAGTTCCTGCTCAAAATAACCGATTCGCGTTTGCGGATGAATGCTGACCTTCCCGGTAATCGGAGCCAAGCTTCCCGTCGCCAGCTTCAGCAAGGTCGACTTACCGGCTCCATTCGGTCCCAATACGGCAACTCGATCTCCGCGATCAATGGAAAAGCTAAGATGGCTGATCAATGCATCCCGATCTGCATAGGCAAAACCGACGTCCTCCATACGCAGCAGCGTAGCGGCAGCAAACCCATCCGTCTCGAGCTGCATGCGGAGCTGCGCTTCCTCACGAGGCTTCTGCACCTTATCGCGGTCCAGCCGCTCAATCGCTGATTCCTTCGCATGCATGCGCGATACATTTTTCTTCGACTTGGAACGCAAGAAATCATTTTGCCCCGCCGCTTTATGCGCTTGCTGGAACCATTCCGAATACATGCGAATGCTCTCGAGCAGCTTCTCACGCTCTTGCTCCTGCTTCTTGTACAGCGCCTCCTGCGTCCGCAGCTCCAGCTCCTTCTGTGTCTGATATTCGGTATAACCTCCCGGGTATCGCCGGCAGCCGTTCCGCTCGAGCTCAAGAACGGTTGTTGCCGTACGGTCAATAAACGTTCGATCATGCGATACATACACGACCGTTCCCGGATACACTTGTACCCATTGCTCAAGCCAATCGAGCGCAGCCGAATCCAAATGGTTCGTAGGTTCGTCGAGCACAATAAGCTTCGGTTCCCGGACCATGAGGGAAGCAAGCTGAGCTTTTGTCTTTTGACCGCCGCTCAACTGCGTGAATGGTATGTTCCATAATTCTGTGTCAAAACTTAATTGCCTTAAACATCTTTCCGCCTTCATCTCCCAGCCGTATCCATCTAGCTGCGCGTATCTTTCGTACAGCTCGCTGTAGCGATTAAGCATTTCCTCGCCCGTTTCCTGTTCTTGCATCCGAAGAGTCAAGTCCGCAAGCTCCCGTTTCAAGCGGAACAATTCAGCTGAACCCGCTTGAACGAATTCGAGCAGCGTTAACGATGAATCCGTCTGCGCCTGCTGGTCGAGCCAGCCCCATTCCTCTATAGGCAGCAAGCGCTGGATATCTCCGCCATCGAACGGAAGCCGTCCGGTCAATCCTTGCAGCAGTGTCGTTTTGCCGACTCCATTACGCCCAAACAACGCCAGCCGTTCTCCTTCTTTCACCTCAAACGTCACTTGCTCGAACAGCTTCACGCCATCCCATTCTTTATTTACATTCTTAACTTTTACCAGCATCAAGGAACATTCCCCATTTCATATTGCAAAATAAAAAACCGTGGCCAGCGGCACACGGTCGAATACGTAGGGGAACATCAGTTAAACGAAAATAACGGATGCCTAAGGCCACATGTTAGCGGCTGTACATCTCGTTTCTATCGCAGCTGAATGACTTCACATAAGTCCCCAAATCGACACACGTATCCCTGACCGGTTCTCGCTACCGAGAACGCCGCTTGTACTTAGACAAGTTGTTTACAGGAATCGTGTTCTTACTTCATCGGTCGGGGGTCCTCCATCAGTCATCAGTTTTGATATGCGTTTATTATATAAACGGTTGTATAAATTTTCAAGTAGAACTTTTTAATGGCGGTCAACTGAATAAACTTATTTTAAAAATCTAGAGAACAGTTGACTGATTCGCTGCGCAAAATCGTCAAGGCTTAGATTCGCTTGATCCAGTTTAACATACCCGTTTTTAATCGATTCAAGTACCCATCCTGGAATTTTTTTACCTTCAACGCTCTGATAAAAGATGCGGTAAGCCCAGACCAAGTGCTCCCAGCGCTTGTCGTCACCCTCTAGCGCATATTCGGAAACGTCCAGCACTTTGCCGCGCCCGTTTTGCAAAATAACGTTTTTCAAATGAATGTCGCGCGGATTCAAGCCGCGCATTCTTACTAGCTCGCGTGCTTCTTCCACGTCATGGATCACCTGTTCCGGTACCGGTACACCCTCAAGCAGGCAATCATGTAAAGTAATCCCCGGTTCATAGCTCATAACCAAATAATGTTTGCCCACCCCGTAATACTGGGGAAAAAACGAGATACCTTCAAGTCGTTCGTACACGCGTCTCTCGGTCTCTTTCTTCTCAAGCGCAAGATCCGAGTATACTTTAAATGCATAACCTGGTGTCTGATCATACGTAAATACAGCCGCATCGGTACCAATTCCGATACAGTGAAGACCTTCTGAAAAGCCGGAAATGACAACTGCTTCATTCCGTTCGCTACCGGTCACCGTAAGGCAGCGGAGCGGCTCATCTGCCTTTATCCAATCCGCGCTCATCTCTAAAGCACCTCCTAAGGTACAACCTTCAGCAGCCTATACCTTCACTAATCTTGGACTGATTCAAGCAGCAGGCTGCCACAGAGCGTCTATCTTGATGTATACGTAGAACAAGCTGCTGATGTGCCAACGAAACAAATATAACGTTCCTATTCTTCTCTACGACAATGGTTAAAGCGAACTAATACTACTTTATCATAACCAATCATTCGCTGCAGAGCAGTTCTATCTTTTTGTCAGCCTCCCAGCACAAAAAAAGTCCCGCATCCCTTGGTAGCCAGGGATTACGGGACGTTCTTCGTCCTATTTTTTATTTGCTTACTTGTAGTTTAACTCCTCTTCATTACCCCTGCAACGGCTTCGTATGCAAAGGCTTCAATCTCGCTTCGATTTGAGCTCTATTCGGCTCCAAGAATGGCGGCAAAGCGAGCGACTCCCCTAAGTGGTTGATGTCCTCATCGGTATCAAAGCCTGGTCCATCCGTAGCCAGCTCAAAAAGAATGCCGTTTGGTTCCCTGAAATAAAGCGAGCGGAAGTAGTAACGGTCAACAAATCCTGAATTTGGAATGTGAACGCCGCGGATATGCTCGATCCACTCGCGAAGCTCATCATCGTTATCGACGCGGAACGCCACATGGTGAACGCCGCCGTGGCCCTGCTGCTCGCGCGGCAGATCATGCCGCTCCTCAATGTGAACCTCGGCGCCGCTTCCGCCTTCGCCTGTTTCAAATACGAAAATATCCGGCTGGCCTGCTATTGTGGACGGATATTGACCCTTTTGCCGGAAGCCCATCAATTGCGTCAATACGAGAACTGTTGGGGCCGGATCCTTCACTGTCAGTTGAACCGGGCCTAATCCAAGAATGCCGTATTCGGCAGGTACTGTGCTTTTATTCCATGGGATACCGCCTTTAACCCCTTCGTTGTGCTCATCCGATACCAGTACGAGACGCTGCCCCTCGAAATCTCTGAAGGCTATTGTATTCCGGCCTGCGCGTTCGATCATTTCATCATGGTCCACGCTGAATTGCTCGAATCGTTCCTTCCAGTATCGCAGAGCCTCATCACTCGCCACGCGAAGCCACAAGGAGGAGATGCTGCTTGTTCCTGCCCGGTTTTTGCCGGTCATCGGAAATTCGAAAAATGTTAACTCCGTTCCCGGATTCCCCTTCTCATCCCCGTAAAACAAGTGGTATACCGAGGTCTCATCCTGATTGACCGTTTTTTTGACCAGACGAAGACCTAATAGCTGCGTGTAAAAATTGAAGTTTTCAGAAGCTGTGCCTGTAATCGCGGATACGTGGTGAATGCCTTTGAGCTGCATATAAAAAGCCTCCTTAAAGAGTTAGTTTTGAATTTTTTTGAGCAGATCGACCAGCTGCTTCTTCTCTTCCCGGTTCAATCCATTATATTGAGATGCTTGGAACTGCTCTTGCACAGGAACAACGTCATTAAATAGCGCTCTGCCTTTTGCCGTAAGGGAGACGTATTTGGTTTTCCACTCTTGCTCCCGCTTCACCCAGCCCAAATCCTCAAGCTTGCTAAGTAATTGCGTAATATTCCCTTTCGTCACAAAAAGCTTATCAGCCAGCTGCTGCTGCGTCAGACGGTCATGCGCGCCTACTTGAGCAAGCATATCGAACTGGGCGGCAGACAAGTTCCACTTTTTCAAATGCTGTTGCGTATCTCGAATATTTTGGTTATAAACCCGCGATAAGCGATACCATATCATTAAGCCTAACCGCTCGTCGCGTTTTGATAAGAAGGGTTCCGAATTATTAGGTTCCATTTGTCCACCTCACACCTTCGTTATTGTTATCAGTTTAGAACTAAACTAACGAAAAGTCAATTGTTGACATTCATTCCCCTACTCAAGACTAGCGCATCCGTTAATCCAATATGATAAGATAAGCGGATAGATCATAAGAGGAGAACAGACATGCTGGAGCGCAATCCATTACCTAATCAAGTACCGGCCGGACGGATGAATCCGAATATAACCGCCAAAAATAAACGGAAACGAAATAAATGGTTAATACTGATAATCTTAGCTTTTGCGGCTGCAATCGTTTGGAAATGGTTCGATGCATCAGGTACATCAGACCCGTTCAAACCAGACCTTGAAATTGTTCCCGCTCCGCCTATCACCGCTCTGCACCCGATTGTGCTTGTCAAACAAACGGAGCTGATGGCTGAAACGAGTAAAATAGGAATAACAATCCTTATTACCGATGGCTTCCGGTCAAGCGAGGAACAGGATGCGTTATATGCTCGTGGACGTTCGGAGGATGGTCCGGTCGTTACACAAGTGCAAGGCGGAAACTCATACCATAATTATGGACTTGCTATCGACTTTGCTTTGAAGACCAAGAAAGGCGCCGTTATTTGGGATATGGAATATGACGGAAACAAAAACGGACAAGCGGATTGGATTGAGGTTGTGGAGATAGCCAAGCGACTGGGCTTCTCCTGGGGCGGGGATTGGGAAAACTTCCCGGATTATCCGCATCTGCAAATGGATTTTGGCTATTCGATACGCCAGCTCAAGAGAGATTTATGGCCTCCTGTCGAGTAATGGAATGCTCGGGCAATTCGTACAAATACAAAGAAAGAGTGCAGAACGTTACCGGTCTGCACTCTTTCTTGTAGTTAAATCCATTTATGCTGCGCTTACTACTGCGGTCTTCATTTTGCCGCCGCGCCGCATCGACAGATACAAACTGATCACTAACACGATAGCTCCAAGCGTATACGGTGCATTAATATGAACATCGTAAATCGTGCCTGCCACTGCCGGACCGAAAATATTGCCAAGACTCATATACGCATTGTTCATGCCTGCTACAAGCCCCTGCTCATCTCCTGCCGATTTGGACAACAGCGTATTAATTGCCGGACGCATTACCGATGTAAGCGTGAAGAAGAAGGCGGTAAGAATAAGCACATAGATAAAATTACCGGAAAGCAGCATAAGAATAAGTGCAGCTGCCGATAGTAGGAAAGTCCAATTAATTAGCTTTTTCTACGATCATAATTTTACGTCCGTATTTGTCAGAAAGTTCGCCTGCTATCGGTGAAAAAATAAATTGCGTGACTCCGAAGGCTGCAATGAGATAGCCAGCCGTTTTGCCGCCAGCACCGAATTCCTTGAGAAACTCGGGCAGAACGGGAATTATAAGCCCGATGCCAAGCATCGCAATAAACATATTAATCATCAGGAATAGCATCTGCTTATTCCCTTTTGCCGTTTTTGCCATTTACATATCCACCCTATCTAATCTCTTTTAGTTTCCTGCTACAATTTCATAAGAACGCAAACGAGCCTTGTGATCAAAAATATGGGCAGCAACCATAATTTCATCCGCTCCAGTTGCTTCAATAAATTGCTTCAGCTTAGTTTTAACCGTTTCTGGACCACCTGTAATTGAAGATCCTAACTGCTGCTGCAGTGCCGCCTTTTCTTGCTCACTCCAAATTTTGTCCATATCGCGTACGGGCGCCGGCAAAGGACCACGGGTATTCCGAATGAAGGACAGAAAGAGCTGCTGCATCGAAGTAGCCAAGTAAGCCGCTTCCTCATCCGTATCTGCTGCAATTACGTTTACGGCCACTATGCCGTACGGCTTATCCAGCACAGCCGAAGGCTTAAAGTTGCTGCGGTACAAATTCATAGCCGGAACGGTGAACGTTGGCGAGAAATGTCCGGCAAAAGCAAACGGCAATCCAAGCTGCGCAGCCAGCATGGCGCTAAAATCACTCGAGCCGAGCAGCCAAATCGGAATGTTCAGACCTTCTCCCGGAATTGCCCTGACAGGCTTACCAACCTCAGCGCTAGACGGGTCAAGAAATGCACGGAGTTCTGCCAGCTGTTCCGGAAAATCATGTCCGTTGCTTCCACGGTTCCCTCGAAGTGCCGCAGCCGTAAGTCCATCAGTACCGGGAGCGCGGCCAAGGCCAAGATCGATTCGGCCAGGGAACAGCGATTCAAGGGTGCCGAATTGTTCGGCAATGACAAGCGGCGCATGGTTCGGCAGCATAATACCGCCAGAGCCTACACGGATCGACGAAGTGCCTGCCGCAACGTGACCAATCACAATCGATGTAGCCGAGCTGGCGATACTCGGTGCGTTATGATGCTCCGCCAGCCAGTAGCGGTTATAACCCCATTTCTCTGCATGGCGAGCTAAGTCAAGTGTGTTGCTTAGCGATTCGGAGACGGAGCCTCCGGCGACAATCGGAGAGACATCGAGAACCGACAATGGAATATCGTAAGCTTGAATTTTATGCGTTTCCGTTGGCACGGTATTCACCTTCTTTTTTGTTAATGATCGTTTAGTATTGTCGGTATGAAGCACGCTCAAACTGTATTTATAAAAAATACATTAATAACAATAAAAAACGCACGGATGGCGTTTATTATACTTGTTTGCATTTTTTCACTTTGTCTAAAACGGATTGAATCGTAGTTCGTTCCAAACACAGCTCATAGTGAGTCTCTGCTTCAGTAAAGATATCATCCATCACATGCTCCATATTCGCTGAAACGAGGCAGGCATCCTCTTGATTGCCTGAACACCAATGCGGCTTCAATTTTCCAGTGGAAATAGCACGATATATTTGACCGAGAGTAACCTCATCAGGCTCACAGCTTAATAAATAACCTCCGCCAACACCCTCTTTTGTTTTCACGAAGCCATGAGTGCGCAGCAAGCTCATTACTTTGCGAATACGGGTCGGATTTGTAGATACGTTTCGTGCGATTAACTCACTGCTCGCCATATGATCAGGCAAATAGGCCAAAAACACTAAGCAATGGACGGCTACCGTAAATTCACTGTTCATAACATAACTCCCCATCAAGAAGGATACTGTAATGTTATTTGATACAGTTGATATTGTCAATCCCTAATTTGAGTTTCACCTTGCGTACACAGAAACGTCACTACTCAGACGTTTCTGTGTACGCGAGGGTTACCCCTATATGTTTACGGCTGTTGCCACACTTGATATTTGTTTCCGTCCGGATCCTTGAAATTCAGCTGAAGCCCACAGCTTCCCTCATCCCGAATCTCCGTCTCTATCCATGTGCCTGCCTCCTTCAAGGAAGAATACAGTGACTGAATATCTTCGGTCTCAAAGCATAGCGGAAACATCTCGAACGTTTCTCCATCCTCGGCCCAGCCTGTCGTTTCGAACGTAAGCGGAGTCATATTGGGACTCGGAAGCAGAAACAGCCATCCGCCGTCACCCATAATCATAATCGCTCCGCTGCCCGGTTTAACGGGGGAACGGAGCTTCATCCCAAGCACACGCTCATACCACTCCGCTGCCTTTTCGACATTCGTGACCGGAACATACGCACATTCGATTTTTTTAATCATTCGGGATCATCTCTCTTTCCGTTATTTGGTTATCTGTCCCATAAAGTCTTCTTTAATCTCATCCTTTGGATCCCATATGGACCAAGCAGCTTCCAACAAATTTCCTTGATTGTCCCTAAAATAAAAGTATCTTGCCTCTCCTGCTCCAAGCGTACTTAACTCTTCTACTTCGATCCCTTGGCTTTTTAAATAACGGTGAGTGTATTCGATATCAGGGCAGTTTATAGCCATTATAGGGAAAGAACTCCCATTTCTTGAGATTTCCAAGGCCTGTTTGTCCTCTGTTTCAATTAGCAATAATGCAATCGAATTTTTGTGGGGATGGTGCAGTACAGCCAAATAGGATCCCCGATCTTGAAACTTGTTCATTAATTTAAATGATAAGTTATTTGTATACCACTCGATCGATTCATCGATATTTGCGGTCGGCACATACACATAACCGATACAAGTGAAAGTAAATTCAGCACTCATAGGTAATCCTCCTCTTAAAAAAGTTATGGAGCAAGCGCAACATGGACATCGATTTCGTTATCTTCTTGATCGGGCTTATAACGCTCGCCCCACACCTCGAAATCGTATCCGGCCGGTTGGCGTCCATTCTCTTGCATCCATTGACCGTACAGCAAATCGTACGTACGTCCAAGCTCGGATTCAAGTCCTTTGTGCGTTACTTTGACATATTCCCTTTCAGGGAAAGAACGGAGCACCAGTTCCTCCGGCGGAGTCGTTGCTTCCGGCACCAGATAACCGATAATCTGAGTAAAAGCGTCGACGTGCGGGTTGAAGTTTGGTTTCATCGGATAAAGCTGTATAAGATGTACGTCGTCGGACAGCCTTGTTGGAATACGTTCCTTGTAAGCACGAGCTTTCTCAAGAGCGGCAGCGCCAAGCTGCTGTTGCTCGATCTCCGTTAGGTTCGCATCAAAAGTAACGCCAACTATGGATATAGGCGGAATCGTTACGGCAGTTGGCAGGTCCTGACCAGCCGCTTCAGTGGTAGTTGCTCGTATTGCCTCGGCGATTCGCTTTATTACGTTCATATGATGGGTTTCCTCGCGGAGCATGAAGCCGTACATTTCCTGTATGGTTGCGATTTTCAAAAACGGCTCAACTAAAAGCTCGCTCAGCCTATGTGCAGTCGCATCGGATATCTCATCCTTCTGCGAACGCAGATGATTTACAATCTCTTCGACGGCTGGAGCCGCTGTCTGCCATGTTTTCGGGCTGGAGCCTTTCGGGAATAAATAATGGTAGTGGCTCGGAACGTGCCATTCTTCACCCAGCTTCGGAAAAATTGCGTGGTCCCAAGCGACGAGAATATGGCCGAGGTTCCAGCGAATGCTATTGTTGAAGCCTTCCGGCATGATGTCGTACCATTCCGGACGGATGTCCGCCAACAAAGCCAGCGTCTCCTCGCGCAACTGTCTAAACTGTTCTATGACATGCGGATACTTTTGTTTCTCTGAATAGCTCCGCAGCAGCTCCTCCACCGGGATTCCATTGATCCGCATGCCTTCAACCTGGCAATCGATTAATTCCACGTCTTTTAAGTTACAGGATTTGAATACCGCTTTGCTCAAATCACTCGTCAGGAAGCGAACAGGCTCGACATTTATCCAGCCGTCTGTTCCGGCCTCCTCCTCGAAGCGGCTAACTTCAGCATCGGGACGACGAATATTTTCAAATAACGTACCGCCCATCTGCACTTCATTAACATGAACATTAGAGAAAAAAATATGGTTCCACTTCGAATGGACAAAGTTCACATGCACCAGGGACGTATCTCTTGCATCGACCCCATGCAGCTCCGCGCCCTTCAAGCAAACCATATGCAGCTTCTCTCCACGCAAATCGTCCAGCTCGAATCCGCCCTTGTGATCAAACATCTTCTTCTCCGTTAAAGCCATCTCTCTCATCCCTCTCGATTTAATTCGATTAATTCACCCAAATTTCCGAATAGTACTCTTTCATAAAATGAAACAGCTGCTCCAGCTGCTCGACACCCTTCGTTTCCGCTTCCTGCGCTTGCTGCAGCAGTTCTATTGCCCGGTCTGCCGTAACCGGATCCTTCGGCTGACCGCCATCCGGAAACGGAAACAGCTCTCTTAATTGCCCGAACGCTGACGCAACCGCCTCATAATGGACGGCCGCATCGCCTGCATGCTTGCGAACGGTTCGCTCCACCACGTTCGATCCATCCCAGCGAAACGCTAATTCCCGGAGGAAGCGTGCGGCGAACTCGCGCGCATCACCGATAACCGAAATATTGAAAGCATTGCCATGCTCATCAGCCCGGCGAAGCTTCATCACATTGATCCATGCCTCGTAACCGGCCAGCCCCTGCGCAAATTTATCGCCGAACACATGCGTCCATTCCTTGCCCCGCGCATGGTCGACAATCATCGATAATGCCATACGCAGCGTTTCGTATTTGGAATGAGGCAGGCTCTCGCTGATCGTCGTTACGAACAACAGATCGATCTTCGGATCGGCGAACTGTGCATACGTGAGCGTTCCGTCCTTCGCATGGTCCTTCGCGTAAAATTGCTGTTTATCATCGTCATAGCCGTAAATCAATCCGAATTCAGGCGTGAACAAATCGAATGCAATGGCGGGAACGCCGCGATCAATGGTTTGCTGAACGAGTGAAATCGTTCTCTCCACCTTATCCGGCGTAAGGGGAGCGGACGGATCAGCCAAACAGCTCGTAAAGCCGAGATTGCACAAATTGCGGCGGAGAATATATCCGCCGGGAAACGAGGTCGGACCTGCCGCGTTAATACTCTCCGGATCGATGTTCATTCGAAAGGCATGACCCGTAAATCCCATTACATCCGTCAACGTAAAATGTTTTTTGTCGGTATAGCTTACCGCTCCATGAATGGCGGCTGCCGCCGAAGTCCAGGTCTTCGACCAATCCCTTTCAATTGTCATGGCTTCTCCCATCTCCATTTAAAATGAATCATACGCTTACGTTAAATTAGGGGTGGAGTTAATATCTTTCGTCTAGGCAAGCCTAGCGACGCTCTTCGCTGCACGTACAGGCTGATCGAAATTCGTATGCGCTCCTTCTGCAGCTTGACGCGGGATCTCGACAACGTATTGTATACGTTAGCAGTCGTCGTATCGAACAGGTCGGCAATTTCGGCAGGAGGCAGCTCTCCGAAAAATCTCGCTTCGAATATATCCCTCTCCCGCTTGTTCAAGCACCTGATCAGCATATGGATGCTCTGCAATACTTCTTGGCGCAGCAAGTATTGCTCTGGATTTTGTCTGTTCCTCGCCTCTTCCCCGGCGTGATCAGCCAGATGAAACAGGATGCTGTCGATGTCGCTCCAGTCGGCCGCTTGCTCGTTCCTCCCAGAATCAGCCGGTAATCCGGATTGACTCATGAAGCAAACGAACGGGCGCTCCTTCCCGTGAGGGCCGCCCCGCCGCAGCTTCATGTACGCTTGATTTCGCACAATACGGTGCAGCCAAGGGAGGAACCGGCTGGAATCAGTAAGTGTGCCCAAATGAAGAAACGCGCGAATAAGCGCTTCCTGCACGATGTCCTCTGCCAGATACACGTCTTTCGTCAGTGATCCGGCAAAGCCGAGCGCCTTCGCACGGTGACGCCTTACAAGCTCTCCGAACGCTTCCTGATCGCCGGAACGGGCACGCTCAACCAGCTCCCGTTCCTGCCCTTCCGCTCCTCCGCAGGTGCTTAGCACGGAAGCCGTCTCGAGCGTCAATACATCCAATTTCATCCCCCCTGTAGCAAAGATGCCGCCCACTCCAAAAATCTATCAGTTATTTTGAATGTTTTTTATGAAGGAAAAAATAAAAGGCCGCCCTGCAGGCAGCCTAATTAATTCTCCATAAATAACATGGAAAAATCGCCCACAAAAAGATAATAACCCAGAACATTTGTTCTGTAAATGATTACTTTTTCTGTCATTTTTCCACCTTGTTTATCTAACGATGCTGATCATACTGGTTGCTGCGGCTTATCCGCCGAATCGCATCCAACTCAATAGGGGATAACGCCTGAATATTGCCGGCTTCTATATTTTGCAGCAGCTGCTCCAGCGAGCTTGCACCTGGAATAACAGTAGCCACTGCAGGATGGGAGAGCGCGTAACGGATGGCGGTATGCGACATGTCGCGGGAATCACTATTCAGCTTAAATAAGCTTTCCCGCAAAGCAGTCAACTCTTCCTTGCTGTAATCCAAGTAGCCCCTATCCGCTTTCGATTGTCCATTAACCGTCAAGATCCCTTTCGCCACCGGGCCGCGGGCTATAACACTGATTCCCGACTCCGCAAGCAGTGGAAGCACCGCCTCCTCAGGGCGTCTGTCCAGAATGCTATATTGAGTCATCACGCTCACAATATTCGATCGTTTCACATATTCCCGAATGACGTTCGGACGTATCGAGGATATGCCGTAATAACGAATAAGACCTTCCTGCTTAAGCTCTTCAAACGCTTCGATCGTTTCGTCAATCGGATCGTCCAGCGTACCGCCGTGCAGCTGATACAAATCGATATAGTCCGTTTGAAGCCGCTGCAGGCTTCCTTTTACAGCAGCTTTAATATACGCCTTGGATGGATCCCAGCTCCACCCTTCCTTGCCCGCTTCCCGTCGATTGCCAACCTTCGTAGCTATGATGGCATCCGAACGCCTGCCGCGCAGCGCCTCTCCGACGATTTCCTCATTAAGCCCTTCATCGTACAAATCCGCCGTATCAAGAAAATTGATTCCGCGATTTAATGCTTCATGAATAAGTTTAACGGCCCTTCCCTTATCCGTTCCAAGCGCCATGCAGCCGAGACCGATCTCACTCACATAGAGCTCGGATTGTCCTAAGCGATTTCGTTTCATGGTGTCCATCTCCTTCCATCAACCGACGATTTCCCCGATAAAAGTCTCTAAATAAGAAATATCCGTTATTCGTTTGTTGCAGTGAGCGCTCGGCACACATATAGTTACCACACACTTTATAGTAAGAGCCTTTTAAGGGCTCAGAGCGTATTTTAGAGCTAATTTTTAGCTCTATTTTTTCATTTTTTGTTAGTTTGATGGAAATAGATCTAGTTTTTAGCTCTATTTCCAAGCTCCGATGTAAATGAGACCCGTTTCAGGGCGCACGACGCGTTATAGAGCTAATTTTTAGTTCTATTTTTGCATATTTTGTTAGTTTGGTGGAAATAGTGCTAGTTTTTAGCTCTATCTCCATGCTCCGACAAATAAGCGAAGCAAGACGTTCGCATCTCATCTTGCCGTATGGGGAAGGTCCTGACCCTCCTCTATAAACTCTAGTGTTTATTAACGATAATTCTAGCACCTCCCGCGTATGCGTTCATATATATTTCCCCGCCAATAGGAAGCGTAATTTGTGGCGTTGTATGACCAAAATCGATATTTGCTATCACCGGAACATGCTTTAATTCTTTTTTCGAATTAATAATTTTTGATAGCAGCTGCATCGTCATCTCTGATTTCTTTTGAAAACGACCTATCAATATACCTTTAACGCCCGAAAAGGACGGCTGATGGATCAAGGATTGAAGATCTCGATCAAAGGTTTGAGGTGAAACGAGGTAATCATCCTCAATAAAAAGGATTGAATCGTTCAAATCGGGCATGAATTCCGTTCCTTGAAGGAGATTGAAGGTGCATAAATTTCCACCGAGCGAGATCCCCTCCGCCTCTCCTTCATTAATAACAACCCAACCTTCATTATGCACAAAATCACGTTTATTCTGATCGTCCTTATACCAGGCATCGTCACTCCAGTTGGTTGAAGGAGCAATTTCATAGCTATCCGATTGAAACAAACATTTTTGTAAGTACTCAAGCGTGTATTCAAATCCATGCAGCATGCCAAAGCTAGCATAGTTAGGGCCGGAATATCCCACTAACCCTGTCTTACAATAAATCGCATTAGTTAACGCGGTTATATCTGAGAATCCGCAAAAAATCTTTGGATTTCGCTTTATTAATTCATAATCCAAATATTGAAGAAGCTGATTGGCATTTTCTCCACCAATAATGGCGAATATTCCATTAACCGACTGGTCTTCAAAAGCAGCATGTATATCGCTTATTCTTGCCTCGATTGACGACGAAAAAAACTCATCGCACTCCAAGGCATGCTCAGAATAAGTAACCGTTATGCCAAGCGCTTTAAAACGCTCCTCCGCCATAACAAGATGCTCTTCCTTTACTAATGACGCCGATTTGGAAGGAGCGATGATTCGGATTTTTTGACCGCTTTTTAGTTTATTTGGATACATTAGCTTTTTCCCTCCTAAAGGTATCGCTAAACTCCTTCATCTCCTGCTTCGCCCAAAAATCCATGAATCGTCCGTTCGAGTTAAGCAGCTCCTTCGGAGTGCCTGTTTCACGAATTTCACCGTACTCTAGAAAAAAGACATAGTCGACATCCCGAATCGTGGATAGCCGATGTGCGATAATGATTTTCGTACAATGACTTGCCCACTGCCCGAGGTCATATTGAAACAGCGACTCTGTCTCTACATCCAAGGCTGAGGTTGGCTCATCGAGGATAAGGATTGAAGCATCACGTATAATGGCCCGGGCGATCGCGATACGCTGCTTTTGACCTTGCGACAATTTGATTCCTCTCTCGCCTACCTTCGTGTCGAAACCGTCCGGCAATTTGCTAATAAATTCATACGCTTGCGACAGTGTCGCCGCTCGTCTGATTTGTTCGTCGCTGGCGTCGCCTTTCCCCGAACCGATGGCGATATTATCACGAATAGTGCCATCAAATAAGTAAACATCCTGTGATACCGAAGCCATGTTTCCGCGCAGCGAGTCAATCGTATAGTCTTGAATCGGCGTTCCATTTATTTGGATAATCCCTGATTGCAAATCATAAAAACGATATAACAGCTTCACAATGGTGCTCTTTCCTCCGCCGCTCGGACCGACCAAAGCAACCGAAGAGCCCGCGGGGATCGTGAAGCTAATATCCTTCAACACGCTTCTGCCTGCTTCGTATTGGAAGTTCACCTGCTTGAACACAATGGAAGGAGGCTCGGGGCGCAATGCGATTCCACTTTCCTTATCCTCCGGCTCCAACTCCATCACGTCAAGAAGCTTCTCCGCTCCCGCCGACACTCTCTGCAAGGAATTAATAATTTCGACGATGCTCGTAAACGGAGCCGCAGCCTTATCGAGCAGCGTGATAAAAGCGACCAAACCGCCGACGCCAATTTCACCTTTAATCATCATCAGCGTACCTAACCCGATGCCGACGATATAGCCCAGCTTTTCCGGAACCGCCCGAATGATCTCGCGGATCGCCCACATTTTCTCAACCGAAATCCAGAGCTTGATGCTATCTTTGAAGACGTGCTTCGTTCGAAGAAGAGTCGCTTCTTCCAATTGGTTCATCTTGATCTCCCTCATGCCGGCAAGCGTTTCACCCATATGGAAAAACCACTCCCGCCCCATATCCTGCTGCTTGGCAATCAGGCTTTTGAATTTCTCTTTCACCATGACATTGCTGATCAGCTGCAAAGGCCCGACTGCGAGTGCAATGATGCCCAGAACCGGATGCACAACCATCAAATAGATGCCTACCGATATGAATGATATGGGCAAAGAAATCATTTTGAGAACATCGAATACAACAAAATGCTTAAATACCTCAAGCTCACTGTTCAAAATATTATTCGAATGAGAGCTATGCTTATTCTCATGGTAACTAATAGATAAACGCGTTAAATGGGTTAGCACCATTTGCCGCATTTGGAACACGACATTTGTATTGACGATCTGGTTAAACACCCGTTCCGAGAGCGAAAAGAACAGACCTAAGGTAATAAAAACGACGAAAGCAATCAGCAGCTTCACAAGCTGGTTATTCGATATATCCGGCGCCGTATCAAACAGCCTCCGGTTGGTTTCCGCGAACAGCAGCGCAGCGGCAATTACCCCGATTTGAAGCAAAACAACCGTGATGTATAGCGATTTGTATGTGCCGCACAGGGCTAAAAACTGCTTAAAGCCTTTTCTTCTAATTAATCGGAAAACACTTCTCTTATTTTCGTCTTGCATTCATCCATCTCCCTTACATGACTTATACCGTTGAAATTCTCAGAAACTTCCCTTATTGCAAAAAAGCATTCTAGAGTCCAAGAGTGTGATTCCTTACTGACGTTACGTTTTACCTGTATTTCATCCAATCTAAGCGGATCCATTCGCCGGTAAAGTGGCGTTTGAGTGGAATACATACAGTCAAAACCGGCATTCTAGCCCCCACGAGCCCTATCCCGTCCATTTGACTGTACAAAATCACTTCAAACTATGATAACTCTCCTTCCTAGCGTTTTGATTGTATGAAATGCAATCAAAAGAGTTAATCGATAGTCTCTATTCTCCAAAATAGATTAGTTTGATAGCCCAAGATAGATAATATGGGTATGTGCAGACTGTATAAGTCCTATCCCTTTCTCCACGGAAAATAGTAACATAACGCACAGAGGGTGGCGATGGGAAAGTTTATTGTTATCTGATAGAACGCGTACTTAGAAACCTTTCAAACTGTTCTATGGATTCGAAGCTGTTGATTTCGACTCCCTTGGCCTTGAGATGGCTCAACAGAAGAACGTCAAGCCGTTCAACGGCCGCTTGAAGAGGCTTTAAATCGCTAGGATCAAGAAGATGGATGAGATCCGGCAGTCCTAGCTTTTTATAGACCACTTGGTACTCGGAATTAAGCTCCAGGTTGCAAGGCGGATACCCTTTCTCGGCCAAAAATAGAAAGTAGGCAATTTCATCCTGTATACGGATAGCCGCAAAGTATGCCGTATCATAATCATTCTTTCGCAAGCTGTAATGATTTTATCAAAAGTCCCTTTGGTCTCTTCAAAAAATCCCTTCATACGGTCGGGATAAGACGGGGCAGTGGAATACATCTCTCTATGCTTCGCCACCAAATCAAGAGTTGCCTCAGTCAGCCGTTCGCAGGCGGACCTGATGTCGGCGGGTAATTGCGCTTTTAAGATGGTATCATAAAGACTCTCCAAGTGGTCCGGCTTGAGCGGGAGACGTAGAATCTGATCCTTATTTTTGCCCCAGCCTACGGTAAAATAAGTTTGATTTAATAGCGAGAGACTTTGGATCACTTTCGTCAAAACCTCGTAAGCTTCGCTTCTGTAATGGGTTAAATCCGCCAATGTATCCATACGGCTCATCTTATACAAATGTACATAAGCATCGCGCAGCAATGACTCGGCTCTTTGCGTCAGTAGCAATCCATGCTCAGGCTCCCGCATAGCGGCGATGCTTTCGCGCAGCCTCATGAAGCGGTTTCGGTCTTCGTCCGAACGGACGTACAGCAATCGGCAATCAGCAATTATCGTCGTTTGCGGATCTGCTAATGATGCCATTCTTTCAGCGCGTTCCCAACTGATAGGCCAGAAGTCAAAGCTAATATCCTCCAATATAAACTGGATGCTCGCACGATAACCTTCAGGGGTTGCAGGAATAAAGAAGAAATCCAAATCCGAGCGCTTGGTCGCCGTTCCTTGTGCATATGACCCATAAAATGCGACGATTGCAATGTCGTTGGGGTAATGACTCTTAATATGTTTAATAAGCGCATCTGCAACTGCAAACACATCCGGCACCGCTATCACCTCCATCACCTAATACTCAAACCATAACATGCCGCGCCTTGATTGACATTTTCAAAAATGGTTATAACCAAACTTGCCCTTGTATTAGGGGTATCATTCCTTATAGTTAAAGATAGAAACGGTTTAGGGAGATGCTTACATGAATATAAAGTTGGAAGAATGGATCATAGAAGCAGACATTACAAGTATGCAGTCCGCTATGGAATCCGGGCTGTTAAGTTCAGAAGAACTAGTGAAATTATATTTAGACCGAATTAGCAGATATGATACAAAAATCAATTCCATTTTAGAAATTAACCCGGAAGCGGTTGAAATGGCAAAGGCTTTAGATGAAGAACGGAAAGAAAAAGGAAGCCGGGGAAGGCTGCATGGCATACCTATTCTTTTAAAAGACAATATTGACACTCACGACAAAATGCACACAAGCGCCGGATCGGTGGCATTAGCCGATTCGTTTGCTGCGAAGGACTCTTTTGTTGCCTCGCAGTTGCGTTCCGCCGGTGCCGTTTTACTCGGAAAAGCCAATATGACGGAATGGGCAAACTTTATGTCGGATACGATGTGGGCCGGGTACAGCTCCAGAGGGGGACTCGTTCTAAATCCTTATGGTCCTGGAGAGCTGTTCATCGGCGGTTCTAGCTCAGGCTCTGCTGCCTCAGTTGCCGCAAATTTAGGAGCAGCAGCGATCGGAACGGAAACTTCCGGATCCATTATTAGTCCTTCAAGTCAAACCAGTCTTGTTGGAATTAAACCTACGATCGGATTAGTGAGCCGATCAGGCATTATTCCGATTACGCATAGTCAAGACACTGCCGGTCCGATGGCAAGAACGGTGACAGACGCTGCGATTATTCTCGGGGTCCTGACAGGAGCGGACGAGCGGGATGCTGTAACTTTATCAGGAGCGAAGCATTCTTACCGTGATTACACGCCATTTCTTGATGCAGACTATTTGCAGCACGCCCGGATTGGGATTCCACGATTCTATTATAATGAATTGGATGAGGCCAGGCTTACAATCGTTGAAGCGGCGATTGAGGTTTTGAGAAACGCAGGCGCTACTATCGTCGATCCTGTAACACTTCCATGCGAACTGACGGATTGGGATGAGAATGTGATGCGTTATGAATTCAAAAAATATCTCAATGATTATTTAGCGGATTTAGATGAGACCGTACCTGTTCATTCCTTGCAGGAGCTAATTGCTTACAATATTGAACACGCGGAAGCCGCCTTGAAATATGGGCAAGGAGTTCTCGTGTGGTCAGAGGAAACAAGCGGAACACTGACTGAACAAGATTATCTCGATAGTAAAATGAAAAATAAAGAGATGGCCGGCAAGCAAGGAATTGACTTCGTTCTAGAGAAGCATCAATTAGATGCGCTGCTGTTCCTAGGAAATGAAGGCGGCGATGATCTGGCTGCCAGAGCGGGTTATCCAGTCATTACAGTCCCTGGGGGCTTTGCAAAAACCGGAATCATTGCTCCAGGCGGCTATACGACAAAAGGACCGCAAGGCATAACCTTCGTGGGTACGGCATTCAGCGAACCGACATTGATCAAAATAGCTTATGGCTTTGAACAATCGACCAATCATCGTATCACGCCTTTACTATAAAGTTGAACTGATGAATCACAGGTGTTATTTGATTTTCTCTGCCGGAACTGGCTCAGCAATGTACGCTTCCCACTTCAACGCAAGCGTCCGCAACACGAACTGGAAAACCTCCTGCTAATCTTGCCCGAGTGCGCTCTGCGGGATTGTTTTGCTGGAAAACCTCCCGATAATCTAGCAAAAAATCACTTTTTCTCGGGCAACGTTCCGAAACAAAGGGAGAAATTCCCGTTAACTTAGTCACAAACATCGTAACATGAAAAATAAAGGGAGCTTTTCCTGTTTTTCTAGCCCGGGCGAAGGGTTTGGGCTACCCTATTAAAGTCACTTGATGCGGAATCAAGTTCAACTTAATAAAAAAAATCCGCAATCCTTCAAACCGGATCACGCTAACGTTCGTTACCTCCTATGAAAACTATTATCTTGGGAGGTTGGATTATTTGAAAGCAAGAAAAATTGCAGTCATTTTCACGATCTTAGCACTATGTATGGGTTCTCTATTCGCATTCGGCGCATCAGCACAAGATCACGATGCAGCGGTCAAGACGGATGCGGAAACGGCTGCCGAGCTTGGTTTGCTACTTGGTGACGGAAGCGGCGTTAATGCGGCATATTTAGGTAAGAGCTCGACAAGAATGCAAGCCGCGATCATTTCGTTGCGTCTACAAGGACTTTTAGATGAGGCTATGGCTTACAAAGGTACCGCCAACTTCTCTGATGCTGGCCAGGTCAACAAAAATAATCAGGCTATTCTGGCTTACCTGAAAAACCATCCGGAGCACGGCTGGTCCGGTACGGGAAATAACAAATTTAATCCGTCCGAGAAAATCAGCTCCCAGCAGTTGTATAAAGTACTTTTGGAAATACTCGGTTACAAGTCAGGAAAGGACTTTACCTATGCGGAGACCGAGAAGTTCGCCGCGACGAAAGGGCTGCAGCAAATCTCGGGCACTTCTTCCCTGACGAATGCCCATATCGCAACCGCGCTCGTTGAGTCGTTGTCCGTACATACGTCAAGCGGCGCTACTCTTTTTGCAGCTCTGCAATCCAAAGGCGTGATTTCCGCATCCGCGATGCTTCCAGATGATCAAATCTTGTTGAAGAACAGCGACAAACTGGGTACCTTCTTCACCGATCAAAACGGACGCACGCTGTATTTCTTTACGAAGGACGCCGAGGACCAGAATTCCTGTCAGGATAAATGCTTGAGCAATTGGCCGATCTTCTATGCCGAGCATTTGCAAATACCCGGTAGTTTGAATGCCGACGATTTCTCGGTATTGACCCGTTCCGACGGCACGAAGCAAATGACTTATAAAGGCTGGCCTCTGTACTACTTTGTACAGGACATGGCAGCCGGCGATGTAAAAGGCGAAGCGGTCGGCGGCGTATGGTTTGTGGCGAAATCCGACTATTCCGTCATGATTGGCACATCTACCGAATTAGGAAATTATTTAACCGACGACTACGGACGCACCCTGTATTACTTTGACAAGGATACGCCGCAAATGAGCGCTTGCGAAGGAACTTGTCTAGCCAATTGGCCTGCTTATACGGCGACTGGAATGAGTACCGTGTCAACCTTGCCCGCCTCCGATCTCGGCTCGATTACCCGTTCGGATGGCAGCAAACAAGCAACCTATAAAGGCTATCCGTTGTATTATTTCGTTAAGGACACCGAACACGGTGACATTAAAGGCCAGAACGTCAATCAAGTTTGGTTTGTAATTGATCCGGCCAAATTCAATGGAACGACAGCGCCACAGGTCAAAACGTACCAGGTTGACATTAAGCAATTTTCGTTCGGGACGGAGCCGTTGACTGTTGAGGCTGGTTCCAAGGTCACCTTCACCAATTACGACGAAATGAAGCATAATGCTGTCGCGTTGGACGGCTCTTTCGAAACCCCTCTTCTCGCTAAAGGAGAGTCCTATACGATAACATTGGATAAAGCCGGAACCTACGGTTATTTCTGCGAGCCGCATAAGCAATTTATGACCGGCCAAATCATTGTAAAATAAGAGGTGGTAGGATCATGATAAGACATCATCGAACATTATTGCTGTTCCTGAGCCTCCTGTTTTGTCTCATTCTCATTTCCGCATGCGGGTCGAGAGAAGAGCCTGCTTCTGAACAGCAGCCGGATCTTGTGACGGTCTCTCCGGATCCGACACCAGAAATGTCGCCTGATATAGCCGAAGAACCTGTAACGAAGCAAGAAAGTCCTTCGGAGCAGCCAAAGGAAACAGTAGCTCCCGCGGATAATCAAAAACAAACTAGCGCACCTGCAGCCACTCCTGCCGCTACGGACAAACCAAAGGCAGAGTCAACAAGCAGCGGCCATACAGGCGAGCATTCTTCCGGAAAGACCGACAGCCCGCAAAAGGAAGATACACCTAAGAAGACCACGAGTCCGCAGTCAACGCCGAAGCCGACTTCTCCGCCTGCAGACACACCTTCCTCCGAGTCAGCCGGAGAAGTGCATGTTGTGGAAATCGTAAACTTCGGCTTCTCCCCAAGCGAACTGACGATCAAAGCGGGAGACAGCGTTAAATTCATCAATAAAGATGCGGTCGGACATAGCGCTACTGCGAATGACGATTCCTTCGATACCGGAATGCTCGAGCAAGACAAAGCAAAAGAAGTTACATTTTCCAAGGATGGAGAATTCTCTTATTACTGCTTGCCTCATCCGGGCATGAAGGGAACGATCGTCGTTGAAGCCAAATGATCGAATGATGGAGGGAAACCGTTTACGGTTTCCCTCTCTTTTGGTAAGATGAAGTTTATTTCAGCCTGTTCTGGAGGCCACACGATATGCGGAATCTTTCCGATTATGAGCTTATGCAGCTCGTCAAAAATAAGCAGCATAAGGCACTCTCCATTTTATACGACCGATATGCGGCTCTCATCTATTCCTTTGCCATGAAAACGCTGAGAGATGAGCCGGCAGCCAGAGATATCGTCCAATCGGTGTTCATGCGGTTGTGGACAACCGATTCGGGCTATAATCCCGATAAAGGCCGTTTTTCAAGCTGGCTGTTGACCATTACCCGCAATATGACGATCGACTTCCTACGCAAAGAACGGCGGGAAAGCATGGGACTTGTCCCTTTCGAACCGGAGCAGATGGAGCGAATTCCGGATGAATTCGCGGTATCTCCGGAAGACAGCGTCGTGAGGGATTCGCAAAAGGAACAGATTCGCAGCGCGTATCAACATTTATCAAAACAACAGATTATGCTCCTGGAGCATTTTTATTGGCAAGGATTCAGCTTAAGCGAACTGGCTGCGATCTACAATCAGCCGCTCGGAACGGTAAAAAACCGTCTGCATCAGGCATTGAAAATATTACGAAGGCATCTTCTGGCGGAGGGGGAAGGAATATGATGCGCGAAAATGAGCAAAAACACGTTTGCGACTTGTGTTTGGATTATATATCCGGCGTGTGTACAGATGAAGAAAGTCTAACCTTCGAGCATCATCTTCCCGATTGTGCCGACTGCCAGGCCGAAATCGATGAGCTTCGCATCGTATGGGAGGCGTTACCCGAAAACATGGAACGAATCGAGCCGCCAAAAGATTTGAAGCAGCAAGTAATGGACGCCGTGTTGGCTGTGGAGACGGGCATCGATCATTCGAAATCCGCAAGTAGACGTCTTGTCATCAAGCGGTGGAGATCGTTTGCAGCCATTGCCGTTGTGGCCGCTTTCTTCATTATAGGCTCCATCTGGAATTATCAGCTGTACCACGAACGATCGGCCGCTCCCCTCCCATTGGAGCAAGCTTTAAACATTCCCGCAGCACAAATCGAGCGTTTGGTCTCACTGAAGCCGGAAACGTCGGAAGCAACTCGTTCCTATGGTGTCGCATGCATTGTCGATAACGGGCAAAGCAAGCAGTTCATCGTATACGTGTTCGGGGCGCAGGCTACAACGGATACGCAAGCTTACCAAGTTTGGCTGCTCCAGGACGGTGAGCGCAGAAGCGCCGGCACGTTCCGTGTTGACGAGCAGGGAATCGGCGTATTGGCGATGCCGATTGCTTCGGATAGCCTCAGCTTTGATGCGGTCGGCATCACGCTGGAACCGGATGACCGCGGCGATCAGCCGCGCGGCGAGAAAAAGTTCGGATCTGTTTAGCTGATTATCATAAGCAGGAAAAGACAGGACGAACGCTTTTCGTCCTGTTCTTTTTTTATTATGGAACAATATTGTGTTCAACTGCATATATATCAGACAGGCTTTATCTGGGGGCTGATTAATGTGCTGTCGTTGCGTAAATTCGCTGCAATTATAATTGGTAGTATTTTAATCGCGATCGGCATTAATTTCTTTCTGATTCCGCTGGGGGTATTAGATGGCGGAATCATCGGCATCGCGCTCATCATTAACTATTTATTCGACGTAAAAGTCGGATTGGTTATGTTATTGTGCAGTACCCCCATCTTTGTGTTGGCTTGGTATTATAACCGCGACATGCTGTATTACAGTATTATCGGATTGCTATTTTCCAGCTATGTGATTGATTTAATGGAGCCTTATCAATATTATTTCCTCTATTACATCGAATGGACGCCATTCACACGATCTGTACTCGGCGGTTTTATCATAGGTACCGGAATCGGTACGATGATAAGGTATGAAAGCAGTACGGGAGGAACGGATTTGCTGGCTCAATTTTTCGCGAAATTTGTACCTATAAATGTCGGTTTGATCATTTTAATGATGGACTTAATGATCATAAGCCTTGGCGAGCTGCTGCTGCCGGGAGATACTTTTTTATTATCGTTAATTACGATTACAACTGGCGGGATAGCTACAAGCTTATGCACTTTAAAACCGTTCAAAAACTATACATCATCTATAAAATGAATATTATTTAGCGAATTCATCCAAAATACACATGGATTAAAAACAGAATGGAGGATGAATAGTTATGAAACAAGATCAGCTAAACAATTCCAATAATAAGAATGAGAAGCAGCCGATTGCCTATACCAATTTAAATCACTCGGGTACAAGCTATGCGCAAAATGCGATTGAACATGTAAGGGCAGAAAATTCAATTAACGAAGAAGCGTCAGAAAATTTGGTAAAACAGGTTATGCAAAAGAAAGAAACCTGACTTTTTCATATCGCGGGATATCCTCTATTTCACTGATAATGGAAATAAACGGTATGAATAAGCTGACTGCACAGGTCAGCTTATTTATGTTGTACCCTCCTTAGACTGTCGATTCATTAGTAGTGGTATTAAGGATAACGGTAATAAGTGGCGCTATGTCCTCTATTTCTGTATTACCGACTGAAATAGAGGAAAAATATGGAGTTATGCTGTGGTTTTAGGTGAGTAAGAGGGTAATTCAGCGTGAATAAGACCAAAAGGTTCCGCTATTGAACCAGTCATTGCCTTCAACTAGAAGAATAAGACCACAAATTACCGCTATTTACTCTCGCCTTGCGCACTATGGATAGTTTTTCGACAGTCTCCTCCTTCCAACATCTTCTCCTTCGTAAAATATCTCCTGGGTTTTAAGTGGTTCTTTCGCGCCCATATTCTTGCCATTAAAACCTATAATTGTTCTTTACCTTGCCCCGAGCCGATTCACCACCCTATTATAGAATAAGAAATATATGGATTTTCACCATGCCGCTGGAGGGAAAGATAATGAACATACCAATACGGCAGTATTGGCGGCTACTAAGCACTTATTTGAGCCATGAACGACGAAAGCTGGTGCTGCTGGTCATTCTGCTCCTCGCAGGTATCGGACTTCAGCTGTGGAATCCGCAGATCGTTCGGCATTTTATCGATAAAGCCTTGCAGCCTGGCGTTCCGGTTGCCGATCTGATTGGCAGTGCACTTCTTTTCATCGCTGTCGCGCTTTTGTATCAATTGGCTACCGTGTATTCCGGTTATATAGGAGAGCAAGTCGGATGGACGGCAACGAATGAGCTGCGTGGGGATTTGGCGAAGCATTGTCTGCATCTCGATCAATCCTTTCATAAAGAGCGAACAAGCGGTGAAATGATACAGCGGATCGACGGCGATGTGAACGAGCTGTCACATTTTTTCTCCAACTTCGTTTTCGTATTATTTGCTAATCTTCTGCTCATTGCCGGCGTGCTCGCCTTGCTGTTTCGCGAGGATTGGCGGTTGGGTACGGGCATGACCGTCTTTGTTTTTGTTACCATATTTGTACTGCAGCGAATCCGGGCTTCATTTTCGCCGTTATGGGTTAAAACAAGCGAAGCGCAAGCTGAGTTTTACGGCTTTGTCGGCGAGCATTTGGCTGGAACGGAAGATACGAGAGCAAACGGTGCTAGCGGGTTTGTCATGCAGAGATTTCATGGACTATTGCGAAAAATGTTTCCGATTACCCTAAAAGCCAGCATAGGCGGTTATTCGATGTGGGTGTCGACGATTTTTGTATTCTCGCTCGGTCGCTCGCTTGCGTTATTGTACTGCGGATATTTGTGGGCAACTGACTCGATGAGTCTGGGGACGATTTATTTGGTCTTTACCTATACGGAGCTGCTCAATCATCCGCTCGAGCAAATCCGTACGCAAATTCAAGATTTGCAGCGGGCAGACGCCAGCATTGTCAGGGTTAGTCAGCTGTTTGCAACAACGTCCACCCTCAAGGAAAAAAGATCGCCGCTCGTGTTGCCTGAAGGCGCGCTATCGGTCGATTTGACAAACGTTTCTTTTGCTTATGATGAAGCCGGGGAGCAGGTATTACGAGATGTCGATTTTGAGCTTAAGCCTGGGAGGGTGCTTGGTTTGCTGGGCCGGACAGGAAGCGGCAAAAGCACATTAGCCCGGTTGCTTGTCCGGTTCTATGATGTCAGAACGGGTGCTGTCCAGTTAAGCGGAACCGATATCCGGGACGTTTCCTTGTCCGATCTGCGCTGCCGGATCGCCATGGTTTCTCAAAATATCCAGCTGTTCCAAGCCTCCGTCCGTGACAATCTGACATTATATAACCGATCCATATCGGATGATCGTCTTTATGAGGTGCTTGCAGACCTGGGTCTAAGCGGCTGGCTGGATTCACTTAGTGAAGGACTTGATACGCAGCTTGCCTCAGGCGGCAGCGGTTTATCCGCCGGGGAAGCGCAGCTGCTTGCGTTCGCCCGCGCGTTTCTCTCCGATCCGGGCCTCGTTATTCTCGACGAGGCATCATCGAGGCTCGATCCCGCAACAGAAGCGCATATCGAGAGAGCGATCGACAAGCTGCTTGCGGGTCGTACTGCGATCATTATTGCGCATCGGCTCGCTACGATTAAACGGGCAGACGATATTCTCATTCTTGAAGCAGGAACGCCAATCGAATTCGGCTCGAGATCTAAGCTTGCAAGCGATTCAAATTCACGGCTGTATCAATTACTACAAACCGGCGCTGCGGAGGTGCTTACGTGAACGGTAAAGAAATGTCTACCTTACAATCCATGTGGCGGCTCATTCGTTATCGCCCGGTACTCTACACAGCAAACGCCATACTATGGGCCGGCGTCCATTTGTTCCCGCTTCTGCCCGGCTTGATTATTCAGCAGTTTTTCGATAAGCTCTCGGGCCGTGCGAGCTGGTCCCTTAGCGCTTCCGCCTTGGCTGCGCTGCTTATGGCAACTGCAGTCGCTCGAATCATCAATATCTATGCAGGCGCATTAACCGATACGACCCATCGGTTCAATATGAGCGCTTTACTTCGCTGGAACATGCTGAGGTGGATCTTGCAGCAGCCGGCAGCCGCGGCAATACCATGCTCGCCCGGCGAGGCGCTCACTCAATTTCGCGACGACGCAAGTCAAGCGGAGGATGCCATCAGCTGGACTCTTGACTTAATCGGCAAAATTCTTTTTGCGGCGACGGCGATCTTCATCCTGCTTCGGGTTAACGTCAGTATAACCTGTTTCGTGTTTCTCCCTATCGTTCTTGTTATATCGGTCACCCAAATTGCCTCGAAACGTCTGCAGTCCTACCGCACCACCAGTCGTGAAGCGACCGGCAAAGTGACAGGGTTTGTCGGCGAGATGTTCGGTTCGGTACAGTCCATTCATCTAGCCGGTGCCGAGGAGCGCTTTATTGAACAATTCCGGAGTTTGAATAAGCTGCGCAGGCAGGCGGCTTTGAAAGACCGGCTGTTTAACTCGCTGCTTAATTCGGTATTCTCCAATATTGTTAACGTGGGGACTGGACTTATATTGCTGCTGGGCGCCGCTTCGATGCAGCGATCCGAGCTAACCGTCGGAGATTTTGCGTTATTCGTCTACTATTTGGCGTTTGTAACGGACTTTACGTCGTTTTTTGGAAGCTTTTTGTCCCATCTGCAGCAAACCGGCATTTCGTTCCTGCGCATGAACACGCTGCTGCAAGGCGCCCCGGCTGCTGCGTTAACAGAGCATAGTCCTTTACATCTTAACGGAGAATATCCGGAACCTAAAGAGCCGCAGCAGCATTGGCAGAAAGAAGCCCCTTTCAGCTCATTATCTGTCCGCGGGTTAAGCTATCGCTATACGGATTCGGGCAGAGGAATCGAAAATGTCGGCTTTGAGCTGAGGCGCGGCAGCTTTACGGTTGTGACAGGGCGAATCGGCTCCGGCAAAACGACTCTGCTCCGCTCCGTGCTTGGCCTGCTCCCGCTGCAAGCTGGGGAAATTCGCTGGAACGATATACTCGTCTCAGACCCTGTTTCCTTCTTCGTGCCGCCGCGAAGCGCCTATACCTCACAGGTACCTAATTTGTTTAGCGAAACGCTTCTTACAAATATTTTGCTTGGCCTGCCTGAAGAGCAGAACCGACAAGAAAGAGCGATCCATACCGCAGTGCTGGACCAAGATATTGCGATGCTTGAGAATGGCTTGGAAACGATGATCGGTCAAAAAGGCGTTAAGCTGTCCGGTGGGCAGGCGCAGCGAACAGCAGCAGCGCGGATGTTCATCCGCGAGCCGGAACTGCTCGTGTTCGACGACTTATCGAGCGCGCTCGATGTAACAACAGAGAAGCTGCTGTGGGAGCGTGTTGAGCAGACTCCGCATGCTGCATGCTTGATCGTGTCGCACCGCAAAGCCGCGTTGCAGCGGGCCGATCATATCATCGTCATGAAGAATGGGCGGATTGAAGCGCAGGGCACCCTGTCCGATTTACTAGCCCGTTCCAAAGAGATGAGGCTGCTGTGGGATGAGGAACATTCAGAATCTTCAGCATCCCGCTAGTCAAGAATGTAAAGGAGGGTTACGAATGAATAGCATTTTACAAATACGGCCGATGGAGAACAAAGATATTAGCGTCATCTTTCAAACCCTGGAGCAACACGGCATCAGCAAACCTGAGGATTACATTGCGAGATGCTGGGAAGAAAACAAATCAGGTGGCCGCATCACTCTCGTAGCCTTCTATGACGGACAATTTGCAGGATGGCTGCACCTTTTGTCCAAATCGTATTATCCGTATTTTTCACGGAATGGAATACCTGAGATCAACAACTTTGATGTCGTCCCCACATTACGGCAGCTTGGAATAGGCAATGCATTAATGGAGGCGATTGAGCAAATTGCGTTCGAGAAGTACGGAATCGTTGGGATCGGCGTGGGGTTGTATGCGAGCTATGGAAGTGCGCAGCGGATCTACGCGAGGAGAGGCTTCATTCCGGACGGCAGAGGAGTCACGTATGCAAATGAACCGGTTGAACCCGGCAGCTCCGTCCGCGTAGATGACGACCTGGTCTTGTATATGATTAAACAACCTGATATATAAAACTCAGAATTCGCTCCCCCACTAACGGGAAAACATCCCGTTAATTGTTCAATTTAATCGATATCATAACCATATAAATGGAATTCCTCCCGTTAATTCCATCTGAATTGCTCAATGATTATGAAATCGCCTAAATTAGATGGAGGTTTTCCGGTTAGATGGATCTTCACGATTTCGATGATAACACTAACTGGAGGATTTCCCTCTAATTAATGAAGGGGCGCAGGCGCAGCCGAAGCACTCGTACGCGTCAAATAGTTGATCGATGCTATTTCCAAATTACCTCCTCACAAGCTTAAGAAACTCTCTCATGAACCCGGGAAGATCCGGCCATAATTGACCTGATACAAGGTTTCCATCCACATATGGCGTTTGGTTCGTATAGAACGCACCCAAATTTTCTACATCGAAACGGCAGGCGGGATAGGCGGTCATCGTTCGCCCCACGAAGTACCGTTTATTTTTCAACGCATTCAGCACGAGTACCGCATGGCAGATCGCACCGACGGGTTTATTCATGTCGAAAAAATGACTGACGATTCTAGGGATGTGTCTGTCCAGCCGGATGTATTCAGGGGCTCTCCCGCCCGGAATGAAAAGGCCGTGGTATTCTTCTGGAATGACTTCGCTGAACGAGAGATGCGACCCCAGCTGATACCCCGGTTTTTCCGTGTAGGTTTCCAATCCCTCAAAATCATGAACGACAGTTCGCAGCACCTTTCTCATTGGTGAAGCAATTACGGCCTCATAACCTTCTTCCAGTATCCGATAGTACGCGTAATACACTTCTAAGGCTTCTACCGCATCGCCGGTCAAAATCAGGATTCTCTTGGTCATCAAAGTCACCCCTTTTATAAAAAACAGTCCCTTCATTCATACGCCAACCACAAAAAGGATATTCCACGCAACGGTAAACCATCCAAGCACTGTCCGAATATAATAACGAGCATCTTATGATTGAAAGGACGAATTGGATATGCCAACCAAAAAGATCATCATTGGAATCGAGTTCAATAACCGATCCAAGCCTGATAATGATTGGAAAATAGGTTTGACGAAATCGTGGATCGAGTACAGAATGAAGATCTTTATGACATACACCTTGCAAAGCCTCAAAAAACAAACCAATCAAAATTTCTCGGTCCTTGTCCGGTATGCGAAAGATTCCGAGCGTATAATCAAGCGGACACTGAAGAAATATAAACCGCTCCCAAGCAACATTCAATTTGTATCCAATGACCTCTATCTTGAAACCCAAAAAAAACTAACCAAGGGCTGTAAGTATCTATACCTTGTTCGTCTCGATTGTGATGATACGTATCATAAATCTTTAATCCAGCAGCTGCATCATTATCAACCAAAGCGGAGCACTCTTGCCCTCATTAACCAAAAAGGATACGTTTACGACAGCTCGCGCCGTCGCATCGCTACCGTAACGAAATCATCTCCGCCTTTTTATACCTTGATCTATAAAACCAATGAGTATTTTAACGGAAAACGATACAAGCTCCCCGGCGGGCATCCTTCCGTCATTAAGCTGAAGCATGAAATCCTGAACAAGAAAGGAAAGCGGAACTATCTGATCGTTGTCCATCAACGAAATACGTTAAATCAGAGAATGCTGTCCAAAAAAAATTTCGTGTCAAACCGCGCGAAAGTGAATGCAGTATTGAAGAGGTTTATTTGAGTCGGTTCTAAATGATACGGTTCGCTTAAATCAACTCAGCTTCTTCCAATGTTCACGGCTGCGGGCATCCATCCGATCAGGATCGGACAGCTCGAAACGGCGCCCTTCATTGTCCGTTACCATCCAGCGGCTATCCGTTACAGGTTGGATATTTTCATGAAGATTATCCATAACCAATTCCGCCGGTCCATAGTTCGTTTCAACCCGCAAATGCCACTCGGTTCCTCTTTTTTTGACGGACAGAATTTGCTTGACGATAGGAATCATATAAGTTCGGTGAAGCTCCTCACGTACAACCTGGAAGCTTTCTTCCTCCAGAATATTCAAATCCTGAATCATAGCAATTTCACCCCCGTCTGCCGAACGGACCGAGATGAATCTGTCAGGCATTGTATAAGGAAAACAGCGTACAATTGTCACGCGGTCATAACACTTTCCTTCCAGCTCCACATGTAAAATTCTATCAGGAGACCGGAACAGACGGATTTCGTTCAACTCGGTCCTGCTTAATAATAATACTGAGTTCATCTTATCCGACCTCCGTTGGTATTTTCATCATTTGTTTCTGCGATTCGACCAAACGATAGTAATGCGTTTGCTTCGCGTAAAGCTCCTCATGGGTCCCCATTTCAACAATACGGCCTTGGTCGAGGACAACAAGCCGGTCTGCATGACGAAGCGTGGAGAGGCGGTGGGCAATCGCGATGGTCGTTCTCCCCTTGATCAAGCGGCTTAGCGCCTCTTGGATAAGCCGTTCCGTCTCCGTGTCAACAGATGCCGTCGCTTCATCCAATATCAAAATCTCCGGATCGAGCAGCAGAGCCCGCGCAATTGCAATACGCTGTTTTTCCCCGCCCGATAAGCGGTGTCCGCGTTCCCCGACGCGTGTATCATAGCCCTCCGGCAGACGGCAAATAAAATCGTGGGCATTCGACGCACGGGCTGCTTCGATCATATCCTCCGGCAAAGCATCAGGTCGGCCGTAGGCTATGTTCTGGGCAATCGTGCCATCGAACAAAAACGTCTCCTGCAGCACGACGCCAATATGTTTCCGGAGGCTCTCCTGCCGGACATCTCTCAAGTCGTACCCGTCCAGTTCAACGCTTCCGGCATCCGGATCATAAAACCGGCAGATCATGTTGATAAGAGTCGTTTTTCCAGCACCCGAGCGGCCAACCAGTCCGATCATTTCGCCGGGGCGAATGGTGAGGTCAATATCTTTCAGCACTGGACGATCCATTTCATACCCGTACCGTACACCATGAAACCTAATCTCGCCGGATACGGAAGAAAGCTCCACCGCATCCGGTTTGTCAGGGACATCAACCTTGGCATCGATGATTTCGAGAATGCGTTCGGCCGAGCCAAGCGACCGGTTTAACCAGCTTAATAGCTGGCCTGAAGCCTGAACAGGACCGAAAAACATCAGCAAATAGGTCGTAAAAGCGGTCAATGTACCAATAGACATACTGCCGGTCATGACCGAGCGTCCTCCCAAATACCAGACAGCGATGCCGAACAAAGCGGTCAACACCGTGAAAATCGGAGATACGCCAAGCCAAAGATTGCCGAAGGATATCGTTCGGTTAATCCAATGTTCATTCACCTTGTCAAAACGGTTTTTCTCGGCCTTTTCCTGGGCAAAGGCTTTAATGACCCGAATGCCTTGAAGCGCTTCGCCAATCACGTTATTGACATGTAGAGCGGATTGCCATTGCGAATACCACAGCGAACTAAGCCTCTTCCACAACCAATAGAATCCCGCCGCGAGCAGCGGAGTCGGGATTAGAATCATTGCAGCCAGCTGCCAATTCAGATGAAACAACATAGATAAGACAAATACGGCAAGCAGCAGCTGCGTAACCAGATAGACGATTCCGTTCGTCAGAAACTCTTTCAGCTCATCAGTATCATCCTGGATCCGTCCGATAAATTGCGAGACCTGGCGGTGGTCAAAAAAACGCATCGAAAGCTTCATCAAGGCGCCGAACACATCCCGGCGGATTGCCCCTACAAGTTTCCCGCCGATTAGAACGCCAAGGTAGCTGCGGATGATTTGCATGCCCGCAGACAGTACCTGTACAAGGGCTAAACTGCTTGCCAAGGTAAACAGAACGGCTGTGCTTCCTGTTGGTTTGGCCACTTCATCCACAATCATTTTGATCAAGTAAGGGGGGACTACTTCAACTAATACGGATAAGGCAAGCAGCAGTGCGCTTACCAGCATGGGGCGTCGGTACGGGGTACAGTAAGCTGCCAGCCTCCGAATCATGGACCATTTGCTGCCGCAGCTTAAACACTTGCTCTTGCCGGGAGAAGCCTGTTTACCGCATTGCGTGCATCTCTTCGTTTCCGTGCTTTCTTCAAAAGTTTGGTTCGAATGTTTGTTCGCGCCGTCCCCTTCTGCCAGCCAATTCTTGATTGCAGGCAATGCCTGACGGAAAGACTCTATGTACGGCAGCGAGAATCTCGCAGCTTCGATTTCACCATCACCGGTTATAATAAAAAACGATGCTCCGCCGAGAGCTTCACGAACGGATACATCGATCATTTTTTTCTTAAGAAAGGTCATGATGGTTTTCCCTTGCTCGTCCACCACTTCCATGACTGAATTCATAAATACGACATCGTACTTCCGAAATCGTCGTATAGCGATATCCACATCCGCCCTTAAACGGAGCCATGGATTATCCGTACCCTGTTGTTCGAATGAAATGACGTTAACAGGCTTTCCAGTTTCCCGCTTCGTGTTCTCCGTTTTCACGTCAAAATACTCCTTTGTCAAAAATCACTCTCCGGCAGTTACTTTTAATGCTGGTTTCTTTCCGCGCACCAACGAATCACTTTGTGCCACTTGGGCACATGCCGGGTCAGTGCGGCAAGCAGTCTGGACCTCCAATGATTCGCAGGCAGAAAGCGGCTGCTGCTGCGAACGCCCGACCATCGACCGATAATGCTTGAGAACGGTACGGGATCGTCCGGCTCAAAGCACGTATCTCCCTTGAAGATAAACCATTCCTGGGCGCCATCCTGTTTCACCGCATGCAGCCGGTGCCCGGTCAACGATCCCTGTACCGTAATGAATAAGCATATATCGCCGATCTTCAGTTCTTCCCGCCGCACAGTCTTGAAGGTGCTTACGTTGCCTTCCTTGATCAAGGGGTACATGCTGATTCCCGCTGAAGGCAGCTCAATCTTTCCGGTACGCTTGATTGCTGCCGATATGACTGGCGTCAAATCATCCATTTTTTAGCAGACCGGCCTCTATAAGCATTTTAACAAACGCCTCTACATCAGCTCTGACCACTTCCATCTCAACACCGTACTCGGCATGGATTTTTTCAGCCAGCTGATCCACAGTTGGATATTCAGGAAGGATTGACCAAATGTAGCCTCCAAGCTCGTTCACCTTCGTGATGCCATGGGTCTCGATATTCAACAGCAGCCACTCGCCATCCAGCTCCGCCGTCTCGATATTTTCCTGCCTCAGCAGCGTTTGGTTTGCCAAAATCGTCATGAGATCACTCCCCAAAAGGTATCGTTTTTCTGAAAATACAGCTCGTAAGCCGGCACGCTTTCTACCGCCTGCTTGCAGAGCGAGATCATCTTTGCCGTTTCCAGCTTGTTATGCTCCCAATAAAAAATCTTATCCAGCAGCTTAATCAGAGCGTCGCCTTTACGGATACCTACCCGCTCTACATCCTGTGATTGAATCAGAAAATGAATACCCGCTAGCTGACTGCTCGGCAGCTCGCATGCTTCTTCCATTTCGCTCCGAAACGGGGAATCATGGATCGTGACCGAACCATCCGGCTCGAACAGGAGCAGCGTAGCCTCATCGGAGAGGATAGGACGCGGAACGGAAAGATCGGCTACCGTCGACTTACCCGCTCCGGAAGGACCGGCAAACATCCAAGCGCGATTATTCTCTACCACGCAAGAAGAATGAATAAGCAGCCCTGCACGCCGATGGATCAGCCAGGCGCTATAGAGATTGATTAATGCGTGCTTGAGCGCCAGATCGTCGTGAACGTAGATTTTAGCCATGCTGTAATCCGGTGTTGTCACCAGCTTATAGTCTGCGCGGGTATAAACATACTCTTTTCCATTATATTCAATATCGACAGGACCATCGTCGTACGGTTTGCCGTAAAAGTCGTAGACCTCCACTTGAATATCGGATTTTTCATGATTCTGTTGTGGTTCCCGAGCATGAAAGCGCGCGGTCAATTCATTATATAAAAAGGTGGTTTGAGCTTGAAAATCGATCGAACTCCTGCCGACCTGTGTATGCAATGTATACGTCATCCTGCACCGCCCGTTCTTCAGAAGTTTCAAGAGAAGAAAAGGGAGCAAACTCGTTCGTCCGCTCCGCTTCCCCCAAAAAAATCTATCATCACTTTCTAGTTAGCCACCGATATAATGCCTGCAGAACATAGGTTTAAAGTTACGTTTCTGACACCATTCGTAGCCGCCGACTTTATCGCTTGGTCTTGCTGTACCAAATTCGACAGTTTGCTGCATAAGTACTTTTGGAGCTTCATACTTTTTCATAACATTCACCTCCTCTCCAAAAACTTATGCCAGATTCTATATATCGTCAACGCTATTTAGCATATTTAGTTAAATTTAACTACTTTAAAAGTTAACCGTATGCCACCTGAGTCACATAATCGGGACTGTTCGCCGTTTCATTTAACTTTTCTCATTTCCTTTGGAGCGAAGGGTGCGCAGCCAGAACTGCAATCGCCGCTTATAGATCTTGCCATAAATTTTGATCATCGGTTCGTTCGCATCCGGGACTTCAGCCTTATTTCCATACTTCAACAGGTCCAAAGCATAATCTCTCGGCGGAAACAGCATATAACGAAGATGCTCCCACTGCTGCCTGGCAGAGTCGGATGCCACGAAGGCGGAGAACAGATGGAAGCCGTAAAACCGCCAGTTTCTTCGACCGTACTGAGCATTGCGCATCAGTTCGATATTCCAGAACGGCCAGCGTCTCCGTACGTTCAACGGCTTAATTTCCTGCAGCTCCGGAAACAAATCATAAACAATCGTCAGCGCAATCAGCACTTTGGAATAATTTCCGTCTCCCTTTGCTTGTGCAAAGAGGCGGCCGTAGTCGATTTCTGCGCTGCAGCAGCGCAAGACATGCAAAATATCAATAACATACTTAAGCGAGTACATATTGTGTTTATAGCCGTGAACACAAAGGTGATAAAAGGTATCCTTGATTGAAAGCTCCTTCACAGATTGATAAGGAGCTATCGGCTCTGCTTCCTTCCAAAAGCCGCTCATATCCGTATCTGAAACATGCTCCCGCAAAATATTCCAATGAAGCTCCACCCCAAGCAGTGGAAAATCCTCATTCGCATAAAATTTGTTCAACAGCATATGAAAATGATCCGCATCGTCTTCAACATACCGGATAAATTCATGGCTCTCCAAAAGGGAAACCGCCTTATCCAGGTCTTCAGGATGCACGAGCAGATCGATATCGGAAGTTCCCCTGCCCGAAAAATGGCCGAAAAAACGCTCAGACAGCCGAATGCCTTTGAGTACGATAACTTGAATTCCTGATTGTTCAAAAGCATCAAGAAGCTTATACATCTCGGAGCGGATCAGCATATTTTGAAACAAAACAGCGTCCACACCCGATTTAAGCCTACTTCTGTGCGCAGAAGGTACGGCTTCCAATAAACCGTGGCTCTTCAACAAATAATAAACTTGGGGAGCGACTTGAAAAATATCGATATCGTCAATTGCTTCCTTTGCCGCCTCCTCTGAGTCAAACAATGGACAATGACGTTGATAGATTTGACTTATAAGAGTTACCGCTTTTGAGTTTTTCATGAGTCCCCCTTCCCTGTCGTTAATAGAGTAGATTCGGATTGAAATTGTAGTTTGCGGGGGTAAGCGTACGAAGTGAATTCTATAAATTTTCTAATCTTCTTGAATATTTCTGGTTTTATCCGCTATTCCGAGCAAATCATAACGACATTGCCGTCCGGATCCTTTACCGTGAAAAAAGCCATGCTGCCGTGCCTCTCTATATCGGTAAATACTTGAACGCCGTTTGCTTCCAAGTACTTTTTCGAAGCATCGACATTTCTCGTAATAAACATGAACAAAGTCTTGTAACCGTCTCCCTGCCGAAACCGGTTATCATCAAGCAGGATACCGCTGCCGCTCTGCATGTTCAGGCCATAGATAGATTCATCGGGACCGGCCTCATGATAAGGAAGCCCAAGCACTCTGCTGTGAAATTGGATCGCTCGATTCATATCCGTTACGTTGATAAAGATCGAAGCTATTTTATTCAAAATCGGACTTTCGGTATTCTCCAAACGCTGCACAACCGGGGAAACATAATCGGATTGCGTGACCATCAGCGCATTTCCATCCGCATCGGTAAAATTAAAGTACGCTAACCCCGGATGAGGCCGTTCGATTGGAAATAACAGCTTTGCTCCCATTTCCTCTAAGTAACGATACGCTTCATCGATATCCGTTGTTTTATAGCTGAACAATACATGCTCGGTATCCGGATCATTATGACTATTATCATCAAGTATGATGCCTGTCCCGCCCTCCAGCTCCAGCCAATAGACCGGACCGCCGTTTAATCGCTCCTCCAGCAGCGGCAATCCCATGACCATACTGTACCATTCAGCGGATCTTCTAAGATCGGTTACATGAATGAACACACTGCCAACAACATTTTGAATCGGGCTTTGAATCGCTTCCATTTTGACAACTCCTTTATTGTTTTTATTACCGTCGGAATCCTATCGGATCCGCAGCACGTCTAACAAGCGGCTTTTAAGGGAATCTCGTCTCTATTCTGTTATTCATTTGGCTCTAGTGGAGGAGTACTAGCGTTTTGATTGGATTTCATACAGTCAAAATGCTAGGAACGAGACGTTACCATCGTTTGATGGGTTTTTGTGCAGTCAAATGGACGGGTTAGGGCGTCTGGGAGCTAGAATGGAGTTAGAATACCGGTTTTGACTGTATGTTTTCCACTCAAGCGTCACTTTATCGGCGAATGGGCCAGCTTAGACTGAATGAAATACAGGCAAAATGTAACGTCAGTAAAGGAAGCTCACTCTTGACTCTAGAATGTTTTTGCAACTACAGTTCTAACTCAATATAGAGCCTCACACTTCTCCAGAAATTCTTTCTTCTCTATTATTCGATGACGGCTATTGCATCGATCTGCACCAAAATTCCCGCATTAACACTGGCAATCGCTCTTGCAGGATACGGGGCAGTAAAATATTCCTTGTAATAGTTGTTGAACTCGTCGAAGTTCGCTCCATCCCCAAGGTACACCGTAACCTTTACAACATCCTTCATTTCAGCTCCGGCCTCTTCTAATATGGCCTTCAAATTGTCCAGTGCTCTTCTAGCCTGGTACGCTAACGTACTGTCCTCACACATCCCGCTTACTGGCTCAAATGGACCTTGACCGGCAACATAGACCGTATTTCCAACCTTGATCGCTTGCGAATACGGCATACCTCCGGGCTGCTGCGCTTTATCCGTTAAAATAACCTGTTTCATGATATCCCCCCAATCAGTATTCAATACCTTTAACCTTAGAAAAGATCATTTTATCCCCAAGCGTACCTGATTCGTCACGGGTCTGATTTCTTAAAATCCCTTCCAAGGTAAAGCCGGCCCTTTCTGCTAATCGGGCGCTTGGCAGGTTACGGGCATTACAACGAATTTCGATACGGTTTGCCTCTAAATGATTAATGGCAAAGCTTGTAATCCCATTTATGGCCTCCGTCATCAATCCCTGCCCTGACCTGGAGGTTCTTATCCAGTAACCAATTTCAAACTTGCGAAGGCCCCAGTCTATGCGATGCAGTCCGCTGCTTCCTACAAATTCAGAAGTATGCTTATCAAATACAAGCAGCACTAATTCAACCCGTTCCAAAAAATTGAGCCTGGCTTTACGGATATACCCTTCGGATTCGTCAACCGTAGGAATCGTTTTCACAAAAGGCATCCACGGACGAAGCTCCGCAACACTCTCGCGTATTGCCTGGTTAACAAGGACTCCTTCTCCCCATTGCGGAGCACGGATTATTAACCGGTCGGTTTCAAAACTCTCAGGAAACGTTAGCAAAATAGGATTTACACCTTCATCCATAGCAAGCCTCCAATGCGATAGCTAATTTGCATTTGGCAACGCGTCAGCTATCTTCCATATTTTATGAGCTTGACCTAATGTTAACAAACATGCGTTCGTGTGTAAATACTAATTATTGTGCATATGGCGTTTCTATACAAGACACCTATATGTTAAAATGTGGGTAAAAACCAAAGGTGGATTCAATGGAGAACTGTTCGCAAATCATGGGAATTCCAGTCCCTAAAATAACTATGGAAGATACAGTCGATTTAATTGACCAAGCAATAGCGGCGAAAAAAGCAGAGTTGTTCCATGTGGTTACGCTAAATCCGGAAATCACCATGTCTTGTCAACATGATTCAGAGCTTCGTTCCATTATTGATGAGGCGGGTCTCCGTACCGCGGATGGTTTCGGTATTGTCATGGTCTCCCGTTTAAAAGGGAATCCACTCCCCGAACGTGTTACCGGATGCGATCTTTTAATCAATTTATTGGAGATAGGAAACAGAAATAATTGGTCGTTCTATCTTCTGGGTGCGAATGAGATGACTAGTAAAAAGGCTGCAGAAGTAATAAATAGGACATACCCAAACGTATCCGTATTGGGTAGACATCATGGCTTTTTTGATCAGAGGGATGAGGCACAAATTGCAGATGAAATTGCGACTTTGAGTCCAGATGTTCTAGTAGTTGCCCTTGGAGCTCCAAAAGCTGAATTTTGGATTCATAAGTTTAAAAATAAGTTAAATGCTAGGGTTGCTATTGGCGTTGGAGGAAGTCTCGATATCATTGCCGGGACAGTAAAAAGAGCGCCGGTTATATGGCAGAAGTTAAATGTGGAATGGCTGTACCGATTAATAAATCAACCTTCTAGATGGCGAAGACAATTAATTTTACCTCGTTTTGCAATGAAAGCATTGTTGTTTAAAGAAAATAGCCGTTTACAATAAAAAGGAGGATACAAAGTGAACGAAGAATGGAAAAAAGACCGTTTTGGGGCAATTGAACGAGGAGAAAATCCGATGGTATTGGCAAAAATGAAAAGCGGGTTTGCTGTTATTGGTGATACTCAGTTTTTGCCTGGTTATTGTGTCCTTTTAGCATATCCAAAGGTGAATACACTCAATGACTTAACAATTCAACAACGGAATGATTATCTTCTTGATATGAGCTTAATTGGTGATGCTATTCAATTTGTTTGTAACCCAAGACGTATAAACTATTCAATATACGGAAACTCCGATCCCTTCCTACATGCTCATATATTTCCTCGTTATGAATGGGAACCAGATGAGAAAAAACCTAATCCAGTTTGGCAGTACAGGGATTTATGGCATTGGAAAGAATTGCAGTACAATGATGAGAAACACGCGGTACTCAAAAAACAAATTACAGATAAACTTCTTGAGGTCATGCAAAAAGCTTACTCTATAACTTAACAGTTGATATAAGGAGCTGTGCATTTTATGTTGAAATTGAAGTATCTTTTCAATGATGTAAACTTAGCAGAAATGATTTTAAAAAATTGGAATTTCGATGAAGGTTCGATGGAGATGTTTAAGTATTATCGAATATCGTCAAACGCCATTTATCCGTTTACATGTGAAGGTAAGACCCAGCTATTACGTTTTGCACCAAAAACGGAAAAGCTGAAATCGAATATATCGGCGGAACTTGATTTTATTTCTTACTTACGTGCCAACCACTATGGAGTTCTGGAAGCGGTTCAATCGAAGCATGAAGAAGAGCTTGTAGAGGTTCAGACTCCATGGGGAGAATACTATGCATCCGTATTTAATCGTGTATCCGGTGTGCAGATTAATCATACCCATTTTAGTGATACCATTATATTCAGCCATGGAAAAGCTCTAGGAAGACTCCATCTTTTATCTAGTCAGTACACGCCCGGTAAAAATAAAAGATGGTCATATAGTGATGTTTTGGATTGGATACAGGATGTGCTAATGAATTTTCCAGAAGAGACAGCAGCCCTAATGGAAGCGAAATTACTGCGAGATTATTTCAATTCGATATCAAAGTCTAAAAGTAATTATGGGCTGATTCATTATGATTTTGAATACGATAATGTATTTTACGATGATGAATCCAAATCATGTAATGTAATAGATTTTGATGATGCTATGTATCACTGGTATGCAATGGATATCGAACAAGCGCTTGATAGTTTGCAGGATTACATACCATCTGAACTTTTTGACCAAAAGAAACAATGTTTTATGGACGGCTACCTAACGGAATATGATATCTCTTATGATTTAGATGAACTCATCCCAACATGCAGGCGTTTTGCTAATTTATATGGATATGTACGGATTCTAAGATCTACCGCGGAGAAGTGGAATAATGAGCCCGATTGGCTAACAAATTTGAGAGAGAAATTGACAAATAGACTGAAATTAGATTCTATTTCTTTTGGCAGGGAACTTTAGGGATTGCACTCTAGGTTCATTACGCGAACGGATAACGATAGTAAAATAACGAGTAACAGGCTGCCGCAGCGGCCTGTTGCTGCGTTAACGGGCAAAACTGTTCAATAAGTTTATAGGATACGCACACAAGAAAAACATCGCCTTATGCCAATTTTTAAGCATGATAATGAGATCATTTCTTATAAGGTGAATTGAAAAAAATCACAAATAACTTTCTACACCCCCCTTATATCTTTGAACAGGCCCGATTTTTATAGAAGTGGATAAATTTAGTAAGAAAGGAGCCGGGATGAGAAAATTATCGATTGCAGCCGCTGTGATGATCGCCCTTGCATCATTGTCGTGCACGGGAGTCGGCGCAACGACGGCGGATTTTAAAGACGTGCCGGTTACAAGCCCCTATTTCGCTTATATTCACGACTTGAAGACGCTTGGCATAGCGGACGGAATCGCCGAAGGGATTTACGGTCCGAAACAGACGCTGACCCGCGCCCAGTTTGCCAAATTCGTCTCCGTTGCTTTTCAGCTGAAGGATCAAGGAGGACCGGCGCCCTTCCCGGATATCCGGGATCACTGGGCAGCCGCCTATATACGCGCCGCATATCAGGCGGGCATCGTTAACGGCACTTCCAATACGACTTTTTCACCGAATGAGCCGGTCAAACGCGAAGAAGCCTCGGTGATGGTATGGCGGTATGCCAAAAAACAGGGTCTCGCTCCGGGCGGCACGCTGAATTTCAACGATAAGCCGGATACCTGGGCGGCGGAAGGAATCAGCAGCATTATTGCTCACGGCTGGTACGGTTCGGACGTTACCCAAGATTCCGGAGTGTGGTCGTACCGGCCGCAGGACGCGATGACCCGTGAGGAAGCAGCCGCCTTAATCGACCTGTCGATAAAAGAGGTTCCCGGAAGTCTGTCGGCGGCCGCGCGGCCGGGACCGTCCGTAGGCCTTTACGATCCGCTCGAAAGTTTCAAACTGATGACGAGCCGCGCGAATATGTACATCGCTACGGACAATCCCGCTCACTTCGGCAGCGATGCGAAACGGATGGCGCGAACGTCGACGGCGCCGGGAAGCGTCGTTTACCATACGAAATACGATATCGCTTCTGTGCTCTTTTACAGCTACTTTTTTACCGGAATTGAGCTGGAAAAGAGCAAGATGTTCGCCTCGGCGGATGGAAAAAAGTATCAGGAAATAACGGTCAAAACCTATTCGGTCGGCAATCCTTCGGGCGATTGGCAGCAGTACGCCTATGAAGCTTCTTCACTGCCGGCAGGGATGCGCTATTTGAAAATCGAGCTGCACGGTGCCGCCAAATCCTGGTCGCCGCAGCTTTCCAGGGTATCGATTAATCGAAGCACCGCTTCCGTCGACGTCAAGTCGACCCGAAACGCCGAATCGCTTCAAGTCGAGCTGTCTTCGGCGACCCAAGGGGCCCGAATCTATTACCGCAAGGACAACGCCCCTGCGTTTCAGCTCTACACCGGGCCGTTCCAGCTTACGGGGTACAGCGAGCTCGAAACCTATGCTGTGAAAGTCGGCCTGGAACCTAGCCCCATCCGCAAAACCAAGCTCAACGGAAGCAACAAAATTCAAGTGGACAGGTTTGGGCAAATGATATCGGCTAATTTTCCCGGGAAGGTGACAACCGAGCAGCAGCTGGAAGCGGATGCCAAGGCAGACGCCTCCTATTACGCCGGTTTAACACCTCCTTCGGGCCGGGACCGTTTCGGTGGTCTAACAGGCAGTGCGGCAAAATACGGATTGCAAAAAAAGGGCTTCTTTGCCATTCAGCAGATGGGCAGCCGCAAAGTGATGACAACACCGGAAGGCAATCTCTTCTTCAGTTTAGGTGTGAACGGACTGACGGCCAATGAAACCTATACGATGGTTAAGGGGCGGGAGGAACTGTTCGAATCGATTCCATCTATTCGAGAGGAATATAAACCGGCTTATAACGGGACTGATAATTTTTCGTTCTATTTGGCGAACAAATACCGGAAAACAGGGGTAGTTCCAACCGAGCATGCGATCTATTCGGAAGCGGCCGGGCGAATCAAAAAATGGGGATTTAACAGTGCAGGGGGTTTTTCAACTGACAAATATGGCAATGAGAACAACTTGCCTTACGTGCGGATGCTTCCGCTGAGCAGCATGAGCTGGGCTAAGATAGACGGGATTTCGCTATTCGATATTTTTGCGCCGGATGCGGCAGCCAAGATCGATAAAGCGTTTGCTAATGCAGTCAAACCAAGCAAGGTCGATCCGATGCTGATCGGGTATTTCATCGACAACGAATACGATTACCACAAGTTTTATTCCCATGTGCCGAAGCTGAAGGCAAGTGAAGCGGCGATCAAAGGACATTGGGTTAAAAGGCTGAAGGATAAATATCAAGACATAGACAAATTCAACAGCCATTGGCAGACAAGTTTCAAATCCTTTGATGACTTGAAAGAAGCGGAGCTGCCGCTCAAGACATCGGCGGCTTGGCAAGATATGAACGCATTTTTCAGGTATTATCTGGATACGTTCTACGGAACGGTCTCACGGCTCTACCGCAAATATGATCCGAATCATCTTCTTCTCGGAGACCGCTGGTTAACGACGCCGTTCCATAATGAGAAGTTTCGGAGCGTTATGTCAGAGGTGGAAGGGAAATACGTGGATGTCATCAGTATCAACCATTACAGTTATAACCTGAATTCCGATCTTTTGAAAGATGTGTACACGAAATCAGGCGGCAAACCGATTCTGATCAGTGAATTCGGTTTCGGTACGTCGGAACAAGGATTGGATCCACTCCTTAAAAATTCAGCCGTGAATCAGTCCCAGAGGGGAAAGCGTTACCGGAATTATGTAGAGGCGGCGGCCGATCTAGACTACATTGTGGGCGCTCATGTGTTCAATTATGTGGACCAAGCTGCTCTGGGCAGATATTGGGAAGGAGTTTGGGGAGAACGCTATAACTCGGGCCTTGTGAATGTCGCCGACCGTCCTTATAAGGAATACTTGAAAGAGGTCATGGCGACCAACTACGACATCTACAAGGTCCTTCTCGGGGAACGGCCAAAGTTCTATTACGATTTCAGCCAAAAATAAAGCGTGATGCGCAGAAAGACCGCCAGATTGGCGGTCTTTCTTCGTCTTTAATCTATCTAGAAATTTATTTTTTCGTCCATGGTGCCGCTGTAGGTTAAAGTTAAAAAGAATAAAAAATACTTTCTCCATTTAGAAGAGGCCGGCAGCGATTTTCGCATAGAAGCGGCATTCTTTCATGAATCCATGGATGGATTTTTTCATTCTCCATTTGGAAAGCGTAATAGCCCAGAACCGCCATTAGCATGAAGCCTCCCAGCATATCGGTGACTTGCTCCGGAACCTTTCCCTCGCCAAAATATCCCTCAAGCACGTAACCCCTATACTCGGAAGGAGCATTTAACGTAATCATAGCAACATCCAGGAGGTAAAAACCATACCCAAAAAGGCCAAAATCAATAAATGCAAATTCTTGCTGTTCAGTAACGAGTACATTGCTCATGTTAAGGTCGGCATGAATAATTCCCCAAGCATCCGGCTCATTAAGTGATGTATCAAGACGGGCGCTTATTAACTGGACACTTTCCTCGACAATTCGGTATTCGGTTTGCCCAAATAACCCCTTCTCGACTCCACGCGAAATTTGCTGCAGGATAAGCCCGCTGCGTTCTACGCCATAGTTAGGTCGGTCACCTGGACGAACACTATTATAGCCCCTCATAAACTGATGCAGCTTGGCCGTTTGAGTACCTAAGCCGCGCGCGAATTGTTCGTTCGATAGCTCCTCTTTCTTGAGATCCCGGCCATCGATCCACTTCAGCAGCGAGCAAAATAGGTTGCGGTCGCCTTCGACGATCTCAGTGATCATAGCTCCTGTACGGCTAAGGACTGGCGTTTGAACAATAAGGTTCGTTTGCTCTGCCATTTCCTTCAGCATTTGAAGCTCAGCGCGTAATCCATCATAGCTATGCTGCAGGCCGGCCATATTTGCAGTAACTGGCTGATGTATCCGTAATAAATAAGCGTTACCGTCTACCGGATTGATTACTTTGTAGGTCATATTTTCGTTATGTTTAAGCAAAGCAAACTGTGGATGTTCTATTCCATATTCGCAAAGCAGCTCTAAGAGCAAGTTATCGCGCATCTTTATCCTCCTGGCTTTTTAATTCCAGGATACACCAAAACATTGAAGTCATGTTGTTTTCAGCTTTTTTCATCCGTCAGGAATCTATTCAGATCTCCAAATATAATTTTGTCGGAGAATCTTAAATGGTTCTGTGCTTTTTTTCGAAAGGGCTCGCATAAGGCCGAATCCGTTTTTTCACCGCTTGGTTTGCTGTAGCACTTATTTCCTGAGTAAACATAATGCTCGGTAACGAAACTGCCATCCCTCAGGACTGCAAATTGCGGCTTATTTATAGCAAACAAATCATGTCCAAACCCTAATCCCTCTACGGAAGCATTCCCCAACAAATGGAGTATTGTCGGTTTAAGATCGATCTGACCGGAAACCACACTCATTGTCCTTCCTTTTACGCCGGGGATATGAATAATCAGAGGAACTTGCTGCAGCTGAACATGATCAAACGGGGTTAGCTTTTCCTTCCCCAGAAATTCCGCCATTTCTTTACGATGTTTCTTTGAAATCCCATAATGGTCCCCGTAAAGAATAAAGACTGAGTTATCGTACAACCCCGCAGCTTTAATCATTTTGAAAAAATGCTTTAAGGCTTCATCCGTATATCGTACTGTTTCTATGTAGTTATTTAACGTTTCTGAATTTGACTGATATAGAGGGATCAGCCTGTCCTCCGGATTCAGTTCAAAAGGATGATGATTCGTCAGCATGATGAGCTTTGCGTAAAAAGGCTGCGGCAATGCACGAAGCTTATCCATGGATTGCTCAAAAAAAGGAATATCCTTAAGTCCCCACCCTACAGAGTTTTTTTCGGTAATGTTATAATCCTCAGCTGAAAAAAAACGCTCATAGCCCATGGTTTTGTACATTTGATCCCGATTCCAGAATGTCTTATTATTCCCATGTAAAACAACCGGGTAATAGCCGTTTTTTTTCATTTGCTTAGGTATCGAATGATAAGTGTTTTGACTATGCGTAAAAAATACGGCTCCGCTTGGCAGCGGGTAGAGCATGGTATCGATAATAAATTCAGCGTCGGAGGTTTTACCATGCCCCGTCTGGTGATAAAACTGATCAAAATAAAAACTGTTTTTCATGAGACTGTTCAGGAAAGGTGTAATTTCCTGATCGAATATTTTCTTTTCAAGCAGGAAACTTTGCACGGACTCCAATGAAATCAGAAAAACATTCCGCCCCTTTGCCAAACCGAACATTTTAGGATCTAATACATCTTTGGGCGTTGACTCCAAATAGGTTTTAACGATTTCCAGGTCCTTACTTCCTGCTGAAACGGTTTTAGCTTTCATCCTTGCCGTGACCACTGTATCATACATGAGATAGTTGAAAGCGCCGATATTTTTCACTACGATTTGGCGATCGAAGGTGCGGGTGAGCAAATCCGGGCGTATCTTGTCCACCATCTTCAAATTTAACGAAAATAGAGTAACGGCAACCATAATCATACAGGCAATTTGGGTTCGGCTGACGCAAATGCGGTGTCTGTTACTGCGATATATCAATATGAATAGGATTAGCGAGTCAACGAATACAAGAAAATCCGCCGGACGCAAAAGATCCGATATGCTCCCCCGCAAATGACCTAATTGAGTAGACCGAAGCAATACCGTCAAGGTAATAAAATCATTGAAGAACCGGTAATAAAGCATATTAACAAAAAGGAGAAAACCGGACATCATGCTTACAATAAGAATTGCGATATCAGAACGGTTTCTTAAAAACACTAAGCTTAGACCTAGCATAATCAATATGGAACTGACCGGACTAATAAAAAGAATAAGTTCCTGATACCAACCTGAGACGGGAAGGTCAAAGTGAAAACGGTGCGTAACATATGTTTTTAACCAAATCATCAACACAGCCAAATATATTAAAGCATGCTTTTGAACATGGCCTTTTAACTCCGGTAAGTACTTCAAAGATACTCTCCCCCCTCAAAAGAACTAGCATTTAGGTTTAACAATTTTTCTCAAAATATGCAGACAGCTTCATGGTTAACATAAAAAGGGGTAGTTAGTGCCAGATTAATGTTTACGGAGGGACCATGACCCAACAAACGATGCAGTCGTCCGCAGAATCAAAAGCTATCGCGTTTGCATTATTGTTGATAGCCATCTATGTATCGCCGTTGTTTATCCTTGGTGAAAACGCGCATATCAGAGTACATGATAATCTGGATTCGAATATTGCCTGGTACAAGGTTCTTGTCCAAAGCGGAGAATGGTTCGGCAGTGTGAAGGCAACCATTCCTCAGGTTATCAATGGCTTGCCGCGAAATGCGTTAGGTACGGAATTTAGCGGTATCGTGCTGCTTCACGCCATATTCCCGTCGATGCTTGCTTATGCAATTAGTCAAACCATTACTCGGATTTTTGCTTTTATCGGAATGTATCTGCTTCTGAAAGCACATTTGGTGAAAGAGCCGGAAACTTGGCCAATCCGCGTTTTTGTGGCGGCCGCCTTTGCACTTACCCCGTTTTGGCCGTCCGGTATGCTGAGCACGCTTGGACATCCACTGGCATTATGGGCATTTTTGAATATACGAGCGCGTCTATTTTCATGGCGGGAGTGGTTAACTCTTGCTCTTCTGCCGTTTTACTCAAGTCTTGTGCTTGGCTTTTTTTTCTTTTTGTTTGCCATCGGTATGCTTTGGCTTAGAGATATAATCGTCAAACGGGATTTAAATCCGGTTTTTCTAAGCAGTATTGCCTTTATGACCGGATTGTTCCTCCTGATTGACTACAGACTTGTTTTTTCCCTTGTATTAAACGATGCGACAAGCCGCAATGAGTTTATCTCTTCACGTTTAGGCTTATGGCGATGCGTTCGACTCACTTTTAAAAATTTTATTTACGGGCATCACCATGCTGCAACCATTCATACCGTTGTCATATTACCGATTACATTAATCGTTTTTGCCCTGACCGCAATACGAAGAAACCGGGATTGGACGGAACGTACATTTCTCCTTCTGCTTGTTATAAACCTTGGGCTTTCGGCTTGGTACGCGTTTTGGTTTAACAAGGCATGGCAGCCGTTGAAGGAACAAATTAGCCTGCTGAACACTTTTAATTTCGCGCGGTTTCACTTTCTTCGCCCTTTAATCATCTATGCCGGGTTTGCACTCAGTTGTTTGATCCTGTGGAAAATGGGGCGTTTAGGCAGACGGCTTGTGATTGGATCCCTCTGCCTGCAAATGATCGTGCTGTTTATGGCAAATGAAGAAATCGTATACCGCAAAAGCAAAGCTCCAACCTTCCGTCAATTTTATGCCGTCAAACAATTCACGGACATACGCGAAACAATCGGATTGCCGCAGAACGAATACCGGGTGGCGAGTATCGGGCTGCATCCGGCTATTGCGCAATATAACGGTTTTTACACGTTGGATACTTACAATAACTTCTATCCGCTTTCATACAAACACCGTTTTCGTCAAATAATAGCAAAGGAATTGGACAAAAACGCCAAGCTGAAAACCTATTTTGATACGTGGGGCGGAAGGTGCTATATATTTGCCGATGAGCTCGGAAAGAAATACGACTACCGAAAGAACTCAAAGAAAAAAATTCGCCATTTACAGCTCAACACAAAAATATTTAAAGAAATGGGCGGCAGGTTTTTATTCTCTTCCGTTCCGATTATGAATGCGAGCGCCAATCGGTTAAGACTGCTGAATGTATTTGATAACCGCAATTCGGCATGGCGCATCTATGTATACGAAGCGATTTAACAAACCTGGGAGGGAGGCTGCTCTCGATGAAACGGCCGGTGCTAACGATTGTCGTCCCTTGTTATAACGAGGAGGAAGTGCTTGTAGAAACATTCCGGGAACTGCGCGGGGTTCTTAATCATTTAATGCAAGAGGAGCTAATCGCGGTAACCAGCAAGCTGTTGTTTGTAGACGATGGAAGCAAGGACCGGACGTGGTCAATGATTACAACGGAGCATGCTAATCATCCGGAAATCACCGGCCTAAAGCTGGCCCGGAATGTCGGTCACCAAAAAGCGCTGCTTGCGGGTTTGGAAGCTGCCGGCGCTCACTCCGATTGTGTCATCTCAATCGATGCCGATCTACAGGACGATATCAACGTCATACGTGATTTTGTGCTCAAGTTTCACGAAGGCTTCGATATCGTTTACGGCGTACGCGCCAGCCGAAAAACCGATACTTGGTTTAAACGCACTACGGCACTGACTTTTTATCGGATCATGACCCGGATTGGTATTCAATTGATTCCAAATCACGCGGATTTCCGGTTAATGTCAAAACGTGCGGTACTGGAACTATGCCGTTACGGTGAGACGAATATATTCCTGCGGGGCATCGTGCCATTAATCGGTTACTCAATGACGAAGGTTTATTATGATCGAAAAGAGCGTTTTGCGGGACGTTCTAAATACAGTTTAAGAAAAATGCTGTCATTTGCATTAGATGGAATCGCATCATTCAGCGTGGTGCCGATCCGTTTCGTAAGTTCTGTCGGTTTTATTTTACTTATGGTGAGTATCGCTGCAGGTGCCTACGCACTCGTTCAAAAATGGTTCGGAGAAACGAGAGCGGGCTGGACTTCGCTCATGATCTCCATTTGGTTTCTGGGAGGTATTCAGCTGCTCGGAATAGGCATTATTGGCGAATACATTGGCAAAATCTTTATCGAGGTCAAATCCAGGCCAAAATATGCGGTGGAAATTGATTTATATTCCAACATGTTCGAACCCGTTAAGGAACCAGTCCTTTAAGGGGACTGGTTTACGCAAGATCAACTTCTTGCAGTAAAAAAGAGGATGAAGATAATTTCTCCTCATCCCCTTTGGCGATGCAAATTAATCATAGAAAGAAACGGTTGCAGTTCCTCCCCATGCTTTATATACATAAAATTCAGCCCGTTGATTATCTCCGTCAACAAATCCACCGATACTGCGGAAAGCTCCACATGCACCAGGGTATAAGTATACGTAACCTACTTTATCATCTGCATTGTCTGGGTCGTATTCATACAAATTATAATAACCGGAAGGACCAGACTCTAGACAAACCAGAAAATCTCCTCCAGAAGACTTTGCTATTGCACTAGAATTAACAAAAGTGGAAGATCCTAAATAATCCCATTCCCCGGCTCCCATTGGAGTTATCTCCGCATTTACGGTTGTTGGAGCTACAGTATCTTCACTTGCAGCATTTGCTGACGAAAACGGAATCACACATATTATTGATATAAACAACGTACAAATTCGTTTCAATTTCATTTTGTACAGAACCTTCAAATTAATCCAACCTCCTAAATAATAATACTTTTTACTTTAGAACATTTTGGCTTAGCTAATGGACTTTCAGATTATTATTTCAAATGATCACTCCTCATCTATTAATTCTCATGTGCTATTGGTTATCCTATCCTATTTTTTCCAAAATTTAAATAGAGCAAATAACCTATAAGTATAATTAATTCAAATTTACCAAAATTAAGTATAGTTGAAACTATGGCACTAGAGGTGCGTTTAACTAAGCCGGCATTAATTCTAGAAGGATAAACATGATATTTTCTAGAATAGAAAACTAACCTATTTTAGGAGTGAAATCATGCAAATTTCTACTTATGAAGAGTTCGTTCAGTTAGTCAATCATTATAAAATTTTTCCGTTTTCTGATCTTATCCCTGAACATCCATCGCTAACAGCTTTGGCGGCTAATGATAATTGGCATACGGGAACCGACTTAGATCCATGGCTGTGGCGAGTCAAAATCGTTAAAGAGGAGCATGCGGCCTACGGAAAGTTTTTTGGCACAAAAGCATCGTTTATTCAGGTAGAACTGTTTCCTCTAGTAAAGTCACTCTTAACATTGGAGAGAACAGTGGAAGAGAGATATGAAAGCGGATTGATGTCGCAGGAAGCAAGAAACATTTATAACATCATTAAGGATGCAGGAAATATAGATTCGCGCAGTTTGCGAAAGGCAGCTAACCTAACAGCCAAGGAACAAAAGAAAGATTACGAGCGAGCGCTTGCTGAGCTTCAAAACTATGCCGACATCGTCATTACCGGTGCCAAAGAAAGCGATCACGACGGTGGTTGGAGCAGCATGTGCTTTGAATGCTCGGACCATTGGTTCAATCATTTACTCGGCAAAGCTGCTCCGGCTACAGAAGACCTTACAAACAAAAGAGCTGCCGTTACAGCAGAGCTAAGTAACGTATGTACGAAGAAAGCTATGAAATACTTAGATAAGAAATTGAGTTTGAATGGGAACGTCCCTATAGTCACTTAGTTCGTTCATTACCATAATCAAGAAATACTTATGTCCCAGGACCTGCGGCTTACGGCTCATTTTGAGCGATTTACACGAATTTATCATGCCGAAAACATTTTAATAGATATCACCAGATACTATGAAAATGTGTTGAATAACTTTTCGGGAGGTATTCATTTGAGCAGCGGTAATGAAAAGAAGGGCATGAACAGGAAAGAGTTTTTGAGACTCGGCGGTTTAAGTGCGCTGGCTTTGACGGCTGGAGCGGCTGGAGTTCCTTCGGATCTATTTTCCGGCACTGTTTTCGCGAAAGAAAATGACAAACCGAAAGAGATGCCGAATGGGGAAGCCAAGCTTCATTTTAATTCCGACGGCACGTTCAAAATCGTTCAATTCAACGATACTCAGGACGACGAGGATATCGACCCCCGCACGGTGGAGCTTATGGAACGGGTACTTGACGAGGAGAAACCGGGATTTGTCGTTTTAAACGGGGATAACATAACCGGCGGAACCGATACGCCAGCCGAAGTGAAGAAGGCGATCAATAACATTGCGGTGCCTATGGAAGAACGCGGAATCCCTTGGGCGATCACCTTCGGTAATCATGATGAGGATTCTACCCCGAACAGCGGCTTGGATAAAGAAGCAATGCTTCAAATTTACCGCTCTTATAACTACAACATAAATGATAATGGTGTGCAAGGCATCTCCGGTGCTGGGAATATGAATTTGCTGATCGGCGGTCACAACAGCAAAAAACCTGTATTTAACATGTGGCTGCTAGACAGCGGCCGGTACGCGCCGAAGGAAATCGCAGGACAAAATTTCGAAGGATATCCGACTTGGGATTGGCTGAAGAACAACCAAGTCAACTGGTATTACGAAACGTCTGTGGCACTCGAAAAGCAGAACGGTCGTAAAATCCCGTCACTCATGTTCATCCATATCCCGCTGTGGGAATACCGGTTTATGTGGTTCGCCAGCGTGGATGGCAGAACAGATGCCGATCATGCAAGAGCCATAGAAAAGCACGGCATCGTAGGCGAGCGGAACGAGGAAGAATGCCCTGGCCCGATTAACAGCGGCATGTTCTCGGCTATTCTCGAACGCGGTGACGTCAAAGGTGTATTTTGCGGACATGACCATGTCAACACGTACTCCGGCAATTATTACGGCGTCATTCTCGGATACTGCGGAAATACCGGTTTCGGCACTTATGGGCTTGAAGGCGCTGAGCGTAACAGGCTGCGCGGCGCCCGGGTGTACAATCTTCAAGACGCCGGTAACGATGTCAAAGTCGACACCCATTTAGTATTCGCGAAAGATTACGGCATTGATTTAACTGCGAATTAATATATCCGCCAACTCCATAGGAATAAATAAAAAGGAAGATCTGCCCTTGTCGACAGAGACGTAAGGCAGATCTTCTTTTTCATAGTTGGTACAAATAGTTTTATGTTATCGAAGTAAGAAATATAAAAGCGTTCCAATAACAAGCACACAGGTTCCGATTAAACTGGGATAACCAACAATGGCTCTTCCCAAACGGTAATGAAAGTGGCTATTCGCATTGTCGCGAACGACCTTAGGAATTTCTGGTTTAGACGATTTGTCATCCATATTGAATGTATCTCATTCAACAGAGAACCTCGACGGTAAATCCACCCGGAGCTTTAACATAGAATGTCCAACCATGCGACCTTTGCGGCGGCTCCACATCAAACCCATCATCCTTCAAGCGTTGATTGATCTCGTTCACCCGCTCTTCGCTCTCCTGAATGAAGCCGATATGAAAGGTCTTGGGATAGCTAACTTGAGCACCTTTCATCAAGGTAAACACTAACCCGTTGTCGTCAAATAGTACAGCGAATGAATTACCACGCGTATCCCCGGTTTTTAGTTCGAAATATTTCTCCAAGAACTCTCGAGCAGCTTTAACGTCGTTGACCGTGAGATTGAGGTGGTTTAGTTTCATAGGTTACACCTTCTCTTCTTAATGATTTATTCCTTATTCTACCATGAACCTCGTGATTTACCACGACCTGTTAGTTTTGTTTGATCTGATCACGTATAATTGCCCGTTAGGGCAATGAGTTTACGGGGGTCATAAGCATCCGATGCTGTGAGTATAATTATTAAACGATTTTTTGTTAGGGTGTGACAGGATGAAAGTATGGGTCGCTCATGAAAAAGATACTCTCAGAACCATCGCGGATAAAAATCAGCTTAACTTAGAGGAGCTTATCACTCTCAATCCATGCATTGAAGGCCCGGATCAAAACATCGCTGGCAAACCAGTCTATCTTCCTTCCTTAATTGATTTTACCATGGAGCATGCTGCCGCAATCCCAACTTGTACCGTATCGACTGATTACATAAATAATTGGATTCCCCTCACTTCTCTGGAAGACATGGCTAAAACCGACTATGATGTCCTTATCATCGGCACCGGTGCCGGTGGAGGAGCTGTCCTTTGGAGATTGTGTGAACAGTGGCAAAATCAGGGGAAGCGCATTGGTATCATTGAAAGAGGAGATCAGGTTCTTCAATCGCATGCCCGCAACATTCCGACAATGAACGGGGAGCGTCTTACGAAATATTTTAATTATGTTTCACGGCCATTACCAGGTTCCGCTCCAGAGTATCCGGGAGCAAGGCAACTTTTTGCGTTGGGGGGAAGAACCTTATTTTGGTATACGTTTACTATGCGTATGCATCTGTCGGATTTAACGAAATGGCCCGTACCCATCGATGAGCTGGAAACCTACTACAGAATTGCAGAGCAAGCCATGAATGTATCAGGGGAATTTACTACAGATTCCTCATATACGGAAATGTTATTGGAACGGCTGTGGGCAAGGGGTTACTCGACAGCAGAAAAAATAATTATGGCTGCTGATCTGTCGCCGCAAAGTTATGGGCGCATTCATAGCGATATTTTCTATAGTTCTATTTCCTTCATTGCCAAAGCTTTGAATATGATGACCCCGTTCGATCTGGCTGTAAATGCCCGTGCCGTTCAAATCCTGCATGATCAAGGAAAAGCAACCGGCGTTAAGGTTATGTCTCGGGATAAAAATTCGTACATCCTTAAAGCAAAAACGGTTGTGTTGTCTGCGAGCACGTTTGAGACGCCGCGGTTGCTGCTTCACTCTGGAATTAAAAGCAGGGCGCTTGGGCATTACCTGACAAACCATTCTTTTATGATCGGTACAGGAACGATGAGCCGAACCGAGTTTCCGGCAGCTCTGGGGACGCTTGGAATTATGATATCTCAGACGCCGGAGAAGCCTTATCAGGTTCTCATGGCCGGACCCGGTGATTTTTACTGGTACCAGACTTACGAAGTAAAACCGTTAACAGCGGAAGTAGGGGCTACTTTTTTTGGTTACGGCAAGGTTGAATCACGATATGAGAACAGGATTACCCTGAATCCCCATAGATTAGATGAATATGGAGTGCCGGAAATACAGGTTTATTTCTCCTTTAACGAGAAGGATCAAGCTGTTATCCGCAAGATGGAAGAAGGGATAAAGCAGATAGCCTCGTCTATTGGAATACGATTGATTTCCAGAGACGGAAGGCCTGAGATTTGCCTGATGCCACGTGGAGACTTACATCATGATTCGGGAACATGCCGTATTGGGGATGATCCTTTAACCTCAGCGGCAGATCAATACGGCCAGATTCGCGGAGTTTCCGGTCTATATGTAGCTGACAACAGTGCTTTACCATCCATTGGATCGGAAAACCCCACTCTGACAACTGTTGCCCTCTCCATTCGAACGGCGGATCATATCATCGCCAATAGTAAGTTTTAACTAAAAAACAGCAAGCCCCTGACAGTATTGGGAAGCTTGCTGTTTTGTCTAGCTATTCGAATGAAGTGTATGTCTACTTTGCCTGAATGTACCCTTCCGCTTTAAGCAGTTCGGCGATCAGAACAGCACCGCCCGCTGCTCCACGTAATGTATTATGCGATAGTCCTACAAATTTATAATCGTATATGGAATCCTCACGCAATCTACCCGCCGAAACACCCATACCGCGCTCAATGTCACGATCAAGCTTCGTCTGCGGTCTGTTCTCTTCTTCAAAATAAGTTATAAACTGGTTTGGTGCGCTTGGCAGGCCAAGCTCCTGCGGCCGTCCTTTGAAGTGCAGCCATCGATCGAGAATTTCTTCTTTCGAGGGTTTGTTCTCGAACGATACAAATACTGTAGCCAAATGTCCATCCAATACTGGAACGCGAATACACTGCGTTGTAATCAATGGTGCACTTGCTTTTATAATTTCATTATTTACAATGCTGCCCCATATGCGCAGTGGCTCCTGCTCGCTTTTTTCTTCCTCGCCGCCAATATAAGGGATGACATTATCAAGCATATCAGGCCAATCGGTAAAGTTTTTGCCGGCTCCAGATATCGCCTGATACGTCGATGCCACCACTTTTGTTGGTTTGTAATCCAGCAGTGCATGAAGTGCCGGCACATAGCTCTGAATGGAACAGTTGGGCTTAACAGCAATAAATCCGGTCGAGGTTCCAAGCCGCTTTCTCTGTGCAGCAATCACTTCAAGATGACCCGGGTTAATCTCCGGAATGACCATTGGGATATCAGGTGTCCAGCGGTGAGCAGAATTATTGGAAACAACTGGTGTGCCCGTCTTTGCGTATGCCTCTTCCAACGCTTGAATTTCATTTTTTTTCATATCAACTGCACAAAAAATAAAATCGACCTGAGCGGCAACCTCCTCCACTTTCGAAGCATCCTGAATGACGATATTTTTTACTTCTTCAGGAATTGGGCTAGACAACTTCCATCTGCCCTGTACAGATTCTTCATAATTTTTACCTGCCGAACTGGCACTGGCTGCAATGGCCGTTACCTTAAACCACGGATGTTGATCCAGCAGTTGAACAAACCGCTGACCCACCATGCCCGTTCCTCCTACAATACCAACCTTCAATTTTTCTGTCATCAGATATTCAATTCCTTTCAACATGGCATGTTTTTTCCCTAAATAACTATTCAAACAGTTTGATATGTGTACCTTATGATAAATGTAACTGTATTTCCTTTGCGCCAATAAAAAAAATCCCACCCCCAAGACTTGGTCAGTCTTAGGGACGAGATTTGTATACTCGTGGTACCACCCCAGATTCGCTAATATGTCGCCATATTAGCCTCTTCAAGTACGGCATTACTAGGTAATGCTTATACTCTAGCTCTGTAACAGGAGCTCCTGACACACCACCCCCCTTTATCTTGGGCTCCGATGTGCTGCTCTGAGGCTTTTTTCAATAAGGAATTCTTACTCCTTTTCAGCTAACGGAGCTCTCTGTGAAAGAATTCATTTATTTACTCTTCTCTTCATCGCATTTCATTATTGCGATTATATTATCAAATAACCCTTATAAGGTAAATATGTATTTTGAAAATTAGAAAACATTACACATTGAACATAACCCGCCTAACTTCAATTTCCGAACATACTTTGCTCGATCGATACCGTTTTTGCCCCGTGTGAATAAGCAAATGATTCAAGCGCTCTCTGCACATTTTCGCGAAGACATTCAGTGTAGTCGATTTCAGGATCGATTTGCAGTAATTGTACAGTCAAGTGGCCTTGTATTTTATCCAGACGCGGGTCCATGCGGCCGATCAGACGGTCGCCTGCTAAAATCGGCATCGCATAATAACCATACTTGCGCTTGACAGCAGGCGTATAGATTTCCCATCGATAATTAAAATCGAACAAGTCCATTAACCGTTTGCGGCTCCATAATAAGTTGTCCAGAGGCGGGAGGAAATGAATCGGTAACTCCTCTTCATTCTCGATATCGCAATCCCGGTCCTCGTCTTCCTGTACGGAAAGCCGATCAATATCCGAAGCTAAGATGTAATAATGCTTGTTGAGTCCTGCGACTTCGACCTGCGCAATTTCTCCCGATTTTACGTGCTGATCAATAGCTTCCCGTCGTTCTTTTGCGCTTAATGACTGCCACCCGAGACGGGGGTCGCTAGGTTCAAATACCCGGTACGCCCGAAAATATTTTTGCATCATCGCTTCAAGTGCTTCGTCCTTGTCGATTCGCTCCGCTTGTTGAAGCAGTTCGACGGGGACGCTACGTCCGGTAACATCAAAAAGGCGTTGGTTTCCTTCTCTGCCGACTATTCTAATTTGCGCGGCGTCCGTCAATAAATTCAGCGCATGAGATGTAGCTTTCGTCTTAGCGTATACATTATCCCAATATCCGTGTACCCGTTGATTGGATTCGAACGACTTTGCCGGCAGCGGACCTTCGTTTTCCAGCTTTTGCAGTACTTGTTCGGCGATTGGCCATATGTTGTCGATATGGGACTGCACTTGCTGCTTCAGTCGCTGACGGGTCGGTTCGAAAATAGGGTAATGTTCCATCGGAATGATACATGCCGCGTTCGCCATATATTCAAAAATTTCGTTTTTGGACAGCAGCTCATTCAGAATCCCCGGGTCATAACCGGCAATTCTTGCCGCCAGCGTCAGATGCTGATTCGGTCGCACGGCAGAGACCGGGTCGATTTGAACGCATTCCAAATGCCGGATCATGTCCAGCACGCGCTGGCGCATCACTTCCGCAGAGCCTGCGCGTTCCTCCGGCGGATGAAGTAAAAACTGCTTCTCCAGCAAAAAACGCCGGAGCGCTCGTTTCGTGGTTTGAAACGGTTTCATCATGATTCCTCCAATTGGCTGTCATTGAAGTACAAGTTCAAGCCGTTAATGCAAGTAATCCTAATAATAATGCTAAATGCTAGATCCCCAATCTATGATGAATGTGTCTGTATTTATGGAAGACCAACGACGTTGAAAAAAAGTAGAGCAGTACGGAACTAAAATTGAACTACCCCTTCTTAAAATCAATTGATGTTTGAAGAAGGGGATTCCTAAGAACTTCACCCTAACGGGAAAATATGTGGATTAGGCTATCCCCGTAGTCCCTAC
>JBNJJW010000035.1:0-59342 GCA_051750645.1 Bacillota bacterium | reverse complement strand
ATTCAAATTCATGTTTTCCACTCCTCGTAATGCTTAGAATTCATCATTCCCCCGTTAGTTTGAAAGCGTCACTCTTAAAGATTTTGGATAATAATGATTCCGTTTTATATTCATTCTTTGCCTCTTCATAAGAAGCACCTCGGTCAACTAAACTCGCAATAAACGTTTCTTCTGCTCCAGGATCAGCCCCAAATCCATCTTCCTTTAACGCCGTGTAGAGGTCATCCATTTCTACAGTGTTAGAATTCGGGTCTAAAAAATTAACCCTGTCGCTAACTCTACACTCGATCTGCTTAACTCCTAGTTGGCTTAGGTAAACAGGTAGCTTTATTCCGATGTTACCATCCGTGCCACTACGTTGCGTAACTCTTTCAAACAACTTCTGAAGGAATCCTAACTGGACAAATTCCGATAAATTGTAACCATCAAGATAATAATTTGCCATTGTTGAGATCCAATGTGGTTCAAAGCATATAATTCTGCCTCCCTCTACCAGACACCCTATCATTTTTTGAAGAATTTCCTTTGGGTTTTCTACATGTAATAAAAATGCATGACAAACTACAATATCATATTTCTGCTCCAATTCGATCTTCTGAATATCACCAAGGATAAATTGGGTTTTAAATGGAGTATCTTTAAATATAGGTGAACGGATCTCGGTCGGAATTCGGACGGAATGTCTGTAAAATTCCCGCCTGCAGGAATATACTTCATGCATTCCTTGGTTTCCGGATCAGGCTTCGAGTAATCCTGTTGATTCGGCAAACTCCATAGCAGATATTTCAATTTCTCTCTTACCGTTACATGGTTGCTCTTCTTATGATTCGGACTAGGCAGGCAGCTGAGTATTGCGACATCTATCGGCAGTTGATGGATGAAACAAGCCGTACGAGATATGGCCACGATCCAGTAGAAGAACACCATTGGCGAGTACCACTTTTGGACACAAGAATCTGTTGTCTTTTCCATGCTGGACTACACATAATATAGACATTTTACCTGAAATACCTCCGAACCATTCCGGTCGGAGGTATCCAGTTCCTGAAGATGCTTATTTATCTTCCTGACTGATCATGGGGAACCGTAACGGTGACATCTGCTTCCGTAACATTCCCTGCTTGATCTATCGCTTTATAAGTTATTGTATAAACTAGAGGCTCTTTACCTTTTGCTTTTTTGGCCAACAGCTTGAATTCCGTATCGAATGTGCCGAAATCGGCTTCTTGTACCATGGATTCATAGCTGCCAACGGCTATGCTCGGCGTAATGGACAGCAATTCCACCTGAGACAGCTCAACATCCGTTTCAACAGTTGCCGTTACTTTAACCAGCTTGTTGTTGGCCGGCCACAATGTTTCCTTATCCAGTACGACATTCAGGGTTGGGGCAACCGTATTAATTCTCAAGCTTCTGTACGCCCACTCCGACCAGGCGCCCCGATTATCCTTCGCACGAACCCTGATCGACCAATCTCCGTCCGCCAATCCATTCAAGGTGTATGAACCGGATGCGCCCGCCAGTTCGCCGCTGTCCACATCAACCGTCTCCCAACCGTTGCTGGAAGCTTGAACCTGATAGGCGGCTTGAACATCCGCATCGTCGGCGTCAAGGAACGTCCAGTCAATCTGCGGACTATTCAGATTGATTGCCTGGCCATCCTGATACGAGGTGATCGAGGCGGTTGGAGCCGAATTCGCCTTGACAGCCATAAGCTGCTCAAGCAGCACCTTATCATTCATTTCAGATATATCTCGGTTGTAATGTAGATTTGTAACATCCCATAAAACCGGGGTAATTCCTCGGGAATATGCGGCACTGGTCACCGACGTAAGATAGAGCCGTATCATTTCTTGCGTCTTATTTTTTGTAGCTACACCAAACTCCCCCATGATAACGGGGATACCTTTGTCGATGAAACGTGTTTTCACCATATCCATGAGCCTGTTTAGCTCGGCGAAGTCTTCATCCGTTCCCCACTCCGTACGCGCTGTTCCCCAACTCACATCCTCTTCCAGGATGGCGAATGTTGCAGGAGTGTAATAATGGACCGATACTGCACAGCGATTTTGAGGATCGTTTGGCAGCTTATAGAGTTCATCAACGGTCTTCTCAAAATCGGTTGCATAACCGCCAATCAACAGATGTCGCCGTTCATTGTTGCCCCCAGAACCACGCACAATATCTACAAATGTCTGATTGATCTCATTTAGCAACGCATAGGCTTCTTCTCTGCCGCCGACTTTGACGTCGCCACCGCCGTAATAGTCCCATAAATCAAACCATATGCCTTCTTCATTGAAAGACTCGAACATCAGATGATCGTCATAGTTTTTAAAAGCTTCTGTCAGTTGTGTCCATATGCGTGTATATTTGTACATAGATTCTTCTTTTTCTGACGGAAATTTCTCAAACCAGCCGCCGTCCCAATGAAGATTCAGAATAACATACATACCGCTATCCAGTGCCCAATCCACAACTTCTTTTGCCCGGGCCAGATAGCTAGGATTGATCGTGTAATCCTCGCCCATCATATTTGACCACGCTACGGGAATTCGAAGGACGCCAAAACCTTCGTTTGCATAACCTTTAATCATTTCCTCCGTAATAACGGGACTGCCCCAGGCAGTTTCATAATTTGTAACACTGGTGCCATTAATCCAGCTGCCTGTGGCTTCAAGCGTGTTGCCCAAATTAATGCCGATTCCCATTTCTTTGACAAGCTCCATTGTTGTGATCTCTCGCATTTCGGCCGCTGCTTCGCTTCCGGTCGAATCCGCTGCGAATGCCTTATCGGGGATCGCCGTCAACGAAGAGCCCATGCTTACTGTCAACGCGCCGGCCATCAGCAGAAGTGAAGCGGACTTACATAAGGAAATGATTGATTTGGTGAATCCACCCGACATTTTCCTTGTTTTCATCAACTAGTCTCCTTTATTAATTTTTCTTTGAAAGCGTATACATTTCTGCTTTCTGATTGATTATAAGTCATCGTTTGACTATTAACCTTCATATTCAGGCCATAGAATAGCACGATAAAGACATGAAAAAACGGCGTATTTTTAAGCAACTCCCATTCAATACCATGCCAAGAAAGCCGAGGCAATAGCAGACCCTGCTTTACCATTCGGATGCGCATCGAACTCGCTCGACATATATTTTTTGCGATACCTATCCCATAACGCGACAAGTAATCGGAAGCATAGATGACCATGGCAAATAAGGCTCGAGCGCCTCTGGATTTTGTGAATCCGGAAGCTGCGGAAGCTGCTCGAACAGGTACTTTAAATATTGAAATGGAAGAAGTCCGTTTTCCTTCGCCGTCTCGATGACGCTGTAGATCGCCGCACTTGCCTTCGCGCCGCGAGGCGTATTCGCAAATAACCAGTTCTTTCTCCCGATTACGAATGGCTTGATCGAGCGCTCACTGCGATTATTATCGATCTCGAGCCGACCATCCTTCAGGAAGGCAGTCAATTTCTCCCACTGATTCAGGCTGTAAGCAATCGCTTTTCCAACCAGACTCTTCGGCAGTGTTTGAGAGCGCTGTTGCTTGAGCCATACCGAATAAGCCTCCAGGATCGGAAGGCTTCGCTTCTTTCGCTCGGCATATCGTTCTTCTGGCGAAGCATCCTTCAGCTCGCGCTCAATGGCGAAGAGAGCATTGCAGTAAGCCAGTCCTTGACTAGCTACCGAATCCTTGTTACCTCTCGTCGCTGGCGGGGCTGCTTTCAACGCTTCATCGTATTTACGCCGCGCATGTGCCCAGCACCCCACAAGAGTCACACCAGCAACCTTATGATAGCCCGCATAACCATCGACATGCAGGTAACCTTTGAACCCGGATAAGAAGATTTGTGGATGCTCGCCGCCACGTGTCTTCTGGTAATCGTAGATGACCGCCGGCGCTACACCGCGTCCGGTGCGATACAGCCACAAATACGAGGACGATTGAGCAGACTTCCCAGGCTCACGCAGCACCTGCAGCGTCGTCTCATCTGCATGAAGCACATCCTGCCTTAGCAGATATGCTTTCATCACGGAGACCAATGGCATGAGCCATTTCTGTGCACCATAGATCATCCAATTGGCCATCGTCTGACGAGATAACGTATATCCAAGACGCGCGAAATGCTGCTCTTGCCGGTATAACGGCAAGCTGTCGACGTATTTCTGGCTCATAACGTAAGCCATGCTCGACGGTGATGCCAAACTTCCCGGATAAACAGGTTTTGGCATCGCAGCTGTGACGATCGGGGTTTCAAATCTTCACGTTCACAATGACGGCAGGCATACACATTTCGCACGTGACGGATGACCTTCACTTGTGGCGGTACAACGGCAATTTCATTGCGCGTCTCTGTACTCATCTCGTGAAGGAACCCACCGCAGCACGCACATACTTGCTCGCCTTCCTCCAGTGAATAGGTGATTGTTTCTACTGGAAGCTTGGAGAGATCCTCTGTTCGCTTGCCGTATGATTTGCGCCGCTCGTAGGTAATTTGTTCAGACCGCGGCTCTTCACCAGCAGGTGCTGCAATCATTTCGGCTACGTTGAACAACGGGAGTTCTAATTGATCCGGATGCGTCTGCTCGCTGGAAGCACCGAAACGCTTCTTCTGTGCAAAGCGGAACTGCTCTTCGTACCATTTGAGCTTGGCCGATAGTTCGATGATTTGTTGTTGTAGGGATTCGATGGTTGGCGTATCTGCATGTTTTTCCATACTTTACTCATTAGATAGAAAAAACCCAATCCCTGTAAGTGCCTATGACGAAATGATTACAAAGATGTGTCTAAATGACGGTAACGGCATTAACCTTGGGATGGGCTTGCCGCTGGCTAAGTGAAAGACCATCCAGCAGCCAGCGAAACTCCCTGCTGGAAATGGCTACTACTTCTTCCTTGCCTGTAGGCCATTGAAATCTGCCACGTTCTAGGCGGCGATAGTAAAGCCAGAACCCATTGTGATCCCAATATAGAATTTTGAGCTTGTTGCATGCCCGGTTACAGAATACGAATAAGCCGGAGGAGAACGGATTCAGACCAAAGCTTTCCTGAACGATGGCAGCAAGTCCGTCGATCGACTTGCGCAGATCTGTGGAACCACAAGCAAGAAACACACGCTGATTGCTTGGAAAGGTCAGCATGGTGAAGTAAGCGCGTGAATCACTTCGCGCAAAAGCATTGGGTCAAAGCCGGAATGAAGCTCGATACTAGCTTCACCGATATGAAGGATTAGAGAAGGAGCAGGAGAAACGCTGCCAGGTGGATCTACAGTGGTGGCAAGAGGTACAAACTGTACGGGAGAAGTCTTTGGATCTGGAGTAGCTGAGGATGATACACGCTTTATTTTGTACAGCCAATATTTCAATTGTTCGACAGAACAATGATTTGCGTAGCACCAAGCTTTCATCGTGAGGCCACTTGCCCGATAGGCTTCGATACGTGTGTGCCAATCTTGTCTGCGTTGTTCTTTGGCATTCATGAGTTACCCTCCGTATTCAGGTTAATCTCATGATCTCATAGCTAGGTTAGTAGTTGAAGGTGTGGAGAGTTTGACGCTTACGCACTTTTAACTTATCAATTTGTTTTCCAACAGAGACAGTTTTTTATGTAAGCCCAGTGATTGACAAAACAGGGACTTCAAAAGATAACTGGTTTCAAGATGAAGATAAAATAAGATACGTAATGAATGAGCTAGAAAAGGTTGGGAAATATTTTAGACCTGCCATATACCGAATTGGGTCAAATACTTGTTAACGGTACGATATCATTCAATAACACGAGAAAACGGGCAGGATACTTTAACTACTGTCTCCCATTCTTTTTTTGTGAAATTATCATAAAAACCATTAGTGGAGTCACAATGCAACTGGTAAATCATGGCCAGTGGTTTACGCTCAAAATAAAAAGTACATCTCAGACACACACCTTCATATGAGGCTCCGCTATGGCGGAGCCTTTTCTGTCAGTCTTCGTTGACCTAAGCTTTTGGAATTTTCAGCACTGTGCCGGCTTTTACATCATCAATATTTACAATATGATTGTAACCCGCAATGAACATCACATATTTCTCGGAGCCGTAATAGATTTTGGAGATGCTGTAGAGCGTCTCGCCACTCTTTACGGTATGATCGGATGTCTCGTAATCGGCTAAAGTTTCTACTGCGCCATTTTCTTCATCCAGCTTATAATTTTTCAAGGACGGAATAAGGAGGTTGGTGCCTGCTTTCAAGCCTACATTTTTATCAAGCTTGTTTTCTTTCGCAATATAATCCACATATTCAGCCGATTTGTAAAACATTCTGGAAATCTCTGACAGAGTATCGCCTGCTTGGATCAGATAGGTAGCCGGCAAATTAATTTTCGAATAGTCTTTGGTTCCCTGCTGGCTGCCATCTATCGAGCCGGCTGTTGATGACAATACTGGGATCTTAAGCGTATCTCCGGCTTTCATATCATTAATAAAAACGATATGGTTATGCTCTGCAACCAGCGCATAATACTCCTTAGATTGATAGAACTTCTCGGATATCAATCTTAGCGTATCGCCTTTTTGGACAACATAGGTGGTTGGAAGCTTCACCGTTTTAGTAGGGGCTTCCGTTGATTTATTACCATAATCCTTTTTTTCTTGCGTTGGTTGTTCAGTCTGTGCAGGCTTAGGAGTCTCCGTCAGCTTATCTCCTTCTTTGACCTTTGTGTTGGATGCAGTAGGAGCAGGCTCTTCCGTCACATCATCGTATTCCTCTGTAGACTCTTGTTCCTCTTCACTGTCAAGGATACTGGCTCGCTCGGTATTCGATGCAGCAAGCGGAAGCTTAGAATCAACATTATTCGTATATTTACCGTACAATGCTCCGCAAATACCAACAAAAATGATGACTATCGCCAGATAGATGATGAGATTTGTTTGCTTTAAAGATGCCAGGCGGCTTTTGGAAAGGTTTCTTCTGCGTGTGGTTCTCTTATTCAAAACGTAATCTTCTCCTTTGTTCCTCAACTTAATCCTATTCTAACGGATATTGAACCCTGTGGAATGGGCCTAAACAGCCAATTCATTAGTACCTAAAATGCTCCGTATGTAATGGCGCTGCAGTGGCCTGTTCATTTTATTAAGCTCCCATGAAAATTAACTCCATTTTCATCATCTGTGGTGCGGCGCTTGCGCTGCATGTGTGGCTACCAACTTATGGAAAGTGGTAAAATATGTGGGCAACTACACCAATTTGGGAGGAAAAAAATATGTTTCAGGAAACAAAACCAGTTATTGAAAATGCTATTCATTTCGTTTTTGTTCCAGTAAGGAACATGGAAAGAGCCGCGAAATTTTACAGCGAAATTTTGGGTTTGACCTTAAAGCCTGAGCCATATGGAACCCTTTATAATCTTGATATGCAATCGCCGAATATTGTACTTGACAGTAACTTGGAAGAAGGTTTCGAACCATATAAACACCCATTGTTTTCATTTAAGTCAAAGAATCTTGAAGAAGCGCGAGCGGCTGTTATCAATGCAGGAGGTATGGCAAGGGATATAGTCTCATTTGGAGATATCGACTTTTTTGTTTTTGATGATTTAGAAGGAAACAGAATCATGGTCGTAAACAATTAAGAACGCCGTTATAGTTCAGATAGATTATATAATCGTTGGATTAATATTTCTTATGACCGCATGTACTTCCCCAAACAAAACCGATGAGTCAGGCTGGGAACTAAGTGGAACGTTTGAAGCCGGTGGAATAAAGATGTACGGAAAAGAAGGTCGATTAGGGTTTGTACCTCAAGGCAATAGTGATATTTCAAAAGGTGGACACTTTATTATTTATTTCTGGGGAAAGCCAGAAGAATTATCGGATACGTACACGCTAATTGGCATACACAAGGAGACAGGGGTAAAAGAGACTTTGTATCCTGATTGGGAGGTCTCAAGACCAGAAAACCAGGTAGGAGCAGATGCGCGAAGCGGAGCCAAGTTTATTCTGGACCAAGAAGGAGATAAAAAAGGAAAATGGCGACTTGAAATATACATGGGTGATAAATATTTTGACAGTATCGTTGTAGAAGCAACATAATGTACTCTAAAATGGATACAATTGCGCAATCAGGAGGCTGCCGGCATAGAACGGCAGCCTTGTTGAACGGGCAGAATATCGTAGTTATACATAGAAAAATGATATAATAATCTAGGTTCAAACTTTCGTGCTAAGTCGTATTAAAGCAAAAAAACAAAAGTAAGAAAATGAAAAAGTAGAAAACTTCAGGGGACATCATGAAAATTGAACGGTTACTAGCTATTATTGTTTACTTACTCAACCATGGACGCATTAATGCAAGTACATTAGCTCAACGGTTCGAGGTATCTATTCGGACCATTAACCGTGATATGGAAGCAATCAACAGATCAGGAGTACCCATCGTTTCATATCAGGGAAATGGTGGTGGGTTCGAAATCATGTCAGGTTATAGATGGAGTCATCAGATTCTGCGAAAAGAAGAGTTATATTCGATTATTGCTGGTCTTAAAGGAATACAATCCCAATGGAGTGATCAGTCAATTGTAGGTACGATAGACAAAATGCGCAATTTACTCCACAAGACTGAGACTACTCATAATTGGAATGAAGATGAACTGATACTTGACTTATCACCCTGGGGTAACAATAACTATGAGAAGCAAACAGTTGTTTTTCTCCGAGAAGCAATACAAAGTAGGAATGTTGTTCACTTTGAGTACACAAATTCACAGAATATCACAATTGATTCTTGGGCTGAACCTGGCTCAGTTGTTCTAAAGGGATCACATTGGTATCTATATGGTTATTGCATAAATAATGAAAACTACAAGCTGTTTCGATTGTCTCGAATGAAGAAACTTGTGATTAGTGATATAACGTTCGATAGGGAACTAGTGCCTTATGATGCTGCTACTCTCGAAAAAAAATGGTTACTCGAGGGTAAATCAATAAATTTGTTGTTGCGCTTCCAATCAAATGTTAGAGGACGTGTAGAAGATTCTTTCCGCGATGGCCACATTAGATACAATAATAATGAATCATTAACGGTTGAAGTTGTATACCCGGAAGATGATTGGGTGTATGGCATGATATTAAGCTACGGCGAAGCGGTCGAGGTCATAGAGCCCCCACATATAAGAGATATTATTTGCAAAAAAGCAAAAAAGATATGGGAGAATACACAAAAAAAGAATGTTGATTTCAAATATGTCATATAGTTGTCTGGTTATCAGTCGTACAATAGTGGCATCCATCAATTAAGGAGGTCAACTATGACGCAGAATGTACAGGCAGTCATCCAGCAATTTGGGGAATCAACTCACTGGTTTCAATCGCTTTTAGTTATGAACGATGAAAAGTGGATGATGCCGATCAAAGAGGGTAAGTGGTCACCGAGTGAAGTTTGTGCACATTTGCAAGGGTGGGATCAATACATGAAAGATTATGTTATTCCTGCTGCATTGAAAGGAGAGGTAGTATTTCCGGAACATAATGAGTTTAATGCTAAATCTTCAAAACATGCCTTTTCTGGAATATATAAAACAAATCTGATCGAAGAGGCAATTCAAACAAGAGTTACATTAGTGAAAGAACTACTTTGTCTATCTGAACAGGAACTCAAAAAAATATTACTGTTAATGGGTACATAATTGCCCAAATACAAATAAACGCTTTACTCTGTTTCATCTTGTTACAGAATTTATTGAACATGACAAGCACCATAAGAGACAAATTGACCAATATGTATCCGTATGATTGGACGTCTGTAACAAGTCCATTGCCCAATTATCGGCGTTGAAACGGATCATGTGGAGGGAGTTAAGTACTATGCAATCCGTATCGGCGAAAAGCATCCTGATTCCGAACAAGTACCCTTCCGGCTGGTTTGGGGTTAAGTATACGATGAACTTATATCGCGGATGCGATATTCAATGCATATACTGTGATTCGCGCAGCGAGCGGTATGGCATTGACGACTTTCATAATGTTACTGTCAAAACAAATGCATTGGAGTTGCTCCGCAAGGAGTTGGCAACGAAGAGAAGCAGAGAGTCGACGATCGGCACAGGATCGATGAGCGATCCGTATACGCTGATGGAACGAAAGCTGCAGATGACGCGGCGAGCGCTGGAGATTATTGCGGAGTTCCGGTTTCCGGTTCATATCACGACAAAGAGCGATCTCATCCTTCGTGATTTGGATATATTGCAACATCTGAGCCGTAAATATGCTTCGGTTGCGTTGTCGATTACTACTGCCGATGACGAACTGGCTCGTAAGCTGGAGCCACATGCGCCTTCGTCGACGGAACGATTCAAGACGCTGGCTGAGCTTGAGAAGATCGGCGTCGTTACAAGTATGACGATGATGCCTATCCTTCCTTTTCTCGAGGATCAGTCTGAGAACATCGATCGGCTTGTTGAGAAGGCGGCAGCTGCAGGCGTCAAGCATATTGTAGCTGTGTTCGGAGTCACATTGCGAGACCGGCAGCGGGATTATTTTTTTCGCAAGCTGGATGAAGGGTTTCCGGGATTGAGCGAACGATACAAACGTAAGTTTGGTAATGCATATGAATGCAGGTCGGAGCGTGAGGACGAACTGAAGATCCGGTTTCGTGAAGTCTGCTCAAGACACGGGATATCGACAAGGATGCCAGCTTATCAGATGCCAGTTTCTAACGCAGTCCAAATGAGCTTGTTCGACGAATAAACTAAAAAAAGTTCCAATAGGGGATTAAGCTAATGGAGAACGATAGAGCAGCACGGACTTACTAAGATCCCGAATGGGAGGAACGGTCCGGTATGTTACTTTTATCCTATTGATTAACCGGTTTCTTCGGCATAAAATGTACTTGTACAAACTATACAAGTGGGATTGTGACTGAATTCTCAGGCAAGACCCGAAATGATGCGAGAGTGGCCATATTTATGGTACTCATTCTTGCTCATTTTGGGTCTTTTTTTCGTGGGGAAAAGGGGGAGAGTGAATGAAGGAATATTGGTTTCGGCTATTCATTGCAACAAAAAAAGGAGAAAAAGGAAGGGGATAGATCTATGAATTGGAATGTGAAAAAGACCGTAAAATTTCTGTTTGCCGTCAATATTGCTTTTTCCGTCGTTTTAACGCCAGTCACCGGTTCGGACTTATCTGCGCAAGGAACGTCGGTGACGACGGACTGGACGCGAGAAGAGGCAAGCCAAATACGATTGGACGGAAGCAATACGGCGCCCAAGATCGATATGGACGAACTTGAGGAAATCACTTCGGAGTTTATAATCTGGGATACTTGGCCGCTGCAGGATAAGAACGGACATCCGGCGGTGGTAAACGGTTATAAAATCATATTTGCACTTTCCGTGCCTAAAGGTACAATTCCCGGCAAGCGCCACGATTCGGCCGAAATCCGGTACTTCTATTCCAACGACGGAAAGAGTTGGAAGCTCGGCGGGCTGGTATTCGAAGACGGAAAAGCACTCGGCTCTCGGCAGTGGGCGGGCTCTTTCGTTATTGACAAAAACGGAAGGGTTCACATGTTTTACACCGCAACCGGTCGCAAAGGCGAAGAACGGCTTTCATACGGGCAAAAGCTAGCGACTGTAACGGCCGACATCCTGACCAACAAATCCGTTTCGTTTGCCAACTGGTCGAACCACAAAGTCATTCTCGAAGCCGATGGGACCTATTATCAGACCGAGGAGCAGGCCGGAAATGGCGAGTTTTCATACGCATTCCGTGATCCTTCCTACTTCCTGGATCCGAAAACCGGTGAAGAGTATCTGTTGTTCAGCGCGAACACCAGTGGGACGTTGGAGGAACGCGCTTGCCGAGCGGAACATGCAGGAACCGCGGAATTTATGCGAACCATGCCACCAGAAGCAAAATTCTACAACGGAAGCATCGGAATCGCCAAAGCCGTCAATGACGATTTGACCGAATTTGAAGCACTTCCCCCACTGCTGGAAGCGAATTGCGTTAATGAAGAGCTGGAACGTCCGAACGTAGTAGTTAAGGGTAATCATTACTATCTATTCACCAAAACACATAGCAATAAGTTTGCGGAAGGCATAGACGCGCCGGAAGGATTGTACGGCTTTGTGTCGGAATCTTTTACCGCGGAATATAAACCGCTAAACGGCACCGGGCTTGTCATCGCCAATCCGGATGACAATCCGTACCAAAGCTACTCCTGGATGGTCATGTCCAACGGTACGGTCATCAGTTATGTGGATTATGTCGATGTCGATGGGAAAGACATTCAGGAAATAGGCGAACAATCGACGGAATATCAAATTGAACATTTCGGCGGTATGCTGGCACCATCGATAAAATTGTCGATAACCGGAGACCGAACGAGCCTTCTTGGGGAAAAGAAACAGGGCGTTTTTAAGTAATTCACAAGGGTAACGCAAATCCAACAATAAGCATGACAGTCTAGAACTTTATTTTCGAGTTCTGGACTGTCATTTTGTATTCCATGGGATTCAAAAACCATAACGAGGCGTGTGAGCGTAACCGGAACCGGAACGAACGTGGATCTCTATCGGGCAATTTGGTTGATGTTGTTACCGATCGCTAGTTGAAGGATTCATTCCTTTTTGGAATGACATTGTAGTCGAAGGAGGAGGAGTCGAACCGTCGCGCGTTACCGAGTAAGAATCAATCTGGTTATTATTAATATCGTAGGTTGTAAACGTAGCTGTCGCATCCGCGATATCCACAACCGTATATTGATAGCTGGCTACCGGTTCAACAACGACGTTTGTTGAATTGCTAATCGTAGAAGAAAGAGGAGCGCCGCCTCCGCCAATCGTTAATTGGTAGATGGTATTGCCGAACGTATATCCGTTTCCGTTAAAAATGCTGTCAATTTTGCGGCGATTGTAATTGTGCTCATGTCCAACTAGAACGGCTGTTACATTGTTAGTGTCGAAGATATCCCAAACGGCGTCACGCTGAGCAGCGTTTGCGTCAAGGGACGCGCCATAATGAGCTCCGATTGGATAAGCCGAACGTGAAATTGTACGATATTATGTGTTTTTCCACCGCTTTGAATGGTATTCTGTAACCAAGTGCGTTGGTTAGAATCAATAATATATTTGCCGTTTGCATCTTTACGATTGGAGTTCAATGTAATAATTCGCGTATTCCCGTAATCAAAATAATAAGCTGTTCTTTGGTATCCCGACAATTGTCCTGTAGACAAATTTAATTTTGATGATCTCAATGTGGGAGAATTAAAGAAGCTGTTCTGATCATAAAGTTATTGATTACTTATATCATTAAAAAGAAAAAAAAGCCGCCAAAAAGGCGACTTCAAATGGATCTACTACGGAGTTGCCCTTCCGACAACCATCTTTCACGATTTTCGATCTTTAAGCAAATTAATGATAAATAAAGTAGGCATAGTGATTACAATATTACCTACAAGTGCAAATAAAATATAAATAAATTCTCGTTATATAACACGAAATCGATGCCTACTATCCAAACAAGTTTTTCCATTATCCTGCCCGTTCGAGAGGAGTTTTATAATGAAATTTACATATGAATCCGATTGTTTAGATGACTATTTAGTAGAATCAGAAGAAGTAGATTATAGTCATATTGCCATTAGAGAAAAAGCCAAGGACTTATATAATCAGTCGATTAATGAGTATGATTTTATTCAGAGAACATTCGAGTTTTCGTGATGAGATCAATCATTCTTGGGATATTCAAAGTTCACGCGTAACCTGCAACGCATCCGAAGTAATTGTACATAAAGAAGGTATATGCTACGCTAAGTCCAATTTATTAGCTGCTCTATTGAGAAGCAAGGGAATTCCTTCTGATTTTGTTACCAACGTCTTACATTAGGTGACACGCCGGACAGTGGTTATTGCATTCATGCCTTAAATGCTGTGTACATAAAATCACTTGATCGCTGGTTTAGAATAGATGCTCGTGGAAACAAAGATGGAATACAATCGGAGTTTTCAATAGACTCAGAAAAACTGGCCTTCCCTATAAGGAAAGAATATGACGAAATGGATTATCCGGTCATTTACACTAAACCAAATAACAAAACAATCACTGTGCTGAGAAGAAACTCGGATTGTATAAAGATGTATTTGTCCGATTTACCTAAAGACTTGTAGAACTTAAGGGGTGGGTGAAGTTGAAAAAAAGGGCTATTCGGTCTGCTTTGCTTTTTAATGGGAAAATCGACATTCGAAACGTAAAAATAAACGATAATGTTTCACTAAGACTAAAAAAATAACGAGATGGTTTAATGATTAAATGAGGAAAAGGATGTGATGCATTGAAACGCAAAAAGTCATTGATTGCCTTTTTAGTGGTTTTCACTGTATTCGTATGCTATTTTGTCTTTTGGTTTGAGCGCGAATGGATGAATGGGGTATCGTTAAATCCGTATCGAGTCGATGAAATCCAAATCGTGAAGAGAGATGGGGATCTCTTGCGGGAGGAAATCATATCAATACATGATCGGGCGTGGATTCGGGACATTTTATCTAATATGAAGAAGTTGTCTTTAATAAGTGAGTCGAATCCACCGGATTATGAGCTGTTAAAAGGAGAAACGGTTTATATTATAGTAAATGATGGGCAATCGACAAAAGTTAGTGCACAAATATACTTAGGTGAATATGACGGTGACTCCCAAAGGGAAGCACGCATGTTACTTTTTGATCGGTACATTTATACAGTCCCAGAAGCTCTTCTTTACGAAATCGTATTGGATCTAGATGAATACAAGAAAAGAAGCCAACAGGTAAATATCGTCTTGGATTCATGGAAACCATTAGTCATGATTGATGGTCAGCCTTATTATGCTCATTTTATGGGTGATGGTTGGGGGAAGGAAGTTAATTTTCAAAAGGCTTTTGCAGTGATAGCCCAATTACCTGACCACATTACGTATGAGGATGAGAAGGACATTACTGGCCTGCTTACTGAAAAAGCGGGGACGTATCAAGCAGGTACGATGATATACACAGCCGAGGGATATTATTTTGTACAAAATGCCAAAGAGCAAGATACGTGGAGTGTGTTGCTTCCATATGGGCAAAGCGCTCACGCTTCAACGTCAGATCAGACAGGAGACGTACAGTTTTGGTATTCTTATCACGCCAAATACTTTTTAGTGAGAGCAAGCGACGGTTATGATGTGTTTTCAGCTTACGATCCCAGCAATCCGAATTGCATACTCCGGTGGGATGAAGACTTAGAACATTTTGTCTCTCCGTGTTCCACGGTTACGTATAAGAAAAACGGTATGCCAACAAAAACAGGGGTCACAGCTCTTACGAAATTAAATTCCTTTCAATGGGATGGGTCAATCTTTTTCGAGTATTGAAAGCTTTTTTTAATTTAAGAAAAGAAAATAAACGTTCAGAGAAAATGCTATCGAAGTTAAGCCAGATTTAAGCACATTGTGGGGAGAAAAAATGATTAACATAAACAAAAAGTCTGACACTGTAATCATTGTGGTTCATGAAATTTATGGAATGAACGGACATATGAATTATTTTTGCGAATCACTATCGGAACATGGTTTTGATGTCATTTGCCCGAATTTGTTGGAACGTGGTACACCTTTTGATTATTCGCAAGAGGAAGAGGCTTATCGCCATTTTATGGAGAACGTAGGCTTTACTAATGCTTCGCATAAAATAAAAAATATATTATTAGATGTTATCGATAAATATCAACAAGTGTTTATCATCGGATTTAGTGTTGGAGCAACTATTGCTTGGTTGTGTAGTGAGACTAATCGTATAGATGGAATAGTTGGATACTATGGTTCACGTATTAGGAGTTATATGGGAATATCACCGCAATGCCCAACAATGCTGTTCTTTCCGCAAGAAGAAAAAACATTTCATGTCGACGAATTAATATCAGCGTTGGATAAAAAGAATATCGAGACTCAGAAATTTAAAGGACAACACGGATTTAGCGACCCCTACTCTCCAAACTATAATGTAGATTCAGCAAAGAAGGCATTTAGCGAAATGGTAGGTTTTTTCTCAAGCACTGTAGGGAAGGGGAGTTGGAGTTGAAGCTGAAGAGTTTTGTTTTATGGCCGGTCGTTTTGCTTCTGATTGTGGGGAGCTGGGCTGGGAATGTCTGGTATTATCAAAGCATGCAGTTAGCCGAGCCTTTATTTCTTAAACACTACATCACTGTAAATGGTAATCAAGGAGAAATAATTGATCTCACTTTTCTGGAAAACAAGAATGAGGCGAAGAAAGTAACGGGTATTCAAATCGAAGAGATACCAGAGTTAAGATTTCAAATACATGAAAAAAATTCTTATACTCATCAAGTAGAGATGATGGCTTCAGCAGAATGGATTCCGAATGAGAGTCAACCGCAAAGCAAGGAACCTTTTACAATAAGAGAAGTTACCGTGTATTACAATGAAGGGCAGCCTCAAAAGGTTCCTATTGGTGAAATTAACGTCGAGTGGCCAAAGGTGAGCGGATTATTGGATTTCAGATCAGGTGGTGGATCCTCAAATGGTTCGGGAAGCTATAAAGTTAACCTAACCAAATCAGTCACTTTGGAGAAAATTGATTATAGCTACAGTGACAAGCTGAAGCCGTGGTTCGAGCTTGAGCTGTCGGGTCAGCCGGTTGATTCGCTGTCTTTTCCTATGAAGCTGTCACAAGGAAAGGATCTGGAGTTCACGTATCAATGGTCTATTCCGGAGCACGAACCGGATGCGCTTCAAGTCTATAAATCCAAAATCATACTTACTTTCAGGATGGCCGACGGCCGAATTATTATGGAAAACCTACCCATTAATCACAACTTATACTTAAGTGACAGCCAATTGAAGAAATTGGTCCGCTCAGGAGGTGAACAGCAATGAGCACCTCTTTGAATCCTGTATTAAGACGACTCGGCTGGGGATTGGTATTTCAAATCATAGATATTCACATCGTTTTCTTTGATTTATTGCCTGACTTTATTGGTTATATCATGATGGCATCAGCACTCCATAAACTCAGCACCGAGCATTATCTATTTAGAAGAGCAATGTGGGTGGCAACTGCTATGATATTTTTATCCTTACCGGGTGTCGTTATGAAATCAAATATAGCCATTTCAGACTTTGCATCGATTCCGCTCAGCCAACATCTATACTCTCAAGCAATGCTCGCTCTGCATGTTTTATTAGCGTTTTGGATTTTTAATGGTCTTTATGCCATAGCACAGCAAGCAGGAGATTCTCATCTACTGGATTCTATCATTAATCGCAGGAACTTATATTTGGTAATCTTCATCACACAGCTTATTGTTTATCCATTCTTTTTGAATGTAGATGACAGCTGGCTAACGCTGTTCATTGTATTCGGAATCCTTGGGCTCATTATGGAGCTGATGTTCATTCGCTTGCCATTTCGATTAGCAAAAGTAATAAGCCGAGCACCTCTCGTAAGATAACTTGAAACAGAAGAAGGATCCGCCGAGGCGGATCCTATCATGATTGCTGCTCCAGACGCTCGACGCGCCTGCGTAGGCGTTCGACTTCATTGGACAAGCGTTCCACTTGTCGTTCCAAGCGCGTTACCCTTCGGTCCAGGTTATCCGGTGCTGGCGGGCTAGGCGGAAATGGCGGTCCAGGCGGATACGGCGGAGCGGGTGGAAATGGCGGGCCGGGTATAGGGATGTACAGCGTCAATCCGACATAAATATAGTTTGGGTTCGTCAGGCCGTTTGCCTGCATAATCGCTTGAACGGACGTTCCGAATCTCGATGCGATCGACCATAGTGTATCGCCGGGTTGCACCACATAATTCATGAAATATTCCTCCCGATAAATGAATCCTTACCGAGATAGTGTATGTGCCTATGGCTTTTATTGATTGAGGCTAATGCCTATTTTGTAACAACAACTTTCTAATCAAAACTGCTTGAGAAGGGGAAACAAGGATGATTTTCTTTGATAAAAGAAGTAGCTTGAACGAATGGGGATTTTGGATTGTTCAGGGGATGTAGGAGTCTCTAAACCAAATACAAAAATTTTTGAAATAGCATGTGAAATCTCTGGTAAACACCCTTACGAGATTACATACATAGGTGATGATTTTAAGACCGATATCGTACCTAGTGAAACGCTCAATATGAGAGGCATCTGGTTAAACAGGCGGAATGAACGTCCTGAAAAGCCTGTTGAACGAATGATAATGACTTTGAATGAAATATTTAAACATATACCTTAGTAAACCAAGCTCAAAATTCTGAAAGTGTGATTTTACCAAAACTCGAACTGCCCAACAACACGAATGAAGCTGCTGATATGATCGGACTTATAATCTGCTTCGTGGGAAGAGTTTAACAGCTGGAATTATAATAAACAAGAATTTCATAATCTTTCGGTCAATGATACACTTTATAAATTTCTAGCTGCATTATATAAAGCAAAACCAATCGAACAGCGGTCACTCCAACAGAATGGTATCTTTGAAACCGAAGAACAAAAATTTGTTTTGCTGAAGTTAAATGATCACATTGAAGTCAGATTACGTTTATTCAAGGATAGGTATGTGATGTATCATAATGCCCATGTGTTCTATCGGATTCAATGTCCATGGCTAGCCGTACGCGGACATTGAATCCGTTATTTATCCGTTTTGCCCCTTTTTTGAGGTGCTTGTTGACATTGAGTCCGTTATTTGCCGTAAAACAGTTATTTTAAGTGTAATTTAAGGTGTATAGCAGATCCTATGTCCACAAAGTTTGCATATTAGGCCTATTTCACACAAATAGCGAATCCTATGTCCGCAACCGCATTAGCCAGCTGAAGTCTTATCTACGACTTGTAGCCAAACAGGAAGGAGGTATTTTAGTGAAGCGCAAATGGCAGTGTGCAGTAGACAAAGTAATCAATTTATCCAAGCATGAACGAAATAAATTAGAGAGTACGTTTACTGTTGAATATATTGATATTCAGCAGGCTACTAAGAAACAGCTTGCGAATTTTGATATGTATTTAATACATACTAAGATCCCGAATGAAATATTGAAAAGTTTCGTACGATGTAAATACATTGGAATTCGTGCACATAACACCGATTATGTTAGTAGCGACCTTGCTAATGAGCAACGGATTGTGATTCGAGGTATACCTCAAGTGGGAGAGAATGCAGTTGCAGAGCATACATTCTCCTTAATTTTTGCTGTTGCCAAGCAGCTCCTTCTTTCAAACCAAAACGTCAGAGCTGGAAAGTGGAGGGAAGGACTGAGTCCAAATATTGAACTAAGAGGGAAGAATTTGGGGATCATCGGTTATGGTAAGATTGGCAAGACAGTAGCGTTAATAGGCCGATCTCTCGGTATGAATGCGTTAATTGCTTCAAGTCGATTAAGTTCAAAAGATGGTTATCTATCGATAGAAGAAGTGTTGCAGCAATCCGACATCGTAACATTGCATGCGTCCACGAAAGATATTATCGAACCATTGATTAATAAGGAACGGATCGAAATGATGAAGGATGGGGCAATTCTGATCAATACCGCAAGAGGAAGTTTATTAAATTATGTTGATTTAGAAGAAGCATTAAGGAGTGGAAAGCTATTGGGTACAGGGCTAGATGTATATCCTGAAGAGCCCCCTATTAATACAAAGCTGTGTGAGCTTCCTAATGTTGTATGCACACCGCACCTCGCATTTTATACGGATGAAACTATTTCAAAAATGAACCAACATTTGTTGGATCAAGCATTTGATTATTTTACTCATCTGCAAAACAATTAGTTAATTCCCAGCAGAAGGCGGGTGTCGAATGGGAAAATGTATGATTACTTTGATCAGCATCGTTTTAATATTATCTGGTTGTCAGGAAGCGGTTCTTCAAGATCCATATACGAAGGAAGAAATCAATCTTGTTAAACCATCAGAGGGCACATTCTTAATACGAGCACAAAACGATTCAATGCTCGGAGTATCTGATTATCTTAGTAACGACTTAGTTGTAGATCCTGATGCCTATAAAGAAAAAGCTATTCAACGCGGGGATGTCATTTATTTGGTTAACCCGCCGTTTCAAAGTAGTACGAATCCAAAACTGGTTCTGGCGGACAAAGGCATACTTCGCGTCATAGGATTAAGCGGGGAAAAAAATCGAATGGAGAAAGGGCAAATATACATTAATAATAAACGTCTTGATACTTTCTATCCTTTTTCGCCGAGAGGACTCCCACTTCTGTAAGTGGCGAGGTGAATCGGCGACCTCCTGAATACGCCCACAAGAACTCCTTTCCTTCCTCATTTTTTAGCGATATAATAAAAAAGGAAACATGTGTTCTTATTTTGTAGCTGAAAGGAGGTGAAGTCATGACAGATTCAATGCCCATGTACAGGACTTATCAAGTGTGGGTCAAACCCGGTCATCGGCTGTTTGCGTACCTGGACCAAGCGTGTCAGAACGCCAAGAACCTGTATAACACGACCAACTTTTACATCCGACAGGTGTTTACCTCCTTTGGGCAGAAGGAGTCCTTGCAGCCGTTGCAACAACAAGTGATGAGTACATTGGAAGCGCATATTGATGCGATGAACGAACGGCGGAGCGAGAAGAATCGTTCCCATTCGTTCAAGCTGCCGTCCAAGGAGAAGCCATTTGTTTCTTACAACTTCATGGATGCTTTGTTTAAAGTGATGGACCATACCGACTATCGAGCCCTCCCCGCGCAAAGCAGTCAAGGCATCATGAAGATTGCATTTCAAAACTGGCTATCTTTCTTCGCCAGTATGAAGGATATCGAAAGCATCCCGAGAAATACAGCGGAAAGCCCCATATACCGGGATATGCCCGCAGTAAGGTGAAAGAAGTCGTGTTCTCCAACCAGGATTGCGTGATTAAAGAACAGAAGTATCTTAAACTTCCGAAGACCAAGTTGCAGCTTAATATCGGCAAGCTAGGCTGTACCGGCGGACAACTGAAGCAGGTGCGTGTGGTGCCTAGCCATGGCCAATTTGTCGTCGAAATGGTCTTCGTTTATCCGTTAGAAAAGAAGAAAGCAGCGAAAGCAAACGTGCTCGCGATTGATCTTGGCGTTGATAATCTTGCAACCATCGTTACGACTACCGGTTCGAAACCGATGCTCGTGAAGGGCAAGATGGTCAAAGCGATTAATCAATATTACAACAAGATGAAGGCTCATTATATCGGCATTCTTCGTCAGGGCAAGAAACCGTGCGAAGGAGCACATACATCCAGACGATTGGAACGCTTGCATCTGAAGCGCCATCGCCGGATCAAAGACTTGTTCCACAAAGTAAGCCGTCATATCGTTCAATTGGCAGAGGAACAAAATATCGGCACGATCGTCATCGGGCATAACGATGGGTGGAAGCAAGCGTCCGCGATCGGAAGGCGAAACAATCAGTCTTTCTGTCACATCCCGCACCAAATGCTCATTGCGATGATCCAGTATAAAGCTGCTGAGCAGGGAATAGCCGTTACGTTGACCGAAGAAGCGTACACCTCGAAAGCCAGCTTCCTCGATCAAGACCCATTGCCGCGTTATGATGAAGAGGGGATATGGCTCTTCTCTGGCAAGCGGACTCATCGAGGGCTGTATACGAGCACGAAGGGCCCGATTCATGCCGATGTGAACGGCGCAGCGAACATCTTGCGTAAAGTATTCCCAAACGTATCCGCCCAAGGAACGGATGGGATAGAGGGGTTGGGTGGTAACCAGCCCATCAATGTGTCAACTCCACTGGTGTTAAGCATCCTGAAGTAAGTTAGGATGATACATCAGAAACCCCCACTTCAATCGAAGCGACAGCATCGGTAAGTGGCGGGAGTATTCATGGTAAAGACTATAACAATGATGCTGCTAGGATCAAAAAGCGACTTAAAGATCCGAATTTGGCTGATTATGAAATTGAAAATTATCAAAATGCTCTCTGATTTGTCGAAAACGAAAATATGGAGGAAATCACCATACCGGATGGAATGATATTTGTGATGGGGGATAATCGTTCCCGTGCGGCAGACAGCGTGCTCTTCGGCCCTTTGCCATCTGAAAATGTACTCGGAAAAATAATCGGGATGGTTGAGACCCCTTCAGGACCAAAACCAACTAAAAAAGATACATAAAAAAATTTTAGTTGAAAAATCAGGAAATAGGTATATGCCGTTATCGTGATGGTTATCTCCCCATAGACTGATGTTGTGATTCAAATACACATTAAAAATTATTGGGAGGAAACCAATGAAAAATTTCACCCATTACGTTATGCCAATGTATGCGAATTGCCGCTTGGAACGGGGTCGCTAACATGGAGCGATGTCCTGAATTGGAAAAGTGCCGAATGAAAATATGGAATCGATTTATAACTCTTCGTGCTCTTTATAATATCGACATATCTTTTGATGAGTTCTGGTATGAATTTCTTGTCAGGTATATGGTGTTAGAAGAACCCTCTTTAGAATCGGTTTCTGATGAAATATGTACGGCGATAGAAAAACGTATTGCTTACTGAGTTTGTCACCTATATAAAGAAGAAGTCCACAAACCTATCGGTCGGTGGGCTTCTTGATTTCCTAATTTTTCAGGAGGCTTTAAAGCGCGACATGAAAAAGAATCGAGGAAACTAAAGTCATACTTGAACGGTGAGCTCATTGAAATCCTTTAATGAGCTCGAGCTTTTGAAATCCCATCCTGGCACGAATCCGAAACTTCAACTTCTTCAGGTACTTGATTCTTTATCACATAAGTCCCCCAAGAAAAAATGACGTCTATTCTAGTCCCTTAAATCTGTCGCATGAAGAAGCCCTCTCTGTCTAATGATACAGTGGGCTTTTTTTGTTTATGTGGTCATTCCCTTTGAGAGTGATGAGAAAATTCTCTAGGATAGGTGACTTTGTACCATTGAAAACAAAGTATGAAGATAATGACAAGGTCAATGGCATCACCACCATAGTACATTAACATTCCACCGGTTTCTGCTTGGTTTATAGGAACGGCACTAGGGGGATACGCATAGATAGACTTGGAAAGTATACCGTGACCCGCTAGAGCAATCACGAAGACAATCGCACGATAAACGAAGCTTAATTGATGAGGGGTCGGGTCAACATAAATTAAGGATGCTGTAAAAAGATAGCCTGCAAGAAAAATGTGTATATGTACTAACACATGGAGCAGAATATTTTGCTGCATGGCCATATACAAGTCAGTTTTATAGAGTAACCATAGTCCTCCGATATTAAGGAGAGATGCAACGATTGGGTTGCTAAGTATACTCACTGGCCTGCTTCTTAGCAAGCGTGACAGACGTCTTGCTGATCTAACGTTGAGTGTTAGCATGATAAGAGTCATAGGTGCGCCTAATACCATAAGGAGCGGAGCAAGCATTCCAAGAAGCAAATGACTGAACATGTGGTCCGTGAAATCCATTTGGGCATGATTTGCCAAAGGACCAATGAGGGCAGCAGCGGCGCACATAACTCCCAAATTCCATAAGACGGTACGATGTAGCGGCCATTGTTTATAGCGGCGGCTTGATAAGCTTGCAGCAAAAATATACATAACCACTACGAGTAAAAACGGTAGTGACAAAATCAGCAAAGGTACTATCCCGTCTTGATGATAAATAAGAGCTCCAACCCCATGATGAATGTGATCATTAATGTTCATGTCAAATGGTCTCTTCCTTTTGTTTATTGCTTCGTATGCGAACAATAAGGATGGTACCGGCAATAATCATAAGAACAGCAATGATGTTCCACCACAAGTCGTAGATAAGTACATTTTCAACGTACCGAATCTGGTGTGTCCGCAACAATTTGTGTTGGATTGTACCGTCGTATAATTGAAAACCACCTGTGCCGAGCAAAACACCTCCCCACCAACACGTAAGCCACAATGCTTTTCGTCGCCGGAGATCAGCGAAAATAAACAACCCCCCAACGGTCGCAAACCAACTAAAAGAATGAAGAAGACCATCCGATATTAGCCCTATATCGGTCGTGGACTTGTCATAAAAATGATGCCAACGCAGTAATTGATGAAAAACCGTTTCATCAAAAAAAGCGGCTAGGCCAATGCCGAAAAGAATGCCCGACCACTGATTGCGTCCCGAGTAAGCAGAGCGGGCTTGATATTTGCAATTATCGGATTTAGTAGCCATCGAATTCTCCTGTGTAATTTTCTACTTGTTCTACCACCAATATCCCCATCATTTATAAGTTGTAAACAGGGAAAAACGGATAGATCAACACTAGATTATTGTTGGTCTTTTTTGTAAAATAATAAATGAATAATGAAACTTGGTTTCATCTGATGAAATATACTGGAGGTGGATAATTTGTCATTTCAATTTTCCGGGATTGACCATGTTCAACTGGCTGCTCCTGAAGGTTGTGAACGGGAATCGCGCACGTTTTTTGTTGATTTGTTAGGTTGGATAGAAATTCCAAAACCTGAGAACCTGAAAAAGCGTGGCGGCTTATGGTTCCAATGTGGTACTCATCAAGTTCACATCGGTGTACAAAAGGACTTCGTACCTGCCACAAAAGCTCATCCTGGCTTTCATGTACAGAATATCAAAGCATTGAGAGACTACTTGATTCGGAATAATATCCCCGTAATTGATGATGTTGAAAGAGCAGATGAAGGGGTATTACGCTTCTATTTGAACGATCCATTCGGTAATCGTCTTGAGTTCCTTGAATGGGCTTAATAAGCAGAAGGAGTGGTCCACGATGAACAGTAAAGAAAGGTTTTCGGACCGGGTCGATAAGTATGTGAAGTATCGGCCGAGCTATCCGCAGGATGCGATTGCGTATTTGTACAATATCGTCGGCTTTCGGCCGGATTCTGAAATTGCGGACATCGGTGCGGGAACGGGTATTTTTTCAAAGCTGCTGGTGGAGCGTGGGAGCCATGTAATTGCCGTCGAACCTAACCTTGCCATGCGAGAAGCTGCAGAGAAGGAATTAGGAAGAGAACCGAATTATCGTTCCGTGTCTGGATCTGCCGAAGCGACTGGCCTGCCTGACGGATCAGTAGATTTTATCGTCTGTGCACAGGCGTTTCACTGGTTCGACCGCTCCGCTGCGCAATATGAATTCTACCGGATTCTTAAGCCGGGAGGGAAAGCCGTGTTGATCTGGAATTCCCGTTTGACACAGGGCACCCCGTTTCTGGAAGAGTATGAACAGCTGCTTCAAAAGTTTGGAACAGACTATGAAAAGGTCAAGCATACAAACATTTCAAAAGAGTCGCTCTTTTCTTTTTTCAAGGATGGCGGGCTGCGGGAAGTCCGATTCACAAACGGTCAATCGTTCGATTTTGAACAACTACGCGGCCGCTTGCTTTCGTCATCCTACAGTCCCTTGCAGGGACACCCGAATTATGAGCCCATGATGGCGGACCTGCGAAATCTGTTTGACAGGAATAATCGGGACGGTAAAGTTTTATTTGAATATGAAACCCAGGTGTTTTGGGGTGAGATGACCGCCCAGTTGTTTTGATGGAAGTTATGACCGGAGACACGGAAGGGATGCCGATTTGGAAGCAGTATGAAGAGATCATTCGCGCTCGTACGGGCCATAACGTTGGCTTCGAAATCGTGGAGCGGTTCGTTTGTCGTGGCAACGGGCGAAGTCGAGCAGTGTGCAAACATCATATTAAAAAAAGGTGTTATCGTAGAATAGGTATCGCACCCGGATCGGGATAGCGAATAGAAAACAAACCGGGACCAAATCAGGCTGCTGCATGCCCCTGCTTTTGGTCCCGGATATACGTCTTTTTGAATCAACCGATAAATTCTTGAACCCAAGCTCCATTGTAATAAGCAACACCGATTTTGGTAAAGCTGCTGTTCAAGATGTTCGCTCTGTGACCTGGACTGTTCATCCAGTCGTTCATAACCTGTTCAGGGCTCGATTGGCCTTTTGCAATGTTCTCGCCAGCCGCGCGGTAGGTGATTTGGAACTGGCGCATCATATCAAAAGGGGACCCGTACGTCGGAGAGTTATGATCGAAATAGTTGTTTTGTATCATATCCTGTGCCTTAACCATAGCCATATTGGCCAGCTTGTCGTCCATACTTAGGGAACCCAAGCCTGCTTTTGTTCTTTGTGAATTAACCAATTGCAAAACCTGCTGCGCAAATTGGGATGCAGCTTCGGGCCGCTCGGCTGGAGGATTTGCTGCTGGTACCCGATTGTCAGCTGGAGTCCGATTGCCTACAGGTACCCGATTGTCAGCTGGAGTCCGATTGCCTACAGGTACCCGATTGTCAGCTGGAGTCCGATTACCTGCCGGCGCCCGGTCACCTACCGGTAACCAATCACCTGTAAACCAATCTGGAAATGGATAAGGGGTCTGTTGCATCGAAAGCTTTTGCGCCCCCTGCGTAGATGTTGAGGATGCCTGCGTTACGGTAGCTGATGGTGCTGCGGTTTGGCCTTGATTCACGATACGGGATTGATTGGGAACGGATTGCCTGTTCGTCGTATTATCATTGACCGTACAGCCTGTTACCAGTAACAATGCTGCTAATGCGATATATTTCTTCAAGATATAAACACCCCAATTCATTAATTTGATGATCTTAACGAAGATTATAATTCCCGCAATGGCAGCGGATATCCTAATGAGTTTAAGACAGTTAATGGCTTTGCGTACTAAAAATAAAAAAATGGACAGTACGCCGCGGCGTACTGCCCGTTTTGCTTATAAGTGCAGCTTAAAGGATTTTTTCACTAACGGGTAAAGCCATTTTACGCCGCTCGGTGTAAGTGTGTCTGCAATAAGATGGGATAAGTATCCAAGCATAGATACAATGGCAATTCCTTCTACCTGCAACTGCTTCTCCAGTCCCCAGCCGATTGCTCCCCAGATCGGAATAGCCCATATCGTATGCGTCATGCCCCGGTGCTTAAGCCACGGCACCCAAGCTACGAACAACCCGAAGCCGATCAGCCAATTCATCTGATAGACGTAACCGGCGTACATAAGGATGAAGCCAACGACGCTGACAAGAGTGTTGCGAATGAAGCCTTGCTTTGCAACGAGTCCGAGAAGAAACACGGCTGCTGCAACGCCTATGTACGCAGGTGATAAAGATTGCTCTGAGAAAAAATAATAGATGATAGCTCCAGCCAGCAGAATGCCGGAATAAAGCGTAAGCTCGCGAATGAGCTTGGACAGCTTGTTTAATTTGCTGCTAAGCATGCTTGTACCGTCGAGATCGGCGCTTAATGCAGAGAAAGCAGCAATTGCAATATACAAAGCGGCATTTTCCAAAGTGAACGGGTAGAAAACGGAAGCGGCCGCCCCGACGGCAGCTCCAATGGCTAAATGAGTCTTTCCTGTCATAATTCCTCCTATGTCTGACCATGTACGTGTAAAAAATGAACATTCCTTTTTACAGCTGCTCTCGATTCACCTGCTCGCCCGCGAACCATCTGCTCCAGCTTCTCTACAAGGCGATCATGAGACGGGTCTTTTTTACGAAATCTGAACAATCGTTTCCGATTTTTCTCTTTAAGCAATTGGAGCAAGTAGAGCTTTTCTTTTAAAGTAAACATGAGGGCACATCGCCTCCATTCTAATGGGGAGCAGCAGATGCTTTGATATAAGTATAGAGGAAACAGCTGCAACATGGAAAGCGAACAGTTGCAAATAACGGCTATATTTAGGAGACTGCAAGTTCACTGCATCAACCGAATCATGCTATAATGTGCTTCAGGACATATACCGTTGGTGGGATGAAAATGGATAATCACGTTACCGCAGCCTGTGACGATACGTGTGCAGGTACGGAAGCAGATATAGACAGTGTAAAAAGCAAGCTGGTTAACGAAACAACGGCTATTGAGCTGGCCGATCTATTCAAGGCGCTCGGAGATCCGACCCGTGTGAAAATGATACATGCGTTAGTACAATCGGAGCTGTGCGTGCATGATTTAACACAAGTACTTGGAATGGGGCAGTCGGCTGTATCGCATCAGCTGCGTTTGCTGCGCAATATGCGTATCGTCAAGCGCAGAAAGGTCGGCAAGACGGTGTACTATTCGCTTGATGACGATCATGTGGAGCAAATTTTCGTGCTGACGCTTCAGCATTTGAAGCATGAATAAAGATTAAAGCAGGGTTAATGAGAAGAACAAGGCTTTCCCTTACGGTCGTAGACCAAGGGATGGCCTTTATTTTTTCGCAGCCACTAAGACTGGCTCCAAGCTATACTGGAAAATTACAGTAACTTTTGACGTATATGCTTCAAACGGGCTCTATGTTGGATAAATCCAGTAAAAAACGATATCTGACTCCGCTATGACCGCATAAAGACCGATTTTATCTGATTTCACTGTACAAACTCCATCATAGCCCCGTCACCCGCCGCAAAACGCCCCCTATCCTGTACAAAATCCAACTTAGCAGAGTGAGCCATAAAGTGATCCATTCCGGCCATCTATAGATATCCTCCATTTTCCTATATACTCGATAATTTTGGTCATACATGAAGCAATATGGTTATGAGCAAAATAGTGATGGTCGGGCATGCTAATTAACCAATTACATACGTTAAGTAAAATTGAGAAAAATTTTTCTTGATTTTTAGTAAAATTAACGTATAATTTTGCTCAGTAGGCGAAATCGCTTACAGTTAGGATGCTGCTACGTATATAAAGTAAATGTTGGGAAGTAAAATTTTTACCAAACTTCGCCTCATATACAACAGGCGGCTGCAGTCCACAATCCTTAAGGGGGAACGGAAACATGTTGAAAGTATCGAAATTACTTACCCTGCTTCTAATCGTATCGGTAGTGCTCGCCGCATGCGGCAGTAACGTGAACGAAGGAACGAATGCTGGCGAAGGCGGTGCCGCGGACGAGAAGGTTCAGCTGACGGCTTGGGCGTGGAACGTTAACGTTGGCGCGTTGAACAGTGCAATGGAGCTATACAAGAAGGATCACCCGAATGTTGAGCTTAAGGTTGAAGATATCGGTCGACTAGACGTTTACGACAAGCTGTCCACTGGCCTTGCTGCCGGCGGCGCAGGTCTTCCGGATATCGTATTGGTTGAAGATGACCGTATTCAAGGTTACCTCGAAGCGTTCCCGAAAGGCTTCGTGAACCTGTCTGAGAAAGGCTTTGACAACAAAGCCGAGTCTTTCCCGGCGTTCAAGAAGGAGCTGGCATCGAAAGACGGCCAATTCTACGCATTTCCATTCGATGCAGGTCCGACAGGAATGTTCTACCGCACGGACATTTTCGAGAAAGCCGGCGTGAATCCCGAAACCATCACAACATGGGATGAGTTCATTGCAGCAGGCAAAACCATTAAAGAGAAAACCGGCGCTCAAGCGGTGCCAATTGACAAGTTTAAAGACGACGCTTTGTTCCGTATGATGCTTAACCAACAAGGCGTTTACTACTTCGATAAAGACGGCAAAATCGATTTTAACAATCCGAAAGTAGTTAAAGCGATGGAAACGATCAAAGCGATGGGCGATGCCGACTTGGTTAAAGACGTAAATGGCTGGGACGGCACTGTATCCGCAACGATCGACGGCTCTGTGGCAACTGTTCCGTTCGGAGCATGGTACTACGGCACAATTATTGACCAAGCGAAGGATACTAGCGGCAAATGGGGCGTGTTCCAGCTTCCGGCTTTCGAGAAAGGCGGCAACCGTGCGGCTAACCTTGGCGGCAGCAGCTGGATGATTCCAACGGAATCGAAAAACGCTGATGCGGCTTATGCATTCGCAGAGTATTTTGCTACAACGGACGAAGTACAATTAATCGCAATGGAAAAGCACGGTTTATTCCCTTCGTTGCAAACGGTGTATGAATCCGAGCTGTTCCAAAGCGATGTAGAGTTTTTCGGCGGCCAAAAAATTTGGAAGCTGTTCAGCGAAGAGGTAAAAGACATCCCTACTCCTTACTACACCAAGGATTACGCATTGGCTCTGGATGAAGCAGTCAAAGCGCAAGCAGATACATTTAACGGTAAAAATCCGGCTGAAGCGCTTAAAGAATCGGCGCAGCGTTTGGCAGATCGTACGAAACGCGAAGTCAATAACGGTTAATGCAGCTATTTTAGAAGCGGAGGGAGGTTTGGGCGCAGGCCTAAATCTCTCCTCGCGTTTTATGCGAAATGGAATTGAAGGAGGGGCTTGCATATGCGGACGAAGGCTCACGTCCCTTATTTGTTTTTAACACCCGCGCTCAGTTTATTTGCGGTATTCATGGCATATCCGATTATTTATTCCTTCTTGTTAAGCTTTCAAACGAGCGAAGCCGGAGAGATGGTGCCAGCTGGCTTTTCTAACTATCAAAGGTTGTTCAGCGACGAAATCTTTTTAACGGCACTCACAAACACTTTTGTTATCATGGTCATTCAAGTACCGCTCATGCTGTTTTTCGCGATCGTATTGGCATCCAGCCTGAATGCGGTAAAGCGGTTTAAAGGCGTATTCAGGGTATCGTTTTTTATGCCCGCTGTTACGTCATTGGTGGCGTATTCGATTATTTTCTCCATCATGCTGATGGGTGACGGTATTATCAACCAACTGCTTGCAGCGTTTGGTATCGGCGCAGTTCCTTGGCTATCGCATCCGTGGTGGGCCAAAGCGGCGCTAATTCTCGCCATGACATGGCGCTGGATCGGTTATAACATGGTTATTTATTTAGCGGCTATGCAAAATATTCAGGAATCCCTATATGAAGCAGCTAGTATTGACGGTGCGAGCCGGATTAAGCAATTCTTTTCCATTACAATTCCGCAACTGAAACCAGTTATTTTGTTTACTGCGATTTTGTCCACAATCGGAACGTTGCAGCTGTTCGATGAGCCTTATACGCTCACAAAGGGCGGCCCAAGCGACGCGACGTTGACGATAGGTATGTATTTGTATCAAACCGGCTTCCGCTATTATGATTTCGGCTACGCATCGACGCTTGCGTATGTAATCGTCGTGATCATTGCCGTATTGTCTTTTATTCAATTTAAAGTAACGGGGGATGAATGATGAAAGTATCAAACGTCCGATCCTTGCTCGTATACGTAACGCTTCTCATTGGCGCAGTCATCTCGCTGTTTCCATTCTATTGGGCAGCCATTGCAGCTACGAACGAGAGCGGCAAAGTGTTTGCTAAACCGCCTGTGCTCTTACCCGGCGGTATGTTGTTTGAAAATATCGCGAATTTAAATGAAGCGATCGGCATCGGGCGGGTGATGTTTAACTCCCTGTTTGTCGTCGTCATATATACTACGCTTAGTCTCATCATTTGTACGATGGCGGGATATGCTTTTGCGAAATTTCGTTTTAAAGGACGGGATATCCTATTCGGCATGTTCCTCCTGTCCATGATGGTGCCCTACCATGCGCTTGTCATTCCTTTATTCAAAATGATGGCTGCTTGGGGCTGGCTCAACACCTATCAAGCGCTTATTCTTCCGAATTTGGCATATCCGTTCGGCATCTTCTTAATGCGTCAGAACATGCTGGCGGTGCCGGATGCGATGATGGAAGCAGGACGCATAGACGGAGTAAATGAATGGGGTCTATTCACGCGCATTATTCTTCCGTCGGTGAAGCCTGCGCTTGCTGCGACGGCGATCTTCTTGTTCATGTTCCAATGGAACAGCTTCCTATGGCCGCTTATTGCGGTGCAAACGAAAGAGATGTATACACTGCCTGTCGCCTTATCGAGTTTGTTCGGCCTGTCGCGGATTGATTATGGACAGGTTATGGCCGGCGTTACGCTCGCGACGGGTCCGATTATTATTTTCTTCCTGCTGCTGCAGCGTCATTTTATATCGGGCATGCTGGGTTCAGCGGTTAAAGGGTAAACGGGGAACACGGAGCGGGAGACGAAGGAGAGAGACATCATGTATTTAGGCGTAGATTATTATCCGGAATACTGGCCGGCCGAGCTAATGGATGAAGATATAGAAGGCATAGCCGGGCTGGGCGCTAATATGGTTCGCATTGGAGAGTTTTCGTGGCATAAAATGGAGAGTACGGAAGGACAGTTCGACTTTTCCTTTTTTGATGATGTCATTGCGCGTTTGAAGAAACGGGGACTCAGCGTAATGTTCGGCACGCCGACTGCGACTTTCCCGGCGTGGCTTGTGAAAAAGCACCCGTCGATCCTGTCGGTAGACATTGACGGTAATGTTCGGGCTTTCGGCGGACGGAGGCAGTACTGCTTCAATTCCGATATTTATTGGGAATATAGCTCGAGGATTACCCGTAAGCTGGTTGAGCATTTTGCCGGAGAAGAGAGCATTGTCTCTTGGCAAATCGACAACGAATTCGGGCATGAGGGCAGCGATATGTGTTATTGCCCACAGTGCAATAACGCATTCCATTCGTTTTTGGAACGAAAATATAAAGGTGAAATCAGCCTTTTGAATGAAACCTACGGCACGATCTTCTGGGGTCAAACCTATAACGATTTCACGGAAATTCCAATGCCATTGAAGACGATAACGACGCATAATCCGTCGCTGCAGCTGGACTGGGCGCAGTTCCGCTCTTACTCTGTTAACAACTATGCAGCAAGGATGGCTGCTGTCGTGCGCGAGGCGAAGGGCGAGCACCAGACGGTTACGCACAATCTGCCGGGCGGCTTCTTTCAAAAATGGTACGACCATGCTGAGCATGCGGAAGCGCTGGATTTTGTCTCGTATGATAACTATCCGGTTTGGGGCGGGCTGGCGGAACCGATAACGCCTGCGGCTATTGCGATGGGGCATGATTTCATGCGGGGCTTGAAGGACGCGAACTTCTGGATCGTTGAGGAATTAATGGGGGCGCAGGGTCACGACGTTATCGGATATTTGCCGCGCCCGGGACAAGCAAAGATGTGGTCGCTGCAGGCATTCGCGCACGGCTGCTCGGACATGCTCTATTTCAGCTGGAGAGCGATGACCCGTGGAGCAGAGCAATTTTGCATGGGCATTGTCGATCACGACAACCGTCGCGGTGAGAAGTATAAGGAAGTTCAATCGGTATTTAAGACGATTGCGCCTTATGCGGACGTGCTTCAATCGGATATTCAGGCAGATATTGCCGTGCTTTACGACTATGATAATGTATGGTCTTGGAGGTTCCAACGGCAGAGCGAAGCATTTGATTTTACTGCTGAGCTGCTTCGGTTATATACACCTTTCCATAGCTTGAACAGCCGCATTGATATTATTCCCGTATCACGAGATTTTTCCCGCTATAAGGTGCTCGTTGTTCCTGTTCTTCAAGTCATCGACAAGGAGCTGGGTGAGCGCCTTGCGGAATTTGCCAAGCAAGGCGGAACAGTAATGTTTTCATTCCGTGCCGGCATTCGCGATAAGAGCAATAACGTACATTTTGGACTAGAGACGCCGGGCTACGTGGCTGATATGGTCGGTGCCGTCATTCATAGCTCGGAAGCGCTGCCGCTTGGCAGGCAAATTCCGATTGCTGCCGTTGAATCAAGCGAAGCCCGGCTTTCTGCTGAAGCATCTCGCTCCATAGATAAGAACGCAGACAGGGCTTCGACATGCGAAGTGTGGCGCGATTTGCTTTCACCGACGACAGCGGAGGCATTATATCGTTACGACGAGCCGATATTCCCTGCGGCTGCCATCACCCGTAACCGGTACGGCAAAGGGACGGTTTATTATATTGGCGGAGGACTCAGCACTGATGTGCTAGAGGAAATCTCCCTCTCTATTGTAAAGGAGCAGCAAATCTGGCATATTGAAAGTGACGAGGGCGTTGAGGTGGTTTTCCGGGAAGCAGGGGGGCGCAAGCTATGGTTCCTACTTAATCATACGGAAGAAACAAAGATGTTCCAAGGCCAAAGGCTTAGCCCATACGAAAGCAGAATAGTGGAAGCTGATAGACTCTAACACGATTTCGCGGGAGGATTAGCTTTTAGTCGCGGCTTGCAGGAAGGAAAGTTTGGATGGCTACCATTAAAGATATTGCTCAGAAAGCAAAAGTGTCTATTGCAACCGTGTCACGGGTGCTTAACTATGACCCGGGCATTTCGGTAGCGGATGAGACGCGTAAACGAATTTTTGAAATTGCGCAAGAACTGAACTATAAAACGCTGCGGCAGCGGAACGGCCAGCCTGTTAAGGAGCGTTACCGGGTAGGTCTCGTAAACTGGTATTCCGAACAGGAAGAGATGCTTGACCCGTATTATATGGCGATTCGGCTTGGCGTCGAGAGGGAGTGCTTCCAGCGCCAAATGGACCTGGTGAAGCTGTTCACGCGCGGTGATTCCGACGGCAGAGACTGGTCCGGCGAATCGCTCGACGGCATTATCGCGATTGGACGGTTCGAAAAGGATGATCTAAGCCGGTTTCCCGAAGGTTTTGAAAACATTGTATTTGTCGATTCCTCGCCTGATGATAACCGGTTTGATTCGGTTGTCATAGATTTGAGAAAGTCGGTTTCAGAAGTGCTTGATTATCTCACCGGCCTTGGCCACACGGCGATCGGTTATATCGGCGGACACAATGTGGTCAACAATAAACGGGTGCAGGATGAGCGGGAGCTTGTGTTCATGGAGCGTCTAACTGCTCGCGCTCTTTACGAACCAGCGTATGTTTTCACGGGAGAAAACTTGTATTCCGAGGACGGCTATAAGCTGATGAAGACGGCGATAAACGGGGAGAAGCTTCCTACGGCCTTTTTTATCGAAAATGATTCCATGGCAGTTGGCGCGCTGCGTGCGCTGCATGAAGCGAAGCTGCGCGTTCCGCAAGATATCTCCATCGTTGGCTACAACGATATTGCGATCTCTGCTTTTTTGCAGCCGCCGCTTACGACCGTCAAGGTCCATATGGAGCACATGGGCGAGACCGCAGTTGAGCTGCTCGCAGATCGGTTGGCAGCCAAACGTGAAATCGCGAAGAAGATTGTGCTGCCGACTCGCCTGCAAGAACGTGAAAGCAGCGGTGAGCCAAAGCGGTAGAGGATTCTATCATGCACGGAGGTGGCGAGCTTGTCGTTATTGCTGAACGGACAGAACGTATTGCCGGCTGTGCATAAGCTGAAGGATGTGGAGGCGGTTCTTGCCTCCCCTTTTTCATATATGGTGCTGCTCGGGGGGCATTTAGGCCAGCTGAAAAATATAGTCGATCTGGCAGGCGGGCATGGGAAAAAAGTGCTGCTGCATGCCGACCTGATCGACGGGTTGAAAAATGATGAATACGCCGCTGAATTCCTTTGCCAATCGATCCGGCCTGCCGGCATTATATCGACTCGCGCAAGCGTTATCGGCCGAACGAAGCAGAACGGGCTAATCGCGATTCAGCGGTTGTTTCTCATTGACTCGGATGCGCTTGAACGCAGCTATACGGTGCTGGACAAAAACCGTCCCGATTATATCGAGGTGCTTCCAGGCGTTATTCCCGATATCATTCGAGAAGTAAAGGAGCGAAGCGGCATTCCGATCATCGCAGGAGGTCTGATCCGCACGCAGGACCATGTTAGACAGGCGCTCGATGCGGGAGCCTCGGCGATTACGACATCGCGGAAGGATTTGTGGAAATTTACGGTGTAGCGGCCGGAGATCCAGAATTAAGAGGGCGTGGCGTAATAACTCTTCATCCCGGGTTAGGTTAAAGGGAAAAGCTACCTATATTTTTCTTTTTATAATGTTTAGTTAGATTTAACGGGAAATTCTCCCGCAGATTTGGTGCGTTTTCCGTGCAGGAGGGATTATTAGCAAGATTACAGGGAGGTTTTCCTGTAATATGACCCCAAAGGCGCGAATACGTACAAAATAGCAGGAGGTTTTCCAGGTCTGGTATTGAATACCATTGCTGATGCGGGCAGTGTTTCCTTATTTTCAAGCACTGTATGACAGAGCAACCAAGTAACAACTGTGATTATAAGTCTTTTATTGGTTTGCTGTGCAAACCTAAGAGGATGCTTACGATGCCAGGTTTGCTGCGCAAACCTTTAGGAGGGGAAGCAATGGACACTTTTATGCTGGCGCTGGACCAAGGAACAACAAGCACGCGCGCGCTGCTTGTTGACCGGAGCGGTAAGATTGTCGATATGGCACGCGAGGAGCTTCCGCTGCATTACCCGCACCCGGGGTGGGTTGAAGCGGATGCGCTATTTATATGGGAGTCGACGAAGAAGGTTATTTCTGAGCTTCTGGCAAAAACGGGCGTGACAGCGGAGCAAATTGCCGGGATCGGCATTACGAATCAACGCGAAACGACAGTTGTATGGGATAAATCGAGCGGCGAGCCGATTCATCGCGCCATCGTCTGGCAGTCCCGCCAGACGGCGGATATTTGCGAGCGTCTCAAGGCCGATGGACATGAACAAACCTTTCATGAACGCACAGGTCTCATAATCGATGCTTATTTTTCCGGTACGAAGGTGAATTGGCTGCTTGAGCATGTAGATGGGGCGCGGGAACGGGCGGAACGGGGCGAGCTGCTGTTCGGCACGATTGATACATGGTTAATTTGGAAGCTGACCGGCGGCCATGTCCATGTAACCGACGTCACAAATGCGTCCAGAACGCTAATGTTTAATATACATGACCGCAGCTGGGATGATGAGCTGCTGCATATTTTGAACATACCTAAAGCGATGCTTCCGGAGGTTCGTTCTTCATCTGAAGTATACGGCTTGCTTGATGCCGGGCTGCTCGGACGTCCGGTCCCGGTAGCAGGAGCGGCTGGCGATCAGCAAGCGGCTCTCTTCGGACAGAACGCTTTTCAGGAGGGCAGCACCAAGAATACGTACGGTACAGGCTGCTTTATGCTTATGAATACGGGGTCCAAAGCGATCGTATCGCAGAAGGGACTTCTCACGACGATAGCGTGGGAAGTTGATGGACAAATCGAGTACGCGCTTGAAGGCAGCGTATTCGTGGCGGGTGCTGCGATTCAGTGGCTTCGCGACGGTCTCAAGCTGATCGATTCCGCCGCTGAGACAGAGGCGTACGCATCCGAGGTCGAGTCATCGGACGGCGTGTACGTTGTGCCTGCTTTCGTCGGGCTCGGCACACCCTATTGGAACAGCGATGTGCGCGGCGCGGTATTTGGCTTAACGAGAGGAACATCGAAAGCCCATTTTGTACGCGCCGTTCTGGAATCGCTGGCTTATCAGACGAAGGATGTATTGTCTGTTATGGAAGAGGAATCGGGACTCCCGCTAAAGTCGCTGTCTGTGGACGGAGGAGCGGTAGCGAACAATTTGCTTATGCAATTTCAAAGCGACCTGCTTGGTGTCCCCGTTGAGCGGCCGGTCGTGAACGAATCGACAGCGCTTGGGGCAGCCTACTTGGCGGGCCTGGCGGTCGGCTTCTGGGAAAGCCGGGATGAATTAGTTAAGCTAAGACAGGTTGACCGCATATTTGAACCTACTATGGACGGGCAAAAACGTGACGAATTGTACAGCGGCTGGCACCGCGCGGTAAAAGCAGCCATGGCGTTTGCACAGTAATTATGCTATAATTACGACAAGTTAATAACGGTTGGAGACCTGGAGAAACCACGAAGACCGCTTCCGAGCCCCTATTGGGGAGGGAAGCGGTTTGAGTGGTTTTTTATGTTCATTTTTGCTGGATTGTGAGTAACAAAATGGAAATGGCAGAACACTATTATGTATAGAGTATGGGGAGGATTCGAAAATGACAGCTAAGATAAATAAGGATGCTTTTGCTGCGGAAAATCGTAAGGAACAGCTGGCCGATATGCAGCGGACTCCTGTTGATGTACTGGTCATCGGGGGGGGCATTACGGGCGCCGGCATAGCGCTCGATGCCGCCGCACGCGGGCTTAAGGTTGCGCTGGTGGAGATGCAGGATTTTGCGGCAGGCACCTCGAGCCGTTCGACGAAGCTGGTGCATGGCGGCTTGCGTTATCTGAAGCAGCTTGAGATCGGCGTAGTAGCGGAGGTTGGTAAGGAGCGGGCCATTGTATACGAGAATGGGCCGCATGTAACGACGCCGGAATGGATGCTGCTTCCGCTCTATAAGGGAGGCACATTCGGTAAATTTTCGACATCGGTCGGTTTGCGTGTCTACGATTTTTTGGCTGGGGTTAAGAAGCATGAGCGGCGTAAGATGCTAAACAGCACGGAAACGTTGTTCAAGGAGCCGCTTCTGAAGCGGGACGGCTTGAAGGGCGGAGGCTACTACGTTGAATACCGGACGGACGATGCAAGGCTTACGATTGAAGTGATGAAGAAAGCGGTGGAAACCGGTGCTCTCGCCGTCAACTATGCAAAGGTCGAGACGCTGCGCTACGACAAGAGCGGGAAGATTACCGGCGCTTTAGTCCGGGATACAATAAGCGGATCGGAATTTTTAATAGCTGCCTCCAAAATCATTAACGCAACGGGACCGTGGGTTGATGAGCTTCGTGAGATGGACGGTTCTAAGCAAGGCAAAACGCTGCGGTTAACCAAAGGCGTACACATTGTGTTCGACAGCAGCCGCTTCCCGCTTCAGCAAGCTGTTTATTTCGATACGCCGGACGGCCGCATGGTGTTCGCCATTCCCCGCGAGGGCAAAACCTATTTCGGGACGACCGATACGAATTATAAAGGCGATACAGTCAATCCTGTCATGACGATCGAAGATCGGACGTATTTGTTGAAGGCGGCTAACTTTATGTTTCCTGAGCTTAATCTCACCGAGACGGACGTTGAATCCAGCTGGGCTGGCCTTCGGCCCCTCATTCAGCAGGAGGGCAAGTCGCCGTCGGAAATTTCGCGCAGAGACGAAATTTTCGTATCTCAATCGGGCCTCATTTCGATAGCAGGCGGTAAATTGACCGGATATCGCAAAATGGCAGAAAGCGTCGTCGACAAAGTCATTGAGCTGCTCGGGCAGGAAGGCGGCAAAGAGTCTTATTCGACTAGCGGGACAATGACGCTGCCGATGTCCGGAGGGGATTTGGGCGGATCCAAACAGTTTGAACCTTTCGTTCAGAAGAAGATGACAGAAGGAGTGCGCTTTGGCTTCACGAAAGAGGAAGCGGCATTTCTTGCGCGGCGCTACGGTTCGAACGTCGATTTGATTTTCGCAATGTCGGAGAGTACGCAGCAATGGGCTAATTCATTCGAATTGCCTTTGGTATTGGCGGTACAGCTGCGTTATTCGATCGAAGCCGAGATGACAGTGAAGCCGGTCGACTTCTTCATCCGCCGGACGGGAGACCTGTTCTTCCGTATTGAGCATGTGCGGAAATGGAAAGAGCCGGTCATCGCGGCTATGGCGAATCGTCTAGGCTGGAGCGACGAGCAGCGCGTTTCCTACACCTCTGAGCTGGAGCAAAAGCTAACGGAAGCGGTTGATCCGCTGCATAGCTAAATTCATAAATAGGGACATCGTTACCGAACAAATTTCGGTCATGATGTCCTTTTTTTCGTTTTTAAAGGGAAATTCTCCCTCTGATTCGACACGTTGTCCATACAGAAGGGATTTTCAGCAAGATTATAGGGAAGTTTTCCTGTAGAATGACCCTGATTAGCGCATGCGAACAAGATTAGCGGGAGATTTTCCAGTATTGGCAAACGACATTAAATCTTTTAGAATGAGAAATTTAATTCGTAGATTGGTTAGGGCGTTATCATTATCAAGAATTAGAGAGCAACATTACAAAATTCACCTTGTGTTATAACTATTCTCAAACAGGAGAATACCTGTTAAGCACAAGAGGAGATGGGAATATGAGTAAGTTAAAGGGTAAGGTTGCATTAGTTACAGGCGCAAGCCGAGGGATTGGACGTGCCGTTGCGATTCGCTTAGCACAAGAAGGTGCATTAGTAGCCATTCATTATGGCAAGAACCGGGATGTTGCAGAAGAAGTCGTTCGTGAGATTGAGCGAAGCGTCGGGTCTGCGTTCGCGCTCGGTGCGGAACTGGGTTCATCAGACGCTGTACAGGTTCTTTATGAAGCATTGGATAAAGCTTTGAAAGAACGCACAGGTGACATTCGCTTTGATATTCTAGTAAACAACGCGGGAATCGCCCTAACAGCTTCCATTGAAGAGACTACGGAAGAAGCTTTCGACGAAATCATGACCATTAATGTGAAAACTCCGTTTTTCCTGACTCAACAAGCTCTTCCACGTTTACGAGACGAAGGTCGTATTATTAACCTGTCGTCCGCTATAACTCGAATTTCCCTGCCCGCCATACCCGCTTACAGCATGACCAAGGGAGCAATCAATTCACTGACGCTCGCCTTATCCAACCAGCTCGGCCCTCGCGGGATTACGATCAATGCCATCCAACCTGGATTCGTTGCCACGGACATGAATACCGCTATGCTGCAGGATCCTGCGGGACGGAAATTCGGTGCTGATTATTCTATCTTTGGAAGATGGGGACAACCGGAAGATATTGCAGACGTCGCCGCTTTTCTAGCCTCTCCTGACAGCCGATGGGTAACTGGGCAATTGATTGATGCTAGTGGAGGTTCCCACTTGTAAGTCATCAGGTCTCAAGTTTGCTTGGCTAATCTTTTTGTCGTTCAAGAAGTAGCATTGTCCGGCTCTCTTTTTTGGGGCCGGATTTTAATGTTTAAGGGGAAGCGGCAGAGCAAGTTTTATTTCCAAGCGGATTGGAGCAAAATGAAGCTACATCGCCTGAACCTATCGCTTGCAAAAGCAGTACTATGTAAAATGCTGTTGCAAGGAAGGAAGGTTTTACATATAATACATATGAGCATGTATTCATATATTATTATGATTAAGCTTGAATGGCGGCAGTTATTTGTTTTGGGCAGTCGAACTGGGGGAGATTTTGATGAGCAATAACAAGCAAGATCATATTAGCGAACATACCCATACATGCGGTAAAGGGCCGCACGCCGAGCATGCGCAAAAACATGAACATAAACATGAACATAAACATGAACATAATCATGAACATAGTCATGAGCACTCAAATGTACACTCTCACGATCATAAGCATAGTCACAGTCACGGACATCACCACGGTCACTCGCATGGCCATCACGGGCATCACCATCATGGCCCAAACAACAAAGCCGGACTGCTCATCGCACTAATGATTACATCGGGCATCATGCTTTTGGAGTTTATCGGAGGCTTGCTGACCAACTCGCTTGCGCTTTTGTCTGATTCCGGCCACATGCTCAGCGATGCCGCTGCGCTGGCCTTAAGCTTGGCAGCCATGTGGTTTGCGGTCAGGCCGCCGTCGCGGAACAAAACCTACGGCTTTCACCGGTTTGAGATATTAGCGGCGTTATTGAATGGGGTTACGCTGTTTGTCATTGCGGCTTTCATTGTAGCTGAGGCAGTTAAACGGTTCTGGGAACCGCCAACCGTTGCAAGCGGCTCGATGATGATCATAGCGGTCATTGGTTTGCTTGCCAACCTGGCGAGCGCATGGTTTTTGATGAGAAAGGCCGATGTGAAGGACAATTTAAACGTTCGCAGTGCGTACCTTCATATAATCGGGGATGCGATCGGATCAGTAGGGGCGATAATTGCGGCGGTTCTAATGTCGCTATTCTCCTGGTATATCGCCGACCCGATTATCAGCGTCGTCGTAGCGCTGCTTATTTTGAAAAGCGCATGGGGAATCATCCAATCAACCGTCCATATTTTGATGGAGGGAACGCCGCTCACAATCGATTGTGAGTATGTGACAGCCACGCTGCTCCAAATCAAAGGGGTAAAGGAAGTGCATGATCTCCATATTTGGACGATCACGTCAGGACTCGACTCCTTAAGCTGCCATCTACTTGTTGAGGATAGCGCAGACAGTCAAGTGGTACTGCAGGAAGCGATCCGGCAAATTGCAGCGAAATTTCAAATCGAACACGCGACTATTCAAATCGAAAAGTCGCAGCTGCAGCATGCTGCATTGAAGGTATAGCTTGTTCCGATTCAAAGAATTACTCAATGAATCAGGACATTTTTCAACCTATCATGGATTTCATCCAACCTAGGGTCTGATTTACATCGAGATTATCCAATATAAAGCACGTCTCAGGTCAGAATCGTCGATAGTTACTGTAAATTTCCAATATAGCAAGGTAGTAGGTGTAGTAAAGGCTGTCCTTCAGTGGAAAAATCCACATGGAAGGGCAGCCATATTTGCAGGAAATCGTACTTTTATCTCGCCGATGCGATCGACTTGGCTTTATACACCTGCGAAGCAACTAAAAAGGATACGACGCCCCATAGCAGCATAATGCCCATTCCAATCCAGAAGGAGACGGACGATACGCCTGAAGCGTAAATGAGACCGTCTCGCATGCCGTCAACGAAGTAAGTGAGCGGCAGTATTTGCGTAACCGGCTGCAGCCATTCAGGCAGCGTTTCGAGCGGGAAGAAGACGCCGCTGAGGAACATCATGAGCATACTCGCAATGTTTGCCATTCCCATGTAAGCCTCGATCGTTTTGCTGAACGAAGAAAATAAATACCCCATCGCATTAAATACAAGCCCGCCTGCAAAAAAGGCGATCACTAAGCTGAACACATTAATATGCAGGCTGGCCCCAAAACCGAATACGCCAATCAGCGATAAAATGACGATTTGAATGATACCGAGCATGAGGCGAACGAGCATGCCGGCGAGCCCGTAAAGCCCCATTTTGGCAGGAGTCATGCGGAGCCGTTTCATTAATCCGCGGCGGCGCATCTCCACGAGATCGACCATCCCGAACAATCCGCCCTGAGCGACTGACAATCCGATCATACCGGTGAGCAGAAAATCTTCATAACTTAAATCATCAGCACCGGAGGATACGGAATCCATGGTCATACTGAACGTAGGTGTCGCGCCGACCGCGGCTAAATTAGCCTGTTGAATAAATTTGTCTAAAATTCCGGAGATCGCTTGCGCAGAAGCGCCTTTTTCATCTTCCTTATTAACAATAAGCTGCATCGTTGTGGCATCTTCGGACGCCGGCAGGACGATAAGCGCATCGATATCTTGCTTTTCAACCCATTCGGTGCCTTGCTCTTTGCTGACAGGCAACTCTTCTTTAAATTCGAACACAGGTATTTGCCGCAGCTGCTCGAGCAGCATGCCGGAGGTTGCGTTTGGCTGCGGATCAGCAATAGCGATCTTTGCTTTAAAGCTGTCGCCGGAGCCTCCCCCGAAAATAATCATAAATAATACCATTAATATAACGGGAAAAAAGATATTCCAAAACCATACCTGCTTCTCACGAAACATCATTTTGATCTGAGCGGCGAACATTTTGGAAAATTGCTTGGCGCTGTTCATTTAGTCCCTCCATTCTTTGCCCGTGAAGGCAATGAACACATCTTCCAGACTCATTTCGCGGATTGATATTTGCTCCACCCGGAATCCGCGATCCTTCGTAAAGCCGAACAATTCATACAGCGTATCCTCAGGCTGCGTCGTCCATACCTGTAGCGAAGAGCCATCGCGGTTCGTCCGCACGACTGCCGGGTGGTGAAGCGCTATTTTCTCGGTCTCGATCGCTGCAGCTTCACCATCCAGCATAGAAAGCCGCACCTCCCGTTCCTTCGTAAGCCGGTCGATAAGAGCGGCTGGCGTATCAAGCGTGACGACCTTCCCTTGATCGACAATACAGACGCGGTCGCTCAGCTTTTCGGCTTCCTCCATATAATGCGTTGTAAGTATCGTCGTTTTGCCAAGGTCCTTCAGCTTGAGAATGATGTCCCAAATGTTCCTTCTTGCCTGCGGATCGAGTCCGGTTGTGGGTTCATCCAGAAAGATCAGCGCCGGATCGTTAATCATTGCGAGCCCAATGGCCAGCCGCTGCCGTTGCCCGCCTGACAGCTTCTTAACCTGTTTATTGCGCTGGTCGGTCAGGCTGATCATTTCAAGCACTTCTGTTGCTGGCCGCGATTTCGGGTAGAAGGTCGCGAATAAATCGAGATTTTCCTCTACGGTCAACAAATCGAACAAGGCGCCTGACTGCGGCTGTACGCCGATCGTTATTTTGATTTGCTCGCTATTTTTGGACCAGCTCAAGGATCCGAACTGAATTTGACCTGCATCGGGGGATTGAAGCCCTTCAATCATCTCGAGCGTTGTTGTTTTGCCGGCGCCGTTCGGGCCGATAATCGTGAACACTTCTCCGGCTTCCACCGAGAAGCTGATGTCTTCCACAGCGCTTACCGTACCAAATGATTTTTTTAAATGGCGCACTTCCAATACGGGCATTAAGGTAACCTCCTAAAAGTTTTCTGAAGCAAAACTTACTTCGCCTGCAATAATTGTAAAACAAAACCATTTTACGAGAGTACCGTCTTAAGCATGCTTTTCGAATCGGTCCTGAGGAGGAGGAGGAAAAGAGGAGATAGTCCAGATAATCGGATGTAAAATAAACCAAGTCATTGACGATTGTCCAAAAAAAACATATATTAAAATCATTAATTGAGAATGATTATTATTTACTGCTGAAGAAAAGGGACGTCTCATTATGCGAATAAAATGGATCATACGTCCGTCGGCGATTATTTTGCTTGCTGCTTTCGTTTGGATGACATGGCGGTGGTTCGATAAGGATGAATGGCTGGGCGATCTGCTTTTGCTGGTAAAGCAGCCAAAGTGGCTTATATTCATGTTTACGGCCTATTTATTGTCGTTTGCTCTGAAGGCAGAGGCATGGCGTAGATATGCAGGATCAAACGAGCGCTTTGGCGTGTTTTTTCATGGAATCATCTATAGCTTGCTGGTAAACCATCTGCTGCCGTTAAAAGTCGGAGATATTGTCCGCGCCGGATTTTTGAAAAAAATGGCCAATAAAACGTGGGACGAGGCGCTGCATTCGGTAACCGTCATGCGTTTGCTCGATATGCTCACTTTATGCTTGTATGCAGGCGCAGGTATCCTTTTGCTCGGTCTGCCATCCTCATGGCTATGGATTATTGTATTGCTGGCAGCAGCTGTCCTTCTGGCTGCTATATATAAGCTGCCCGTAATAAAAAAAATGCCGTTTATACAAAAGCACTTGGCGCATTTCAAAGCAACGATGCTCTCGGGCAAAGGGCTGTTTATCATGGCTGCGATAGCGGTGAGCTGGATTTTGGAAGCGGGCATTATTTACGGCATTTCCAGCGTTCTTAAGTTGAATTTGGGAGCCGCCCCCCTCGTTTGGGCCAACAGCATGACCATAGCCGGGCAAATATTTCACATTACTCCTGGAGGTATCGGCACCTATGAAAGCACCTTGAGCGGTTCGCTCGCAGTGCTCGGAATAAACGGGAGGGAAGCGTACGCGGCGGCGATTTTGTCCCATGCCTTTAAGTTTGCGTTCGCCTTCGGAATGGGAGCTTATTCCCTGCTTCGCATGCCGATTGGCTGGAGGGAAGCAAGAATATGGATCAAGGAAAGAAGAATAGTAAAGGAATGATTTTATTATGAAAAAGGCATCCCCATTTGAAATTGTGGCTGCGAGATGTTGGAACCTGTTGAACGAAGGGAAGCCGTTCACCCCGATTTTTGTAATCTGCGTTTTTCTGCTTTATCGCATAGGCGAGTGGTCAGACATGGGGTTTTGGAGTGCAGCCGGACTCGGATTATTGGTATCGTTACCGTTTTTCGTTATTTATTACTGCTTTGATTTTCCTCTCCTGCTTCGTAATTATTTGTGGCTTCCGCTTATAGCCGCGCTGCTTGTTTGGGATCATGGGAGCCTCTCCCTTTATTTGTTTGCGCTTGGCCTATTCTTTTTTTTCACCGTTTATTTTTGGGGCACCTTCTATTACCATTTGCGGATCGGTACATCGTGGTGGAATTTTACCCGTTTCTGGAAGCTGGTTCTGAAAAACAGTGATTCGACCAGCGGCAACGCGCAGGAGCAAATGCCGAAGTTTTTGCTGCTGCTGTTGGTCTGGAACCATTTCTATCACGTCTTTAATTCCGCCGGCACGTTTGAAGCATTCAATGCTGCGCAATTGCTGACGCCGGCTATTTTTGCCGCATGCTTGTGGCTGTACAGCTATGTGCTTCACGCGAATCTGTTCGATTGGAAGCCGGCGGAGAATGCCCCGTTAACGGACAAGTCGGACTGGCCGAAGAGCGCTGTTAACGAGAAAGTTATTGTCATTGTCATTGACGGCATGCGCAAGGAACGGTTCGAAGAAGCGAACGCGCCTTTTCTGAAAAAGCTTAGAGCCGAAGGAACCGAGTATGCTCAAATGGAGACGGTCTATCCGGCGCGTACGGTCGTCTGCTTCTCATCCATGTTTACAGGCACATACCCGCGCGAACACGGCATTCGCTCTAACATGGTGTGGAATCTGGGCATTAAGGTGGAAAGCATCTTCGACTCGCTCCGCAAGGTCGGTAAAACCGGCAGGCTGCTCGGTATCGCCCATCTGATCGATTCTATGGGCAATGATGTGGAAAGCGTTACGGCTGTGATGCATAACGACGTTGCGGACCGGAATATCATCGAACGCGCCAAGCGGATCATGGAAGAGCAAAATCCGGATTTGCTGGTAGCCCAGTTGATTGGTGTCGATCAAACCGGACACAGCCGGGGCGTGTTGTATGATGAATACGTGCAGAAGATCGAGGAAGCCGACCGTTTAATCGAAGAGTTTGTAGGCTGGTTGGAAAACCGCGGCATGATGAACAATACGACACTGCTCGTGTGCGCGGATCACGGACAGGCTGATGGAATCGGCGGGCATGGTCATCTCGATGAAGGGGAGCGGTTTGTGCCGTTTTTTATGCATGGTCCATTCATTCAGCAGGGGCTGCGTATCGAAGAGAAGCATTCCCTAATTTCGATTGCACCCACGCTAGCTTTTTTGCTTGGAGCTCCGGCCCCAAGCAACAGCAGAGGAACGGTACTCTCGGAGGCTATGAAGACAAAATAACGCGGGAACGGGAAAGGAACACATCATGGACAAACAGAAGATCGTCGTCTTCATGCCGGCGCACAACGAAGAAAGCAATATCGCGGGTGTAATTGCCAGAATCCCGCGGAAGTTTCACCCGAATTATACGGTTGAGGTGCTTGTCATCGATGACGGCTCTACAGATGAAACGGCGGCTGTCGCGAAACAAGCGGGAGCCGACCGCATTGTTTCCTTTACCCGCAACCGGGGACTAGGTGCTGCCGTTCGTGAAGGCTTGGCGGAATGCTGCAGAATGGATGCCGCTGTCGGGCTGATGATCGACGCTGACAATGAATACCCGCCTGAACAAATTCCCGACGTTCTTGCGCCGATTATTGGAGGCTTCGCCGATTACACCTTCGGCTCGCGATTCAAAGGACAGATTCGCGGGATGAAGCTGCACCGAAGGCTTGGAAACTATGTGTTTACGCTGCTGCAGGCTATACTTCTGCGCAAATGGATTTATGACGGACAATCCGGGATGAGGGGATTTTCCCGCGAGGCAATGGAGAAGGCGGAGATTATTCACGATTATAACTATGCCCAGGTATTGACGATCAACTTGGTAAGGCAGGGGTTCCGCCTGGAGGAGGTGCCGATCTCCTATCAGGTGCGCACGATGGGACAATCATTTATTAAGTTCCGGCAATACGTGACATCCGTCATTCCCGCGATTTACAAGGAAATGAGGCGTCCATTTCCCGCAAGGGAAGCCGGGAAGGCTTTGCGCCGCAAGGAGAGACCCAGCCTATGAGGCGTAAGGCAGTCAAAGCAGGCACAGTTTTATTTGCCGCTATTGCCATCCTTTTTTTTGTCTATATGTGTCTGCGCTATTCAAGTCCAATTGCCCGCACTTGGGACGAGGTGGATTTTGCGCTCGCTTTGCATCGGTTCGATTTGCTGGCCATGCAGCCGCATTTCCCGGGCTACCCTTATTTTATTCTTGGAGCATCCGTCATCCATCGCTGGATGGATGATCCTGTTCAAGCCTTGTCCGCATTCAACACGCTTGCGGCATTAAGCGCGGCGATTCCGAAGGCGCTGCTGGCGCATCGCTTTACAGGCGGCGGGGTTAGAAGCCTATTGTTTGCCGCGCTAGTTTTGACGAGTCCTTATTTATGGATGATGTCGGCGAGACCGATGTCCGAATGCGCTGGCATTGCCGTGCTCTGGTGGTATTTATGGAGCATACGGGCAGCGATAGGACGTCCAAGCTCCATGCTGCTGCATTTTCTTCCGATGCTGTTGTTCGGGCTTTTGATGGGGACACGCCTGTCGTTTTTTCCATTCGGATTTGCTCTTCTGCCGCTGTGGATTGCCCAGTTCAAACAAACCGGGAAGAGAGGCAGGCGTCTTTGGTTGTCCGCTGCGACGGCTTTGTTTGCTCAACTTGTATGGGTGGCCGGGCTGGCGCTTTCGGAAGGTACCCTGTCCGGTTTTTGGAAGCTTTCTGTCGCATTTGTGGAAGGCCATTTCTCTGAGTGGGGGGGAGGAATCGCGTCCTCCAATATGGCGCTTGATCAAAGGCTGCCGCAGCTGCTCGGCCATAATCTGATTGGGCATGCGCTGCTTGGCGGCTCAGTCAGCGTTGGCATCCTGCTTGCGCTGCTTCTGGGAGTTACCTGCATGGGGATTTGGCAGTGCCGCGCTGCAGGTCAGGAAAGACATCAGGCTTCGCCAATGGAGCAGGCAAACCGGCAATTTTATATATGGCTTGCTGTCTGCAGCGCAGCGTATGTGCTGTGGGCGTTATTCGGTCAAAATATTGAGAAGCCCCGCCATATCGCCCCGGTGGTCGGTCCCATATTGTTCTTTATATACTGCGCGGCGAACCATATAGCATCTTCAATATGGGAAGCGCGGCGTTCGGAAGGTCTTATCCGTTCATCGGCTATTCCAATAGCCATTCATGTGCTGTTATTTGCGCTAATTTCCGTTCAGCTTACAAGCGGAGCGAAGCTGCTTCAGCGCCAGGCTGCCGAGGTTCCGGCTGTGTATCAGCTTCACCGGTATACAAGCGCGTTGAAGGAGCCTTTCGTGCTGTACACCTGGGAGGAGACGCGCGTACTGCAATATTTGGGAGCCGATTACGAACATCAGCGAATCTATACCTATGACTATTTTAAAGCGACAGCGGCAGCAGTCCCCGAACGCCGTGTGCTGATTACGGATCATGTTTTGCAAGGATTTGAGCAGCAAGGTCAGCAGGTGCGGGCACATGTGAAACCGATCGCCGAGTTTCAGTCGGATCCCTTATTCGACCCGGTGTATGCAGACATTACTTTATACGAGTGGATCAAAAAATGATGACGGTGTCGTTATTTTTTTTTGAGGTGACTCCTCGCTTTTTGTAACGGGAAATCCTCCATTTAATTAATCATTGAAATCGTGCGAGCTTCAATATTTTCTCTGTCTATTTAACGCAATTTTGTGAGAAACTATTGAATCCTTATAGGGAAATAGCTGAAAAATTAGAAAACTGAAAGTTTACTGAAAAAATAGCTGACATAAGTATTGACGTTTTGATCGATAATGATTATCATTACAAATTGTGAGTGAGAAAAATTATCAATGAGAGGTGATGAGATGAACCGTTGGCTTTTATGCGTTCTTCTCTTGGTTACTGCAGCGTTACATATCGCACCGTCCCAAGCGCAGGCCTATTCTTACGGGGATGCCAATACAGAAGATATTGCTGAAACATTCAAATTGGTAGAATCCAGTTTAGCCGGCGCATCGCCTAATTGGAAAGCTGCGGAAGAAGCTTATAAAGTACGAAGACCGGAAATTGTATCGCACTTCGGCGAAGCGGTAGGCGCAACGCTTGATAACAATTTCAAGAACAAGGACGCCAAGCTGACTGTTGCCAATTTCAAAGCGGTGCTCGTGATGAATTTGGATCGGCGGTTCACCTATGCGATTAAAGGCTTTGACGATTATGCCCAAACGAAGCTGCTCCTCGCAAAAGCAAAAGCGACCTTCGATACATTGAAGCCTTATGTCAGTTCCAGGACTGATGAAATAAACGCGGCATTCGATGCGGCTCTGGAGGCGCTGGGCAATCCAGGATTGTTCGGTGTCGGACAGAAAGCAGCGGAGCCGGACGTATTTAAGGAAAAGGTTAATTTCATTTACGGCATTGTAAAGCCATTGTTTCCATACAAGGCTTACGTAAAGCCTGCCGCTACCCAGAAGCCTGCCGCATCACCAAAGCCTGCTGCAACGCAGAAACCTGCTGCAACCCAGAAGCCGGCTGCAGAGCAGCAGCAAGCTGAGACGACGGACAACGCGGAAAATGACGCGCCTGCCGCAACTGCGGAGACAGATGCGGCGACGGATGATAAAACATCTGAAGCGGACAAACCGTCAACCGAAACTAACGGGCAGCAGGACGGCGCTGCAGCTGAAACGGATGCCGATGCTGCATCAACACCCGTTCCTGTCGAGAGTGAGACGGTGGAAGCAGCAGAGCAGAATACCGCTGAACAGGAACAAGCAGCTTCAGCCGGTAGCAGTGAAGCAGAGGAATCCGGTAAGGAGCTCGCAGCGCATGCCCCGATGCAGCAAACCGACAAAACGAATCCTTTGATAAGCGTATCGGTTATCGGCGGTGTTGTATTGCTTGCAGGCGGAGCCGTTTGGCTTGCACGCAAAAAGAAATGGTTATAAAAATATGAATTTGGGAGAGATTAAAATGCGCAAATGGTTATCACTAATTTTAAGCATTTCACTCGTGGTATCATCCTTCTTCACATTGGCTTCCGCCGTAAGTGCGGAAAGCAAATTCAAAATTACCGAAGATGCGGCCATAGCAGCTCGGATCAAAGCTTTCACCGACATTAAAGCATTGTTCACAGCTAATACCGTGCTGACTGATGTGAAGGCTTTCTATGTGGATAAATTCCAGACGGAAGTGAAACGGATCGATGCGACCATCAAACCGGAAGATCCGAAAATCGACGACAACATTGTACTCGTTCTAGACAATGCGATCGCAGGCAAACTGAATGTGAATCAAGCCAAGCAGGCAATCGATAAAGGATTGCAATGGTATTTCTACCTCTCTGTCCGCGATTTGATTAACAACCAAGTAAGACCGGCGCTCAAAGCCGGCGATACGGCAACGGCTCAAACAGCATTTTACAAAGTTGTTCAAACTTATGAGGGTGTCCTGGAGTCTACAGTAGTAAAACGCGACACTTCGTTCAATCTGCACATGGCAGACATCCTGAAAGGCACGATTGAGCAGCTGCTTAACGACCTTGCAAGCGGCAATGCGGATGACTTCAACGTTCATCGTCAGGTGCTGGACAAAACGCTGATTAAAACGTATGCGCTAGGTGCCTATACGTATGCGAAAAACATCCCGACGAAACCAGCTGCCGATCAACCGGCTGCGATGACCGAAGGTTACTTCTTCTTCATGACGGTATATTCCTATCTGAAAGGCGGCAGCGCGGTTGACGCCGATTATATTCGCAACGCTTTCGCTTCGGGTGATGCCAGCCAAATCAACACGGATAAAATTCAGGATGCAATGCAGCGTACGATGATCGGTAAAGTATCCGAGTACGTTAATCAATCTTTTGTTAAGCTGGAAGCAGGCGATTTGCAAGGCGCACGCGGATACGCGATGGAGGGGAACATGTTCCTTTCAGCTCAGGAAGTGTTCTTGGGTGCTGAGAAATATGCGGCGGCGGCAGCTTATGCGCAGCAATTCTCTGATGCGGTAGACAAATCTGATCTTGCGTCCGCCAAGAAGCACGCTTTCCAAGTGCTGAAGTTTCTGGTGGTGAAAGACGGCGTTCAGTTGAAGGTCGGCGATAAAAAATATCAAATTAACGGCACGGAATCTACGGCTGATGTCGCGTCTTATATCAATCCGCAAACGAGCCGCACCCTGGTGCCGGTTCGCGTAATCGCAGAGGCGCTCCAAGCAGAGGTCAAGTATGATGCGGCTCTCAAAAAGGTAATCATTGTGAAAGACGGCAAGACGACTGAGCTTACGATCGGTTCGGACAAAATTGTGCAAAACGGCGAGGTCAATGCGGATGTGAAGCTGGATCAGCCTGTCGTTGTGAAAAACGCCAGATCGTTCATCCCGCTACGCGCAGTGGTGGAGCTGTTCGGCAAGCGCGTGTTTTATGATAAGGGTGAAATCATTATCCTTCGATAAGTGAAATGAAAGAGGAAGACACTTGCGTCTAATGGCGCAGGTGTCTTCCTTGCAAGTATGAACGTACAAGAAAGGAGATGGCAGCATGGATTTACAAGCGTTTTTGATTACTTTTCGCGAAGCGCTGGAAGCAATATTGATCGTTGGGGTAATACTAACTTATCTGACCCGAATTGAACAAACTCGCTTTCATAAATGGGTTTGGGTTGGCGTGATTCTAGCTTTGGCCGCCAGCTACGGCGTTGCGCTCGCCTTCCAGATTATTTTTACCGGGTTCGCGAGCATGGGCAGCCAAAATTATTTGAAAATCGGGATTATGCTTGTATCCTGCGGCTTGCTGACCCATATGATTATGTTTATGAGCCGTCAGGGCGACATGCAGGGAAAAGTGCAAAATAAAATTGCAGCTATATTAACCGTAGGCGGCGTCGTTAATATGGTGCTTCACTCCTTTCTCGTGGTGGTGCGCGAAGGTGTAGAAACGGTTTTTTTCTTTGCTGCGATTACGGGAGGAGATATCCAGAGAGCGCTGGAAAGCTGGGGCGCGCTGGGAGGCCTTGTTTTGGCCCTGATTATCGGATATCTTTTTTTCAAAGGCACCAAAAAAATCAGTCTTCGCACGTTTTTTAGAGTGACTTCTGTGTTTCTCATGATGATTTCGGCCGGGCTGTTGGTGCAGGCAGTCGGCATTATGCAGGATCTAGGTATCATGGGCAGTATTTATCGAACAGCGGGAGGGGAGATCGGAGAGGTTTATAATATCACGGCGTTCATGCCGGAGCATCCGATCGATGAAACGCAATATATTCGTGACACCGGCAGTGAGCCGCTGATCAATGGCCAAGTAGGGATTTTTATGAAAGCATTTTTGGGCTATACCCAGAATCCTTCCGTGGAGGAATTTTTGTTTTATTGGAGTTATTATTTCCTGGCGTTTGTTCTATTGGCGGTTCAGAGAAAGCGCATCGAGGTAAAAACAGCCGTACAATCAGCAGCATGATAATATGGAGCGTGAACATGAATGAAAGTCGGCATTGTCGGATATGGTCATGTCGGAAAAGCGATGCACGAATTGTTCCCGGATGCAGCGGTTTATGATGAACCATTAGCGCTTGGAAGCCGGGAAGATTTGAATAATTGTGACGTCGCATTTGTCTGCGTGCCGACGCCGCAGCTTTCAGGCGGAAAATGCGACTCCTCCATCGTAGAGGAGGTTTTGGCATGGCTCCATGCGGAGGTTATCGTAATCAGATCGACCGTTCCGGTAGGATTTACGGATGATCAAAAACAAAAAACAGGGAAGCGAATTATTTTCCAACCGGAATATTATGGGGAGACCGCGGGCCATCCCTTTGCCAGTCTCAGTCATCGAACATGGCTCACTTTCGGCGGGGCATCGGAAGATATAAGCATGGCGATCCGCGCTTACCAGAAGGTGTATAATGCCGAGGTGAAGCTGGTGCTGACCGATGCCAAAACAGCGGAACTGGCAAAATATATGGAAAATTGCTTTCTGGCGCTGAAGGTTACGTTTTGCAACGAGTTCTATGATATGGCCAAAGCCTATGATATCAACTATGATGAGCTGCGTGAAGTATGGCTTGAAGATCCCCGGATTGGCAGAAGCCATACGTTCGTATATGAGGAAAATCGAGGATTTTCCGGGAAATGCCTGCCTAAGGATGTTAATGCGTTAATTGATATGGCCGATGAAAAAAACGTAAACGTCGATTTGATGAAGTCCGTTCGCGCAAAGAATGAGGATTGGCGGCGTTATGACCAATAACTTTGCGGGATGTATAAAGTCTGCGACGTCAAATGCCGCAGACTTTCTTTATTGTTAAGGATGGATAATGGAATCACTCTTCGATGCAGAGGTTTCAAATAGCCTAGAGTCCTCCAGCTAACTCGCTCCAACGGCATTTCTCCTCAGGCTCACTACTTGCTCCAGATGCGGCTCTCCTTCAGCTGTCACACACACACACACACACTCACACTCACTCACTCACACACTCAGCGGCGACTCCACCTTGACTAATTAGAGGGAATTCCTCCTGTAAATTTGTCTTCGAAACCATGAGAGATCCATCAAACAGGAAAAGCTCCCTCTAAATCGGAGGTTTAGGCCTTAATTAAGCGAATCCGGTTGAGATAACGGGAGGTTTTCCATGTATATTTGTGCGATATCGATTCAATGGAACAATTAGCCGGATGTTTTCCCTCTAAGTTAATCAAAGTAATCCAGTACGCCTCGAGCAAGCTCATACCGGACGATCCTTTCTCCATTGCCGCGAACTAAAGGGTGCAGCCAGCCTTTTGTGCTCAATTTTTTCAGCATCAGGACTGCCGTCTTTTGATCGATTTTAAAATGATGCACGACATCCTTCGGTCGAATCGGCTGAGCCAGCTGGATGGCGAGCCGGATGATTTCTTTCTCGGCAAGCAGCGCGCGGGAGACCGGAGTCTGATTAGGCTGGTACCGGCTCAGCACCATGCGCAGTAGTGTGATACACAGCTCGGGTCGTTGCTCGACATCATCATATGCGAAAGAAACGACGTGGTATCCCATGGCGTGAAGGAAGGTTTCGCGGTTCAGCTCGTTGCAATATTTATTCCGGTCCATGTCCTGTACGTGCGCGGCGTAGCCTTTGATTTCAAATAACAGCTTCACGAATCCCGGCAGCCAGGCAAAATCGGCAAAGTAGGATCTGCCCCGCCAATCGAGCACTTCATATTCCGGATGAAGATCTTCGAAGCATCCCCGGAGCGGCCACCAGACGTTGCGCAGAAACAGCGATTCACCGTGCCGATGCCCCCTCTCCAGTCGCCCCCGACGTTCCCCTGTCCTGTTATCGAGATGATAACGGATAAATGCGGCGTGCTCTTCTTCAAATGTCACTATCTCATCTCCCTACAGAAAAATAGAAAACGTCCCGTTTCCATTCAATAGGAATGGAAACGGGACGTTCTTCGTCACTTGACTCTGATTATATAGCAAATGCATAAACATGACCAGTCGTTTAAAGGAGGCGCGGCGTTACACTAAGAGGCTTTAACGGCGAGGTGAATCGCAATGCCGGAAGGGTCGTGTACGGCATATGCGCCCCCTTTTTCAACAACGGTAACACCTTCACTGCGCAGATGACTCAGCAGCAATTCACGGGCTTCCGCGGTCGGAAACACAATGGTGAAGTACGATATCCCCACTGTATTCGCTGGCGGCAAGGTCGCGCCGACACCCGCCCAAATGTTCATGCCGATATGGTGATGGTATCCGCCCGCGGAGACGAATACTGCCGACATCTGCGCGTAATCTCCGACTACATCTAAACCAAGCTTTCCTTCATAAAAGGCTCGCGACTGCCGAAGGTCTCCAACATGCAGATGAATATGTCCGATAACGGTACCCTGGGGCAAGCCTTTCCACTCCGAACCTTCGCTTTCTGCGAGAAGGCTTTCCCAAGCGATGGGATCGTTAGCCATTACATAGTTGCCGCCCGCATCCTGCTTCCACTGATCCCGCGGCCGGTCGGCATAAATTTCAATCCCGTTATTGTCAGGGTCGGCAATATAAAGCGCCTCGCTGACCAAATGATCCGCCTGCCCGATATGGATCCCGGATTGGATCAAGTTGCGCAAAGCGAGCGATAAAGAACGGCGATCCGGAAGCAATATGGCAAAATGGTATAGTCCTGCATGGGATCGTCTTTGGGGAACGATCGCATTTGGTATTTCCTCAAGAACGAGCAAGGTCGTCTGCCCATCAGCGGTAAACGAAGCGGTGCGCTTCTCCTCGTCGTGCTTCAGAACCTTTAACCCGACAACCTCCTCGTAAAATTTTATCGATCTGTTCAGCTGACTGACCTTTAATCTAACTTCGCCCAGAGTAATATTCTGATCCATATGTGAGGCCATCTCAATCACTCCTACAAAGTTTCTATTTCGCTTATATTAACTCATTTGCATATAAAAATAAAGTTGATAATTAAAAGTAAGTTATCGGTTTGCGGTTATAAAGGCTCCATAGTTTTTTGCTCGATAGGAAAAGCTGAATGCTCATCTACGCCCCTTTTTATGCGTCATTATCGTAGATGGCCGCCAATTAATGATATGCACCAGCTGATCTTGCATATATTCCGGAGAATATTTAAACCCGCCTTCAATCCAATGGAAAACGAGACCAAGCAAGGCATGGATAGAATAGATAACGTGAAGCTCACGATTTAGATTGTTAGCAGAGTCATCCAGATCCTCAATAACAACCTGTTTCAAAGCATGAAACATCTTCTCTTCAATATTCGGCAATACTTCAGATCTTAAAAGTGAGGAATACAGGGAGCCGTTTTGAAAAATGTGTTCAAAAATCTTGACGGCATTGGCCGGCAGTTCATCAATTCGAAATAAGTCCACGGTTTCGTATGGAGCGCGAAAGGAATTTATCAATTCATCAATCAGCTTATTCATTATATCGTCTAATAAATCTTCTTTATTTTGATAATTGGAATAAAAAGTGCCGCGATTATAATTCGCAAGCTCTACGATCTCCGTAATGGAAATCGATGAGAAGGGTTTTTGGGACATGAGGGTAAGTAAGGCCGTTTTTAATGCTTCATGGCTGCGAACGATTCGGCGGTCTGTTTTGGCTTTGATTTCCGGCAAGAGGATCAGTCCTCAGGAATGGGAAAAGCCATTGCCGAACTGTATGCAGCAGAAGGCGCCAAAGTCATCGTATCCGATATTCAATTAGATGCAGCGCAAACGGTTGTCGCTAATATCGAATCGAAAGGCGGCTCTGCAATGGCTGTTGCTGCAAACGTAACCAAAGAAGAAGAGGTTCAAAATTTAATTGATACTGCGGTCTCAACATACGGAACCTTAGATATATTGGTAAACAATGCTGGCATTATGGACAATTTTGTTCCTGCGGGCGATTTAACGGATGCCCTTTGGGAACGCGTATTTGCAGTTAATACTACGGGACCAATGAGAACAACACGAAAAGCGCTTCCTATTTTTATCGAAAAGAAAAGCGGAGTTATTGTTAATATTGCTTCTGCGGGAGGTTTGCAAGGATCGAGAGCCGGCGCCGCTTATACAGCAGCCAAACATGCAGTCGTAGGATTTACTAAAAATGTAGGGTTTCAATATGCTAATTTAGGAATTCGTTGTAATGCGATTGCGCCAGGTGGGGTAGCTACAAATATTGGAGCCACTCTCAATGAACCAAATAAATTTGGTATGGAGAGAGCAATGGCAGGCATGCATTTGAACCCGCGTACGGGTGAATCAACAGACATTGCTAAGGTCGCTCTGTTCTTGGCCTCAGATGATTCCGGCTTTGTGAATGGAACTGTAATTACAGCCGACGCCGGGTGGACTGCATATTAATATAAATTCACATAGAAACTGGTCGCGACAGCGGTCAGTTTATTTGTTTTGAAGAGGTATATGGATGCAGGGGATCAAGCTTAAAAAAACGAATAGGTGGAATGATAAGGAGAAAAAGGGTGAATGAGGGTGCATGAAACGCTGTTATCAAAACTGAGGCAGTTTGTAGTCGAGCTCGAGAAAAAAGAGGCTTCAGCCATATATACAATTCCAGACGGGGTCATGAACGCCGTGAAAAAAGCCAAATCGCTGGAAAAGCTGCTGCACGAAATATTTACGCAGGTTGGCGGAAGCGGCGGGATTCACCTGAGTTCCATCATCCGCAGAGAGTTCGGCATTAATGCGGAGTTGATGGATCACTTCGGGCAGTGGGCAGCTTACAGCAAGGAACAGTTCGAGGATGAACTCCACGATGCGGTTGACAGAGCGGAGATTCGTGCTGGAAACCAGGGAGTGTTTTTTGAAGGTACGCCCAGCAAAAAGGAAGCTGCAGAAGCCCTTCAATTGCTGAAGAATATCGCGCATGCCGCAATAAGATGCCAGTTCCATGCCAAGCTCGCAGGACCGGAGCTATATGTTGACATCTTGGATAATCTCCTGCAGTTTTATGCCCTGCCAAATACATACCCTGAGGGGAATGCCGTTAATTACCGAAACCTCATCTCGGGCGACCGGCTTTATGCGATGTCAGGCGGCGACGACAGAGTCACCGATGCCTTGAGGGCTTTTGCCAGAGAGTGGTACCAGCAGTCACCACATTTATTCCTGGAGAGCAAGGAAGGGTATCTTTCTTATGAATTTGTCCGACACTTCTTGTACGTATTAACGGAGGAACAACTTGAGCGGCTGCGCAGCGACTATATCCGGTACATCGAAGAAGAATTCAAGCTGATAAGGGCTAAGCCGAAATTATATCGCGCAAAAAATTTGGAAATCATGCTGGAAACGGTGTTAAGTTGGACGCCGCACGGATAAGGGTGAAAAAAATCGCAGCTGATCATCAGTATAGACAGCTGTGGGAGCACCGGGATACCAAGAGAAGAGAAGAAAAGAATTTTAAGGAATTTGTAAGTAAGAAATTTTTGTTGCGCTATGAAAACTAACTCTCATCAGGAGAAAGCTGATGACAGCAATGACATCGGCAGCTTTCTCCACTAAACGGGCAGATTAGTTCAACAAAAAACGGCACATTAAATATGCCGTTTCCAACTGATATGTTAAATATTACAAGATGAATTGTTGATATCCCAAACATCTTTTAAGAGCCATAGATGTATCATATTCTATAAAAAAGCCTTACTCGATGGTTTATTTGTACGTCTATTCATAATGGAAACATTTGTAATACAAAAATCAATGATTGCTGGAAGTGATCCTATGGTAAGGAAGATATTTACTACCATTTTGTTGTTGGGACTCGGAATTATTTCATTTTCAATTTGGAACTATGTCGATGATGATGTAAGAAGGGTATTGTTTGAACGACAGCGGGCTTGGCAGGACCAAGATTTTCAGAAGGTGAAGCAAGTATACATAAAAACAGAAAAGGAAAAGGTTCTTTTAACGGAAGATAGCTTAGTCATTACCGAACTTATGCAGGATTTAAAGTATAAGCTGGCAACAAATCAGTATTGGTTAGTGAGAGCTAAAAACGGTGAATTTATCCCTTACAATAAGGGGGGTTGGGAATTAATCTTTAAAACTTATGAATATGAAAATTTGGCATTTGTAAAATACTCACAACCAGGTGACGTGCTTACATACCAGACGTTCTATGGATCAATTGTCACTTTTGATTCAAGTGAAATATTAAAAAAGTTACTTAGAGAAAAAGAATTATTATAGGTGCCATTGAAGTAACGGGTACGATAGCATTCCTGTTGAGCGTTGATTTTCCGCTTTGCAAAAAAACGAGCGCCT
>JBNJJW010000034.1:0-62875 GCA_051750645.1 Bacillota bacterium | reverse complement strand
CTTTTTGTTGTTTCTATAGTATTATTCAATTATATGGTAAAAGGAGGCGTGAGAATTGAGCAAAGCAATCGAAATCAAGCAAATGGGTATGGAGCATTTTGATGAATGCATGACTTTATCGCAGTTTGCCTTTCAATACCAGAAGTCAGCAAATGAGCTCGAACAATTGAAGGAGCAGTTCGGAACGGAGCCGGCCGTACGTTATGCGGTTTATGTGGATAATCAATTTGCAGCACAGGCAACGGTATTGGAGCTGGAAACGTATATCGGCGGTAGGCGCTTTGCAATGGGAGGGCTTGCAGGAGTTGCTACTTGGCCGGAGCATAGAAGGAAAGGGCTGGTCGCGAAGCTGCTCGTTCACTCAATGAAGGAGATGAAGGATAAAGGACAAACCATTTCCTTTCTTTATCCATTCGCATTCGGCTTTTACCGCAATTTTGGATGGGACACATATACCGAATATAAAGCTTACATAATTAAAGCAGAGCAGCTGCCGCCACGTATAGCGTATGCTGGTCGTATTGAGCGGTATATGGGCAGCTACAGCTTGCTAAATAGCATCTATGATACATTTGCGTCCCGTTATAATGGAGCTTTGGTGCGTTCCGAATTATGGTGGAAATATCGCATAAGCGAAAGAAAGCAGGGTCAGACTGCCGTCTATTATGCTAATAACGGGGAGCCTTTAGGATATATTATTTATGAAGTGAAAAACAAACAGCTGAGCGTGCATGAGCTTATTTATCTAAATGAAGAGACAAGAGGGGCTTTATGGTCGTTTATTTCGCAGCATGATTCGATGATCGCTGAGGTTAAGATTACGGTACCAGCCGATGACTTGCTGCCTTATTTGCTGCCGGATCCGCGTATTAAGCAGGAAGTTATTCCTTATTTCATGGCACGTATTGTGGACGCAGAAGCGTTTGTTGAACAGTATGCATTTGTTGCTGCTTCTGAAGAAGATCATATCCAAATCATGCTAAGCGATGAACACGCTTCTTGGAATAACGGGTTTAATACTCTGCAAATAGATGCTGACGGGAAGGGGAAACTACGACGTTTGGACGTAATTGAAAGAGTAGATACGTGTATAAAGCTAGATATCGGAGCTTTTACAACCATGCTGTTAGGGTACCTTCGTCCTCTTCAATTATCACAATTAGCACGTATTCAGGGAGATGTCGCAGCAATTAAACGCTTACAAGCGCGTATTCCCGAACGAACGACGTATTTAGCCGACTTTTTCTAAGCAAACAGCTAATTTCGGTCTCCTAATTAGGGTATAAAGTGGATGCGTCGCAGCTCTTCTTCAGCCTTGACAGCCCCTACCCCCTCTGCTAATATTGCAATAATATACGTGAGAGGTACTGAAAATAAGGGAGGAACATACTCGTGTGGGAAACGAAATTCGCCAAAGAAGGGCTAACGTTTGACGACGTCCTGCTTATTCCGCGCAAATCAGAAGTGCTGCCTAGAGAAGTTGACATCTCGATCCGATTAAGCGAGAACATAAAGCTGAACATTCCGCTCATTAGCGCAGGCATGGACACCGTTACAGAATCCGCTTTGGCGATTGCAATAGCGCGTGAGGGTGGTATCGGCATCATCCATAAGAACATGTCGATTGCACAGCAAGCGGAGGAAGTAGACCGCGTGAAACGTTCGGAGAGCGGTGTAATTACGAACCCGTTTTCGCTTACACCTGACCACCATGTTTATGACGCAGAAGAGCTGATGGGGAAATATCGCATCTCGGGTGTACCGATTGTTGACCAAAACAAGAAACTGGTTGGTATTTTGACAAACCGTGACTTGCGTTTCGTACACGATTATTCGATCAAAATAAATGAAGTAATGACTCGCGACAATCTTGTAACGGCACCTGTAGGTACGACGTTGCAGGAAGCGGAAATTTTGCTTCAAAAGCATAAAATTGAAAAGCTGCCGCTCATTGATGAGTCGAACACGCTCAAAGGTCTTATTACCATTAAAGATATTGAGAAGGCGATCCAATTCCCGAATGCGGCGAAGGACCAGCACGGACGGTTGCTTTGCGGAGCTGCAGTAGGCATCTCGAAAGATACGATGGATCGTGCTGATGCACTCGTACAATCCGGTATCGATGTGCTTGTAGTCGATTCGGCACACGGTCACCACATCAACATTATCGAAGCGGTGCGCAAGCTTCGTGCAGCATATCCTGAATTGACAATCATTGCAGGGAACGTTGCCACTGGCGATGCTACCCGTGATTTGATCGAGGCTGGAGCATCTGTTGTTAAAGTTGGTATTGGGCCTGGTTCGATTTGTACGACACGCGTTATTGCGGGTATCGGCGTTCCGCAAATTACTGCTATCTACGATTGTGCAACGGTTGCTCGTGAATATAATATTCCGGTTATTGCAGACGGCGGTATTAAATATTCCGGCGATATTACGAAGGCAATCGCATCCGGAGCAAGCGCAATTATGATCGGAAGCTTGTTTGCGGGAACGGCTGAAAGCCCAGGTGAAACAGAGATTTTCCAAGGCCGCAGCTTTAAAGTATACCGCGGTATGGGCTCGCTTGGCGCAATGAAAGAAGGCAGTAAGGATCGTTATTTCCAAGAAAACGAGAACAAGCTCGTTCCGGAAGGCATCGAAGGACGTGTCCCTTATAAAGGCCCGCTTGCCGATACGGTTCATCAGCTGCTAGGGGGCTTACGTTCCGGTATGGGTTATTGCGGTACTGCTTCCCTCGATGAACTGAAGAACGATACGCAATTTGTTCGCATTACAGGATCCGGCCTTCGTGAAAGCCATCCGCATGATGTGCAAATTACGAAGGAAGCTCCGAACTATTCATTATAGTTTTGACTCTTCATTCTAATGGATAAAAAAGACAGGAATAAGCGATCTACTCGCTAATTCCTGTCTTTTTTAATGAACGAATCCTCATTTGATAACTATTAAAGAGGTTTAATTGTTGCGGTTTGATATGTTACAATTAACAACGGAGAAACCAAGAAGGAAAAGGGGAGAAGACGTTGAAGGTAATGGTAAGACAGGTACGGATGATGGCAATCATCGCAGCAAGCTTAGCGTTCGGGATGGTCATGTTGACACTTGGCTCAACGACGGCTTTGGCGGTAGGTTATGATAATCGACCTAGTACAGAAAATAAACTAGGTTTGCAGGTTAAATCAGCAATACTAATCGAAACAGAGTCAGGTCAGGTATTGTATGATGTCAATTCGGACGAGCCTCTTCCACCGGCAAGCATGACGAAGCTGATGACGGAATATATCGTGCTTAAAGAAATTAAGGACGGACGATTAAAGTGGGACCAAACGATTTCCGTAAGCGCTGAAGCGGCCAATACGCTGCCCGAGGAATCACAAATCTTTTTGGCTCCAGGTGATACCCATACGGTAAAGGACTTATATATAGCTATGGCAGTCGGTTCGGCTAATGATGCTACTAGAGCGCTTGCGACTCATATAGCAGGTACCGAGCAAGCTTTTGTAGATAAAATGAACGAAACTGCGGATCTGCTGGGCTTTGATTCGGCCGTATTTGCAAGCGCAACGGGCTTTGAGGACACGACGGTTATATCCGCATCTGATTTGGCAAAGCTTGCTCGACTTATTTTGACCGAGCATCCTGAGTTTCTGGACTATTCCAAGATGCAGGATTATAAGTTCCGTGAGCGCGATACAAAGCCGATGGTTAACTTTAACTGGATGCTTGGGTCCAACACGAATAGATCCGGGCTTAAGGATTTGGCCTATGAGGGCGTAGACGGCATGAAGACCGGATTTATTAATTCGGCCGGATATAACTTTACGGGTACGGTGAAGAGAGGCGACTTGCGTTTCATTAGCGTTGTCATGGACACCTCTTCGATGCATAAACGGTTTTACGAAACAGCTAAGCTTTATGACTACGGCTTCAACACTTTTGAGAAAAAGACGGTGCTTGCGCCAAAATCTGTGGTAGAAACAGTTCAATCGGTTAAGATTAAGAAGGGCAAAAAGAAATCGATACCTGTCGTTACGGATAAGGATATTACGTTCATGGTAAAGAAAGGCGTAGAGCCGAAGATCGAGGTTGTCGCCACCCAGGTCAAAACAGATGCCGAGCTTGTAGCACCAATTGCTGTCGGTACGGCTGTTGGAACCGTCACGTACAAATATACAGATGAAGAGACCAAACAAACGCTTGAGCGTACCGTAAACCTGATAACAACGGAGGAAGCCGAGAAAGCGGGCTGGTTCCGTCTTATGTTCCGTGCGATTGGAGACTTTTTTGCCAACTTGTTTAACGGGATCGTCAATTTGTTCTAATCCGAGTCGAAAACAAGGAAATAAACCAAATCAAGGGTTGTCGATTAATCGGGCTTCCTGTAAAATCAATGGTTAGAACAACTGCGGTAATATACATTTTAATGGATGATAATAGGAGGATTTGGAGCATGGAAACAGGTACATCGCGCGTAAAACGCGGCATGGCAGAAATGCAAAAAGGCGGCGTCATCATGGACGTAATGAACGCCGAGCAAGCGAAGGTAGCAGAAGCAGCAGGGGCAACGGCAGTTATGGCACTTGAGCGCGTCCCTTCCGATATTCGTGCAGCAGGTGGAGTAGCCCGTATGGCTGACCCGACTATCGTCGAAGAGGTCATGAAGGTCGTTTCCATTCCGGTTATGGCTAAGGCACGTATCGGACATTATGTAGAAGCTAAGGTTTTAGAATCGATGGGCGTTGACTATATTGATGAGAGCGAAGTATTGACACCAGCCGACGAAGTGTTCCACATTAGCAAAAATGAATTTACAATTCCATTCGTATGTGGAGCAAAAGATCTTGGCGAAGCGCTTCGCCGCATTCAAGAAGGCGCTGCGATGCTGCGTACGAAGGGTGAACCAGGAACAGGCAACATCGTAGAAGCGGTTCGTCACCTTCGTTTGATCAACGGCCAAATCCGTAAAATTCAAGGATTGTCAAAGGACGAGCTTTACCATGAAGCAAAAATTTTAGGTGTCGCTTATGATTTGCTGCTTGATGTACATGAAACGGGTAAGCTTCATGTCGTTAACTTCGCAGCAGGCGGAGTTGCAACACCATCGGATGCGGCTCTTATGATGCATCTTGGCGCAGACGGCGTATTCGTTGGTTCCGGTATTTTCAAATCGGACAGCCCTGAAAAATTCGCCCGTGCAATCGTAGAAGCGACGACTCACTACCAAGACTATAAATTGATTGCTGAAGTATCCAAAAACTTGGGGACGCCGATGAAAGGTATCGAAATTTCCAAGCTGGATGCAACACAACGCATGCAGGACCGCGGTATTTAAATAGCAGTAATATGCAGGTGCCGGTTTAGCGCGCAAAGCGCCGCCGGCTCTTGCCCGTAAAGGAAGGCGAGTAGAGCGATGAAGATAGGCGTACTTGCGCTTCAAGGCGCAGTGGCGGAGCATATACGAAGCTTAGAAGCGGCGGGCGCGGAGGCGGTCGCCGTTAAGCGGGTAGAGCAGCTTAAAGAGCTGCAGGGGCTTGTTATACCGGGCGGCGAAAGTACGACGATCGGCAAGCTGATGCGGAAATACGGGTTTATGGAAGCTATTGCGGACTTCTCTTCACAGGGTAAACCGCTTTTCGGTACATGTGCGGGTCTTATTGTGCTTGCCAATGAAATTGAAGGACAAGAGGAAGCACATTTGCGTCTTATGGACATGACGGTGGCAAGGAATGCTTTCGGCCGTCAACGCGAAAGCTTTGAAACGGATTTGCAAGTGAAGGGCATTAATGAGCCGGTTCGCGCCGTGTTTATCCGAGCGCCGTTGATTAAGAAGGTTGGTTCCAGTGTAGATGTATTGTCTACTTACAAGGATGAGATTGTGACAGCAAGACAAGGTCATTTGCTTGCCGTTTCTTATCATCCAGAGCTAACAGATGATTATAGCTTGCATGCTTATTTCGTTGAAATGGTGAAGGAAGCAGCTGCGGGCAAGGTTTAGCTGGATATCGCAATACCTATACTACTCCCTTCAGAGAGGGGCTCACTGAACGTGCTGGATGTAAAGTTGTTAAGAAACGAATTTGAGAAGGTCGAGCAGGCGCTTCGCAATCGAGGAGCTTCGCTTGATCTCATTGCTGATTTTCCTGTGCTGGATACCAAGCGCCGTGACCTGATTCAAGAGACGGAGCAGCTCAAGAACCGTCGGAATACCGTATCGCAGGAAGTGGCTAAGCTCAAGAAAACAGGAGGCGACGCAGAAGCTCTCATTGTTGAAATGAGAGAGGTTGGCGACCGGATTAAAGAGCTGGACGAAGAGCTTCGCGAATTAGAGGTTCAGGTTGACGAGTTGACGCAGTCGATTCCGAATATTCCTAGTGATAGCGTGCCGATTGGTAAGTCGGAGGAAGATAACGTAGAGCTCCGCAAAAATGGTGAAGTGAGGAGCTTTGACTTTGAGCCGAAGCCCCACTGGGAAATCGCCCAAGCACTCGGTATTTTGGACTTTGAACGTGCGGCGAAGGTGACGGGTTCACGCTTCACGTTCTATCGCGGTCTTGGTGCACGTCTGGAGCGGGCGCTTATCAGCTTCATGATGGATTTGCATAGCGATCAACATGGTTATGAGGAAGTACTGCCGCCGTACATTGTCAACCGTGACAGCCTGTTCGGAACAGGACAGCTTCCGAAGTTCGAAGAGGATTTGTTCAAGCTTGCGGAGTCTGAGTATTACTTAATTCCAACGGCGGAGGTTCCGGTAACGAATCTTCATCGTGAGGAAATTTTGCCTGCGGAAGAGCTGCCTAAATATTTTGTGGCGTATAGCTCATGCTTCCGTTCTGAGGCAGGCTCCGCTGGCCGTGATACGCGCGGATTGATTCGCCAGCACCAGTTCAACAAGGTTGAGTTGATTAAGCTGACGAAGCCGGAGGAGTCGTATGACGAGCTGGAGAAAATGACACAAAATGCGGAGAAAGTACTTCAGCTGCTCGGTCTTCCGTATCGCGTATTAGCGCTTTGCACAGGCGATATGGGCTTTACTGCAGCCAAGACGTACGACTTGGAAGTGTGGCTGCCAAGTGCCGGGACCTACCGTGAAATATCATCATGCTCGAACGTTGAGGATTTCCAAGCACGCCGTGCAGGGATCCGGTTCCGTAGAGATGCAAAGAGCAAGCCGGAATTCGTACATACGCTGAACGGATCAGGACTCGCTGTCGGACGGACGTTTGCGGCAATCATTGAGAATTACCAGCAAGCGGATGGATCGGTTACGATACCAGAAGTATTGCGTCCATATATGGGCGGTATTAGCTCAATCGAAGCACATTAATTTTTAAAATTTTTTCCATAGGCCAAAATGCAGTTGCTTCTGTGTTTTGGTCTGTGGTACAATATGTTTTGTGACCATTACATGATGGAGAGGTACCGAAGCGGTCATAACGGGGCGGTCTTGAAAACCGTTAGAGCGCAAGCTCACGTGGGTTCGAATCCCACCCTCTCCGCCACTTTAATTCAAAGCCTTACATAAGAGTTCGCCCAGACACCAGTGTTTGGGCGTTTTTTGTTTGTTCTTTTATCGTATAAAAAGAGGCCCGTCTTCGCATGTTAAACGTTGTGGAGGTGCTTTATATATGGGTAAATCGGATGAGCTGCAGATGAATCAAGAAAATTTAGCTGATGCATGGCGGCAGACACTGCCGGAAATAATGAATAAAGCTGATCGCTGTAAGGTACTGCCGGATGAGGCAGATGCGAAGTCGCTTCGTGTGACGATTGATACTGCCGGGCATCAAGAGTATTCGTTTGATTTTAAAGTGACGTATGTAGACAGCCGTGAAGTAAAGGTCGAGATCGTGGATGTTGAGAAAGAAAACATATCCGTCGATGAGCGAGGGGACATCATTCAGCAGTTGATTCAAGATTATACGAGACATTTGCATGAATGCGCACAAACGCTTCAACAATTGACGCATGCGTAGAGGAGACGATCGCAAATGACAAAAGCAAAAGGCACAGCCGATAAAAATTTATCGAATGTCGTTGAAGCTCTGGATGTGGATCCAGTCAATAGTCATCATGCGCAGCAGCTGCAGCAGGACAAAAATGATCGCCGCCATAAAGATTCTTTGAATTTCGATCAGCCATCTGATTTGGAGCATCAAAGAAGCTAGTGATCGTTATATTAGCTTCCTGATATCGCAAAGGAGGAGTTCTGTATGACAAGGCAGGACAGTTTTCCCGTACCAGAAAGTAATCCGCAGAGAAGCAAGCAGAATCGCGATAATGACGGTTCGATGAAGGCGCCGTTATCCGGCTCCAAGAAGACAAAGCAGCGTAATCATGTGAGCCATAATAATCCTGAAGGCTAATAGTCGCAAACGTGCATATAGATCCAACATCCCGTTTCAGCATGCTGAAACGGGAATTTTTGTATACAACTTCTAAAAGGATTTCTTTTAGTATAGAATGGAGGTGCTCGTAAAAAGATAGGGGAGGAACATATGCAATGAAAAAGGTACAAAACTTAGCGGTTATTTTACTAACCGTTTTGTTGATCGTCATTGCAGGGTGCAGTTCGGATAAACCGCCGAAGGAAGCCTTGCAAGCGGCTATGACGAAGATGGCGGAAGCGGACTCATATACGGTTAAAATGTCATTCGGACTTGATGAATTGGAGCTTACTCCGGATGCTGCGGTGCAAGATGATGCAGCTGCAGCAGCAGCTATAATCGGTATGCTGAAGGATGCAACCATTACGGTTGACGCTATTTATCAGAAGGACCCGTTACGGACGGATATGAACGTGGAAATTGTTATTCCCGGCGACATGGAAATGAAGCTGACCGTGCCGATGATTATGACGGAAGAGACATTATATGTGAAAGTACCACAGATTCCGATGCTGCCTTTGCCTGAGACCGTTACAGGCAAATTTATAAAAATTGATCTTAAGGAGCTTGCAGAGCAGCAAGGCGGTGCCACGTTAGATATTGCGGCGCAGCAAAAGCTGGGCAAAGAGCTCGGAGCGGTGCTGTTTAAGCATTTTGACGAGAAAACATACTTCAGCGAGCCGAAGGCTGCGGATGCAGGATTGCCGGAAGGGCTAAAAGCAGACCAAATCATTGCCTTTGAAATTAACGAAAGCAACTACGCTAAGACGGTGGAAACCGTTATTAATCAAGTGCTGCCTGAGTTGATTGACGTGCTGCTTGCGAATGAAGAATCGACGAAGTCGCTGCAGCTGGAGAAGTCAGATATAGAGAAGATGAAATCGGAACTGGAAGCGAACAAAGCTGAAATTATTGATGTGCTCAAAAACAATGTCAAAGTGAATACTCTGAAGGTTACCGGCGCGATTGAGGATGGCTACCTTGTATATGAAGAGGGTCAAGTGAACGTTGAAGCGACGGATAAGGAAAGCGGGCAAAAGATGAAGTTAGGTCTTCACTTCGATGTCAGCTATGCTGATATCGGAAAAGCAGCTAAGTTTGAGAATGAGATCCCAACCGATGCGATTACACTTGATCAGCTAACGCAGCTGTTCCAAGCGCCGGTGGGCATGTAATTTAGTTTTAGAACGTAATAAACAAAAAGCAGCCTTCTACTTATTGAGGGCTGCTTTTTTGGTATCACTTTTATTTTTACCCTTATCTGAAAAACCGAATCGTGAGCGGATAACGGTAGCCGTTTCCTTCCGATGCGCGGATCGAGGCGATAATCGTCATAGCCAGCCAGAAGATAAATAAAATAATGGAGGTTACAATTCCAATAAGCACAAAAATGAGTAAGGCGGATACGATGCTGTAAATGGTTATGCTGATTTGAAAATTAAGTGATTCTTTGCCGTGCATATCGACGAAATAAGACTGGTCTTTTTTAATGAGCCACATGACCAAAGGTCCAATAATGTTACCTAACGGAATGATGAGTCCGCTCAGAGCAAGAAGATGGCATAACATGCCGAAGGTTTTTTCTTCCTTATGCAACCCAAAAGGTTGATTCATATTTAGTTCCTCCTAGTGTTTTGTTATCCTTCAGTTCGACACTATTTTATAAAATCCTCCAAAACAACAAGAAAATAACAAAAAAAGGAGCCCATTACAGGCTCCCTTTTTGACGGTGTTTGATCGCACGAGTCTCTTCAAATAGCACACTTCACATTGTTTAGAATAACTTGGGCACTGCTTCATCAATTCCGGTTTAGTGGAATGTGACTAGGCATGTGTGTTTCAGATGTACTCTGCGACACAACCCCTCGCTTCCATTTTGCTTAGTGATTTAGATAAGTTCCTCCTGTAGCCCTAGCACCAAATGGTCCAACGGAACCACACCTCTCTTCACACCGTCTACTATATATTGCGTAAAATCTGCTCAGCTTATTCATTTTGTTTTTCTTCTTGTCGATAAATATTTTATACATTCACACGTTGTTGTAAAATATGGTCGGTGTAATATGGCGCGCCCGAGAGGTCTCGAACCTCCCACCTACAGTTTAGGAAACTGTCGCTCTATCCTGATGAGCTACGGACGCGCAGCAAAACTAATTATACCATGGACGCTTTTGAGGGTGCAACACTATCCCTTGCAAAAGCTTGAATGGCTGGAGGAGTGAACAGGTGTGCATATTGACCCCAATGAAGAGCGCTCGCTAAGAACAGATTTATCCTCTGAGCAAATGCTCAAAGTGATTTTTGAATATACGGCAAAAATTGCAAATGAGAAAAAATTAGAATCTGTGCTTATTTTGATGGCTAATATGGGAAGAGAAATGATTGTTGCCGACCGCTGTACGGTATGGCTCATTGATTCCGCACGTAATGAGCTGTTTACGGCAGTAGCGCATGGTGTCGGTGAAATTCGTATTCCGTACGGAAGCGGGTTAGTCGGCAGCGCCATAAGTTCCGGAGAGCCTATTTTTATTGACGATGCTTATAAGGACCCGCGGCACAATCCGGATAACGATAAGAAAATGGGCTATCGTACCAAGGCAATCATGACGATCCCATTTCGTAATAACGAAGGAGAGGTTATCGGGGCTTATCAAGCCATTAATAAAATGACGGAGGTACAAACGTTCTCCGCACAGGATATGGAGTATTTATCGTTAGCTGCTTCCTACTCCGGAAAATCACTGGAGTCCATTATGCTCCATCAGGAAATCATAGAGACACAGAAAGAAATAATCGTTGCGATGGGGGAGATTGGTGAGAGCCGTTCGAAGGAAACAGGCAATCACGTGAAGCGCGTCGCGCAATATTCATACATTTTAGCTCTAGGACTAGGAATGAGCAATACGGAAGCCGAAATGCTTCGCAATGCTTCTCCCATGCACGACATTGGCAAGGTAGCGATACCGGATGCCATATTGCAGAAACCAGGCAAGTTAACAGATGAAGAATACGCCATAATGAAAACCCATAGCGATATTGGCCACCATTTATTGCGTAATTCCAAAAGACAGCTTATGCAGGCTGCTTCTATTGTTGCTCTGCATCATCATGAGAAGTGGGACGGTACTGGCTATCCGAGAGGCCTTAGAGGAGAAGACATCCATATTTATGGACGTATAACGGCAGTTGCGGATGTATTTGATGCTTTAGGCAGTGAAAGGGTATATAAAGCGGCTTGGAAGCTGGATCGGATTTTGGCTTTACTGGAGGAAGAACGCGGTCGTCACTTCGATCCCAAGGTAGTTGATGTGTTTTTTGAACAGCTCCCTAAAATTCTTGAGGTAAGGGATCGGGAAGCGGATATCCTGCCTGAAATCAAATAGCCAAAAAGGAGAAGCCAGTGTATATAGGCTCCTCCTTTTTTGTTGACTACCTGTTTTCGTTAAAGACCCTTATCGCGCAGTTAAATGCTTGCCGGACAGCTCAATCGATTTCTTGACGAGCACGGCCATGGCATCGACGCAATACTGCGAGATCTCGTCCCGCAAGGGAATAAGGGATAATTCCGTACAGGCGATGATCACACAATTGCAATTATCATTTACCAAAAGACCGTTTATGATGCCTTCAAACTCCGTAGGCTCTACAGGCAAATTACGTTTAACTTTATTATATATAATGTCCATGATATGCTCTTGAACGACCTCGTTAGGCAGATGAAGCTCCATGTTATATTTAGAGCATCCTTTTTTATAGACACCGCTGCTGACCGTCCCGTTTGTAGCTAAAATACCGACTTTACAGTGTTCTCCGTAGGTGGAGTAGATTTCTCCCAACGTCTCGTCCACCATATTAATAATATTGATGTGTGTCATTTGCTGCATTTCGTTATAGAAATAGTGCGATGTATTGCAAGGTATAGCGATATTTGCGACACCCGCCATTTCAAGCAGCTTCAGGTCTTTGGCGACGGCTTCGAGAAAAACTTCTCCGCGATTGCCCAAAATAACGGATGTTCTGTCCGGTAGAGTGGCATGGTTAAGAATAACCATATCGATATGCTCTTGGTCGCGGTCTGCCGCAGTATTTTCAATAATTTGTTCTACGAATACGGATGTTGCCTTCGGTCCCATACCGCCAATGACGCCTAAACTTTTTAGTTCCATGGTTCAACCTATTTTTACCTTTCATTTCCCTTTAATTTCTCGAACGATTTCCGCTTCATTAAACGGAATTTCCGTTTTACCGACGATTTGCGACGTTTCATGACCTTTGCCGGCAATTAGAATGACGTCGTCTTTTCTGCTAATTTCAATAGCAAAGGCAATCGCATCTCTGCGATCGACTATCGCTTCATAATTGCCATTATACGCTTCAATGCCTTCTACGATTTCTCTAATAATAAGATTGTTATCCTGCTCTTTCGGATTGTCAGAAGTGACAACGGCAAAATCGGCGAACTTGGCAGCAACCTTTGCCATCGCTCTGCGCTTCTCTCTGCCAGACTCGCCATCTGCAGCATAGACGCCAAATACGAGTATGATTCTGCCCTTGGCAAAAGGTCTGATCGTAGTCAGCGCCTTCTCCAGGCTATCCTCCGTATGGGCAAAATCAACGATGATCTTGGTATCCTCGTCCTGATAAACGACTTCAAGACGTCCTTTAATTTCTTCTACAGCAGCAATGCCATGCGCAATTTGCTGTAAGCTGAATTGATTGCAATAAGCGGTTGCAATAGCAGCTAGGCTATTATATACATAGATGACTCCCGGCAGATTTACTTTGATTTCTATGCTGCCTTTTGGTGTATGGACGGTGTAGACCGTATGATCGGCAAAGTAGTGAATATCCGACGCAAAAATGTCCGCTTCGTGCTCAATGCCGTAAGTATGCAGCCTTACATCTCGGTTCTGCAATCTATCGATTAGGATGCGGCCGTACTCATCATCTGCATTAATGATGTTATAGTCCGTTGTCATGTCGAATAGCTTGGCCTTTGCTTCAAAATATTCGGCCATTGTATTGTGCAGCTCCAAGTGATCGGGTGTTAGGTTCGTAAATATTCCCGTATTGAAGCTGGAGTACGCAACTCGGTTAAGGTTAAGCGCATGAGAGGATACCTCCATCACGCAATGCTTTATATCCGAATCGATCATATCCGCGAAAGTTTGCTGCAGATTGAGCGACTCCGGCGTCGTATTTTTATTTTTAATCACTTTACCGCCAATAACGGTTCCGATCGTGCCGATAATGCCGATAGAAGTTCCTGTTTCCTCGAAGATCGATTTAAGAAAATAAGTAGTCGACGTTTTACCGTTTGTTCCCGTTATACCAATCAAATTCATTTGTTCCGTAGGATTATGATAGAAATTAGCCGCAACCCGTGCAAGTGCTTCTCTCGTATCGGGAACTTGAAGAACGGTAACCTCAGCGTCGATGTGGACATCCTTATCCACAATGATGGCGGCTGCACCCTTCTCAATAGCGCGATCAATGTAACGATGACCGTCTACTGAAAATCCGGCTATAGCAACAAATACGCCATTCTCCACTACTTCTCTTGAATCATAAGCTATGGAGTTTACTTCTATATGTAAATCACCTTTGACGAGCGCGTAATGAAGATCTTTTATTACGGCGGTTAATAACATAGGATCAGCTCCATTCTATTGCCCTATTCCTATCAGTCCGGCTACCTTCTCAAAAGCTTTTTCATGAATTTTCCGCCAATAATGGAAGCATAGGAGAATGCAGGCTTAGGGTCTTTCCAATCCCAAATCGCATAAGCCTTCGGTTTAAACAAGGATACAAGCACTTGCTTCCAACTAAGTTGTCCGGTTTTGATATAGTCGCGGATAGCGAGCATATCCTCGTACCCGTACCAGAACACGCGATTTGTGTCTTCCTTGACGGCCTTCGGCGGCACAATGTTGCCGTTCAGCTCCTGATAAGTAATCCAAGGAAAATTCACCCCAACCTTGTACAGCAGGTTGTTCAGGTTTGTGATCCGGCAATTAACCTCGATTAAATAAAACTTTCCGGTTTCGGCATCCTTCTTGAACTCGATTTCCGCGAAGCCTTTCCATTTCATTTTTTCTAGAAATGGCGCGCCGATTTCGAACAGCTCGGGTACGTACTTTTGCCCCGTATAAACCGATGCGCCAAAGTTGATCGGATATTGACGGAACTTTTGGCAGGTAACCCAATGCGTTACTTTAGAATCTTGATTCAAATAGGCATCGAACGTATACATGTGGTCGTCGAAGCCGGGAATAATACGCTGCACGATGACTTCTAGATTTGCCTCTTGCGCATTTACCAGTGCTTGTTCGAGTTCTGCCCGGTTATGTACCTTGAATAGCTTCCTTCTGAACTTCGCTACGAAGGAAGGGGAATCGGTCGGCTTCACAATACAAGGGAACTTGATGATCTTATCGATCTTATCGTAGAAGTTGTCTTCATTGACCCGGACCGTTTCCGGAACAGCTACTCCGTTTTCGAGTGCCAAACGCTGCAATACTTCTTTATTCATCATATTTGTATAGATGCCGGGCTCGTTTTGCGGAATCAGATAATGCTCTCTCAGCTCGGATAAATGCTCATCTATAACCTCTAAATAGGAATCATGGCAAGGTATAAGAACAGGAGGAGCGCTTTGCTTGCTGGCATAATCCTTCATGAATTGGATGAAGGCTGCCGTGTCTTCTTTATAATGAGGAGCGATAAGCCGCTCAGACGTATATTTTGAATCTGCGCCATAGTTATGCTTGTTCGAATAATCAACGGCAACCGTGTGCACTCCATTAATCCCTAAGCAACGGATCGTACTTAAACCTATATAATAATTACAACCTAAAATAACTGCCTTATTATTCACTAAAGCACATCCCGCTATCCAAATTTAAGTTTTAAATTCTAAGAATTTATAAGGTTTTCATACTTATAAATTCTTAGAATTCTCCGCGAAACGAAGCTTCGCCGCCAGAGGACGGCGAAGCCGTTTACGCTTGTCATCAATAATTATAGTAATGTTGTAAATAATTTTACTTCATACTATCTTATAATACAAATGGATTTATCCTCATAATTGCGTATAACAAGCGGGTTTTGCGCAAATGCGCACTCTGTTAAATATCGGTTAAGAGCTCGTTGTTAATAAGCTCTTTCATTTGTTTGCCATATGCTTTTAGTTGGATGAATTTTTAAAAGTCAATCGATAAACATAGTAAAAAAGACCTATTAATTGGAAGAGTTAGCTTGCTTTTGTCGAATAATGCCTGAAAATTGTAGACGTTCGTCGACATGTTTTTACAAACTCCTTATAACTCTCGGAGTATAATAGAACTATTACCACACGAGTGCTAGATAAGGAGCGTGCCCCGAAGCGAGCTATGGACAAAAAACACTTGCTTAAACAATTGCAGTCGCTGCGGCTAAAGCTTCATGAAATAGCCGAAGCACGCGGCAGTTTGACAGATCCGGATGTTCTGGCGATTAGCGAAGAGGCCGATCAACTTATTGTTGCGTTACAGCATATACAACGAAATGAGCTTATTGATATTTCTATACGCCGCGACAATATGTAGAGTTCGTTACCGTTCTCGCAGTCGACGGAAAAACTGGGTTAGCAGCAATGCGCATTCAGGTCCAAGAATACCACTGGTGAGCTCCGTTTCGTGGTTGAAACGGGGCTCTTGCAGTAAGTTCATAAGCGTCCCGGCGCAGCCTGCCTTCGGATCGGACGTTCCATAAACGACACGTTTAATACGCGATTGGACGATCGCACCTGCGCACATTGGACAAGGCTCTAATGTGACATAAAGCGTACAATCTAATAATCTCCAAGCGCCGATGCGATCGCAGGCGTCACGGATGGCAACCATTTCAGCGTGAGCGGTTGGATCAAACCGCGTCTCTCTTAAATTGTGCCCTCTCCCGATAATCTCATTATTTCGTACAATAACCGCCCCGATGGGAACCTCCCCGATTTGCTCGGCATTTCTCGCTTCGGCGATTGCTTCTAACATCCATTTTTGATCTTCTTGCTCTCTAATCATGAACAATAACTCCTTTACAAATTATTTATTATACAGCGAACAAATATTCCGTTGTTAACATGTCGTGGATAACATTGTGGATAACTTTAATGATATACACATATATGCTCACAATTTATTCACTCCTGTGTATAATACTTGTTGACAATGTGTATAAGCTGTTAATAAAATGTGTTTGTGTACAAGATTTCTGCATAAAATCAGGTGCTTAGGTAATGTGAACTAATCCTATATGATCATCTGGTAAAAGGATGTGTCGTTCATTGTCGATAAAGATGAAATTATCCGTCTTGATTTCGCTTATTGTATTGACGTTTTTCATTCTCCACCACATGTTGAGCGAATATTCGATGATCCAAGGGATGCGTGAGCAAATGCGGCATACGATGCAGGAAACTTCCATGCATGTGGCGCAGTCTTTTGCTTTCTATAAGAACCAGTCGGAAACTGATTCTGTTCCATTGGAGGAAGGAGCATCCGGTCCCGAACATATCTTTGATATTGTGAAAAGGTTAAATCCAAATATAAAGGAAATAACCGTATTTGATCAAGCAACTTATACGGTTCCATTTGGCACCTATACATACATGGATTCAACAAGTGATTACACCTTTTTGAAAGAGGTAAAGTTATCTGATTTTGAACTCCGTCGCCTAACCATTAACGATAAGCCGTATTTTAGAAGCTATTACACAAGTGAGCAGTTAAATGACTATACAATTAGCATTGTATATGATGGCGAAAGGATTAAACAGTTTGTCGTTCGAAAGTGGAACGATACGCTTATTTACTCGGTCGTTGTTATGGTGCTGGTACTCTTCATTAGCTATTGGCTGGTGGGAGCAATGATTAGACCTTTAAAGGATATATTGTGGAAAGTAAATGAGGTATCCTCCGCCAGATTCCACCAGCCGATCAAAATTAAACGCAAGGATGAGTTTGGCTTGCTAGCGCTGAAGGTAAATGCGATGTCGCAAAATTTAAGCATTTATATGAATAAATTGCGCAGGGCGTTCGAGGAAAACCGCCGGATGAAGGAGCATTTAGAGTCGTTTATCAATCATACAAGCGATGCGATTCATCTTAATGATCTGGATGGTAAAGTCATACAAGTAAACCGTGCATTTGAGCTGCTATTCGGCTATGAGGAAGAGGAAGCGATCGGTCTTATATATCCGATTCTTCCAGATTCGCATAAAGCAGAGATGAAACATATGCTGAACCAATTGCTTGCCGGAAAGGTGCTTCCCGCACAGGAAACGATGCGGGTCACCAAGTCTGGAGAAATGATACCCGTCAGTGTGACGATTTCGCCTATTCGCGACTCCGACGGTACCATAAGAGCATTTGCAAGCATATCGCGGGATATGCGAAGCCGAAACAAAATGGAGGAATTGCTGCGCAGATCGGAGAAGCTTACGACAGTCGGACAGCTGGCGGCAGGCGTAGCCCATGAGATCCGTAATCCGCTCACCACGCTCCGCGGTTTTCTTCAGCTTCAGCAGGAAACGAAAAAGCTGACTTTAGCACATGTAAACTTAATGCTGTCTGAGCTCGATCGCATAAATCTAATCGTTGGCGAGTTTCTTATTTTAGCGAAGCCTCAGGCAACTAAATTCGTAGCGAAGGATGTTCGCGACGTGCTTCAGGATGTTATTGCTTTTATGAATAGTGAAGCGCTCCTTCACGATATTGAGTTCCGCTTATCTTTTACCGAAGAGGATTGCCGTATTTCTTGCGAGGAGAACCAGTTAAAGCAAGTATTTATTAATTTGTTGAAAAATGCGATCGAAGCGATGCCCAGCGGCGGGTTGATTCATATCAACGCTTCCCATAGACGGGAACATATCTCTATAACGATTGCGGATGAGGGCGAAGGCATACCGGATGAGATGATTGCGAAGATTGGCGATCCGTTTTTTACGGGCAAAGAAACAGGTACAGGTCTAGGAATCATGGTCAGCCAGCGGATCATTAACAGCCACCGCGGAACGATGGAAATTCGGAGCCAAGTAAAAGTCGGTACAACCGTACACGTAATGCTTCCTATTTTGAAAGATGGAAGCGAGAGCGTTATACTGGAAGGATAATCGGTCCGTACATACAACAGAGGTGAACAGCTTTGAGAATTAATAAGTTTATTAGCGAAACGGGATTTTGCTCCAGACGCGAGGCGGATAAGCTGGTGGACAGCGGCCGGGTAACGATTAACGGGGTTACCGCGCAGCTGGGAAGCCAGGCAGAGCTTGGCGATGATGTCCGTGTCGATGGACGGAAAATTGGCGAGCAGAAGCGGCATGTTTATATTGCATTGAATAAGCCAGTCGGAATTACGAGTACAACAGAGCTTCATATTAAAGGGAATATTGTTGATTTCGTAGGCCATCCGGAACGGATTTTTCCTATTGGCCGGCTCGATAAAGATTCAGAGGGCTTGATCCTGCTTACGAATGACGGGGATGTCGTTAATCCCATTCTGCGTTCGGAGGGAAAACATGAGAAGGAATACATCGTAACCGTTGATAAGCCGGTGACGGCTGCATTTTTGCAAGGGATGTCGAGCGGCGTACATATTCTCGGAAGCATGACGCTGCCCTGCGAGGTGACGAGAGTAACTGATCGTGTGTTTCGTATTATTCTGACAGAAGGTCGCAACCGGCAAATCCGCAGAATGTGCGAAGCGTTTGGATATCACGTAAGAAGACTGCAGCGTCTGAGGATTATGAACATCCAGCTCGGTGGATTGCAGGTCGGTAAGTGGCGTGATTTAACGGAAGCAGAGAAGACGACGTTGTTTCAAACGTTAGGCTACGAGCCGGTGTAATGGACTATGAACCAAATAATCCCCTGATTTGGCGCCAGGTGCGGGCCAGAATCAGGGGATTTTGTTTGAATCGCTATTTCGTAACGATCAGCTGCTGAGTGTTGGCAGAGTCGGCGTAGGTATGAATAATCGAAACTTCGACACGGCGGTTTTTGGCGCGGCCTGCAACCGTTTTGTTATCGGCAACCGGACGATATTCGCCGTAGCCAATGGCGCTGAAGCGTTCCGGCTTCAGTTGCTTATTTTCGAGCAATATATCCATGAACCGAATAGCCCGCATGGAGCTTAAATCCCAGTTCGACTTGAAGAAGACGGTCGATATCGGTGTGTCGTCCGTATGTCCGGAAACGATAACCTCGTAATTTGGATATTGCTGCAGCATTTTACCGATTGCCGTCGCGAGCTCTTCCGCTTCCGGCTTCACATTTGCTTGCGCTGGTGCGAATAAGGCATTGTCGCTAATCGTTATCATGAGTTGTGATAGATTAAGCTTAGTTTCCAGATCGGTCGTTAATCCGTTTTTCTTAATGTATGCATCTATCTGTTTCTTAAGTTTCTCCAGGTCTTCTTGCTCTTTCTTTATGAGCGCTTCGCGAGCTTCTTCTTCCATCTTATGTTCTTTCTTGTCTTCCTGACTGCCTTCCTCGTCCTGCTTCTTGCCGTTATCGTCGCCAGTCTTCACGATGGCCGTATCTTCTAAAATACCTGTACCATTGCTGAGAGCAACATTAAACGCTTGGGACATTTCTTCGAACTTTTTGATATCGACGGAGTTCATCGAATACAACACGATAAAGAGTGCCAGCAGCAGGGTGAGCAGGTCGGCATACGGTATGAGCCAAGATTCGTCTACATGCTCCTCGTGTTCTTCGTGTCTGTGCTTTCTGCTCAAGCGGCTCCTTCCTCCTTCTCCTTCATCTGCAATCTTTCTGTCGGCGTCAGGAATACGGACAGCTTCTGGTTGATGGCGATTGTGGATACCCCGGATTGAATGGAAAGAAGACCTTCAACCATCATAAGACGAATTTGAATTTCTTGCTTGGACATACGCTTTAGCTTATTCGCAATCGGATGCCAAAGCACATAACCTGTGAATATACCAAGCAAGGTAGCGATGAATGCGCCGGCGATCGCGTGAGCCAGCTTGTTCATATCGCTCATGTCCGCCAGCGCTGCGACCAAGCCGACAACGGCTCCGAGTACCCCGAGCGTAGGCGCATATGTACCTGCTTGCGTGAAAATAAGGGCGCCAGCTTTGTGGCGGTCTTCTGTTGCAGCTATATCTTCCAGCAGGACGTCACGAACGAAGTCCTGATCATTTCCGTCAATAATCATACGCATGCCGTTACGCAGAAACACATCTTCAATTTCATCTACTTTCGCTTCAAGGGCAAGCAAGCCTTCACGGCGTGTAATGGAAGCCCATTCCATGAAATGCTGAATCAGCTCATCGCGCGGCGGCAGCTTTTGTTCGGTAAATACCATTTTTAAAAGCTTGCCTACTTTGGAAAGCTCGGACATTGGAAAGGCGATCATGACAGCAGCAACCGTACCTAATATAATAATCATATAAGCGGCAGGATTCAAAAGAGACGACAGGTGTGCTCCCTTTAATACCATCCCTCCTAATACAGCGACAAGACCCAGCACAAGACCAATAATTGTTGAATTTTTCATCATACACCCCGTCCAATACATTTTCGACATTTCTCTACTTCTTATATTATCGTCAAATGGGTATTCTGAAGTTAGAGTAAAAGGAACGATTTAGAGCAGTAGACGTTAAAAATGATGAAATGAGGTAAAATAGTAGGGAGAAGATTACAAAATATGACTATGGCAAAGGTGGTTATACACAAATGGGCGTAAGACACGCGAGAGAGTATGCAGATATATTGAAAGATTTAACAGAAGCGGTCGGTGAAATCGATAGCAGCTACACCTTTTTTGAAATGGAGCCGGAGGAATGGGAGGCACTGACGGTTGAGGATCGGCACGAGGTCATGGAAGCGCTGGCGGATGATGTTTTTTTCGGACTCGGGGAGGATCCGGTTATTGCAGTCGGCAACGGTGTAATTACGTATAATAACAAGCATCACATTATTGAGGTTTCCCAAGGAGAAAAGGTTACGCAAATCATAAGGCTCATATAATTTTCGACATCATGTACAAAAAAGCGTAGTTTGTTTGTCGGTTCTTTACATTTATTGTCGACTCTTTTACAATGTTACTCAATATGTATGGTAGATAATATAACATATAAGTAACACGAAGGAGCGCGCTATGAATGAGTGCCAATCTACAATGCTGCTGCCGAAAGCGCTTGGTCTGAATGATGAAAGATTAGCCGCATTCTTTCAGCCCATTATTGCGATGGATACAAGACGAATAATCGGGTATGAGGTGCTTGGCAGAGCGGTCAAGGGCGATTCAGTACGCAGCCTCGGCCCTTTCTTTTGCGATGAGCTTGTGTCACAGGATGACCATATTGTCGTGGACCGGATATTGCGGGAGCAGGCATTTTCGAAGCTGGCGCGAATGGAAGAGCAGCCTTTGTTGTTCATCAATTTAAAGCCGTCCTGGATTTACCGGTACGAGGAACTAGGCGAACTGTATACGCTGTCGCTGCTCGATAAATACGGCATTGATCCGAAACGGATTGTCATTGAGATTACGGTGGAAAGCTTTCATGGCTCAATGGAGGGGCTGCGTGCGGTAGTTGACATTTACCGGGCAAGAGGCTGTTTAATTGCAATTGACGATGTAGGGAGCGGCTTCAGCAGTACGGACCGTATTGCTCAAATTCAACCCAATCTGCTCAAGATCGATATTCATATGATTAAGAAAAGCGCCACGCACGATGGTTATTTCGGTGTGCTTCGTTCTTTCTCGGATTTAGCGGAGCAAATAGGCGCTTCGCTGCTCGTGGAAGGCGTGGAGACGAAGGAGGATTTGGCTCGCTCGATTCAAGCAAGGGCGTGCTTACACCGATCTTGATTCACATGCATGGATTCGGACGGTATCGGTGTTAGTTGCACCCGGCCTTATCCTATTCAAGGATTTGAAGGATACGGAGGGGGGTACACAGCAGCTTTAGTCATCAGCAGGCTCGAACACCATGCAATGGCATTCCGCAAAGCCTTGCGGCGTTGGACGTGAATACGTATCCGTAATCCGGAAATCTGCCCGTTCATATGCGCGTACGGCGCGCGAGTTCCATGCAAGTACTTCCAAATCAATTTCATCGCGAGGCGCACGCTTGCGTGCTTCTAAAGCGATAAGGCGCGCAAAGGCGGAACCAAGACCTTGGCTGCATAGGTCGGGCCGGAGCCCTAGACCGAGCCTAGTGACACCTGAAATCGGAAAAAATTGCGCAAAACCAATCAGCTCAAGCTGATTGCCGAGAACTGCTGCATACTGCGCTTCACGAAGGACGGAATCGCCAAATTCGATGCCGTCCTTTTTCATTTGCTCCCAGGAGGGCCAATTATAAATATCGAATGGCGGTTCGTAAATCCACTCGCATATTTGCCTGGCATGCCCGATTTCGAGCGGATGTATGGTCATAACAATTGAATGTCGTTTATAATAAGTGGAGCTTGAATCACTCGTCATGAATCGGTTACCTCCGTCAGGTTAGTGAAATAGGTTTATTATATCAGATAGACACAATAGGACGTACATACATAAGGAGATCCGTTTGCATGAGAAAGTTAATTTGGCTTGGCTGCTTATCCTATTTAATTATTGGGGTCGCTCATGTTGTGGGCGGCGCTATTTTGGAACAATTGATGGAGCATTACGGCTTGACCTATAAAGACGGCGGGCAATGGATTATGAATCAGTTTCTCGGATTTCTGGTCGGTGTTTTATTGGCTCCGTCTATTACGGCCAGAGTCGGCAAGAGAGGCGCAGTGCTTATCGCGCTCGGCGTGCTGACGGTTAGCGAAGCCGCATACAGCTTGCTGCTTCCTTGGGGCTGGATGCTTGCTTTTGCCCCGCTGGCGGGTCTCGGCTTCGGTTTGACAGAAGCCGTTGTAGGCGCGATGATCATAGATATGGTGAAGAACGGGAAAGCGTCGGCGATGAGTCGCCTGGAAACCTTTTTTGGAGTCGGTGCACTGTTGATACCCATTGCGGCTGCTTACTTAATTCAGCATAACGTATGGCAGGTGTCCTTTCCTATATTAGCGGCGATGTCAGGCATTACATTCGTTCTTTGGCTGACGATGTCGTTCGGAGAGCTGGATAATCAGCTTAGCTTCGTTCCGCACGGAGCTGATAGGCGTGAAGGCGATAAAGAGACTGCGGCTGCGTTAGATGCTCATTCCGAAGGTTTATCGGGATTTTTTGGTTATCCGCGCCAAGCGTTACCGTTCCTGTTATTGTCGGCTTTATTTTTTATGATCTATGTTGGAATGGAGATGAGCTTCTCCAACTATTTGCCGTCAATTCTTATCGTTCGCTCCGGTGTGGATGAGGCGAGTGCGGCAGCTGTGCTCAGCCTCTTCTGGGGTACTATGGTGCTAGGTCGTCTATTCGCCGGCGTTCTTGCTGATCGGATGGGCTACTCGCGTTATTTGATCATCGCAACAATAGGTGCTGCAGTTGTATTTATTTTGATGGCGTTAATGGGGCAACTGAGCTGGATGCTTGTATTTGTCGGATTAAGCGGATTGTTTTTCTCCGGTATTTTCGGAATTGCGCTTGTGTACGCGAATGCGCTTATTCCGGGCATGACTGAACGGACAACGAGCCTGCTTGTCGCATTCGGCGGCTTGGGCGGCGCTATTTTCCCGCGGGTAACCGGCTGGATTATGGATCAATTCAATGTGCAATCGACGTTATGGTATAATAGTGCGCTTGTTCTGTTTATGCTGCTTCTGCTGGCCGCTATGCTTGTGCTCGGCAGAAGACAGGGGCAGAGGAGCCGAATGGCAGGCGAGCGCGAAGCGAGTCGCTGACCCCGATCATCCTGACATTGAATGAATAATTAGCAAAAACCTCCGAAGCCGCTAATAATCTTAGCCGTTTTGGAGGTTTTTAGCGTCGTCAAGCTTGAACGATTGGCTGTTTCACTATTGATCTGTATACGTCAATCGCTCGCGCCCGCGATGCTTTAAGATCAACGATGGCGCCACTGAGCGGCTGGTGAATCTCTTTGTCGGACAAATGCGCGAGATGGGGCAGCCAGCGCCTAATGTAGCTGCCGCCCGGATCATGCGTCTGCGACTGCGTCGCAGGATTCATTATGCGAAAATAAGGCGCTGCGTCATAGCCAAGCGAGGAGCACCACAGCCAGCCGCCGCGATTGACCGTATTGTCATAGTCGCTGAGGTTAAGGCGGAAATGCTGTTCGCCAAGCGTAAACGGGCAGAGCAGATTTTTCGTTAAAAACATAGCGGTTATCATCCTCAGCCGGTTAGGCAGCTCGCCCGTCCGGTTAAGCTGCGTCATAGCGGCATCGATAATCGGAATGCCGGTCGCACCGGATGCCCATGCCCCGAAATGCTCATCGGTCAGCGCAGACAAATCGGAAAGATGCTCGTAGCGGAAATAATCGTCATGATACATCGCTTGATATAAATAGAAGTCGCGCCATGCAAGCTGACGCACCCACGTCTCGGCTCCAGGCAATCCTTGCGTCGCTTCGTATGCTTGACGGGCGGAAATTGCGCCGGTATTCAAGAAGCGTGACAGCCCGCTCGTATGACCCTCGGTAAAGGCATCACGGCTAGCCGCATACGCAGCCAGATGTTCACGTACGAAGCGGTCCAGCAGATGTGCCGATTTGACGGAACCTTCGACAGCGGCTGTTCCGCCAAGCGCAGAAGCAATTTGCTCAGGCAATGCAAAGGGAACGGCTACCTTTCCGTTTATTTCACGAACGGTATTCAGGTCATGTATCGTTGTGCTGCCCATCGGACTGTAGCTCTGCAGCATATAGCTGCTCCACATCCGGTAAAACGGCGTGAATACCTTATATGGTTCGGTTCGCTCCGTGTAAGCCGGAAAAGCTTCTAAATCGGCAAGCGGAGCATCTGCGATTGACATCCAGAGGCGTCCCAGCCTGCGCACGGTCTGCTGCAGGCGCTCATCACGGCTGCGGGCATAGGGGGTATAGTCGGCATGAACAACAACTTCATCAATCGGGTATGCTTGCAGGAGCGCTTCCGTAACGTGTACCGGATCACCGTAAAGCACATGCAGTTCTTTACCAGCGTTTGCGTAGCTGTGCAGCAGCGAGGCCGCCTGTCCAATAAAATTACGTCCGCTGTGGCTGGTAAGCCGTCCCTGACCCGTTAAAGCGGGATCTATAATAAGCAAATGGATACCCTCGTCATCCTTCGATCGTAAGTAATCAAATGCACGCAGATCCGCAACACGCAAATCTTTGCGATGAATAAATAAATACATCGGGTGCAGCTCCTTTCCTATACCGCATCGTAAGCTTGAATTCAGGTCGAGGACGGAATGGAAACAGCAAAGCCGCATGCGGCTTGTCGCTAATGGACAAACAACTGCGGCTTTACTGGATGAGCCCGCCTTGCGGCCCTTAAGAAGAGGGCTGCTCAGGAGACTCTATTCTTCGTCAGCATATTTCTCGAAAGAATCCGGATCCATGACACGACGTGCAGTCACATACCGGTTCTCATAGTAGGAGGAATTAAGTTTGTCAGTTACAACGCCTCTGCTAAGGGAGGTATGCGCAAACTTGCCGTCTCCAATATAAATGCCGACGTGGGAGACGGAGCTGTTGTTGCCGCCAGCTGTGTCAAAAAACACGAGATCTCCCGGGATTAGGTCAGCTTTAGCGACCTTCTTGCCTGTTTTTGCTTGAGAAGCGGATGTGCGAGGAAGATCAATGCCCATTTTATCGAACACATAGGTCGTAAAACCGGAGCAATCAAAACCTCTCGACGTATTTCCGCCGCTTTTGTACGGACTACCAATAACATCATTGATAATGCCGTCCATTTTGGAGTCTGCGAAAACGCTTCCCGCTTGAAAAGCGAGCACGAGTACGAGACCCAATAGTAGTGCGGTAACCTTTTTCAATTGTGAAACTCCTTCCGATGCCGACGAGGTTAGCTGTGGGGTTCGGTTGAAGGTCCCCTATGATTCCTCAGGCGCTGAAAAAAGTCAACGTCGGAATCAATTCACCCAAAATGGTTCCCCCGTTTCCCGATAGGGAATTAGGCAGTTTAGTAATGCTCTTGGAAATTATTCGATTATTTTCATTGATCTCCTGCCTTTACTGGCAAATTCTAATAATTCTCATGTAACCTTTTGACTAAATGGTTCGTTTAAACAATTTTCATGTAAAATAAACACATGTTATTAGTGCTAAATAACTAATTATCATGACTCATTTTCATTAATTATGTGAAGCCGCTGTAAAATATGCTGAATTGTCCTTATCCAGCAATGCCGCTTGGACTAGCCAGAACACCGTGAATAGCGAAAATCCGCGGCTTTTCCGATGGAAGATTAAAAATTTTTCATACAAAAAACCTCCGAATAGTCGGAGGTTTTGTCTTGTATAACTTATATGCAAACCATATTGTCTATATCTGCTTCGACTGGAGATGATCGTATTGCGATGCGATGGTCCACACTTTCATAAGCGTCCGGACGAGGTGATAGCCTTGATGTACGATGAGTGCGAATAAGCCGGCCCAGAGCATCGATAGGCTCGTTACGACGAGGCCTAGAGCAGCGCCAATGGCCCACATGAGCAATGATATTGCCGCATAGGAAAGGAAATTTCTTAAAGCTCGCCATAAGGAGCGGAAAATTCCTTCACCCGAGGCAGCGCCAAATTGCATGGCCAAAAACAACAGATGAAGGACCGTTCCCCAAAGAAGCCACAAGAACGCTCCAGGCAGTAGGGATTGCAACAGCTCCGGAATCGATCCACTCTCCAGAAGGGAATCCAAGGAGCGGGGGAGCAGCCACCAGGCAGGCGCTAACGCGAGTATAGATTCTAACCAGTAAAGTAGAACGACCGGCTTCCAGGCTTTGCGAATACCTTCGAGAAAACGGGTGCCTGCCCCATCTCTCATTTGGTGGTGCAGCGAATAAAACAATCCCGCATTAAACAAAGGAGTCAGCAGCATCCGGGCGGCGAAAAGGCCCCCAAGCAGCCACAAATAGGGCGAGACGAGATCGGTTTTGAACACCTGGAACTGGGCCTCCGTGACGAAGTGCTGAGCAGCCGTATCAGACGGATAAGAGCTGGGAAACCGCCGCAGCAGCGGAGAAACGACCGAATCAATAAAGCGGTATAAGAAAAATCCCCACAGCAGCTGGTACAAAAACATTAGAATAACGAGGTGAAAATGTTTGCCCGCCAGCCGCCAGCCTTGCTTCATGTGTATCTTCATCGTTTATCGCTCCTTGAACGCAATTACTTACCAGCTCAGAGACCCGAGCAGCCCTTCAATCAGCTTCACAACGCCAAGGCTCCACCTTGTACGCGTTTCTTCCGGCAGCTGTGCTTGCATAAAGTTGTTGATGAGCTTGTTATCGAGTACATTGCTGTGCTTCGGATCAACGAAGGCCCATTTGAGCGGAGCAGAGTGCAGCTGCTTGTATTGGATATGGGATTCTTCCGCATTCCACTGCTTTGTCATCTTCGTGCCGTCGGTGAACTGCAGAACGATTGGAATCTCGCCATTCGTGCCGCCGTGCTTTTTGACGAGGACGATCGACTCGTACATTTGTGCGCCGTCCTGTTTAACCGGCCTCACATGGATGGATTCCACTGAAAAGTCGGCCATTTGGTCATCGTATACGTATTGCCTGAAATAATCATTCCACTTTGTCTTTGTGACCTGTTCAACCACGCGCTGAAAGTCGGCAGTAGAAGGATGCTTAAATTTATATTTTTGAAAATACGTGCGTAAAATCTTTTGCATCGTTCTTGTGCCAACCTGATTCTCTATGCCGATGAGGACGAGCTTCGCTCTCATGTATACATTTTCAGCATATTGGTCGTGGCTGCCGTATGCCCAGGACAGCTGCTTGAGCGGCGCCGGATCCGTCATGTAGCTCGCTTCGACCCGCAGGTTTGCTTCCAGCCCGTATGCGGTCTCCATCACTTTGTCCTCTGCATAGGACGTAAAGCCTTCATCCAGCCACGCCTCCTCGAACTCATTGGAGGCTACCATGCCGTACCAATACTGGTGACCGATCTCATGGACAACGGTCCGCTCCAGATCGAAGCCGGGGTTATCCTTCTCAGCCGCGAATGCGGTAATGAGCGTCGGGTATTCCATACCGCCCGCGCCGTTCGCTCCTTTCGGGGGAACGATGATCGACAGCGTGGTGTAAGGGTATTCACCGTACCACTGCGCGTATTTGGAGAGAGCGGATTTGGCTGCATGCAAGTAACGCTCCTTGAGCGCCGCGTGCGACGGATCGAGATAAAGCTTAATGCGTACGCCGGGAATACCCGTATCGGAGAAAGCTACTTCCTCGTATACGAAGTCCGGCGATGCTGACCAGGCGAAGTCATGGACGTCATCGGCGTAAAATTGGTACACCTTAGTCTGATCCTTCACTTCGATAGGCTTTGTTTGGAAGCCGGTTGCGGCAACGGTGTATGCCTCAGGAACCTTAATCCGGACGCTGTATATGCCGAAGTCGCTGTAAAACTCCGAATTGCCGTGGTACTGGTGCACATTCCAACCCTCGGCAGTCCTGCCCCTTGTACCTACGGTTTCATATACAGCAAGCTTAGGGAACCATTGACCAGCCATGACGAATTTGCCGGAGTACCCCATTCGTGCAAATACTTCTGGCAGCTTCACTTCGTAGCTCATACGCAGCGTAACCGATTTTCCCGGGGCCACCGGTTCAGGCAACCGTATTTTGGCCAGCGTGAAGTCATTCTCGTTGCCGTCATCCGGCTGAACGTACTGCAGCCTTGGCAGCAGACTCTCGCCCTCAAGCGTTTGCAGTGTCAGCAGCTTCATGTAGCCGATACTGTTCGTCGTCGCTTTGTCCTGCCGCAGCTTGCCGCCGGATTCGCGCATAAACGTCGTTTTCTCTGATTGGAACGCATTCGGATACAGGTGGAAATAGAGCTCGGACACCATTTTTTTACCGGGGTTGGTCCAGGTTATAGCCTGTTCGCCGTCTAAATGCTGCGCATCGCCACGTAATTGAACGTTGATATGGTACTCAACGACTCGCTTACTAAGCGATTGCGGCTTTGGCGTCATGACCGTATTCGGCTCTTGCACGACAGGCGGCTTGGCCGAATTCTGGGCAGGAGCAGGCGTTTGCTTGGCTTTGGCGGCGGGGGCGAAAGCATATGTATACTGGGATTGCCAAGCATTCCCGAAGCCGTATTGCACAGACAGACCGAGCATGACGGCTGCGAGTATAACTAGTAAAATTCGTTTGACATAGCGTGGAGTCATTGAACGTTTCCCTCCCGTTGACAAGCATCTACAGCATGTATATGTTTGCTTTTCAAAGATTATTAGCTAAAATGGAATTATTGTATGGGGAAGGTGTGAATGCGCGTGACGGAAGAACAAGGACAACCGGAAAAGAAGGAAAAAAAATCACTGTCGCTCAACGTCGTGAGCAACAAACAACATAAAGGCTTTGGTGCAGGAACGATTGATTTGAGCGCGGTGTCTTGCGTCATTATTGATGAGGGCGTTGCTTATATTGATGTTGGCGCGATGCACGCGAAGAGCAAGGTGGAGCGGGGCATAAAGTTTACCCCGAACAAAGAGGATACGCCTAATGGCCGTCAATGCTGGATCGTGTGGGTGGCCGTCGACCGCAATGAGGAAGGCTCCTATTATGCCGGCGCAACGGCTTGCGAGATGCTTATCGATACGGAAGCGCGGCGCGGATGGAAGATTTTGGCCGATCACGTAAACAAGCTGGACTATTCCATTAAAAGGCGTTACATTCTTGGCGAGCTTGGCGAGGTAGAGAAAGCAGCGCTCCGCAAGCTTTTGGTTGAACACAACCAGGAGTGGTGGGACCGTTCGCCGGAAGAGCTTAAACAAGCTTTGGATGTATAATCGAAAACGCGCAGGACGCGCGGCATAAGCGAAAGCCGATAAAAAATGAGAACCTCACCGATCGTGAAGCTTGACCTCGCGAAGGTGAGGTTTTCCGCGTTGTTGCAGGTTGTGGAGAAGATAGAAAAATTTTTTGCGGAAAGTGCAGGGGTAGAGGGACTGGCTGACGTCTATTAGATTGGGAAGGAGGGGAGCGACATTCAAGACGAAGATTGGATCAAAGCGGTACAGAACGGCGGGTCCGAGCAATATCGACCGTTCGTACAGGCATATGGTCCGTACATATATAGAACCGTCTTCGCAGTGCTTCATTCACCGCATGACGCGGAGGATGTAACGCAGGAAGTACTGCTGCAGATTTACCGCTCCCTCCCGGAATGCCGGTTGGATGGACTGAAGACATGGATTACCCGGATTGCTGTCAATCGGGCGATCGATTTCAAGCGCAGCAGGGCGCGCAGACCTGAGGAGGTGTCCGGCGGCGAAGTCATTCCCGACAGCGCTCAGGAGCAAACAGCGGGTATGCCTGCTGCCGAGACGATAGCGATGGAGCGGGAGGACAGACGCCAGATTCGCGTACTGGTGGATAGGCTGCCGGATAACTATCGTGAGGTCGTGAACGCTTATTATATGGAAGATAAGTCGTATGAACAAATCGCGGCTGAAACCGGACTGGAGCGCAAAAGCGTGGAGTCTCGTCTATACCGGGCGCGGAGCTGGATAAAACGCCACTGGCGGAAGGAGGATTTCGAATGAACGATGAGAACGGATGGATTGCGGGCCATGATCATTTAAATGATGCTGATGAACACCTATCATCAGATCAAATGGATCACTATGTGCGCAACTTTCTTACGGAGCAGGAGCGTGATTGGGCAGAGCGGCATTTAGCGGCTTGCGATGCTTGCTTGCAGCTATTCATGTCGGCTGTCGAGCCGGTGGAAGATGAAGCGGTTGATGACGGCTCTCTGCGTGAACCATCGATAACGATGCCTGATATGGAGCTGCTTGAGCAGCGTGTCGTGACACAGCTCATTGGCGAGTTAACGCCTGATGATCAGCACCTTGAGCAATTTTCTGCAACTACTATCGTCGTACAAGAGAGACCCTACCGCCGAGGCTCTTGGCTGCAGCATCCCGTTACGCATTACACGATTGCTGCCTCCATCACGCTGCTGCTGCTTGGCAGCGGTACCTTTGCCTCCTTTTCGCAGAAGCTGGCACAGCATGAACTGGAATTGAATGTGCAGGAGCCGCAGCCTGCAATTGGAATACCGTTAGACAAACAGACGGAATCGTGGTCGGACAAAATGGTCAGTCAAACCGGCTCGTGGCTTGATGGGCTGCAGGCGATTCGCTTTAAATAAAGCATGACGATGATAATGAGAGGAATGAATAATCAATGAACAAAAGCCCGTTAACCGCGTTTTTGCTTTCGTTTATACCTGGCGCAGGGCATGCGTATTTGGGCCGTCCGATCCGGACTGTTTTGTATGGAGGAGCTTTCTTTGGAACGCTCGCGCTATTGTTTTTATTGGAAGTATTTGTTTCAAACGTCGGTGAACAAGTCTTTCCCCTCTTGTTCATATCCGCGATGAGCTGGGGCATCAACATGCTGGACATGATCATTACGCTCGTTTCGGGCAAGGTGCCTGGAAGGGCTGGCGCGACTCCTCCAAATGGAGGTTTTGCAGAAGCGTCAGACGGCGCTGTGCCGTTGTCGTTTGACCAGCAGCGCGAGAAGAGCCGCACGATTACGCTGTCCCTGCTGCCAGGGCTTGGACATATGAGCATAGGTCTCATGCAGCGAGGCATTACGTTTCTTATCTCCTTCATTGGGTTGTTTGCGATTATCGTGTTTCTCAGCGTGATTATGAACACGGGGGCGCTGCTTATTTTCTTGCTGGCGCTGCCGGTCATATGGATTTACAGCATGTTTGATGCCATTCAGCAGCTGCATGCGAAGCAGCGCGGCGAGCAGCTAATCGACCGTGCCATATTTGAAGATTTGGAGGCGCATATCGCTTCCGGCCGCAAAAATAAGGTGCTGGCTATTGCGCTGTCGATTTTCCCGGGAGCGGGTCATTTGTATTTGGGGCTCCAGAAGCGGGGACTACAGTTAATGGGCGGCTTCCTGCTAACCATTTATATTATGGACAATTTGCGGTTGTCGCTGTTTTTCTTCTTGCTGCCGCTCTATTGGTGCTTCGCGTTCTTCGATGCGCTGCAGCAGACGTCGCGCTATGAGCGTCAGACGCTTACCGATGATCCGGTGCTGACGCAGCTTGTGCCTTATCAACGGTGGTTCGGCATCGCGCTGCTCGGGTTCGGCGTATATTATTTGCTTGATCGTGTAGCTGCCGAGGTTGCATCCAGATACTCTAGTGAAATTTACTCGCAATATGTACAGATCAAATATATGATTCCTACCGCTGTCGTTGCTTTTGTCATGATAATTGTAGGCCTGCGGCTGGCATTCGGAAGCAAGACGTATACAGAATCCAAAATGATCGCACCACCTGCGGTAGCTTCAGCCGGTCATTCCAAACAAGAGGAGGGAATGCAATGAGCGCAGTAAATATGGGCCATCCGGCAAATCGGGCGGAAGGCATCCGTACATGGCGTGTCGGCTCGCTGTCGATGGGCGTAACGCTCATGCTGATGGGTACCGCTCTGGCCGTTTCGTTATGGCAGGACATAGAAGCCTATGAAATGCTCCTGTGGGTGGCGCCGGTCGTTTTCATTATGCTCGGTGCAGAGCTGCTGCTCTACTTGAAGTTTTCAAGCAGCGAGCGCGCCATTGTACGGTACGACTGGATCAGCGTATTTTTTGTAGGGGCTGTCGGAATGGCAAGCTTAGGACTTGCGCTGCTCATGTCTACTGGCTTGTTCGATGAGCTGCAAAGGGGGCTGCAAATGACGCAGCGCTCCGCCTTTGTGGAAACGAAGACGGTGAAAGTACCCGCGGACATTAACAAAATTGTCGTCCATTCATTGGACGGAGTACAATTCAGTGAGACGGATACACGAGAGGTGAAGCTGTTCGGTCAAGTCCGTTACTGGTCAGCGGAGAAGCTTGACCGGTTGGATGACAGCCTGTTGCGGACGAATATCGTCGGCTCAACCATGTACGTCATGATCGGAACGGTGGACCGCCGGGATGGCGGGCTTGTCTCGGATACAATCGATCCGCAGCTTACGCTGACCGTGCCAAAGGGTGTGGAGATGGTGCAGCGGGGGCGTTAGTCTGTCGCCTTTGGTTATTTTAGAAAAAAGAGCATGACTAAAAGCGGCTAAGCTGCCTTCGGTCATGCTTTTATTTTGCAGAAAATGATGCTTTTAGCTGTCTGTTGCAGATAGACGGTCCAGCACCCGACTAAGCTGAGCGACGATCCGGTATGACCCCCGTAGAGGCAAATAGCCGAGCTTGCGATTAATTTTCAAAATAGGCTCGTTCGTCGAATCGTTATCGGTACGAAGATAGGACGCTTTTCTGCTTATAGCCATTTGCACAGCCTTTATCTTTAAGGCATACGCAATTCCTCTGCCGCGGTAATCCCGGCTCACGCCGGTATATTCGTGGTACATGCCGTTGGTCTGCGGATTGTGCAGCACATTCGTCACCCCGATAAACCGGTCTCCGTCAGCGGCAATCATAACGCGCTCGGGCGCATAACCGTCCACCTGCAAATACCATTTGCGCCATTCGTTAAAATCAGGCACATCGCCTAAATAACCGGGAATGTCTACCAGTGATTCTTTGTAAAGCTGATACAGCTTCTGCTCGCTTACCTCGCCCGGTTCATCCGCCAGCGTTAGAAAGCGGACTTCCTTCGGCTCTGTAAAGCCCGATAGAGCGGCATCCAGCTGCGCCTGATTGCCGTCAAGACTTAAAAGGGATTGGAACGCATGGCGCTCAATAACAAATCCTCTCCTGCTCGCGAAATCAATTGCAGCCCGATTGTCATCCCAAACCTCAGACATAAGCGCGACAGCGCCCAGCCGGGAGGCCCAGCCTGCAATATGCTGCAGCAAGAGCTTCCCTATACCGCGACTACGATAGGCTTCCGCAACGACCAGCGTGTTGCACATATAGCCGGGCTCCGTCCACGGAGCCCGCCAGGACCAGACATAGCCGACAATCTCACCATCTGCATTAACAGCCACCCGTCGTTCCCGGTCATAACCAGCCAGCAGTCCGTTCTCATCCATCCAAGTATGACCAACCTCATATAGCTTTTCGTCCGCTTCACGCAAGCTTTCGGCTGTAGAAGGCTCAGACCAGACCGTATTCAGCAGCCGCGCAATCCCTTCGTAATCTTCCGGCAGCTGCAGTGCTCGCAGCTTTATGGGCATATAGGCCCCTCCTTTTCCCTTATCCTGCTTATATTCATGAGTATGTCATGAATGGGTGAAGCAGAGATAGGGAAAGTTTGGTTATAGTTATTTTTTTCATATACCTGTATAGCAAAAGGCTGCGCCGGAGCCCTTATGACTCTCGCGCAGCCTTTTATATATCCGAAGGTTGATTAAGAAGCAACCGTATTATACGTCATGATCCAGATGGAGCCTGCAACGATTGTCAGCAAAATGACGAGGCCGAATATAAGCGCCATGAGGTTGAACCGCGGCTTTTTCTCATCTTTGATATGCATGAAGAAAATGAGCTGAACCGCGAACTGCAGGACGGCCATCACAAGGATGAGCACGGTTGTTGCTGTTTTGTTCAACAGATCATTCAGTACGGCTACGAGCGGAATGATCGTTAGTATGATTGAGAAGAGAAAGCCGATGACGTAAGACTTCATCGACCCGCCGTGGGAATCGTGCGCTTCGTGCCCGTGCGTATTATGCTTCTCCATCCTACATCACCCCCATCAAGTAAACGATCGTGAATACGAAGATCCATACGACGTCCAAGAAGTGCCAGTACAAGCTGATAATGTTCACTTTGCGCTTCGTTACCGGCGTAATCCCGCGGCGGCTCAGCTGCAGCATAAGCGCGATCATCCAGACGAGTCCGAGCGAGACGTGCAAGCCGTGCGTACCGACTAAGGTGAAGAAGGCCGACCAATATGCACTTGTGCCGATCGTTGCGCCCTCGTGTACCAGGTGCATAAACTCAGTCACTTCCAAATAAACGAACGATGCGCCGAGCAAGGCGGTAATTGCGAGCCATAATATAAGGCCCCGTTTGTTGCCTTTATTCATTTCAAGCACGGCAATGCCGCTCGTGAAGCTGCTCGTTAGCAGGATGAACGTTGAGATGATAATGCCTTGCAGCTCAATAAGCTCTGCAGGCGTTGGTCCGGCGGCCGTATTAAAGCGAAGCACGACGAACGTTGCGAACAAGGTTCCGAATAAAATAACGTCGGTTATAAGAAACAGCCAGAAGCCAAACATTTTCAAAGATTCTTGATCGTGATGATCGCCATGGTGACCGCCGCCGTGACCGGCATCGTGTCCGCCAAGCGCCCCTGCTGAAGTGGAAACTGCATGTGCCATTATTTTGTCCCCCTTAAAGCCGCTTCCGTGCGCTCAATCTCATCAACCGGAATATAATAATCGGTATCGTAAGAGAACGAACGGGCAAGCATACATACGGCTACGCCGATCAGACCCGGTATCGCCATCCAGAGCCAATCCCATACGAAGCCGAAGCCTGCTGTAAACCAGCATAACGACATGATGAACGGAATACTCGAATTTTTTGGCATATGAATCGGCTCAAGCGGTGCCAATGGTTTGGCTGGCTCGCCGGCCGCAATGCGCTGCTTCTCTTCCCACCACTCGTCTTGACTTGTAACCTGCGGCAAGCGAGCAAAGTTGTAAAGCGGTGCAGGCGATGGAATCGACCATTCCAGCGTGCGGCCGTCCCATGTATCTCCGGATTTTGCTTTCTTGTAAAACTTAATGCTATGAGCGATCTGCCACATTTGGAAAATAAACGCTGCGCCCATCAGGAATGCCCCGACAGTGGAAATTACGTTAAGCGGCTGCCAGCCCATATCGAAGTCGTATTCGTTGACACGACGTGTCATCCCCATTAAGCCAAGCGCATATTGCGGCATGAAACATACATAGAAGCCGATGTTCCAGAACCAGAATGCCCATTTGCCAAGACCTTCATGCAGCGTGAATCCGAACATTTTTGGCCACCAATAGTAGAGACCTGCAAAATAACCGAATACGACGCCCCCGATAAGCACCTGATGGAAATGCGCGATCAGGAAGTAGCTGTTATGGAACTGGAAGTCGGCAGGTGCAACGGATAAGAGTACCCCGGTCATCCCCCCGATGACGAAGCAAGGGATGAACGCAACCGTCCACATCATTGGTGTTGTAAATTTAATGCGGCCGCGGTACATCGTAAACAGCCAGTTGAACACCTTCACACCGGTCGGTATGGCAATGAGCATCGTCGTTAATGCGAAGAACGCGTTGACGTTGGCCCCTGAGCCCATCGTAAAGAAGTGATGTGCCCATGTGAAGAAGGAGAAGAAGCTGATGGACATAAGCGCGAATACCATCGATTTATAGCCGAACAGCTTTTTCTTTGAGAAAGTCGATACGATTTCAGAGAATATTCCGAATGCGGGTAATATAACGATATACACTTCCGGGTGCCCCCACATCCAGATGAGGTTGATATACATCATCGGATTGCCCCCGCCGTCAAGCGTGAAGAAGTGTGCGCCCAGATAGCGGTCAAGGAACAGCAGGAACAGGGTAACCGTCAAAATCGGAAATGCGAACATAATCGTTACGCAAGACGAAAGCACCGACCAGACGAACATTGGCATTTGCATGAGCTTCATGCCTGGCGCACGCATTTTCAGTATCGTTACGACAAAGTTAATGCCTGTCGCCAAGGAGCCGATACCTGAAATCTGGATACCCCATATATAGAAGTCCTGTCCGAGACCCGGACTGCCCGACAGCTCGGAAAGCGGCGGATAAGCCAGCCAGCCTGCATCCGGCGAGCCGCCGATAATGAAAGATACGTTAAACAGCATCGCGCCGAAAAAGAACATCCAGAAGCTCAGCGAGTTCAGGAACGGAAAGGCAACGTCGCGCGCTCCGATTTGCAGAGGAACGACAATATTGAACAATCCGAACATGAGCGGCATCGCCATGAACAAAATCATAATAACGCCGTGCGTCGTGAAAATTTGGTTATAGTGCTCCGCGTGCAAAAACTCCAGCTCCGGAGCTGCAAGCTGCACCCGCATAAGCAGCGCATCGACGCCGCCGCGGAACAGCATAAGAATCGAGGCTATGATATACATAATACCGATCTTCTTATGATCGACGCTGGTCAGCCATTCCGTCCACAGCCAGCGCCATTTTTTGAAAAAGGTGAGTACGAATATAATCGCAACCAGCGATAATCCAATGGATACTTGAGCCCCTAAAATAAGCGGATCGCCAGTAACAAAAAATTCGGATGCGAATTCTTTTATTTTATCTAACATGAGGGGACCTCCTAAAAGTTTGTGGAACAAACCCGCTTTGAACGCATTCGCCTGTTAATGGTTTAATGACCCGCATGATTATGGGCGTCATGCTCAGTGCTGCTTGTTGATTCGGATTCATCCGCAGGCGCAGCGACAGGCTCCGTGGATGCTCCGCCATGATGGTGACCGCCGCCCTCGCCTTCCACGTATTGCGTTACGATTTTTTCGAACAACCCTTCAGGGAAGCTGGAGAACAGCTGTACCCCGGACGAGCCCGGCTCCGTTAATTTCTCAAAGCCTTCTGTCGTAAGCGCAGGAGACGTAGCTTTCACTTCATCTACCCACGCGTTGTAATCCTCTTCCGTGGTGGCATCAACCTTGAACGTCATTTGGGCAAAATCTTTTCCGTTAAAGTTAGCGCCCGAGCCGAAGTAGCTGCCCTGCTCATCGGCTTGCAGGAACAGTGTCATGGCCATGCCTGACATGGAGTAAATTTGCCCGCCGAGCTGCGGAACCCAGAAGGAGTTCATCGCTGTGTCGGATGTAAGCTGGAACTTAACCGGCACATCTTCGGGAATTTTAATGTAATTGACGGTTGCAATTCCTTCGTCCGGATAGTTGAACAACCATTTCCAATCGAGTGAGGTGACTTGAATCGTAATGGCTTCCTTCTCGGATTCAATCGGCTTGGAAGGCTCAAGCGCATACGTGTATCTAACCGTTATGACTGCTAGGATGAGGATGATCACAATCGGAATGCTCCACCAAGTGATTTCCAGCTTGGTGCTATGCTCCCAATTGGGTTTATAGGAAGCTTTGCTGCCCGGCTTGTCGCGGTACCGCCAGACAATGACAGCTGTCAGGATAAGAACGGGAACGATGACAACGGCACATAGAATGGTTGAAATATAAATCAAATCTTTCTGAGACTCGCCGATCGGTCCTTTCGGATCGAGCACAATGAATTGCTCTCCGCAGCCGGAAAGCATAACGGCCATTAGCAAAAAGAGTACGGGTGTCAGCATACGAATATACGGTCTCATATCGGTTCAACTCCTCAAAATTACTGCTTACGACTACAATAGCAGATCCGTCATGCAATAGATGCGGGGTTAACAATTACGTCAATAATTCGTCTTTTTTCTGTAATAGAAAGTTCACCGCTTCGACAACTGTTACATTTTTCTTCTTTTTGATAGCGTTTTTAGCACCTTGCGTATAACAAAGAGACAGCCCCCATCAGGTCATTGACCTGATGGGGGCTGTCTCTTTGCTCTAAATATTTACAATTCGTCTTCGTTTTGGTCTATCGTCGGCTGCTCTTGATAAAGCCGCGCATGAACGAGTCCAATTGCGGTGCCGATGACATAAATATGAACGCTGCCGATTAGAAATCCGATGCCGACCATTAAACCGACATTTTGATCGCTGAAATGGCTTAAGTTAACTAAGCATAGCAGGACACCGATGCTGAGAACGGCCCAAGCAATGGCTGTCATTGCTTTAACAAGACGCTTGACATCCGATTTGGAAGGCTGAACATGGCTGATTGTTGCTGTTTTCGTCGTCATAATGAACACTCCCGATAAATTGTAAGTGTTTTCTTATGTTTACTATATCACAACAGTGCGCATTTGTTCAAAGAATATTCACTTTTTGATCATAAATCGGACAAAAATGTGCGAAGGTCACAGCAGCCCGCTGGCCGGAAGCAGCTGTATCTTCCCCGCTAGAGGAGGATAAAGCTCGTTAGTCGGTCCACCAACGCTTCAAATCAGCCCACCAAGAATGATGTCCAGCATCTTTGGCGCCGTCTTTCCCCGATTTTCCGCCAGCTTCGTCCGCAGCTGCCGGTTCGCCGCATACCTCAGACGGCTCTGTGCCGCTTATGAAGGTTTCCAGCCGCTTATTCGGACAGGTGTCGGCGGCCAGCTTGCCGCTGGTCGGATCGATATACACATTGACGACGCCTTCGGGAATAGGAAAAATCTTTGGCGGTACGGCGGATAGCGCCTGCTCTGTAAACTTGGCGAAAATAGGCGCAGCCCGATACGCTTCGGCTACCGTGAGCTTGCGGTCCTTGTCGTAGCCAACCCATACGGCGGTTGCCAGCTCAGGCGTGTAGCCGACGAGCCAGGCATCAGTAGGGGTTGTACCTGTCTTGCCGGCCACCGGCCGTTTAATAATAGAGGATACCCGGAAGCCTGTACCGCCTTCATCGAATACGCTCTCCATTAAGCTGGTCATCACATAAGCCTCTGCAGGTGCGATAACTTGCTCCGCCTGACGCTCTGCTTCATATAATACTTCACCCTTGCGGTCCTCGATCCGGATAATGGCGACCGGATCGACATGGATGCCGCCATTTGCGAACGTACCGAATGCGGAAGCCATTTCGAATGGACTGACCGGAAACGTGCCGAGGGCTAGTGATGGAACGGGCTGCATCGGACTTTCGATGCCAAGCTTTCTGGCCGTGTCGATTACTTTGTCGGCGCCTACGGTCATAATCGTGTTTACGGCATAGATATTGTCCGAGCTCGCGAGTGCCTGACGCATATCGATAAAATCATTTAAGTATTTGTCGCCATAGTTATGCGGTTCGTACGTTTTGCGTCCTTCGTCGTACGTGAACACGGTTGGTTCACTCTTGAAGCGGGTGACGGGCGACATGAAGCCGCTTTGCAGAGCGGTCAAATACAAGAACGGCTTGAACGAGGAGCCGGGCTGACGCGTTTTGGCGAACACGCGATTGTATTGATTCGTCTTATAGTCCCTTCCTCCGACCATTGCTTTAATGTAGCCGCTGCGCGGATCAATAGCGATGAGCGCCGCCTGCTGCTCGGAGCTCTCCGGCAATCCTTTCGCAATGACCTCTTCGGCGGCCGCCTGCGCAACGGGATCAAGTGTCGTATGTATCGTAATGCCGCCCTCATTGAGCAAGCGCTCGTTTATGCCGAGCTTGTCGACCGCAATGTATCGGATATAGTCGCGAAAATAAGGAGCGAAGCCCTCCTGCTGGCCTGAGCCCAGCGTCTGAAAGTTCAGAACCTCCGCATAAGCGGCGTCTGCTTGCTCCGACGTGATGGAGCCGCCTTCGAGCATGGCCTGCAAAATCGTCAGCTGCCGGTCCTTTGCATTTTTCATATTCAAGTAGGGGGAATAGTATTTCGGTCCCTTCGGAATACCGGCCAGCATGGCGCTCTCGGCGAGCGTAAGCTCTGACGCGTGTTTATTGAAATACATCATCGCCGCTGCTTCAATACCGTACGAGCCGTGGCCGTAATAAATTTGATTCAAATACATGCCGAGAATTTCATCCTTGGAGTAGCTCATCTCGAGCTGTACGGTATACATCGCTTCCTTCACTTTGCGCTGCCACGTCCGCTCATGCGTCAAATACAAATTACGCGCTAGCTGCTGCGTAAGCGTGCTTGCGCCTTGTCTGGCGGAGAAGCTTTGGACGTTGACCATCACGGCGCGCGCCATCCCCTTCATATCAAAGCCTCTATGGTCGTAGAAGCGCCGGTCCTCAATCGCGAGGGTCGCGTCAATGACGTAATGGGAAATATCTGCAAGCTGTACGGAGCGGCGGTTCTCGCCGGCATGGAACGTGTCGATCACGTTGCCATGAAGATCGACCATTTGCGAAGTTTGGCTGACGGTGGCGACAGGCAGCGATTGCATGCGCAAATAAATAAGCGTGCCGACGACAATAAGCACGAATAAGGTAAATGCCGCGGCAGTCCACCGCAACCATAATTTCATTTTTAGAACATGGGGAAGAAACCTCTCGGTTATAATAGGAAAAGCAGATCGGCGGCGGGGCTTGCCCTGCCGGTTGGAAGGCTTATTCATGGAGCAGGCTCCCTTCAGCGCAAAGCATCACTTTTCCTTAGTATGGAAAAACGGGGAACTCGCTATTCACGCGGAGCGGGCGTATCATGAATTTTTTGTATAAAGGCTTGGAAAAGGTTGCTTTTTTGGCCTGATTTACTATAATACAGGTTGAACCATTGACGGAAAGAAGGGATTTGCGACATGGAATTGTGGTATACGGAAAAACAAACAGAGAGCTTCGGCATTACGGCGAAGATAACTAAAACTTATGTAAATGAACAAACTGACTTTCAACAGCTGGATATGATCGAGACGGAAGAGTTCGGAACGATGCTCGTGCTTGACGGCATGGTAATGACAACAGTGAAGGACGAGTTCGTCTATCATGAAATGGTTGCGCATCCTGTGCTCTTCACGCACCCGAATCCGGAGCACGTACTAGTAGTGGGCGGCGGAGACGGAGGCGTTATCCGTGAAGTGATGAAGCACCCGAAAGTGAAGAAAGCCGTTCTTGTTGATATCGACGGCAAAGTTATCGAATACTCCAAAAAATATTTGCCAACGATCGCGGGCGAGCTCGACAATCCGCGCGTTGAAGTGCTTGTGAACGACGGCTTCATGCATATTCACGATCATAAAAACACATACGACGTTATTATGGTTGACTCCACAGAGCCTGTTGGCCCTGCTGCGAACCTGTTTACGCGCGGTTTCTACCAAGGCATTTACGAAGCGTTGAAGGAAGACGGCATTTTCGTTGCGCAAACGGACAATCCTTGGTTTAAAGCGGATCTGATCCAAAGTGTCAACAAAGACGTGAAGGAAGTATTCCCTATCGTACGTGTGTACTGTGCGAACATCCCAACATACCCAAGCGGCTTGTGGACATTTACAATGGGCAGCAAGAAGTACGATCCGACGGCGGTTGACGAGTCGTCCATTCCGGAAATCGATACAAAATATTACACGCCGCGCCTTCACAAAGCAGCATTCGTTCTGCCTAAATTTGTGGAAGACCTCGTGAAATAAACGGGCGGCTACGCATAAGAAAGAGAGGACAATCCTCATGAGATTGGATCAAAAATATTCCGGCAACGTCTTCATCCTGAGCTCTGACGATTACGAAGCTTCCAAAGCGGTTATCTACGGCATGCCGATGGATTTCACCGTCAGCTTCCGCCCGGGCTCGCGTTTCGGCCCTCCCCGCATCCGCGAGGTATCGATCGGACTGGAAGAATACAGCCCTTATCTAGACCGCAGCCTTGAAGATATCGAATATTTCGATGCCGGAGATTTGCTGCTTCCATTCGGCAACGCAGCACGCAGTCTCGAGATTATCGGTGAATTTGTGCGCGGCGTTCTGGCTGACGGCAAAATGCCTCTTGGTCTCGGCGGCGAGCATCTTGTATCCTGGCCGATCTTCCAAGAGGTGTATGCGAAGTATCCGGACCTTGCTATTATTCACTTCGACGCTCACGCCGACCTGCGTGAATCGTACGAAGGCGAGCCATTGTCCCACTCGACGCCGCTGCGCAAAGCAGCAGGCTTAATGGGCGGAAAAAACATTTACCAATTCGGTATTCGTTCGGGCTCCCGCGAGGAGTGGCAGTATGCGCGCGAGAACATTAACTTCCATCCGTTCGAAGTATTGGAGCCGCTGAAGAAGGTGCTTCCGGAGCTCGCTGGCCGTCCCGTTTACTTGACGATCGACATCGATGTGCTTGATCCTTCCGCAGCGCCTGGCACAGGAACCGCGGAAGCGGGAGGCATTACGTCGAAGGAGCTAATTGAAGCGGTTCATGCAATCGCCCGTTCCGGCGTTAACGTTGTCGGCTGCGACCTTGTAGAGGTCGCGCCAGCGTACGATCCGACGGAGCAAACGCAAATCGTCGCGGCGAAGGTTATCCGCGAGATGCTGCTCGGCTTTTTGAAATAACGAGTTGGCTAAGCTATATCTAAACGCATAATAAGTTCCATCAATCATAACCGCCGGCAGCCGCCGTGCGGTTTCTTTGCGTAATCTCATTTGCCTATTCAACAATGTGTTTAATGAGATTGCGAAAAAATAAATGACAATTCTGAATATTTAAATTATTATATTTATGGCAAAGATTGGATCACCATGTGCTGACATCCGGGCATTTTATATATAAAAGAAAATGAAGGAGGAGTAATTGTTGGAGAAACCGTACAAAGCAATGTGGAAGGGCGCACTTGTAGCGGCGCTTTCCGTCACTCTAGCGGCTATGCCGCTCGCCGTGTCTGCGGAAACGGGCAATGGCAATACCGTACAATTGCGTATCATGGAAACGTCGGACCTGCATGTCAACGTGATGAATTATGATTATTTTGCGGACAAGCCTACCGACGAATACGGACTTGCGAAGACGGCGTCGCTCATCAAGAAGGCGCGGGAGGAAGTGCCGAACAGCCTTCTGTTCGACAATGGCGATTTGATTCAAGGCAATCCGCTGGGCGATTACGTCGCAACGGTCGATAAGCTGCAGCAGGGTGAGACCCATCCGGTATATAAGGCGATGAATCTGCTCGATTATGATGCGGGCAACTTGGGCAATCATGAATTCAATTATGGTCTTTCCTTCTTGGAAACCTCGCTTGCGGGGGCGGAGTTCCCTTATGTTAATGCGAACATTTATAAGTTTGACGGGGATGCGGATGAGACGAATGATAAAAACCTGTTCACGCCGTACCTTATTTTGGATAAGGAAGTGACGGATGGCGCAGGTTCGAAGCATCAGCTGAAGGTAGGCGTAATCGGCTTCGTTCCGCCGCAAATTACGCAATGGGATAAAGCGCATTTGGAAGGAAAGGTTACGGTCAAAGATATCGTGATGACGGCCGAGAAGTTCGTGCCGGAAATAAAGGCAAAGGGGGCGGATCTTATTGTCGCTATTCCGCACTCGGGCTTCGAAGATATTCCGCAGACGCCATTAATGGAGAACTCAGTGCTCTATTTGAGTAAAGTTGCCGGAATTGACGCTATTCTGTTCGGCCATGCGCACAAAGTGTTCCCCGACAAATCATTTGAAGGCAAGACAGGCGTTGACCTCGCCAAAGGAACGATCAACGGCGTCCCTTCCGTTGAGCCGGGCTACTGGGGCAATAATCTTGGCATCATTGATTTGACGCTCCAGAAGAAGGACGGGAAGTGGGCGGTTGTCGATTCCAAGACTGCGGTTAAGCCCATCTTTGACACGGTTAACAAGGTGCCGCTCGTTGAAGCTGATCAGTCGGTCATTGATGCGGTGAAGGAAGATCATGAGCATACGCTTGAATATGTGCGTGGACCAGTCGGTAAGACCACCGCGCCAATTAATAGCTGGTTCGCGCTCATTCAAGACGATCCTTCCATTCAGATCGTGACGAATGCGCAAAAATGGTATGTCGAGAAGCATTTGCAAGGAACCGAATACGAGGGTATCCCGGTGCTGTCAGCGGGGGCGCCGTTCAAAGCGGGCGGCCGCCAAGGTCCGAACTATTATACAAATATTAAGGCAGGCGATATTGCGATTAAGAACGTTGCCGACTTGTATTTGTATTCCAATACGGTTAATGCGTTGCTCGTCACTGGAGCCGAGCTAAAGGAGTGGCTGGAGTGGTCGGCCGGCCAGTTCAAGCAGATCGATCCGGCAAGCACGGAGAAGCAAGAGCTTATTAATTATGATTTTCCAACGTACAACTTTGATGTGATCGACGGAGTGACTTATCAGATCGACGTCACGCAGCCGCCGAAGTATGAACCAAACGTTACGCTCAGGAACGAAGGAGCTAACCGGATCGTCAACCTGCACTTCGGCGGAAAACCGATTAAAGCAGATCAAAAATTCGTTGTCGCATCCAACAACTACCGCGCGTCCTCCAGCAAATTTGCTAATCCTGACGGCAAACGAATTATTTTGGCCGCACCTGACGAGAACCGTCAAGTTGTTATTGATTACATCCGCTCCTTCAAGACGATCAATCCGTCAGCAGACGGCAACTGGTCGCTTGCATCCATTAACGACACGGTGAATGTCACATTCAAGACATCGCCTGATGCGAAGGCTGCAGATGAAGCGAACAAGGCGATTGCGTATACTGCCGATACGGAGGATGGCTATGCGGAGTTTAAGCTGGACTTGAGACCGCAGGCTATAGTGAAGCCAACGAAGCCAGATTTGAAGCCGGCAGAGCCTGTGAAGCCCGGGAAGCCGGCAACGACATCGCCGCAGACGCCTCAAGAGACTGTATATACGATCAAAACAGGAGATACCTTGTATGCTATTGCCTTGAAGCATGGCACGACTTGGCAGAAGCTGGCCAGCTATAATAAGCTGAAAAACCCGCATCTCATCTATCCGGGGCAAAAGATTAAGATACCGGCCCAATGAGGAACCGGCATTGATATCAAGACGTTTTCCGCGTAATCTTAGCGGAAAGCGTCTTTTGCTATATGCAAAGGATTTGTTTTTCCTATCCGGGCCAGACTTATCTTATAGGAAATACAGGAGGAATAAACAATGCGTATACATTCATTTCCGCCGGTAATTGATGAGCGGGCCCGCGTGCTTATACTCGGGACAGCGCCGAGCGTCAAATCGCTGGAGTTCGGGCAGTTTTACGGGCATCCCCAAAATTATTTGTGGCGTATCGTATACGGTTTATTTGGTGCAGGGGCGCCGGATGACAATTATTCGAACCGGCTGGCATTTCTGAAGGAGCACAGGCTGGCGCTGTGGGATGTGATCGAATCGTGCGAACGCGAAGGCAGCCTTGATATGAACATTCGGGCAGAGGTCCCGCAAAAGCTGCCGGAGCTAATAGCAAAATATCCGCAGCTGCGCTGCTTCGCCTTTAACGGGGCCAAAGCTTATGATACCTTTCAAAAATTTTACCGCAATCATGAAAGCTTTCAAGACATTGCGCTATTGAAGCTTCCTTCGACGAGTCCGATTCCGACGCCGCGGATGCGAACGCTCGAGGACCGTCTGGAGGCGTGGCGGGAAATTGTCCCTTATACCGCAACTTAAGCGCTCTCTAGCGTTGAAATTAAGATGCTTCCTGTATATAGTAGTTACATACGATTAGAATGATAACAGGAGCAAGACTATGGGAGAAAGCAAGAAAGTACGGATTACACTGGAAAGCGTGCAGGACGGAAGCTTGAGCACCCACTCGTACGAAGGCGAATGGTTTCGCAAGGAGAGGTCGATATTCATCCGTTACAGCGAGCAGGCGGTAGAAGGCGATCCGAATGCCGGCGAGGTGCGCACGCTTGTGCGTTACCGGCCGGACGAGCTGTCTATCGTGCGGCGCGGCGTCATAGAATCGGAGCAGCTGTTCGCGCCCGGGCGGCGGCGATCGGGTCATTACCGTTCGCGGGCGGCATCGTTTCCGCTCGAAACGGAGACGCTGCAGCTGTCGCTGCAAGCGGCGGACCGTAACGCGGATGCGGAACAATTGCCGTCGAAGCTGCCATTCACGCTGGAATGGCAGTACGAACTGCATGTTAGCGATCAAATGTCGGGCCTTTTCCATATACGGCTCCATATACAGGAGGAAATCAATTAATGAACGCAAATGTACTCGACAAAATGTATGAACAGGTCAAGAAGGCTATTGCCGATGCAGCGGTAGCTGCGGGCCTCGCGGCTCGGGAGGAACTTCCCGCTTTCGTGCTGGAGGTGCCAAAGGACAAATCGCACGGCGACTTGGCGACGAATGCCGCGATGCAGCTGACGAAGCTGGCGAAGCGTAACCCGCGTCAAATCGCGGAAGCGATTATCGAACATTTGGATACGAAGCAGGCTTCGATTCAAGCGGCGGAGATTGCGGGACCGGGCTTTATTAATTTTCGTATGGATAAGAGTTATCTCTATCCGGTTGTAGGCGAAGCGCTGCAAGCGGGCGAGGACTATGGACGTATCGAAGAAGGCAACAATAAACGGGTTCAAGTGGAGTTTGTTAGCGCGAATCCAACGGGCAGCCTGCATCTCGGACATGCCCGCGGCGCAGCGGTTGGCGACGCGTTGTGCAACGTTCTTGATTTTGCGGGATATGACGTGACGCGCGAATACTATATCAACGATGCCGGTAAGCAAGTAGAGAACCTGGCCGTTTCTATCGAAGCGCGGTATCGTCAAGCGCTTGGGCAATCAGCCGACATGCCGGAGGACGGCTATTACGGCGAAGATATTATTGGATTTGCCAAGCTGCTAGTAGAGCAAGAGGGAGACCGCTTGCTTGAGCTGCCTGATCAAGAGCGGTTTGCGTTTTTCCGCCAGTTCGGCTTGGAGCGGGAGCTGGATAAAATTAAACGCGATCTGGGACGCTTCCGCGTAGGCTTCGATGTTTGGTACAGCGAAACCGCGCTCTATGAAAGCGGCCAAGTGGAGCAAGGGCTTGAAGCTCTCAAAGCGACAGGACATGTGTACGAGGAAGAAGGAGCGACGTGGCTGTCCACGATGCCGTTCGGCGACGACAAAAACCGCGTCCTTGTGAAAAATGACGGCTCGTACACCTATTTGACGCCGGATATCGCTTATCACCGCGATAAGTTCAGCCGCGGCTTCGATCAAATGATTAACATCTGGGGTGCCGATCACCACGGCTATATACCGCGTGTGAAGGCGGCTATGGCAGCACTCGGCAACGATCCGAATAAACTGACGGTGCTTATAGCCCAGATGGTAAGCTTGTTCCAAAACGGCGAGAAAATGAAAATGTCGAAGCGGACCGGAAAAGCGGTTACGATGGAAGATTTGATGGACGAGGTAGGCGTTGACGCTATTCGTTATTTCTTCTCGATGCGCAGTATGGATTCGCATCTCGATTTCGATATGGACCTTGCAATTTCTACATCCAATGAAAATCCGGTATTTTACGTTCAGTATGCACATGCGCGGATTTGCAGCATTTTCAGACAAGCGGAGGAGCAGGGGCTCGTTCTGAAGTCGCCTGATACTATCGATTACAGCAAGCTTGCTGCAGAGGCTGAATTCGATTTATTGCGTAAGATCGGCGAGCTGCCGCAGGAAGTTTCCGAGGCTGCGGCACAATATGCGCCGCATCGCCTCATTCGTTATGTATATGAGCTGGCCTCGCAGTTCCATAGCTATTACAGGGCCGAGCGTGTCATTACAGAGGATGCTGAGCAGACACAGGCTCGCCTCGCTTTGCTCGGAGCAGTCCGTATTTCCATTGCGAACGTGCTGCGCTTAGTCGGCGTATCCGCGCCTGAACGGATGTAGTCTGTAATAAAATAAAACAAACCGTGGATTTAAGCTTTTTCCACGGCTTGCAGCATACGTATTACGTCAAGCTCGCCGATGGTTCGGCGGGCTTTGTTGCCTCTAAGCGGCTGTATGGAGCGCTTAATGATATTCTTGATTTCAGTCGGAGTCAGCTCCGGCTTCATCGCGAGCAGTAGGGCAATCGCTCCGCTGACGTGGGAGGTGGCCATGGAGGTTCCGCTCATCTCATGATATTTGCCTTGCAGCCAGGCAGAAACAATTTTATCGCCTGGTGCATATACATCAATATAGGTGCCGCGATTGCTGAATGGAGCGACACGGCGAAGCTTTGTTGTAGCGCCAACCGATATAGTTTGCGGATAGCGTGCAGGATAATCGACGGAGCGGCGTTTTCCGTCATTGCCTGAGGATGCTACGATTATGATGCCGGCATTATGTGCATTAATAACAGCGCCGAGCAGCGCTTTGCTTCTCGTTTTCATACCGAAGCTCATGTTGATGACGTTCATGCGATTTCGGACACACCATTCAATACCGAGAATAATGTCGGATACGAAGGCGCTCCCATTGTGATCGAAAGCTTTAACAGGGGAAATTAGTGAACGAGGAGCTACGCCGATCATGCCCTTCAGCTGGTTTGCTGCTGCAATAGTTCCGGCGATATGCGTTCCATGACCGTTGTCATCATACGGAAGCATGCTTCTGTTAAGCAAATTGATGCCTCTCGACAGCGATTGACGTAAGTCGGGGTGATTAAAATCGACACCGGTATCAATGACGCCGACCTTGATGTGATGACCGGTCGTCGTACTCCATGCAAGAGGGGCTTTGATTTGTGACACACCCCATGGAATACCTTTCTCTACTGCAATCGACTTTTGCGTAGAGGCATGAACGCTGATTTTGCAGTCCTTCTCAATCCATACTCGTCCCGAGAAACGCTCCAGCGTCTCCTCGGCCGGCAGCCAGCAAGATATACCGCGAATAGTTGGCATTTGTCTAATGCTCTTTTGAGGGGATGGCGACGATGGGACTTCCGACAATTGCTGTATGAAACGCCGGTAGTCGCTCACATGCTGAAAGCGAATGATGCGCTTTACTGTCGCTGTGTCCGTACAAGCCATCGTATCCTGCAGCAAGCGGATAAAAGCGGCGGTATCCAAATTTGGTTTCCCTCCCGACGGACGATGCTGAACTATTGTATGAACGAGCGCTGCAAACTGCATGAGCAACTTGCCTTTTTTCATATAATTAGGCTCGAATCCGTGTCAAAAATCGATACTGGACATAGTATGAACAAAGAGTTCTCAGGGGCTCTTACGTCCCCGATGCGCGAAGCTCGTGTCGTGGTCGGCAGGATACAGTCAAAGCGGAGGGATATTCCCTTCGTTTTTTGCTTTTGCGTCCAAGCTGTAAAGGGAGTCCTTGTGGCCGCTTGCTTTTTTGCAGGAAATAGGTTTTACTATACTTTGACTAGCGTAATCGGCAATGAACAAGTACATAATTTAATTGGCAAGAGAGGATGTGTCCATATGAGCAGCAGCAATTTTACGTTAAAGCTGGATCCTGAACGTATGAAGGAAATGCCTATGGTCGATTTGGCGTTCGAAGTGCTGAAAGCGGCTAATACGCCTTACTATTATCGCGATCTAATGATGGAGATCGCTAAAATACGCGGTCTTTCCGCAGACGGCATCAACCAGTTCATCGCACAAGTGTACACAGAAATCAATATCGATGGCCGTTTCGCATGCGTGGGCAGCAATATGTGGGGATTGAAGCGCTGGTACCCGGTTGAGCGCTCCGAGGATCCTGTAGGCAATGCTAAGCGTACGCGCATCATTAATGATGACGATGATTTAGAGGACGACGATGTATTCGCGGACGAGGAAGAGGATGCGTACGCGGAGCAGGAAGAAGATTATGATGTATTCGACGAGGATCGTGAAGACTTCGAAGAGGCGGAAGAGGAATCGGAAGTCGATGAGGAAGTCGTCATTGATGACGAGGAGATCGACGAGGAAGAGGTCGACGGCGATTTAGATGCTGAAGACGTGGAGTCGGATGACGAAGACGAGTTTGAAGATGATGACGAGGACGATGACAAGTAATTTGCTTGAAATGAGCAGTGCTCCCTAAGGACGGCGACAGCCATTTACACTTGCGCATAGAATGTGATGGCAGTTTAGCTTGACAGGCGCTATAAGGGCAGAGTAAACTATTGCATGGGCTTCAGATTCGGTTAACAAATAACGCATACAAGCGTAAGCGGCTGGTACCGTCTTTTGGCGGCAAAGCTCGTTTCGCGATGAAATATAAGCAGAGTATAAAATGCAAAATTTATATTTTCTTATATTTTTATATATGCCAAAAGGAAAAGTGCCCCGTTGCTACGGGTGTCACTTTTTTTGTTTGTAGGGAATGGATCTGCAGGATTCATTTCCACAAACTGGATGGATTGGCGGAGTGTATCTGCATCCATGTTTATCGAGTAAATGGGCAAACCTAAACATTAACCATAGGAGCTTGGAGGGTATCATCACAGTGACCAAATATATATTTGTAACCGGCGGCGTAGTATCGTCCTTGGGCAAAGGGATTACAGCGGCCTCGCTCGGCCGATTGCTTAAGAACAGAGGCCTCAAAGTAACGATTCAAAAATTCGATCCTTACATTAACGTGGACCCGGGAACGATGAGTCCATACCAGCATGGCGAAGTGTTCGTCACAGACGATGGCGCTGAAACGGATTTGGATCTAGGTCACTATGAACGCTTCATCGATATTAACCTGTCGAAGAACAGCAATGTGACATCGGGCAAAATTTATTCCAATGTAATTACCAAAGAACGCCGCGGCGACTATTTGGGTGGAACGGTGCAGGTTATCCCGCATATTACGAACGAAATCAAAGACCGCGTGTTCCGCGCAGGCAAAGAAGCTGGTTCCGATGTGGTTATTACAGAAATCGGAGGCACGGTCGGCGACATCGAGAGCTTGCCGTTCTTAGAGGCTATCCGTCAAATTAAAAGCGATATCGGACGCGACAATGTCATGTATATCCATGTTACGCTTATTCCTTATATTAAAGCGGCAGGCGAAGTGAAAACGAAGCCGACGCAGCATAGTGTTAAGGAATTGCGCAGCATCGGCATACAGCCGAATGTTATCGTATGCCGTACCGAGTATCCGCTTGCTGAAGATTTGAAACGGAAGATCGGACTATTTTGCGATATCGATGCGAGCGCGGTTGTTGAGTGCCGCGACGCTTCGACATTATACGAGGTGCCTTTAATGCTTCGCGAGGAAGGGCTTGATGAAATCGTCGTTAACCATTTGAAGCTGACGACAAATCAACCGGATATGCGCGAGTGGGAGAGCCTTGTAGAGCGCGTGAAGTCGCTTCATAAGACGACTGAAATCGCAATTGTAGGTAAATATGTAGCTTTGCACGATGCGTACCTCAGCATTGTGGAATCGCTTGGACATGCTGGTATTGCTGCCGACTCGGAAGTGAAGCTGCGTTGGGTAAATGCAGAGGAGCTTAATGAACAGAACATCGCGGAGGAGCTGCAGGGCGTTCACGGCATTCTTGTTCCTGGAGGCTTTGGCGACCGCGGTATCGAGGGCAAAATTACGGCAATCCGTTACGCCCGCGAACAAAAAATTCCATTCTTCGGCATATGCCTAGGCATGCAAGTTGCTGTTATTGAATATGCACGCAATGTAGCCGGACTGGATAATGCGAACAGCTCGGAAATTAATCCATCCACGCCGTATCCGGTTATCGACCTTCTGCCGGATCAGAAGGACGTCGAAGATATGGGCGGCACGATGCGCCTTGGCCTTTATCCTTGTAAGCTTGCATCCGGTACGCTTGCGGCGAAGGAATACGGTGAAGAGCTCGTGTATGAGCGTCATCGCCACCGGTATGAGTTCAACAATGAATACCGTGAAGCTATCGAATCGGCAGGCTTGCGCATTTCAGGGACATCACCGGACGGACGTCTCGTAGAAATGGTGGAAATGGCTGGTCATCCGTGGTTCTTGGCGGTACAATTCCATCCAGAATTTACATCGAGACCTAATCGTCCTCAGCCGTTGTTCCGAGGTTTTGTAAGTGCAGCGCTAAGTTATTCCGGTCAATAATCGACATTTACGGATAATCGCACATTTTTTAACAGCATCCGATAACTTTTTCTCTCTGCGAGAAGGATTATATACCCACCAAAGCGAATATGTTAATGAATATGGAAGAGTTGGCCATTTTTTGGGTGAAGCTCAGTCGCGGGAGGTATATGGAGTTGGAGAAGAAGAAAGTGTTGATAGTGGATGATCAGAACGGGATTCGTGTGCTCTTAATGGAAGTATTTAGCAGCGAAGGCTATAACACGTTTCAAGCGTCCAATGGAAAGCTGGCTTTGGAAATCGTGAAGAACGACGCTCCCGACCTTGTACTGCTGGACATGAAAATTCCCGGTATGGACGGTTTGGAAATTTTAAAGCACGTAAAGGCTATTGATCGTAATATCAAAGTCATCATGATGACAGCTTATGGTGAGCTAGATATGATTAAAGAAGCGACCGATCTCGGAGCGTTAATGCATTTTACGAAGCCTTTCGATATCGATGAGATGCGGATTGCGGTAAACATGCAGCTGCGGGGCGGTAATTCTCCAAGTCGCTTAGCAATAGGCTCTTAAATTAAATTATAAACGGCATCGTTTCTCGCTTGGAGACGATGTCGTTTTTTATTTTTGACGGCAGGAGTAAAACAAGCTTTACTATTTCAAGGCGCGTTATGTTATAATGACTAAGAAAAAATCCGCTTGTTCGGAAGCAACAACCAAGCGTAACAATAGGAGCAAGGGATAACAAACCGCCTCATAACGGCAAGTGAGCCATGAGCACGCTTGTCTTGGCGGTTTTTCCTTTATTCTCTTCCAATCTACGGGAGGAACAATAATTAGATGGAGAAATTGATGATACGCGGAGGACGGCCGCTTTGTGGTACCGTTCAAATCAGTGGAGCAAAAAATAGCGCGGTCGCACTTGTGCCGGCTGCCTTATTAGCAGAATCAGAAGTTGTTCTAGACAATTTGCCAATAATCAGTGATGTAGCTGTATACAGTGAGATCTTGCAAGAGCTTGGCGCTGTCGTAAAGCGTGATGGCGATATGATGCGTATAGATCCTTCTAAGCTCAGCTCGAAGCCAATGCCTAACGGTAAAGTGAAGTTACTGCGCGCATCGTATTACTTGATGGGTGCAATGCTCGGTAGATTCGGAGAAGCGACGATAGGGCTGCCTGGCGGCTGCAATTTCGAGCCGCGCCCAATCGATCAGCATATTAAAGGGTTTGAAGCATTAGGTGCTACAGTTACAAACGAGCATGGATCAATCCGAATTTCCGCCAAGCAGCTGCGCGGTGCGAAAATTTATCTCGACGTGGCAAGCGTCGGAGCAACCATTAATATTATGCTGGCGGCCTCCCGGGCCCAAGGATTAACGATTATTGAAAATGCGGCAAAAGAGCCTGAAATTATAGATGTAGCTACTCTCCTAAATGCCATGGGCGCCAAAATCAAAGGTGCCGGAACTGAGACGATTCGAATTGAAGGAGTCGCTCGGCTGCACGGTTGCCGCCATTCCATTATTCCCGATCGAATTCAAGCCGGTACGTATATGATTGCAGCTGCCGCGACGCGCGGCGATGTCCTTATTGATAATGTTATTCCGAAGCACTTGGAAGCCATGACGGCGAAGCTCGAAGAAATGGGCGTTCAAGTCATTGAGATGGATGAATCAATTCGAATTGTCGGAGGCCCCAACTACTCGTCGATTGATGTAAAAGCATTGGTGTATCCCGGCTTTGCCACTGATTTGCAATCCCCGATGACGACTTTGCTTACGCAAGCCAAAGGAGTCAGTATTTTGACCGATTATGTGTACGGCACAAGGTTTAAGCATGTTCCTGAGCTTGTCCGCATGGGTGCTAATATTCGTGTTGAAGGACGCTCAGCCGTCATAGAAGGCGGCAAGCTGAATGCTGCTAAGGTACGGGCTGCCGATTTGCGTGCGGGAGCAGCGCTCGTCGTTGCTGCCTTAACCGTAGAGGAAGGCATAACTGAAATATCGGGCGTCGAGTATATTGACCGGGGCTATGATAACTTAGTAGACAATTTGCGCCGATTAGGTGCGGATGTATGGCGCGAGACAGATTCAGATACTTAATCATAAGTAATAGACGGTGTGGCGCCGTGGGAATAGACGGCGCCTAATTCGGCAATGATGGATAATCAGGCCTTTGTATTTACTAGATACAAGCTCATAATGAAAACTGAATAAAGTGGTGAGAATATGACGGACCTGCAGATCGCAGATCTAGAAGAGATGAAGCTAACCGATTTATACAAATTAGCGAAGCAATATCAAATCGCTTATTACGGTACGCTTAAGAAGAAAGAGTTAATATTTGCTATACTTCGCGCCCAAGCGGAGAAGAGCGGCCTAATGTTTATGGAAGGCGTGCTCGATATTTTATCGGAAGGCTTCGGATTTTTGCGGCCTATTAACTATTTACCGAGTAAGGAAGATATTTATATTTCGGCCTCGCAAATCCGCAGATTTGATTTAAGGAGCGGCGACCTCGTATCAGGAAAATGCCGTCCTCCGAAAGAAAATGAACGTTATTTCGGGTTGCTCCAAGTAAACGCCGTTAATGGTGAAAATCCGGAGACGGCATCCGAACGCTTACACTTCCCTGCCCTTACTCCTCTTTATCCAGAAAAGAAGCTGGTACTTGAGACCTCTCAGTCAAAGCTTTCAACTCGAATGATGGATTTGCTCTCTCCTGTCGGTCTCGGGCAACGCGGCTTGATCGTTGCGCCGCCGAAGACAGGTAAGACTCTTCTTCTCAAAGAAATAGCCCACAGCATTTCAGAGAACCGTCCTGATATCGAATTGTTCGTTCTGCTAATTGATGAACGTCCAGAGGAAGTTACAGACATGCAGCGTTCAGTCAAAGGCGAGGTTGTCGCGTCTACGTTTGACGAGCTGCCGGAAAATCATATTAAAGTAGCGGAGCTGGTTCTCGAAAGAGCACTGCGCCTTGTTGAACATAAGAAGGATGTTGTCATTTTGATGGACAGCATAACTCGTCTTGCCAGGGCGTATAATTTGGTTATCCCTCCGTCTGGCCGTACACTTAGCGGCGGTATCGACCCTGCTGCGTTCCACCGTCCAAAACGGTTTTTTGGATCGGCCCGCAATGTTGAGGAAGGCGGCAGCTTGACCATACTCGCGACTGCATTAATTGAGACTGGCTCGCGTATGGATGACATTATTTATGAAGAGTTTAAAGGTACGGGCAATATGGAGCTCCATCTGGATCGTAAGCTTTCCGAGCGCCGTATTTTTCCTGCTCTTGATTTGCGCAGATCAGGTACACGGCGTGAAGAGATGCTGCTTACAAAGGAAGAGCTGGATAAAGTATGGGCGATTCGCCGAGGAATGAACGATTCACTTGAGTTTGTTGATAATTTCTTGAAGAAGCTCAAGGAAAGCGAGAACAACGAACAGTTCTTAATGTCTCTTGATACATCAACGGAGGTAAAACCGGAGCGGTCCGGTATCAAAAGCAGTACACCAACGACCAGCAGGCGGCCAACGCCTAGAACAACGCACGGATCGTAAGACCGCAGGAAGGAGGACATCATGAATCTCGTATATGCGGATGAAAACGGAAATGTATTTGATCATCCCGATTTTGTTGCTTTAGGAAGAAGCGGCGATATGATCGTTGAAATTATGGAGGAGGAGCTCATCCCTCTGCCGAATGGAGCGACACTCGTCAGTCTGCCCTTCACGAAGCCGATCGGACTTAATCCGGATACAGGTGAAATGCAGGTTCTGCCCGGCGGCGCTCAGGCTGTCGGAGCATTGCTTCCCCAAGGATTCACCAGGCTTTGCTTACCCGGATATGTCAAAGCGGATAAGAATGAGAAGCTGCCTTTGTTCGGCTATACGGCTGTCGTATGGAAGGACGACAATTTCTATGTAACTGCAGAGCAATGCGATGACCCTGAGAGATGGGATCCGTTGAATTGCGATCGGGGAGAACTGGGAATACAGGTGGAGCGTTTGCTCGCCAAATATCCTGAAAACCGGTTGTACAAGCATTTATCGAACTGCGCATTAGGTTATGAATGTCTTACATCCTCCAATACGTTTCTAGGACGCTGGGAGGGCGCAGTTCCCGTATCGTATTCTTGTAATGCAGGCTGCTTCGGTTGTATTTCTGAGCAGCCGGACGACAGCGGTTTTGTTGCTCCGCAGACGCGGATGAACTTCAAGCCGACTGTTGATGAAGTCGTTGACATTATGCTTGAGCATTTGCGTGAGCCTGATTCCATCATTAGCTTCGGCCAAGGCTGCGAAGGCGAACCGTCGACACAGGCAAAAATTATCGTCGAGGCTATGCAGCGTGTGCGCAGTCAAACGTCGCTCGGCTATATTAATATCAATACAAACGCAGGGTTAACTGACTATATGCGGGCGATTGTCGATGCTGGTCTTAATCTCATGCGCGTCAGTACGATCAGTGCGATCGATGAGCATTACAACGCCTACTATAAGCCTCGCGGTTACACACTGAAAAATGTCGAGAAGTCGCTTAAGTATGCGTCCGATAAAGGTGTTTACACATCAATCAATTATTTGATATTCCCCGGGGTTACGGATCGTGAGGAAGAAATCGAGGCGATGATCGGGTTCGTCAAGCGAACCGGTCTGAAGCTTATCCAAATGCGCAATCTGAATATTGACCCTGAAAGCTACTTGGAAATTATTCCGAAAGCACAGGGAGAAATATATGGAATGAAGCAAATGCTTGAAATTTTCCGCGAAGAGCTTCCTGACGTTGTTATAGGCTCTTATACACATGTTCCTCCTACAGCGCTTCACCGTTAAGGTATGTAGATATGGAAATATTAGTTAGTGCCAACATATGAGTGATTATTCATTGCAACTGCAAAACAGTTCATGCTATAATCCGTTATGTGTTATTTTAACTCTGTGTCCGCATGTGACTCAGGGCAGAAAGAGGTGAACGAGATGAAACAAGCTATTCATCCGACATACCACGTCATTACAGCTACTTGCGCTTGCGGCAATTCCTTCGAGACTGGTTCGATTAAACCGAGCCTTCGCGTTGAGGTTTGCTCCGCATGTCACCCATTCTACACGGGTAAGCAAAAGTTCCTGGATGCCGGCGGCCGCGTCGACCGTTTCAAGAAGAAATACGGTATTTAATATCACGGATCGTTCCGCCTTTATTTGGCAGAATACAAGAACCTCCCTCAGCCATCCTATTGGATAGAAGGGAGGTTTTTTGATGTATAAAGAACGTTTTGAACAAAGCGACGATCATCGCTGGAAGCTGATATCAGTGGCGTTCCTTTGCTTCCTCGCACTGATTGCTGGAGGCTGCGGCCAAACTAACTACGAACATACAAAGACGTATAGCCACGATGGTTACATGGGTTACTCGAACAGCAACCCTAATTTGCCCGGGCGGTACATGTCCTTGAATTATGAGGCGGATGGCAACATGGTTGAACAGGTGCTCAAGCCAATTAACGGTATTGACCGCACGCAGGTATATTTTAACGGCACCGATATGCATGTTAATTTACAGATGAATAAAAATCTGTCAGACGCGGAAGTTAAGCACTTGCGGGAAAAAGCTCAATCTGTGGTTCAAAATAATATGCCCCGTTACCATGTTCATGTGGAAATAAAAAGATGAGCCATCGCTTGAAGCTTCCACTTTTCTCCGTGTGTTGCGCTTTAGGACAGAATGGGCTATACTTATTTTTGCCGTGCTAGACGGGGAGGTAGCGGTGCCCTGTAACTCGCAATCCGCTGTAGCGAGGTTGAATTCCTGCTTGAGGTTATGCTGATGTAGGGTCTGGCACTTGCGAGCAGTGTTGACAGTCGGGTCCTCCGCAATGGACGTTTGTGAACCCGGTCAGGTCCGGAAGGAAGCAGCCGTAAGCAAATTAGTTCATGTGCCGGGGGAGTGCCTGGCTCGAGCTGTAGTGCAAGGAAGCCGCCTGGGTCGTATTTATCAGGAGCAGGTGCACGGTTCAATGATTCATTTAATAAAATAATCACAACAAAAGCTACACCTGTGAACGCTGTTCGATTTTTAAGTCGGAGCGGATACAGGTGTTTTTGTTTGCGAATCTTTCAATTTGCTAAGACACAGCCGGGCAAAAGAAAGTTTTGCTTGCCACGCAGTTGTTGTATAATAGAGGAATCATTAAAAGTTTTACACCAGACAAGTTGAAAGGAACGGTCCGCGTGTCACATATCGCTTTATATCGAGCCTGGCGTCCGCAGACGTTTCAGGATATGGTCGGACAACAGCATATTATCCAAACCTTACAGAACGCGATTCGTGAACAGCGCGTATCTCATGCGTACTTATTTAACGGCCCGCGGGGAACAGGTAAAACGAGCGCTGCAAAAATTTTGGCGAAAGCCGTTAACTGCGAACGCGGTCCGGCTGCTGAGCCATGCAACGAATGCGATGCTTGCCGAGGCATTACGGCAGGGCATATTATGGATGTTATCGAGATTGATGCTGCCTCTAACCGTGGTATTGATGAAATACGTGATATTCGTGATAAAGTGAGATACGCACCTTCCGAAGTGCGGTTCAAAGTTTATATAATAGATGAAGTACATATGCTTACGGCTGAGGCTTTTAACGCCTTGCTCAAGACATTGGAGGAGCCGCCGGGGCATGTTATATTTATCTTGGCGACGACTGAACCGCATAAGCTGCCTGCTACCATTATCTCGCGCTGTCAGCGATTTGATTTCAGGCAGGTTTCGCTTGAAGAGCAAACAGAACGATTGCTCAAGATTTGTCATGAAGAAGGCATACGTGCTGATGAGGATGCAATAGCCTACATTGCTCGGTTATCTGAAGGCGGAATGCGCGATGCCATCAGCTTGCTTGAGCAGGTATCTGCGTTCGGAGGCGACAGCATTACACTCGATGCTGCGGTCGATGTGACCGGCGGAATGGCCGCCGATCACTTTTATGAACTGGCGGAAGCGGTCAAGGACCGTAATGTCGCAGCAGTCATGCCGCTGGTCGAGAGCTTGATGCAAGCCGGTAAAAGCGCAGATAAATGTATGGAAAACTTAATTTATTATTTCCGGGACCTGCTCGTCATGAAGCTTGCGCCTCAAGGTGGAGCGGTAACGGAGCGCGTCGTTGATCCTGAACGGTTCCGTGTAATGGCGGATGCTTTTACTCCAGGGCGTTTGTTCGCTATGATTGATACGCTTAATCGTTATCAAGTAGAGCTAAAGCATGCTTCGCAGCCTCAAACGTTATTTGAAGTAGCGCTAATGAAGCTTTGTACGCTTAATGAGGAATCTGCTTCAGCCGGAACCTCCTCCGGAAGTTCTACAACCTCCGGTGCAACGGTTGCGCCTTCAGAAGAAGTGAGCCGGCTGCGGCAGCAGGTCGAGGCGCTCGAGCGTAAGCTGGAGCAGGCGCTGCAGAATGGGATTCCTGCTAGTAGCAGCCAGCCGGCTGATGGTGGCGCCGCTGCTCGTCAGCCTGCAGCTACCCGTTCCGCCGCAGTCCGCGGTTCATTTGGAGGCGGGTCTGGCGGTGTTGCGCGTGCAGCTGTTAAGCTCGATGCGTATTCGACAGCAGCGGGAAGCGCTGAATCTAATCAAACCCGCATGAAATGGAGCGAAGTGCTGCAGCGTGTGAAAGAGGCGAAGATCACGGTTCATGCCTGGCTGGTGGATGGAGAACCTGTTTCAACAATCGACGGATCTGTGCTCGTTGCTTTTAAAAATACGATGCACCGGGAAACGACCGAGAAGCCAGCGAATCGCGAAATTATTGAGAAAGTCTTGCAGGATGTGCTTGGTGAGCCGCTGCGGCTTGTTACCGTCATGCTGAAGGATTGGCAAGCTGCTGCCTCAGGTGTCAGCACACAGAAGAGTGAGCCGCTGCAGCTTGAACCGGAGTCTGATGGCGCGCCGCAAGCGGCAAGCCGGCCGATTTGGGTAGAAGAGGCTGTAAAGCTTTTTGGCGAAGATTTGGTTGTTGTGAAAGAAAATGAATAAATTCTAATGATGAGGTGACTACAGATGAACAATATGAACCAAATGATGAAGCAAGTAAAGAAGATGCAGGATCAAATGATGAAGGCGCAGGAAGAGCTGGAAACCAAGACGGTTGAAGGAACAGCTGGCGGCGGAGTAGTAACTGTAACATCTAATGGCCATAAAAAGCTCATTAATATTACAATCAAGCCTGAAGCGGTAGATCCTGAAGATGTCGAAATGCTGCAGGACCTCGTTCTTACAGCGGTTAATGATGCTCTTGCAAAGGTAGATGAGCTGGCGAACAAAGATATGGGCAAGTTTACCGGAGGCATGAAAATTCCGGGCTTGTTCTAAGAGGCGGTCACGCTTCCGTTTGAAAGGAGCTGTACCTAGTTTTGTATTATCCCGAACCGATAGCGAAATTAATTGATGCTTTTACGCGATTGCCTAGTATTGGGCCCAAAACGGCCGCCCGTCTGGCCTTTCATGTGCTTCGGATGAAGGAAGACGACGTAATTGATTTCGCCAAGGCGCTAGTAAGCGTTAAGCGCAATTTGTTTTATTGTTCGGTTTGCTGCAACATAACGGATACAGATCCGTGCAGAATATGCCAAGATAAGTCGCGTGACAACTCTGTCATATGCGTCGTTCAAGAATCCAAGGATCTCGTTGCTATTGAACGAATGAAGGATTTCCAAGGACATTACCATGTTCTTCAGGGAGCGATTTCACCAATGGAGGGAATCGGCCCCGACGAGATCCGAATAGCGGAGCTATTAAGACGTTTAAGCGACGAACGGGTACAGGAGCTTATTTTGGCGACGAACCCAAACATTGAAGGCGAGGCGACTGCCATGTATTTATCGAGGCTCGTCAAACCCTTTGGCATTCGCGTAACCCGTATTGCACATGGCTTGCCTGTCGGCGGTGACCTCGAATATGCAGATGAGGTAACACTCTCCAAAGCATTAGAGGGTCGTCGAGAGTTGAATTAATTTTAGAAGTGCACGCTTATCATACGGCAGGTCAAGGTAACCCTTGACCTGCCGTATTTTTTGAACCAATATTCTCGCCTGCCATTGTGACATCTACCCATGTTCGCGTTCTATTCTGCTGTCCAAGCTTATACATATAGAAGAAAGCTGTTAGCAGGCAGGACAAGCGGGAGGGGAAGCATTTGACTAATCAGAAGCAGAAGACAGATATGATTAATGAGGAACGAATGGAGCGGTTAAGAACGGAAATTGCGGAGGCACATCAAGAATGGGAAAACGCAAATCGTTTTTTTAACTATGCATCCGGCAAGGATCAGGTTGATTACGCCATTTATGCCATTATTTCTGCTGAAAAAAGGTACGAAATGCTGCTTCGTATCGCAAAACAAATGGATGGAATCTGGCCGGTATGGAAAGGAGCATTCAAATGAAGGCGTTATGGATGTCCATTTTTATAGCCTCGTCTGTTATGCTGGTGGCCGTTGTCTTACGCAACAGGTTGTCATGGGGTTGGCTTCGCGGCTTTACGCTGCATCTCGTTTTGGCAGCGGCTTTGTTGTATGTATTAAACTATTCTGAGCTCGTTCCAGGCATGTATATTCCTCTTAATCCTGTAACGATTGGAACAGTGGTTACATTGGGTGTTCCTGGGATAGCTTTAATCATGGGGCTCCAATGGGTAGTTGTTTAAAGAACTTGTAAAAAAGGATTTGCGTAAAATGGTTGACGGGAGCAGCGATTATATGCTACATTAGTTCTCGCGCCAAGAGTGAGTGAATGAGTTTTAAAAAAAGATTTTAAAAAAAGCACTTGCATTAACTTGGGCATCTGTGATATATTATAAAAGTCGCCGCTGAGAAATACG
>JBNJJW010000033.1:0-62984 GCA_051750645.1 Bacillota bacterium | reverse complement strand
TAACGTTATAAACAAAAAACAATTTCCAACTAATAACAAAAAGATTACTTTCATTTTTTTAAGCAAGCATTCAGCCCCCCTGTCACTCCCTCAAATATAAACGAATCATAAAATCTTAAACATCTGAAATTTTTGGTAAAAATCATCCTACCCTTATGCGTAAGAAAGGCCGACGATTCCTCGGCTTAGTTCAATCAACTAAATGATGCTTCAACATAACTTTGGTCGTAAATCCAGGAGTTAATCAGTCATTTTTTGAGTTCTTGAATTAAGTCATTAATTTTTTTTCCAATTTCGTCATCCTGATTCTTCTCATAGACATAAAGAATTAATACATTTTTTATTTCGAATGCTCCATGTTCTACAAACTCAACAGGTCTATCGTAAAAGTCCTCACGACCTTCTTTCCGTTCTTTATTAGACTTGAAAATATAAAAATGAATGACGCCATCGGATAATTGGTAAAAGCTTGGTTTTACTCCATTTATCCCTTGCTGAAAAATGTTCTTTGGATTTTCTTCTGCTTTAGTAAGTTGTAACCCCTCTTTTTGAAAAACATCCAATAAATGTTCAAGGGTCAATGGATTATTGGTACTACATCCCGCAAGGACCATTAAGAAAATAAGGATAATCATACAAAGAACTCGATTCATTAAATCCCCCCTTTTCCTCAATAATTAGACGGAAACTTCGAGATAATCACACAACATCTTCAAGCTTTCGGCCACAGTTTGGTGAGCTGTGTCGATGACGATGTGATCTCGGTCCCAAACATCGTACTGTCGGTTCCTGACCTTCTCCCACGTGGGTAGAACTAAGCCGGGAATATCGGCTACACGCGTTTCGATTCGATGCCTGTGTTCACGATCGTCAGAGCAGACCACTTCGATTTCCACAAACGGAGTTTCAAGAGATTCCGCCACATTGCGCCAAGCTTGGCGCGTTACTTGGATGGGATTGACCGTATCTGCTATCACGTCGAGGCCCAACTGGAGATTCTGTGATGCAATCGCATAACACACGATGTAACCCGCAGGTCCATCAACCCACGTTCCAGCGGCCCGCATAGCCTGCTCCACGACATCGACCCGGAGATACGTTGCCTGTAACTCTCTAGCCAAAGCTGATGATAACGTGGTTTTCCCGGTGCCTGGCAACCCGCTAAATATATAGAGCATTAAACTCGCCTCCTTGAAAAAATAAAACGCATAACTCCCGATACTTCAATGAAGAACAAAGGAGCAGTTGCCGCAATCTACTCCCTCGTTATTCCACTATCGTCTCCGTTAGCTCAACCATTTATAAATTGAAAACCGTCAGTTTATATAAACTGACGGTTCAATTGTTATTTTTTCGTTGCTATTATTTTTACAAAAGTAAGAAGATCTTCTTCATCTGCCGCAAGTAATTCTTGATCGCAATTTGAATTGAGCCATAGCTCTTTGCTGTCTTGTATTTTACCAGCTAGATCAATTGTTACGTGTTTAGTCTTATCCCAATGATTTTTCCACCACTGATAAGTTCGGAAAGTATATAGATCGTCGGTCCAGAGTTGTTTCAATTTTTCAGGGAGGTCACTCTCATTGTTAACTTCATCTGTTACACCTGGTACGACTATTCCAATTTGCCCTCCACTTTTTACTAACTTTTGAAAATACCAAGAAAAGTAGAGATCACTCGTTCCAAAATAGTGATAAGCATCAATGCTAATTATGGCATCAAAAAACTCATTAGCATACGGAAGGGAATGAGCTTCAGCTTTTAAAGGGAACACCCGATCCTCGACACCTGCTTGTTTAATTCGGTTTAAGTTCTCTGTAGGACTAACCCATAAATCATTTGCCCAAACTTGTACCCCGTATTCTCTCGCCAGAAATATTGAAGTGATTGCCTTCCCGCAGCCCATATCTAAGATTTTCATACCTTCCCTTAGATTCATGTCTTTAGTCAGGTCTTCAAGAAGCCATATTGGGTTAGGGCCCATTTTATTTTCATTTATCCAACTGGGATCATAATTTGCAGTACGCTCAAATCTTGTTTTCAATTTGTTCATCTCCTAATTTTTAATGAGACATCACCATACTCAACTCCATCATAATTATTCTCAATATAAACACTCCCATTAAGTTAGTTTTTAGCGTATTTTACCGCTGGTTATACAATTCAATTTCAATTGTGAAATTCCTTCTAGATTCCAAAACTATCCCACCCTGCTCAACGAGGCTGCCGTTCCATTGGCAGCCTCGTTCTGATGAATGTTAAGAATGTTAAGCTATCGTACCCGTTTAGCGTAACGATTCCCTTTTTCCAACCGCTCATTGAGGTATGTATACCCTCCGTCTTACCTCCATTGCTAATCCAGAATACAAGCATTCATTCAAACTCTACACTTGTCCCTCCCACTCTCGGTAGAACCGATCCACATATTGCTCCATGTATAGATGACGTTCTTCAGCTATTTTTTTAGCGGTAATTGTATTTATATGATCCTTAAGTTTAAGCAATTTTTCATGAAAATGGTTAATTGCGGTGCTCTTATCATGACGATATTCTTTGGGTGTCATAGAATCACGGGGTATTAAGTCAGGGTCATGAATAGGATGACCTATCCACCCAGCATAGAGAAAAGTTCGTGCAATCGCGATTGCCCCTATTGCATCTAGACGATCGGCATCTTGCACCACTTTTCCCTCCAATGTCCTCATTGGTGGATTTGTACCAGCGTTGTACGACATCGTTGAGATAATTTCTAAGATATGTCTGTATTCCTCTTTATTAACCAATTGAGTTTCTAGCCAGTCTCCTACTTTACGGAGCCCGCTCTCCTTCGAGTCATTAAGCTTCTCATCAGCTACATCATGTAAAAGAGCAGCTAATACACAAACGAATAAATCAGCACCTTCTGCATCAGCTAATCGTTTAGTCATTTGTACAACTCGATGAATATGACACCAATCATGACCGGTTGGGTCGTTACTCAACTCAGCTATTACAAACGCTTCCGTCTTCTCTATTATTTTCTTCTGTCTTAGTTCATTACTTACAATTGTCATTTTACCGTCCAGCTCCTTCGATGTCATACAAAGTATCATTAAAATGCGTCGCCTCAATTCTCCCTCATACATTTTTCGATTGCCTTTTACACTAACTTGCCCATTAGGTTGAACGAAAGGCTACCGCGCGGCAGCCCATTGAACTCTAACGTACCCGTAATATCTCAGCCTCATGGTTTTAATGAATTAGATTTCCACATTCGATACAGTCCAACAACTAGAAAGATAAAGGTAATAACTTCTATAATTCTAGGAATGAAAGTCAGTAACGGTAGTGTAGTACGATTCACTTCAACAAGTCGACTTATTGTAAAAGGTGCAATAAAATCATAGATCCTTAGTATTATGATAATAAGAAAGAAGTAAAAGCCTGCAATGAACTGGTTTTTCCTGCATTGTATAAGCCCAAAAATTAATAAAAATAAAAAGAAAACCGAAATTAGATTTGCAAAAAATCCTAATAAAACCTCCGAATTACCACCTCTTAACATAATTGCACTATACCCCCATATGGTAAATATTAATATTCATATCTTACGTTTACCCTTTGGAATAATTCCACAATTCTTCCCGTCAGCTTACTAAAAAGAGCAGGCCACCGCAGCACCTGCTCATCCATGTGTTATTCCACTATCGTACCCGTCCCTCGGTTCTCCGCGTAGTCTGTAACGGCAAGTTTTCTCTGTATAATAAAAGGCCGCCAAAATGGCGGGCCTAAAATTTAGAATTATGCCTTTCTTCTAACCGGGATCCATACTTCACAAATGGATTCGGTGTGACTGTCATTTGCCCAATAGTACTTCTCCATACACAATCCCTCCACCTGTTCAAAATTTGAAGATGGGAACCATTCCGAATAAATTCGTCTCCAGACATTTTGGATTTCTAACCCGATCTCCACGTCATCCGGAATCGATTCTCGACTTTCGAACACCGCATAGCTTTGATTAGGGACATGAAGGGTGATCAGCCCATCTGGGGCTTCTTTTCCTTCCGGCAGCTCGACACCCATCATATAGCGCCTAGTACCATCCTCGCTAAAATCAAAGTAATATCCGTTTAACAGAGAACCCACAGATCTGCCAACAGCCTCGTTAATCCGATCATGCGTGCCATTCTTCCAAATTCCCTCCACGAAAGCCGGTATCTCCGTGAAAGGGTCTTTCTTTATGATGACGTCCTTGCCGACTACTGTTGAAGCCTTTTCCTCTACAATGCGATATTTCATTTCGGTTTCCCCTTTAATCTGAATTTGAAAGGAGATTCGGGGAAACGCTTTGAGCATCACATTCTTTTTCTTTGCCGCAAGCGGCGTTACGCCATGCATCCGTTGAAATGCTTTGGCGAATGCTTCTGGACTCTCATAACCATACTTCAGTGCAATATCGATGACCTTACTATCCGTTCCAGCTAACTCTTCCGCCGCAAGTGTAAGTCGACGGTTGCGTACATATTCGGTTACTGTAAAGCCCGTCAATGCATGGAACATCCGCTGAAAATGATACTTCGATGACATCGCAGCCCTAGCAATATCGTCGATCTCGATGTCCGTGTGCAGATGCTCTTCCACGTAATCAATCGCTTGCCGAAGCAATCGAAGCACCCCCACTGTTTCTCATCTCCTTTCTTTTTCAGTTTAGAAGAACCGCTGAATGACTTCCTGTTCAAAAGTGCTTCGTTTTGTCTGAAAAAACTTGCCGTTAATTATGATAAGGTTCTCCGCGCTGTCTGTAACGGCAAGTTTAAAGGCCATCCTTTGTGGGATGGCCTGCCCTATCAAATCTAAACAACTATACTCAATAACCCACCGAATTCCTTAAAGTAAGAATATTTTCCTGAAGGAACGTTTGATTTTTTTCAATTCCTCTGTTTTTACACCAAACAACTGCGTTGAAAGCATCGTAAAAATCATAAAATGGCAGTACTCTTTCCAGAGCCAACATAGGTCGAATCGATTGATAACCTTCAATGAACGGTAACTTTGTTCTCGGATTGACTTCCCAAATATATCGATTGACTTTTGTAAAATCTATTTCCGACGATCCACCACGGGCACTCTCGAAATCAATAATGCCAGCAACCTCGTTACCATTCACCAATATATTACCTGGTCTAAAATCCATGTGAACAATGCACGGTCCGTCAGGATCCGGTAAAGCAGAGAAAACTCCATCAAAGTGAAGAATACATCTTTCATACAATTTTGAGTCGAGAATCTCTTTGCATGGCTCTTTCCACTTTTCAAAATTACTTTTGATATGTAATCTCCAATTATTTTGATCAAGCAACTTAAAACCATCGGTTACATGGTAACCATACCCAGGAGTTTTAACCTCATGGAGTATAGCATGATACACGCCAATTTGAAAAGAGAGTTTCTCATCAATGTCTCCTGTACAATGCATACCTTGGATTGCTGAAAGAAGCAATGCTCCAATAGTACTTTCATCCCCGTACCAAATGTCCAATACCTTAGGAACAGGTATTACACCCTTTAATGTTTCAAGCATCTGAAATTCACGAAATAGTTTATCCTTGTTAAATGGAATTTTTACAAAAACGTTTTCTCCACTGGCAAGAGTAAGTTTGTATACATCAGAACTAAATGACTCTGGAACATCTTCAACATTCAAGACGTTCAACTTTAGCTTTTCTATAACTCTTAGAATGGAACTCATATGTTACCTCCTGTTTTGGAGCGATTCTTCCGATTTGTTTCTCTGAAAACCGAATCAAACGCAATATCTTACATATATCATATTCTTGGCCCAGCACCAAGACCCCTTTTTCAAGGGGTCATTTTCATTTTTAGGAGGGATGTATGAATGAGAATCATCAAAACGAAGCAGGACTTTGACATCCTGCGCCGCGCCGGAGCACTTCCGGCGGTACTCCTCGATCAGGTCGAAGACTATCGTGGAAGCCGGGTTTGCAGTTCGAACTCCGTCCAGGCCGACATGGTCGAGAGCTTCGTCTTCGAGCGGCTTTCCGAGGCTGTCCAGAAGCCGAAAGTGCTGGAGGACGTCGTCAAGAAGATCAACCTAGACCGGACAAAGAGTGTCGCCCCTCTCCAGAAGGAACTGACGGCAATCGACAAGGAATTGGCAACCATCGAGAGCCAGCGCAAGCGGTTCTTCAAACTTTTCGAGACTAGCGGCGTAGACGACGACCTGTTCATAGAGCGGCTGAGCGAGTTGAAGGTCCAACACGAACAACTCACACGTCGAAAAGCCGAAGCAGAGCTGCAACTCGCGGACAACACATCCGATCCCGTCCCGCTTCAGCATGTCCGACAGGCGCCCGCCCAGTTCCATAAGTTACTGGAAGACGCGCCTCCCGAGACGCAGAAGACGCTTCTTCAGACCGTGGTGAAGCAGATCCACATGAAAGACCGAAGCAAAGTCGCAGGCATCGAGCTTGAGTTCGATCCGACAGTCCAAAAACATTTTTTTGAACTGGCCCTTTCCGCCAAAACGGAGGAGGGGGCTTTTGCTTTCCGCAAGCAAAAGTCCCCCTCTAGATACCGCATCGTTTTGTGACCCCAAAAAGCTCGCAGAAGCCCGTTTGTGCCGACTTTTCCGCCAAGCGTAACCCTTCCCCAACCCATGCCCGGCAAAGCGCCTTTCCAAGCCCCCTGCGGGATTTTCCGAAAAAACTTGCCGTTACTTGTGATACGGTTCTCCGCACATGGTCTTAAACTATGCTGCCAGTTACTTAACGACTAACGGCGCACTCTCACTAGCTATCGTGCATTTCATTCCCAAAATGGTGTACCTGTAAATAAAAAGTCTTCCCCAATTGCATACCTGCCAAATTCACGAGACGCAGACTTTTGCACATCCGTCGGTAGCCAGTTGTTCGCGTCAGGCACACCGAGAGCGTTCATCATCACTATTAGCCGTAAAGCAATAAATAATCCTTCTAATTGTGCCACATAATCATTCGGTAGCGGAAAGTGCTTTCCATACCAATCAATGTATTGCTGTCTGGCATGGGGGTGAATAAAAAAAAATGTGATGGCCAAGTCAGTGAGAAAATAACCGAGTCCACACGCGCCAAAGTCAATGGGATTTGCAACCCCATCTACAAACACGATATTGGGAGGAACGATATCACCGTGCAATACGCCCCAAGTCATCTTACTTTTAGGGAGTGTGTCGAACAGAGCTATCGCTCTCTCCCCAGCGACACTTAGTATATGAACATCATGTTCATCTAAAACTCCTTCCCATACCCGCTGTTTGAGCATGTCCAGAGCGATCCGTATGCGTGCACTATTATTCGTTGGACGGTCAAAAGATGAAGGGGGCTGCCACTTACTGGCATGATGGTGCAAAGCTGCCGTCATTTCAGCGGTGGATTTCGTTTCTTGCTCGTTGGTAAAGTATTGTTTTTGCTCGCCTGCTACCCAACTGAGCATCGTGCAATAAATTTCGTCCACTTGCGTGACATACGACCCTTGCTGATTGCGTTTTGGGACAGGGATGGTGAGACTGGTGAGACTAGTATCAAGATTAAGCGCATCCAGCCATACCAACTCAGAGTCCAGCACATCTCGGCGCGTCCATATCTTTTCAAGCGTACTGCTTTTAGATTTGTGAACACGCAAGCTGTATAACAATCCATTATTATCTTCAATTTTGAAAACCGCGGCACCACTTTGAGCTACTGGCGATACGGATACAACGTTTATATCGTACTGTGCAAGCGCATGTTGCGCAATGATTGCATTATCCATTCTGTTCACACTTTCCATGGGAAATCGCCCCTAACACTAAGGTAATAATATGGTACTACGCCTGCGACTCACTTTTTTTAACGACAGGGATCCAAACTTCCATTTCGTACATGCCGTTTCCTCTATCATAGGTCATTTCAAACTCAGGGCCATTTGCAAAATTATAATCACAGGTCGGAAACCATTCCCCAAAAATACGTCTCCACAAATCATGAATATCGTTTTTTCCGTCGGGGTTTATGCCAGTTGAAAAAATAGCATACGTTTGTGGGGGAATTTGAAGCTTTTCAAACCCTTGCGGCAAGCCACTCTGAGGCAAGAAATAACCGATCATGTAGGAGAATCTCTCACCTTGGTTGTTGTATAAAACCGCATGGATCTGGCCATGTTCCCCCAGACCTGCTGCAGCACGGATTCGGTTTACGGTTCCGTCAGAAATACACTTGGTCCAAAATTTAGGTATTTCAATAAATGGATTCTCGCCATCGGCATTGACCAAAGTCGAAACGCCAAACATTTCAAAACCTTGTTTTTCCTCGATTTTGTAATTCATCTCCACATCTCCTCGAATCGAAATATGAAAGGATAACCGAGGATAGGCCTTGAGTGAAACACCTTTGTCTCGCGCTGACATCGGCATCACACCGTGCATTTTTTTAAACGCTCTGGAAAATGCCTCAGGCGATTCGTAACCATACTTCAATGAAATGTCGATGACCTTTACACCATTGTTTTGCAGTTCAAATGCGGCAAGGGTAAGCCGCCTGCGCCGAATATACTCCGCCAGCGGAACATTTGTGATGAACGAAAACATCCGCTGAAAATTGTAAGTTGAGCAACAGGCTATTCTAGCCACTTGGTCGTAATCGATTGCTTCAGACAGGTGTGTTTCGACATATTCCATTGCGTTATTCATGCGGTCTAGCCAATCCATTCAGATCCTTCTTTCAAGTTTAATTATAGGTGATGGTGGGAAATAGAACCTTGCAATCCTTGCACAGAAATATCATGGTTGCCAGTATCTAAACGCAGGTTTGAGCATGTGATAATACGACTCCTTTCACCACGCTCTACTGCCCGTTACTTCAATAAACCAAGAGAGGAGCTGCCAAAGCAAGCCCCCCACTATCGCCCGTTAGCCATCATGCCTCTCACACGACACCATGATTATGGAAGTAATTGCGTTCTTCCATGGGAGCGTTAACAACGTTTAATGAGATGAGAGCTATTTCACCCGCGCAATCACACGCGCTATGGAAGAGTCCGCTCTGATATGTAAAGGTAGTGCTATAATTTCAAATGAGTTTACATTGAGTAGTTGTTCTACATTCGTTAAGTTTTCTGTAATTAAAATCTTATTTTGAAATAGACACTTATGTACCTCAAATGGATATTTATCAGGTGACGGTGTATCCAAGCCTATCATTTTTACTTGTTTCCTTACTAACAACTCCGCAAACTCAACTGTTAGTACCGGATAATCCTCAAAATACTTTGATTGTCCAAAGAACTTACTGTGGCCAGTATACAAAATCACTATTTGTTTCTGCTTGATTAATTGCTCATACTCTTCCTTGTAATTAATAGTGGTTTCTTCAGATACATCTAACAAACACCCTTCTCCTATAAAGGTCTCCAGAGGAAATTCGTTAAGATAAACGTTGCAGTCGATTAGATGCATGGGGCCATCGATATGAGTACCTGCATGCATGTTTATAGTCATCTGATGATTGTTGTAGTGATTATGCTCTATGTACTTGGATTGCACCAATTCTGTCTCTGTATCACCTGGATACACCGGCATTCTATCTTGAATAATATGAGAAAGTTCAATTAACATATTTGTCTTTCCCTTCACATTAATATCATTAATATCTCAATAATCCACCCAATTGTACTACATAATTCAATAGTTAGTTGAACAAATGTACGTTCTTCCATGGGAGCGTAACGAAGGGCTACCACTCGGCAGCCCTTTCGGTGTTCAACTATCGTACCCGTTAGCATTCAATGGATTGCCGTATTTCTTCTTCCAATTATCGCTCCACTCTTTATAACTCAACCCTGTTACTTCCTCCAATGTTTTACCTTCCAATGAATAAACTCCCCCTACCATACCATCGACATCCGGAAAAGCATAACCACCAATAACTTTACCTTCGGAAAGCATTATATAAACATTGCTCTTAGCCTTAAATATCATTTCCAAAGGATGATTTGAAACGGTGAAGCCATATATTGTTATTTCTTTTCCGAAATACAAATCGGGCTCTGCCTTTTGAACTCTCCACGCATTTTGAAATGGTATTGATTCCGTACCTCCGAAAAGTTTACTTTTGTCTAAAGTGTAGCTATGAACTTCGCCTTTGTAGGAAGTAATTTTATATCCTTGTGCCATAACGTATTGTTCAGCAGTTTTTTCATCACCTGTGATTTTATTGCTGCATCCAATAAGAATTAGAAGTAATAAACCAGTCAAAATACCGAATTTTATACATCTCATTATTAATACCCCCATTCGGAAAATATCTCCTAATAACTAAACGGAATCGAAGTGGTATAGTTGCGTTAATCTCGGCAAGCAATTTCACCGGCTGCCGTCTCTTCGTGCTTATTGCTATCGTATCCGTTAGCTCAACGCCCAGTGAAAAAGGAAGGCGTATGGGGTCCATCGCCTTCCTTTTTCGTAATTTAATTCCCTCCTTTTCAATAAGAAGGGGCTTTTCTGAGCAGTGAATTTTTTATAACGGATTGTTTTATCTTTTGTTTTTGGACGTACTCGTTTTGATAATAAAATTCCTCATCCTGCAATAATTCGAACAAAGCTTGACTGGCAGCTTGGGCCGCCAGTGTTTCATCCTCGAGTAAGTAATAAGCGACTTGGTAACAGAAGACCTCGTACTGCTTTAATACGGCTGCTCGTTGTCGTAGTAACTCTTGCTTCTTAGGCGGCGTTACCATCCCCAATGCCATCGTGTACCTTCCTTATCCGTTAGCGCGCTGAACCGTTGCGTTTATCGATTAGCTTTGCCTCACCCTCGTGCGTTTAATTTATTTGATATCTACAGGGATTGATATTGTCTTGTTGTAAGTTTTAATATAGTGAAATCCGTCCAGCAGCAGGTGTTCCGGATCCTCCATTGTGTTAAAAGAATACGTCTGCTCCCACAGGATGTTGCCGTTGTTCAGATCCCATGGACGTGACGTCGAAATGGAAGATACGGGAACTGCGTTACCGCCAGCTTGGACGGACATTTGTTCCTTATCCAAGTACGTGAATTGTTTCCTAGCGATAACGACATCATAGCCTGTATCGGTTTTGGTTACGCTTCGAATCCACAGCTTTTCATCGCCGATTCGGATGGATCGATCGGATGGCGAGGTCAGGGAGATCGGTTCCTCCACTTTCTGATAGCCGGCCGCAGTTTCGAGTACAAGCTCAACGGTCTCGATCTTGTCTGTCGGAAGCACATCGAACTCAAGTTCGAATCCCGGAATCCCATCTTCATTCGAACGACTCGACTGCATTCCCCAAGCTTTCACTTCCGTTCCATTCACATAAAGCTTTGTTAGGCCTGGGAATCTCGGGTATTCGCCATCCTCCATTTCATAATGACCCTTCACGATGGTTGATGTTGGAGAAGCCGTGATGGAGTCATAGTGGACAGTGCCCTGATCGACAGGCACGGATTGTGCAATGTCTTGTTTCAGCATACTGTTCATCGCTTTATTCGCTTCAAACTTGAAGGAGATCGGATATGATGCCCGTTCCCCATTATCTAACCACTCACTGAATGTAACGGTTAATGTTCTTGAGAAAGGACTAACCGGCTCGAATTTATATACTCCCTCGTACTGGGTCTCGTCTTTGCTATAATTGCTGCCAATTCCTTCTTTCGGATCTGAATCAGTCAAGAAGCCTTGCATTTTACCCACGTCGTAACGAAATGAACTATTGTCAGTAAATACGGAGCCTGCGGGTCGATCAATGGTGTAATACATTAGCAATGCGTTATCGTCCGCAATAACCCCGTTAATGGTAATGACAGTGCCATCATCAAGCGTTTTGCTTTTGTTGACCGTTTGACCGTATCCTTGTTCCGCCAATTCTGAAAAGTTGAGCGAGCTTAACTCGATTTTATTGAGCAATTTACCTCCGTAATAAGCGAATGCAGGATATTGGTAAGTTCCGATAATGAGTAGAAGTGCTGCAGCTGTTGCTGCAACCCATGTTCTCGCTCTATTCCTCGTTCTTTTCTTAGCGGGAACAGGCTCAAGTGCCTTTCGAAGCCTATCCTCAAGGTCTTGCGGAGCCTTTACGATATTCAAGTTCTGTTTGTACTCCTGCAATCTCTCCTCGATCATTTTCATAACGATCACCTCCGATTATCGCTTTCAGTTTTTGTATGCCTTGCGAAATTCTTGATTTGATTGTGCCAACCGGTGCACCGGTCATCTCCGCAATCGTCTGATACGGAAAATCGTGTACGTAACGAAGTTCGATCGCTTCCCGCTGCCGTGCATTCAAATGAGAGAGCAGCACCTGCATGTCCATCTCAGACTCTGTATCGCGATATGGATTATCGTCAGTTAGTGCAGCAAGTGATGGTTCTCGCTCGTCTTCAAGTGGAAGAAATCGTTCATTTTTGCGGAGTATTGTTTTGCAACGATTGACGAGAATGGTTTTGCTCCAGCTGTAGAAGGCCTCGCGTTTTTGCAATTGATCCAGCTTTTCATAAAGCGTAACAATCATGTCTTCCATGGCATCCATCGTGTCATGCTCATTTCTCATGTAGCTGTAGGCAAGACGATAATAAGCGTCCTGTTCGGCTATGATTAGTTGTAATAAAGCTTCCTTGTTGCCTTTTTGGGCTTGTTTGACAAGACGGCTTACATTCAAGTTCTCACCCCATTTCATAGATAAGAGATCGCAGAGGTTAATAAAGTTCATTATGTACAAAAAAAATCTCCACAACCAAAGTCACAGGGAAGTTATCCTATCCCTAGGAGGTTGCGGAGGTATATGAAATCTATAATACTGTATCCGAATTTTGAGCCAAGAGAAGCAGCAGAGGATGCTTAATGGAGCTTTGACGTTCCACGATAAACGGCCCGATAGTTGAGTGGTTTTTTTCAACAAAGTAAGACCCCTCGGAGAAAGAAGACGGACTTCTTCTCCTAAGGGTCTTATAGCCTAACGTGTTCGAGCACGAATATCCTTTTCTGCGCAGGTTCATTCTCTAATTGTTATCTCCCCCCAATTCACTACGGCAGTTTAGCTATTTGATTAGCGGTAATTTGTGTTCTACAGTTTGGACAAGTTGTGCTTTTATTCATTAATTTTCGACCTCACTAAATTTACTATGACATAATTATAATGAACTAGCCTAAAAAAATGAACAGTCCAAATTGTTGTAAAGGAAATACCTTTTCACTTACAATTTATCAATTGTTGGATTCCATTTTATCCTGTTCCGATCAAAAACGATGGAGTAGCTGCCGTAACATTCTGCTCGCACTATCGTACCTGTTAGTTTAACACGTAGGTTTAGTTAATGTTATAATTCCAAGGATAGTGATTTGTGGAGGATAAGTGAATATGGTTATTTCAGAACGCCTAAAGAAAAAAATGCCAGTGCTAGAGATTCCGATATGGGGTGGTTATCTGCGCTCACAATGGGAAATTCATTTTGCATCTCATCTAAGTGAAAAAGATAAGGAAGATATCTTTCTTAAAGATGAAGGTGGCTATCTATGGCATCTATTCAGCTATAGTCGGAAAGAATGTCTCGAAAAGGAAGCGGCAGTGCAAGCATTTATACAAGAACCTAAAGGTCCTTGTTTTCTATTTTATCAACATTCGGATTACGCACTACGTCTTGAAAACGCAGATAACCTAACCATCGAAGATTTGCATGATCAATCAGATATATATATAGTTTCGGTGGATTTTAGCTGGACTTATATTGTTACGCATGAGAAGGACTGGCTTGGGCCTTATTTCAGTCGCCTCGCTATTTAGCATAAAAACCTCAGTCGGTCGTTCTTGCCGGCTGAGGTTTTGTGTAGAATAGGCGCAACCCGACCCACCGATCTTCCGATCGGCAGTTAGACGGTCACGCCCTTCTCCGAACCGGACGTGCCCCTTTCAAGGCATTCGGCTCTCCATCTAAAGTTGCATAAAGCGGCGCATGTCGCGCTAGCCGTATTTGGGTTTCGATTCTCTATCCTCAAAAGAAGAATAGAGCGAAGGAAGAAAAGCGCAATCGCTCCCTGGTCTTGAATCCGCAGGGGCCCTACTTTGCAAATACGTACTGACTTTAGACTGGATTCCTTCGCCATGTAATAGGCTTTCCCTATCTCAGACTACTACGAATCCTCCGTCCCCCTTCTTTCACATTAACGTCAGCTGTCCAGTCCCAATGGGACCGAAAGAAGGGGTTCCCACGTTCACTGTAAGTCGTCTCGCTGCTGTAGGTCGTCACTATACGCGGGGAAGATTTGCAGGATTGTACCTCTGTATCCTTGCAACCATCGATTCTTATTAGAATCGGGTCGACCTGTCAAGCTCAAGGACATGTCGCTCATTCCACCCACTCGTATCATCCATTCGTTTCGAGTGTTGTACCTGACCGCGCTTCGTACATGACTTTGCTTTCGCTGACCATGGCAGGTCATAGAGGCTAGCCCTGCTTCTTGGAAAGATGGATTTTCCTCACAGGTACATTGTTAGATGGGCTTCACACCCCGAATTTGCTCTAATCTGACGCATGCCATCCTAGCCTGACAGGGTATGAGGTAACCCTCCGCTTCATAGTAGAAGCATCTATTTACAGCGCCTCGTGGCGCAGTGAGCTAACGTACCCGTAATAATTCACCTTGCTGTTCCTTCTTCATTTCATCCTCCTTTTGTTTGTAGTACCGATCTATGCTTCCTTTGCCAAATCACGCCCAGGTAATTTCGAGTTAATTCTAAGAAGGATTGCAATAATTTTTAGAAGTAAAAAAATGACGATTATATAATCCACCTGATCCACACCTCCGCCGATAAAAAATGTCAATTTGTAAAACTAACCAAAACTCATTGCGCTATGCTGCCAGATAGTTTAGAGGAGCCCCAAAGAAGCACTTAAAAATAGCGACGATACAACTCTTTACGACGTTCGCCCCGAAGTTGGGCATATATTTGGGTAGTGGATGCCTTCTCATGGCCAAGCATCCCCTGGATGAAATCTAACGGTGCACCATTATCCAGTAGATGGCAAGCGAATGTATGACGAAATCGATGAGGGTATACATTCACCGCAACCATGCCTCGGCTTGCCATTTTTTTGACTGTCCATCGTATTGTAGGGATCGCCATCCTACGGATCGGATATGTTTCTGTTACAAATAGAGCTTTACACAAATCCTGTCTATCTCCCAGATATCTCTTTAACCATACCTTACACTCAGTCGTAAAATAAATCTCTCTCTGTTTTGTCCCTTTTCCATTTACAATTGCTGAGCAATGTTCCCAATCTATATCTTCGATGTCTATTTTCTGTACTTCACCAACGCGGCAACCTGTACAATATAAAAATTCTAAAAGAGCACGCTCTCGATTCGACAGACAAGAAATCTTAAGTTGGATAACATCTTCCTCAATCAGAAATTTAGGAATGCGTTTTTCCGTTTTTGGTTCTCTTAATTTAAGAGATGGATTTCGGGCAATATGCCCTTCTTCAAATGCAAAACGAAATAGGGATCGCACAAATAGAATAAGGTGTCCTAAGCTGCTTGGTTTTAACCGTTCTGCCTCTTTTGCCAAATATTCCTTAAGCAAGCTCAAAGATATTTCCTCAATTTCAATGTGATTAGCTCAATTAAGAACTGTACGGTCATCGGGATATAGTTAGTTCAATTTCTCCAATAATTCCTTCAGTTCATCAGAAATCGGTACAAAATCAATACCATTGCCTAAATCCGCGGCAACACCATTTTCGTAATATCTGAATTGGAATATAATTGGACTTTCTTCTTCTTTCTCAGAAGTCAAATGTCTAATAACAACCATTTTTTCTTTACCCATTTCCTTATTGTGGTTAAAAAAGTCCGATTGAGATAACACGTTTTCTTTATTTTTTTTCAATTCCTTAAAAATAAAATGAATCTCTTTCTTGTTATTTACTATTGAGGTTTCTGTCCAGCCATTATCTTCAAATGATAAGTATTCAATCTGAGCTGGGTATCTATAAATACTCCAGTCATTACTTGTTATTTTATCCTGCTGAAATAAGATAGGATTGAAAATAAATTTTTGATTGATAAAAATGGAACTTATAAATATCATGACAACAATTAAAGTAGCAGTTATACCTATTCTTCTTCTCAAGTTGCCCTCCTAATACATCCATTATTGTCGGTTTCTTGTTTTTGAGCTATCGTTCCCAGTTAACTTATAATTACTCTTAGCCAACCTTCAATATCAGTAATCGTCTCTGCGTAACGCCTTATGGATGCTAAGGTTCCTGCAACTTGTGCGGTCCCAGCTTCCTGTTCTTCTCTCTCCGTACAATCAATCCATAAAGACCGCTTTAGACTATATTCTAGCCAGTCTAACTTCCCTAAGAATCCACTTGCCAATATCATTCTCCAGTTTGCTTGGATTTGTTCTTGCTTTCCTTTATAGCCGGCAATGAAAGCTAAGAATTTGTCTCTGTCAATCTCGCCGGACTCATTTTCTGACCAATAAATAGCCGTTTCAATTAAGTCCGCTTTAGGGTTCCTAAATCCAGCACACTCCCAATCAATAAGAGTTGGATAGATATTATCCCACATAACATTCTTAGGATCTAAGTCGCCATGACTGATAACCAGCTCATAAGCAAGTTCATTAGCGGAGATTATTGCTATGGCGTTCCAGTCGTCAAGCATTTCAATATTTTCGAATAATAAATTTGCCCATTCAGCATTAGTCTCTTGTCCTTTTTTTAAATAAAAACTCCAATCAGTTGGTTGCCGATCCACCGAGCTATTATTCACTATCCCGAGATCTGAGAAGTTGCCCTTATGTAGAGATGAAAGGATGCCACCTATTTTTTCACAATGACTCGTATTTATGTCACGGGGTCGTAGGCTTTTGCCTTCTATCCAATCGAATACAAGACAAAATTGGTCATCTACTTGTTGGATAGAAGTACTATTAAACTTTTTAGCCGGTAGTGCAGGTACATAGTTTGCAGCATGAATTGCAATACGTTCTGAATTGATGAAGTTTTGCATCTCTGTTGGTCTGCTCATAATTTCTGGGTTTAACGCTTTGACTACATATCTGCCTGAGGTGGTTTGTATTGAATACATACGATGTAAAAAACCGCCTGATAATACTATAGGAGCTACAATGATCTCCCCAAGCCCTAAATTGTTACATAACATCTCAATATGAAGAGGTTTCATCATAACTCTCCTTTTTGTAAGGAACGTTTTGTCAATACATATTCTGGGTGGCTATTGCGTTATCCTGCCCATTGCCGCTCACGCGACACCACAGATTATAGAAGTAATTGCGTTCTTCCATGGGAGCTTAACGCCGCCTCCAGGATGGCCACGCAGTTGCAACTCTGCTGCCGGCCCGTATCTCTGTCCGGATTTCTTCTTACTCCCATGGCCGCAGGCAAAGGAGTCCGATTAAAAAAGAATCGCTGAAATTCTATAAGCCTGTAAGCAAAATTTCCGATTCAAGCGTTTTTGTTCTTGAGAACTTGATAAAGCTTTGCTTTAGATACTCCGGTCTGTTCGGTTATTTCTTTTATGGTATATTTCCGACTATCATATAGAAGCAACGCCATTTCAACTTTGCTCTTATCTAGTGGTGGTCTTCCTCCTTTTCTACCCCGAGCCCGAGCGGCTTGTAAACCGGCCTGGGTTCTCTCTCGAATCGTCTCTGCCTCCATTTCAGCCAAGCCAGCCATAATAGCAAAAAAAAGCTTGCCTGCCGGCGTGCTGGTATCTACTCCCAGTGTGATGATCTGCAGATTGATTCCTCTTTCCTTAAGATCATGTGAAAGCTCGATTAACTGCTTAGTCGTCCGACCAAGGCCATCCAATTTCCAGATGACTAATGTATCCCCGGAACGCAAGGACTCCAAGCAGCGAGCTAACTCTGGTCGATCACTTTTCTTTCCGGAGACCTTTTCCTCGAAAATACGATCGCATCCGGAATCCTTCAAAGAATCGATTTGCAAATCCATGGACTGATCGGAAGTTGAAACACGTGCATAGCCAATTTTAACCATTTCCCAATCCCCTTTTGTCTATCAATTAGTCTATTTAATACACCTTGAATATTAGACGTTTTAATAGACTAAAACAATGGTCAATTTGGTGCATTTTAAGCTGTTGTTTAAAAAGTCTAAAAAACGATCGTTATCTAGATAGCCGTCGCTCTGCATATATTTAGAAGGCTTTCATACGTTTCCTATTTTACTTCGCGATGAAATCCACTGATAGTTTTCGTACCGGTGGTTACCCAAGTATTTGGACAAATTCATTTGTTGAAGCAAATGGCTGCTTAAAGCGATCAAATCAGGTTATGGATTAACGATAAGGAAGTTTATTAAGGGGAAACACGTTGGGATCAACCTAGTAATGATGGACGGATTCGAGCTGACCATAACAATTCCAATAAAATGAAATGCGGGGGGTGTTAATTCCATTCGCGCTGAAATTACTAAGGATTACTAAAGGAATAATCGCTTTCTTGTCTTGAACTAGGCCACGAATATTCCTTCTAGTTATTATGTGATCTAAAAGCCTTCAGCTTTCCATTTGAACGCTTGTTTTCTTTGCACTGCCAAACTGGATATAGTAAAACAACAGAATGCCTACATGCAAGGCGGCAAGAACGAAATATATATTGCTGTAAGTGAAGCCGCTAGGATAGAAATAGGCCGGGTTCCAGTGAATATCGGATCCGAGATCGACTACCCTGCTGTAAATCCCTGTAGACATTGCTGCAGCAATGAAATTCAGCATCGAAAAAATACCCATGCCCACTCCGACCTGTTCCTTTGGCAATGTCCTTGAAATCGAATTGGACATGGCAATGAGCATAAAGGATTGCCCTACATTACCGAAAATCAGAAAGACGGCAATGAATACCGGAGAAATTCCTGTGAAGGTTGAAAGTAATACAAAACAAGTCAATAACGATCCGGATGCAAGAAAGAATAAATACGAGTTCCCCTTCAAGTCTGCCAGCTTGCCGCCCTTTCGCCCAAGAATGGCCGAGGCTATTGCTGCAGGAACCATAGCAAAGCCAATCCAGCTTGGCGGCAGTTGGTGTACACGGGCCAGCAGCAAAGGACTTAGAAACGCAAGGGAAAAACCAATCCCGCTTATTAGAAAAACGATCGATAGACTGACAGTATACCTCTTGTTCTTAAAAAGTTTCGGTTGAATAAACGGATCGTCTATGGAACGAATTCGTATGATGAACAATACCAAAACAAGTAAACCGCCGGTAATAAAGAACCAGGTTCCATTCGTAACGCCTAGAAGCAGCATTGCCACTGTGGCAGCCAGCAGCCCTCCGCCAACCAAGTCAAATTTTTTGACTGGCTTACTTTGCTCATCCCCCAAATATTTGCGGTAAAAGGGCAGTGTAAGCAAGAGGAGAAGGGGTACGCAAAATAACCAGCGCCAATGAGCAAAACTGACGATAAAAGCGGAAATAACGGGACCAAGAGCATTGCCAAGAGCTAAACCTACGGTTGCTGTACCTATAGCAGAGCCTCTTCTCTCTGGGGCAAAGTATCGGATCGGAATAAGCATCGCCGTTGCCGGGATAACCGCAGCGCCTACTGCCTGCAAGCATCTACCGGCAAGCACCATCCAGAATGCTTGGGAGGCAAGGCCGATCAATGAACCGACAGCAAAAAATATCAAGCCGAACGTTATTAAATTTTTGAGCTTGAAGCTGTCCGCCAGCTTGCCGTAAGTGACTGATCCTATCGCATAAATCAGAACATACGCTGATGAGACCCAGCTTACCTGCGAGATGGTAAGATCAAACTCTTCGCTTATTTGGGGAAGTACGAGATTAAACATGAACGCGCTCATCACGGAAAGGGTGAGCGTGAACATCAATATGCGGATCAATTTCTCTCCTGTTTGCTGTTGAACTTCCGTTTCCATTGTTTATATCCTCCTTTTTGTATGCATGTACTTACTTACATTCAATTTGTAAAAAAAACTAGGGGGTTAATGCCCTAGCGAACAACTGCACGCTCTCCGTTATAAAAGCCTCCTTCGTCACGGTCGTATAGGAATCATCGGTATTCAAGCTGCTTATAAAGGCGCCGAAATTCATCCACATAAAAGATAACGCCTGCAGCTCCGGGTTCGTCCGGATCACTTTGCCCTTCTCGGACATCGCAGTGAAATAATTCGTCAACATCTCTTTTAATTGTTGGGGATGCTTGTTTGCTCTTTCGTGAAACCCGGAAAAATTACTGCCTTCCTTGAGGTAGATCTGAATCATTTTCCGGTTGCGGTTCATTGTTTCATGATACGTTCGGCTGATTAGGAGCAAGTCCTCATGTAAATCCCAAGTGAGCTTCTCATTAAAAAGCTTTTTCATCTCTTCGGTATAATGAAAACGGTCAATGGCAGCTTCGAAAAGATATTGTTTACTCCCGAATTGACGAAACAGCGTCACTTCGTTCAACCCGGCCGCGGCGGCAATCTCCTTGGTTGATACGCCATTGTAGCCTTTCTCCGCGATTAGATCAATCGCTGCCGACAGCAGCTTATCGCTGCTGCTCATATTTTTGCTGATGTTCATCTCTCTCCTTACAAAATGTTTGCAAGTGTTCACTTGCATTTGAATTTATATTATTCCAATTTCAATAAGCCGTCAAGAGAAATGTCACTTTTCCGCATTTAAAAGAAAAGAACCATCTTGATAAGAAGATGGTTCTACTGCTATATGCGTTACCACGCGGAACGCAGTTTCCAGATATCGATCGAACTCATCCTTACCTCGTCGCCGACTGAGAAAACTTCCATATTGATACTGCCCGGATCCGGATAAATATTGTTGGTCATTACTGTACGGTTATTATCCGTATATACTTCGATCACACAAGTATCGATGAAGATATGCAGCTTCAGCGCTTCTTCCCCTGATCGCTCCAAGGTAACCGACTGAACGCCCTCACTCCACCCATCGGATTGATCGCGATCGAAACGAAGCTCGTTTGTGCGGACATTGTATACAAGCAGTGTCCGCTGTGTTCCATCGCTTGCGGCCCTTAGCACAAATCCGACCTCTTCCGCTTGGCAACCGGTCAATTGAAACTCCGCCATAATTTCCATGCAATCGCTGCCCGCATATTTGGGCAGCACATCGGCTCCAGGACAGACGATCGTATCTACAAGACGATAACGCTCCCGACGAAGCACCTGCAATTCTTCCACTGGAGCAAACCGCAGCCTGCCGTCGGTATCCAATTCCACTGTCCGCGGAGCGGACAATGCGCCGCACCAGTGATTCTTCTCCGTTGGACCAAAGTTCTTGAACCACGGCATCCAATCCCAGGCGTTCAACCAGGCAATGATCACCCGCCGTCCCTTGCCGTCCAAGAACGATTGCGGCGCATAATACTCATAACCGTGATCGATATCGCCCATTGTATCCCAAGTAAATTTGCCGGTCTCATAATCCATATCTCCGACCAGATAGACCGTTTTGCGATTGCCCATTCCCATTGGTGAGAACAACAGGACATGCCTGTCTCCAAGCGCGAAGAAATCAGGACATTCCCACATATAACCCATTGTCCCGTCACTTTCCGCAAGTACGCCGACATATTCCCAGGCACGAAGGTCTGGCGATTTATATAACAATGCCTTACCGGTATCGTCTTTCCTGGAGCCGACTACCATATACCAGAATTGATCGTGTTTCCATACTTTTGGATCACGAAAATCCGCAGAGCCATCTTCGGAAGGGCCCGTAATAACAGGGTTTCCTTCATATTTCTCGAAAGTGATCCCGTCTTCGCTTGTAGCCAGGCATTGCGTTTGAATGAGTTTCCCGTCTTTAATGACCGTTCCCGTATAAAGCAGCGTCAGGACGCCGTTGTCGTCCACAGCGCTCCCGGAGAAGCAGCCTCCCCGATCATCCAGATCGTAGGGCTCACTGGGAGCCAGGGCGATCGGCAAATGTTCCCAATGCACCAGGTCCTTGCTCTTCGCATGTCCCCAATGCATAGGGCCCCATTTAGAACCATACGGGTAATGCTGATAGAAGAGATGATATTCGCCTTTATAGAAGATAAGTCCATTTGGATCGTTGATCCAATATGCCGGTGCCATAAAATGATATTTTAATCGGCTCAAATCCTTATTTACGGTATCTTTTATCTTGGCGATGGAATGTTCCGCTTTCAATAACGCTTCTCTATGGGAGATCCTTTTGATTGGTATTTCCACATTTGTTCCTCCTACTGTTGATAGCTGCAGGACCATGAGGTCCCGCACCAATATGAATCTCTTATTTAAACGAGTTGCGGATATTCTTGCTCTGTTCAATATTTCCTTGGGAGTGCATGGAAAGTCTGTCCGATTTCTTCTGAACTTGATTCGTCCGCCCTTCCGAATACGCTGCCATTCGTTCCTTTGCGAGCTCATACGATTCTTTCATCTCGTCATTAAGCTCTACCTTCTTCAGCTGGCCCGGGCTTGGGAATTGCGGCATTAGTTGGATCCGCTCTTCTACCGGAAGAATGCCGAACGGTTTGGACGGCAGCGTCTGGTACCAATAAGCCGTTGAAGACCAGTCATCGGACAGATGATTGGCATGCCCATGCTCGATGGTGACTTTAATACTCTCCGAGAAATGAACCGGATCGGTAATATGGAACCGGTACGAGACCTGGTAGCCGGGAACGTCGCTCTCGTGTACGATGGAGCCGTGGAACGGAAAGGCGTTCTTTTGCATGCCCCAGGCATGGTTGAAATAGTCTTCCGCGCCTGTGCCGACAATGCTCGGCAGCTTCTCGCCGTCGATGAAGAACATGTCGTCCCCCTCTCCCCACCAGCTTCCCTGGAAGTGGGTAACGGATAGATTGCAGCCAATATAGTGGCCTTTCCCTTCCGTCTCCAGGATGACGTAGTTTCCAGCTCCGTCAAGATTCGCTACACGGTTCACCTCCGGCGTATTTACCTGAAGATCGGGACCCCAGCCGTCACATGGGTTCTCACGGCGCCATTGCGCATGGAAATACGCTGTGTCATCACCGAAAGGCTTCTTGTAGAGCTCATAATCGATATGGAAATAGAGACCGAACGGTACATCGTTCTCATTGATGATTTCAATTTTAGCTTTCTTGTTGAAAGGCATTGGCAAGTAACAGTTGACCGATGCAACACCGCCGAACTTGAACTGTTCCTCCGGTTTAACGGAAACTGTGAACGGAAGCGAAGCAAAATTGCCTGGCATGGAATGTCCAATACAGAAGAAATCGCCATAAGGAACAAGCACGCTAGGGTGCGATTGATCGTCCCAAGTCATCTTGATCAGCACTTTACGGTACCAAGCCGGGTCAGCCGTCTCCCACGTGACGCCAAGCGCGTTATGAATTTCATTTACCGGTGCGATATTGCCGCCGCCTTCCGGATTAATGACGCTTGGGCCATGAGTTCTGCGGCAGAACGATGTCATCCAGATATGCGAGATGCTGCCCGGTCCTTCGATGTCGCCCAGAACAACCGACTCACCGGCCGGAATCATCCAGTAATCCTGATTGCGACCGTCTTGATCCCAGCTGGATACCCGAGCAGAGCGGACTTCCCTGACCTGAGTAAGTCTGCTGAGCAGGTTTAACGATTGGTTGTGCATAGATGATTTCTCAAGGTTTAACGATTGATTTTGCATAGATGATTTCTCCTTTTGTATGGTTTATATGGAAATGGTTTGTTGCTGTTAGAAAACGTTCCGCCTAGCCTTTTACTGCGCCTGCCGTCATGCCTTCAATGATGAATCGTTGGAAGAAAACAAAGAAGGCAAGCTGTGGAATAATCAACAGGATACTGGCTGCGATAATGCCGCCGTAGTCAATATTGAACCTTCCCTTGAACTGTGAAATGCCAAGCGATATCGTAGTCATGGCTTCATTGCTGATCAATGTCACCGCGAAAGGGAATTCATTCCAGATATACAGCACATTAAAGATGAAAACGGTAGCCACAACAGGCATGATGATCGGGAACACCACCGCTCTGCCCAAGGTGAATAGACCGCACCCGTCAATGACCGCCGCCTCCTCAACTTCCTTCGGAAATCCCCTCAAAAATCCTGTAAACAGAAGGGTATTGAACGAGATGGACGTTGCGATATAGGGGATGACCAGTGATGCATACGTATTAGTAATCCCAAAAAAAATCGTAAGCCGATATACGGGAAACAGCAGAATAAATGCCGGTATGGCAAGGCCCATTAATAAAAGGGTAGTGACGGAGCGTTTTAGCCTCTCCGACCTGAATATCATCCTCGTCAAAGCGTAAGAGCTCATGAAGGTGATCAAGATTTCGATCACGATCGTAATCGCAGCGATAACAAACGTATTCTTATATAGTAATCCCAGATTCAATGTCTCCAAGGCGCGTGCGTAATTGCCAAAGCTGATTGTCTTGGGGAAGCTGAACGGATTGTTCAGGATATCGCTGTTCGTTTTGAAGGATAAGAGAACCATCCACAATAAAGGAAGCAGTATGAATATGGTTACGATGTAAGCAAGGACGGTTGTGCCGCCGCGTCCTTCAGAAAGCTTATGTTGTTTCCCTTTCACTCTCTTGACTGCCGGTCCGGAACTGATTTTTGCTAAATCGCTCATCGCATTCCCCCCTATTCCTCGATGTTTTTTTTGCTGAGTCCCATGTAGACAAGGGAGAATACCATCGTGAGCAGGAAGGTCACGGTAGCGATTGACATTCCGTAGCCATATTCACCTGAAGTGAAGGTAACATTGTACATATACGTGACCAAGACTTCCGACAGGTGGTTAGGTCCTCCGTTCGTTAACAGCAAAACAGTTTCGAAAATTTTAAATACGCCTGTAATAATCAGTACGACATTGATTTTAACGGTTTCATTCAGCATCGGAATCGTGATGTTGAACAATTGCTGCAGCTTGCCCGCCCCGTCGATGGAGCTTGATTCATATACATCACGCGGAATCATCTTTAAGCCGGCTAGAAAAATAGTCGCCAGAAACCCAATCATTTGCCAGGTGAATACAACGCCTACCGAATATGGAGTTAACGACTTTCCGCCAATCCATTGCAGAGCTAGTTGATTCAATCCTAAGCTCTTGGCGAACACATTGATCAGCCCCATTTGCGGGTCGAGAATAAATACCCAGATTAACCCAATCAAAATTGGCGCGATAATGCTTGGAGCAAAGTTAAGCGCCTTGATTGCATTGCCGCTCTTTATCTTTAGATTCAGCAGCAAGGCTAGCAGGAAGGATCCCGGCAGCAGAAGCACGATGGAGACAATTAATATAATGAACGTATTTTTGAGCGATATCCAAAATAAGGAATCCTGCCATAGGGTCACGTAATTTTTAAGCCCAACAAATTCTGCAGCTCCGATTCCGGTATAGGTCGTAAAACTATAATAGAAGGAAACAATCACCGGCAGAATGATATAGATCAGATATACAAGTAAGGTCGGAAGAAGCATTCCCAGGATGTATCTTCGTTTACTAAGCCAAATCATCACGCTCTCTCCCTGTCTTATGGAGTATGAAGGTCCAGCCGGCATTCTCGGGTGCCGGCTGAACGCTACCCGATTCATTATTTCGAAACTTTGCTGTCAATCAGCTTCAGCGCCTCTTCCGGTTTATAGATTCCGTTAATTACGCCATAAATGCTGTCGTTCAGCTGATTGGCTACAGCTTCGGAAAGAACGAGGTCAGGTTGTGCAGCTGGACGGTCCCAGCCCGGCTCATTCAATTTGCTGATGACGTCCGCGTAGACCGGATATTTCTCTTTGTCCACACTGCCTGTGTATTTCACGACGGGCGGAGCTTCGTTCTCGGCCATTACGGCAGCGCCATCCTGGCTGTAGAAGAACCCGAAGAACTTGGTTACCGCGTCATATTTCGCGGCATCCTCTTTCACCTTTACGCTTGCGACGAGCGGCGCCGCGGCTACAGCCATCGCGATCTTCTGATTGCCTGCGCCATCTGCGAATGTCGGTCCCCATGAGAAGCCGACGGTCTTCGCGATTGGGCTGCTTTCAATCTTTTTGGTTTCCCATACGCCGGCATCCAGCATGGCCGCTTTGCCGGCCGTGAACATTTCGACCGCCTGGAAGTAGGAAAGCGTGGTTACATTGTCCGGGAACGCGCCGTTTATACGAAGCTCATCGATCTTATTGAACAGCTTCAGGAAATCCGGATTTTCGAATTTCTCGGTGCCAGCTTGTATATTATCGATCTTGTCGAAGAACCCATAGCGGGTTAGCATCCCGAGGAAAGCCCATGTACTGAATGTGTCTTTCGCGCCTTTTGCTATAGTGACCACATTGTTCTTCTTGAACACCTTCACTGCCGCGAGCAGTTCATCGTAGGTTTCTGGAACTTTTAGCCCGTATTGGTCAAACAGCGCTTTGTTGTACCACAATCCCGTGACCAATGCTTGATAAGGCAAACCAAATTGTTTCCCTCCATCCTGGTAAGCGTTTACCATCTTGGAGTCGATACTGGCAGCGATTTCAGGATTTTCTTTCAAAAATTCATTCAGATCGAGAAGAAGACCGGCCTTGTTCATTTCCTTGGCTGGAGCCGGCAGCATCCAGAAAATATCCGGAATCGTGTCCGATTGCGCCATCATCTTCATTTTCTTTACATGTTCCTGGGTATCCGCGCCTTGCAGATCTATCTTGATGTTTGGATATTTCTCTTGGAATTTTTGTATGATCCCATACATGTAAGGCTCTTGGTCCTTCACGTTGGCTACATGCATGGCAATCGACAGGGTTACCGCTTTCTGTGCATTCCCATCGTTGCCAGTACTATTATTCACTGCATCGGTACCATCCGCGTTACCCGCTGTTTTGGCCGGAGCAGTTTCTCCCGCATTTCCGTTCTTGCCGCATGCCGCTAGGCCAAGAATCACAAAACATACGATAAGGATAATCGATAGCTTTCTCTTCATTATTTGCATTTCCCCCTCATTCATAATCTTCAAGATAGCAAATATTGCTCTCTACCCTGAAGTATAAACCAATATTACACCCTTAATTTACGCTTGTATTTAGCAAATCTTATTTTATATTTATCGTTTCTTGCTTTTGTGTTACGCTTACAAAAAACGATATTAAGGAGAGATTCACGATGATTTTACATCAGATTTCACCCTATATCCGGGTGGCCATGGATAATATCGTCGAACGCCCGTGGATCATCCAGGATCGTGTATTATTCGATTATGAACTTCTGTATATTATGGAGGGCAAAGTGATTGTGACGATTGAAGGCGCCGTCTACGAGGGGGAACGGGGGGATATCTTCCTGTTTCGCCCGAAGCAAAAGCACAAGATCGTCAAGGTAGAAGGACAGAGATTGAGACAGCCTCATATTCATTTCGATTTCTTTTATACCGAAGACAGCGATAAAGTAAAAGTCTCCTTTCGCCCTCTTGAGGAGATTGGTGCCGACGAGTACTCCTGGTTCAGGAATGATATCATCGATGAAATGCCGATCCCGTTATCCAGCCATCTTCGGCTTAAGAATCCGATCCTGATCGAAAAGATGCTCATGGACATTATCTATGAATATGAAACAAAAATGCCGTATTACGAATTCAAGGTCAAAGGCTTGTTTATCCAGTTATGGATCCAGCTGCTTCGTGAAAATCACTGGAGCCGCAACCCTCATGTTGAAACAAACATGCACGCATTAATGCACACGAAACAATACCTCATGCACAATACAAACAGAAAGATCAGTCTGGATGAGATCGCCAAGATGTCCGGCATCAGCAAGCATTATCTAGTCCGTCTCTTTCAGAAGGCTTTTGGCATGAGTCCGATCCAATACCATCAACTCATGCGCGTTCATGCCGCCCGGCATATGATACAGTACACAACAGACCCGCTGACGATTATTGCGGAGAAGATGGGATTTCCGAGCATCCATGCTTTCAGCCGTTTCTTCAAAACGGTCGAGGGTACCACCCCTTCCTTTTACCGCAGCAGCAAAAATTAATCCGGTACCCAGCACTATTTTCGAGAGTAAACAAAGGCCGTCAGTTAAAGAACTGGCGGCCTTTTCGTTGATTACTATGGTCTTTCATTCGAATAAACGTCCGCTTACAATACAGCAGCGACTGCTAACCCGTCTGTTCTCGAACAGGACGTTCCGCGATAGACCGGCCTGCATCCGCCGCTCCCGGCTTCCGGCGGCCCGTTGGCCCGACCAGCCATCGCCCGAACGGCAGCTTTTCCAGAAGACTGGAGAGCCCGATCGCGCCTGCCGCCACCAAAATAAACGTAATCAATGCAGCCGGCAGATGAGACCCGGTGAGCTGCATAGGTCGCGTTACCCCGCTCACAAACATGAGCACAAACGCGTGGGCCAGAAAACCACCGAACGAATGCCGCCCGATAAACCGCAGGATGCGGTATATCGCGCCTTTCCGTCTCTGCAGCAGCAGCGCGAATCCGTACAGCAGCAGCAGTTGGGAGACGATGATTACGAAGGTCGAAGGCTTCAAATAGTTGGAAACCTGCAAATTCATCCGCTCCGCCGAAAAGCGCAGAACATCGTAGCCGAGCCAAATATACGCTCCGATGAACACAATCATCGTCCAGCTCATCGCATCAGCCACAAACATCCGAAACCTGGCCAAGCCAAAGGCGCAAACGCTGCCTATCAGAAAGTAGAATGTGTACATAATAAAATAATTAGAGCGGTATGTGATCAACCCCGCCCAAAAACCGCCCGCGGACGCGGCCCAGCCCGGCATTTTGTAGTAGGAGAGCCACATCAGCGCGCCGTACAGCAGGCCGAGCGCCAATGACACCCACGCAACCCTTCGGAATAATTTCCCTTCAGGATCGGGATGCAGACGATCCCGGAACGCTGCGACCCACTTGGAAAACAGGGGAAATAACAGGTAAAACTGAAAAATCATCAAGATAAACCACAGATGATAGCCGTTGGTCGGCTTTATCAGCTGTAAGAAAATATTCGGCCAAGCCAAAGGCTGCATGAGCTTGCCGCCGACTACCCCTTCCACCGCGATCCAGTAAATGATCGTCCAGCATATAAAAGGAATAAAAATATCGCCGAACCTTTTTCGGATAAACGAACGGTAATGCAGCTTCCCGCTGTAGTTGTAAAACAGGATGAGACCTGACAGGAACACAAACGTCGGAGTACCGAACCGGGTGAAATGAAACAGCATCGCCAGCATGATCGAATCAGACTGCAAGATGTCAGGCCGATAAATATATTCCGCTATGCAGTGCTGAAGCGTCACCGCCAAAAAGGCAAACGCGCGAAGAAGCGTCACTTCTTCGATCCGCTCTTTTTTCTGGCGAAACTCCGGCTCAGGCGCCTTCCGTTCGATTCCCGCTTGCAGATTTGTCATGATTTCCTCCTCTATTCTCAGAAGCAAAAGATATCCTGATTATAGAGGAAGAACATTAGCGTAAGATTAAATGGAACAAATTAACGGAACCTGCAGGTCTCTGCTCTTCATGCAAACGAATCGTTTAAACATGGAATAATTTCGGTATTCGCCGGTAAACATTAAATACCGGAGCATGGGATGATGAACCTCGCTCCGGTTCTTTTTTTCATACCCTTTATCTACCAGATTGACCGCAAACGATATACATAAAGGGAGTTGATTTTAACATTTCCGCCATGAGTGTAAAACTCCAAACCCCTGCTGCTTGGTTTAGGAAAAATGAGATCAGTCATCGTGACTTCCCCCTCGTTCGCGAACACCTCGACAGATGACCAATCCACATAAATATGTACCTTGATCGTATTATTTATCGGTTTTAATCTTGCATCGTGCCGGCAAGAAAATTGCTCGTGTATGCTGTCTGTCAATCCAGAATGAGACCGATCGATAAAAAGCGTTTCATTCTCTGCATCGAAACCGATGACAGTACCTTCCTTATCGGATACTCTGACCCTGAAGCCAAATTCAACTGCATCCTCTACTTCTAACACGGCCTCAATCTCTAAACAATCCCCATTTACTTCCTGTAATGGATCCAAACCCGATTGAAGTTGCTTATTATGCAATTCATATACCAGCTCCCGAAGTGCCTTTAGCTCCCCTATCGGCTTCTGTATCAGACGTATGCCTTCGCTTGTTGTCTTTAGCTCCAATTCACGAGGAATGGTCATCGAGCCTCTCCAAACGTCCGTGGGCGTAGACCTGGCGTATTTCCAGTTCGTCATCCAGCCGATTAGCAACCTGCGCCCATCCTGCTTTGGAACATCGGACCAAGTTACACCTGCATAGTTGTCCCTCCCTTGATCGAGCCATAACAGGGTGTCAGGTGCACTCTCATTCACAAATTGAATGCCGTCGAATGACCCTATAAAGTACTGGGTTCTAGAACCTTCCGGGGAATCCGGATTGTCGCCGATACTGACAATAAGCACCCATTTGGAATTCTCCTGATTGCCGTCTACCGGCAGCTCGAACAAATCGGGACATTCCCATACTCCCGCATGGGATCCTTCGCGCACCCCGAATTCACTGCAGAGCGTCCAATCCGCTAAGTTAGGAGAGCTATAGATGATTACTCGGTCACCTGCGACAAGGAGCATGGCCCAACGTTGCCTAGGTTCGTCCCAGAAAACCTTGGGGTCCCTAAAATCGATAAATCTTGGATCCTCCAATACCGGATTTCCCTTGTACATGGTCCAAGTCCTGCCCTTATCCAGACTATAAGCCAGACTTTGGCGCTGTCTGGAACTGCTGGTTTCCGGGTTCGTATCCTCATGTGTGAAAATCGCCACCAGACCGGAGCCGCCGTCGAAGAAGCCGCTGCTGTCCTTCCAGTCCACAACTGCGCTTCCGGAAAAAATAAATCCATTATGGTCTGGCTTCAGAGCGATCGGAAGATGTTCCCACTTCACTAAATCCGTGCTGACCGCATGCCCCCAATGCATAGGACCCCATAGATTGCTCTCCGGGTGATATTGATAAAATAAATGATATTCACCCTCGTAAAATACCATTCCGTTAGGATCATTCAGCCACTGGCTTGGAGGGGAAAAGTGATATTGTGGACGGTACGCTTCTTTATAGGATGTTGTTGTGAACAAATGATCTCCTCCTCTGTGTTCCGACTTCTAAAGTCGGTGTCTCCCATTCTGTTTGTCTATGCTCGCCCTATTCAGCACGAACCTCTCATGACTAATGTCGTGTCTAAGCAGTAATTTTTGCATCTCTGTGTTTTTTGTTTTATTCTACTCAGTAACACTTTCGCCGCTTGTTCTCCTAATTCATAAGAAGGCTGCCGGATTACGGTGAGGGGCGGACTGGTAATCCGGGTCCAATCGTAATCGTCAAATCCGATTACGGACAGTTCATCTGGAATTCGGATTTGTTTCTCTTGTATATATCCCATTGCCCCCATGGTTAACACGTTGTTGGTAATAAACAAAGCAGTAACTTCGTGTTCAGTTAACATTTCTCTTGCGCTTTCATATCCGCTTTCAAACGTGGAGCGAGCTACTTTTAACTTGGAAGGGTCGAAAGGGATTTGATGGTCTTCCAACGCTTTTCGGTATCCGTTCAAACGCTCATCGCTTGTTGTAATTCCAAGCCCGCCCGTAATCAACCCAATATGACGATGGCCTCTATCGATCAGTGTTTTTACTGCTTGGTAAGATCCGCCAAATCCGTCTGCAAGAACGCAGTCTGCTTCATATCCACTCGTCCTTCGGTCGATAAACACAACGGGGTACTTAACGAGGTCATTCAAGTAACTCATCTCTTCAGCAATAGGGGCAATGATCAGACCGTCAATTCGTTTAGAGTTAAACAACCGGATTTGTTCTTTCTCATCTTCAATATCTTCCGTCGTATTGGTACTAAGCAACAGATGATAACCATTCTTTTTCAATTCATTCTGGATGCCCTGCGCCACTGTCATGAAAAAGAAGTTTGATGTATCAGAAGGAAGAATGGGAACGATCAAGCCGATCGTTTTGGTCTTCTGGCTTCGAAGGCTGCTTGCCACGGAGTTCGGCTGATAATCCAACTCCTTCATCGCATCCTTTACTTTGGACTTGGTGGTATCGGATACAAACCTGGTATTATTAACAACGTGTGACACGGTTGCTATGGAAACACCGGCGTGTTCAGCTACTTGCTTGATATCGACCATGAATTAGTCACCGCACTTTCATGAAAACGTTTACGTAGTTTGTATGCTTTACCGATAATTGCAGTCAACCTATTCTAACGCGCTCTCTTGAAAAGCTGAATTCATTTACGGAGCGCTCAGATGATATTGGGGCCGAAGCCGATCGTCAGCACGAAGCTGTCTAATTTGCACAAGATCCTCCGGAGGAAGATCCGGGATTTCATCTTTATGGGGTTAAGATATGAGTGCCAGATTCATTCCTTATTGATTCGGCCAATGAGAAATTCTCCGTTGAACGGTGTGATGTCAACAGATTTTGATAGGTGATGTGATGCGGCTTCAGAGCCGTTACAAAACCCTGGCATAATTCTTTATTATGATGATTCACGATAGCGGTCAACCGTTGCTCAGTCCCAAAATCATACGTTCAAGGCGCGATCCAAGCCGTTATTGTCTGTCTCGATACTTCATAATGGGAGATAAGCCAGAGCGGCCAAATACCTGCTCCGGCTTATCTTTAATATGCGTTATTTCATTGAACCCACTGTTTACTTTTGTGCTGCCTTGTAACGGTCATATCCACTTTGATGGGCTGCTAACAGCTCTTCGATACCCATTTTCTTCAGAGTTGCTTGGAATTCATCCCATTCTTTTTCCACGCCGCCATCCAGTAGCCATTTCGCACGCATTTTGTTCGTGTATGCAGAGATATCCGGTTTCAGACGGTCAATCACCTTTAATTCTTCTTCACTGAAGAAGATATTCGGGAACTTTTCTTTTTGCATTTGCGGCACATAGAACTTCACACTGTCATTAACTCTTTGCAAAGCACGTGGTTCAACATAGTCGACTTTGTCCGTAAATTCAGTTAAAAGAAGGCCGATGCCGTTGCTTATCGCTGTTGATTGTCTCAATTCACCTGGATTGTTCAGATCAGTTTTACCTACAAGTTTGCCGCTTGCATCTTGATCGTACCAGACGCCGATCGGACCGAAGCGGGCCTGAGCTGCCATAACAGGCTCATACATGGTATCCAACCATGCGGCAGTCACTTCAGGATTTTTGTTATCTTTAGTAATAGCCGATCCATCTCTTCCTAAACCGCCACCGTTGTTCCATTTCACAGTCATGCCCTCAAATGGAGGAACGATCTTCCAATGTTCCCCTCTTTCGGGGCCGGCGACGTCATTTTTGTCCCACCAGATCATCGATCCAATGGTTTCAACTTCTGTTTTACCTCTTGCGAAGTAACTGCCGTAATCGTGAGTGAAGGCTTCGAGGTCAACCAGACCCTCTTTAAACCATTGATGTAAGTAAGCAGTTGCTTCTTTAAAGCCTTCTTGCTGCGCTGAGAAGGAAACTACACCGTTATCCACGTTCAAATGATCGATGTACGTAGGGTTGTTCGGACGATGCGTCTTGTCCGGTACGCCGAACGCGCCGTACAGTACTCCAATATCCCCGGTCCAGAAATTATCGATGTAGGTAAGCGGAATTTCGTCAGCTTTCTTGTTGCCGTTCGGATCTTGCGTTTTGAACGCTTTCAAAACCGCTGTGTACTCGTCCATCGTTTTAGGCATTTCTAGTTTGAGTGCATCGAGCCAGTCTTGGTTGATGTACAGGAAGTCTGGGTTTGCGCCGATTTCTTCTTGACCGGATCCAATTTCTTCGCCCGATGGCAGAGCATAGATGTTGCCATCTGGAGCTGTAATTGCCGCTTTGATATCAGGACGACTATCCAAAATCGATTTTAAATTCGGCATGTTATTCTCGATCAGATCATTCAATGGAATGATTGTGCCGTCTTTGCCATATTTAATTAATTCTGTATCTGAGAAACGCGAGCCTAAGAAAAAGTCGGGTAGATTGCCGCTAGCTAGAAGCAGATTTCGCTTCGCTAGATACTCCGTTTCAACGATCGTGTCCCACTCAACATGAACGTTCGTCATTTGCTCGATTTCTTTCATGAGCGGCTGTGTGTTGAAGTCGCTGGGAGCAAGCGGAGGTCTTGGGCTTACCGCTTTTAATGTTACTTTCTCTTTAAGCGGGAAAACGGCAGTGCTTTCACCCTCATCCTTGTTCTCACCAGTCTCTGCAGCAGGGGGCTCACTGGCTACTGCTTCGGGTTTATTATTTTTAGTACACGCAGATAGAACCAACGTCGAAATCATAATGATTGCCAGTAGTACGGAAAATTTCTTTTTCAATTGAACGACCTCCCTAATTTACTAGCTTGAAAGAACCTGCTTGAAAGAACCTGCTTGAAAGAACCTGCTTTTTAAAACATCTTAATTACTCCTCATTCTTGTTCCTGCAACCACCTCCTTCAAATAAGCCGACCGCACCGCATCTGTCATTAGCCTTTGACCGATCCGATAAATGTGCCTTGAACGAAGTAACGCTGCAAGAATGGATACAGAATCAGCAGCGGCAGCGCAGCGATGATAATGACGCCGTACTTGATCAATTCCGAAATTCTTTGTCTCGCGAGAGCCGTTTGAATATCATCCACCAAATTCCCGGTTGGTTGATTCTGGATAAGAATATTGCGCAGGATCAGCTGCAGCGGATACTTGTTGCTATCATCCAGATAAATCAGTGCATCGAAAAATCCGTTCCACTGTCTCACGACGGCAAACAACACAAGTACGGCAATAATCGGTTTCGATAATGGGAGTACAAAGCTCCATATGTATCTCATGTTTGTACACCCGTCAATATTGGCCGCTTCACGCAGCTCCTCCGGAAGAGACTGGAAGAAGGATTTGGCTATGATGATTACAAATGCATCTACTGCTGAGAGAAGAACTACGGCCCAAATCGTATCCATCAAATGCAACTGCCTCACCAGCAAATAGGTTGGTATAAGACCCCCATTAAAGAACAGAGTAATCACAAAGTAAAGCATGAATACATTGCGGCCATATAAATCTTTCCGTGACAAAGGATAGGCAGCCATTATCGCTAGAGTTGTGCCAATGATTGCTGTCAAAGCCGCATACAGAATGGAATTTTTATAACCTATCCATATTGCACTGTCTCCGAAAATACGTTGATATCCTTCGAATGTAATATCCTGCGGCCACAACCAGATATCTCCTGCATAGATCCGATTAGGGTCGCTAAAGGAAGCTATTATAATAAAATAAAGCGGATAGATGATCATAAGAGTGAATCCGATTAGAAGTACGTAATTTGTAAAGTCAAACCATCTATCACTTTTTGATTTTCTCTTCGAGGATAGCATGAACTCTTCTCACCTCACTTTAGAATAAAGTCGTACCATTCAATTTTTTCACTGTTCTGTTAACAACAATTAGCAAGACTAGATTGATCACTGCATTAAACAAACCTACAGCCGCCGAGAAGCTGTATTCCGCACGCTGAATCCCCATTTTGTATACGTAAGTAGGGATGATTTCAGATGTATCCACATTAATGTCAGTCTGCATTAAGAACGCTTTCTCAAAACCGATATTCATCAGATTTCCTATGGCTAATATAAAAAGGATTGTAATTGTTGGAGCAATTCCAGGCAGATCAATGTGCCTAATCCTTTGCCACTTATTGGCACCATCAACAACTGCCGCCTCGTGTAAATGCGGATCAATACCAGCTAATGCCGCTAAATAGATAACTGAAGCAAAGCCCGTGTTCTGCCATACATCAGAAAAGACATACAGCGGCCTAAACCATTCCGACTTCGCCATAAATAATATCGGCTCTCCGCCAAAAGCAACAATAATATGGTTGACAAGACCGCTATTCGGAGATAAAAACACAAACACCATACCGACCAGAACAACAGTGGAAATAAAGTATGGAGCATAAATAGCGGTTTGAATAAAACGTTTGGTTTTTTGATGAGTCACTTGATTCAACATGATGGCTATAATAATAGGTATCGGAAAGGCAATGAGCAGAAGCAGCAAGCTTAGAAACACCGTGTTATTAAGAACTTGCACAAAGTTATAAGAATCAAAAAAACGTTGAAAATGATCAAAACCGATCCATTCGCTGCCCCATATTCCTTGGGAAGGAATAAAATCTTTAAATGCAATCTGAACTCCATACATCGGCATATACTTGAAAATGAAAAAATAGGCTAACGGGAATGAAAGTAAAATATAAAGCGACCAGTTCGCTCTGATTTGTATCCATTTGTTTGAATTTTTCCTAATCGTAACGTGCTGTTCTTCCACCAGAGCCATGAAGTTTCCTCCCATTATTAATTAAACGTTTACGTAATCGTTTTTCTAGAGGGCAGAAAAAATTCTCTTATTTCTTATTTTCCCCTTTCATAATCTCTGCAGCCTCTTCTCCGAGCTCGTAGGAAAGTTTACACACGATGCATATCGATTCAATAAAAACGTTTACGTAATCGTTTTCATTATTATAACTTGTGATTTATTTTGTTGTCAATACTCGTTTCATGTTAAGGGGCTATCCCTAAAAAATTTAACCTTCTTTGTTAAAATATAAGAATTTATATGTTTCCCACTTATAAATAAGCTTATATCTCACCGCGAAACGTAAGCTCCGCCTCCAAAGGACGGAGAAGCCGTTTACGCTTGCTTAACAGGAATGTTGAACTGTATTGTTCTGGAATTCGGCAACGATCTCACCCAAATTTGTTAGGTCATCACCTCCTTTTAAGACGGACCAAATTTCTTTGTAATTGTTCTGATTTTTGTAAAAACGTTTACGTATAAACTAAAAAAATAATCGCTACATCAAAACGATAAAATTCTTCACTTTTTTCTATGATTCTATGTTATTAAGATTGGGTTATTTGAACCCAACCTTCAAGTATCCTAACTCTCAAACGCAGGTTTCATTTCCCAGACCTCCATCGATTTTACCGTCAGGGTGCCGTCGCCCCAAATCTGCATTCCAATAGCATCCGTGCGGCTCGGATAAACGCGGGTCGTCAAGCTCTTCAGTTCATTGGCGTAAGCCTCCACCATGGAACGGTCCAAATAAATTTGCAACTTCAAATTCTCGCCGTTCAAGTCCAGCCTTCCGCCTTGAACCCCTCTGTCCCAATCTGGCAATTCGTCCAGTGACGATTTGTTACGGTCCACAATCAAAGCCGATTTCTCCTTGTCGTAATAGAGCAGCGTTTCTTCTTCGCCGCCGGGGGAGCAGCGGAATTTGATTCCGAGCTGTGTGCACGTTCCAGCCTCCAGCTCTAACCGGATTCCCAGCATATCACCTTTGACGTCTTTCAAAAGATCGTTGGCTTCGTCTAACGATCTATCTTCGATGGATGTGAGTTTTTCGCCGCGAAGTAGTTCGATTTCTTCGATGGGCCTTATTCCAAGCCGCCCGTCCTCGCGAAGGAATATGCTAAGGGGGATTCCCGCGTTATGGGCATATCCCGAATAATAATTAATTTCTGACGTTCTGACTCCCTGGGAAATGGTGAATATGAGCTTGCGTCCCGTCTTCGGATCAACCATGCCGCTAGGACCCGTGAAATGGAAATCGCCTAGATCGATCAACTGCGGTTCTTCCTGATCTGAAGTAAATCGCATGGCATCCTTGTCGAAGGTACCGATCCAGTAAAAGACTTCAACGTCGGCTTTAGGGCCAAGAGGGCTAATGAGCAAAATATGTTTTTCAGTTCCGGTTTTGTCCTGACCGAGCGGAAGAAATACGGGCAGTTCCCACATGTTACCGAGATAAGGGTATTTCTTGATATCGCTCATATAAAAAGGGCCCATATACTCCCATTCAATCATGTTTTTTGATTTATAAGCGAGTGCCGTCCCCCCCTGGCCGTCGGTGCCCGAACCGATCAGCAGGTACCAAGTGTCCCCGTCTTTCCAGACAAAAGGATCGCGGAAATCGCCATAGAAGCCTTGTCCTTTCTCTTGAACGATGACAGGAACGGGGTGTTTCTCCCAACGGACCAGATCGTTCTCACCGTCTTTCAGAAAGGTGCTTCGCGCCAGCCCTACCCGTTGGTTCGGAGTGGCGCTGTCGTCGCCGGCGGTATAGAACAATGCCGGAACGCCGTTCTCGTCAAAAGCGGAGCTGCCGGACCAAACGCCATCCGGATCGAGGCCGTTCTCCTCTGGAACAAGCGCCCATGGCAGATCCCGCCAATGCGCCAAATCATTGCTGACCCAATGGCCCCAATGGATCGTATGCATATACGGCCCATGCGGATCATGCTGATAGAACAAATGATATTGCCCGTTAAAATAGATTGGCGCGTGCGGTTCGTTCATCCAATGCTGCGGTGGACTGATATGGTACTGCGGACGGTGCCTGTCGTTTGCAAGCAAGCGGCGGTCCAGTTTTATATCATCGTACGGAATTGGCGGAATCGAACCTCCGTAAGGAGTCACATATTCCTGGTAAGACTGTCTCACTTCCTCCGGCGAAAGCGCTTTGTTGTAGATTTTTAATTCATCGATCATGCCGCTGTACATATTAAGAACATACGGTGTATCACCCAATATGAAGCCTTTGTTATTCTTAGCGATCATTAAATCCATGTTGCACGGTGTAATTGCCGCGTCGCCAACGATTGATTTGGCTGCTACCTCTTCACCGTTCAGATAGAGCTTCATCACGGCGTTCCTTCGGTCAAATGTTGCAACAATATAAGACCATTGATTCAGGGGAAGGGAGTGTCCATCCGCCCAAATCTCAACCCATTCGTTATTTAATCCCACCTGCATAGACCATTGGCCGTGACGTAAAATACCAAAAACAAAACCTTCCTTTTTCTCGCGGTCATGTTGATTTATGATGGGCGAAAGCCTTGCTTCGATACCTTTTTCATAAGTACGGGGCGCTACCCATGCCTCAATCGTAAGCGCGTCCTGCGGCATAACGGTTTTCTCCGCCGGACGAGCGATCCAATTGGAATATCCGTCAAACATCAGCGCATTTCCGCTGATTCCTTTTTTTCTTTGCGGGTCATGAGAGTCGTTATACCTCGCTTCGTTAAATACGTACTCAATCTTATCGTTGATTCCGGTAAGGTTATCTAACGCTTCCTTTCCGCTTGCTTCGTCAAAAGACCAATGGGCGATCAATCCTTGTTTGTTTTCCATCGAAGAATCTTTCCCTTCTCTAATAAGTACCTTTTTTAATTGAGCATTGCTACTATTTTTGTGTACTGAAACCAGGCCGATAGAGATCAAAATCCCGATTTGATAATAACAGAGCGTACCCAGTACCGGTCCTAGCAACGTAAAGACGGCATCACGGACTGGAACATGGACATTCCAGTCTGTAGCTGATCCTCCGGCACATGCCTCTTAAACAACTTCATACCCGATGGTTGGGAGAATTGCGACAAAATCGAAGAGACCAGCGTTGCCAAAAATACGTCCTTCCATATACCTAGCAGCAATACCAGCAGAACGAACGCGACCGAAACCGCGCCGCCTATATCGCACCAGACCATCGTTTTTTTGGACTTCCATCGGTCCGCCCAACGCCTCCTATAAAGGAGAAGATAAATATAGGCGCAAATTCAGCAACCAATATCATGGATACGGCTAACGCGCTGCCGTCCGTCTTCTCCATCACGTTTGGAGCCAGTAGATGAATGATAACGTTTTCATTTCCTGGCTTCCGGAAATTACAATTTCAGTCCAGATTATAGTTTCGCTGTGACGACATGGAAAGAATCAACAGTATCTCTCCTTTCAACAAAGTAAACGTTTACGTAAACGTTTAAGTATCTTGTTTTTTATTATAAACATATCGTCCATTAAAGTCTATTAAAATTCTTCATTAAGAGGATCACAAAAAACAGGTCACTTAAGTTGGCGATATCAACTTAAATGACCTGTTTTTTAGCTGGTTGACAAAGCTTTAGACATTCGTACCATTTGCGATGCCAAGTTACGGATCCGTTCCCGCACTTCATGATCGATGATCTCGTTTTTTTCATTAAAATGATCCTGGTGGACATATACGTAATCCGGTGCCGTATAGGCTCGGAAATAACCTGCGATGGGCAACAGTTGCTTTTCGATAACAAGAAAATGCTGAACGTCCCGCTTGTGCCTACAATACCGATCACTTTATTTCGGAAGGCAGTCGGCGGCAGCAAATCATTCGAATCTCGACCGTTGCAAAACTCTAAGGAATATGTCTTCAAATCGATTATTTCCGAATTAAATAAGAATAGCTATCCTTCCGATGATGTTTCAAAAACCTTATTCAAAAGTTATTCAAGTGGAGCTGGCGAGTACTGACATGCTAGTGCCCGAAAATCACCTCCTGCGATTTAATCAACGACCATGTGGATTTAAACGGGATCCGTTCTGAGCGGCAGCTGGAGCAGGAGATGATTCCGCACCGCCGCCTATCGTTGGTTTCTGGGTTTCACTGACCCTGCTCCAGACCACTCTACGATCAGTTGGAATCGTAACAACCGTTTTTAGGGTACGAATGTCTTCTAGGAGATCTTTGATGAAGTCGTCCGTCTGGCAATCGAGCATCGTATGGTCGCTGGAAGGATCCTCATTACGGTGGCAAATAACGTTCGGCGAGGGCCAAGCGCCGAAGAAGCTGGATAACGATACATCGGTGTTTGATTTTGCCGATTACGGAACTCCAAAGGATGACGGGATCTCACCCGACATGAAGTTTGACCGAACCTATAATTTGGTACTTGGACCGGTAAACATTAACGGCAAAAGCGGCCATCAGATTCCGACCCTAATGGTGAAAGAAGGAGAGTGGGTTAAAGTGCAATTCGAGCATCAGTTGGGATCAGAGCATCCGATGCATCTGCATGGCCATGTGTTTAAGGTATTGACGAAGAATGGCAAGCCGCTATCGGGCAGTCCGATTTATGCCGACAGCATTCTGCTGTTTAAAGGCGATGTGTATGAGATCTCGTTTCAGGCGAATAACCCGGGACTATGGATGGAGCATTGCCATAACTTAGGCCATGCAGCTGCCGGAATGACGATGATGATCAATTATGAGGGTGTTAAGACACCTTACCGCGTCGGAACCAAGTCGGGAAATATTCCGGATTAATCGAGGATAAAAAGGATGGGAATGGTTAACATGAAAAACGCTGGTATAACCGTACTTGCATTAATAGGTGGCTTAGTTGGTGGATACATCCTGTTCGAACTGTTAGTGCGCATCAGTTTGAGAACATTCGAAAGTGTTCCCATCGTGTTTATTGGAATCATGTATGCTGATGCCGTTTGCAGGAGCGATTGTCGCATTGTTGCTGGTTCAGCGCCGAAGACGATCCGGGAAATGAACTCGCAAACTTACACTAAAACCCCTTTCGCTGCAATAGCGAAGGGGGTTTTTTGATGGCTTTCTCGTGCCACCCTGCCTCTATCGTTTATGAGTTCAACAGCTCAAATGCTCTCACCATGACCGGGTCTCTTCCCGCATCAAGATCTTCTTTATCCAAAATCACTTCTTCATCCGGCGATATGCCAGTACCTTCGAATACCTTGCCGCGGGCATCCGCATATTTCTCCCCGCTGAGCGTAACGATCCATTGATTCGGAAGGATATTGAACAGCATGTCGCTGAATACGCCGTACGTGGTTTCCCCGACCGCGGTCACGTTGTCCAATTCTCCGAACGCCATACGGGTCGTTTCCGCTGCACTTGCACTTGAAGGACTCGTCAATACGATCACTTTCTTGGCGTTAAAGTGCTTCTCATTCGGTTCGAAATGGATCGGCGTCGGCGGATTGAAGCTGTCGTATCCCCCATGGTTTCTGGCGGTTTTCGTATAAGCCAACGTGCGCCTGGCCGCGAACCGGCTGACCAAATCCAATCCGAACGCATCCGAACCGCCACCGTTCCATCTCAAGTCGACGATGATCCGGTCCAAGTCACCCAAACTTTGTACGACCTGGTCGAGTGCCGGTCTCACTCTCTTCATGTCGAAATAGTCGAACGTATCCAACGCAAGATAACCGATTCCTTCTTGGGTTCTTCCGTAGCGGATATCCCCTTCGAGTTGGCTGCTTAAGCCATCTTTAAAATAGGTATCCTTTAAGTTCTGTTTCATTTTTTTGGCGTTTTCCAAATAAAACGTCGTCCTCGGGTCCTCCTCTGTTTTGGAAGAAATCCCCTGCATGCCGACAATGACTTGCGTATGGCCGTCCCCAAGTTTCCCGATCATCTCTTTGAAAATCCTCTTCAATTCCCCCGCAGACGTCCGGCTCGTTACTTGCGGACGGTACTCGTCGTAAAGCCGCTTCCAGTCGACGGGATGAACCTCGAACAAGCCGTAATTCTCATCGAATATTTGCCAGAATGATTCGAAATTGCGGACTGGATCTTTCGTAAAACTGACAATGCTGACTCGGGGCATTTCTGCAATGCGGTCGAAATGTTTCACGTAGCCGATATCATCTGTCAACTCCCCGTTTCGAAACCTGCCGATCGGCATCGGATTCCACATCAACAGATTCAACAGCACGTTCCCGTGGATCCGGTCGATCCAGACCGTTCCGTCCTGCTCCATATGCCCATACGCGAACGGCAATAAGCTGTCTTTCGTGTAATTGTATAAAGCTAGATTGTTATGATCGGTTTCAAGGATGTAATTGTATGCTTGCGATTTCCACAGTTCGCGTTTGGCAGGATCTATATCAGGCGCTTGCCCGCTATGACCCCGGAACAAAAAATAAATAATTAGGCTCCCCACCACAACGAAGGTGCCAAGTATTACGGCAGTAATCCGCCAAAACTTTTTTTTCATAGAATCATTCATCACAACTCCTACATCCATCCCTCTGCTTTTACACTCCAAATTTTACCACACATCCCATCCTTCGATACTTCACGTTATCATTTACCAATATGTCAATCTGACGCTTCTATTATTGGCCAACCCATTTTTTATCTGTTCCATCCATGCCTTTGTCGGAAGGATGATCTATTCAAAAATTCATATAGAATTATCCTTCAAGTGTAAATTACATAATATTTGTACGAAATATCATACACAATACCTCTTTTTGAATAAAAGAAGGCGATTTTATATGAAATTTCATATAGAATCGTTCTCTCTCTCAGCCATCTCATTAAAACGAATGGCATTACGTTCACTATGTGCCGCACGCAGTAGCTTGCGTCGGGCTTATCATCATGGAGACAAACAGCGCGGCAACATCGTCTGGCGTTCCGAGTCAGACTCGCCCATCAAAATCAAAAAACACGCCATTTCGGCTTGTTCGATGTTTATGTTTGGTGGAACCTAGGGGGATACTGCTCGTAAAACTCGCATATCCATCATGGGATGTCCGAATCTTTCATTGAATGGCTGACGATGCTTAATCGACGAGGACTTTTAGCGGTAGATTCAGACGCCGTGCTCCTCCATTTGAAGTATTTCCTTCGAAGTTTAATCAAACATTACGTCCGCGCGGACTGAACCCCGGGGTACCGAAATTATGATTAAACGTTCAGAGAGGCTATTTCATTGATGCAAAGCGCAGCGGTAATTTTCGATGCCGTGCTCCTCCGCATTCGCTCCGTGCGCGCGGTCTGCCCCTTACTGGGCTCCACCAAACACAAAAAAACACGCCTTTATTCGGCGTGTTGAACATTTGTGTTTGGTGGAGCCTAGGGGGATACTGCTCGTAAAACTCGCATATCCATCATGGGATGTCCGAATCTTGATCGAATGGCTGACGAAGCTTACTCGGTGGAGACTTTTATCGGTAGATTCAGACGCCGTGCTCCTCCATTAGTAGTTTTGCTACGAAGTATTTCTTTCCATTCCGTCCGCGCGGACTGAACCCCGGGGTTCGCCCCCTAGCATTCCATCAAAAAAACAGAAAACCACGTCCTAAGGACGTGGTTTGATTGTTTTTTTGGTGGAGCCTAGGGGGATCGAACCCCTGACCTCATCGCTGCCAGCGATGCGCTCTCCCAGCTGAGCTAAGGCCCCAAGTGACGACAAAATTGATATTAGCATAGGGTCGTCAGAAATGTCAATCTTTATCTATAATGCTGTTAAGCGGATGCTTGGACAAAAGGTTGTTGAGCTCCTTCATGAACATATCAATATCTTTGAATTGTCGATAGACGGATGCGAAGCGGACGTAGGCTACCTCGTCCACAGGATAGAGCTCATTCATGACGATCGCGCCGATATCGCTGCTGTCCACCTCGGCATGGGCCGTTGTGCGAAGCTCCTTCTCAACCTCGGAGACAATAACTTCGAGACGCTCTACCGGAACGGGGCGTTTCTCGCAGGCGCGGATTAGTCCGCGCAAAATTTTATCGCGGCTGAATTCTTCGCGGCTTCCGTCTTTTTTGATAACGATAAGAGGCGTTTCTTCGATCATTTCGAACGTTGTAAAGCGGCGGCTGCACTTTTCGCATTCACGGCGGCGGCGAATGGATTTGTTTTCGTTGGCCGGCCTGGAGTCTAATACTTTCGTTCCGGCATAGTCGCAATATGGGCATTTCATGTTGTGAAAATGTCCTCCTTTCTAATTCAAATAAATATGGTTCGATCTTTTTTCACTTAAACTTTTTTCCAGCGGTTTCCTGTAATGAACTTCAGATTTTCGCGCATAATACAATTACCAACCGTAAGGAGGTGAATATACATGGCACAATCCCGCAGCAGTAACCAACTGGTTGTACCGCAAGCGACAGCAGCACTTGATCAAATGAAATTTGAAGTTGCTCAAGAGCTGGGAATCGCAATTCCGCAAGACGGATACTACGGCAACATGGCTACGAAAGACGCAGGCTCCCTCGGGGGATTCATTACCCGTCGCCTCGTACAAATTGCCGAGCAATCCCTTGCTGGCCAATTCAAATAATGATTCATTAAACGTTGTATGAATAACAGATGCTTTGGCCGGGCCCGTCTAAGAAGTGACGGGCCTCCAAGGCTTCGATGTATTTTCGCGCGACATTACCCGTCTCAAAAGCTCGGATACAAATCCTTGTACTTATTATAATAATAAATGACCCGCTGTACATAGTGCCTCGTTTCCCCGAACGGAATTTGTTTAACGGATTCCATTTTGCCGTCCCATACCCCGGAATCAAGCCATTTGCGGACATTTCCCGGTCCCGCGTTGTAAGCGGCGACAGCTGCAATCTTATTATGCCCAAATTGTTGATTTAGCGAATTCAAATACCACGAACCAACCTCAATACTAACATCGGCACGATGCCTAAGCATATCCTCCGTCACTTCATTGAAGCCAGCTTTCTGAACAACCCAAGCTGCCGTCTCCGGCATAATCTGCATGAGACCTAGAGCACCCTTTTTTGATTCCTGGCCTGTCCGATAATTCGTCTCGCTGCGTATGATCGCTGCTACCAAATGAGGCTCAATTCCGTAATTTGACGCACTCGCACGAATATCTGCCTTATAATAGACCGGATACATCCACGTGGCAAGCCAATCGGACTTCAGAAATAAAATTGTCATAAGACCGAGCAGCAGAACAAGCAGAACCCTCTTTTTTAGCAATACTCTCATGGCAAGCACTGACTTTTCCAAAAATGGTCGATTTGCCGCTTCGTCTCATCCAGTGATCCGCTGTTGTCAATGACCCAGTCGGCAAGGCTCCGCTTTTGTTCAATGTCCATTTGCAGAGATATGCGTCCCTTAGCTTCTTCTTCCGTCAGTAAATTGCGCTCCATCAGACGGGCGCACTGTACACCTTCGGGCACATACACAACCATAACGCCATCGTACAAATTTTGCTGCTTCGTTTCATAGAGAAGCGGCACATCCGCAACGACTAACCGTTCGGGAAACTGCGCTTCGAAAGTATGTATACGCTGCTGCATTCGCTGCCGAATAGCAGGGTGAGTGATTGCTTCGAGCTGCTCTAATGAAGCTTTGTCCCGAAACACGATTTCACCTAGCGCCTTACGGTTGAGCGATCCGTCTGGGTCAATTACAGCTTGTCCGAACGTAGAGGCTATTGCCTCTAGTGCCGGCTCTCCGGGAAGGACGACTTCCCTTGCGACTTGATCGGCATCGACCAGCAGCGCACCGCGTTCGACTAGTATATGTGCGACTGTGCTTTTTCCGCTGGCAATACCGCCGGTTAATCCGATTTTCATCCATTTCACCTCAAAATTATAACAGCTTCATGATTCCCATCATGATCAATAATATGCCTGGCAGCAAAGATAATGTTTGCATTCCTTTCCAAGCCGAGAAACGAAACCCGAAATGAATGCCTCCCATTAGAAATAGAGCGCTCGCCGCAGCTATCGTTAACGAAGTCATCAAGGCAGGCAACCCGATCATGGCCGCGCCAAGCCCCGCTCCGAAAGCATCTAACGACAATGCTACGCCGAGCATGACCGCCTCTGATGCTGAAATCGTTCCCGATTTGTCAACGTCAGCCGCCTGCGGCGTTCGTAATATTTGGATGACCAAGCCAAGACGCTTGAGCTCCACCATAACGATTAGAGCCGTACTGGAAAGCTCTCCTATGTGCGGTTTGACTTCAGAAGTCGATTCATCAGCTCTTTCATCCCGAGCGGCATCAGTACGCTCATTCGTTTCATCGTTCGTTTTGCCGCGCTTTAACTGAACGATTGCCCAACCTCCAATAACGATCAGTACGCATGCTCCAATGAGCCGTGCTGCGAACTCGGACAGAAAACCGGTCAGCCAATCGCCAAGCTGCATCGATAACCAAATAATAAAGCCCGAGCAGCAAGCAATTATGAATACCGACAGGAACGGAATGCGGATTCGCCGCAATCCATACGTAACGCCTACACCAAAACCGTCCAAACTAACGGCAAAAGCCAGCACTAACAGTGACGCAACATGCGCGAACAATCGTAAGCCCCTCCCCGCACAGCGGCTGCCCTCCTCGTACTTAATACGTAAGGATTATAGACATCCGCCTATCGTTCGTAACACAACCATCATATGCGGGGAGTAGTTGACTGTGCATAGCCATATCGAATTGCTAACCTGCGTTCACTATTTGGATCCAGCCATTGGCTGGCATTTGCTGCAAATATGCGTACCTCTTCCGCCAACCGTAAATTTCTCGATCGGCTTGGCGCAGGCAGGGCAAGGCTCGTCCTTCTTGCCGTATACGAGCAGCTGATGCTGGAACATGCCCATCTCGCCTTGACCATTTACATAAGACTTTATTGATGATCCGCCGGCATCAACGGCATGTGCCAGCGTCGAGCGAATCGCTTCGTATAATCTCTTCCACTCTCCAGGCTTTAGCGTATCAGGCGTGCGTTCCGGATGAATTCGCGCTTGAAATAACGCTTCGTCCACATATATATTGCCCAATCCGACGATATGTTCCTGGTTCAGCAGCAGCGGCTTAATCCGGGTTGTGCGCTTTTCCAGCTTCCCGCGCAGCGCTTCCAATGTAAACCCGGATTCCAAAGGCTCGATTCCCAGTTTATTAAGCGGAAGAAGCTCAAGCTCCTCTCCCCGCTTGAACAGATGCATCGTGCCGAATTGCCGCACGTCTTTGTACCGCAAGTCCGTCCCATCGTCAAAATGAAAGATGACATGCGTATGCAGCTCGATCGGCTCGTCCGACGGAAACACCCCGTAGCGTCCTTCCATCCGCAAATGCGATACAAGAACAAGGCCGTCTAACAGAATTCGCAAAAACTTGCCTCGACGCTCCACCGTTTCAATCGTATGGCCGGCAAGCGCTGCCGCGAACTGTTCAGGCTCTGCAGGGCGCTGTATAATACGCGGGAGTCTAACGGTTACAGATTGGATTCGTTTGCCCGCTACTAATTCAATCAATGTTCGTCTTACGGTTTCTACCTCTGGCAATTCAGGCATTTCTCCTCACCTCAACAACCATTATACCTGAAACCGCGCGCGAGCGGGTTACTTTGCTTCATACCAATTGACACCGAAATTGACATCGGCTTTAAGCGGCACATCCAGAGTGAGCGCACCAGCCATTACTTCCGGCACAAGCGACTTCATAAGCTCCAGCTCATCCTCAGGCACCTCGAATACGAGCTCATCGTGTACTTGAAGCAGCATGCGGCTCTTTAGCTTGCGTTCGCGCAGCGCAGCGTCCATTTGCACCATCGCCAGCTTTATGATGTCGGCGGCTGTCCCTTGAATCGGCGTATTCATCGCCGTCCGTTCCGCGAATGAGCGGATGTTGAAGTTGGAAGCGTTAATATCATTCAAATAACGTCTCCGCTCAAGCAATGTAGTCACATAGCCGTCTTTGCGGGCTTGTGTCTTGATATCATCCATAAATCGCCGTACGCCTTCAAAAACCTCCAAATATTGCTCGATAAATTGTCCGGCGTCCTTACGCGTAATGCCAAGGTTCTGCGATAAGCCGAAATCGCTGATTCCGTATACGATACCGAAGTTAACAGCCTTCGCCTGCCGACGCATATTGGAATCCACTTGTTCTGCGGTAACGCCGAATACGTCCATAGCCGTTTTCGTATGAATATCCATATCGTTAATGAACGCTTCCTTCAAATTTGCATCGCCGGAAATATGCGCGAGCACACGGAGCTCAATTTGCGAATAGTCGGCAGCGAGAATGTACCAGCCTGGCTCGGACGGGACAAAAGCCTTCCGGATTTTGCGGCCTTCCTCCAGTCTAATCGGAATATTTTGTAAATTAGGAAACTGACTGCTTAGCCGTCCGGTTGCTGCAATCGTCTGGCGGTAATACGTGTGAACCTTGCCGGTTTCTTCGCGTATCTCCTTAAGCAAGCCTTCCACATAGGTAGACTGCAGCTTCGAGAGCTGGCGGTAATGCAAAATGAGCGGTATGATCTCGTGATAAGGAGCCAGCTCCTCAAGCACCTCGGCATCCGTCGAGTAGCCTGTTTTCGTTTTTTTCTTAGCGGGCAGTCCAAGCTTATCGAACAAAATCTCGCCAAGCTGCTTCGGCGAACCAATATTAAATTCGGTTCCTGCATGCTTGTAAATGTCACTGATAATGGTCGTTAGCTGACGCTCCAGATCGCTTCCAAGCATCTCGAGCTCCCGCTTCTCGACCTTAATGCCTAGGCTCTCCATTCCGGCTAAGATGCGGGATAACGGCTGCTCCAGATCAAAATAAAGCTTGCTCATGCCTGTCCGGCCCAGTTCTTCCGTCATGATGGGTACTAGCCTTCGAACCGCTTCCGCTTTGAGCGCCAAATGACGATAGAGCGTGTCGGCAGCAGGCACCTTGAACTTCGCGCCTTTGCCATACACCGCTTCATCTGAAGGCACGGCCGGCAAGCCATGCTTCTCATTAATGCCGCTGAGCGTCTGGGTTGCTTCGGTTGGATCGAGCAAATAAGCGGCAAGCTGTACATCGAAAGCGGCCCCTTTAAAGCCGATTCCCCTCCACGTCAGCGCCAGCTCCGCTTTGTGCAGATCAAAGCCGAATTTCGGCTTATCCTGTTGCTCCAGCCAATCGCGAAGCTTCGCTGCGAAAGGCTGCTCCAAAACGGTGATCGGCAGCGCATATACCGCCTCCTCAGCAGCGACGGCCATACCGATCAGCTCGGCATGATGCGGATTTTCGCCAACCGATTCGATATACAAACCGTTCTTATCCGTCTTCTCCAGCGTTTGCAGTAACTGCTCCAGTAAAGCCTCATCCTTGTCCGACTCAATGACATGAATCGACAGCTCGGCTGCAGATGCTTGAGCTGCCTCTTCCGCATCTCCCGCATCAGCACCCAATTGCAGGCGCTCAATAAGCGATTTAAATTCCAGTTTACGAAACGCTTCTGCCAGCTTCCCGGCGTCATAGCCATCGTAACGAATCTCATCCGTTCCCTGTTCGATAGGTACTTCGCGGAAAATCGTTGCCAGCCTCTTGCTCATAATGGCGTCGTCCTTATGGTTCTCTATGTTTTCTTTTAGCTTCCCTTTTAGCTTGTCCAGATTATCCAGAACACTTTCAACCGATCCATGCTCATGGAGCAGCTTAAGCGCAGTCTTCTCGCCCACGCCCGGCACGCCTGGAATATTATCTGACGTATCGCCCATCAGCCCTTTCAGGTCGATGATTTGCAGCGGCACAAGGCCGTATTTCTCTTGAATCGCTTCAGGGGAATACAGATCGACCTCGCTAACGCCCTTGCGCGTTACAGCAATCGTCACCTTATCCGAAGCGAGCTGCAGCATATCCTTATCGCCTGTCACAACAACAGTTGGTACACCCTTCTCATCGGCGACCCGCGTTAAGGTGCCGATAATATCATCTGCCTCATAACCGGACAGCTCGAACTGTGAAATGCGGAACGCGTTCAGCAGCTCCTTGAGTACCGGGAATTGCTCCGACAGCTCCGAAGGCGTCTTTTCCCTTCCGCCCTTATACTCGGTGTAGCCTTCATGACGGAACGTGATCTTGCCTGCATCGAACGCCACAAGCACATGTGTCGGCTTCTCCTGTTCAAGCAGCTTAAGCAGCATTAACGTAAAACCAAATACCGCATTCGTATGCTGTCCTGCAGCATTCGTTAACAGCGGCATAGAGAAGAACGCGCGGTAAGCGATACTGTTCCCGTCAATTAACATCCATTTTTCCATATGGCATCAACACCTCGTTTATGTAACATACATACCCAACATTATACCACAAAATGGGCCTTCCCCAAGCATCGTCTGCCAGAGGAAAGCCCATCGCTTCAGCTTGTCCTATTTCTTATAGAGAAAATTCGGCCGGTCTGCCCAGCAAATATCCTTGCGCATAATGGACGCCCATGTCCCGTACCTTGGCGAGCTCCTCTTCCAGCTCAATTCCCTCGGCTATAATGGATATGCCCATTTTGACAGCGAGTTGAATTAACGTAAACAAAATATGTTCCTTCATCTCATCCAAATGAATGTTTTGAATGATCGAACGATCCACCTTCAAATAGTCCGGCCGCAGCTCGACGATTGACTGCAGGGAGGAGTAGCCAGCTCCAACATCGTCGATCGCAATCTGATAGCCTTGGCTCCGGTAATGCTCGAGCGCCCGCTTCACCGAACCGAAATCCGCAATGGAGCTGCGCTCCGTTATTTCGAATACGACGTTATGCGGCGACAAACGATGCTGCTCCAGCAGACTAAGCGTTTGACCGGGCGAGAAGCCCGGATCCTCCATGATTTGCGCCATCACGTTAATGAACAGCTTCTGCTCCTGCTTCAGCGGCATGCAGCCATCAATCGCCTTCTCCCGCGCAAGTCGATCAAGCGCATAGGTAAGTCCCTCCTGCTCGGCAAAAAGAAACAGCTCCATCGGTCCGGTAAACCATGTTCGGTCTGTTGTTCGAGTGAGAGCTTCATATCCGAATACTTGTCCTTGCTCCAGTGAAATGATTGGCTGATACACAGGATTAATCAGCCGCTGACCAAGCAGCCGGTCAATCGCTCTCCGTTTCAAGCTGCGTTCCATTGCTCCAGCCGATTGACCGTGCAAAATCGCTTTTTTCATCGATTCATACCAGAAAAGCCCATTATCCAGAACGTTATTCGCCTCCACGACGGATACGCCTGCATGCAGCTTCCCTTCCCAGCGGTATTCTCCATCGACGTTCAGTTCAGCAATGAATTGCAGCTCCCACTCTGCCGTATGCTTGTATGCGAGCTCGAGCAGCCAGCCTTCCAAAAGCTCCTGCCGTCCATTTGGGAGACGCATATGAATGAACAAATCATCATTCATCCATTGCAAGCCTTCAAATAGAATTGAGCTTTTAAATACGGTCTCTGCTTCCCGCTCCGCAAACGAACGCCACCGTTCCCGATACAAAGCATCTATATCTGTAAGATTTGTCGATTGAAAATGCCATGACAAATAGATGACGCCGAGATTGCCGGAACTGTCGCTTTCCGTGCCGTTTTGCTGCTGTATAACCCGAAGATGTCTCACGTTTACTTTCGTTCCTCTCCATGATGCATTCCTGTAATTTGGCCCATTACATATACGCTTCCCTTTTGCGCCTTTGCCTGCTTCTTCAGCTTAGCTGCAAACCTCGATATATACTCGGGCGTCAGCGGCACTTGACCGTCCCAAAACATGAGTGACAAAGATAGCGTTACGCCTTCCTGCTCGACAATGTTGCCGTGCCGGTCCTCCACGGTCGTCACCTCTACACCGCCGTAAAAAGCTTTAATGCCGCTGTCGAAACGCTCGATTAACGACTGGCAAAGCTGTTCCGCGTACATGGCTCCGGTGACCGCTATAAAGTCATCGCCGCCAATATGTCCGATAAAATCACTATCGGTGCCATACTGATTGAGCTCCTTCCGCAGCAAATCCGCCAAATAGCGAATCAGCTCATCGCCAAGCCCGAAGCCGAAGCAATCGTTATACCATTTAAAATAGTCCAAGTCGGCGTAAATAACGGCAAAAGCTTCCTTTTGCCCAATGCGTCGTTGGAGCTCCAGCTGAATCTCCTCATTGCCCGGCAGTCCTGTCAGCGGATTGGCTGTACGGGCCGCTTCCGTCCTCAGCGTTGTCATACATTCCAAAATTGATCGTATCGAAGCCGCGCCTGCCATCTGGCCGTCCTTCGTAATCAAAACAACATCGTAGAGCTGCGAGAAATCCCTCGCCATCGCGAGCTGTGACACTTGCTCAACTGGCAGCTGTTCATCTACAATAAGCGGCTGATCGTTCATAATGCGTTCCACCGGCCTGTTCCAATAGAGCGGAAGACCGAATTGACCGGCCAACATTTGATGCAGCTTCTCTTTCATTAAAATCCCGATAGGCCGGCCTTGATCAACAATAACAGCTCCCTGCGCCTTTGCGTTCGTATCAAATAAGTAAGCAACCTCCGACACGCGCGCACGTGCTGGAAAGATAGGAAAAGGAACCGCTAGCGCTCCGATTCTAACCGTCTTTCCATGTAATCCCGTCGAATGCGGCAGATGCTGGCTTTCAACTTTGACCGTTGACTCTTCCGCTCCGGCCTTGTCCAGTTCAATTGCTTTATTTGCATCAGAGAGATCTATATTCAACGGAACATTATAAGCGCTCTGCTCCATGGCTTCGAGCAGCACCCGGTAAATAACCGTTTCCGTGGAACGGCCAGTCGCGGGCGGATATGTAACGGCAACCCCGATATTTACTTCTAACGTTTTGTCAACGGTACGCTGCGGCTCCTCTTTCATCCAAGCCTTCCGCAGACGGCTATGCAGCCGTTCTGATGCCTCCTCTGTAAGCTTGACGATGAGCTCGTCCTTCTGCTGCCTATAAAACAAGAAAAAATAATCCAACTCCAGCCGTTGACGCCAAAACAAACGCGGCTCCCCGCTCTCCCATAGCTGCAAAGCCGCTTCGGCAGCCGAGTTTCCCGACCGGAAGCGGACATAAATGACTCCGATGCCGCCTCCATGCCAGCGCTCCTTGATGCTGCGGATCATATCTCGATTGAAAAGACCAACCCCAACCTCATCCATCTGGATCCCCTCGATCAACCGTCGTCTATTTCAGTTGCTTTACTTATAATTGTAGCAATTAATTGTGAAGTAAGATGCATTAAATAGTTAACTTTAGGTAAAATTCGACAATATCATAAGACTTCTGGCCTATTGTAACAAAAAAAACCGTTAAAGCAGGACTGCTCTAACGGTTAATTATTTGGAGCCCGATTATCTTATACGTTCAAGTCCGGTCTGCTGCCTGTTACGAGATAAACGACGCTCTCGCCGATATTCGTTGCATGGTCGCCGAAGCGTTCCAGGTAGCGGCCTACAAGGGTGAGGAGAGAAGCTTGCGTAATGTTCCGCGGATTTTCCATCATAAGCGTGTAAAGCTCACGTGTAATTTGTCCGTACAGGGCATCTACCTGATCGTCGTCCTTTGCCATTTTGTATGCCAAGTCCACATTTTCTTGTATAAATGATTGGATGGACTCATACGTCATCAGCTGAACAATTTCCGCCATTCGCGGCAAATCGATCAGCGGCTTGATGAGCTCCTGTCCTTCCAAACGTAACACGACCTTCGCTATGTCAACCGATAGATCGCCCATCCGCTCCAAATCGGTGGCAATTTTGAACGCGGACAAAATACGGCGCAAATCCTTTGCAACCGGCTGTTGGGTTGCAATAAGCTTTGATCCGATTTCTGTAATTTTCTCTTCCATCTGATTAAGGGATGGATCGTTCGTGATAACCTGCTTCGCACGGTCTACATCTACACTTTTCAGTGCTTCCATCGATTCAACTAGCGCCTTCTCCACATATGTACCCATATCAATGAGTAGGTTATGAAGCTGCTCCAGTCCTTTGTCAAAGTCTTTACGTATTGTCATCACAACGTATACCCCCTTATAGTCTATCGTCCCGAATTAACCAAAACGTCCACTAATGTAATCTTCCGTGCGCTGATCCGTCGGATTTGAGAACAGCTTCTCTGTATCAGAATATTCAATAACCTCTCCATTTAGGAAAAAAACTGTTTGGTTCGATACGCGGGCCGCTTGATGCATGTTGTGAGTAACCATAACGATTGTATACTTGTCCTTCAGTTCCTGGGCAAGCTCTTCAATCTTCAAGGTGGAAATCGGGTCTAGCGCCGAAGTCGCTTCGTCCATGAGCAGAATATTCGGATTAACTGCAAGCGCGCGCGCGATGCAAAGACGCTGCTGCTGTCCGCCGGACAGTCCGAAAGCGGAGCGCTTCAAATGATCCTTCACTTCATCCCACAAAACGGCCGATTTCAAGCTTGTTTCAACGATTTCATCAAGCTCCTTCTTGCTTGTGATGCCGTGCAAACGAGGACCGTACGCGACGTTGTCGTAGATAGATTTAGGAAAAGGATTCGGCTGCTGGAACACCATGCCTACTTTTTTGCGGAGCGTCTCCACATCTACTTCATTCGAATAAATTTCCGTGCCGCCAATGGCGATGCCGCCTTCAATCCGCGTGCCCGGAATCATGTCGTTCATGCGGTTAAGCGTACGAAGCAAGGTCGACTTGCCGCAGCCTGAAGGGCCGATAAAAGCAGTTATAGCTTTCTCCGGAATCGTTAACGTTACATCCTTCAAAGCGTGGAAAGCGCCATAAAACAAATTCAATTTATTAATATTAATCAGTGCTTCCATATCGTTCTCCTCCAATTAAACGTTCTTCTGATATTTATTGCGCAGCAATATAGCCGAGAAATTCATAAGCAGCAACAAAGCGAGCAGGACGATAATACCGCTTGCCGCAAGCTCTTGGAACTCAACCTTCGGCTTGGACAACCAGTTATACACTTGAATTGGAATAACAGTGAACGAATCCTTCAGACCTTCCGGCAGGAATGCAACATAAGTTAATGCACCAATCATAACGAGAGGCGCCGTCTCCCCGATTGCCCTGGACATGGCAAGAATGACACCTGTCAATACGCCCGGAAGCGCTGATGGCAAAACGGATCTGTATACGGTCTGCCACTTTGTAGCGCCTAGAGCAAACGAGGCGTCACGGCGTGATTTCGGAACGGCGCGAATGGCTTCTTGCGCAGACACGATAATAATCGGCAATACGAGAAGCGTCATCGTCAAAGCGCCTGCTATTAAGCTGCGGTCAAGCGCAAGCAGACGCACGAATAATGCCAATCCCAAAATGCCGTAAACGATGGAAGGAACACCTGCCAACGTACTGATGTTTAATTGAATGAGGCGGGTAATTTTGCCCTTCTTCGCATACTCCTCTAAGTATATCGCCGCTCCGACACCAAAAATAAATGAGATAGGGGCCATAATAAGCAGCATGTAGATGGTTCCGACTAACGCTGATTTCATACCTGAGCCGTCAGCTCTGCGAGAAGGGAAGTTGGTGAACAGATCCGGCTGCAAGCGGGCTATGCCATCGATTAAAATGTCCACGATAAGCGCGCATAGGGCAATTACACCAATTGACGTTGCTACTACGAACAAGATATGCAGCAGCCAATCGGTACGCCGTCTGCCGGCTATTTGCCTGCGGTTGGCATCTTGAAATATGTTCATCTTAGTACTCCTCCCTGAATTTTCTCGCGATAAATTGAGCAAGAATATTGAGCAGGAACGTAATGACGAACAACGTCATGCCGACCGCAAAGATCGATCCATACTCAACGCTTCCGTGCGGCGTATCACCGAGGCTGACCTGTACGATGTAAGCGGTCATCGTCTGGATACTTTCCAGCGGGTTAGCCGTCATATTCGGAGTAGAACCGGCAGCGACCGTTACGATCATCGTCTCGCCGATAGCCCGGGAGAAAGCAAGCACAGCCGAAGCAACGATACCCGAGAAGGCAGCCGGTACAACGATCTTAAGCGCGACTTCAAATCTGGTAGCACCCAGCGCATAGGCGCCGTCCCGCAAGCTGCGCGGCACAGCGGACATTGCATCCTCACTAAGCGAGCTCACCATAGGAATGATCATAATTCCGACTACGATACCAGCACTAAGTGCATTGAATATGCCTGCGCTGTCGAACAAGCTTTGAATGAGCGGGGTTACTAAGCTAAGCGCGAAATAACCGTATACGATTGTTGGTACGCCCGCAAGCACTTCGAGAATCGGTTTAATGATTTTGCGGACGCGCTTTGGTGCGTATTCCGATAAGTATATAGCGCTAGCCAAGCCTAATGGTATAGCAACTAAGCAGGCAATGAATGTAATCATAAGCGTACCTGACAAAAGCGGAAGAACACCGAAGCTTTTTGGCGCAATCAATGGTGACCATTTTGTCCCGAACAAGAAATCTAATATCGGTACCTTCATAAAAAATTGATAAGTTTCGTTAATTAGTGTGAAGACTATGCCTATTGTTGTTAGAACGGATACGGATGCGCATAAAAACAATAAAACAGGCATCAGTTTATTCATAATGCTTACGCGTTTATTTTTGAACTCATATAGTTCCTTGTTAACGGTTTGCGCCTGGTCAATCGATTGCAGACCTTCACTTTGCATGCCGGCGTCCTCCCTCTTGCCTTTACAATTCGTTTACATATGCGTCGTGAAAAATGTGATGTCCCACGAGACACCACATTTTTCACACTTAGCGTTGTTACGTTTATTCTAATTATTGAATTTTTGCTGCTTCAGTTGCATATTGCTCATCTGGAAGAGCGACATAACCAACTTCGCCAGCCAATGGTCCAATGTTGTTGATGTAGTATTTAACAAATTCCTTAACTTCAGGACGCTCAAGCTCTTTGTTGTTTACATAGATGAGGAGCGGACGGGACAATGGAGCGTAAGATCCGTCTTTAATTGTTTCTGTAGTAGGAGTGATTGCGCCAGCGCCTCCATCAACAGGAACAACTTTCAATTTGTCTTGGTTTTCCTCAAAGTAAGCAAAACCGAAGTAGCCGATACCATATTTGCTGCCTGATACACCTTGAACAAGTGCGTTATCGTCTTCACTGAAGCTGATTGCTTTATCGTTACGAATGCCTGCTTTGTCAAGAATAGCTTCGTTAAAGTAGTCATAAGTACCGGAGTCAGCACCTGGCGAGAACATAACGATCGGCTCAGCAGGGAAAGTATCGCGAACGTCTTTCCAAGTAGCAACCGTGCTGCCTGTTACGAAGATTTTGTTCAGCTCTTCAACAGTCAGATGATCGATGAAGTCATTGTCTTTGCTTACTACAACCGACAAACCGTCGAATGCTACAGTAAGTTCTGTGTACTCGATGCCAGCATCTTTACAAGCTGTTGCTTCTTCGTCTTTGATCGGGCGGGAAGCATCAGCGATTGCAATTTCGCCTGCGCAGAACTGTTTGAAGCCGCCGCCTGTACCCGATACGCCGACAGGAACCCGAACGTCCTTGTGCTCTTTATTGAACTCTTCCGCAGCTGCTTCAGTGAGCGGGAATACTGTGCTTGAGCCGTCAACTTTAATTTCACCGGATAATTTTACTGCTTCGTCGGCTGGAGCATTTGTTGCGTTGTTTGTAGTACCTGTATTTTCTGTTCCTGCATTATTGTTACCGCAAGCAGCCGCGAATGCAAGCATCGCCACCATCGATACCATCAAGATCCCCTTAAAGCCTTTCTTCTTCAACAACTCAACCACTCCTCGTTTATTGTCTATAAGGGTTGTCCCCTGTGACTTCTATACTACTTGCCGATTGTAAATCGGGTATTCATCTTTTGTTAACTCCGTGTTAAAAATATGATTGTTGCAATTTCGCCATTTCGCTTGCGACATGAATCGACTGCTGATGCGCTTGCTCCGAAAGCGCGCCGATCTGCTTCGCACTGTTTCGATTGTCCGCTGCCGCACGGAATAAGCGATTGAACGCCTCAGCGGCTTCACGGACATGAGCTTCGCTGGCTATCGTTTCAGAACGGCCGGAATGTGCGAGAATTGTCGTCTGTGCGATAGCATCTACGATCGTTCGCGTGAGCGTCGTAATTTCGTTAGCAGATTGCTTCGTTTGACTGGCCAGCTTCATGACTTCGCCGGCAACTACCGCAAAGCCGCGGCCATGCTCCCCCGCACGCGCTGCTTCAATAGAAGCATTGAGCGCCAGCAAATTACTCTGTTCAGCTAATTCCTTAATCAAAATCGATACTTTGCTGATTGAGCCGGCTTCCGCATGAAGCTCATTCATCCGCTGCTCCTGCAGCTGTGAATTCGTCGCAAGCGAACCGAACGCCTTCGTTACTTTATCGAGCTCGTTCTTGCCCGTTAACGTCAAATCGACCATTTCAACCGATAGTGATTCGCCTTGCGTTGTCGATTCACGAACGCTGCTTACCGCTTGTTCAATTTCTTTCACGCGCTGTTCGGCAGAACGGATCGTCCTCATTTGCGCGTCTATCGCTTCCTGTTGAAGCATTCTGGAAAGCTTGAGCAAATCCGAAACGGTCAAAATGCCAGCCAGCTTCCCGTTTTGCGTTACGATAACGCAATCGTAAAGCACGCTGTCATGACGACTTAGCGCACTGTCGATTAGCTGCTGCGGCGCATCATGATAATCAACCGTCAAAGGGCTGGCGTCCATCATCTTTGTAACAGGCTTGTCATAAAATAAATCGGCACTAAACCGGTGGCCTAGCTTTAAGAAGAAACGGTTCCGCATCATGAGTCCGATTGGTGCCGCCTGCTTGTTGCACACGATGACACATTCACATTCCGGATTCTGTTTGAATATGGATATCGTTTCTCTACACGTTTGCTCCGCCCCTACAGTCGGTGTCTGACGTAAGAAATCCTGCAGCCGAGCTGACTGATGCTTCGGTTCTGAGGCTGATGCAAATTCAGCTGTGACCTTCCCCGGGTTCCTGCTTTCATTTTGTGCGTTGTTTGACTTCGCTTCCTTCTCTAGAACAGTTGCTGCCATTGGCGCTCACCCTCCTACTATTCCCATTTGTAATAACTATAGGTCTAAAGCATCAACAGTAATATGTGGAAATGTTATCGCAATGTTAAATTCGACAATTTTTTCAATCTCCATTACCTACTAAATAAAAAAAGCCGTGTGGAACGCACAGCCTTTCGTGCGTTTCACACAGCTCTCTTTACAGCTGAACTATTATTTCGCTTCCCGCTTCAAAATACGGCAGCTGTAAGCGGACAATTCAACGCTTGCTCCTGTACCCTCGCCCGTTAACAAATCGGCGTAGCTGCGCTCATCCAATGGGACGGATACGCTGCCGGCGCTGAAGTTCGATACGAAAACGTAGTCATTCATACCGTCTGTCCGCATTTGTGCGGTCACACCATGCGGCAGCTTCGTATCGAGTACGCGGGCAATGCCTTTTTCCCGTACGATGCTTTCCAGCAAGTCATTTGTAAAAGCAGCATCGTTACGCGATGCGACATAATACGCTTTGCCCGCTCCCAGATGATTGACCGTTAATGCCGGACGCCCGGCATAGAAATCTTCGCCGTACACCGCAAGCGCCTCAGCGCCTTCGAGATGAATGAGGTCGCAAAGCTCGCGCGCCGTATACTCGCCGCGGAGTCCCAGCGCATTTCCGTCGTTCATTACAACACGATTCGAATCGTGGTCGTGCAGCGAATCAATCTCTTCCGACCAAATACCGAGCGTCTTGCGCAGCGGTCCCGGGAAGCCTGTCAAGAAGCAAAGGTCGCTCTCATCGACGATACCGGTCCAGTAAGTAGCAACGAATGTGCCGCCATTTTCGACAAAACGCTCAATCCGCTCGCCAACCCCTGGACGAACCATGTACAGCATTGGAGCAACGAGCAGCTTATACGGCGAGAAGTCACATTCCGAGTCGATAACATCAACCGGAACGCCGAGATCCCAGAACGGACGGTAGTGACGCTTCGCTGTTTCTTCATAATGCAGGCCGCTGTTGCGGGGACCTTGTGAATCCTTCACAGCCCAACGGTTTTCCCAGTCATAGATGAGCGCAACCTCAGGCTTCACCGTCGTGCCCACAACTTCTGTCAGCTTCTCAAGCGTCGCGCCAAGCTCCGCTACGTCGCGGAAAACGCGCGTGTTCTCATGACCGACATGGTCAACGACAGCCCCATGCAGCTTCTCGCTTGAGCCTCTGCTCTTGCGCCATTGGAAATATTGCACCGTATCCGAACCGTGCGCCACTGCCTGCAGCGAAGAAAGCATGTGCATGCCCGGACGCTTCACCTTACTGATCGGCTGCCAATTCGTCATGCTTGGCGTGCTTTCCATCAGCATAAACGGCTTGCCGCCCTTGAGCGAACGAAATACGTCATGGTTAAAGCCGATCCAAGCTGCCTGCTCGCTGTCATCCCCGCCGTTATCATGCCAAGTCGGATAAGCATCCCATGAAATCATATCAAGCAGATCGGTAAACTTCCAGTAGTTAAGCGGCTCGAAATCGAGCATAAAATTAGTCGTAATCGGCAGCTCGCTATTTGCTGCGCGAAGCGGTTCGATCTCATGTCGGCAGAAGTCTACTGTTTGATCGGTTACGAATCTTCTCCAGTCGACGTTTTGGCCGTGCACCGCATTTTCCCCGCGCGCCGTAGGAGACTCAACTTGACTCCAATCCGTATACGTATGGCTCCAGAATGAAGTCCACCACGCATCGTTAAGCGCCTCGATTGTTCCGTATTTATTTTTCAACCACCCGCGGAACGCTTCCTCGCAATAGGAGCAATGACATTCGCCGCCGTATTCGTTCGAAATGTGCCAGCCGATTACTGCAGGATGGCCCGAATAACGCTCAGCAAGCTTGCTGTTCATAATTTTTACCTTCTCACGGTAAACCGGAGAAGTGAAGCAGTGATTGTGACGTGCGCCATGCAGATTGCGAATACCGGTAGGCGCAACACGCAGCACCTCAGGATACTTTTGAGACATCCACACCGGACGGGCTCCGCTTGGCGTTGCGAGCAAAGCATAGATGCCATTTTCAGCAAATTTATCAAGCAGCGTATCCAGCCAATCGAACGTAAACACGCCCTCCTCCGGTTCAATAGCCATCCACGCAAAAATGCCGACCGACATCACATTGCAGTGAGCCAGCTTCATGAGGCGGATATCTTCCTCCAGCACGTCGGGATATTTTTGCCATTGGTCCGGGTTATAGTCTGCACCATGCAGCATTTGCGGTATTTTACCGCTGATCGGCGGGAACTTCATACTCATGTAAACAACCTCCTGCGTCTTGATTATAGCCATTATTGGATATACTATAATGATATTCATATTATATCTCGTTAATAGTACCAACTAAATAATAGTATTTTCGCATAGCTTTCAAAATATGAAACAGGAGGTTCTTGTTATCGATACGATGGTTTTCCCGATTTTGACAGAGACGGATACAACTCTTCCAGTGTATCTCACCAGCATCGGCCATTGGAGCAATCAGGAGTCGATCGACCGTCCAAACGGCTATTCGCACTTCCAATGGCTGCAGGTAATGGCGGGCGCAGGCGAGCTATACGTTGGCAATCAAAAAATGACCGTGCGCGCCGGGCAAGGGTTCTGCTTATTCCCGAACGAGCCTCATCAATATTTCGCCATCCAGGAGCCTTGGGAAATTATTTGGATGAGCTTTAAAGGAAGTCTGTCCGATACGATGTTCAGGCAGGCAGGCATCACGCAATCCGGTGTCTATTCCACTGCCGATCATGATATGATTATTACCCACATGAAAAACATATACGCGATGACCCAGTCCGGCCGGGCGTTTCTTGGGTTGGAATGCTCCAAGCTCGTTTATATGTTTTTGCTGGACCTGATGAAGGTTATTCTCGTCAGCTCCCACTCGGTGGAGCAAAACTATTTGAAGCTCCATCCGGTCCTTCAATATATTGAAGAGCATTATAATGAGCTCATAACGATAAAAGACTTGGCGAATTGTATAGACGTCACTCCGCAATATTTATGCCTTTTATTTAAGAAGGCGATGAAGCTGAGACCGATGGAGTACGTTAACCGGGAACGCATCAATCGCAGCAAGGAGCTGATGTTCCACGAGAGCGATATTAAAATGCACGAAATTGCTCAACGTGTAGGCTTCGATTCACCAAGCTATTTCAGCTCCGTATTCAAGCGGCTGGAAGGCCTTAGCCCCGAGCAGTTCAAAAAAATACACGGTATGCGATAGCCAGGATGAAGTTATGCTATGGTCGAAGTATTAGCGGTAGGAGTTGGATTAGCGGTAGGAGCTGCATTAGCGATAGGAGCTGCGTTAGCGGTAGGAGTTGCATTAGCGGTAGGAGATGCATTAGCGGTAGGAGATGCATTAGCGGTAAAAGTAGGCGTTATTTGCAACAGTATAAGTTGACTTGTTCTAAATAAAGGTAAATCTTGGCGTTATTATGTCGGATGAACCCTTTCAAACGAAATATCAATGAAATTAATTAATTAGACCCATTAATTACCGCTATTTCACTCAAAGTCACCTGAAAAGCCATAATAGCGCCCTGTT
>JBNJJW010000032.1:0-69018 GCA_051750645.1 Bacillota bacterium | reverse complement strand
TTATTTGGCTATTTACGTAATCGGAGCAGACTCTCATCTACCTGACTGCGAATCATCCATTTTTTGTGAAAATAGGTTGACTGCTTATAGCAAAGGTAATCCTTTAAACATATTAATATAGTATAAACTACCTGAAGAGATAAATGATATGGAGTTACAATTGCAAGGTGTTTACTAGATTTGTAGAGAAAGAGGGAAAAGTCATGTTCATCATTTTATCGATTTTGATAATGTCGGGCTTATTTATTTATATGCTGTTGAGCCCTTCCCTTGCCCAAAAACGCTCTGTACGAATCGCACGCGGAGCACCGGCGAACGAGCAAAATTACAAGGTGAGCATTATGAGTTTGAAAGAAGAACAGCATCCACACGAGTAACCATAGCAAGCGAATACCGACAGGTGGCGGAGGGGAGTGAACAAAAGTGTACGGACCGGCCGTCATTTCAGTTACCATTTTCATCTTTTTGGTGACGACATTACTTATTATATGGCGACCAAAAGGAATAAACGAAGCGATTCCCGCAACTGGAGGAGCAATTCTCATTCTGCTCAGCGGCAGCGTCTCGCTCTCTGATTTAGCTGTTATCACAACAACAGTAAGCGGTGCTGCGATTACCATTATCGCAACGATTGTTATGGCTCTTGTACTTGAAAGCATTGGTTTTTTTTATTGGGCGGCTGAAGGAATGGCAGCGAGAGCGAAAGGCTCAGGAATTCGGCTTTTTTGGTACGTCAACCTTCTTTGTTTTTTGATGACACTGTTTTTTAATAATGACGGCAGTATTTTAATTACTACTCCTATTTTGCTTATATTGCTGCATAATATGGGATTAAAAAATCATCAGAAAATACCTTATCTCTTGTCAGGAGCCCTAATTGCAACAGCTTCAAGCGCCCCGATCGGCGTCAGTAATATCGTAAATTTAATCGCATTAAAAATTATTGATATGAGCTTGTATATGTACACACTAATAATGATTGTACCTGCAACACTCGGATTATTAGTGCTTGTCAGCCTTATTTTTTTTGTAGTATATCGTGATTTGCCTCGTATCCTTCCCATTAGTATCCATCAATCCCATCCTAGTTACATCAATCACAAAAACCATCCGCTGAAGCATGAATCTAGTTCCGTACAAAAGGCTTATAATCCTAAGCATATGAGAAATATATTATTGTTTGTTTTTGCCATTCGAATAAGCTTATTCATAGCTTCCTACTTCTCTGTGCCAATTGAATGGGTGGCTGTTGCAGGCTCTGCGCTGCTGCTGGGTTGGAGATGGATGTATTTGAAGAAACCACCAACCGACTTGCTTAGCAAAACACCATGGCATATCTTAGTTTTTGCATTCGGCATGTATGTTATTATATACGGTTTGCACAACATCGGACTGACTAATGCGCTCGTTGAGCTGTTTCGGCCGCTCGTATCAGGTAACTTGCTTAATGCGAGTTTATTGATGGGTGGATTGTTAGCGGGAATGTCTGTTCTGTTTAACAATCACCCGGCATTAATGGTAGGGACGCTAACATTGACCGAAATGAACTTAGACCCACTAACCCTCAAAATTGCCTATTTAGCCAACGTAATTGGCAGCGACATCGGTTCGCTTCTTTTACCGATTGGTACACTTGCCTCGTTGATTTGGTTTCATATATTGAAGCAGCATAAAGTGAAAATCGGATGGAAGGATTATATTCGTGTAACGGTCATCGTTATCCCTCCTGCATTGCTGTTTACACTCGTTATATTGTATTTATGGGTAACCTGGCTTTTTTGAGTAAAACAATTGGGAACGGTGTCTTTATGTTGGCGGCGCTCATTCGATTTGCCTGCGAGGCGAAGGATTGAGCGTTTTTTTAATGTTCAAATTGGTCAAGTCATGTATAAACGGGTATTAACCGCACCAAGCTAATAAAAAATGAATATTCGGAACACTTGACCTTTTTCTAAAATTGCATATAATAAAATCAAAGTCAAAGAAAGTCAAAGTCAGTTGTCCGAATATTCGGTGTTCGATGTATGGAGCTGAAGAAGACTTAATTTGATTTTCAAGGTTCAAAATTGGTTTTATTGGTTATTCTCAGGGAGGTTGGTGGTTTGCGTAACATTTCCGATCTCATCGAACAGTATTTGAAGCACATGCTCCAGGACAGCCCGGAAGGCGCAGTCGAAATTCAGAGGAATGACTTGGCTGACAAGTTTTCTTGTGTACCGTCACAAATCAATTATGTCATCAGTACCCGTTTTACCATGGAGAAAGGATACATGGTTGAAAGTAAGCGCGGCGGAGGAGGCTATATCCGAATACAAAGGATTGATCTTCCGGCACTTAAAGCGATTCAATACCATATCGAACAAACGATTGGTGAGTGTGTCGATCAAAGTGCGGCAGAAGGACTTATTTATCAGCTCGAGGAAGCGAGGCTCGTTTCGAAGCGCGAGGCGAATTTGCTCCGTGCAGCAGTACAGCGCGAGACGATTGCGCTAAAGCTGCCGCTGAGGGATGAAATGAGGGCGAGACTGCTTCGGTCAATGCTCATCTCATTGCTGGTTAAATAACGCGAAACCGTTAATACCGGGAGGAGGGATCAGGCTTGTTTTGCCAAGAATGCGGTAAAAAGCCAGCTACGCTTCATTTTACAAAAATAGTTAACGGTGAGAAGACCGAATTCCATATTTGCGAAAGCTGTGCTCGTGAGAAAGGGGAAAGCATTCCAGGCGCGCCGAATAGTTTTTCTATTCACAGTTTATTGTCAGGGCTTCTTGATTTCGAGCATATTAGTGGAGCAAATATCGGAGGCATCAAGCAGCCTACACTTCGATGTGAGGAATGCGGACTGACTTATGCGCAGTTCAGCAAGATCGGAAGATTCGGCTGCAGTTCATGTTATCGTGAATTTGCTGAAAAGCTCGATCCTCTTCTTAAACGTGTGCACCTCAGCACCGTTCATACTGGTAAAATCCCGAAGCGTTCAGGCGGACAAATTCAATGTAAGCGGGAAATCGAACAGCTTAGACGGGATTTGCAATCTAAAGTCGAGCACGAGGAGTTTGAAAGCGCGGCTCAGTTAAGGGATCGAATACGTGAACTGGAGCGCAAAATTGCAGACCTGTAAGCTGGCATGGAAGGAGTGTAACTCTTGACAAAGCATCGATTCTCACAGCATGCATTGAGTGACTGGATGAAGGGTGAAGGTCCTGAATCTGAAATTGTCATCAGCAGCAGAATACGGATTGCACGCAATCTTCGCAATCAACCCTTTCCAATGCTTGCTACGAATCAGCAATCAAAGGATGTTATGGAGCAGCTCACTAAAGTAAATCAATCCGGCAAGCTAAAGTCGATCGGCCAATTTGAGACCATTCTGCTGTCGGATATTAGTGAGCTCGATAAACGGGTACTTGTGGAGAAGCATTTAATTAGTCCTAACTTAGCGAATGAATCACGATGCGGAGCCGTTATTTTAAGCGATAACGAATCTGTTAGCATAATGATTAACGAAGAAGATCATTTGCGCATTCAATGTTTATATCCAGGTTTCCAAATACAGGAGGCTTGGTCATTGGCTAGCGGACTTGACGATATTTTTGAAGAAGCAGCGGATTATGCATTTGATGAGAAGCGCGGTTACTTAACGACTTGCCCGACTAATGTCGGCACTGGCATTCGGGCGTCGGTCATGATGCATTTACCGGCATTGGTACTGACATCGCAAATAAATCGCATTTTATCAGCGGTTACTCAGGTTGGCTTAGCGGTAAGAGGCTTGTATGGCGAGGGCAGTGAAGCGCTTGGCAATTTGTTTCAAGTGTCCAACCAAATTACGCTGGGGCAATCCGAGAACGAAATAATTGATAACCTGTATAGTGTAGCTAGGCAAATAATCGAGCATGAGAAAGCGGCCCGCAAGCGGTTAATGGAAGATAACCGATTGCGGATTGAGGATCGTGTGAAACGCTCATACGGCATTTTATCCTATGCCTCTATTATGGATTCCAAGGAAGCGGCACAGCGGTTGTCAGACGTGCGGCTTGGCGCGGATCTCGGTATTTTGCCAAACGTAACACCGCAAATATTGAATGAGCTTTTAGTTATGACGCAGCCCGGATTTTTACAACAAACCTTCAACGAGAAGATGAGTCCGGAGCAGCGAGATTTCAGGAGAGCAGAACTCATACGCAAGCAATTGCGTGGTGAAACTGATTATGGGGGTGCATGAATATGATGTTTGGACGATTTACGGAACGGGCACAGAAGGTGCTTGCATTGGCGCAGGAGGAAGCGGTTCGACTCGGACATAACAATATCGGCACGGAGCATATTTTACTTGGCCTTATTCGCGAAGGTGAAGGGATAGCGGCTAAAGCATTAATTGGATTAGGGCTTGGATTAGAAAAAATTCAGGATGAGGTAGAAGCGTTGATCGGTCGGGGACAAGAGCAGCCGAACAATATCGCTTATACGCCGCGTGCGAAAAAAGTCATTGAGCTTTCCATGGATGAAGCAAGAAAGCTTGGACATACGTACGTAGGTACGGAGCATATTTTGCTCGGTCTTATCCGTGAAGGCGAAGGTGTTGCGGCACGCGTGCTGAACAACCTTGGTATCAGCCTGAATAAAGCGAGGCAGCAAGTGCTTCAGCTGCTTGGCAGCAGTGAAGCCGTTTCGAGCAGCCATGGCGCGACTGCAAATGTAAGCACGCCGACGCTTGACGGGCTTGCAAGAGACCTGACAGCGTATGCGAAGGAAGGCAACCTGGACCCGGTTATCGGCCGCAGCAAAGAAATTGAGCGCGTTATCCAAGTGCTTAGCCGCCGGACGAAAAACAATCCAGTGCTAATCGGGGAACCGGGCGTTGGTAAAACAGCGATTGCCGAAGGCTTGGCACAAAAAATTATCGCTAACGAAATTCCTGAAACCTTGCGCGACAAGCGCGTCATGACGCTTGACATGGGCTCTGTTGTAGCAGGAACGAAGTATCGTGGTGAATTTGAAGACCGTTTGAAAAAGATCATGGATGAAATTCGCCAAGCCGGCAATATTATTTTATTCATCGATGAGCTTCATACGTTGATTGGAGCCGGCGGAGCTGAAGGCGCGATTGATGCTTCGAATATTTTGAAGCCTGCGCTGGCGCGCGGCGAACTACAATGCATAGGTGCAACAACGCTGGATGAATACCGGAAATACATTGAGAAGGATGCAGCGCTAGAGCGCCGCTTCCAGCCGATAACGGTTGATCAGCCTTCTCCAGAAGAAGCGATTCAAATTTTGTACGGTCTTCGTGACCGCTATGAAGCCCATCACCGGGTGAAGATTACGGACGATGCGATTGTTCAAGCGGTAAAACTGTCGGATCGTTATATCCCGGACCGTTTCTTGCCGGACAAAGCGATAGATCTTATTGACGAGGCGGGCTCGAAGGTTCGCTTGAATTCATACACAGTACCGCCGAACTTGAAACAGCTTGAAAATCGTCTGGAGGACATCCGCAAGGAGAAGGACGCAGCGGTTCAAAGCCAAGAATTCGAGAAAGCGGCAGCGCTTCGCGATACGGAGCAAAAAATTCGCGAAGAGCTCGACGTAACGAAAAACCAATGGAAAGAAAAGCAAGGCCGTACCGATTCTGAAGTAACACCTGAGGATATCGCCCAGGTCGTCGCAAGCTGGACGGGTATTCCGGTCAGCAAGCTGGCAGAGGGCGAAACAGAGCGTCTGCTTAATATGGAAGAGATCCTGCATGGACGCCTTATCGGGCAAGACGAAGCGGTTAAATCGGTATCGCGTGCCATCCGCCGTGCTCGCGCCGGTCTGAAGGATCCGAAGCGTCCGATTGGTTCGTTTATCTTCTTAGGCCCAACGGGTGTTGGTAAGACGGAGCTTGCAAGAGCGCTTGCTGAAGCGATGTTCGGCGATGAGAATGCGGTTATTCGCATCGACATGTCAGAATACATGGAGAAGCACTCGACCTCACGTCTTGTCGGAGCGCCTCCAGGGTATGTCGGTTACGAGGAAGGCGGTCAGTTGACCGAGAAGGTACGCCGCAAGCCTTACTCTGTAGTTCTGCTCGATGAAATCGAGAAGGCTCATCCGGAAGTATTCAACATCTTGCTCCAGGTGCTGGAGGACGGCCGCTTGACAGATTCCAAAGGCCGCGTTGTCGATTTCCGCAATACGCTAATCATTATGACGTCGAACGTTGGCGCTGATCAAATTAAACGCAACTCTTCGCTCGGCTTCACTGCCGTTCAGGATGCGGGACGCGATTTTGCGCAAATGAAAGACAAAGTGATGGCCGAGCTGAAGAAAAGCTTCCGTCCTGAGTTCCTGAACCGGATCGACGAGAGCATCGTGTTCCACTCGCTTGGCGAAGAGCACATTGCGCAAATTGTAACGCTCATGTCGGATGAGCTGCGCAAGCGTCTGCGTGAACAGGAAGTGGATTTCATGCTTACGGATGCGGCGAAGAGCTTCCTTGCGAAGGAAGGCTACGATCCGCAATACGGAGCGCGTCCGCTGCGCCGGGCGATTCAGAAGCATATCGAGGACCGCTTATCGGAAGATTTGCTGATGGGCAAAATTCAAAAGGGCGATACGTTCACCATTGACGAGAAAGACGGTGCCTTGACAGTAACGAAATCAATTACTGAGCCGGAAACAGAAGAATCGGCAACGAAATAAGAAGATAATGAAAGGCTGCCCCGTAAGCAGAATGCTGCTGAGGGGCAGCTTTTGTTATGCGCGCAATAATCGATCAAATAGGCATGCCTTACATCCAATTTTTATTATTATCTAAACTAGTAAAAAAAGGTTGAGTAACCATGAATATTGTCCTATTATGTAGGATATAGGAATCAAGGTTCCGATAAAGGCAAAGTTCTCGAAAGGGAATGACGCAAAGTCATGGGTCTTAGGTCTAGGGTGAAGCCTGGATGATGATCGCCAGACTGCCGAACGATATGGTTACTGGCATGGGTTTCTGTTTTAACCCTGACAGACTGCATTCGTTTCGGATGCGGCTTTTTTGTTTTTGTCAGAAAAAATGGGGGGAATTAGGATGGGGAAAGAAATAAAGCTGAGCTGCATAAAAATGAAGGGGGAACGGTATGAGTATACAAGAATTTCATGACTTAGTAGACCGATTAACGGTTAGAAGTGAAAAACACCCGAAGAAGTACAAATTTCAAGTATTCTCTTTAGCTTTACTAGGTTATTTTTATATCTATTTCATTCTGCTCATCCTACTAAGTTTAATAGGTCTAACAGTATGGGGGATTATAGGCGGGCACTTATTTTCACTATTAATAAAGCTTGGACTAGCAATCGTTGCTTTGGGATATATTATCGTCAAGTCATTATGGGTCCGATTCGAACCACCGAATGGTATAGAGGTTAGCCCCAAAAAAGCACCTGAACTCTATAAAAAAATCGAAGAAATTCGTAAAAAGCTTGGTTCACCAACCATTCATCATATCCTGCTTGTAGACGAATGGAATGCGTCAATCGTACAGAATCCTCGATTGGGTCCCTTCGGCTGGTATAAGAATTACCTTGTTATAGGTGTACCACTCATGCAAGGCTTAACGGAAGAAGATTTTCATTTCGTGATTGCCCATGAATTAGGTCATTTAAGCAATTCTCATGGAAGGTTCGGAACATGGATTTATCGTACAAGAAAATCATGGAGTCGCATCTTAGAAAGATTGGAAAATGAGAAGCACTGGAGTACGTTCCTTTTTAAACCCTTTTTCCGTCGTTACTTCCCTCGGTTTGATGCCTACTCATTTGTAATGGCAAGAGCCCAGGAATTTGAAGCCGATGAATATGGAGCAAGAGTAGCCGGCTCCAATCATGCCGGTACTGCATTAATTCAATTAAGTGTAACTGGGTTATTCCTTTACAGAGAATTTTGGCCTTCGATTTATTCTTTGGCTTCTGAACAATCTCATCCCCCAAAGGATGTTTATTTCCAACTAAAAAACGCTCTGCGTTCACCAATAGCTAAAGATAAAATAGAGGGTTGGTTAAATGAGTCGTTATCTGAAGAGACATCGTGGGAAGATACTCATCCTTCCTTAAAGGAACGTTTGGACAATCTTCAAATGAATGAAAATCTTCCTCCCCTTACCTTAATTACTGCAGCATCGGATATATACTTACACTCAATTGAGGATGTTATGATGACAGCTTTTAGTGAAGATTGGCGGGAGCATGAAAAGGCGGAGTGGAAAGAAAGATATCAATATGTTCTGCAATCCAAACAAACTTTATCTGATCTGGAGACCAGAGCTTTTACGGAAAACCTGTCGTTAGATGAACAATGGGAACAGGCTGTACTAACAGAAGAGCTTCTAAGTGAGGATAAAGCATTACCGTTATTTCAAAAAATTGCAGATGTAGATGGCTTGCCTGAAGCCCATTTTGCTGCAGGACGGATATTGATAGCTAAAAATGAGGCGTCCGGGGCACATTACTTGACTAAAGCGATGGAACTGGATCGTCATATAATCATTCCAGCATCAAAAATTTTAGCCCGTTTTTATTATGAAAATGATATGGAAGAACAATTCGATCATTATTATTCCATTTTTATGAATGAATCAGAGTTTAAAGAGATATTCGAATTTGAAAGATCGGCGGTTAGGGATGAAGATCGATTTACTGATCATTCTTTACCAGAAGACATTGTTCAAGAAATCAAAAGCAAATTGCAAATTTTCCCTGAAATCGTAGAAGCGCAGTTGGTTCAAAAAGAATTGCAGGCTTATCCGGATGAACCCTGTTTTGTACTAGCCTTAAAGATTAATAAACCCGCTAAAATCAAATGGAATGAAGATGCATCAAAAAAGTTTGAATCACAATTGATTGATAGAATTTCTACTGAAATAAGCATGCCTGCTCAAACCTTGTTTTACATAAGGAAATGGGAAGAAGTCATTATCAATGGTAATCTCAAAAAGGTAAGTGATTCGATTATATACACTAAAGCATCTTAATGAGTATTCGAATAGTTTAATAATTGTTAGCCTCCCTTATCCACTTGTGGATAAGGGAGCCGTTTTTATATGTTAAATGATTTGTGGATATTGTTTATAATATGTTGATAAATCTGTGGACAAATCCGATATATAAGATAAGACAATAAATTCACTTGTGAATAACGTCTTTCACCGTATTACAATTTTTTTCGTATACAATGTGGCTTTATACAATGGGGATAAAATGGTAAACTTTATAGAGCAACATTTTAAGCAAGCCAAAGAAAAAAATGGTGTTCGGCATAACGTCTAAGGAGTTCAGGATGGCCAAAATAAAAACGAAATTCGTGTGTACCGAGTGCGGAACCGAATCGGCAAAGTGGCTTGGGAAATGTCCGGGCTGCCATGCCTGGAACTCGATGGTGGAAGAAAAAGAGACCGTTGTGAAGACGAAGGGCGTAGGATTGTCGTCTCTTCATGTGAAAGAAAAGCCGCAGTCCATCATACATATAGAAAGCGGGCAAGAGCCGCGTATTGAAACAAGGATGCTGGAGCTCAATCGAGTGCTCGGAGGCGGCGTCGTACCAGGCTCGCTCATACTTGTCGGCGGTGATCCGGGTATCGGAAAATCGACGCTGCTGCTCCAAACCTCTCACGCATTGGCAGTAAAAGGCTTGAAGGTGCTTTATATTTCCGGAGAGGAGTCCGTGCGGCAAACGAGGCTGAGGGCTGATAGGCTGGGGGCTCTGACGGAATCGCTCTATGTATTATGCGAGACCAATATGGAGCAAATTAACGATGCAATCGAATCGGTGCAGCCTGATTTTCTCGTCATCGATTCAATCCAAACGGTGTATGACCCGAACGTACAGTCTGCGCCAGGCAGCGTTTCTCAAGTCCGCGAGTGTACAGCACATTTTATGCGTGTTGCGAAGATTAAAGGAATTGCAACCGTACTCGTAGGCCATGTGACGAAGGAAGGCGCGATTGCCGGTCCGAGGCTTCTGGAGCATATGGTGGACTGCGTCCTTTATTTTGAAGGAGAGCGTCATCATACGTATCGGCTGCTGCGGGCAGTGAAAAATCGCTTCGGCTCGACGAATGAGATTGGTATTTTTGAAATGGGTGAGGATGGCCTGCGCGAGGTGTCCAATCCTTCCGAATTATTTCTGTCGGAACGTCCGCTTGGCGTATCAGGATCGACGGTCGTTGCCAGCATGGAAGGAACCAGGCCGGTGCTCGTAGAGCTGCAGGCGCTTGTCGCGACGACGAACTTTCCTTCTCCAAGAAGGATGTCAACCGGCATTGACCATCACCGGATGGCGCTTATTATTGCGGTGCTGGAGAAGCGCAACGGTATGTTTCTGCAAACACAGGATGCTTACTTAAACGTTGCGGGCGGAGTGAAGCTGGATGAACCGGCTGTTGATCTCGCCGCGGCAGTGAGCTTGGCATCAAGCTTTCGGGATGCGCCGACAAAGCCTTATGATGTTATTTTCGGCGAGGTCGGATTGACTGGTGAGGTTCGTGCCGTATCGCGGGCGGAGCAGCGGGTGAAGGAAGCGGAGAAGCTGGGATTCAAACGGGTTATTATGCCCGAGAAGAGTATGAAGGGCTGGAAACCGCCCTCAGGGATTGAAATTATTGGCGTCAACACGGTGGCGGAAGCATTAAAGGCAGCGCTTGGATAGGGGGCAGACGATGAAGGAACCGACTCAGCTTGAAATTATGAATCAATTATTGCAATTAGTCGCACCAGGCACCCCTTTTCGAGAAGGGCTCGAGAATGTGCTTCGCGCAAAGACGGGTGCGTTAATTGTTGTCGGCTATAGTCCGGAGGTTATGGAGGTTGTGGATGGCGGTTTCTCCATTAACTGCGATTTCTCCCCGAACTATTTGTATGAGCTGGCCAAAATGGACGGTGCAATTATTATGAGCGAGGATATGCGGCGGATTTTGTATGCGAATACGCAGCTCATTCCGAACAGCTCGATCCCGTCCATCGAAACGGGTATCCGGCACCGAACGGCGGAGCGTGTTGCTAAGCAAACCGGCAAGCTCGTCGTTTCGATCTCACAGCGTCGTAACATCATTACTCTTTATCAAGGAAGCTTGCGGTATTCGCTGAAGGATATGGGCGTTATTTTGACAAAGGCGAATCAGGCGATTCAGACTTTGGAAAAATATAAAGCAGTTCTTAGCCAGTCGTTTACGAATTTATCCGCGCTTGAATTTGAAGAGCTGGTTACGCTTCAGGAAGTGGCACATGTTATCCAACGCGTAGAAATGGTGCTTCGAATCAAGATGGAGATTAAGCGCTACGTCAACGAGCTGGGCACGGAAGGCCGTCTAATCAGTATGCAAATGGATGAGTTGGTGGGCGGTGTAGAAGAAGATGCCTGGTATTTACTTAAGGATTACGCGAAAGATAATTCGGATGAGAAAATCAGAGAAATCCGGGCTGGACTGAAGAAGCTCAGCTCCGATGAGCTTTTGGATGCACCTCCGATCATTCGTCTGATGGGTTATCCGCACACGAATAATATGAATGATGAGTCGGTTTCGCCCCGCGGATATCGATTGTTGAACAAAATTCCAAGACTGCCTCTTATCATAATGAACAATCTGATTGAACGCTTTGGACGGCTGCCTCACATTTTGATGGCGACAATCGAAGAGCTGGATGAAGTTGACGGCATTGGCGAGGTACGGGCACGGGCGATTAAAGAAGGCCTCAAGCGTATACAGGAGCAGATGTTCATTGACAGGCAAATTTAAATCCCATACAATGGATTGAATGTAGACCTGTCGTAAATCGATACATTCGAAACGGGTTTTGGGGCATAGTAGAGAAGAGGTGGAAAAGATGATCACAAAATCGATACCGAGCCTTCTCACGGTGGGGAACTTATTCTTAGGAGTAATCGCCATCATTCTTGTTTTTAATGAAAAACCAGATACGGCGGCAATGATGGTATTGATCGCCATGCTGCTCGACGGCGTAGACGGACGCGTTGCTCGGGCGCTGAACGTCCAAAGTGAATTCGGTAAAGAGCTGGACTCGTTATCGGACGTCATCTCGTTCGGGGTAGCTCCGGCTTTTATTATGTATGTGGTAGCTTTTCAGGAGCTTAATCCGGCGTTCGCCTGGATTGTAACGGCGTTGTTTCCCATTTGCGGTGCTTTGCGGTTGGCGCGCTTTAATGTTATTTCGAGTGCACCGGGGTATTTTATCGGTCTTCCGATCCCCGCGGCTGGCGGAGTGCTGGCGACGCTTGCTTTGTTCAAGGATGATATTTACGTATCGGTATTGCTGGCAAGTACACTCGTGCTTTCCATACTTATGGTTAGTACCATTAAATATCCGAATTTCAAAAAAGTCGGTATTCCAAAAAGCGCGGTTTGGGTAGTTCCAATCGTCGTTGTTGTAGCAGTGGTGCTCGGCTTAGTATTTAAAAACGATTTATCTAAAATATTGTTCGTACCGTTGCTGCTCTATGCGCTGTACGGCCTAAAAAAAAACGTTGATGGCCGCCTTAAGAAGCGCAATCGCAAACGCGGCAAATTGAAGGACCATCCGGATGATCCGGTGCAGTCCGAACATACGGCTTGAACAACAAAAACCGCTGATCCGTTCCCTTATTAAGGAATTGAATCAGCGGTTTTTTCATTTTTGTGCGGAGCCAGCCGTACAAATGCCGCCGCATCAGGTTAAATTAAATAGACCTAAAGTAGAGCATTTGTCATATTCATCTGAAATTACTTCATCTAGTTTAATATTTAGCTGATTACATAAAGCAGTCATGTAAAATAAGTTGCGGCCAAGTTCGGCCTTAAGCACGTCGCGGCAATGCTCGCATACGGCTCCTGAGAGGTGACTTTGCAGCGTTGTTTTCGCATTTTCAAGATTAAGCTCATCTGAATATTGCTGCTTTCGGGCATTTAATTCAATGCAGCCGCAATCCGTTACCGCTTTCGTTACTGCGCGGTTTACGGAAGCACCCGACTGTCCGAATTTGGACATGACATCCAGCAAGCTGCGGTGCCTGAGCAGCAATTCTGATACTTGCTGCTGAAATTGATCCAGTGTAGGAGCGCTCATCGGTTCCACCTCTTTCACCAACCTCTTGTAAAGTACTCTCAATTTCCATTATAAGCTTCCTTATCTCCGTTTTCAAAATATGATTTATTAAAATTTATAAATGTTTGCAATTAATATACGCCCCCACGGTTAACGAGCCAATTATTGGAACATAATTGTAGTGGAGGTGAACCATAATGGTTAGACGAATAATTCAATTGATAGGTATGTTGTTCGGCGGTATGGCCGGCGGTGAAGTATACGGGTGGATGAATGGAGCGGCCGTATGGTCTGGGACATCATTCGGGATGCTGCAGCGATCCGGCACTTATTACATGAATGTAGCAATTGGCGCGGTTTTTGGTGTTATTGCAGCAACGATGGTGGCAGGTCAAGTGATTCGTTATATGCAGAAAGGTGCGGAGCAAACCGCTGAGCTGCCGATGCAGCAGTTGTTAGCGGGTGCGGGAGGGCTGCTTGCGGGCTTGCTGCTTTCCGTATTGTTATATCCGGCTGTATCAGGCTTAGACGGTCTGGGGAGTCTTGTTCCAGCGGTTATGATGCTTTGCTTCGGATATTTAGGAATGAGAATCGGGCTCCATAAGCAGGAGGAGCTTGCCGCAGGTTTTGCAGCGATGCTTGAGAAGCGGCGGATAGCACCAGCTGCCGATGAAGCGGGCGGCTACGAGGAGCATAAAATACTCGACACGAGCGTAATTATCGACGGACGTATCGCGGATATTTGCAAAACCGGCTTTATTGAAGGCACGCTGGTCATTCCTGAGTTTGTTCTGGAGGAGCTGCAGCATATTGCGGATTCTTCAGATTTGCTGAAGCGGAATAGAGGACGGCGCGGGCTCGATATTTTGAACAAAATTCAAAAAGAGCTTGATGTAAAGGTGCTTATCTATGAAGGCGATTTTGAAGAAATCGGCGAGGTTGACAGTAAGCTTGTGAAGCTGGCTAAGGCGCTTCACGGCAAAGTCGTCACTAACGATTTCAACTTAAACAAAGTATGCGAGCTGCAAGGCGTATCGGTACTGAACATTAATGATTTGGCTAATGCGGTAAAGCCTGTGGTCCTGCCGGGAGAAGAAATTATTGTTCAAGTGATAAAAGACGGCAAAGAGCATGGCCAAGGAGTCGCCTATTTGGATGACGGCACGATGATCGTTGTTGAAGGCGGACGCGAGTATATCGGTAATACGATGGAGGTGCTCGTCACGAGCGTACTTCAAACGTCTGCGGGCAGAATGATTTTCGCAAAGCCGAAGCTGTTGGAAAAAGCGCTGTAACAAGGTATGATAGTACTATTGTTTACTTGATTACAGTGCGAGGCAGGTCGAAGGCATGGGAGCAGATTGGGGAGTCGTCATCGTGGCGGCCGGACGCGGTACGCGGATGGGTACGAAGGAAAGCAAGCAATATTTGCAGCTCGGGGACAAGCCCATTCTCGTCCATACACTGGAATTGTTTCAGGCGATGGATTCGGTTAAGGAAGTGGCGCTTGTCATCGGGAGCGACGATGTGATGCGGTGCCGCGATTGGGTGCGGGAGTATGGATTGACAAAGGTGACGGCTATAGTAGTCGGAGGCAAGGAGCGTCAGCATTCAGTGTTCTGCGGACTGCAGGCGCTGACGTCGGAATGGGTGATAGTGCATGACGGCGTCCGTCCGCTCGTAACGGCGGATGCGGTGCGCGCATGCTGCTCAGCTGCGGAGCAGAGCGGCGCTTCCGTGCTTGCTGTACCGGTTAAAGATACGATTAAACAAGTGAATAAAGCGGGTGTGATCGTTTCTACTCCGGACCGCCGAAGCTTGTGGGCGATACAAACGCCGCAAGCTTTTCGTCGTGTCCTGCTGCAGGAAGCGCATGAGCGTGCGCAATCGGAAGGATTCATAGGGACGGACGACGCCATGGTCGTGGAACGAATGGGTATACCGGTTACCGTTGTGGAAGGTGAATATACGAATATTAAAATAACGACGCCTGAGGATTTACCGTGGGCGGAATTTTTGCTTGCGAAGCGTCGCGCCGATTTGGCAGAGGGGAAGGGTGAGCACGGATGATTCGTGTAGGACAAGGCTTTGATGTACATCAATTGGTAGAAGGGCGTCCCTGTATTATCGGAGGAGTTACGATTCCATACGAGAAGGGCTTGCTGGGGCACTCCGATGCGGACGTGCTGCTTCACGCTATAACGGACGCGATACTAGGCGCGCTTGGACTTGGCGATATCGGCAAGCATTTTCCGGATACGGATGCCGCTTTTAAGGATGCGGACAGCTTGAAGCTGCTCGAACATGTATGGAAGCTTGTCCGTGAGCGGGGCTATAAGCTCGGTAATATCGATTCGACGATTATTGCCCAGCGGCCGAAGATGCAGCCCTTTATCCCGCAAATGGCGGAAATTATCGCAACGGCGCTCGAAGCGGACGTATCGCAGGTGAACGTGAAGGCAACAACGACGGAGCAGCTCGGCTTCACGGGACGCGGCGAAGGCATTGCGGCGCAATCTGTTGTTTGCCTAATTAAGGATATGCTATGATCGTGTTTATCAAGCGTAAACGGCTGTCGCCGTCCTTGGCGGCAAAAGCTCGTTTCGCGGTGAAATATAAGCTTATTTATAAATGTGAAAATTATAAATTCTTATATTAATATTAGCAGCGCATGCTTTCGAAGTAAGATTTTGCTTCGCAAAACTTTTAGGAGGGAATATAGAGATGACAACAGAAGTTCGAGTTCGATATGCCCCATCTCCAACGGGTCATTTACATATCGGCAATGCAAGAACGGCCTTATTCAATTATTTGTTTGCAAGAAACCGCGGCGGAAAATTTATTGTGCGGATTGAAGATACCGATGTAAAGCGCAACGTTGCGGGCGGCGAAGAAAATCAGCTGACCTATTTAAAGTGGCTCGGCATTGATTGGGATGAAAGCATTGATGTTGGCGGAGGATACGGACCTTACCGCCAGACCGAGCGGCTGGATATTTACAGCAAATATTGGCAAGAGCTGCTTGACCGCGGTTTAGCTTACCGCTGCTATTGCTCGGAAGAAGAACTTGAAAAGGAGCGGGAGGCGCAAATTGAACGGGGCGAGACGCCGCGTTATTCCGGGCAGCACCGCGATTTGACGGAGGAGCAGCGTCAAGGCTACGAAGCGGAAGGCCGCATACCGAGCATTCGGTTTCGTGTTCCGGAAGGCCGCACCTATACATTCGATGATATCGTGAAGGGCTCGATCAGCTTTGATACAGCGGAGATGGGCGATTTCGTTATCGTGAAGAAAGACGGTATTCCAACTTATAATTTCGCAGTTGTGCTTGACGACTATCTGATGAAAATCAGTCACGTTCTGCGCGGAGAGGATCACATTTCCAACACGCCTCGCCAGCTTATGATTTATGAAGCGTTTGGCTGGGAGCCGCCGCAGTTCGGCCATATGACGCTGATCGTTAACGAGCAGCGCAAAAAGCTTAGCAAACGCGATGAATCGATCATTCAATTCATTTCGCAATATGACGACCTCGGCTATTTGCCGGAAGCCATGTTCAATTTTATAGCGCTGCTTGGCTGGTCACCTGAGGGGGAGCAGGAAATGTTCACCCGCGAAGAACTCGTACAAGTGTTTAATCCAGAGCGCCTAAGCAAGAGCCCTGCCGTATTCGATACGCTGAAGCTCAGCTGGATGAATAACGAATATTTGAAAAAAGCCGACCTCTCTCGTCTCGTGGATTTGTGTCTGCCGCATTTACAGAAAGCGGGACGCGTATCAAGCGGGCTGGATGCGGAAGGACGCGCTTGGGTAACGGATCTTGTAGCGCTCCATCAGGATAAGCTGCGCTTTGCCGCAGAAATCGTACCGATGACCGAACTGTTCTTCCGCGAAACGGTATCGGATGAGGAGGAAGCGGCTGTCGTGCTTGCAGAGGAGCAGGTGCCTGCAGTACTTCAAGCTTTTCTGACTTTGATAGAAGCGGGCGATACGCCTTTTCAGGTTGATGGTATTAAAGATATGATCAAGACGGTGCAGAAGGAAACGGGCTTCAAAGGTAAACAGCTGTTTATGCCGATTCGTGCTGCGCTTACCGGACAGACGCATGGGCCTGATTTGAATCAATCTATTGCACTGCTTGGCAAACAAAAGGTGATCGATCGTCTGCGCAGCCGCCTGAACGGCTTCGGCGTATAAATTATACTTAAAACCCGACAGACGTGTTATAATGCCCTTGTCACCTATTTAGGTATTCGGTATACTATGACTATTAAATGAATGATTGAACGGCCGTGAACAGGAAAAGTACGTTTACACGTGGATTCGCAGAGAGGACAACCGTCATTCGAATCAGTGCCTCACCATTTGCGGTAGAGGTAATTAGAATGGGGCTGCAAGTTGTCTGGTCCATCGAACGGAAAAATGCACCTGGGAGCTTTGTTCCGAGCTGCTGAAGCAGGAAATGCACAACCATACCGATACGCCAAATGTAGGCAATCGTTTATGCAGATGTACTTTTCGGCTGAGCGGGGTAGGCAGCAACGTATCGTCTGCGTTAAAGACTCCAAGACGGACAGCCGCCGACAGCAGTCGGAGGGTTTGTTCAAGCAGAGTGGAACCGCGAGATTACACGCCTCTGCAGCATTTGATGCTGCGGAGGCTTTTTTTATTGAAATATAAGAATGTATAAGCGTCAGGCGTTTACGCTTGAAAGGAGCAAATGATCATGTTTCGCCATTTTCGATCGGACATTCAAGCGGTTTTTGAAAATGACCCGGCTGCCCGCAGCCGTTTCGAAGTCATTTTCACATATTCAGGCGTGCACGCTATATGGGCTCACCGCATTGCCCACCCCTTGTACCGCAGAGGGTGGTTTACGCTCGCGCGCGTCATATCGCAGGTGAGCCGTTTTATGACGGGCATTGAGATTCATCCGGGTGCAAAGATCGGCGCCAGGCTGTTTATCGATCACGGTATGGGGGTCGTCATTGGGGAAACGTGTGAAATCGGTGATGACGTTGTCATCTATCAAGGGGTTACCCTCGGCGGCACCGGCAAAGAAAAAGGGAAGCGACATCCCACAATTGGAAACAATGTAGTTATCGGGTCAGGCGCGAAGGTGCTCGGTTCATTTCAGGTGGGCGACTACTCGAATATCGGCTCAAATGCAGTTGTGCTGCGCGAGGTGCCGATGAACAGCACAGTTGTCGGAAATCCAGGTCGGGTCGTTAAGCGGAACGGAGAGCGTGTAGGTGACCGGCTTGATCATACGCAACTGCCCGATCCGGTTATTGAAATGTTTCGTACGATGCAGAAGGAAATTGATGAGTTGAAATCCGAGCTTAAGCAGCTTCGGGAACCTGTAGCTGGAGGGGAAACGCGAAAATGACAGTATCCATTTATAACACCATTTCACGGTTGAAAGAGCCGTTCGAACCGCTGGAGGCGGGCAAGGTGAAGATGTATGTGTGCGGACCAACCGTTTATGATTATATTCATATTGGCAATGCGCGTCCGTTCATTTTTTTTGATGTCGTTCGCCGTTACTTAGAGGATGTCGGAAATGAGGTTCATTACGTCGTTAACTTTACGGACGTAGACGATAAGCTTATTCGTAAAGCAGAGAAGCTTGGAATGACGGTTCCGGAAGTTGCTGAAAAGTTTATTACAGAGTACTATGCGGATATTGAATCGCTTGGCATTAATAAAGCAACGCTTAATCCGCGAGTGACAGATCATATTCCGCAAATCATTGCGTTTATTCAGGGCTTAATAGACAAAGGCTATGCTTATACGAGCGCTGGTGACGTATACTTCCGTACTGCTGCGTTTGAGGAATACGGCAAGCTTTCTCACCAAAATATCGATGAGCTGCAGTTCGGTATCCGGGTGGAAATTGGCGACCGCAAACAAAATCAACAGGATTTTGTTTTGTGGAAGGGCGCTAAGCCGGGAGAAATTAAGTGGGAAAGTCCTTGGGGAGACGGCCGTCCTGGCTGGCATATCGAATGCTCGGCTATGGCCCGGACCTATTTGGGCGATACGCTTGATATCCACGGCGGCGGACACGATCTGCAATTTCCGCACCATGAGTGCGAAGTTGCCCAGTCTGAGGCACTGACCGGCAAGCCGCTTGCAAACTATTGGATGCATAACGGCTACATTCATATTAATAATGAGAAAATGTCAAAATCGCTTGGCAACGGCATAACGGTAAATGAGCTGGTGAAGCGGATTAAGCCGCATGCAATCCGTTACTTTATTCTGGCGACTCACTACCGGAGTCCGCTTAATTTTAACGATGACACGATTACGCAAGCCGAGAACAGCGTGGAGCGGATCGCAAACTGCGCAGCTAACCTGAAGCATAGACTGACGGCTGCCGGCAACGGGCAGCATTTGGATGCAGGCGGTCAAAATGGCCTTGCTCCTTCTGGCGATGCCGAATTGGATGCGAAATTAAAGGCAATTTATGAGCAGTTTCATGCGAAAATGAGCGATGATTTTAATACCCCTGATGCGATCACTGCCGTTTTCGAGCTGGTAACGGAAGCTAACCAATACATGAATCGTGCTGATGCTGCTTCAGAAGGACTTCATGCTCTGCTTACTCTGCTAGAGCGGATGGATTCGGTGCTCGGATTACTGCCTATGCAGCAGACAGGCGCTGAATTGTTGGATGCGGACATCGAGCAGCTTATTGTAGAGAGAACGGAAGCCCGTCAAGCCAAAAATTGGGCGAGAGCCGACGAAATTCGCGACCTGCTGATTGAGAAAAACATTGTGCTTGAGGATACCCCGCAAGGTATTCGTTGGCGGCGCAAATGAGCGGGCGCATCGATTCGAACGCACTGCTGTTTCACTTGCCTGCCAATAAACCGCAGCTCATGAACCCAGTCGTTCTCGCTTATATTGGCGATGCGGTTTTTGAACTGCTCGTTCGTCAATATTTGATTTCACTGCCTAATCAGAAGTCACATCATCTGCACCGCGAAGCGACCAAGTTTGTATCTGCCAAAGGGCAGAGAACCATTTTGGAGCGCTGGCAGCCGCATTTGACGGAGGAGGAGGCGGACATCGTCCGCCGCGGCCGCAATGCGAAGTCAGGATCTCCGCCGAAAAATGCAGATCATGCCGACTATCGTCTCGCTACCGCTATGGAGAGTTTAGTCGGGTACTTATATTATGAAGGACGTACTGACAGGCTGAGCGAGCTGATTACTATTGGACTCGGTGTTGAAGGACAGGCTTAATGTTTAAGCAGCCATTTTTGCATCCGCAAAAATTTTAGGAGGGTCACCAATGACGGAAGAAACGAACCAGGAGGAAATGATCGCCGGCAAGCACCCCGTGCTTGAGGCGCTGCGTTCCGGGCGTGAAATCAATAAAATATGGATTGCCGACGGCGCTCAGAAAAGCTTGACGCAGCCTATTGTTGCAGAAGCGAAGAAGCTGGGCATCATCGTGCAGTTTGTCGATAAAAGAAAGCTGGACAATTTGGCTCCTGGCATTACGCATCAAGGTGTTGTCGCGCAAGCTGCCGCATTTGCTTATGTAGAAGTAGATGAGCTGCTTGAACTTGCGAGCAAGCGCGGCGAAACGCCGTTTCTTTTATTGCTTGATGAAATAGAGGATCCGCACAATTTAGGCTCGATTCTGCGTACAGCGGAGTGCACAGGCGTGCATGGCGTTATTATTCCGAAGCGGCGTTCAGCAGGCTTGACGGCTACCGTATTGAAAACATCGGCAGGAGCAGCGGAGCATGTGCCTGTAGCGCGAGTTACGAATTTGGCGCAAACGATCGATAAGCTGAAGGAAGCTGGTGTTTGGGTGGCGGGTGCTGACGTTAGCGCTAAGCAAGATGTTTATAAGATGAAATTCGACATGCCGCTCGTTGTAGTCATCGGCAATGAGAGCAAAGGGATGGGCAGGCTGATCAAGGAGAAGTGCGATTTTCTCGTGAAACTGCCAATGCTTGGCCAATTGAACTCACTTAATGCTTCGGTTGCTGCAGGCGTGCTGATGTATGAAGTCGTGCGGCAGCGCCGGAGCGTGTAGGGCATGAACCGGCGCGACGATATTTTGTTAGTCGACGGATATAACATGATCGGAGCTTGGCCGGTGCTGGAGAAGCTGAAGGAACATGATTTGGAGGAAGCTCGCGATAAGCTGTTAGATCTATTGGCTGATTATCAGGGCTTTACCGGGATGCAGGTTTATGTCATTTTTGACGCGCATCAGGTTCCGGGCCTAGGGGCAACTTACCGTCACCACAAGCTGACGATCGTATACACGAAAGAGAAGGAAACGGCTGACGAATGTATTGAGCGCCTTTGCGCGGAGCTCTATGTCAGACGCAGAAACATCTATGTGGCGACGTCTGATTTAGTTGAACAGCATGTGGCGTTCGGCAAGGGTGCGCTTCGCGTATCCGCACGCGAGCTCCTTATTGATATCGGTCAAAACCGCAAAAATATTGAACAATCGCTTCGTGAAGACAAACCGGGAAAGCGCAATACCGTAGATGGAATTGTCAGCCTCGAGATTCGCAGTCAGCTGGAGAGGCTGCGGCGCGGTGAAAAATAAAGAAGTTACCGAGCCCAATCTTATGCCACAAAGTTACAATTTTACTAGAAAATCGATAGTGTTCGGGGACCCGGTTGGTTGACGTTGCAAGGTTACATAATGTATACTGACTCTATATTTCGTGAATGTGAATCTAGCGGTGTACGCCTTGCAGGCCGGAGGGATAGTTCGTGAGCATCGACCTCAAAGAATGGAGTACGCTCGAGTATGACAGCAGTACGGACGAGGAAATCGTCGAAGCGGTCCGCAATGGCGACAGCATAGCGCTGGAATATTTGATTAATAAGTATAAGAATTTCGTGAGAGCTAAAGCGCGCTCCTATTTTCTTATCGGTGCGGATCGTGAAGATATCGTGCAGGAAGGTATGATTGGCCTATATAAGGCAATTCGTGATTTCAAAGGGGACAAGCTTGCCAGCTTCAAAGCCTTTGCAGAATTGTGTATAACAAGGCAAATTATAACCGCCATCAAAACAGCCACGCGTCAGAAACATATCCCGCTTAATTCCTACGTTTCACTCGACAAGCCTATCTACGATGAAGATTCGGATCGCACGCTGCTTGACGTCATTTGCGGCACGCGGGTTTCTGATCCCGAAGAGCTTATTATTAATCAAGAAGAGTTTGTTGGTCTGGAAGACAAAATGTCCGAAATATTAAGCGATCTTGAGCGCAAGGTGCTTATGCTTTATTTGGACGGAAGGTCTTATCAGGAAATAGCGGTTGATTTGGACAGACATGTGAAATCAATCGATAATGCTCTGCAACGCGTGAAGCGCAAGCTCGAAAAATATCTGGAAATCAGAGATATTAGCGGTTAAATGCATTCATTCGTAATCTTAAGATAACAAAGGGCTGTCTTCCATCTGGCGGTGTCCAGACGGAATTAACAGTCCTTTTTGTTTTAAAAGGGATTAAATAGACTATACTGATAGATACGAGCCGAGCCCGATGTCTTTTTGTTGCCAATTATTCGCATGCCTAGCACCTATCTTTTACGTTGACATCAAATTTACCGTATGATAAAGTGTTTAGGTAGGCCTAAATTCGAGGTTTTTTTTCGTTTTGACGTTGGAATCAATGATGTTTTATATAGAGCTTCATGATTCGTATTTAGTAGCAGTTCGGGAGGTGTAATTCAATGCGGGTAATTATCACGTTGGCATGCACAAACTGCAAACAGAGAAACTATGCGAGCAGCAAGAACAAACGCAATCACCCCGACCGCATCGAGTTGAAGAAGTTTTGCAAGTTCTGTAACGAGCAGACTCCTCATCGCGAGACGAGATAGTCAATTGGAGGTGTGACCGTGGCATTTTTGGCTAAACTAAAGCAAAGCTTTGGTACAACGTTTAGTTTTTTTGCCGACAGCTGGGCGGAACTTAAGAAGGTTCGCTGGCCAAGCCGTAAAGAGTTGACAAGCTACTCGATCGTAGTTCTTCTTACGATCACGTTTGTAACGATTTACTTCTGGCTTCTTGACATCGGGATCTCGTCTCTGGTTGAACTCATTGTTTAAGAAGGGTCCAAAGGTGGATTTGTGATGGAGAAAAGATGGTACGTCGTGCATACTTACTCTGGCTATGAGAACAAGGTGAAAGCCAATTTGGAGCGCCGTGTTGAATCGATGGGCATGGAAGACAAAATTTTCCGTGTGCTTGTTCCTATGGAAGATGAAGTGGTAGAGAAGGATGGTAAGAAGAAGACCGTCCAACGTAAAGTCTACCCCGGCTACGTCCTGGTGGAAATGGTTCAAACTGACGATTCATGGTACGTTGTTCGAAATACGCCTGGCGTAACGGGATTTGTAGGATCAACTGGATCCGGCTCGAAGCCGATTCCTCTATTGCCTGATGAAGTGGAGCAGATTCTGAAACACATGGGCATGGAAGAGCCGAAGCCGAAAATTGAGTTTGATCTGAAAGAAACCGTTCGCGTTAAAGTAGGTCCTTTCGCAGATTTTGTTGGTACAGTAGAAGAAATTTTGCTGGACAAAGCGAAGTTGAAGGTTCATGTCAACATGTTTGGCAGGGAGACCCCGCTTGAGCTGGATTACACTCAGGTGGAGAAGATATAATGTCCGGTTTCCGGATTCGCTTGGAAATCTCCGGCGAATGTTGTACCGCGAGGTAGCAATACCCCCTTAGGTGGTATGCTGTTTACGCATGGATTACAGAGTAAGGAGGTTAGAATCATGGCAAAAAAGGTCATCAAGATGGTCAAATTGCAAGTTCCTGCAGGTAAAGCAAACCCGGCGCCGCCAATCGGTCCAGCACTAGGTCAAGCAGGCGTTAACATCATGGCGTTCTGTAAAGAATTTAACGCTCGTACCGCAGATCAAGCAGGCTTGATTATTCCAGTCGTTATTACAGTATTCGAAGACCGTTCCTTTACTTTCGAAACAAAAACGCCGCCGGCAGCAGTATTGCTTCGCGTCGCAGCTGGTATCGAAAAAGGTTCAGGCGAACCGAACAAGAAGAAGGTCGCTACTGTAAAACGTGACAAAGTTCGCGAAATCGCCGAGCAAAAAATGCCGGATCTAAACGCAGCTTCTGTTGAAGCGGCAATGCGTATGGTTGAAGGTACTGCTCGCAGCATGGGCGTAACTATTGTTGACTAATCTCGCTTCGTCCATTCGGGACGAACGTGCAGAGTATGCCGAAAGGCAGCTCGCTTAGCAAAGTTTCGGCTTTGCAAGTGGGAGGATCATCCCTAGGAGGATTTTCCGCTACAACCACATAAGGAGGATAATACAATGGCTAAACACGGTAAAAAATATGTAGAAGCTGCTAAGCTGATTGACAGCGAAGCAACATACGAGCCTTTGGAAGCGATCGAGCTTGTTAAAAAGGCTGCGACGGCTAAATTCGACGAGTCTGTTGAAGTAGCAGTTCGTTTGGGCGTTGACCCGCGTAAACAAGACCAAGCTGTTCGTGGCGTAGTAGTACTGCCACACGGTACTGGTAAAACAAAACGCGTTCTCGTTTTCGCAAAAGGCGAAAAAGTGAAAGAAGCGGAAGCTGCTGGTGCTGACTTTGTCGGCGATGCAGACATGATCAACAAAATCCAACAAGGCTGGTTCGAATTCGACGTTTGCGTAGCAACGCCGGACATGATGGCTGAGGTTGGTAAGCTTGGACGTATCCTCGGCGGTAAAGGCTTAATGCCTAACCCGAAAGCAGGAACAGTAACGTTTGACGTTGCTAAAGCCGTTCAAGAAATCAAAGCCGGTAAGATTGAATACCGTCTTGATAAAGCAGGTCAAATCCACGCTCCAATCGGAAAAGTATCGTTCGATGCTGAGAAGCTGAACGAGAACCTTAAAGCATTGGTAGACGCGCTGAACCGTGCAAAACCGGCTGCAGCAAAAGGGATTTACCTGAAAAACATCTCTGTTTCTTCGACAATGGGCCCTGGCGCTCGTGTAACGACAGCGGTTTACCGCTAAGAAACAGGACTAACATTCGAATACGCATACCGTAGACAGTAGGTGCCATTAGGCTTAATTTCCTACCGAGGTGTTATGATAAAACGTTTATAAGCAACATTCGACCTTTTTGGTTGATGCGCGATAACGACATCATGGCCTTCGCAGTGTCTGCGAAGGCCTTTCTCATGCATCGAGGCGTGGAAGGCCCGTCGTATTAACGGAATGTATACTATTACGGGAGGTGTACAGTTTGGCTAACGCAAATATCATCCAAGAAAAACAAGCGGCAGTATCGGTAATCGCTGCTAAAATCGCAGAAAGCTCCAGCACAGTTGTTGCTGACTATCGTGGATTGAACGTTGCGCAAGTAACTGAACTTCGGAAACAACTCCGCGAAGCAGGAATTGATTTTCAAGTTTTGAAAAACTCGCTCGTTCGCCGTGCAACTGAAGGTACGGATTATGTTGAATTGAACAACATTTTGACAGGTCCTACAGCTGTTGCATTCAGCAAAAACGACGCTGTTGCTGCAGCTAAAATTTTGAACGATTTTGCTAAGAAAAACGATGCTTTGAAGCTTAAAGGCGGTATCGTTGAAGGTAAAGTCGTAAGCATGGAAGAAGTTAAAGCACTTGCGGAACTTCCGTCCCGCGAAGGTTTGCTTTCAATGCTCCTCAGCGTATTGCAAGCTCCAATGCGCAACTTCGCGCTTGCAGTTAAAGCAGTCGGTGAGAAACAAGAAGCTTAATAATCAACACTATCGTGTTGTCCCGGTTCGGCTAAGGCCAGCCATATAATCAAAACCAAAAAAAATAAACCCAACTTTCGGAGGTATAACCATGTCTAAAGAGCAAATCTTAGAAGCCATTAAAGTTATGACCGTTCTTGAACTGAACGATCTTGTAAAAGCAATCGAAGAAGAATTCGGCGTAACAGCTGCAGCTCCAGTTGCAGCAGGCGGCGCAGCAGTAGCTGTAGAAGCTGAGCAAACTGAATTCGACGTAATCCTTAACAACGCTGGCGCTTCCAAAATCAACGTAATCAAAGTTGTTCGCGAAATCACAGGTCTTGGCCTGAAAGAAGCGAAAGACTTGGTTGACAGCGCTCCTAAAGCAATCAAAGAAAAAATTGCTAAAGAAGAAGCTGAAGCTATCCAAGCTAAACTTGCAGAAGCTGGCGCTTCCGTAGAAGTTAAGTAATATTTCTTCAATAAAATATAGCTGATCATGAGTGCATATTATGATTCGGCTGACGAGCCCCTTGAACCGTCAGGTTTCAAGGGGTTCGTTGTATGTTTAGTTAAAATAGCGGGAGGGAATGGATTGTGTCGAATCATTATTACTCCCAGAGCCCGGATGTAAAGCACAACCGTCACGTTCACGAAGTAACTCTGCGAGGCTTTTCATTCCGGCTAGTGACGGATGCTGGCGTTTTTTCAAAGTCGGGTGTCGATTATGGGAGTCGTGTTTTAATAGATGCTTTAGAACTAGAGCCTAATGCAAAGGTTCTTGATGTTGGCTGCGGCTATGGCCCAATCGGCTTAACGGCTGCCATGCTTGCGCCGCAAGGGCAAGTGATGATGATCGATATTAATGAACGCGCAGTAGAGCTTTCCAGGGAAAATGCAAAGCTGAACGGGATCTCTAACGTGACTGTTTTGCAGAGTGATATCTATGAAGCAGTTAAGTCAATGAGCTTTAATGCGATAATCACAAATCCGCCAATTCGCGCAGGAAAATCGGTTGTCCATCAAATATTTGAAGAGGGCTATCAATTGCTTGAGCAGGGCGGCAGTATGTGGGTCGTCATTCAGAAGAAGCAAGGAGCGCCTTCTGCCGAAGCGAAGCTTGAAGAGCTGTTTGGAGAAGTGGAAGAAGTAACAAAGGATAAGGGCTACCGAATTTTTCGGGCTGTAAAAGGCTAGTGAATTAGCTCAAAAGATGTTTTGAAAATTTCTTTGAAAATGGAGTTAAATTTATTGACTTGACTTTTTAGATATGGTAATATTATAAAATGTCAGCATTAAATTGGGCTCAATCTCTTTAGTTAACTAAAATGTCAAGTGTGATTTTAGAGCGCGGAATGCATAAAATAAACATATTTGACGTATAATGTTTACGTTTTGGGCAAAATTACATGATATGAGACTGTCGCGTCCGCGCTGCGATTGGTTAACTGCCGGAACATGCTCTTTCATCGAACTATTCGATAAGGGCTTTTCTTTATTTGACAATATAGGCGGCTGGTTCCGTCTATGGTGACGCAGTAAGTATCGATGCTGTGATACAGACATGAGGGGTGAGGTTAAGTTGGCAGGACAACTTGTTCAGTATGGTCGGCGCGCGCGCAGAAGCTACGCCAGGATCAACGAGGTGCTGGAAGTCCCGAACCTGATTGAAATCCAACAAAAATCGTATGAGAAGTTTTTGGATAGCGACTTAATTGAGTTGTTCCAAGACATTTCTCCGATTTCGGACTTTACGGGCAATCTATCGCTTGAGTTTATCGACTATAGCTTGGGCGAACCGAAATATTCGGTCGATGAATCAAAAGAGCGCGACGTGACGTATGCAGCTCCTTTACGCGTTAAGGTACGACTTTTTAATAAGGAAACCGGCGAAGTAAAGGAACAAGAAGTGTTCATGGGTGATTTCCCGCTTATGACAGAGACGGGCACGTTTATCATTAACGGGGCCGAGCGTGTCATAGTCAGCCAATTGGTTCGATCCCCGAGTGTGTACTTCAGCACGAAGGTCGATAAGAACGGGAAGAAGAACTACACGGCAACGGTTATTCCTAACCGTGGGGCTTGGCTGGAACTTGAAACAGATGCCAAAGACATTATTTACGTTCGTATTGACCGGACCCGGAAAATACCGGTAACGGTGCTTTTGCGTTCGCTTGGATTTGGTACAGACGCAGAAATCCTGGATCTACTTGGCCATGATGAGTACATTCGCAATACGTTAGACAAGGATAACACGGATTCGACCGAGAAAGCGCTGATCGAGATTTATGAGCGTCTTCGTCCGGGCGAGCCGCCAACTCTGGATAATGCGAAGAGCTTGCTGGTAGCTCGTTTCTTTGATCCAAAACGATATGATTTGGCCAACGTAGGCCGTTACAAAATAAACAAGAAGCTTCATATCAAGAACCGTTTGTTTAATCAACGACTTGCGGAAAATCTAGTTGATCCGGCTACTGGTGAAATTATTGCCGAATCCGGACAAATGATAGACCGCCGCTTGCTTGATGAAATTCTTGATAAGCTCGAGAAAGACGTAGGCTTCAAAACGTATCATGTCGCTAATGGTGTTTTGGATGCTGATAGTATTCCACTACAAGCAATTAGCGTATTCTCGCCATACGATGAAAGCAAAGTTATTAAAGTCATTGCTAATGGGGTTATTGATAAATCCGTTAAGCATATTACGCCTGCGGACATCATTTCTTCCATTAACTACTTCATTAACTTGCTGCACGGTGTAGGCAGCACGGATGATATTGATCACTTGGGTAACCGTCGTCTTCGTTCTGTAGGCGAGCTGCTTCAAAATCAATTCCGAATCGGTTTGTCTCGTATGGAGCGCGTTGTACGCGAAAGAATGTCCATACAAGACGCGAATGCGATTACGCCGCAAGCGTTAATTAACATTCGGCCGGTTATTGCTTCGATAAAAGAGTTCTTCGGCTCCTCACAGCTCTCCCAGTTTATGGACCAGACGAATCCGCTTGCTGAGCTGACGCATAAGCGTCGTTTATCTGCACTCGGACCCGGCGGTTTGACTCGGGAACGCGCGGGCTTTGAAGTTCGAGACGTCCATCACTCCCACTATGGGCGGATGTGTCCGATCGAGACGCCAGAGGGACCGAACATCGGCTTGATCAATTCCTTGTCCTCTTTCGCCCGTATTAACGAATATGGCTTCATTGAGGCGCCTTATCGTTGGGTAGATCCGAAGACAGGGGTCGTTACAGCTCAAATTGCATATTTGACAGCTGATGAAGAAGATAACTACGTTATCGCACAAGCGAATGCGAAGTTGAATCCGGACAATACCTTTACAGAGGCTAATACCATTGTCCGTTACAATAAACAAGCCGATAACATTTTGACGATGCCTAGCGAGCGCGTTGATTACATGGACGTATCGCCTAAGCAGGTCGTATCGGTTGCGACAGCCTTGATTCCGTTCCTGGAAAATGATGACTCCAACCGTGCCCTCATGGGATCGAACATGCAACGTCAAGCTGTTCCGCTTCTTATTCCGAAATCACCGCTTGTCGGTACGGGAATGGAGCATAAGGCAGCGAAAGATTCGGGCGTATGTATCGTTGCCAAATATGACGGTGTCATCGAACGTGCTTCCGCTAATGAAATTTGGCTTCGCCGCGTCGAGCAAATCGACGGCAAGCCGGTTACCGGTGACTTGGTAAAGCATAAGCTGCACAAGTTTATGCGTTCCAACCAAGGAACATGCATTAACCAACGTCCGCTTGTCCGCAAGGGCGACGTTATTAAGAAAGGTGATATTCTAGCTGACGGACCTTCCACTGAAATGGGCGAATTGGCTCTTGGACGCAACGTTGTCGTTGCCTTCATGACGTGGGAAGGCTACAACTATGAGGATGCTATCCTGCTTAGCGAGAAGCTTGTGAAAGAGGATGTATACACATCCATTCACATTGAAGAATATGAATCCGAAGCTCGTGATACGAAGCTAGGACCGGAAGAAATTACACGCGACATTCCGAACGTCGGCGAAGAGGCTCTTCGCAACCTTGATGAGCGCGGAATCATTCGTGTCGGTGCTGAAATTGGCGCTGGCGACATTCTCGTAGGTAAAGTGACGCCTAAAGGTGTTACGGAGCTTACGGCAGAAGAAAGATTGCTCCACGCTATCTTCGGTGAGAAGGCTCGTGAAGTTCGCGATACATCGCTTCGGGTACCGCATGGTACTGACGGTATCGTTGTTGATGTCAAGGTGTTCACACGTGAGAACGGCGACGAATTGCCGCCTGGCGTTAACCAACTGGTACGTGCCTACATCGCTCAAAAACGGAAAATTTCCGAAGGCGACAAAATGGCCGGACGTCATGGTAACAAAGGGGTTATCGCCCGTATCATGCCTGAAGAAGATATGCCGTTCCTGCCGGATGGCACACCTGTCGAAGTTGTTCTCAACCCGCTCGGCGTACCATCGCGGATGAACATCGGTCAGGCGCTTGAGGTTCACTTAGGTATGGCTTGTAAGCATCTCGGCATTCACGCTGCTACGCCTGTTTTCGACGGCGCGCGCGAGAATGACGTTTTCGATACGATGGAAGAAGCAGGCATGCAGCGTAACGGTAAAACCGTTCTGTATGACGGCCGGACAGGTGAGAATTTCGAGCGTGAAGTAACGGTTGGGGTCATGTACATGATCAAACTGGCACACATGGTCGACGATAAAATCCATGCCCGTTCCACTGGACCATACTCGCTCGTAACGCAACAGCCACTGGGCGGTAAAGCGCAGTTCGGCGGTCAGCGTTTCGGTGAGATGGAGGTATGGGCGCTTGAAGCATATGGCGCCGCGTACACGCTGCAAGAAATTTTGACAGTCAAATCCGATGACGTGGTCGGTCGTGTGAAAACGTACGAGTCGATCGTCAAAGGCGAGAACGTTCCAGAACCAGGCGTTCCGGAATCGTTCAAGGTTTTGATCAAAGAGCTTCAAAGCTTAGGTATGGACGTTAAGATCCTATCCGAGAACGAAGAAGAGATCGAAATGAAAGAAATGGACGATGAGGATGAGGCTACTGGCGATAAGCTTAACCTCAACCTGGAAGGTGCCGAAGCAGGCGCAGAATAACTAAGATGATGGATTCCGTCTATGGTCACGCGCCCTTGACGGAATCCAGCTATTAGAAGACACAGTCATACATGACGGAGGAGGGTTGCTCCTTGTTGGACGTGAACAACTTCGAGTATATGAAAATCGGTCTGGCTTCGCCGGATAAAATTCGCTCGTGGTCCCGCGGAGAAGTTAAGAAACCGGAGACGATCAACTATAGGACCTTAAAACCGGAGAAGGAAGGACTCTTCTGCGAGAAAATTTTTGGACCTACGAAAGACTGGGAATGCCATTGCGGAAAATACAAGCGTGTTCGTTACAAAGGCGTTGTTTGTGACCGCTGTGGCGTTGAAGTAACTCGCGCGAAGGTTCGCCGTGAGCGTATGGGTCACATTGAGCTTGCTGCTCCAGTTTCTCATATTTGGTATTTTAAAGGAATTCCAAGCCGTATGGGTCTTGCGCTGGATATGTCGCCTCGCTCGCTTGAGGAGATTATCTATTTTGCATCGTATGTTGTTACGGATCCAGGTGATACGCCGCTTGAGAAAAAACAGCTTCTGTCCGAGAAGGAATACCGCAGCTATCGCGAGAAATACGGCTATGGTTTCCAAGCCGGCATGGGCGCCGAAGCGGTTAAGAAGCTTTTGCAGGATATCGACGTTGAAAAAGAGCTGGAGCAATTGAAGGAAGAGCTGCGCACTGCCCAAGGGCAACGTCGTAACCGTGCCATCAAGCGCTTGGAAGTTGTTGAAGCATTCCGTAATTCCGGCAATGAGCCGGAATGGATGATTCTAGATGTGCTTCCTGTTATACCTCCAGAGCTTCGTCCGATGGTACAGCTTGACGGCGGCCGTTTTGCAACGTCTGACCTCAACGATCTGTATCGTCGTGTAATAAACCGTAACAACCGTCTGAAGCGTTTGCTCGATCTTGGAGCGCCGGACATTATCGTACAGAACGAGAAACGGATGCTTCAGGAAGCTGTTGACGCCTTGATTGACAACGGTCGCCGCGGTCGTCCAGTTACGGGTCCGGGTAACCGTCCGCTCAAATCTCTCAGCCACATGCTGAAAGGTAAACAAGGACGTTTCCGTCAAAACTTGCTCGGTAAACGGGTTGACTACTCTGGTCGTTCCGTTATCGTAGTAGGCCCGAACTTGAAAATGTTCCAGTGCGGTCTTCCGAAGGAAATGGCGCTTGAGCTGTTCAAACCGTTCGTAATGAAAGAACTCGTCAACAAAGGCTTGGCTCATAACATTAAGAGCGCAAAGCGTAAAGTTGAACGGGTAAGCCCAGAGGTTTGGGACGTGCTAGAGGAAGTAATTAAGGAACATCCGGTTCTTCTTAACCGTGCCCCGACGCTTCACCGTCTTGGTATTCAAGCATTTGAACCTATTCTCGTAGAAGGCCGCGCTATTAAGCTTCATCCGCTCGTATGTACAGCGTACAACGCTGACTTCGACGGTGACCAAATGGCGGTTCACGTACCATTGTCTGCCGAAGCTCAAGCAGAAGCTCGTTTGCTTATGCTTGCATCGGGTAACATTTTGAACCCGAAAGACGGCAAGCCGGTCGTTACTCCTTCACAGGATATGGTTCTCGGAAGCTTCTACTTAACGATGGATAATAAGGAATCGAAAGGCAGCGGTTCTGTATTCGGTACCGTTAACGAAGCGATTTCTGCTTATCAGCGTGGTATTGTTTCCTTGCATGCGAGAATTTTAATTCCGGTTCGCGTTCTTAAGAAAAAGAATTTCACGGAGCAGCAGCAAAAATCGTTGCTCGTTACTACAGTTGGTAAAGTAATCTTCAATGAAATTTTCCCTGAAGATTTCCCTTACATCAACGAAGCGACGAAGACGAACCTGCTGCACGGTACACCAGATAAATATTTTGTATACGAAAAAGGCGCAGATCTTCCGAAGTTTTGGAATGCAATCGATACGCCGGGTGCGGTAGGTAAGGATTATCTCGCATTAATTATTGCCGAGTGCTTCCGTCAATATCACACGACGCTTACAGCGGTTATTCTTGACCGTATTAAGCAGCTTGGTTTCACTTACTCGACTAAGGCTGGTATTACGATAGGCGTAGCTGACGTTATTATACCGCCAGAGAAAGTGGAGATCATGCAGAGATCGGATGAGAAGGTCGCTACCGTTATGAATCAATACCGTCGCGGTTTGATTACGAACGAAGAGCGTTATGATCGGATCATCAGCATTTGGAGTAAGTGTAAAGACGAAATCACCGATATTCTTATGAAGTCGATGGATCGTTACAACAACATCATGCTCATGGTGGACTCCAAAGCACGGGGTAACAAATCCCAAATTACGCAGCTCGGCGGTATGCGTGGTCTGATGGCCAACCCATCTGGACGCATTATCGAGTTGCCAATCAAATCGAACTTCCGTGAAGGTCTTACGGTCCTCGAGTACTTCATCTCGACGCACGGTGCGCGTAAAGGTTTGGCGGATACAGCGCTTCGTACAGCTGACTCGGGTTACCTGACTCGCCGTCTCGTTGATGTTGCACAGGACGTAATCGTTCGTGAAGACGATTGCGGTACCGACAAAGGTTTTGCGGTTAGCAAAATCCAAGACGGTAAAGAGGTTATCGAAGATCTTTATGACCGTATTGAAGGACGCTACGCATTTGAAACGGTCCGTCATCCGAAAACCGGAGAGGTTATCGTTAATCGCAGCGAATTGATCGATTCGAACAAAGCTGATGCGATTATCGATGCGGGCGTCGAGAAGCTACAAATTCGTTCCGTACTGAGCTGCCGTGCTCGTCATGGCGTATGTAAAATCTGTTACGGTCGTAACCTAGCGACTGGCAAGCATGTTGAGATTGGTGAAGCGGTTGGTATTATCGCAGCGCAATCGATCGGTGAGCCGGGAACACAGCTGACAATGCGTACGTTCCATACGGGCGGCGTTGCCGGCGATGACATTACACAAGGTTTGCCTCGTATTCAAGAGTTGTTCGAGGCGCGTAATCCGAAAGGTCAAGCGATTATTTCCGAGCTTGACGGTGTCATCAAAGAAATCCGTGAGGCGAAGGATCGTCGCGAGATCGAGGTTCAAGGCGAAGCGGAATCGAAAGTGTACGCCGTTACTTACGGATCGCGTATTCGCGTAACGCAAGGGCAACAAATTGAGGCCGGCGACGAGCTGACTGACGGTTCGATTGACCCTAAAGATATGCTGCGCATCAAAGGTATCCGCGGCGTTCAAAACTATATTTTGCAAGAAGTACAGCGCGTTTACCGGAACCAAGGGGTAGAAATCAATGACAAGCACGTTGAAGTCATGATCAAACAAATGCTCCGTAAAATCCGTATCGTAGACGCAGGCGGTACAACTCTTCTGCCAGGCGCTTTTGTTGACATTCATGAATATGAAGCACAAAACCGTGAAGCGATTTTTGCAGGTGAAGAGCCAGCCGTTGCAAAACCAGTATTGCTTGGTATTACGAAAGCGTCACTTGAGACGGATTCGTTCTTGTCGGCGGCATCCTTCCAAGAAACAACCCGTGTATTAACTGATGCAGCAATCAAAGGCAAAGTTGACCAGTTGCTTGGACTCAAGGAAAATGTTATTATCGGTAAGCTGATTCCAGCGGGTACCGGTATGGCGCGTTACCGTAATATTCGTTTTGCTGGAATGGAAGATGAAGTAACCGAATTGGCGAATTTTGAAGCAGAAACGGAAGCTGTAGTGGTCGAATAGACCTTATTAGTCGTTAACGATTACTTCAAACCAATACAAGTATACAGCGAAAGAGCGACACATCAATCGCCTCGATAAGAAGCGCATGGTGACCGCTCTTTCGCATGTTATTGGAAAACTGCTCCTTAGCCAAACATTTGCAAATGAATATCTTTAAAGTTTCTTGACACGAACACAGTGTAGGTGATAATATATCGAAGTGTGCCTAGTTGTGTGATCGCTGTAAGAAAGAATTGAAGGTGATTTCATGCAATTTAAAGTCGGCGCGAAGCAGACGATAAAGATGCTCGAGCAGAATAGAGCCATTGAAGTCTACGTTGCACGAGATGCAGATCCGAAGATGAAAGAGAAGATTGTTCATCTATGTGAGCGGACGGGAGTTCCATATAAATGGATCGATACGATGGAAGACCTCGGGGAAACCTGCGGCATCGATATCGGGGCCGCAATGGCAGCGCTCGTACCTGAAGAAGAATAACGCAATGACCGTTTTTGTTAGTTGATTATTTTAGTGATGATTAACTGGCGAGAACTTTTGTTTGTTCTTTTATGAACCGCCTGGATCTGTGGGCTTAATTTTAGGTAAAATGTCTACCATACAAGCGTAAACGGCTGTCGCCGTCCATTGGTGGTAAAAGGTCGTTTCGCGAAGAAATATAAGCAGATTTATAAACAACTATTTATAAATTCTTATATTTTCAAAAGACATGAACATAGGGGAAGGGGGTGGCAACATGCCAACAATTAACCAGCTGGTCCGTAAAGGACGTCAAGCGAAAGTAGTTAAATCGAAATCGCCAGCATTGCAAAAAGGTTTCAACGCTCTGAAACGTGAAGCTACAAACATTAGCGCTCCTCAAAAACGCGGTGTGTGCACTCGTGTAGGTACAATGACTCCGAAGAAACCGAACTCCGCACTTCGTAAATATGCGCGTGTACGTCTGACGAACCGCGTAGAGGTTACAGCGTACATTCCGGGTATCGGACACAACCTGCAAGAGCACAGCGTAGTATTGATTCGTGGTGGACGGGTAAAAGACCTTCCAGGGGTACGTTATCATATCGTTCGCGGCGCACTTGATACTGCAGGCGTTAACAACCGGAACCAATCCCGTTCCAAATACGGAACGAAGCGTCCGAAGGTTAAAAAGTAATAAGTATAACCCTATCGGGTTATCGAAATGCTAGAACAAACGACTATTAGAAGAAAGGGGGACTTTCTCATGCCACGCAAAGGTCCTGTAACGAAACGTGATGTGCTTCCAGATCCGTTGTATAACAGCAAGCTGGTAACACGCCTAATCAACCGTATTATGCTTGACGGTAAAAGAGGCGTTGCACAAACACTATTGTATGATGCATTCAAACTGATTCAAGAACGCACGGGTAAAGATCCGATGGAAGTGTTCGAAGCTGCTTTGAAAAATATTATGCCAGTTCTTGAGGTTAAAGCACGCCGTGTCGGCGGTGCAAACTATCAAGTGCCTATCGAAGTTAAACCAGAGCGCCGTACGGCACTTGGTCTCCGTTGGCTCGTGAACTACTCACGTAACCGCGGTGAGAAAACGATGGAAGAGCGTTTAGCTGCTGAAATTACAGATGCATCCAATAATACTGGCGCAGCTGTTAAGAAGCGCGAAGATACTCACAAAATGGCTGAAGCAAACAAAGCGTTTGCTCACTACCGCTGGTAGAATCTTTACATTCGAGAGGAGACAATTTTATGGCAAGAGAGTTCTCCTTGAAAAATACGCGTAACATCGGGATTATGGCGCATATTGACGCTGGTAAAACCACAACTACTGAACGGATCTTGTTCTATACGGGCCGTACTCACAAAATCGGAGAGGTGCACGAAGGTGCAGCTACGATGGACTGGATGGAACAAGAACAAGAGCGCGGTATTACGATTACGTCTGCCGCGACTACCGCTCAATGGGATGGACACCGCATTAATATTATCGACACCCCGGGACACGTTGACTTCACAGTAGAAGTTGAACGTTCCCTGCGCGTATTGGACGGGGCCGTAGGCGTTTTCAGTGCGAAAGAGGGCGTTGAGCCGCAGTCTGAAACTGTATGGCGTCAGGCTGACCGTTATGGCGTTCCGCGGATCGCATACATCAATAAGATGGACATCATTGGCGCAGACTTCCTGAATGTTATCAAAGACATGCGTGAGCGTCTGCAAGCTAATGCTGTTGCGATCCAAATACCGATTGGCGCTGAAAGTGATTTCGTAGGCGTAATCGATATTGTTGAACGCGTAGCATACAAGTACAAAGATGATCTCGGTAAAGATCCTGAGAAAATCGAAATTCCTTCGGAGTACGCCGACCAAGTCGAAGAACTTCGTACGGAATTGATTGAGAAAGTTGCCGAGCTGGACGAAGATTTAACAATGAAATATCTGGAAGGCGAAGAAATCACAATTCCAGAAATCAAAGCTGCGCTCCGTAAGGGCGTTTGCGAAGTTAAAATCTTCCCGGTTATCGTTGGCTCCTCATACCGTAACAAAGGTGTTCAAATGATGTTGGATGCTGTTGTTGACTACCTTCCATCCCCGCTCGACGTTCCTGCTATCAAAGGTACGCTTGAAGACGGAGAAGAAGGCGTACGTCATTCATCAGATGAAGAGCCGTTCGCGGCACTTGCATTCAAAATCATGACTGACCCTTATGTTGGTAAATTGACGTTCTTCCGTGTGTATTCCGGCGTTCTAAAATCCGGTTCGTACGTTCTTAATGCAACTAAGAACAAACGTGAGCGGATTGGACGGATTCTCCAAATGCACGCGAACAGCCGTCAAGAGATTTCCGAAGTTTACTCCGGCGATATCGCTGCTGCAGTCGGTCTTAAAGATACGATTACAGGCGACACGCTTTGCGATGAGAAGAACGCTATCGTTCTCGAGTCGATGAACTTCCCGGAACCAGTAATCTCGGTTGCTATCGAACCAAAAACGAAAGCTGACCAAGATAAACTAGGTATCGCGATCTCCAAGCTAGCTGAAGAAGATCCTACTTTCCGCGCACATACGGATGAGGAAACAAACCAAACGATTATTTCCGGTATGGGTGAGCTTCACCTTGAGATTCTCGTTGACCGTATGTTCCGCGAATTCAAAGTTGAGACAAACGTTGGTAAACCGCAAGTTGCTTACCGTGAAACGTTCCGTCAAGCTGCGAAGGTTGAAGGTAAGTTCGTTCGTCAGTCCGGTGGTAAAGGTCAATTCGGTCATTGCTGGGTTGAGTTTTCACCACTTGAGCCAGGCACAGGCTTTATATTCGAAAACAAAACGGTTGGTGGATCAATTCCTCGTGAATTTATCGCTCCTATCCAAGCTGGTATTGAAGAGTCGATGAAGAACGGTGTAGTAGCCGGCTTCCCGCTCGTTGATGTCAAAGCCGTTGTTGTTGACGGATCTTACCATGATGTTGACTCCTCAGAAATGGCGTTTAAAATTGCAGGTTCTATGGCGCTTAAAGCTGCTAAAGAAAAATGTAAGCCAGTTTTGCTCGAGCCAATCATGAAAGTAGAAGTTACTGTTCCTGAAGAGTACATGGGCGACGTTATGGGTATGCTTAACTCCCGTCGTGGTCGTATCGAAGGTATGGATACTCGCGCAGGCGCGCAAATTATCCGTGCTAAGGTACCTCTCTCCGAGATGTTTGGTTATTCCACAACACTTCGTTCCGGTACACAAGGACGTGGCGTATTCTCCATGGAGCTTTCTCACTATGAAGAAGTTCCAAAATCGATCTCTGAAGAGATCATTGCTAAGCACAAAGGCGAGTAATCGTTATTGGCGAGGCGCTAAAAATATGCTTTTGGCCGTCACCTAAGTTTGCTTGCAAACCAGATGCCGGCCCACACATAAAAAAAATTCACGTTATATTGAGGAGGCTCAAGTTCAATGGCTAAGGCTAAATTTGAACGTAACAAACCGCACGTTAATATCGGTACTATCGGTCACGTCGACCACGGTAAAACGACTTTGACTGCAGCTATCACAACTGTACTTTCCAAAAAATACGGCGGTGCAGCAGTAGCATTCGACCAAATCGATAAAGCTCCAGAAGAGCGCGAGCGCGGTATCACGATCTCGACAGCTCACGTTGAGTATGAGACGCCTGCTCGTCACTACGCACACGTTGACTGCCCAGGTCACGCCGACTATGTTAAAAACATGATCACTGGTGCTGCTCAAATGGACGGAGCTATTCTTGTAGTATCCGCTTCTGACGGCCCTATGCCACAAACTCGTGAGCACATCCTGCTCTCCAAACAAGTAGGCGTTCCTTACATCGTCGTATTCTTGAATAAATGCGACATGGTTGATGACGAAGAGCTTCTTGAATTGGTAGAAATGGAAGTTCGTGACCTTCTGTCCGAGTATGAGTTCCCAGGCGACGACACTCCGATCATTCGTGGTGCAGCTCGTGAAGCTCTTGCAAACCCAGATGGTCCTTGGGCTGACAAAATCATCGAGCTCTTCGAGCAAGTTGACACTTACATCCCAACTCCTGAGCGCGACACAGCTAAGCCTTTCCTTATGCCTGTCGAGGACGTATTCACAATCACTGGCCGTGGTACAGTTGCTACAGGTCGCGTAGAGCGTGGTATTATCAAAGTAGGCGACGAGGTCGAAATTATCGGTCTTGCTGAAGAATCCCGTAAATCCGTAGTAACTGGCGTTGAAATGTTCCGTAAATTGCTTGACTCCGCTCAAGCAGGGGACAATGTAGGCGCATTGCTTCGTGGTGTAGACCGCAGCAACATTGAGCGTGGACAAGTTTTGGCTAAACCGGGTTCGGTTAAACCACACACTAACTTCACTGCACAAATCTACGTTCTTACTAAAGAAGAGGGTGGCCGTCACAAGCCTTTCTTCACTGGATACCGTCCACAGTTCTACTTCCGTACAACTGACGTAACTGGTATCATCAACCTGCCAGAAGGCACTGAGATGGTTATGCCTGGCGACAACATCACTGTAACGGTTGAGCTTATCGCTCCAATCGCTGTCGAAGAGGGAACTCGTTTCTCCATTCGTGAAGGCGGCCGTACAGTAGGCGCTGGCGCAGTAGCAACTATCCAAAAATAATTGATGGCGGTTTTTGCCGCTATTAATATCAAGAGCCCTCACTTCGGTGGGGGCTTTCGTTTTTTAAGATTGATTGCGCAATATGAGCGCTTACTTATTTTTACAAGGAACTAATGATTGACTGTTTGCATCCAGCCCATTTAATATTAGGAATAGTTAAAAAGGTCGTCCAAGCTCGAATAGAGTCAGTCCCAGCGGATAGTCATAGCCTTTTATACAAGGAACGATTAAGCTATGCTGTGCCCGATTTATCCGGTATGAGCATCAAGCGAAGGCGACGAATATCAGGAGAGGGGTTTAATAAGAATGAATAGAAAATTTTGGCTTAGCATTGCACTGGCATCGTTAATGGTTGTAACTGCGGCTTGTGGTGCTAACACAGGTAAGACTGGTACCGCTAGCGAAGGTAATACAGCCAATTCTGGGAATGAGGCTGAAAAATCGTATACGATTTCAATCTCGCAAATTGTTGAACATCCATCATTGGATGCAACGCGTGCTGGCTTTATTGCCGCGCTTAAAGATGCAGGCATCGAAGAAGGGAAAAATTTAACGATTGATTTTAACAATGCGCAAAATGATATGACCAACATAAAGTCGATTTCACAAAAAATCGCTTCAAGCGATAGCGACCTTGCACTTGGTATCGCAACTCCGTCGGCGATAAGTCTTGCCGAAGATGTTACGGATATTCCGGTTTTATTCGCGGCAGTAACAGACCCAATCGACGCGGGAATCGTGAATCAGCTGCAGGCTCCAGGGGGCAACATAACTGGTGCTGCAGATACAAATCCGGATGCGATTAAACAGACGATGGAATTTATCGCGAAAGAGCTGCCTAACGTGAAGAAAGTAGGCCTTGTCATTAACGAAGGCGAATCGAATGCAGTCGTCATGGCAAAATACGCGGAAGAAGCGTTGAAAGCACATGGCATCGAACTGGTTAAAGCTCCGATTGCCAACACGTCTGAAGTGCAGCAGGCTGCGGAATCGCTGGTTGGACGCGTTGACGCGATATATATTACACTGGATAACAATGTTGTTACCGGCGCTGACGCGATTATCGAAATCGCCAACGCCAACGATATACCGTTCTTCTCTGCAGACCGAGACACAGTTGAAAAGGGCGCATTCGCAACAGTTGGTTTCAAGTATTATGATCATGGTTATGAAGTCGGTCAAATGGCGGTTGAGATTTTGAAAGACGGAAAGAATCCAGGGGAGATGGACGTAACAGTTCCTCAAAAACTCGATTTTATTCTCAATTTGAAGGCAGCTGCCGAGCAAGGCATTACGGTTACAGAAGAAATGAAAAGCTACGTGAAGGATCAAGAGAACAATATTATTGAGTAATCATGTCCTTGTTGGATAAATTGAAGGACAATTAAACGTGCGGGGTGAGCGCCAATCGGCATCACCCCGTTATTCGATAAAGGAGTGGCATTTTTATGTTTATACTTGCGCCGCCTGTGTGGCTAACGGGAGCCGTTGAGAGCGGGCTGCTGTACGCTTTAATGGCGCTCGGCGTTTATATTACATTTCGTATTCTTGATTTTCCCGATTTAACTGTTGATGGAAGCTTTACTACCGGAGCAGCAATCGGCGCCGTCATGACGGTAAACGGTACTGCTCCATGGATCGCTGTAGTTTGTGCATTCGCGGGAGGCGCTTTGGCGGGTACTTGTACAGGGCTCTTGCACACAAAAGGAAAAATAAACGGATTGTTATCCGGTATCATTATGATGATTGCTCTTTATTCTATTAATTTAAGAATTCTTGGCAAACCAAATGTATCATTACGGAATATGAATAATTTTTTTGACAATGTTTCCGTCATGCTTGCGATGATTATCATAGCTGTTGCGGTTAAGCTGCTCCTTGATTTGTTCTTTAAGACCGATATCGGTCTCAGCCTTCGGGCTACAGGCGATAATGCACGTATGATTCGCAGTTTCGGCGCCAACACGGATTTGACAACGATTTTTGGTGTTGCTTTGTCAAATGCGCTAGTTGCGACATCTGGTGCTTTGGTGGCTCAGTATCAAAAATTCGCCGACAACAACATGGGTATCGGCATGATCGTCATCGGGCTTGCTTCCGTCATTATCGGCGAAGCGATCTTTGGGGCCCGTACGATTTTTCGCGCTACACTTGCTGTAGTTCTCGGTTCGATTATATATCGTATTATATATGCTTTGGCTCTTCGAATTGAATGGCTAGAAGCGTCTGATATGAAGCTTATCACGGCAGTTATCATTATTTTTGCATTAGTTGTGCCATCAACGAGACGATTGTTCAAGCAAAAGAACGTAGCTCGGAAGCGTACGGCGGAAATGCTCTCTTCCCTGGAGAAAACACAGTCGGGAGGTGGGCGTTAATGCTTGAGATTTCAAATGTATCGAAGCTGTTTAACCCGGGAACAGTAGATGAGAAGACTGCGCTAGTAGGTGCCTCTCTATTTATGAAGCCGGGAGATTTTATAACCGTTATCGGAAGTAACGGAGCGGGCAAATCGACGCTGATGAACATCATATCCGGTGTGATGAAGCCGGATTCCGGTGAGGTAAAAATCGAGGGCAGCAATATTTCCGCATTGTCGGAGCATCAGCGCAGCCGTTGGATCGGACGTGTATTCCAGGATCCGATGGCCGGTACTGCACCGCGCATGACGATTGAGGAAAATATGGCGATGGCTTATACACGCGGCAAATCACGTGGTCTTTCCTATGGCGTTACTCGCACAAAGCGGGAGATTTTCAAGAAAGAACTTCAGCGGTTAGGTATTGGCCTTGAGAACCGTCTCAGCGCTAAGGTCGGTTTGTTATCCGGTGGGGAGCGTCAAGCGCTTAGCCTGCTTATGGCTACGTTCACGAGACCGCAAATTCTTCTGCTTGATGAGCATACTGCTGCACTTGATCCGGCAAGAGCCGAGCTAATCACTACGATTACTGAAAGTATCGTTCGCGATATGAACTTGACGACGCTTATGGTTACACACAACATGGAGCAAGCGATTCGTCTTGGTAACCGTCTTATCATGATGGATAAAGGCCGTATCATCCTTGATGTGCCAGAAGACCGGAAAAAGGATCTAACGGTAGAGCAGCTTCTCGGTGAGTTCGAGCGGATAAGCGGTAAGAAGCTTGCTGACGATCGGATAGTTTTGGGATAGTTTGAGTCGGAAGCTGCACTGCGAGAAAAGCGGGCGCTTGCGCCTGCATTAAAGTCTTGTTCCTTGGATTAGATTTAATGGATGGAACAAGACTTCAAAAGCTGGACTTAAACTCTTCAGCAGCTCGCTTTTCTCTCCGTTCAGTCCTTATCAAACTGTTATTATAATAGGCAATAAAAACGCAACGTCCATTGGTCGTTGCGTTTCTTTTATCTTAAGAGAAGAACATATTGACGTTATAATAATAAGTCCCATACAGGGCGCTATCATAATGAATTAATAGACAGGCAGTAAAATAGCGGATTTTGTTGGCGTTATTTGGTGGTGTCTTTATGGTTCGAGGGTGATTATAATCATATAGGGCCTATTAGTACCGCTAATTTGAAGAAGTGATTCTAAACTTATAGAATAACGGACATAATGGGCCTTATGTGGATGGCTGAGTTAGCAGGGCAGTGAGATTGTGAAGCTGCTGTAAGATGAAGAGTAGATAATAGATGCGTTTCTTCTATAATATAAGCGGTTATGTAAGCGACCGCCTTTTTTCCCCACTGAGTGAGCTTGTAAAGAGATTTTTACAGGGTTTAAGCGCAGCAGAGCTGCAATCGAGCCGGAGAGTTTATAGAAATCACGGTTTCAATGCAGCCGGAGGCCGATTGCAGCGCCGCGCAGCGGAAAAATCCCTAAAAATTATCTTCTGCAACTTGCTTAAATTTTATGTTGCATTTGCCTATTCAATTCGGTATAATATTGACTGTTGGTCTGACGTTGCGATGATGTGAGAGGTTGCCGACACACCCGGCCCCTTTGCCATGGGGCATGTGCCAGGGTTTTCTCACGGAGTATGTCCGATAATAAATTGGGCGATAGAAGGAGGGACTTATATGGCAAAGCAAAAGATTCGTATTCGCTTGAAAGCATACGATCACAGAATTCTTGATCAATCCGCAGAGAAAATCGTTGAAACTGCAAAACGTTCGGGTGCAGGCGTATCCGGGCCGATTCCGTTGCCAACGGAAAAGCAAATCATCACCATTCTCCGTGCGGTGCACAAGTACAAGGATTCACGGGAGCAATTCGAACAGCGCACTCATAAGCGTTTGATCGATATTGTAAACCCAACGCCGCAAACGGTTGATGCGTTGATGCGCCTGGATTTACCATCCGGTGTAGATATCGAAATCAAACTGTAATACCAGCATATGCGATCATAGAAAGGAAATGAGGTGTCAACATGAAAGGTATCTTAGGGAAAAAACTTGGTATGACTCAAGTGTTTACCGCTGAGGGTAACGTCGTTCCAGTAACGGTTATCGAAGCTGGTCCTTGCGTAGTTCTACAGAAGAAAGACCAAGAGAACGATGGCTATGAAGCCGTTCAATTCGGTTTCTCCGATAAGAAGGAAAAGAGATCGAACAAGCCGGAGGTCGGCCACGCTAAAAAAGCTGGAGCGACTCCTAAGCGCTACGTTCGTGAAATTCGCGGAATTAACTTGGCTGATTATGAAGTTGGCCAAGAAGTGAAAGCTGATCTTTTCACAGCAGGCGAATTCGTTGACGTAACAGGTATTTCCAAAGGTAAAGGCTTTGCCGGCGTAATTAAACGTTGGGGACAAAGCACTGGACCGATGTCCCACGGTTCCCGTTATCACCGCGGACCGGGTTCGATGGGTTCCATCCAAGCGAACCGCGTACCGAAGGGTAAACGCCTGCCAGGACATATGGGTAATGAAACTATCACTATCCAAAAGCTTGAAGTTATCCGTGTAGATTCAGAACGTAACGTTCTTCTAGTTAAAGGATCGATCCCAGGTCCGAAAAACGGATTCGTTAAAGTTAAACAAACAGTTAAGAACTAATTGCTCTTAAAGAAAGGAGGAACAAGAAATGCCTAAAGTAACAGTATTCAACGTGAGCGGCGCTCAAGTTGGTGAAGTGGAATTGGCTGAATCGGTTTTCGGTATTCAACCAAATACTCACGTTTTGCACAGCGCTGTTCTACTTCAGCAAGCTGCTGAACGTCAAGGTACACACAAAACTAAAGGACGCTCTGAAGTACGCGGCGGCGGTCGTAAACCTTGGAAACAAAAAGGTACTGGCCGTGCTCGTCAAGGTAGCATTCGCTCCCCGCAGTGGGTTGGCGGCGGTACAGTATTCGGACCGACTCCACGCACATACGGATTCAAGCTTCCTAAAAAAGTTCGTCGTCTTGCAATCAAATCCGCATTGTCTTCTAAAGTTATCGCGAGCGAAATTATCGTTCTTGATCAATTGACTCTAGCGGCTCCTAAGACTAAAGAGTTCGCAACGATCCTTAACAACCTTAATGTTAACCGTAAAGCGCTTGTCGTAACGGCTAACTACGAAGATAACGTAGCATTGTCTGCTCGTAACATTCCTGGTGTTAAATTCGTCGCAGCTGACGGCATTAATGTTCTGGATGTATTGGTACATGACAAACTCATCATTACCAAAGAAGCGGTAGAGAAAGTACAGGAGGTGCTTGCGTAATGAAAAATCCACGCGATATTATCAAGCGCCCGGTTATTACGGAACGTACGAGTGATTACATGGCTAACAAACGTTATGTGTTTGAAGTAGATCTTCGTGCGAACAAAACCGAAATCAAAGATGCAATTGAACAAATCTTCAAAGTAAAAGTAACCGGCGTTAACACGATGCGTGTAGCGGGTAAACCGAAACGTTATGGTAAACATAGCGGCTACAGACCGGATTGGAAAAAAGCGATCGTTCAACTGAGCGCTGACAGCAAAGAACTTGAATTCTTTGAAACGTCTGTTTAGAAAAGGAGGGAATCGAAGTGCCAATTAAAAAGTACAAACCGACATCTCCAGCTCGTCGTAACATGTCCGTCTCGACTTTCGAAGAGATCACGACAAGTACACCGGAGAAATCGTTGCTTGCTCCGCTTTTCAAAAAAGCTGGACGTAACAACCAAGGTAAAATTACGGTTCGTCACCACGGCGGCGGACACAAACGTAAATACCGTATTATCGACTTCAAACGTAACAAAGACGGTATCGTTGGGAATGTAGCGACGATCGAATATGATCCTAACCGTTCATCCAACATCGCTTTGATCCATTACGTTGATGGTGAGAAAGCATATATCATCGCTCCAAAAGGTTTGAAAGTCGGAGATCAAGTAACTTCTGGAGAAGGCTCTGATATTAAACCGGGTAACGCGCTGCCACTTGTGAACATCCCAGTCGGTACAGTTATCCACAATATCGAGTTGAAACCAGGAAAAGGCGGACAATTAGTTCGTGCAGCTGGAACAAGTGCGCAACTTCTTGGTAAAGAAGAAAACTACGTATCTGTACGTTTGTCTTCTGGTGAAGTTCGCCGCATTCTGAATACATGCCGTGCAACAATCGGTTCTGTTGGTAACGAGGATCACGAACTTGTGAAAATCGGTAAAGCCGGCCGTTCCCGTTGGCTTGGCAAACGTCCAGAAGTCCGCGGTGTCGTCATGAACCCTAACGATCACCCGCACGGTGGTGGTGAAGGCCGCGCTCCAATCGGACGTAAGTCGCCTATGTCCCCATGGGGCAAACCGACTCTTGGATACAAAACTCGCAAGAAGAAAAAAGCATCGAGCCAATATATTATTCGTCGTCGCACGAAATAATAACCGCTTGATCCAAACCGCGTGATTCGAATATCACGCTCTCGTGAAGGGAGGAACTCAAATGGGTCGCAGTTTAAAGAAAGGGCCGTTTATTGACGGTTACCTGCTTAAAAAAGTCGAGGATTTGAACGAAGGCAATAAAAAAGTCGTTATCAAAACCTGGTCACGCCGCTCGACCATTTTCCCACAATTCATTGGTCACACGTTTGCTGTATATGACGGTCGCAAGCACGTACCGGTATATGTGACGGAAGATATGGTTGGACACAAACTCGGTGAATTCGCACCGACTCGTACGTACAAAGGCCATGCAGGCGAAGACAAAAAAACGGGCAGACGTTAATTTGCCCTTAAACATCTCTAAATGATCGAGAGGAGGTTCCTACATGCAAGAAGCTAAAGCGCACGCTAAATTCGTTCGTATTGCTCCTCGTAAAGCACAACTCGTTGCCGATTTGATTCGCGGCAAGCAAGTTGGTGATGCAATCGCAATTTTGCGTCACACGCCAAAGTCCGCATCCCCAATTTTGGAGAAGCTGCTTAACTCTGCTATTGCTAACGCTGAGCATAACTATCAGCTGGACGTAAACAAATTAGTTATATCGCAAGCTTTCGTAAACCAAGGGCCGACGATGAAACGTTTCCGTCCTCGTGCAATGGGTCGCGCAAGCCGGATTAATAAAAGAACCAGCCACATCACCTTGGTGGTATCTGAAAAATAAGGAGGGATAACGTGTGGGTCAAAAGGTAAATCCAATAGGTTTTCGTATTGGCGTAATCCGTGATTGGGAATCCAAATGGTACGCTGGTAAAGACTTTGGCGATCTTCTTTTGGAAGACGTTAAAATTCGTGAATACCTTAAAAACAAGCTAAAAGACGCAGCAGTTTCCCATATCGAGATCGAACGTGCAGCTAACCGCGTGAACGTAACGATCCAAACCGCGAAACCGGGTATGGTTATCGGTAAAGGCGGTTCCGAAGTGGAGAACCTTCGTACGGAACTTGGTAAAATCACAAAAGGTAAAAAAGTTCACATCAACATCTCTGAAATCAAACATGCAGATCTTGACGCTATTCTTGTAGCTGAAAGCATCGCACAACAACTTGAGCGTCGTGTATCTTTCCGTCGCGCATTGAAGCAAGCAATTCAACGCTCCATGCGTTCGGGTGCTAAAGGGATTAAAACCGCAGTTAGCGGACGTCTCGGCGGCGCGGAAATCGCACGTTCGGAAGGCTACAGCGAAGGTACAGTTCCACTTCATACGCTGCGCGCAGATATTGACTACGGCACAGCAGAAGCACATACAACTTACGGCCGTATCGGCGTAAAAGTATGGATCTATCGCGGTGAAGTCCTTCCGACTAAGAAGAAAGCAGCTCCAGTGGAAGGAGGCAACTAATCATGTTGGTACCTAAACGTGTCAAACACCGCAAACAACAACGCGGTCATATGAAGGGTCGCGCTAAAGGCGGCACAACAGTAGCATTCGGTGAATTCGGTCTTCAAGCACTTGAACCATCATGGATTACGAACCGTCAGATTGAAGCGGCTCGTATCGCGATGACTCGTTACATCAAACGTGGCGGTAAAGTTTGGATCAAAATCTTCCCGGCTAAGCCAATTACTCAAAAGCCTCTTGAGGTTCGTATGGGTAGCGGTAAAGGTAACGTTGAGAAATGGGTAGCAGTTGTTAAACCAGGTAAAATCCTGTTTGAACTTGCTGGTGTTTCGGAAGAGACAGCTCGTGAAGCAATGCGCCTTGCAGCCCACAAACTGCCGATTAAAACGAAGTTTGTGAAACGCGAAGAAGTGGGTGGTGAAGCAAATGAAAGCTAGTGATATTCGCAACCTAACCTCTGCTGAGATTGAGCAACAAATCTCTGGTTTTAAAGAAGAGCTTTTCAACCTTCGTTTCCAATTGGCTACTGGCCAACTGGATAACCCGACTCGGATTCGTGACGTGCGTAAGGAAATAGCTCGTGCTAAAACCGTTTTGCGTGAAAGAGAACTCGGTATCAGCAGCTAGTAAATAACCTTACAATTAGCATGATCACGGCTGAAGGAAGGAGGAAGAACATGAGCGAACGCAATGCCCGCAAAGTTCAAATCGGCAAAGTCGTAAGCGACAAAATGGACAAAACAATCGTAGTTGCTGTTGAAACATACAAAAAACACGATTTGTACCATAAACGCATTAAATACACGAAAAAATTTAAAGCGCACGATGAAAATAACCAAGCGAAAATTGGCGACATCGTGAAAATCATGGAGACTCGTCCGCTTTCCAAAGACAAGCGCTTTAGACTCGTAGAAGTTGTAGAAGTGGCTGTTGTTCTTTAATGAGCGTATGCAGTACCTGAGCATTTTTCCGAAAGGAGGACGTTGAAATGATTCAACCATTTTCGCGCTTAGCTGTCGCTGACAACTCCGGCGCTAAAGAATTGATGTGTATCCGTGTACTTGGTGGAACGGGACGTCGCGTTGGTCACATCGGCGATTTGATCGTTTGCTCCGTCAAACAAGCAACACCAGGCGGCGTTGTCAAAAAAGGTGACGTTGTTAAAGCGGTTATCGTTCGCACGAAGCGTACGGTTCGCCGTAAAGACGGTTCTTACATCGCATTCGATGAGAATGCAGCTGTAATCGTTAAAGAAGATAAAAGCCCGCGCGGTACTCGTATTTTTGGACCTGTTGCCCGTGAGCTTCGCGATAAAGATTTCATGAAAATCGTATCGCTAGCACCAGAAGTTATCTAACAATCCCTATATAAGCTTGAAAGCACAAGCGTGCAGGAGGTGTAACTCATGCCAAGGCTGAAAAAAGTACTTGAATCCCATAACAATAAATTGCACGTGAAAAAAGACGACACGATCATCGTTATTACCGGTAAAGACAAAGGTAAAAAAGGTCGCGTTATCGCTGCTTATCCTCGTGAAAACCGCGTTCTTGTTGAGGGTGTTAACATGGTGAAGAAGCATTCGCGTCCTTCCCAATCCAATCCACAAGGCGGTATCATCGAGCAAGAAGCGCCAATTCACGCGTCGAACGTTATGCATATCGATCCGAAGAGCGGTAAAGTAACACGTATCGGATACAAAGTGCTGGACAACGGCAAAAAAGTTCGGATCGCGAAACGTTCCGGAGAAGTAATCGACTAATCGTTACGGTAGGAAAGGAGGTCCATGAACAATGGCAGCAAGATTGAAAGGTCGTTTTTTAAACGAAATTACTCCTGCACTAATGCAGAAGTTCAACTATACGTCTGTTATGCAAGTGCCGAAAATTGAGAAAGTTGTTATCAACATGGGGGTAGGCGAAGCGGTTTCCAATTCGAAAATCCTTGATGTAGCTGTTGAAGAACTTCGCATCATTTCCGGTCAAAAGCCAGTCGTTACTCGTGCGAAGAAGTCTATCGCAGGCTTCAAGCTTCGTGAGAACATGCCAATCGGAGTTAAGGTTACATTGCGCGGCGAGCGCATGTACCACTTCCTTGACAAGCTGTTCAACATTTCTCTTCCGCGCGTACGTGACTTCCGCGGTGTATCGACTAAAGCTTTCGACGGTCGCGGTAACTACACGCTCGGTTTGAAAGAGCAGTTGATTTTCCCGGAGATTGAGTACGATAAAGTCGATAAAGTGCGCGGTATGGACATCGTCATCGTCACGACGGCAAAAACGGACGAAGAATCTCGTGAACTGCTGACCCAAATGGGCATGCCGTTTGCGAAGTAATCCACTTTTAGGAGGTGTAATACCCAGTGGCAAAAACTTCGATGAAAGTGAAGCAACAACGCACACCGAAATTCAAAGTGCGCGCATATACGCGCTGTGAGCGTTGCGGCCGTCCGCATTCTGTTTTGCAAAAGTTTAAAATTTGCCGGATTTGTTTCCGCGAGTTAGCATACAAGGGCCAGATTCCTGGCGTTAAAAAAGCAAGCTGGTAATCAGCCTAGTTCGGGAAGGAGGTTAACACAAATGGTTATGTCTGATCCGATTGCAGATATGCTGACGCGCATTCGCAATGCGAATGTTGTTCGTCACGAAACCGTGGAAATGCCCGCTTCGAAAATCAAGAAGCAAATCGCTGAAATTTTGAAACGCGAGGGTTTTATCCGCGATGCTGAATATATCGAAGACAACAAACAAGGGATTATCCGTATTTTCTTGAAGTACGGCCCTAACCAAGAGCGCGTTATTACAGGTTTGAAGCGTATCTCCAAACCAGGTTTGCGCGTTTACACGCAATCAACTGAAGTACCTCGCGTATTGGGCGGCCTTGGAATTGCAATCATTTCCACGTCCAAAGGGGTTATGACTGATAAAGAAGCTCGTCAGGTTAAATCCGGCGGCGAAGTAGTTTGCTACGTTTGGTAAGTAACAAGTCACAACGATTGGAGGTGTAACAATGTCCCGTATTGGTCGCAAAGCGATCCAAGTGCCTAACGGCGTAAGCATTAACTTGGACAACACAGTCATTACTGTAAAAGGACCGAAAGGTACGCTTTCCCGTGAAATTCACAAAGATATGAAAGTGAACGTAACGGAAAACGAAATCGTAGTAGAACGTCCTTCCGATAATAAATTGCATCGTTCTTTGCACGGAACAACTCGCAGCGTCATCGCTAACATGGTGAGCGGCGTTACTGAAGGCTTCTCGAAAAACCTCGAGCTGGTAGGCGTAGGTTACCGTGCAAACAAAGCGGGTGACAAAATCGTACTTAACGTCGGTTACTCTCACCCAGTGGAGATTGTTCCCGAGACTGGAATTGAGTTCGATGTACCTGCTAACACGAAAATCACTGTTCGCGGTATCGACAAGGAGCGCGTAGGCGCTGTTGCTGCTCAAATCCGTTCCGTACGTGAGCCTGAGCCTTATAAAGGTAAAGGTATCAAGTACGAAGGCGAGCGCATCATCCGTAAAGAAGGTAAAGCTGGTAAGAAGAAATAAGCAAACAGCAAGTTTGCTTAAGATAGCGTCTTAAGGCAATGAGAAAGGAGTGAACCTTGAATGATTACGAAAGGCGATAAAAACAAGGCTCGTCTGAAAAGACACCTGCGTGTTCGTAAAAAAATTAACGGTACAGCTGCACGTCCGCGTCTATCTGTATTCCGTTCCTCCAAGCATATGTACGCGCAATTGATCGATGATGTAGCAGGCGTAACGCTAGTATCCGCGTCCACACAGGACAAAGAATTAGTTGAAGCTCTCGGCAACGGCGGTAACGTCGAAGCAGCTACAAAAGTCGGCGAATTGATTGCGAAACGCGCTCAAGCGAAGGGTCTGACCCAAGTAGTATTTGACCGCGGCGGTTACCTGTATCACGGCAGAATTCAGGCGCTTGCTAACGCAGCTCGCGAAGCTGGCCTAGAATTCTAATCGACTTTATTTATAAGGAGGTTAAATGACTTGCGTGTAGATCCTAATACGTTAGAACTGACTGAAAAAGTTGTTAATATCAATCGCGTAGCGAAAGTTGTTAAAGGCGGACGCCGCTTCAGCTTTAGCGCGCTTGTAGTAGTCGGCGACGGCAAAGGCTACGTTGGCGCAGGGATCGGTAAAGCAGGCGAAGTACCTGATGCGATTCGCAAAGGTATCGAAGATGCTAAGAAAAACCTGATCCACGTCCCACTCGTAGGAACAACAATTCCTCACCTTGTCCTCGGACATTTCGGCGCGGGAGAAGTTCTCCTGAAGCCAGCTTCCGAAGGTACTGGTGTTATCGCCGGCGGCCCGGTTCGTGCAGTACTCGAACTTGCTGGCGTTGGCGACATTTTGACGAAATCCCTCGGTTCTTCGAACTCCATGAACATGGTTAACGCGACGCTCGAAGGTCTTTCCCGTTTGAAACGTGCGGAAGATGTTGCGAAGCTTCGTGGAAAAACAGTCGAAGAGCTGTTACGCTAAGGAGGGAAATAAGATGGCAAAATTGCAAATCACCCTCGTTCGCAGTTTAATCGGCCGCAACGAGAAACAACGCGCAACTGTCGAATCTTTCGGTCTTCGCAAGATTCGTCAATCGGTTGTTTTGAACGATAGCCCAGCTATCCGCGGTATGGTTAACTCCGTTAGCCACTTGATAAAAGTTGAAGAAGTATAAGAATAGAACGTTGTTTTAAGAAATAAATAAGGAGGTGCACGAACGATGAAATTGCATGAGCTAGCACCAGCACCGGGCTCGACCCAAGCGCCTAAGCGCAAAGGTCGCGGTATCGGCTCCGGCAACGGTAAAACAGCCGGTAAAGGTCACAAAGGGCAAAACGCCCGTTCCGGCGGTGGCGTTCGTCCTGGTTTCGAGGGCGGACAAAACCCGTTGTATCGTCGAGTGCCGAAGCGTGGTTTTAACAACCGTTTCCGTACAGAGTATGCCATTGTCAACATTGAAGAGCTAAATAGCTTTACAGCAGGTACTGAAGTCACTCCAGAAGTTCTTCTTGAGACAGGGATCGTCAAAAATCCACTCGCAGGAATCAAGATTTTGGGTAACGGTGAAATTAGCGTTTCACTTACTGTAAAAGCAAGCAAGTTCTCTCAATCTGCGGTAGAGAAAATCCAGGCTGCCGGCGGTAAAACCGAGGTGATCTAATTGTTCAAAACCGTGTCCAACATTTGGAAAGTGGCGGATCTTCGTACAAGGATCCTCTTCACCCTTTTCATCCTACTAGTGTACCGTATCGGTTCTTTCATACCGGTACCAGGCGTTAACAAAGATGTGTTTAAGCAGGTTGATGCAGCCGGTGCGGATCTGTTCGGCTTGCTTAACACGTTTTCCGGCGGTGCTTTGTTCCAATTCTCTATCTTCGCAATCGGTATTACGCCTTACATTACAGCTTCGATTATCGTACAGCTGTTATCGATGGATGTTATTCCTAAGTTTGCGGAGTGGGCAAAGGAAGGCGAGAACGGTAAACGTAAGCTCGCGCAAATTACCCGTTATGGTACGATCGTACTTGGTTTGATCCAAGGTTTCGCAACAGCAATCGGATTTAATCGTCAATACGGTTACGAGATGGTTGTTGGCGCGACTTTCGTTGATTATTTACTAATTGCAATCATCTTGACTGCAGGTACAGCATTCTTGATGTGGCTAGGTGAACAAATCACGGAAAAAGGAATCGGAAACGGTATTTCGATTCTGATCTTTGCAGCAATTGCAGCAGGTATTCCTGGACACATTCGTACGATCGCTGAAGATCAGTTCGTAGGCGTCCAAGACCAACTGTTCTTGAACATCATTAAGATGGTTTTGATCGTGATTGCGATTATCGCAATTATAGTCGGCGTCATTTTCGTTCAGCAAGGTATTCGTAAAATTCCGGTTCAATACGCGAAACGCGTTGTAGGCCGGAAAATGTACGGCGGACAATCGACGCATATTCCGATGAAAGTGAACGGCGCTGGCGTTATCCCGGTCATTTTCGCGGTATCGCTCATTATGTTCCCGATTACGATTGCTCAGTTCTGGTCCACCCAGCCTTGGGCAACCTGGATCATTAACAATATGAACTATGACCGTCCATTAGGTATGGTATTGTATGTATTGCTAATTATCGGGTTTACCTTCTTCTATACATTCGTGCAAATTAATCCGGTTCAAATGGCTGATCAGATGAAGAAAAACGGTGGATACATCCCTGGCATTCGTCCAGGCAAGCCGACCTCGTCCTACTTAACACGCGTTATGTCGCGTATTACGTTGACGGGTGCGATCTTCCTGGCACTCATCTCTGTTCTTCCAGTGTTCTTCGGAGCACTAGCTGGATTACCGCGCTCAGTGCAGCTAGGCGGCACCTCCTTGCTCATCGTCATCGGGGTTGCCCTTGACACGATGAAGCAAATCGAGAGCCAGTTGATCAAACGCCATTACAAAGGGTTTATCAATAAATAACAATAGGTTCTGACCGGGCTTTTCGCTTTCGTCAACGGTGCGAAAGCCCGCCCGAGCCTATTGTGCTTAAAGCGAGGAAGTCGGCAATGAACATTTTATTCATGGGCCCTCCGGGAGCCGGTAAAGGTACACAAGCTGAACGTATCGTAGAAGAGTTCGGTATTCCGCATATTTCAACTGGCGATGCATTCCGCCTCGCTATGAAACAAGGAACCGCACTTGGGATCAAAGCGAAGGAGTATGTCGATCAAGGCCTGCTCGTTCCCGATGAGATTACGAACGGAATCGTAAAAGAGCGTCTAGAATTAGACGATTGCAAAAAAGGGTTTTTGCTTGATGGTTTCCCTCGCACGCTGCAGCAAGCCGAAGCGCTTGACGGCATGCTGACGGAGCTTGGCCGCAGCATTGACCATGTAGTAAATTTAAAGGTTGACCGCGGACTGCTGCTCGCTCGCTTGACGGGCAGACGCATCTGTAGAACTTGTGGAACGACCTATCATGTAATCTTTAATCCACCTAAGGTTGAAGGCATTTGCGACAAAGACGGTGGAGAATTGTATCAACGTTCTGATGATACAGAAGAAAAGGTCGGAACTCGTTTGGATGAGTATACATCCAAAACCGCACCCCTTCTTGATTACTACAGTGCTAAAAGTCTTCTGCGCGAAGTCGACGGCGAGAAGGACATTGATGTTGTAACATCAGACATCGTTTCCTGCTTGAAAGGTTCATTGTAATGATTATTTGCAAATCCGAATCGGAACTGCGATATATGAGAGAAGCTGGACGCATCGTTGCGGAAACGCACCGGTTAATGACGCAAGCTGTGAAACCAGGCATCACGACTCGTGAGCTTGACCAAATCGCTGAAACGTACATTAGAAGCCAAGGTGCTGCTCCATCCTTCAAAGGTTACAATGGTTTTCCTTCCAGCATTTGCGCTTCTGTGAATGACGAGCTGGTGCACGGCTTCCCCGGGTCACGCAAGTTGAACGAAGGCGATATTATCAGTATCGATATTGGCGCAGAGTATGAAGGCTATCATGGTGATTCTGCTTGGACCTATGCGGTTGGAGCAGTGTCGGATGAAGTTCAGAAACTGCTTGATGTAACGGAAGCTTCGCTATATGCGGGGCTGCAGCTTGTCAAGCCGGATGTCAGATTGTATACAATATCGCATGCTATTCAGAAGGTTATAGAAGATGCAGGCTTTTCCGTAGTACGGGAATACGTAGGGCACGGAATCGGCGCGGACCTCCATGAGGAACCACAAATACCGAACTACGGCATACCGGATCGCGGACCTCGTCTAAAGGCCGGAATGGTACTTGCAATCGAACCTATGGTCAATATCGGTGAACGATATGTCCGTACGCTTGAAGATAATTGGACGGTCGTAACGGAAGACGGTTCATGGTGCGCTCATTTTGAGCACACGGTAGCCGTAACAGAGGACGGCTTTGAAATATTGACCATTTTGCCGCAGCAGCCATAAGTATGACGATGGATGCTCGTCCCCAGATTGGTCAGTTCGTCAAAGTACTTCGCGGTAAGGATGAAGAGAGCTACGCCGTTATTGTTGCTATCGTAGATGATCGTTTCGTCATGATTGCAGACGGCAATAAGCGTCGATTCGATCAACCGAAGAAAAAGAACGTTCTGCATCTCGAGTTACAGCCTGCCATTAGTCAAGAGGTTTCAAGCAGCTTGCTTGAAACAGGCAGAGTGACCAATGCCAAGTTACGTTATGTGATTCAGAAGTTTGCGTATGCGAAAGGAGAATGACGGTGGCTAAGGAAGACGTCATTGAGGTCGAAGGTACGGTCATCGAACCGTTGCCGAATGCCATGTTCAAGGTGGAGCTGGAGAACGGTCATCAAATTCTCGCACACGTTTCCGGAAAGCTCAGAATGCACTTTATCCGCATCCTGACAGGAGACAAAGTGGTTATACAGTTATCGCCTTATGATTTATCAAGAGGGCGCATCACCTATCGGAAGTAGTCCTGCGGGATTGCTTACGAAAGATTCGGGAGGTAATCACAATGAAGGTCAGACCTTCGGTTAAGCCGATCTGCGAAAAATGCAAAGTCATTCGTCGCAAAGGCAACGTTATGGTGATTTGTGAAAATCCGAAACACAAACAAAAACAAGGATAGAAGGAGGGAAATATAGCCTATGGCACGTATAGCTGGTGTAGACTTGCCGCGTGACAAACGCGTCGAAATCGCCCTGACGTACATTTTCGGTATTGGCAAAACAACGTCGCAAAAACTTTTGAAAACAGCTGATGTTAACTTCGACACTCGCGTTCGCGATTTGACAGAAGACGAATTGGGTCGCTTGCGCGAAGCAATCGATAAATCTGTTAAAGTAGAAGGCGACTTGCGTCGTGAAATTTCGCTTAACATTAAGCGTCTGACTGAAATCGGATGCTACCGCGGTCTTCGTCACCGTCGTGGATTGCCTGTTCGCGGTCAACGTACAAAAACGAATGCCCGTACACGTAAAGGTCCTCGTCGGACTGTAGCTAACAAGAAGAAATAAGAAGGGAGGATAATGGACAATGGCTAAACCAAAAAAAGTCGTTCGTACGAAACGTCGCGACCGGAAAAATATTGACACTGGCGTTGCGCACATTCGCTCGACGTTCAACAATACGATCGTTACGATCACGGATCCGCACGGTAATGCAATCTCTTGGGCAAGCTCTGGCAACCTTGGTTTCAAAGGTTCCCGTAAAAGCACGCCGTTCGCAGCTCAAATGGCTGCTGAATCCGCAGCGAAAGCAGCGATGGAGCATGGCATGAGAACTGTCGAAGTGATGGTAAAAGGACCAGGCGCCGGCCGTGAAGCTGCAATTCGCTCGCTTCAAGCTGCTGGATTGGAAGTTAACCTCATTAAAGACGTAACACCAGTTCCTCATAACGGATGCCGTCCGCCGAAACGTCGTCGCGTATAGTTGGATTCTTGGTGGTATCAAATAACAACAACTTGTGAATAATGGTTGTGAAGGTTTGGCATACTACAAGATTTGACTTAAAATAAGTAAGGTAACGGAGCGACGTTTGAAGGAGGGTACTATTAGTGATTGAGATCGAAAAGCCGAAAATCGAAACCGTAGAATTGAATGACGAGGGAACTTACGGACGTTTCGTCGTCGAGCCGCTGGAACGCGGATACGGCACGACGCTTGGAAATTCGCTTCGCCGAATTTTATTGTCGTCTTTGCCGGGTGCAGCAGTAACCTCGGTTCAAATCGACGGAGTGCTTCACGAGTTCTCTACGGTTCCCGGAGTGATTGAGGATGTGACCGAAATCATTCTGAACCTGAAGGGCCTCTCGTTGAAAATCCACTCCGATGAAGAAAAGGTGTTGGAAATCGACGCGGAAGGCGAAGGGAATATTACAGCGGGCGACATTCGAGCTGACAGCGATGTCGAGATTTTAAGCCCTGATCTTCACATCGCAACCTTGGCCTCCGGCGCGCGGCTCCATATGCGGGTTTTTGCTAATCGGGGACGCGGTTACGTGCAAGCGGACCGCAACAAGAAGGACGAACAACCGATTGGGGTAATACCCGTTGATTCGATATACACGCCAATTACTCGCGTCAACTACAGCGTTGAAAATACGCGCGTTGGTCAAGTTACGAACTACGACAAGCTAACGCTTGAAGTATGGACTGACGGCAGTATTAGACCGGAAGAGGCCGTAAGCCTCGGCGCTAAAATTTTGACCGAGCATTTGGACTTGTTCGTTGGATTAACCGATGAAGCCAAAGACGCGGAAATTATGGTTGAGAAGGAAGAAGATAAGAAAGAGAAAGTTCTTGAGATGACGATCGAGGAGCTTGATCTTTCCGTCCGTTCTTATAACTGCTTGAAACGCGCAGGCATCAATACCGTTCAAGAGCTGATCACGAAATCCGAAGAGGACATGATGAAGGTTCGTAACCTGGGCCGTAAATCACTCGAGGAAGTTCAAGAGAAGCTTGAAGAGCTCGGTTTGGGCCTTCGTCAGGAAGAGTAGTAAACCAACAAGAATAGACAAAAGAGCAAGGGAGGGGAAAACAAGATGGCATATCAAAAATTGGGACGTGACGCTAGTGCACGGAAAGCATTGTTCCGTGACCTCGTTACTGATTTGTTCCTTTATGAGCGTATTCAAACGACTGAAGCTAAAGCGAAAGAAGTTCGTTCTATCGCTGAGAAGCTGATCACTAAAGCGAAGCAAGGTGATCTGAGTGCTCGTCGTCAAGTAGCTGCTTATGTTCGTCGTGAATCCGTTGACGGACAACAAGACGCTATTCAAAAGCTGTTCTCCGAACTGGCTACCCGTTACTCGGAACGTGCGGGCGGATACACGCGCATTCTGAAGCTAGGTCCTCGTCGCGGCGATGCTGCGCCTATGGTTTACCTGGAATTGGTTGACCGCGCGTAACTATAACCCAATAATCGAGAAGCGTATGAGCTAGTCCACAGCATAAAACCTTGTTCCAGCTTATACGTAGAGAAAAGGGTGGACCCTTGCGGCCACCTTTTTTTATTTGCTGTTCACGGTTGTTGTTAATTGTTTTGTGTTTTGTTCTTATCCGGCTTGCTGGTTACGTCTTTTTGCAGGTGCGTCTGACGCACAAGCGTGTCCATGAGGCCGTATAAGCGGCTGAAGTGGACGAAAGCGACTGTTACAGGTAAAGGTCACCAGGGAGCGTCGGATGAGCTTGTGAGACACCTCCCAGGTGTCCAGAGGGCGGAGCGCCTCGGGGTCCCCCTTATGAAGGGGGATTTAGGGGGTTGGGTCCCTTAGAGTTAAGGGGGCGGGATATGTGCGCAATATATGCGTCAAAGTGAGCTACGACGGTTCAGGCTTTAACGGTTTTCAATCGCAGCCATACGGCAGAACGGTGCAAGGTGAAATTGAAAAGGCCATTAAGAAGCTGACAGGCGAGACCATTATTATTATTGGATCGGGACGTACCGATGCGGGAGTGCATGCGCAGGGACAGATGTTCAACTTTTACACGGAATCAACGATTCCGACGCAGAGGTGGGCGATTGCTCTGAATACGCGGTTACCGAAGGATATCGTCATCATCGAAGCATTCGATGTGCCGGAGCATTTTCATGCCAGAAGATCCGCTAAGCGCAAAACGTATCGTTATACGATTGATCTCGGGAAGTTTCCGGACGTATTTGGCCGTCAGTTCCGCTTTCATCATCCGACTCCGCTTGATATAGATGCGATGCGAGAGGGTTTGAACTATCTTGTCGGAGAGCATGATTTCACATCGTTTACATCAATACATTCTACTAAGCCTCATCATATTCGCACGATCTATGAAGCAGACTTCATACAGGAAGGCCCAATCGTTCATATGTACGTGACAGGCAATGGTTTTCTGTACAATATGGTTCGTGTTATTATGGGAACTTTGTTATGGGTAGGCGAAGGGAAACTAGTTCCGTCTGATATAAAACGCATCCTCGAAGGGCGCAATCGATCACTCGCTGGACCTACCGCAATGCCGCACGGATTGATGCTGATGGATGTCGAATATTTCATCGAAAAACAAGGATAAATCACTATAAATTACTTGCACTTACCTATTCTTTATAGTAGAATATAACTTGTGCTTTCGAAGTGGCTAACCCACAGCCCCGACTGAGATCGTCACAAACTTGGCAATCAACAATGAATATCAAACCAACGTTTACGTTGTTATAAAAAACGATTAATGTATAAGAATTAAGGAGGATCATCCATGCGTACCACCTATATGGCTAAGCCAAATGAAGTTGAGCGTAAATGGTTCGTCATTGATGCGGAAGGCAAAACGCTTGGCCGTTTGGCTAGTGAAGCAGCAGCTCTGATCCGCGGCAAACACAAACCGCAATTTACACCACATATTGATACAGGCGATTTCGTCGTAGTTATCAATGCTGAGAAAATCGTTCTGACAGGCAAAAAAATGTCGGACAAAATGTACTACCGTCACTCGATGTACCCAGGTGGTTTGAAAGTAACACCGGCACAAGAGATGATCAAAAACAAGCCGGAGCGCGTTATCGAATTCGCGGTACACGGCATGTTGCCTAAGAACCGTCTTGGCGACAAAATGAAGCTTAAACTTAAAGTATACGCAGGTGCGGAACATCCACATCAAGCACAAAACCCTGAAGTCTACGAACTTCGCGGGTAATTAAGAGGAGGACATGTTTCATGGCTCAAGTGCAATACTATGGAACCGGTCGTCGTAAACACTCTGTTGCACGTGTACGTCTTGTGCCGGGTGAAGGACGAATCATTGTTAATAAACGCGATTTGAATGAATATTTCGGTTTGGAAACACTCAAGCTGATCGTAAAACAACCGCTTAACCTTACTGACACATTGTCGAAATACGATGTGCTTGTAATCGCTAACGGCGGCGGCATGTCCGGTCAAGCTGGCGCTATCCGTCACGGTATTTCCCGCGCTCTGCTCAAAGCAGACCCTGAATTCCGTCCGGCTCTAAAACGTGCAGGCTTCCTGACACGTGATCCGCGTATGAAAGAACGTAAAAAATACGGTCTTAAAGCGGCTCGTCGCGCTCCACAATTCTCGAAACGTTAATATGTACAAGACAAAATGCCTTCTCTGCATGCCAGAGAGGGCGTTTTTTTGTGGTTTAACAAAAAAGGTAAAAACTTTATTTCATTTTGGTGTAAACTTATTATTGAACAATGATCGCTTAGGACGTATAATTTTTATACAGACTATTTTACTAGGAATTAAAAACGGAGGGCATAAAAATGAACCTTTTTGAAAAAGAAGCGCTTATCGCGCAAAAAGCGGTAGAGCTTGAGAACGCGACAGCAGAAGAAATTATCGCGTATGCGGTAGAAACCTTCCCTAACATTACATTTGCTTGCAGCTTCGGCGCAGAAGACGTTGTTTTGGTCGACATGCTCCAAAAAATTAGTCCGAAAACGGATATTTTCTATTTGGATACCGACTTTCACTTCAAGGAAACCTATGAGACACGCGACCGCATGGCCGCACGTTATCCAGGAATTCCTTTCGTTGAAGTTAAGCCGGAGATTACGCCGGAGGAACAAGCTGCACAATTTGGCGAAGAGCTATGGAAGTCTGATGCGAATGCATGCTGCAACATCCGTAAAGTTAAACCTCTAACAAACATTTTGTCGAAGTATGAAGCTTGGATTACAGGCATTCGCCGTGATCAAGCGCCTACTCGGGCAAACTCGAAAAAAATCGAATATGATACAAAATTCGGCTTGGTTAAGTTCAATCCTATTGCTGGATGGACATCGGAAGACGTATGGAACTACATTCGCGATAATGATGTCATCTATAACCCGCTGCATGACCAAAACTACCCAAGCATCGGCTGCGAGCAATGCACGCGTAAAGTTATGCCGGGTGAAGACCCGCGCGCTGGACGCTGGGCTGGTCAAGAGAAAACAGAATGCGGCTTGCATAAGTAAGATATACAATTATAAAGCAGATGCTTAGATTTTGGCTTAGCACTTGCAAACCTTTGGGAGGCTACAAGAATTATGAATCAAATTTTACCGCATGGCGGCGTTCTGGTTAACCGGATCGCTGCGGGCGAACAACGTGAAGCGTTATTAGCTGAAGCTAAAACTTTGAAATCAATTACGATCAATACTTGGACGATTTCCGACCTTGATTTGATCGGTGTAGGCGCCTTTTCCCCGTTGACAGGCTTCATGAATGAAGCTGACTACCGTTCGGTAGTGGAGAGCATGCGTCTTGCTAACGGTACCGTATGGAGCATTCCGATTACACTTGCTGTAGAGGAAAAGAAAGCGGCTGAGTTCGCGGCTGGTGAGCGCGCTGCGCTTGTTGGCGAAGACGGCGTTATCTACGGTGTTATCGATATCGAAAGCATTTATAGCGTTGATCAGAAGCTTGAAGCGGTTAACGTATTCAAAACCGATGATCTTGAACATCCGGGTGTACAGAAGCTGTTAGAACGTTCTTCGACGTATGTAGGCGGTGCTATCACTGTATTGAACCGTCCACAGCCTGAGAAGTTTGAAGAGTTTTATTTCGACCCTTCGGAAACTCGCCGTATTTTTGCGGAAAAAGGCTGGAAAACGATTGTTGGCTTCCAAACGCGTAACCCTGTTCACCGCGCTCATGAATATATTCAGAAGACGGCGATGGAAATTGTCGACGCTTTGTTCCTGAATCCTCTCGTAGGCGAAACAAAATCGGATGATGTTCCTGCAAATGTTCGAATGAAGAGTTATCTGGCCCTGCTTGAAAATTATTATCCGAAGGATCGCGTTTTTCTTGGCGTATTCCCGGCAGCTATGCGTTACGCTGGGCCTCGCGAAGCGATTTTCCATGCGATCGTTCGTAAAAACTATGGCTGCTCGCACTTTATCGTTGGCCGCGACCATGCAGGCGTAGGCGATTACTACGGTACTTACGAAGCACAGGATCTGTTGAAATCCATTCCTGCTGAAGATCTTGGCATTACTCCGCTTTACTTCGAGCACAGCTTCTACTGCAAGCAATGCGGTAACATGGCTACTTCGAAAACATGTCCGCATGACAAAGAGCATCATTTGACGCTTTCGGGTACAAAGGTTCGCGCTTTGCTGCGCGATGGCATTTGTCCACCGCCTGAGTTCTCGCGTCCGGAAGTGGCTAAGATCCTTATCGAAGGTATGTCTGAACAGCCTGTAGGCTAATAGCTTCATCTTTGATAATGGTTTGTCTCATAAACGACCATCTCGTCCCATATAAATGAATGAGTGCATATGGCTTATTACAAGCATATGATGCCGCTTATTCATTAGATGGAAGACGAGGTGGTTTTTTTATGCGCCGAATCGGTCGGCATGTTGTCGTTTGGATGACGTATAAAGGGGCAATTCGAATCGGCATAGGCCTGCTAGTTATTATTTTGACGGGAATATTGCTTAGTCAAACGATGCCCGTATCAAGGACATGGTCCTATTGGACGTTGCCGCTCTCGGGGAAGACAATTGCCATCGATGCTGGTCACGGGGGAGTTGACGGGGGCGCTGTCAGCAAGCAGGGCGTTATAGAGAAGGACTTGAATTTGGCAATCGCGCTATATTTGCGGGATTACTTGCAGCAGGCGGGAGCGCTAGTTATCATGACCCGGGAAGGCGATTATGATCTTGCGACGGGTGATGCGCGTGCTTATAGCAAACGTAAGACAGAAGATTTGAAAAATCGCGTGTCGGTCATTAGGGAAAGTCAACCGGCTGCAGTCATCAGTATACATATGAACAGCATTCCCTCGAACAAATGGTCAGGGGCCCAAACCTTTTATCATCCTGCAAACCATCCGGAGAACCGGATTCTCGCCACGTTCATACAGGATGAGATTAGAAGAAATCTCGAAAATACGACCCGCACCGCAGCTACAGTAAAGGATGTATATGTATTGAAGGCCATTGAGGATATTCCGACGGCATTGGTAGAGGTCGGATTTCTGTCTAATCCGGGGGAGGCCGAGCGGCTGGCGGATGCCGAATATCAGCGGAAGGTTGCCGCATCCATATATGAGGGTATACTAAGGTACAGCGCTGGGGAGAAGCTAAGCGGAAGTGTGCTGCAAGAGGAAACAACTAACCGCTAACGTGTATAATGACTCTTAATAAAAGGGAACGCTCAGGCTTAACTCATTAGTTGGCTGATATGGTTACTGTGCTATAATGACTATTAAATAATCGTAATTACATAAAGGTGGGAAAGATCTTATGCTTACACGCGAACAAGCAATAGAAGCCGTCGAATCCGTGACGGCACAATATACCGCGGAACCGATATCGTTCCGCGATGTCATGGTGCGGGACCGTCAAGTATCGTTGACGGTCCTTGGGGTTAGCGCGGCTGCGCAGCCCGCGCTGGAAGCCTCGCTCCGCGAGGCGCTGGCGCGCCTGGGCGCCGAAACCGTGCACTGCCGGTTTCGGGCCGAGGCTGCGCCTGCCGCGGGCGCAAGCGCAGCTGCGCCGCCGCCTGCGGCAGCTGCAGCGCCGGCTGCGGCTAGCGCCGGTGCCGGCAAAGCTGGCGGCCCGGCGCCCGTACAGGGCCACGGGGCCGGGCTCGCAAGCCCGCTGCTGGATCCTCGCAGCGGGGTGCAGTTCATCGCCGTCGCCAGCGGCAAGGGCGGCGTCGGCAAATCAACGGTGACCGTCAATCTTGCGGTCGCCTTAGCCCGTAAGGGCAAGCGCGTCGGGGTCATCGACGCTGATATTTACGGCTTCAGCGTGCCCGATATGATGGGCATCGAGGAGCGTCCGAACATTGTGAACGAACGGGTAATCCCGATCGAGAAGTTCGGCGTTAAGGTGATGTCGATGGGCTTTTTTGTTGAAGATAACAGCCCGATCGTGTGGCGCGGCCCGATGCTCGGCAAAATGCTGCGCAACTTTTTTCAAGAAATCGAATGGGGAGAGCTCGACTATGTGCTGCTGGACCTGCCTCCGGGTACTGGCGACGTAGCGCTTGACGTTCACCAAATGATACCGCAAAGCAAAGAAATTATCGTCACAACGCCGCACGCGACTGCAGCTTTCGTAGCTGCGCGGGCAGGGGCGATGGCGATCAAAACGGAGCACGAAATTATCGGCATAGTCGAAAATATGTCCTATTACGTATCTCCCTCAACCGGAGAGAAGGAATATGTATTCGGACGCGGCGGCGGCGCTCGTCTTGCAGAGACGCTCCATGCTGATCTGCTTGCGCAAATTCCGCTTGGCGCACCAGACAATCATCCGTCCGAACATGACTTTTCACCTTCCGTATACAAAGCGGAATCCGATACAGGCAAGCTTTATTTGGAGCTGGCTGACAGCGTCATAAGCAAATGCGCCAACTAGCAAGCAATCTTCAAATGGTCATTTAAAAAATAATAAGCCCGAACGATAATCCTTTGCAGCAAGCATGCTTTGCACATTGGACTAGCCGTTCGGGCCTTTTCACCACATTTTGAAGTACCAAACACAATTACATACCTGATTCATCCACCCTCATCTTCCCCACTTGCTTCATCACTTTGCCCTTCTTCCTCTGCGAATGCTTCTTCTTCTTTCTTTTTCTTCTCAACCTTTTCATCAGGCTTCGGTTTCAGCTCTTCCTGAACCGCTTTTTTCATCAGGTCAAGCACTTCGACACGGAATAATGGGTTTTGCATCGATTCCTGCATAAGGGACATCACTTCTTTTCGATACTGTGTGCTTTGCAGAACATCAAGAATCATTTTATCCATTTCCGGATTCTTCATCACTTTAAGTAAGTCAGCCTGATAGGACGGATCCTTGATCAGTTCCTTGTGAATGTCTTTATTTTGCTTGTTAACAGCCTTGGCAAACTCGGCTGCAAAACGGGTATCCACCATAAGCTTCTTAATGACTTTGTCGTATTCGGGAGAGACGAGTACATCCTTGACTGCTAACCGTACTGCCTCCTGGTCTTGACTGCTCAGCAGCTTTGTACTGTACCCCGACATCTGCTGCGATGATTCCTGCAGAGCCTTTTGAGCATCTTGTGTTTTTAAAATATCGATGACCATAGACTTTACATCCTTGTAGCTTACTTGTTCGGTTGGTGGCGGTGGTGCGGCGCAGCTTGTCAATACAATGGCCATTGCAGGGATAACCGACAATAAAGCCCACTTTATGCGCATGTTTTGCTTGCTCCCTTCTATGTCAGTACACATGTATCCGATGGAAATGAACAAATCGTTTCAAAAGTATTGTTTCGTGCTCTTATTATGTGCATTGTTCACCGTATTATCATGGACAACCGTTAGCTTTTTGTTGTGAACGTGGTAAAATAAAGGGTAATGCGGAAGCCAATTTTGGCCGAGAGTGGAGAGCGTAACTATTCAAAGTTAGTTTTCAGGAGGAAACGGAAAGTGAATTTAAAAAAATGGTTCTTTTTGTTTTGGAGCAGCATGGCTGTCGGTGCGGTTGTTTGCGTAGTGACCGGAGCAGTGATGCAATGGACCGATCCGGAATTCGGTTTTTTAGGCTTTAAGGCTGTCGGATTTAATGCACTAATGATGGCGATGGTAGGTTTGATGATCGGAGCATTTAGTCAAATGGGCTTTTTCGCTTATTTAACCTTGAATTATATTGCCCTAAGCGTTTTCGGCAAAAAATATTTATGGAACGCGCTGCAGGGCTATACGACGATATTCGCGGCGTTCGGTCTAGGCTATTTACTGTATGAGCAGCGCATGAACAATTGGTTTTTCTGGCTGCTGCCGCTCGTGTTGCTCATCTGCTCTGCACTCGTATCTTGGTTAAAGGTTAAGCAAACGAACAAAACGGCATTCGTACCGACGATGTTTCTTATGTTTGTTATTACCTTTATTGAAGCTTGGCCTGCTCTGCAGGGCGAGACTAACGTATCTGCAATCGTATTTATGATGGTTCCTTTGTTCGCTTGCAATGCATACCAAATTATGATGATGCACCGGCTCCTCAAAAAAGAAACAACCGGCCAAGCAGCAGTAGCCGCAAAGCCGGTTGTATAAAATAATTATTCTAAAGCGGCGGCATCAAGCTGCGGGAAAGTAGAAGTCGTCTTGTCCTGCACTGCTTTGCCGTCGATTTCGGTTTGAGCGATAAGCTCGGATACGGTTACGAATTCGTAACCCTTCGCCCGCAGTTGGTCAATGACGACCGGCAGCGCCTCATGCGTTTGTTTGACGGAGTCGCTCGCGTGAAACAATATAATGTCTCCTGGATGAGCCCGCGATACAACGCGGTTAATAATTTTGTCCGTTCCGATGTTCATCCAATCGAGTGAATCGGTATCCCATTGGATCACCTTATATTGTAATTCCTCTGCGATGCGCAGCACGCGCTTATCGAAATCTCCGTTAGGCAACCGGATCAAATTCGGCTGTTTGCCGACCATTTCAGATAAGATGTTGTGCGCTGTTGTAATTTGCTTGCGGATTTCTTCGTCGCTCAGCTTGCTGTAGTTGTCGTGCTTGTGTCCGTGGCTGCCGATTTCGAAGCCGGCTTCTTGGATCTTTTTTACGATGTTCGGATGGGACTGGCTCCATGGTGAGGATAAGAAGAAGGTAGCCTGCGTTACGTTCTTTTCCTTTAAAACATTAAGAATGGGCTCCGTACGTTTATCGCCCCAGCTAATGTCAAAGGTAAGAGCAACGACTTTCTTTTCTGTCGGAACACTGTAAATGGCAGCCGGCTGCTGCGGGGCGAAGACGGTGATGTTGTCGCGTTCGGCGTAAATAATACCGATTGAGAATACAACCGCGATTGTAATTAAAAAATACCTTTTTAACTTACGGCCGTTTAACACATAAAAAACGTTCATGTGGAAGGGCTCTCCTTTCCTAATGGAAGCTTGTTCTAGTACAATCTATGCTCGTACACAAAACTTATTCATGCCTATTAGCAACTTAACCATTAGGAGGGGAATATGATGTTCAAATGGCGGACAATAGCGGATCATTTCAAACAAATGAATCCATATATAGCGTTTGGCTTTATCCTTTTTTTCGCGGGAATGATAATCGGAGGCACGAATCCTGCATTCCAATCGTTTTTGAATAATCAGATGAAGGGACTAGAACAGCTTTCCAATATTATTGATCAATCGAAAAATCCGATTTTAACGAGTATCATCGTTATTTTTCTAAATAATGCGGTCAAATCGATTTTCGTTATGTATTTAGGCGCATTGTTCGGGATACTACCTTTTTTCTTTCTAGTTGTGAATGGAATGGTAGTCGGTTATTTGCTGCAGCGGGTCGCTGAGGTGCATGGCGGGGGATATGTGTTTGAGCTCGTAGTCAAAGGTCTGCTCCCGCACGGTATTCTTGAAATACCGGCTATCATTATCGCTTGCGCCTATGGAATGCGTTTCGGTGTTCTTGCGTTTAAAGGATTAGGATCCTTTATATTCGCCAGATCCAAAACTGCCGGAATTGGCCGCGAGCTCGAAGCTTTTGTTATTCGAACAGTTCCAGTGATGGTTATATTGACGATCTCGCTGCTTATTGCATCATTAATTGAAAGTACAATTACAACATGGTTGTTAAAGATGTAATAATTCTTCCAATATTTGAGCATAACAGTAAAGCAGTGTCGAAGCGCATTTGCGTGAGGCGTTGCTTTTTTGTTCGTTTCAGGACGGTCTAGTTGCGCTTTACATCAAAAGGAGGTCGCTCACGGCTATGCTCGGAATACTGTTCAACGATAAAGAATGCAAAGAACTCGACTACGTCCTTCGCAAAGAACTGGATGAAATGCTGCTTGATCTTAACGACTCAAGATTAGATGGAGATATCAAGCAAGCAATTACGAGAAGATACAAGATTATCTTCCGGATGTATGCCCGTATCGCCTCCCCGAAAGAGCTGTCCCGTTATGCGCTTAACGCTAGATCACACAGATAATAAATGTTTTTTAAAAAATATTTAAAAAAGGGGTTGCATTCAAATGGGCCCCTGTGATATATTATTTCTTGTCGCCGCTGACCTAAACGCGGTTGAT
>JBNJJW010000031.1:0-72067 GCA_051750645.1 Bacillota bacterium | reverse complement strand
ATAACAATTTGGACTCGTTCAGCGTCTGCTGCCGCCACCTTGCGGCCTTTACCGTATGGAATGCAGAGCGGTGTTCCAAAGATCGGATCGGCTGTTACTTGGCATTCCATATCGAATACGTCACGGATCAGCTGTTCGTTCATGATCGTTTCCGGCTCGCCTTGCGCGTAGATACGGCCTTCTTTGACTGCGACGATATTGTGCGCATACCGGCATGCGAGATTAATGTCATGCAAAACCATAACGATCGTACGATTCTCTTGCTCATTTAAGTCGAACAGCAAATCGAGAATCTCGATTTGATGCGTCATATCGAGGTATGTCGTCGGCTCATCCAGCAAAATAGTCGGGGTGTTCTGAGCAAGGGTCATTGCAATCCAGGCGCGCTGCCGTTGTCCGCCGGAGAGCGAGTCAACGGAACGGGCAGAGAGCTCATTCATATGCGTCACCTCAAGCGCCTTCTTTACCATTTTCTCGTCCTCGTGAGACCATTGCTGCAGCCAGCTTTGGTAAGGATAACGGCCTTGCTTCACAAGCTGATGAACGGTTAGTCCTTCCGGCGCGATTGGGCCTTGCGGTAAGATGGCCAGACGTCTGGCCACTTCTTTGCTCGAGAGCTTGGAAATTTCGCTGCCGTCAAGCAAAATGGATCCCTCCTGCGGCTTCAATAGCCTGGCAAGCGAACGAAGCAGCGTTGATTTGCCGCATCCGTTGCTGCCGATGAACACAGTAATTTTACCTGGAGGAATAAGTAAATCGAGATTGGAGAAAATCGGCTTTTGTCCATAGGATAACGTAAGGTTTTTCGCTTGAATGGAGGGCACGAGACTCACTCCCTTTCATTTTATAATTGTAAGCTGGGAGACTGTTACGCTCCGCTGCGGTGACGGTATAGCAAATAGATAAAGAATGGCGCCCCGATCGCGGCTGTAAATACTCCTGCCGGAATATCGAGCGGGATGAACGCAACTCTGGCTACAAGATCGGAAAGAAGCAATACGAGCGAGCCGATAAGAGCAGAAACTGGGATAACGCCGCCATATGCCGGTCCAACCAGCTTGCGGGCAATATGCGGAGCCATCAGTCCGATAAAGTTAATGGCGCCGCCAATGGCAACTGCTGCTCCTGCCAGAGCAACACTGATGAAAAGAAGAATCGTCCGTTTGACATGAACCGGGCTGCCGACGCTTGTTGCGACCTCATCTCCCAGCTCCTGCACGTTTAAATGTCTGGCGTAAAGAAAGGCGACCGGCAGCAGGATGACGATCCATGGCAACAGTGTAAATACGTCCCGTTCCCAGGAGACGCCGTAAATGCTGCCCGTCATAAAGGTAAACGCTTTGACGGCTACAGCAGTCGGCGTAAACGATGCTGTTAGAATGAGCATATAAGTAACGGCGGTTAATGCCGTAGCCATACCGATTCCGATGAGCACGAGCCGAAGCGGTGTAATGCCGCGGCGGTAAGCGAATAAATAGATTAGAAAAGCGGCAGCGAATGCTCCGGCAACAGCACTAAGCGGCATGAAGCGGATGCTGACATGCGAAAAGTACAGAATGAATACAACGGTGCCCAGAGAAGCGCCTCCGGATATACCGATAATGTCCGGTGAAGTAAGCGGGTTGCGGACGATACCTTGAAGCAATGCGCCGGACACGGCGAGCGCCGAGCCTACCAAAACTGCAATTATGACACGCGGCAAGCGAAGCGAAAATATGATCATAAAATCGGATGAATCGCCGATGCCGAGAATCGTACGAATGACGGCAAGCGGACTGATCGATGTGCTGCCGAGTCCAACACATACGACGATGGCTGCCAGGTTGGCGATGATCAAAAGGACGATCATCGCAACCGTTCGGCGGTCTATTTGAAACGAATGCTTGCGGCCTCTAAGCGTAAACCATCCATTCATTTTAGGAATGTCCCCCTCTTCTGGCAATATAGACGAAGAACGGAACACCGATGATGGCGGTCATAACCCCGACGGGAACTTCCTTCGGAAATGCAATATATCGCGATCCGATGTCGGCAGCCAGCAAAAGATTGCTGCCTAACACCGCACAGTATGGTACAACCCAACGGTAGTCGATGCCGACCAAATAACGCGACAGGTGAGGGATAATAATACCGATGAAGGCGATGGGACCAGCCATGGATACCGATCCGCCGGCAAGCAATACGATGATGATGCCGGCAGCTAATTTAATGTAGACGGTTTTCTGCCCGAGACCAACGGCCACGTCTTCGCCGAGCGCGAGCACGTTCATATGTCTTGCGAGCACTAGCGCGCCTAGAAAGGCAATTCCCATGAACGGTGCAGCGGCTGTGAAAATGTTCATATCGCGACCGGCTACTGAGCCGACAAACCAATATAACACTTGATCAAATGTTTGACCGCCGGTTAGCAATACGCCAAGCGAAAGCGAAGAGAAGAAGGCTGTCAATGCAGCGCCTGCAAGCGTAACCTTGAGCGGAGTAAGTCCGTCATTTCCGATTGAACCGAGTACATATACCAGAGTGGCCGTGAACGCCGCACCGATGAAGGCAAGCGTAGCAAACGTCGATAAGCCGCTCGCTCCGAAGAAGGCGGAGCCTGTAACAATGAAAAAAGCGGCTCCGGCATTGATGCCGAAGATGCTTGGTGAAGCCAGCTGGTTACGGGTTATACCCTGCATCAATGCACCAGCGACGGCTAGACTTGCCCCGACAGCGGCAGCTATGAGCGCGCGCGGCATTCTTGCCGTTTGTATAATAAGATGCTCTTGAGAGCCGTTGAATGCGGTATAGGATTCTACGATGGTTCGCCAATCAATGTTCGTTACTCCAAAAGCGATGCTGCAAACGATGCCGGCGGCAAAGAGGAGAAGACCTGCGAGCAGCCCTGCAACCTTCTGAAAACGCGATGATAATAGAGTGTCCATAATTTCCTCTTTCTTATAAGAACAATTAATTGCTACTAAAACATTTTAGGGGATCGGTACGGTGGTGTCAATGAATTTGAAAATCATTATCAACAATTGATTGACTTTGCTATACCCTCCTGTTATAGTTTCGTTTAGGATATTATTGATAATCATTTTCACTGAGAAGGAGAACGAAAAAAATGTTACATGCAATCAAACAAAAAATCACTTGGACAGCTTCCGCTGCTTTGCTGGCGTTAGCAGTAGTCGTATCGGGATGCGGTAATACCGGAGCGAATAATAGCAACGCGAATACAGCAAGTCCGACTGAAACTGCTGCACCGGAAACGGCAGAAGCACGTAAAATTACTCATGCGATGGGTGAGGCTAAAATTACAGGTACTCCGGAGCGTATTGTCGTACTGACGAACGAAGGAACGGAAGCATTGCTTAGTCTAGGAATAAAACCGGTAGGCGCAGTAAAATCTTGGACAGGTGATCCTTGGTACGAGCACATCAAAGCGGACATGGAGGGCGTTACAGTTGTAGGTGATGAGAGCCAGCCGAACATGGAGCTTATTGCGAGCCTAAAGCCTGATCTTATTATCGGTAACAAATTGCGTCAGGAGAAAGTGTACGATCAGCTTAACGCCATTGCGCCAACCGTATTTTCCGAAACGCTCCGCGGCGCATGGCAGTCTAACTTTAAGTTGTATGCTGAAGCGCTAGGCAAAACCGCCGAAGGCGACAAAATCATAGCTGACTACGACAGCCGGACCGTGGACTTTAAGGAAAAAGCGGGCGACAAGCTGAACCAGAAGGTATCTGTGGTTCGTTTTATGGCTGGCAAAACGCGTATCTACTTAGAAGACACCTTTACAGGTTTGGCGTTCTCCAAACTCGGCATTTCACGTCCTGAAAATCAAAAATATAAAGACACATTCGTTGAAGAAATTACGAAGGAACGTCTTCCGGAAGTAGACGCGGATATCCTTTTCTATTTCACTTATGAAACCGGAGACGGTAAAGCAACTGCTATGGAAGAGGAAATGATGAAGGATCCATTGTGGCAAAGCCTTCAAGTCGTGAAAAACAAAAAGGCTATCAGAGTGAGCGATGCGATCTGGAACACGGCTGGCGGCGTAATCGCAGCTAACCTGATGCTGGATGAGCTTTACACCATTTACGAAATCAAATAATCGTTTGAGCCTTGAAACAGCCGGAGCCTGCTCCGGCTGTTTCTTTAGGTTACGCGGGCTTTCGCTGCGTATTCAGCAATGCACATCAATCACAAACGAACAGAAATATGCTATAATCGTCAATATGAAATGATCTAAGAAGCAGAGTGAAAATTAAATTCTTTTTGGACTACATAGCGGAATGGAAGGCGGTTTATTAAAATGAGCGGCAGCAACAAATTCGCATGGACATGGACTATTAAAGAGGAATTTCTCGACGAGTACGTCCGGATGCACGGTGAACCATGGCAGGAAATATTAGAGGAGCACAGCAAGGCGGGCATTCGCAATTATTCGATTTTTCAGAACGGCTCGCAGTTTTTTTATTGCTTCGAGTGTGACGATGTAGAGGCTGCATTTGCCTATATCGCAGGAAGCGAGGCATGCGGCCGCTGGAATGCGATTACCTCGCAGATGGTGCAAGGCTCTTTCGATTTCCAAGAGACTGAGCCTATCAAACCATTGCGGGAAGTTTTTTTCTTGAAATAAAGATGAGTGGCAAAATGGCGGCGTACACGTTCCTAAAGGAACGAACGCCGCTTTTTTGTTTTGAATAAATGATGAATGGACAGGATGGATATGAATTGTAAATCCAAATAAGGCGCATAATAAACGGATTCGTTTTGCCGGAAAGTCACTGCCACCTGCGAATTGTTGCACCCGTGCATAAAAGTGCGTACCTGGTAAACACTGTTTCTCTAGACCCACACAGGTTTGTTCGGGTATGATACCGATAGGTTATTTGGGAATTTAAGACGATATAAGTTTTTACGCTTGGGAGGGTATTGAAACTGAATCAGTATGATGAGATTAAACAGGGCGAGAAGGGTGCATGGGTTAGTATTGGTGCCTATTTGGCTCTATCTGCGCTAAAGCTGGGTGCCGGCTACTGGTTTTTATCAGGGGCTCTTGTCGCAGACGGATTTAACAATTTGACCGATATCGTAGCATCCGTTGCTGTATTGGTAGGATTGCGCATATCGCAAAAACCGCCGGATAAGGATCATCCTTACGGTCATTTTCGCGCAGAGACGATTGCAGCGCTAGTTGCTTCTTTTATTATGGCTACGGTTGGCGTTCAGGTGTTAATAAGCGCGGTCAAATCGTTGTTTGCTTCTGAGTATCACGTTCCAAACTTAATGTCTGCATGGGTTGCTTTGTTCTCAGCTGTATGTATGGCTGGTGTCTATATATATAATCGAAGACTTGCCACGCGAATTAACAATCAAGCGCTTCTCGCAGCATCAAAGGATAATTTGTCCGATGCGCTCGTCAGTACCGGAGCGGCTATTGGTATTATAGGCGCGCAGTTTGGACTGCCATGGCTTGATCCGGTAGCCGCGCTCGTAGTCGGTGCAATCATATGTAAAACGGCATGGGAAATCTTTTATAGCTCAACGCATGCCTTGACGGACGGTTTTGACGAGAATGAGCTTACTACCTTGCGTTCGACGATTGAGAAGACGAAAGGGGTCAAATCCATTAAGGATATAAAGGCACGCATACATGGCAGCCTGGTGCTGGTCGATGTGATCGTGCAGGTAGATCCCGGGCTGACGCTGATCGAGAGTCACCGTATTAGCGATGAAATAGAGCATCGAATGGGCCGCAAGCACAATATTATGAGTGTCCACGTTCACGTTGAGCCTCATGATAATAGTGAGAACACTGTGTCAAATGCTTTAGAGTAATGTTTTCTAAAATAAATGAAGGCCGGTCAGGGAATTTTACCTGATCGGCCTATTTTTGTAGTTATGAACTAACATGTAATGTGTCTTGCTGTTCCATCTCAGCTTGCTTCTTTGCAGCCTGCTCTTTTTTCTTCTGATTTCTTTTCCTAAGTAAAAGATATACGATGACAATTGGGACAGCCCCAACAAAAATGTACAAGGATACATCCTTAACCATACTTTCTGCAGCACGGCCATAGAAATAAAACAATAAGCCAACAATATAAAATTTTAATCCGCGGCCAATAGCGGCATATCCGATCAACCGCCACAGCGGGAAGTTTAAGCAGCCCGATAAAATCGTAAATACTTTAAAAGGAATCGGCGTGAACGATCCGATTAAAATGGCTGCCTCGCCATTTTTTTGAAACTTAGCTGTAGCTGCGTCGATCCATTCCGTTTTTAAAAACTTATACAGGACCGATTTGCCCATTACTTTACCGAGGTAATACCCAACCGGTGTTCCCAAGAGACAGGCTATATAACCAACGGTAGCCAGCCATATTGCTGTAGACGGATTGAGTAGGCTTAACGATACTTGCAGGAAAAAAGCCGGAATCGGGAATATAATGGCATCGAAAAACGAATGTATAAACAGTCCCAAAGGCCCGATTTCCTTTAAAAAATCTACTACGGCTTGAAACATTACCAGGCTCCTTTTCCGTCAACTACCTGCACATAAAGCCTGCTTAACGAACTAAACCAAGCGGGAAACTACCTTATATGCTAACTTTGCTTGCGCTTTATAGAAATAGCGCTTAAGACACTCGATTATTATAGCATATATAATACGGTGAAGAAGATGATAGGTGTCATGTCTTTTTGGAAATAGCAGCTAATTATTATTAATGTCTGATGTGATTTAAGTGAGAGGAATAAGTACATCATATGGCGTTATTATACTCCATGTCGGAGTTGTGGAAAGAATAACGGAATACATAGTCGTTATTTAGCGATTTATTCCTTGAAATCTGATAAAACAGCTGAATAAGAACTTTTATTATAAATTTAAACAAGCGATGGACAATCAACGTATTAAATGAATTTCTATCTCTCATCTTGTTATAGGTACCGACATGACGAAGGAAATATATTAGATCTTTTTACTATAAATGGCGGAAAAGTCATCCTTCTTTTGAAACACAGGATCAAAACACGGATCATATCCTTTAGGGAACAAAACTGCGAGACCGCTGGAATGTTCGAATTCTAGGGATGGGTAACGTGCTCTTAACGTTTCCCACAGACGATAGACACCGAATCCGTAACTTCTTACTGCGGTATCATGAAGTAAAATAACCCCGTTCTTGGCCAATTTCGGCAGCCATGCTTCGAAATCGTGCAAAACTTGCTCATACGTATGGTATCCATCGATATGCAAGAAATCGATAGATTCGTTCTGAAACTGACCCAAGGCATCGTCAAACGTACTGCGTAGCAGAACGGCGTTGGAGGGGAAATATTGATTTACAATTTCAGAAACACCGAGATAAACCTCTTCTCCATACGTACCCGTATGCGGATCTCCTTGCCAAGTGTCCACGGCGTAACAAACGGCATTCATGCCATCATCAGCTGCGGCCTGACAAAAACAGAAAAAGGAAGCCCCCCAATGCGTTCCGAGCTCAACGATGGTTCCGGGTTTCATAAATCGAATTAAATCGTAGGCAAAATGACGATGGCCTAACCAGGCGGAGGAAGGTTTTATCGACGGATGGTAAGCGTCATAATGAAATTGGGGACTGTGAAACGTCCATTTCAACTCAATTCCCCCTCGAAATAACTATTCATTAATATCGCCTCGAAATATGTTGATGAAGGTAACTTCCATGTTTAAAAGTAATTCTGGTGAACGCATGGTTTCTCATCCATGCATCGACTCTTTTCTCGAACAATTCGCCGCCATAAACGGGATATCTTTCAGAGGCTGCATTTGTTTCATTATAAATTTTCTCCCGAAAATTTTTTGCTTGAATCAAATAACATTGATCGGAGAACCCGAACCCCACGTAAAAATTTTCATCCTCATCAAACGATTCGTACTTGGCATCGCCATAGCTCTGATTCCAAGTTGGGTTAGCTACCTTTATCCTCTTATCGGATTTCATCTTCAAGATGGATGAATGTACCCATTCAAAAGGTTTTTCCAAGATGGAATCGCTTGAAAAGTGAACTAAATAATCGGTTTTGCATAGATAGATACTAACCATTTCGGCTATAGAGTAAAAGTATCCTCCATGAAAGCTGTCTTTGGTTACACCAAAAAAATCGAGGGCTTCCTTCGCATAGTCTTCTACAACGACAAAAGACGTAAGTACGCCTCTTGCCACAAGTTTTTGTGCGTAGGAGGCAACCTCCTTTACATCTTGTACATTGTTGATATATAAAATTTTCTCTTTGAATCTAAACCGGTTATAGTCAATCATGGTTTCCAGCCTCTTTGTCTTTAAAAGAAACTCCCAATCTTTTTCATAGCACTTTGTTTCGAAGGTGACCTCGAAAAGGTTCATTATCAGCCTCCTGTACGCAGATGTAGAATCAAATGTAATTCAAGTTATATGGATTTACCATTGAGAGGGGGAACAGCTTGCTTAAAGCTTCCTTGATGGGCCCCTGCTCCAACTGTTGAGGACCGTTAAACACAAGCTTCGCAGCAATGATATGATCGAAAATAAGCTCATCTTTCCCTAAAGATATTCGGTATCCGTTGCTGACCTTATCACACTGAAGCATAGCTGAGTACTCTTCACCCAAACGCTCTTTAAAATAAGGCATTAGGCATTTCCACAGAATGAGGAAATCGATTATCCTGACCGTACCGTAATTCGTTTCACCTTGAAATGAGTCACCTATCGCAGCAAGCATGTTTGCTAGCGTATGGCGGTAATTGGAGATGCACATCGTGAATCCGTCAACTGAAAGACGTGACGCACATGATTTAAGCAGGCTCACTACGGCTTCGTCGGAGCCGGCAAATTCAACAACCTCTCCTTGAACGTCTTCCTCGGTTTTCCAGGTTCCAAACACTACATAAGCGTCAACTATCCCGAATCTTTTTCTTACCCAAATATGCTGTTCGGCGGGATACCAGCGAAAGATGTTTTGCGCACGGATTAATTCCGCAAAGCTTTCCTTGGTGCGTTCAAAAAAAACATTTTCGCCTTCAAGAAGATTAAGCATAGCCTCGAGGTCACTCGTTTGCCATGGCACAAAATCTAAATTGTCATCGTTGTTCCCAAATGGCACTGCAGATAATAGGTCTCGTATGCGAATGAAAACCCTTGTTACCTGACCTACAGCCACAGCGCCATGTCTTGTATAAAGGTCACGATCCCCGGAAATAAAAAGCAGCGCGGTTCCTTCCGCTTCCAGCTGACGGATCGCTTCTTGTACTAGGTCTGATGCATAACCTTTGCTGCGATGGGCTGTATCGGTACAGACCAAGCCTAAACTGGCTGAGGGGATGCGGTTTCCTGTAATATTCAATACCCAAGGTTTCAATCCCGTGAACGAGACCGGACGTCCCGCATCTTCAACCATCATCAGATTGTCTATATTATCCGGCCAAAACAAGGGGGAAGAAGCGGTTATCCGTGGAGGGTGCCAAGCTTTTCTGAAAATACGTTCCGTTAGGGCGATGATTTCCCCTAGTTCTTCCGCCCGGGCTCTTCGAACGATACCCATCGATAAATCCTCCGATCCTACATGCTTACTCCTTAGTTTATTTCTTCTATCCCCTTAGTGGTGTCACGTTTTTTCAATATTCCGCCTGGGCGATAGCTGAACTTTTTGGTTTGAATTTCTCATCGGGACATTTAAGCATAAACTTAAAAGAAAGAAGAATCGTGAATATCCAGAAATAAGAGAGGAGTACTCCGGTGCAAACTGATCTTCAAGCTTACTATCAGTACCAGCAGGAAGGTTCGCTCCGTTCGGCCAAAGAAATCGTTCCGCTTATTCTAGAGTACATTCAGCCTAAATCGGTTGTGGATGTTGGTTGCGGCGTTGGAACATGGTTATCCGTATTCAAGGAATACGGCGTTCAGGATGTGATGGGCATTGATAACGGGTGTACAGACTCGGACATGCTTCAAATTCCGTCCAACCAATTTATGATTTATGATCTGCAAAAGCCTTTAGATATCGGAAAACGGTACGATCTGGTCGTTTCCTTGGAAGTTGCCGAGCATCTTCCTGTCGAATGTGCAAAAATATTTATTGATTCCTTGGTTAGGCTTGGATCCATAGTACTTTTTTCGGCCGCAATTCCCCATCAAGGAGGTTATTTGCATTTGAATGAACAATGGCCGGAGTTTTGGGCCCGTTACTTTTACAATCATGGTTATGAGGTCATTGATTGCATCAGGCAAAAAGTTTGGAGAAATGAGAAAGTGGAGTGGTGGTACGCCCAAAATATGTTTATTTATGCCAAAAGATCATACCTAGAAAAGAATCCCGCCCTAAAGGAGCAATACGAAAACACCCTAACTACCCAACTTTCGATCGTTCACCCTAAACAGTACTTGGGACTCGCTCAAACAATGAATAAATGAGGGATAGTGATGATTTTTTTTGCCATTTTGGCCCATGAGCAAGAAGAAGTTCTGGCCGCGCAAATAGATAACGTACGCCGATACAATCCCAATTCCAGGGTAGTCATTTACAACGGCGGAAACGATCCGGATTTTGCGAAAAACCTTGGTGTACCCGTGTGCCCTTATAGCCGTCCGATGGTATACGGTAATCTGCCCGGTTATTTGCTGGATGTTATGAGGTGGATGGAAGAAACAGGCGAAGAATATGAGTTCTTGGTGAATTTGGATTCGGACGTATTGTTCATTAAATCCGGATTTGAATCTTTTGTTTGTGAATCTATGCAGGGGTATGACGGAATGGGCTATCACTTCCAAATCCAAAATACCCCGTACGACTTTCCAGAGTACATTCCAGGGTATTGGATGTGGAGAGAATGGGACAGGTGGAAGCCATTTTTCAAAACGGACTACTTTGCACGCTATTTTAATCCAGGGCAAGTGTATCGTCGAGAGATGGTTCGGCGTATCGTCACCAATGTGGATTTTCCAGTATTGGAGCAACTTTTGTCAACGACAGAGGTTTTTGCGATAGAGGAGATGCTGTTTGCTACATTGGCAATGATATACGGCGGTAAATGCCGAGATTATTTGTGGTCCTTTGAAAAGGATTTTGATTTCGTTCGATTCCGGCCATTCGTTGCGGCGGATGAAATAAGGCTAGCAAAAGTCCAATCGGAATTTTTCTGGGCTCACCCGGTAAAAGGCGAATTGCTTGTTGAAATGAACGAGTGGTTGCGGCGAACGGATGAAGAGTCGCTTAAATAATATACCGCAATACTTACGACCTGGGTCTCATAGCCGAAGGTCGTAAATTTTATAAGTAATTCAGGAGATATTCATTATCCCTTCAAAGAAACGTTTGTTATGCAGGATGTTCTCATCGTTAGGACGGTAGCCGCGTGCGATTTCATTATGGTAATAGGCTTTTTCATTGTCTCCCAACCGATAATAACAAATGCAGAGCTGAAGATGGGGAAGCCAGGTCCAGCAAGTGTCGTTAAAAAATCCCCAGCTTTCTTCGGGCTTCTCCAGTTCTGATGCTGTGCGGTACCAATAAACAGCTTGAGTTAATTGGCTATTCTGCAAAAAATGATACCCGAGCCGGCAGCAAAATTCGGCACGGGGTAAGTCATACTCGAAGGACTTCGTTATATAGTACAATTCATTTTCCTTGTCGTTTAAATGGAAGTAGATGTCAGCCAAACTGCTGCAAGCGGATATGATGTCTTCTACCCAACCTTGCTTGCAATCCAGAAATTTTTTGTAATAAGTAATCGCTTTTTGATGGTTTTGATGATCCGCAAGTTCATTTGCATAATAAAAAAGATCACGGGGATTGAAGTGTTCCCCTTGTCGTTCGCGATTTTCGTAAATTTTTAAATTCCTTGATGAATTGCTATGTTTGCGGTGATGGGCAACGATGATATCACTATTCCATATTTTACCCCCTACTTCCAGATATTCATGTACCGGTCCGATCCACCGGTAATTATTCTCCCGTTTGACGAGACGACTTCGCCTGACATTAACAGTAACATTACCATGTTCGTCAAAAGCGATATGATAAGGCATCGTAACTGCGTCAACGGTACGGTCAAAGTTATCTTTCAAGGAAAGAAGCCGGTCCTTCTCAAGAAGAATATCGTCAGCATCAAGCCACATGATATATTCCATTGATGCATGACTGAAAGCGAAATTTCGGGCTGCTGCAAAATCGTCGATCCATTCAAAATCGAAAATTTTGTTCGTATAGCGTGCGGCAACTTCCTTTGTCCGGTCTGTAGAACCCGTATCGACAATAATGATCTCATCGGCGACAGGCTGTATGGAGTCCAAGCACCCTTGAAGAGTTTCTTCTTCGTTTTTTACAATCATACAAAGGCTGATAGTAATTGGCGTACATCTTTTTTTGCTGCTCAGCAGGTTGTAAATATCGTCCCCCCATTTTTCTTTCGCTTTTTGCCGGTTTGTTTCTATCCATTCCGCCATATCAATGCCATCCGTATTGTTGAATGTAGCATGCCCCTCATGATGGACGTAGGAATCCAAAGCAACGGCAAGCGTATACCCGAGATGAAGGAGACGAAGGCATAAATCATCATCTTCAAACGTTCCGATTCCGAATCGTTCGTCGAATCCCCCAATCTCCTGGAAAACTTTTTTCTTTATTAGGAGGCACATGCCAACTAATCGATGTGTTAAAACATGAAGACCGCTCTTTTGTCGGCAATAGTCTTCAGCAAAAGAATCCAATTCCGAAAGTTCACCGTAAGGAACGGTTATTTGCTGGGTTTCCCCGGCAAAATTGCTGACTGGACCGACCATTCCGATGGTATTGTTTTCATTAAATAACCCAAGCATATGGCGAAGCCAATTTTTTGTAACCACGGTATCGTTATTTAAAAACAATACGTAATCTCCTGTGGAAATTTTCTCTCCTAGGTTGCAGCCTTTGGCAAATCCGTAGTTTGTTTTATTAATTATGGTATGGTCAATATCTTTATTTTTTAATAAATAATCCACAGTGCCATCGGTTGAACCATTGTCTACAATAATCAATTCATAAGGGTCTATGGTATGTTTTCTAATACTCTCTAAGCATCTTTTAGTCATAGCCAGTTGATTGTGGGTTAAAATGATGATGCTTATTTTCATTATTCGTTCACCCCAACTCTATTTTCGTATAACGCGCAGTTTATATATACGTATTTTAGGATCGGCCATCTTGTGATTCTTAGACGATCTCCGAATCAATGGGCTAACACCTTGACCATATTCCCTGAACTTGAATATACAAAGAAGGAAAATGGTTCAGGGGGGTGAGGTATGGGGGTTATAACGGTTGACCCGCTTATTAAAATCCCAAAAGGCTTGCCCCGATACCCATTACCTCCTGGTCCAAGGGGACCGAATATTCCGATTGGTGGTCCTCCGACAGGACCCACGGGGGGGACGGGGCCACCTGGGAGAACTGGGGCAACAGGTCCGACAGGACCAACAGGGCCAACAGGGCCGACGGGACCAACAGGGCCAACAGGGCCGACGGGGCCGACGGGGCCGACGGGGCCAACAGGACCGACAGGGCCGACAGGGCCAACAGGGCCGACAGGACCGACAGGGCCGACAGGGCCGACAGGGCCAACAGGGCCGACAGGACCGACAGGACCGACAGGGCCGACAGGGCCAACAGGGCCGACAGGGCCGACGGGGCCGACGGGGCCGACGGGGCCAACAGGGGCGACAGGGCCGACTGGTCCGACAGGGCCGACAGGACCGACAGGGCCGACAGGGCCAACTGGTCCGACAGGGCCGACAGGACCGACAGGGCCGACAGGGGCGACAGGGCCGACAGGGCCGACAGGGGCGACAGGGCCGACAGGGCCGACAGGGCCGACAGGGGCGACAGGGCCGACGGGGGCGACAGGGCCGACTGGTCCAACAGGGGCGACGGGGCCGACAGGGCCAACTGGTCCGACAGGGCCGACAGGGCCGACAGGGCCGACAGGGCCGACAGGGCCGACAGGGCCGACGGGGCCGACAGGGCCGACAGGGCCGACAGGTGCAACCAGTCCGGCTGGCCCGACGGGGCCGACAGGGCCAATAGGAGCGACGGGGCCGATTGGAGCAATAGGACCGATAGGAGTTGCGGGGCCAACAGGTCCGATAGGCGCAATCGGACCAATCGGGCCTGCAGGGCCTGTGGGATTAATTGGACCTACGGGGCCAACGGGTCCTCCCGGTATTAAAAAAGTGATCGTAAAGAAGAAAGTGATCGTAAAAATAATCCGGTGCCCTAAAAAGAGGAAAAAAAAGAAAAGGAAGAAAAAAAAGAAGAAGAAAAAGAAATCATGTAAGATGCCATTTAATAAACCTATTCGGTTAAGCCCTTTAACTAATGAAACTTAGGCAAAGAAGAATGAAAAATAAATAGTAAATAACCCTTTTTCTCAATATACAGACTCATGTTCCCCCTTGGCATATTAAGCGTAAAGAAATAATGTTCTGTAGACAATAAAGATCGCCGTTCCACAAGTTTAGCTCTTGTGGAAGGGCGATCTTTTGTATTTAAACTTATTCTTCCCATTTTACCAAATTTGGATTTTCGTCGAAAATGGAATAATACTGCTGGAGATTATAATTGTTGTATCTACCGTCCGGATCTCCTTTAATATAACGATCGAATTTTATTTTATGGTCTGCTTTATTGACCCAACCGTAATGTTTTATTCGGATGTCCGAGTAACCGATTCTGTATTGCGTTAAAATATTTTGAGGTATTCTACCGCAATGAATGGGGGTTTCTTTCCACACCGGCGAAATCGGAAGGTTTCTCAATAAGTAAGGCCAGTAGCATCTATGGGTACCCCAGTAGGCATCATCTCTGTAAGAATGCTTGCTCCCCCAAAAATCATACAATCGGAAAGACCATGCGTCGACATCTTCCGAGTTTAGGAGGTTACGGATTTCTGACTTCATTCTGTCCTCAAATAATTCATCCGCATCCAGTGCCAAAATCCAATCCGGATTTGTTTTTATTGTCTCCTCCCAACAAAATTTCCTTAGCACATACTCATTACTGAATCCCGGTTCATTCCGTCTGATCACTTTTGCTCTGCCGTATGATTCACAAATTTGAGGAGTCTCGTCAGTACTCGCATCATCGACAATAACGATCTCATCGACATACTGATCCAAATCGTCTAAAACTTCCTTTAGATATCTATCAGCTTCATTTCTTACCAGCAGCATGGCTGTTAATTTTTGTGTTTTCATTCCAGACACCGTCCTCATCGGAATGTTATCGACCTATTATATGCAACGACAGCCGGCCACGATAGACCATTGAACTTATGTCTTGATTATTTTTTTGTTTCATGTCGACAGCTAAATTATCAAGGAGATCGGACTCAAATGCTTTTACGGGGAAAAAGGAAAAGATTTCACATCGATTGGAGGCAGTTTTTTTGAACCGTATTTGGAAGAAGGATGATCTATTGAAGATCATCCTTTATAATTTAAGGATTGGGGAACGTATGTTCTTGATTCGGTAATCGGTACATATTCTTGTCATTTATCGGTACACATTCTTGTTGTCATCATCATCCGACATAATTGTCGGATGACAAGAACATGAGCCGATTAAATACCGCGTAAATCGCGGTTTTTTTGTTTTATAGGTACATATTCTTGTCAAAGTGGTGTGACAAGAATATGTACCGATTGCCGAATAAGGCCAAGAATGTGTACCGATTGCCGATGACAGACTGCATATTTAGTTTATAGTTTAAGAACATGTCAAATTAACCATAGTTCAACTTGGAAAGGGATACCATAAAGATGGCAGCCTTTTCATCTAACTGGTAGTAAACGGGTACGATAGCAATGACAACAGGCTGCCGATAATTGGGCAGCCTTGATGAGCTTACGGGCTGTATAGCTCAATAAATGCGGATAGGTACGAACCCCTTAAGGGGTACTGAAAATTTATAGAGGACGTGTCATCAAGCTGGAACAAATATTGTAACGGGTAGCATTAAAAATCGAAATCGCAGCCTGATCAAGGTAACCGATACACGGCAATTCTCTCACCTTCTATACTACAGAAACATTGGGGGCCATCGCCTTTCGGGTCAAGCGTACAGGTCGCATTGCCTCTCTGCGAATACAATAAGGTGTATTCCAAAACAGGAAGGAGATAATTACTGTGAACCGTAATAATTATTACTATAATATGGGCAATGTCGGAAATGTAGGCAGTATGAATGAAATTGACTTTTGTCCCGATTGTCCAACGCAGACGATTTATGATCCTCCAATTACGCTATACGAGAACTACTACCATCCGCAGCTTGTGAATGTCGTTCAAAATATTGAAACGGTTAAACAGCATCATTGTTGTCCTGTCTATAAGCACATTTATACGCATACGGAGAAAAATGTCATGGTATCGAGCGTGAAACGCGGGAAGCATGATAAAGCATCTTCCAAGAAACGTTAAGTCCCTAAATTAAACAATGACCCGTAAGAACGGACACTTCGCGAATAAAGCGGCCATCTTACGGGTCTGTTTGCGTTCCAGATGATGGATTTTGTGCGAGTTGTCATGGGCAAATAAAGTATTAGAAAAATAAAGTTGTAGACTGGCGCGGGTTCATCCACTTCTTAGCAACTAATTGTTGAAGCCATTTTCTGGCAGTTTTGTTCTCTAATGCAAAATGATGACATACGTCTCCTGGAGTATCGGGCTGTGATAGTCTCATCGCAAGTCGAATGATTTCTTTTTCCATAAAGGTTACGTCATTCACTTGATTATCCATTCCGAACCACCTGACAATGAATTGCTGAAGCTTCTGTTGGCAGAAACGCGGATGATCTTTGATGTCGTCGAAGCTGAAACGGAGTACCTTCCAGCCATCAATAACTAAGTCATTTTGGCGCCTTCGATGATCAGAGAATTGGACGCGATTGATGTTTTTCCAATGAGATCCGTAACTGTCAATTTCAATGGCCAGCTTGATGAAGGAAAAACGCCGCCTGATTACGGGAACCCGTAACAAGCGGCGTGTGCTTCACGTCGTAGCCATATTTTTTATAATAACTTTAAAGCATAAATATGGATAGGAAATTTGGTGTAAAGGAGCTTCATTTATAATTGGCAGTTTCGTCAGACGGTTGTACAACGGTAAAAATGTCTCATATTTCGTTTAGATCTTTGTTTCGACGATATAGCGGCAACTACTCCCGCGGATTCCGGCGGGAGACGCCGCTTTTCACGGCTGCCTGAATGACGCGGCGGCGGACTTCCTCGACGACTCGCGCGTTAAAGACGCTCGGCACGATATACATCCGATTTAGTTCATCGTCGCTTATTACCGAAGCGATAGCTTCTGCTGCCGCTACCTTCATTTCCTCATTAATTGTCGTAGCGCGGCTGTCGAGCGCTCCGCGGAAAATGCCCGGGAAGCAGAGGACGTTGTTAATTTGATTCGGATAGTCGGATCGGCCGGTGGCGAAGACAGCGACGATGTCCTCTGCAAGCTCCGGCCGGATTTCCGGCTCAGGGTTAGCCATGGCGAACACGATTGGCTCTGGTGCCATTAATTCAATATGCGCACGAGTCAAAATGCCGCCAGCGGAAACACCGATGAACACTTCCGCGTGCTGCAATGCTTCCGCCAAACCGCCTGTGCGGCGCTGCGGATTCGTATGCTCCGCATACCACTGCCACATCGGATTATCGTAGGTGCGGTCGGCGTTTAATATTCCCTCGCGGTCAACGCCGACAATGTGCTTTGCACCTCCAGCGAGCAGCATTTTCGTACAAGCGGTTCCCGCCGCGCCAATTCCGCAGATAACAATTCTCGCTTCGCTCAAGCTGCGGCCTGTCAGCTTGAGCGCATTGAGCAATCCAGCGTATAGGACGACAGCCGTTCCGTGCTGATCGTCATGAAATACGGGAATATCCAGCTCCTGCCGCAAACGCTGCTCAATCTCGAAACAGCGGGGAGCGGAAATATCTTCAAGGTTAATGCCGCCGAAAGCAGGAGCTAGGTGCTTGACCGCAGCAATGATTTGTTCAGTGTCTTGAGTATCCAGGCAGATGGGGAAAGCGTCTACGTCAGCAAATTGCTTGAAGAGCATCGCTTTACCCTCCATAACCGGCATTGCGGCGTAAGGGCCAATGTTGCCAAGCCCAAGCACTGCGCTCCCGTCGGAAACGACAGCTACAGTATTTCTCTTTATGGTTAACGTATAAGCTTTTGAAGGTTCATCGAAAATCGCTTGGCAAACCCTTGCGACCTCCGGGGTGTAGACACGCGATAAGTCGTCGCGGTTTTGAATGGGGGTTTTAGGCTGTATCGTTATTTTGCCGCCTAGGTGAAGCAAGAATGTACGGTCGGAAATATGGAGTAACCGAATGCCGGGCAAGGATTGCAGGGCATTCGTGAGTCGCTCGGCTGCTCCTTGCTCCGCTATTTTCACCGTTAAATCACGAATGCTTTTGTTCTTGTCCGTATGTATGACGTCAATCGCAATAATATCGCCTTTTGCTTTCTCGATTGCTGTAGCAGCCCGGCCGAATTGAGCCTGATTCGTATCGATTTCCAAGCGTAAAATAATTGTTTTTCCGTCCGCCATTTGTGAACTCATTATAAACAGCTCCCTTCGTCAGTTATACTATGTGGAAAAAGGTGTGCAATTTATGCTTCATTTACATTAGAAAAAGAAGGCCGTCACTGCATCAGTCGCAGGACGGCGTTCGGACAACTCGTGGGGTCGTATTGTTGATTGCGTTTGGTCATTAAGCTATCTCGGAATTGGCCGGATGCGTATGGCTCGTGAATGAGCGAGAACCATTTATCGACGGTATCGTTCGAGTCGAGCATCTCTCCGAAGCCGTTGCTTATGAAGTATTCGCAGTTCTCTTCTTCTTGGCCGGGAATCGGCTCATAAAACAGCATCGGTATTCCTTTGCTCATTCCTTCGGTACAGGTCATGCCGCCAGGCTTTGTTATGAGCAAGTCGGATACGTCCATTAACTTGTTAATTTCGCGGGTAAAACCAAGAACGCGGACGTTCGGGTGCTGGAACAGCGGATCCGCAAGCATCTTTTCTTTCATCTTCTCGTTCGTACCGACACAGTAGATGAGCTGTGTGCTCTCTCTCCACTTCGTCATATATTCAAGCGCATTATCCTCATACATAATACCCCATCCGCCACCCATAATGAGCACGGTAGGCATGGCCTTTAAGTCAAACTGCTTTCGTATATCGTCTTTTTCGTATGTATGCCAGAAATTCGGGTGAACGGGAATGCCTGTTACCTCGATTTGATCTGGTGAAACGCCCTTGTCCATTAGCCGCTTCTTCACAAGTGATGTGGATACAAGGTAGCGGTTAACTTCCTTGTTTACCCATGAGCCGTGTGCATCATAGTCCGTTATAAGTGTATACAGCGGCATGTCCAATCCAAGGCGCTTAAGCCGTGCTACAACTGCATTAGGTACAGGATGGGTACAAATTATTATATCCGGCTTCAACTGGGATATAACCTGCGACGTTTGGGTATAAAACATACGGTGAAGCGCAAGCTGCGTAAACCGGTTGAGCGACTTTTTATAATTGCTGCGGTACATAAGCCCAACCATTTTAGGCTGTTTGCTTACTGTTTTCCGATAAGCCGATACAATCCATGGGCCAAGCACCGGGTTTAGAAATTTACCAAGCTCGATTACACGGGTTTGGATACCCGGACATAGCTGTTTTAGTCCGGCAGCGAGCGCGTAGGCTGCCTGGGTGTGGCCAGAACCAAAGCCTTCAGAGAGCAGGAGCACTCTTTTCTTACGCATACATTCACCTACTTTTCTATTTCCATATTACGACGCAAGTGCTCCTAACACAAGTTTTATCCGAGTGGGTTGCGAATAATATAGTGGATAATTTATCCTTAGTTATAGATGTACGTCATGTCAAGATATAAAATCCTTGATTCGACTATTTTTACATATATTTTACAAGAAAAAGCAAAAATGAAAAGTGAGGTTGAATTCTAATGGAGCCAATAAATCAAGCTGACCCGAGATTAAAAACGGGAGATATCATTCGAGCGGAAGTTCGATCAGGCCAATACGTAGGCGAGCTTGTAGAAATAAACGGGCCGCGTGCACTCGTAAAGGTGCTGGCCGTGTTAAAGCATCCGGAGCAAGGCGACCTGCATAATCCGTACAACCCGGATGTTCCTATGTTTCACGAGCGGCGGGCACTTAGTTATACAGAGAAAACGACGGTGCTTCTTCGGGATATTAAGCTGTACACGGGCAGCGTTCCTGAATATAAGGAATCGCTTAGGGCTGCTGCTGCTGCGGAAATAGCCGCCCTTGACCGGCTGCATCGCTGGGCGGCCAAAGGACTTGAGCAAATGCAGCAGCTTGAGAAGGAATATAATTAGTTAAAAATTATTTATTGATAAAGACCGTTTTTAACGTTTCCCGATAAATGACTTGAAAATGCAGGCCTTCGGATAAAGCGGCAAGCGGGACGTACAGTTTTTTTGATGTTCCGATCTGCTGAAGGAAGGCAGGCTGTGCGTTTAGCTGCGCATGTACTCCGTTGATACGTATTGTAGAAGCTCCAACCGAAATATCGACTGTACGTCCTTTCAGCAGGATGGACGCGGTCTGTGAAGCAGCGTGCCACTTTAATGTGGCACCCATAGCATCCGTAATGTCGCGAAGCGGTACGAAAGTTCGATTTTGTACTAATACTGGCTTATTATTGCTTAAAAGCTCCTTGCCCATCACGACTATCGAGACAGGCACTCCGCTTTCTCTTGGCTTCACTGTTCGATAATTTCCCCATATGGCCTTCGTAAACGCTTTACCCATTGCCGCATAGCCTTCCCGGCTAGGATGAATATCCCCTTCTGCGATAGAGGTAAAGCTCAGCTCATTACCGGTAAACGCATTGGCGACGTTTGCAGCCTTTACATTGAAACCATTATTTACTAGACGCGCGATAATTTCATCCAGCCGCTTGCGCTGCTGCTTCAAGCTGTCCATCAGAAAAAGCCGATCGGCCTCCGGGTACAATGGAAAGGTCAAAGACCCGATTTTTACAGGGGGCGGTATAGGCAAATATTGATCAGCAACAACAATTTGTGCATTAGGCTGCAGAGTAAGCATTAATCGCAGTGCAGCTTCAAGCTCCGTTTCATAAATGTTTAAAGCGTTGTCCAGCACGACCGCCGCTTCTGCTTGACCCGCCCCCTCCTCAAGCTTAGCGAGAACGGCGTACATATCATTACCGCCGATCGTCATAACGATTAAATCTGCCTTGCTTAAAGCTGTGCGGAGCTGCTTCGTTTCAGCGAAAATCCGGTCTGAACGCGGGTCAGGAAGATTTTTCTGGATGTCGGAGCTCTTAACTCCTTCACCTTGTACGACTGCATCAATCCATCGCTTTAAACCGGAGGTTCTTAAACCTAAGATACCGTAATTGGAGTATTCGGCGCTAAGTCCGTTAAAAAGAGCCTGTTCGTATAAATGCTCTACGAATCCGTAGGGTACCGATTCCTCGGTAAAGCCGTATTCATATCCCGCTGTGACGGAATCGCCCACTGCGACAATATTATAGGTATCTGCTTGCCCAGTGCCGTCATTTTCGAAAGCGGCATATGCGATAGAAGAATAATTTTCAGATGTAAATATTGGTATATTAGTTGTATAAGAGCTTATCAGCCATATAACGAGCACGGCAGGTGCGCATGTTCGCAGCGTCACTTTCCTTAACTTGCTATTCAAAACGCACACATCCTTTTGATATAGTAAATATGTACAAACGGTGAACCCGGTAAACAATCCTTATCACAATCATAAAAATATTAAATTGATTCCGTTTTGGCCTGATGTTAAAATAATATAATAATCGCATTTTCGCGGTATACGGCCCGGTATATGGTCAACTAAACGGAAACGCTCGTAAGCAGCGCAAAGAACCGTTTAGCTTATGAATGGCAAGGAGCAGGCCGATGCGCCTCGCTGACTACCATTCTATGATAACACAAGCCAAAAATGAAGGCGTAACGCGTATTCATCGATGCTTATTTTTAACACGTTCACGCTTACCCAAAAATCTTCTCATAGAAAGGTTGCAAACAATGAAAGAACATATTTTGGGATTGCCGCCAAAGCAGGGGCTTTATGATCCGCAATTCGAGAAAGACGCTTGCGGCATGGGCTTTGTGGCCAACATCAAGGGAATCAAATCGCATAAGGTCATCCGCCAGGCGCTGACGCTGCTCGAGAATATGGAGCACCGCGGAGGCCAAGGCAGCGAACCGAATACGGGAGATGGAGCGGGTATTTTGCTTCAAATTCCGCATGCCTTTTTTGCAGCTGAATTAAAGAAGCAAGAAATTGAGCTTCCGAAAGAAGGGCAATATGCTGTCGGCATGATTTTCATGCCTCAGGATGAGGCTGCACGCAGCGCGATTGAGCGTGAAGTGGAGTCGATCGTGCAAGAAGAGAACCAATCGGTTATCGGTTGGCGTACAGTTCCGACGAACGACAAGAAGCTTGGTGAGTCCGCATTAGCAGTGAAGCCTTTTGTCCGCCAGCTGTTTATCGGTCAGAACGATAGCTTGAAGGACAACATGGCATTTGAACGCAAATTATACGTTATTCGTAAGCGTGCCGAGCTTGCGATCCGATATGCCGGCAAAGAGGGCGGCAATATGTTTTACTTCTCGAGCTTGTCCTCGAGAAAGATCGTCTACAAAGGGATGCTTACGACCGAGCAGGTCCGTTCGTTCTACACCGAGCTGAATGATGAATCGGTTGTATCGGCGATGGCGCTCGTTCACTCCCGTTTCAGTACGAACACGTTCCCAAGCTGGGAGCGCGCGCATCCATTCCACTACATGATCCACAACGGCGAGATCAATACGCTTCGCGGAAATGTGAACTGGATGCATGCCCGTCAAACGTTGTTCGCAACGGAATTGTTTGGCGATGATCTTGAAAAAATTAAACCGATTATTAATCCGGACGGCTCTGATACAGCGATGTTTGATAATACGCTGGAGTTCCTGTTCTTGTCCGGCCGTTCGATGGCGCATGCTGCGATGATGATGGTACCGGAGCCTTGGTCCAACCATGAGAGCATGAGCGACGAGCGCAAAGCGTTCTACGAATATCACAGCACCCTGATGGAGCCATGGGATGGGCCTGCGGCGCTTGGCTTTACGGACGGCGTGAAAATCGGTGCGGTGCTTGACCGTAACGGTCTTCGTCCAGCCCGTTATTACGTAACGAAGGACGATCATATTATTCTTGGTTCCGAAGCGGGAACGGTTGAACTTCCGCCGGAAGATATTTTATACAAGGATCGCTTGCGTCCAGGCCGTATGCTGCTTGTGGATACAGAAAAAGGCCGCATCATTTCCGACGAGGAAGTAAAAGCGGAAATCGAAACGGAGCACCCTTACCGCGAGTGGCTGAATGAGCACCTCGTTGATTTGGAGGAACTTCCGGAAGCTCCTGAACTGCCTGAACCGAATCACGCGACTGTACAAATGAGACAGCAAGCTTTCGGTTATACATTTGAGGACATCCGTAAAGTGCTTGAGCCTATGGCTGGTAGCGGCGCGGAGCCGATCGGCTCGATGGGCTATGATGCTCCTCTGGCTGTACTGTCGGAACGCCCGCAGCGTTTATACAACTATTTCAAGCAATTATTCGCTCAAGTAACGAACCCGCCGATTGATGCGATTCGTGAAGAGATTATTACGGCAACAGGAACGACTATCGGTCCTGAGCGCAACCTGCTGAAACCTGAGCCGGAAAGCTGCCGCCATATTAAATTGGAAACGCCAATTTTGTCTAACGAGCAGTTCGCGAAGCTGCGCCATGTGCGTCGCCCTGGCTTCCGCGCGATCACGCTTCCGATCTTCTTCCCGGCAAACGAAGGTGAAGAAGGCTTGCGCGCCGCATTGAAGCAAATGTGCGAGGCGGCGGATCGCGTTATCGACAAAGGACATAACCTGCTTATTTTGTCCGACCGCGGCGTCGACAAGGACAATGCTGCAATTCCGGCATTGCTGGCTGTATCGGCTTTGCATCACCACTTGATTCGTCAAGGCACACGGACGAAAGTTGCTCTATTGCTTGAATCGGGCGAACCGCGTGAAGTGCATCACTTTGCGTTGCTGCTCGGCTATGGCGTGAGCGCAGTTAACCCGTATCTCGCATTCGAGACGCTTGACGATATGATCCGCCAAGGCATGCTTCGCAGCGTGTCGCATGACAAAGCAGTCAAAAACTTCATTAAAGCAGCTACTAAAGGCGTTATTAAAATATTGTCCAAAATGGGTATCTCGACGATTCAATCTTACCGCGGCGCGCAAATTTTCGAAGCGCTCGGCTTGAAAGAGGAAGTCATTAACGAGTACTTTACTTGGACACCGTCCCGTATCGGCGGCATCGGACTCGATGTTATCGCTGAAGAGACGCTTAAGCATCATAACCGTGCGTTCGCAGAGCAAGAGGGCGGCGAGAAGGAGCTTGACTCCGGCGGGGAATACCAATGGCGTAAAGACGGTGAAGACCACCTGTTTACACCGCAGACGATTCATACGCTGCAAATGGCTTCCCGTGCGAACGACTACAAGCTTTACAAGAAGTTTTCTTCGCTCGTTCAAGGTGAAGACAAGAAGCATCTGACACTGCGCTCCTTGCTGCAATTCAAACAAGGACGTCAATCGGTACCGCTCGAGGAAGTTGAATCGGTGGAATCGATTGTAAAACGATTCAAAACCGGTGCAATGTCGTTTGGTTCCATCAGTAAGGAAGCACATGAGAGTCTGGCTATTGCGATGAACCGCCTAGGCGGTAAATCGAATACGGGTGAGGGCGGGGAAGATCCGGCCCGCTTCATTCCGGACGCTAACGGCGATTCCAGACGCAGCGCGATCAAGCAGGTAGCTTCCGGACGTTTCGGCGTTACGAGCAACTACCTTGTAAATGCGGATGAAATTCAAATCAAAATGGCCCAAGGCGCGAAGCCTGGCGAAGGCGGTCAGCTGCCTGGCCTTAAAGTATATCCGTGGGTTGCCGAGGTTCGCGGCTCCACGCCTGGTGTAGGACTTATCTCGCCGCCTCCACATCACGACATTTATTCAATTGAGGATTTGGCTGAGCTGGTCCACGATTTGAAAAATGCTAATCCGCGCGCTCGCATTAACGTGAAGCTCGTATCCGGAGCCGGCGTTGGAACAATCGCGACCGGTGTTGCAAAAGGCCGCGCGGACGTTATCATGGTCAGCGGCTATGACGGCGGAACAGGCGCATCTCCAATGGGTTCGATCCGTCATGCGGGTCTGCCGTGGGAGCTTGGACTTGCTGAAACGCAACAAACGCTCATGCTTAACAATTTGCGTGACCGCGTCGTCCTTGAGACAGACGGTAAAATGATGAACGGCCGCGACGTTGCGATCGCCGTATTGCTTGGAGCCGAAGAATATGGCTTCTCGACTGCTCCGCTCATCGTTCTAGGCTGTATCATGATGCGCGTATGTCAGCTGGATACTTGCCCGGTGGGCGTTGCGACACAAAATCCAGAGCTTCGCAAGAAGTTCATGGGCGATCCTAGCCATGTTGTTAATTATCTGCGCTTTATCGCTGAAGAGCTGCGTGAGATTATGGCCGAGCTTGGATTCCGTACCATTCAAGAAATGGTTGGTCGCGTTGATATTCTTGATACCAAGCAGCTGCGAGAGCATTACAAAGCGAAAGGTATTGACCTTTCCGGCTTGCTGTATGAAGCTGATTTGCCGCAGGATGCTGTACGCTACAATATTCAAGAGCAAAATCACGGACTTGAGCTATCGCTTGATATGCAGCAGCTCGTCCCTCATGCGCAGCCAGCGCTCGAGAGCGGAGAACGCGTACGCGGTACATTCCCAATCTTGAACACAAACCGTGTTGTCGGTACGATTCTTGGTAGTGAAGTTACTCGCCGTTACGGCGCAGCAGGCTTGCCTGAGGATACGATCTCGTACCACTTCGTCGGAACAGCCGGCCAAAGCTTCGGTGCATTCGTACCGAAAGGAATTACGCTTTCCATTGAGGGCGACTCAAATGACTACGTTGGAAAAGGGTTGTCTGGCGGTAAAATTATCGTAGCGCCTTCACCGAAAGCGACCTTCGTTGCTGAGGACAATGTTATTATTGGCAACACAGCGCTTTATGGCGCAACCAGCGGTCAAGCGTACATCCGCGGCGTGGCCGGCGAGCGCTTTGCCGTTCGTAACAGTGGCGTTAATGTCGTCGTAGAAGGCGTGGGCGATCACGGCTGCGAATATATGACAGGCGGACGCGTTGTAATTCTCGGTAAAACGGGACGCAACTTTGCTGCAGGTATGTCTGGCGGCGTAGCTTATATCTATGATGAGAAGGGCGATTTCTACAACCATTGCAATTTGGAGATGGTATTGCTGGAGCGTCTTGAGGATTCAGAGGATATTGCAGAGCTTCGCGGCATGATTGAATCGCATGTAAAATATACGGAAAGCGCGATCGGCTCCCGCGTATTAAATGATTGGGAAGCTTCAGTTGCGAAATTTGTGAAGGTTATTCCGAAGGATTACAAACGGATGCTCGAACAAATCCGTAAGGTTGAAGATACTGGCTTAAAGGGCGAAGCGGCATTGCTCGCAGCTTTCGAGGCAAACAAGAAGGAGCTTGCCCGCGCAGGCGGTAAATAACTATACCTTGCTCGAATTTACGAGTTCTAATAAAGGGACTGTCACCGAAGTAGAATAACTACTTCAGGTGACAGTCCCTTTTATTTTTCGACAAAATCCCACCAAAATAGAAAAAAGCCGCGTACATTAACCGACATATTCCATCCGATGACTCGGATATAATTATATTATTATTTCGAATAGTTCTATTAATCTATTAATCTATTAATCTATTAAGAAGCTTAAAGTTTCTTCGTCTGACAGCTCGAAGTGGCCGACATGGTACGAACATCATCGGTTGAAGATTGCTGAGGGATTGAAGTAAGACCGACCAAATAGTCGATAGTGATCTGGAACAAATCCGCGAACCGCTCTTCCCTCGATCCTGGCAATCCGGTTACCGATGTTCATTGAATTCCTCCTGCTGCGAACTCCCGCTTCACCTTTATTATTACAGATGCGTAACAAGTGCATGCCTTTACAACAAAAAAATATTATGAAGTCTCACTTTTTCTGTTAATCGTACGATGGAGGAATGAAGCATGGCGACGTATTCAAATGACGCCTCGCGCGCGCACATCAGGCTTCGCTTCACAGAAGGCGTAAAGGCAGAGCTCAAGCTAATCAGTAAAAACGGACAGCTGCTCACGAATTCAACAACAACGGTAATGCTGCTGAATATGAGTCAAAACGGTTTATGCTTTTTATCTGGCTTACAGCTGCCTGTCCAGCGTAATTATTTGGTCGAATTCCGCATGAGCATCTCGAATGTTCAAATTATTGTGCGCGGTTATATTGTCTGGCGTTCGATGAGGGATAATCAATATATTCATGGCGTTTTATTCGAATGCACCGATACGCTTCGTTCATTAATTATTGGCGTGATGAATCAGGAATTGCTTGAACGGAAGCCGCAGCAGCAGAGGATCCATCATCTGTATAACCGGCTGCTGCATGCCAAGAGATTCAACTTCGGAGGCTAGAAAATCTGAAAAAATAACGGCGCACTCTAGAAGAGGGGGACATCATTTGAAAATCATTTTGTTATCAGGCGGCTCCGGTAGAAGATTGTGGCCCTTATCTAATTGTAATCGAGCAAAGCAATATTTAACGGTACTTAAGGCTCCGAACGGCGGTAAGGAATCGATGCTGCAACGATTGTGGAGACAGCTGGAAGCAGCCGGTCTGCAGGAGCATACTCGAATTTCTACTTGCCGCCAGCAGGTGGAGCTTGTACAGCGTCAGGCTGGGGCTAATGCGCCGCTAATCATTGAACCGGACCAGCGTGATACATTCCCCGCAGCAGCACTTGCAGCTGCTTATTTGTATTCTATCGCGGGTGTATCTTTAAGTGAAACGGTCATTATTATGCCGGTTGATGCATATGTTGAAAGTGATTTCTTTTCCTGTATAAGAAGCTTGCCGAAGCTGCTCAGGGAAAGCAAATCGGATCTAATGATGATTGGGACAAGACCCGGCTTTCCAGCGGAGCAATATGGTTACATTGTACCTGAGCAAAATCAGAATGCCGATGTCGAAGGAATGCTCGGGCATAAGGTTCGAGCGTTCAAAGAGAAGCCATATGAGGACGAAGCAAAATCGTTGATAATGGACGGTGCATTATGGAACAGCGGCATTTATGCTTTTCAGCTCGATTTTATGATTTCGATGCTTATGGAACGCGGTTTATCTATACATTATGATGAGCTCTATAAACAATATTTTAAATTGCCGAAATCAAGCTTCGAAGCTGAAGTAACACAAGAAACTTCGTCCAGATCAATCGTTTGCTATGATGGGGTTTGGAAGGACCTGGGATCATGGAAAACGTTATCCGAGGAAATTTCATTTCAACAGCTCGGGTTAGGTGAAATATCGGACGACTGCGAGCAGTCGCAGCTTATTAATGAGCTGGATATTCCGATATCCATCATTGGTTTAAATCATATTATTGTCGCTGCAAGTCCTGATGGTATTCTTGTGGCGAGTAAGGATGCTTATTCGTTAATTAATGAGAAGCTTCAAAGGATGAATGAAAGACCCAAGTACGAAGAGCGGCGCTGGGGATTCCATAAAATAATCGAGACTGGAGAGCTGCCATCGGGGCTTCAAATGGTAACTAAACGAAAGTTTATTGCTGCGGGCCAGAATATCAGTTATCAAATGCATTTTAAACGGAGTGAAGCGTGGACCATTCTGTCAGGTGAAGGTGTACTCATTTTGGATGAAGCTTGTCGTCATGTTGCTCAGGGCGATACGGTGCAAATTCCGAAGCGCTCCAGACACAGTTTGCGGGCTGTTACGGATATGGAACTTATTGAGGTGCAGACAGGTACGGACATTCATGAAGATGACATTATTCGATTGGGCGTTACTTGGGATGAAATTACAAGCCAATTGAACCTGGTGTAGGAGAATTAAGGATGATCGAACGGAATGAACTGGCTGTCATTATTGGAAAAATCATTGAAAATCGAGGTTCCATTGATGTTACATGCTACGGTAATGCCATGTTTCCATTTTTGCGTGAAGGAAATATGGCTACATGCGTACGTGTGAGAGAAGAGGAGCTGCGCATAGGCGATGTATGCTTGTTTGGTAATAACGAGGGGTATCTTTTGCTTTATCGCATTATTGATATAAATGATGAACAGCAGCCAGCGATTTATACACTTCGGGGAGATACGTGTGACGAACCGGAGCACCCCGTTCCGTTCACTAGAATTATTGGTAAATTATCAGCCGTGCATCGTGTAGGTAAAGTCATTTATGCCTATCATTGGAAATCTCGTTTATTGGAAGCGGCAGCGCTGCAAATTCCCTTCTGGTCGAAGCTATTAAGATTGGCGGCAAAACGACGGTTTGATCGTACTCTTTCTTATGGTACATCTATGTTAGATGTTGAAAAAAATTGGTGAATTTGATTGACATCTTAAAACGAATACCATAAAGTTATTATCAAATGATACAAAAAGTAACATAATGATGAGAGGTCAATAATTCGCTACAAACGATGAGAGGGAGCGATCTATCGGATGGTGCGTTCAGAGGACCGTTTTTATTGTGTTAGTTGCGGCGAGATGGTTTCCAATCCAGAGGCAGATATCTTGTTTCGAACAGGATTTTTCCGAGTGGTACATCCAATGGGCTATTGCTTGGCTTGCAGCGTGGAGCAGGATAAGCTGGATGCAGTCGTTGGGTCGACGGGTAAGACCAGTAACTATGACTATAAAATGTTCCTACGCGCAGACGCGAAAGTTGCCGAACATACTGTACAGCCTTATCGAACGAACAATAACGAAAACGCAAACGAAAACCTCTTTTCTACAGCATTATTGTAGGAAAGAGGTTTTTTGTTAAAATATAAGAAAGTATATATTTGAACCATATACGATGCTTATATTTCACCGCGAAACGTTTGCCGCCAAGGACGGCACCAGCCGTTTACGCTAGACTTCCAATTGTTTCCTTCATCAATTATAATGGTAAAGGTTTGGACTTATTTAACAGATAATAATGCGAATGCTGAGCAAACCATGTTATTCGCGAAGGATAGAGGAGGAGCACAGCAAAATGGATCAACCGATTGTCAAACTGCAAAATGTAACGAAACGGATCGGCAAACGAACCATTATTGATCGATTGACGCTTGATTTACCGCTTGGAGAAGTATTTGGCTTCCTCGGACCGAACGGTTCAGGTAAGACGACAACGATTCGGATGATGGTCGGATTGATGTCTCTGACCGACGGCGAAATAACGATTGGCGGATACAGTGTAACGAAGCAATACGAGAAAGCGATTCGTCATGTCGGAGCAATCGTTGAAAACCCCGAGATGTATAAATATTTGACTGGTTATCAAAACCTGATTCATTATGCGCGTATGATCTCAGGTATAACGGAGCACCGGGTTCATGAGGTTGTTAAACTTGTTGGCCTTGAAGGTCGAATTCACGATAAAGTAAAAACCTATTCACTGGGTATGCGGCAGAGGCTGGGGGTCGCTCAAGCGATATTGCATAAACCGCAGCTGCTCATCTTAGATGAGCCGACGAACGGTCTAGACCCTGCAGGCATCCGGGAGCTTCGCGATTATTTGCGCCAGCTTTCCAAAGACGAAGGCATTGCCGTATTCGTTTCCAGTCATTTGTTATCCGAGATGGAGCTTATGTGCGATCGAGTTGCTATTATTCAGAACGGCAAGCTTATTGACGTGCGAACGATTCGAGGCTCAGAAGCTTTATCCGAAGCTGCTCGCGTCCTTATCGAGGTTGATCGTCCGCAAGGGGCAATCGAGGCACTGCTTGCCATAGGGCAATCTGCGGTGATTGATGGCGACAATTCGATTGCAATCGAAGCGGATAGAGAGAGCACAGCGGCTATTAATGCTGCGCTTGTTGCCGCAGGCATTAAGGTTTATGGCATTCGCACGCATGTGAAATCGCTTGAGGATCAATTTTTGGAAGTGACGGGAGGGGAACGGATTGGGTAATTTTTTACAGCTTGTCCAAAATGAAAACATGAAAATATACCGGCGTCTCCGTACCTGGATAATGGCAGGTATTTTGGTCGCATTGGTATTATTAATCTCAATATTATGGGTATCGGTTGGCGGAAGAGATACGTCGATGTGGGAAGTCGCATTTATTGAGTCGTCGATTTTGTTCCTGCTTGTTACGATCTTTACGGTTGTTATTGCCGCTGGAGGAGTAGCAGAGGAGTTTACGAGCGGAACCATTAAGCTGCTGCTTATTCGCCCTTGGTCGCGGTCGAAAATTTTGTTGTCTAAATATATATCGATCATGATGTTTGCTATACTGCTTGCTGTTTTATTGTTCGCTAGCACGATTCTTGTTAACTGGGTTTGCTTTGGGATCAATGCATCGCCGGAGGTGCAGCCATTCATTGGCGGCTTAAATGGAATAACGCCTGTTTCTTATATGCTTCAGTACTACGCTTTGACGTTGGTATCGTTAGTAGTGACAGTAACGCTAGCCTTCATGCTTTCGACCGTTTTCCGCAGCGGCGGACTTGCAATAGGTTTTTCTTTGTTTCTGCTGCTGGGAGTCAACAGTTTTGTTGCTCTGGTTGCAATGCTCGAATACAAATGGATCGACTACCTGTTGTTTATTCATTTGAACCTAACGCAATATTTAGATGGAAATCCGATGCGGGAAGGAATGACTTTAGGTTATTCGCTCGGCGTGCTTGCCATCTACTACGCCGTGTTCATCGCATTGACCTGGTATATTTTCAACAAACGCGACGTTGCTGCCTAGATGTCTTCATAATGAATAAAAGCCGTTCCCGGCTGCTTTCCCTCGATAGAGAGAGAGACGGCAGGTGAACGGCTTTTTCTCTTGCATTATCCTGCTTGAAGCGATTTTTCTTTGGAATCCTTTGTATTTGAGTCCTTGTTATGAAGATGCGACGTCTCCGATTCCGCTAGCGGGCGGTTCTTTCCATCCTGTGCATGCACCATATAGCAGTTTCCGTTAAGCATGCCCCCATCCTGAATGATAAGCGTATGTGCCGTAATATTTCCTGTAAGATGGCCGGATGATGTAATAATCAGTCGCCCCATTGTGAGGATATCGCCAAATATTTTGCCAGCGACTGTAATATCGCGGGCTGAAATATTCGATCGAGCGATACCGCATTCTCCGATAATGACGTCGCCCTTGCATTCGATGTCTCCGCGATGCTCCCCTTCGATACGAAGGTTAGCATCGCATATCATTTTCCCCTCGCTCAGCGTACCTTGTCCGATTAACGTATCGGTTGCTGAGAGCCGTTTGTTTTCTTTTTCTTTAAACATCGATTTTAGTCCTCCTTTACCAAAGCAAGAAATTTTAAAGGATTGACGGGCTCGCTCTTTTGCATAATTTGAAAATGTAAATGAGGCCCCGTGCTTCTGCCGCTCGAGCCTAATAAGCCGATTTTCTCGCCGCGGACGACGATGTCGCCTTCCTGAGCTTCGATATGTTTTAAGTGCATATAAACGCTTTGCAGGCCTCCCAAGTGATCTATAATGATAAACCTGCCTAGGGAGCTGTCGAAGCCGGTTTCCGATATAGTACCATCCGCAGCACTAAATACCGGGTCACCAAGCTCGCCTGCTATGTCAATGCCTGCATGGAATGCCGTCCGTCCTGTGAACGGATCACTACGATAACCAAAACCGGAAGTCATTTGCCTAGAGCGTGTAGGCCATTTGGATGGGTAGGCGTCCACGGTAGTTCGTTTAGCAGATGCGAGCTTCAGCGTTAGCTCCATCGATTGCTCCATCGTGTCGACCATTGCGCTTAGAGCTTTTAAATCGAGTCCGGTATGCTGCGCAAGTGAGGCCATTTGTTTCGTGTTTTGCATGATTGGAGTGTACGAGCTAGGGGCGTCCGCTATTGCCGACAATGTTTTTACCGACCGTTCTTTTGAGCGGCTTGATCCCTGGCTGCTTGATGGTTCTATAGAGCTGCCGTACGTTTCAATGAACTGCTTCAACTTAAGCTCCAGCTCCTGCAGCTCACCGACCTTCGTTTTCATTTCTTGCGCTTGGCGTGACAGTCCAAGTATTTCCTGCTGCAGGGAGACGATCGCTTCGTCCTTTTCGGATACAGTTTGCGTGTATAAGGCATTTTGCTTCGACAATTGTTCTTCCAAATGGTTTAGCTCATAAGCCGACTTCATTTGGAGTCCCGCAATACAGCCCGAAACCGCGAGTACGGCTGCCGTCGGAGCGGCAAAGACCGACCGCTTTGATACGTGAAACTGCTTAACGGTTTTGTCAGCGCCGCGCATCACCACAAAAGACCATTTTGGCTTCCGCGCTCGTTTCAATAGGTTTCTCCTTCCTGCTGGGTTCTGACATAGTTAATCATAACGCTCTTATGCTATTTATTCTTGATTGCTATAAAACATGCCATAAAACTTATGCAAAAAAGAAGAAAGACTGCCCATATCGCACCGGTTGTGCGGATGGACAGTCTTATTTAACCGAATGATAAGATTGTTTCGTCTAATTTGTTTTTGCGATTGTCAGTTCAGCAATTGCCTGTTCCATTGCAGGCGTAAAGCTGAAGGAACGGCCTTGCTGCTGCTCTTCCGGAAGTAAGGCAAGCTGGTCAATTCTTCGTTGTACTTCTTTTGAGAGCGCGAGTATGCGTTCTTCGTACTGTTTCGCTAATGCATTATTTTGCTCGTTATGTGCTTTCTTGCTAGCGCTAGAGTAGGAAGTTAAAGCAGCTTCATACAGGTTAATATCCCACGGGAATTTGCCGACGCCATCTTCCAAAACCTTGAGCGACTCTTCAAGCTGACCGTTCTCCTGCAGCAAGCGGTAATGAGACAGAAGTATAGAGCGATTGTAAGGATCATGTGCTTTGGCCTGTTCTAACGAGCTAAGTGAATCCGTTAGCAGACTCTTTTCTTTAGTTTGTGTATAAGCTTGCTCCAACCAGTTCGCTTTCGTTAACAAAAAGGCTGAATGTTTCGGAGATGTCTGAATCGCATCATCGAGTATCGGTAACAGTTGATTAAGCGGTGTCTGCTGCTGAGCAGCAGACACCGCTTTGTCATATTTTTGAATAGCGCCGTTCTCGCGCGCGGCTACTACGAGTAAGACGATAGCTAATAGGGCTAGGATTGACGGGTAGACTCTTTGTTGCCATAAACGTCCTGATACACCAGCCGGCCTGTCAATGATAAGTTTTGAACTGTACGGTGCGATCATACAGCCGAGAGATAAAAATACGATAGCACTAATAAAGACGTAACTCATATCAAAATCAATTGCGCTATGCAGCAGAAGCGTTAATGACATGATAAAAAAGATGAAATGACTGCCTCTGAGCTCCGGATAGCGGATGAAGGAACGAATATATAGGAAATATAAAAAGGCTAGTAGACCGGCTAACGTGATCAGGCCAATCCAGCCTGTCTCAACTAATACTTGTACAAAGAAGCTGTGTGCCTGTCTGCTCCAGTAAGGGTTGTTCTGATACTGCTCATATATCGCTTGCCAAGCGCCGCCTCCGCCGCCTAGAAGAGGGTAATCCTCCGCTACACGCAAGCCGTCCTTGTAAAACGTCAAGCGTTCGAGTACGCTATGCTGCTGCAGGTTAATATTTTCGAATCGGGCAGCAATTTTGTCAGGAAGCAAGCTGCGAATGGCATTGCTGCTTAGTAAACTAACAACGGCAACTGAACTAAGAGCAACAATAATGGCTGGTACAGCTGCGAAAGACCATTTGTAAGAAGCAAGCTTCGCCATTCTCGCTTCTAGAGGAGCGCTAGCCTTCGCGTGGTAGAGCATTATAAGTCCAGCAGTAATAACTGTTCCAAGAAGTAGAAGCCCCCAGCTTTGCAGCGGCAATGAGCTGAACAGTGAGATCGGGCTTTGCGTTTTCTCCGCAGTTGGTTGAACAAGCTTAGCAATCGAATCTGCATCAGCAGTCAGCTTACCCAGAATACCCATCGATACGAGCACCGATAAGCCCATAAATAAAATATAAGCAATTTGTTTCGTTAATCGCAGGAACGGCATCAGGATGAGGACCATGACCGGGATAATGACGATAGCGCCGCGTGAATAAGTGAACATGAATGAGATCCAAATCGGAACTAGCATCGCCGCATGGATGAGTCGTGCTGTTGGGCGGATGCAATGAACGGCATAGTAGAGGCTAACGAGAAATAAAGCGGCCAGGAAGCCGGCATATGTATTTGAGTATTGAAATACGGAAGTCAGACGGTAGCCGTCATGAGCGAGCCACAAAGCATCCCGATAATAAATTTGACCAAACAAATTCAGTAAGCCGAACAATACAATCATGTAGGAGGATAGCATGAGCGCGTATTCAATCGTTTTGCGCGAGAACTTCGATTCTGCGAAATAAAGACCTCCTAAAAAGAGGGCAGCGAGCAAAAAGTACACGAGTGTCATGAATTTAGCATAGTAACTCGAAAACGCTTGGAATGATGACAGCCAATAAACGACAGGAAGCAGCATGACTGCAATCGATAATATGCTGCGATAGCTGTTCAGCTGCCAGCTGCGAAAAACGTAAGCAGCTGTAAGTAGCAGTAGTACGTACCCGAATATGATCGCGCCATAAATCGCTGGCTCAAAGCTTAATTCGTAGCCGTTAAACAGCCCTCGCTCATATGGAAAAATGACAAGAAATAAGGCGATGCCGATTGTTCCGATCCACTTTAATAGAGGGAAATCAGAGGTTAAAGGCTTGGTAGTGCTAATTGCTTTCTTGCGTGTGCTCATTTAATTTACTCCTTACATAAGATGTTTCGGTTCTTTCAGTATTCTAACAAATGAATCGACTTATATCTATACAAGTGTTCTATTATTTTACGAAATTTAACATAGTTCTACACTATTTGTAGTAAATAAAAGCTTACTTGCATTGAAAAAGACGGCCCGGAAGGGCCGTCTTTAAGATAAACAGATAATTAATTGATGAATTCAGCGTTTGTAAGGAAACGAGCAATCATCGTAGCAGCTTCAGCGCGGGATGCGTTGCTGGAGCCGGCAAGTTTAGTAGCTGATTGGCCTTTAACAATTTCCGTGCTCAGTGCAGCTGCGATTTCTTCGCGAGCCCAGCCAAGTGTGCTTGCATCGGAGAAGTTAGCCAATGCGGAAGATACCTGTTCTTCCGTTAAAGTAACTTCTTTGCCTGCATAAGTAAGTGCGCGGACAACGATAGCAGCGACTTCGCTGCGGGTAATTTTGGCATCTGGACGGAAAGATCCATTATAGCCTTCGATAAGTTTAGCATCTATTGCCGCAGCAACAGCACCTACATACCATTTGTTCAAAGCTACATCGCTGAATGCTGATGTTGATCCTACAGCGTCAAGGCCTAGAGAACGTACGACCAATGCTGCAAACTCAGCCCGTGTAATATCACGCTCTGGAGCAAACATGTTATCGCTCATTCCTTCTGCAATGAGTTTGGAAGCCAGCTTCGTGATGTCTTCCTTTGCCCAATGAGTAGTAGTATCTGTGAAGGATACTGCCTTCATTTGAACAACTGCATAAATACTAAGGCTGTTCCGCTTCAAAGTAGCAATCGTGCTGTCGTTGCTTGCAGCAAACGTAGATGGCACGAAGCTCAATTCTTTTGTAGTTGGATTGTATACTGCCCCAGTATTGTATACTGACCCAGTAACTGTGCTGTATACTGACCCAGTAACTGTGCTGTATACTGACCCAGTAACTGTGCTGCTGCTTTTAACTGGAAGAGTACGGTTGAAATATACGCCAAGTTTATTTACTTCTTGTTTCTTATCGTTCGCCTCAGCATAAATGCGGAAATCTACCGGATCGCTAAGCAATGTTGCACCGTTAGCAGTCGCAGCATCCGTTATTGCTGTGAGGCTGCTTCCAGTAAGCTTCTTCATTTCTACATGAATTTGAAGATCCTTTGATGCAACTCCTAGCGATTTAGCCAGTTCATCCAATTTCAGGGCTGCGATTGGAAGAGTGATGGATGTTCCGTTCGCAAGCTTAAGTGTTAACGATTTACCTTTAGCAAGTCCTTCAGCATTCAAGCTTACAAGCTCAGAAGTCACAACGAGCGTTGCGTCAGCATTAGCATTAAACAAATTCGTTAATGTCGAATTGTCAATTACTTCTACCTTATCTTCGGTTACTGGAAGCCCTGTGACATATACATTCCCGGTTACTGTGCCCTCGTCATTCTGGACGTCTGCGAATTCGGCAAATGCAACTACCGGAAGCAGCGTTGAAACGATCATCATGGTTGCGAGAAAGCCAGCCATCTTGCTGAAAAATAGCTTCTTCAATTCTATCTCCACCTCCTAATAAGATCAGCGCAGATTACGCCGTCGACTGATAAGTATACATAACCATAGAAGAATACTGAATAGGCACAAATATACAATTTTTATATTTTAAATTTATGTTGGTATGTTTTTGGAATCCATCAAATCTTATTTTACCGTTAAATTAGTAATATAATCTTTCTCTATCGGGTCAGCTTTAATCAACTTGCTGTAGAGCTCATTATCAGTTTGACCAATAGCATGAAGCGATGCTAAGTAGTAACGGACAACGATACGAACATAGCTATTGGAAAAATCTGATTCTATTCCTTTTCCAAGAATGTTAACGGCCTTCTCGTAGTCTTGATTGAAGTAGTAAACTTGGCCGATCGCCTGCAGCATCATTGAAGTATACTCGAAGCTTCGACCCTGCTTCTGTTCATCAGGCAGCGATTGCAGCAGTTCGATTATATTGAATATCTAAATGACGTAATTGCATTGGGGAAAGTTGCCGAAGGCTTGGTACTGTTGATTGTCGGGAGTGGGGGTTGTCGAATTGAGACAATTAGTGCGATAGTTCTACAAAACTTTCGGATTTGGAAACAGAATACGGTATTATTTTGGAAGAAACTTTGGTAAGATAACGAAGGTGGATTCGACATTTTTCTAAATTATATTGGTGAACTAATTTAGTAGAAATTAATAGTTTGGAGATGGGTTAGTTGGTTCTACGAGGGATAAAATACTTAAAACGTAATAAAAATATTATTCTGCAGTTTGTAAAGAGAGAAACTATTAGTCGCTATAAGGGATCACAATTAGGTTTCGCTTGGTCAGTAATAACCCCTCTGCTTATGCTTATCGTATATACATTTGTTTTTGGTGAAATATTCCAAGCGAAATGGAAAACGGATAGTACGAGTACTATAGAGTTTGCAATAATTATTTTTTGTGGCTTAACAACATATAATCTGTTTTCTGAGGTCATTTCAAGATCACCGCAATTAATAGTAAGTAATACTAATTACGTAAAAAAAGTTGTATTTCCTTTGGAAACTTTTCCTATCATTGCTTTAGGCTCTGCTCTTATAAATGCAAGCATTAATTATCTTCTTGTTATCTTGTTTCAATTATTCTTAGGTGGTGGAATTAGTTGGACTATTTTATTGCTTCCGCTAGTTATATTACCAACGATACTATTAACCTTAGGGCTAGCCTGGTTTCTATCTTCTATAGGTGTTTTTTTAAGGGATATTGGACAAATAATCGGAATCGCAGTGCAAGCACTAATGCTATTAAGCCCAATTCTCTATTCTATTGATGTAATTCCTGATAACTTCAAATGGTTTTATTATATAAATCCAATTACATATTTTGTTGAAGATATTAGAAACGTCATTGTTTGGGGACGAATCCCTGATCCAGTAACTTTTCTGATTGAGTTAATTATTTGTAGTCTGGTTAGCATCTTAGGACTGATTTGGTTTAGAAAAACGAAACAGGGCTTTGCTGATGTCTTGTAAGAAGGGTGTATATATGGAAAAAGCTATTATTGTTAACGATGTCTCTAAAAAATACAAAATTTATAATAAACCCTCAGACCGGTTGAAACAAATATTATACAAGAAAAAGAAGTTTTATAAAGAATTTACTGCTTTGAATAGTCTTTCATTTGATATTTTTAAAGGAGAGGCTGTTGGAATAGTAGGTCGAAATGGCTCAGGCAAAAGTACTTTACTTCAAATGATTGCGGGGACTTTAAATCCGTCAACAGGTAACATACAGGTTAATGGTAGGATCGCGGCTTTATTGGAATTAGGAAGTGGCTTTAATCCTGAATTTACAGGGAGAGAAAACGTTTATTTAAATGCCGCCATTCTTGGGATTAGCCGTGAAGAAATAGAAGAGCGTATGGATGAGATTTTGAAATTTGCTGATATAGGTGATTTTATAGATCAACCAGTTAAAACTTATTCAAGCGGTATGTACGTAAGATTGGCATTTGCTGTATCCGTAAATGTTAATCCGGAAATTCTAATTGTTGATGAAGCTCTAGCAGTAGGCGATGGTCGATTTCAGTTGAAATGTTTTGAGAAGATAAAATCTCTGAAGGATACCGGAAAAACTATATTGGTCGTATCTCATGATTTACAAACTATTCGTCAGATATGCGATCGTGTAATACTTATAGATCGAGGTCAATTAATTGATGTTGGAAACCCAAATGATGTCGTAAATCATTATACGAAAATATTATTTGATAATATTGGAGTGGAGTTAGAACCGCAAAAGCTAGGTGTTGCTAATAATAACGAATCAAAAGACTTTAAAGGTGCTAATGTATTAGATGGTGCCACTAAAGAATATCGTTACGGCAGCTTTAAGGGAATGATACAGGATATTTATGTGAATAATAAATTAGGCGAAATGATACAAGCAGTTACAACTTCTGATGAATTGAAAGTTACATTTCGAGCCTGCGCATTAAAGACTATTTATCAGCCTATATTCGCGATGACTATAAAAAACGTAAAAGGTCTTGAGGTATATGGAACTAATACTTATTTTCAGAATATGGATTTCCGTGTAATGCATGAGAATGAAAAAATTGAAATTACATTTAATCAAAAAATCAGGCTAATGCCTGGTGATTATTATGTGTCACTTGGCTTTGTAGAATTGGTAGATGGAGACATAGTGCCGTTAGATCGACGCTACGATGTTATTGAATTAAAAGTGTTACCAATGCCAGGGGATAGAAGTTTTGGGATATCCAATTTAGAAACCCATATCGACCTGAAGTATGAAACATTAATAGAAAGCATGGTGAATCGCAATGACTGATTTTTCCATGACGGAATTAATACAAGATTTGAATGACATTACTGTTATAAACGGAGACTTAGCTGTTGAACTGAAATACGCAGGAACTTATGCCGACTTGCCGGAACAAGAGGAAAAAGATTTAATTACTGAATTACAACACTTCCCTTGGAATGAAGTCGTTTATCAAAGATATTTTGAGAAGCAACCATGGTTATATCGTATCATTACTGACCAAGGAAGAGCACAGTTTTTAGATGTTATTAATTTCAAGCAGAATGGTAGATATTTAGATATAGGTTCTGGCTGGGGGCAAGTATCAATTCCACTTGCACGATATGGACATAGCGTTGCACTTGATCTAACTAGAAATCGATTGGATATATTAGCTGAAATCGCAAGACAAGAAAATGTGCCTCTAACAAGGTTGCAAGGTAACTTCTTAACATTTCCCTTCAAACATCAGTTATTTGATTTGATCATTTTTAATGGATCATTGGAGTGGATTGCAGCCGGAAGAGAAAGTAATCAATCTATAAAGGCCATACAACTTGAAGCACTTATTAAATCAGCAAATTTACTGAAGGATGATGGGAAAGTTTATATAGGAATTGAGAATAGTTTAGGCGCAAAGTACATGACAGGTACAAAAGATGATCATACGGGTGTTAATCATCTCATGTATCTCTCTGAGGCTAAAGCGAATAAAAAGTATCAGAAGATCAAAGAAGGTGAGCTCCCGGCAAAGACTTGGTCTTTAGCCGAATACGAAGAGCTATTCTATAGAGCGGGATTGAAAGTTGAAAAGGTTTATGCGTGCTTCCCTGACTATAAACTAATAAGAACTATGGTACAGCTTGAAGATGTAAATCATTATATTCTAAATCACTCCCATCAAGTACTTGAACATGATGGGACGGATGGACATATTCTGAAACATTCTGACGAATTGTTGCAGCTGTACAAAACGTTAGCAATGAATGGAATTGCTCACTATTTCTGTCCATCTTATGGATTTGTATTAAAGAAGAGAGGTTGAATAGAAGTATGGAACTCATAAAGGCTTTGTTACAATCCGATTTGATAACAGAAGAACAAACAAATGATATCCGTATCATCACAATAAATAATAGTCAATATCGTGCCCCCAAGGCGGCTACTTCAAGATTTTTAGTTTATTTGAATACAAGGCCATTATGTTCTGTGAAGAAGCTACCGATTGGTGGCTTGTTTGATATTAATTCTATATTACATTTGCAACGTAAATTGGAACTTAATGAGGTAATTAAAGCTCCTAAAATTTTCACTATCTATTACGGGAAATCAAGCTTGTTTATTGTAGAGCAGTATATTGAGGGAGCAAATCTTGCTGAAACTATGAGCTCAGAGAGCAATCTGGATACATCATTGCAGCTTGTCAAGTCCATCATGACTGAGTTAATAAAGTTGTCTACGGACAATAGTATGAGCATGTTTGATTATGAAATCAATCAAATCAAAAGTAGAGTAGCTGCTATTAATAACTATAAAGCTGGGATTGTTTGTTTCTTAGAGCAATTGGATATAATTGAAGAGTTTATTAAGAGTCCAACTGTACTAAGCAATGGAGATCTTTTAGCACAGAATATTATATTAACAGACGATGGCCCTTTCCTCGTTGACTATGATCTTTCTACATATACTGACATGTTTTGGGCGGATGCCATCAGATTCGTTTATTATGCTAGACTGTCAGAGATGCAACTCGAGTTACCAATGTACTCTTTTAGTGAGTTTTTACCAGACTCTGTTGATCCTAGGTTTTTGGAGTTAATCGTAATCGCTAAAGAAATGATTCTTCAAGAAAAGATTCATGATAAAGGTCATAATTCAATTGTTCAGCATGAGCTTGAACAGGATTTTATTAATAAAAGTAATCAATTATTCAATATAGAGGCACCAGTATCCATCACATATGAACAAGAGATAGAAGGGCGTGGCAAACACAACAGAAAATTCATCCAAATATATTGGAATGATGATGTGAATCAGCAATTCTCGGAACAAAGATCTATAAGTTCTGAGATTAATGATGAAAAGGAGATAAGCTTCACTTTCGATTTAACGAGCCAGATCAATTCATTACGGATAGATCCTATTAACGCTCCTGGAGTAATTAAAATATCATCTATAATTGCACAGGATTGTAATGAAAATGCTTATTCATTGCTTGATAATGCTTTTTTTGAAGTTGGAAACAATGATCTTATCCTAGAAGATGATGGTCCTTTAACAATCATTTCATTCAGTGACGACCCACAGATTCTATTCAATAAATTGCCATTCAACACGGTACAGAAATTACAGGTTAATTTGATTGTAACGTCAGATATAGATTCAATAAAAAGAGAAATAATAACATCGAAATTAGAATTTGACTCCCTACATCTGAATATCAGAAATTTAAACCAGGAAAGTAATTTGCATATAGAGCAGATCGTGTCGCTTGAAACACAAAGAAATGAACTGTTATTGGAGCTTCAATCTACTCAACATTTAATGATTGAAAGAGCTGAAAAAATCAAGCAGCATCAGGCGGAAATTGATTCATATAAGAATAGTCGGTCATGGAAATTGACAGAACCACTTCGCTTATCTGGGAGAAATGCGAAAAAATTTTTAAGGTTTATAAAAAAATGTATAAAAAAGGGTCTCGGCGAGAAGGACTTTGAATTGATTACTACAAATGACATTGTAGTTTCGAATGATGGAAATTGGGAATCGATTGGAAATGATCCTTATTTCCTTATGCAACCTGTCAGACGAACTGGATTAATGGAACTGTCTTATCTTGGAGCGGCGTCTTCTACGACGCCTCTTGTACTCTATTATGATGTTGGACAGGGAATGAATGAACAACAAATAATTGCAGCCGGTTATCTCGATAATGAAGTGAAACAGCATAAAATGATTATTTTTATACCAAATAATGTAATATATTTGAGATTAGACGTGGGAGAGAAGCATCAGAGATTCGCACTAAAAAATATTAGAATTCGCCCTATATCCCGAATTGAACGTGTCATTCGTCCATTCTATTCCTTCATTAAAAATCATGGCTTCTCTATAAGTACTTTGAAACTAGCTTTCAATAAAATTAAACGTTTGTACAAAAATGAAGGACTAAGAGGAATCATAAATAAAAACAAGTCATTGCTTCAAAAGACTACACAACTTGAAGGACAGAAAAATGATTATCAAGAGTACTTGAAATTAGAGGCTAAGAGCAACGAGCAATGGAGGGCTCTTGAAAGAGAGGCCATGGCTCTAAGCTATCGGCCCCTTATATCTGTCTTAGTGCCCGTATATAACGTTGATGAAGAATGGTTAAGAATATGTGTGGAATCGGTGCAAAGGCAAATATACACCAATTGGGAATTGTGTTTAGTAGATGATTGTTCAACAAAGCCGCATATTAAACAAGTACTGAAAGAGCTTGAAACAACAGATTCAAGAATTAGGGTGAAATTTAGAGCAGAAAATGGACATATCTCTTTGACATCAAATGATGCTCTGGAGATGGCTACCGGAGAGTTTGTCGGGCTATTAGATCATGATGATGAATTAACACCCGATGCGCTGTTCGAGAATGTAAAGCTGCTCAATGAGTATCCAGATGCAGATGTTATATACAGCGATGAGGATAAGATATCAGTTGATGGGGAACGTCATTCACCTTTCTTTAAGCCTGATTGGTCACCAGACTCGCTTATGTCTCAAATGTATACCTGCCATTTTACTTTATATAGAAAATCGATTGTATATGATGCAGGAAAATTCAGAACAGGTTATGAAGGAAGTCAGGATTATGATCTGATGTTGAGAATATCCGAACGGACAGAGAACATATATCATATTCCAAAAATTTTGTATCACTGGAGAGCAATTCCAAACTCGACTGCAACTAGTGCGAATGTGAAGAATTACTCTCATATTGCCGGGATTAAGGCACTTGAAGATACATTAGTAAGGAGAAACCTTGACGGTTGGGTTGAGGAAGTTGAAGATATCTCTAATTTGTATCGTGTTCATTACAAACCAACAAATTCGCCGAAAATTTCAATTATAATTCCTAGCAAGAATATGGCAGACGTTCTTGGTACTTGTTTAAATTCGATATTCGAGCTTTCCATATACACTAATTTTGAGGTAATTGTAGTAGACAATGGAAGCAGTGAACCGGCTACCGATCAACTGTATGAATTATGGAAGCTTAGAGAGCCTAATCGCTTCTTTGTACACCCGCTTAATATCCCGTTTAATTATTCAAAGTTGAATAATTACGGTGTTACTAAATCCACAGGAGAATTATTGCTTCTATTAAATAATGATGTATCCGTTATATCTCCTACGTGGCTTGAAGAAATGGCAGGACAAGCCGTCCGACCGGAGACTGGCGCAGTTGGGGCATCTCTGTTATATCCAGACAATACGTTTCAGCACGCCGGAGTTGTCTTAGGTATTGGAGGAGTAGCAGGTCATAGTCATAAATATTTCCCGAAGTCGAGCTATGGCTACTTTAGCAGACTTAAAATGGTATCCAATTATTCCGCTGTAACAGCTGCATGCTTGATGATAAGAAAAGAAACCTACATAAATGTTGGCGGATTTGAAGAAAATCTTCAAGTTGCATTTAATGACGTAGATTTCTGCTTAAAGGTCAGGGAGCAAGGATTTAATAATGTATGGTTGCCGCAAGTACAGCTCTATCATTATGAATCCAAAAGCAGAGGTCATGAAGATACACCGGAAAAACAGAAACGTTTCAATAGTGAGATTGAGTGGATGAGGAGCCGCTGGTTTAAAGTATTGGATAATGATCCATGTTATAATCCGAATTTGACGAAGGAAAGAGAAGACTTCTCTATTGGAAAGCCAAATATTAACAGAGATACTATAAGCGAGGTAGTAATGCATGAAGAAGCTTTATCAAAATTATAAATGGGTATTAGTTTCTTTGCTTCCTTTTTCATTATTAATTTATATGGTTTTGTTTTATACAAGTGATGTACCTTATTGGGATCAATGGTCATTACCAGAATTTCTACACAAAGTAGTTAATGGAAATGCCATTCTTGCAGATTATTGGTCTCAGCATAATGAACATAGAATCTTTTTTCCGAAATTGATTATGGGTATTCTAGCGGAAATATCTAACTGGAATATATATTTTGAAATTGCAGTAAATGTTTTGTTGGCTGTAATTATATTTGGAATCATATTAAAACAATATATTGAATCGAATCAAAAAATGAACGTTAACACTTTGTTATCTTTCTTCATTATTAGTACAATATTGTTCTCAATCGCACAGTATGAAAACTGGAGTTGGGGGTTTCAAATACAGATATATTTGAGTATTCTTGGCGTAGTTTGGGGCTATATGTCATTACTATATGCAGAGTACAGTAAATGGCATTTTGTTATTTCGATAATTATGGGAGTATTAGCATCTTATTCATTTGCGAATGGCATATTGTATTGGTTTATAGGATTCTTCCTCTTATTCAAAATTATAATAAATAAAGAACTCACAATAAAAATTAGAATGATACTAATTTGGGTACTTTCTGCATCTATAACCATTTTTGTTTATTTCTTTAATTATAACAAGCCTTCGGGCAGTTCAAACTTCTTATATATTTTTAAACACACTGATGATTTTCTCGCTTATTTCTTTGCATATCTAGGTGCGCCAATAGCAAGATTTGATCCAAAACTTAGTGTAATAATAGGTATCTTTGCAGTTCTTGTTTATTTAATAATGTCACTTTTTGCTCTACAAAATTACAGAAAAGTTACAACGCATTTTCATTACTGGGTATGTTTGGGTGGGTATGCTCTGTTTAGTTCGGGTGTTTCTGCGCTAGGAAGAGCAGAATTAGGTTATATACAAGCGACATCAAGTCGCTATACGACTATATCTAATTTATTATGGATTTCCATAATATTTTTTGGGGTGTACCTTAGTGAACATCATTTTCTGAATACCAAGAAAAAAACTCGGACTGGAAAAAAATTACTAAACATTTGTATGTTATCACTGATTAGTATTTGTATACTCTTTACTACTATTGAATCTGCTGGCGAGTGGAAACATAGTTTCAAAATGAAAGAAGATCAACAGGTTGACTTAATTGCTGGTTGTATATCAGAGAATATGCAAAGTATTTATCCAGATAAAGATTATATTAAACTGCAATCACAATATCTAATTAAAGATAAATTATCTGTCTTCAATACAAAAAGAGATATCCCTGAGAAAATCAAAGAAGAGAACAACCCCGGTATAACTGGAGTGGTAGATGGCGGAGGTGTCACGCAAAGTAATTGTGCATATGTTACGGGGTGGGTTGTTAATTCCGAAATAAATAGTATTCCTAAATATGTAGTTGGGACCATTAATGGTGAAATTGTAGCATACTCTAAAGTTAATAAGGTTAGAGAGGATATTGAAAAATCTTTTAATAGTTCAATTTATAAATTTAGTGGATGGTCATTATCATTACCAAGTGAAATAATTAATCCTAACAATCCTAACAGTATCTTAAACGTTTATGCTTCAAATGAGAATACGACGAGCTATACCTTAATAGGTTCCTATTCTGTAAATAAGTAATATAGTAAATATATGGAGGGGAATATGATTAATTATCAAGCGCTAAAGAATAAAAATAATTTAAAGAAAATATTGATATTTTTAATTACAAGTATCGCTTTCATATCGTTAATAAACATTACACAACATATAGAAGAAGAAGGATTGGATCCTTCATGGAGAGCTGCGTACAATTACTTTACTATAAATGAGTTTCAAATGGGTTCAGATGTTATTTTTACTTATGGGCCATTAGCAGCTTATTTTTCTAAAATCTATACTCCTGAGTTATATTGGGAAAAAATCATTGCATCAACATTTGTAGCAATAATCATAGCTATACAAATATTTCTAATTGCAAATAAAAAAAGTATGTTAGCATCTCTTTTACTACTAGTGGGTTACATTATAAATCTCGATCATGATACTTTTTATTTTTCAATTCAACTCGGATTTTTGTTTCTGATTTTCTTAGAAAAGAAACCAATTGGTTATAGACAAATACCATTAACCTTATTGACAATCGTGACTATCTCCTGTTTGGGATATGTTAAGTTTACTTTTTTCGTAACTGGTTTATTCGTGATGTTTTTATTGTGTTTATATTATGTATATATTAAATCTTATAAGAGATTACTTGCAATTCCTATTGTTTATATATCGTTTTTAGTAAGTACATGGTTATTGGCGAAACAAGATCTAAAAAACCTTTACTTTTATATTGTTAATAGTATACAAATATCTAGTGGATATACGGCGGCCATGTCGTTGAATGGACCCAAAATAACTCTTATAGTAGCCATATTACTAAGTATTGTTTTAATCTTATGTGTATTCTTCATCAATAAATCAAGTATTAGAAAATTTGTTCCACAGTATATTTTAATGTTAGCTTTAGTCGGGTTTGGGTTTGTTGTTTGGAAAGAAGGATTTGTACGGCATGATCTTCATTATACTCATTTTATTGGATACATAACCATTTGTGCAGCTTTTATAAGTATTCTACTTTTTAGTTCGGATGAATATGCAAAGAACAAGAATTATGAATTAATAAAGGCTAGTGTTTTTGGCAAATATACTTGGGAACTAACGCTAAAATGGCCAAGGGGTGCCATCATAAGTATATTAATATTGACAATGGCATTCTCAATTTCAATGTTAAATAAAGCCTATTATGATAGTTTGTTATTTATTGATTTAGTCAAGTCTAAAACTGTATCTATTAAGGAAAATCTAATAAGTTTATCAGATTTAAAAAACCAAATTAATAGACTTGATAAAGAAATGCTAAATAAAAAAGAAAAATACTCTATGAGCGAAACTAAAAGAGTCGTAAAAAATTCATCAATTGATATATATAACTATAATCAATATAGAGTACTAATGAATGATATGAATTGGTTACCAAGACCAATATTTCAAAGTTATTCATCATACACATCAAAATTACTAGAACTAAACGAGGACTCGATAGAACGTATACAGCCGGATTATTTATTATTTAATTTAGAATCAATTGATAACAGACTTCCATTTTTAGATGATAATTTATGGTTAAGAAAAGTACTTCATTATTATAAACCTCTTCATCAAGAAGATGGTTACTTATTATTAGAAAAAGATAGAGAAGAAAATGTAGAAACGGAATTAAAATTAGTTAATAAAAAAGAGATTAAATTTAATCAAGAATATATAGTTGAATCAATTAATTCCCCTTTATACATAACAATAGACATTCAAAGTGAATTTTTAGGATCTATAAAATCATTATTACTTAAACCTTCAATTGTATTTATTGAGTTAACACTCAAAGACGGGGAAAGAAAAACGTATCGAATTATTCCAGAAATGATTTCTAAACCGACTTTGCTAACTCCTCACATAACTAATAACGAAGAATTATTAAAATTTTTTGAGGGCCAAAGAGTAAATGAAGTATATAGTTTTAAAGTAGTTACAAATGAATCTTCTGATTATAAGTCTGGGCTTAATGTTTCGCTTTATTCTGATGATTGGAAACCAAAGATCAACACTGAAGACACGAATAGAATAATGTGGAAAGGAATTTTTGAAAAATACCCGGAATCGATAACTGCTCATTTTCAACCTCATATTGTCAAAGTATTCAATAAAGATTTCTTATTTTTACACCCAAATGCTGAAGTAATTTTCCAATTGACAAATGAAAAAAATGCTCAGGTTGATTTAGGTTTATTACCTGAAGTTAAAAATGTAAAAAGATCAAATGGTAGTAATTTTTATTGGGATGCAGAAATTAAAAATGAATGGCGTAATATAGCTGAATTTAAGTTAAATCCTGAAATATTTGATTTGGATTTTCATACATTTAAAACTAGAATTCCTGAAGGAGCAGAGAAAATAAGATTAAGAATTGATGGTGGCATTAATAATGATATAAATGACGACTGGTCTATTATTTCAAATGTTAAAATATATTAATCATTTTTATCTGAAGTTTTACGTGTATGATAATCCTATACAGATTAATTCAAATTTGATAGTAATAAAACGAGAGGATTGAGTATTGTTTATGTTAATGAAACAAGATTTAGCTGGCTGGGGGAGATACCCAGTTCAAGAGAGTTATGTCTCGAGGCCCGATTCTTCCGCACAACTGCGTGAAACAATAGCTCGTTCTGATCTAACTAATTGGATTGCATATGGTCTTGGGAGAAGTTATGGAGACACTCCATTGAATAAAGATAATGGAACAATTGTTACTACACAGTTGAATAAATTTATATCATTCGATGAATCAACAGGATTACTAGAATGCGAGGCGGGGGTTTCCTTCAAGGAGATTCTTGACGTATTCCTACCTCGAGGCTTTTTCTTACCAGTAACACCAGGGACCAAATTCATTACAGTAGGTGGAGCCATAGCTAATGACGTCCATGGCAAGAATCATCATATAGACGGAACTTTCTCTCAACATGTTGAATGGTTTACGCTGTTAATTGCATCAGGTGAAATTGTTACTTGTTCTCGTTCGGAAAATATTAAGTTATTCTGGGCTACAGTTGGAGGTATTGGTTTAACTGGGATTATCCTTACTGTGAAATTCAAACTCATTTCAATTGAAACAGCCTATTACGATGTGCACTATCAACGCGCAAGAAACTTAGAAGAAGCACTTAGGCTATTTAATGATTCAGATGATCAATATCGGTACTCGGTTGCATGGATCGACTGCTTAGCAAAAGGTGCTTCATTAGGAAAATGTGTGCTGATGAGAGGTAACCATGCTATAAAGGACCAAGTGAAGAATAAAGATTTACTGTCTATTCAACACAAAACGAAGCTTTCTATTCCAGTAGATTTTCCTTCGTTTGTACTTAATCAATTTTCCATCAAAGCCTTCAATACACTCTATTACAACATACATCCGAAAGATGCTCATAAGATTTCGGGGTATGATAGTTTCTTCTATCCATTAGATTCCATTCATCAGTGGAACAAAATGTATGGCAAGAAGGGATTCGTTCAATATCAAGCCGTGTTCCCGCCTGAACATGCTCTAGAAGGTCTAACAGCCATGCTAGAGAAGCTAAGCAGTGCTAATCGTTCCTCTTTCTTGGCTGTGTTAAAGAGCTCAGGTGTGGAAAATGAAGGTATGTTATCCTTCCCTAAGAAAGGATATACCCTTGCACTTGATATTCCAATTAGTGACGATTCATTGTTTCCTTTCATTCACTCATTAGATGAGTTAGTTATTCGCTACGGAGGAAGAGTTTACTTGGCCAAAGACTCAACTCTTTCACCAGAGCATTTTGCGGAAATGTATCCTAGAGTGAATGAATTCCGTTCCTTGAAAGATCAAGTTGACCCCAATCGTCTGTTCTCGTCATCGATGGCTAGACGATTAGGAATTGTGGAGGATTAAGATGAAGAATGTATTAGTGATAGGAGCTACATCAGGAATTGCGCAAGCTATTATCAAGCAATTAGCAGAGAGTAATACCAATTTAATTATAGCGGGCAGAAACAAGGAGGAGCTAGAAAAGATCGCCGGGGATCTCAGAGTACGATATCAGGCTACGGTATATTCTGAAATGTACGAGGCAACCTCATATGATACTCACGAATCTTTCTTTAACAATTGTATTAACCATATTGCCGACTTGGATGGTGTCATCCTATGTTATGGATATATGGGACAACAACAGCAGGCACAGAGTGATATTGATTTGACAAGGGAAATCATCGATGTCAATTATACATCATGTGTTTCTATTCTTCATATTGCTGCCAACTATTTTGAGAACAAAAAACAAGGATTCATTTGCGCTATTTCATCCGTGGCAGGCGATCGCGGACGTCAGAGTAATTATATGTATGGATCGGCAAAAGGTGCCCTTGCGTTATTTCTGCAGGGGTTGAGAAATCGCCTTGCAAAGTCCGGTGTTTCCGTCACTACAGTTAAACCTGGATTCGTAGATACAAAGATGACCTATGGCCAAGAGGGGTTGTTCCTGGTAGCTAAACCTGAAAAAGTTGCAGGAGATATTATCAAAGCTATTAGCAAGAAGAAAGCAATACTATATACTCCGTTCTTCTGGAAATGGATAATGTTAATTATTAAATCAATTCCTGAAAGTATATTTAAGAAATTATCACTATAATAGAAGGTGACTTATGTATTATTTCATCGTACCAATGGTCGGTTGGTTCGTGGCGGGAGTGCTGAAGTTTATTATTAATTATGTCCGTTACGGAAAAGAAGCTCGAAATCGAGTGGGTAATGGGGGCTTTCCAAGTAACCACACTACTATTGTTACAACCGTTACAATGTTGATAGGGTTTACAGAAGGATTTACAAGTCCAATATTTGGTCTTGGGGTAGCGATGATTATGATTGTAGTTATTGATGCTACTGGATTAAGAAGACATGTTGGTTACCATGCTGAGAGCTTGAATAAGCTAACAGTTAATGAAAATGGCAAGAAACATAGGGAAAGCATGGGACATACGAAGGTCGAGGTTCTAGGCGGATTAGTTCTAGGATCGTTACTTGGGTATCTGTTCCAATTTATTATTTAGGAGTGAAGCAATTGGAGCCTCGTGCTGCTATTACGAGTATTGAGCAAGTGAAAAGTAATGTGTTAAAAGAACTAGTTAAAGAACTTCGTCCTAAACAATGGACCAAGAACTTTCTTGTATTCGCATCAGCTCTGTTTGCGGGTACTTTTCTTGATCCGTATACCTTTTTGAATGCTTTTATTGCTTTTATTTGTTTTTCTTTTATGTCAAGCACCATATATATTATCAATGATATTGTGGATGTGGAGAAAGATAGATTGCACCCGGACAAACGTAAGCGACCGATTGCATCTGGTGCTATATCGACAGCACAAGGTGTAATTCTGGCAGTTATTACTTTCTCAGCTTCCGTTTGCTTAAGTCTGCTAATTAGTATTGAGTTATTACTCGTTCTCTTATTATATTTTGTATTAAACTTGGCGTATTGCCTTCGTTTAAAACATGTAGTGATTATTGATGTCATGATCATTGCTTCAGGATTTGTATTAAGAGCTGTTGCAGGAGCTTTGGCTGTTAACGGAGACTTAACATCATGGTTTGTCCTATGCACTCTTCTGCTATCCCTATTTCTAGCATTAGGTAAGAGAAGGCACGAGTTAGAGTTGTTTGAGAATGACCCTTCGAGTAGAAGGAGGGTCCTTGATTTTTACTCCGTCAAACTGCTAGATCAACTTATGTCAATTGTTACTGGAGTTGTAATAGTTTTTTATTCAATGTATGCAGCTACAGTAAATACCGCAATGATGTATACAATTCCTTTCGTCATCTATGGAATTTTTAGGTATTATTATCTAGTTCATATGGAGAATGCCGGCGGGAAACCTGAGGATGTATTGGTTAGTGATAAACATATCATCGTAACATTGATTTTATTCGGTGCAGTAGTCGTATATATCAAACAATTTATGTAGAAATGTCCTATGGAGGATAGATAAAATGAATGCTAGTTCAAAAATAATTATTCCCGGAGCTGCTGGACTTGTTGGACAGAATCTTATTGTACTGCTCAAAGAGAGAGGCTACAGGAACATTGTAGCCATTGATCAACATGGATATAATTTGCAATATTTGCGTCAACTACATCCTGACATTATAGTTATTGAAGCTGATTTATCACAGAGAGGCATCTGGATGGACTCATTTGTTAATGGCGCCGTATTAATTATTCTACAGGCTCAGATTACGAGCAAAACAACTGACCCATTCGTACAGAATAACATTGTCGCCACAGAATATATTCTTGAAGCATCAAAGAAGTATCAAATACCTTACATTGTACATATAAGCTCTTCCGTAGTCATTTCGGTAGCAGATGATGACTACACAAGGACTAAGGCAACACAAGAAAAAATGGTCGTCAATAGTGGAATTAAACATAGCGTTCTGAGACCAACCCTTATGTTTGGCTGGTTTGATCGGAAGCATCTTGGATGGTTATCACGATTTATGAGGCTTACCCCTGTTTTCCCTATCCCGGGGGATGGTAAATTCATGAGACAACCGCTCTATGCTAAGGATTTCTGTAACGTTATCATTGCTTGTATGGAAGAACAGCCTAATGGAGAGGTATTTAACATTACAGGCAAAGAACGAATTGATTATGTAGATATTATTAGAACGATTAAGAGGACTAAACGATTGAAGACTCTGATTATTCATATCCCTATGTGGTTTTTTGCTTTTTTATTACGTGTCTATGCCTTGTTTAGTAAAAAGCCTCCATTCACAGCTGATCAACTTAAAGCTCTGGCCGCAGGTGACGACTTTCCAGAAGATCCTTGGTGGGAAAGATTCAAGCTTAATGCAACTCCTTTCGAATTAGCTATGCAGGAAACACATCATCATCCAAAATACAGTAAATATATATTGAAACGTTGAGGTGTATAAGAGGATGAAAAAAATTGCTGTTATAGGTGCGGGAGCAATGGGATTAGCTTGCGCTTATGACCTTACTAAGAAGGGATATTCTGTCGATGTATATGAGCGAGACGATCGTATAGGCGGAATGTCAGCATCATTTGATTTCGATGGATTGGCTATTGAACGTTATTACCACTTCGTGTGTGCACCAGACTATACACTGTTTGACATGCTGAAAGAGTTAGGCATTTCAGATAAGTTGAAATGGGTAGACACTAAAATGGGTTTCTTTTATGAAGGTAAACTTTACAAATGGGGAAATCCGATTGCGTTATTAACATTTCCTAAGGCATCACTCGTCTCTAAATTTAGGTATGGTCTTCATATTTTCTTAACAAGTAAACGAAAAAGCTGGGATAGCTTAGATAAACGAAATGCATATGACTGGATTAAATCGGCAGTCGGTCAAAAAGCATATGATATTTTTTGGAGGCCGTTGTTCGATCTTAAGTTCTATGAGTATAGTTCTAATATATCTGCTGCATGGATTGGTACACGGGTAAAGCGAGTTGGTATATCCAGGAAAAATATTTTTACAGAGAGAATGGGATATATAGAGGGAGGATCTGAGACACTGCTCTACGAATTGAAGGAACGAGTCGAAGTGCAGCAAGGAACAGTTCAGTTGAAACGCGTGATTGATGAGGTCGTAATAGAAGATGGTAAGGTTACGGGACTTAAGTCAGAAGGGCAATTTTTACCCTATGACCAGATTGTTTCTACAGTCCCTTTACCTTATGTGCCGAATTTAATCCCAAAACTTCCTGAAAAAACAAAAAAACAAATCGCTTCGGTTAATAATGTAGGTGTCGTGTGCGTTGTTTTGAAACTTAAAAAGCAAATTACTGAAAACTTCTGGTTAAACATTAATGATTCTCGTATGGGAATTCCAGGTGCCATTGAGTACTCTAATCTTAATCCGTTAGCCGATAAAGTTCTATATGTTCCGTTCTACCTTCATATAAATCATCCAAAATATAAAGAGTCTAATGAGAAGTTTCTAGATGAAGTAATTGGCTACTTGAAGCTTATTAATAAAGATTTCACTGAGGAATGGGTATTGGCAACGCATGTTCATCGTTATCAATATGCTCAACCGGTATGTACGCCTGGTTTCCTTGATACGCTGCCTTCTATGAAATCTGAGATCGCAGGTCTTTATCTTGCTGATACTTCCTATTACTATCCAGAAGATAGATCAATATCTGAAAGTATGCGAATTGGACTTGAACTGGCTGACCTCGTAAAAGAGGATAATAGCAAGTGAGCCGGCTCGGTATTTTTCGCTCGAAACAATTTGTGAAGTTTATGTTAGTAGGGGGATCGGCTGCTGCAGTTAACTTCCTCTCTAGATTACTTTTAGATTATCTATTGAGCTACGCGCTCTCAATTATCATCGCTTATATTATTGGAATGATTGTTGCATTCTTGCTGAACAAATGGTTAGTATTTGAAGAAGCTGATAATCAAACAACTCGACAATTTATTATGTTTATTGTTGTTAATATTTTTGCAGTATTGCAGACCTATGCCATAAGCATGTTATTAGTTAAATGGTTTCTTCCATTTCTCGATTTTGATTGGCATTCCCATGAAGTTGCACATTTCGTTGGGATTTCCGTTCCAATTGTAACGAGCTATATCGGACATAAGTATTTTACTTTTAAACCTAGTAAAGCAGAAGCAAAGTCATCATCAATATAAGCAAATGGGAGTGAATGGATTGAAAGGCATAATTCTAGCAGGTGGAACAGGCTCACGCCTGTTTCCTTTAACGAAGGTAACAAACAAGCACTTACTGCCTGTCGGCAAATACCCAATGATTTTCCACTCTATTGCAAAGCTTAAAGAAGCAGGCATCCAAGATATCCTTATCGTAACCGGTAAGGATCACATGGGTGATGTAGTTAATTTGCTCGGCAGCGGTCATGAATTCGGTGTAACCCTTACTTATAAAGTACAGGATGAAGCTGGAGGTATTGCACAAGCACTAGGGCTAGCAGAGCATTTTGTATGTGGCGATCAGATGGTTGTCATACTTGGAGATAATGTTTTTGAAGATAGCATTACTTCGTTCGTAAATAACTTTAAGCAGCAGCAGAACGGAGCGAAAATCCTTATTCAAGAAGTGCACGATCCTCAACGTTACGGTGTACCTGAGTTAGACGGAGCAAAGATTGTATCCATTGAAGAGAAACCAAAAATACCAAAGAGCAGCTTTGCTGTAACGGGAATATATATGTACGATAGCAAAGTTTTTGAAATTGTTAAAACACTTAAACCGTCAGGCAGAGGCGAGCTTGAGATTACGGATGTGAATAACGCTTATATTGAAGCAGGCGAGCTCAGCTACGATATTCTTCAAGGCTGGTGGACGGATGCGGGTACGCATTTCTCATTAACTAAAGCAAATGAACTAGCGAAGGATCTTACTTTCGGCGAAGAGTTTGGCAAACTTAAACTTTAATAGAGTAGGTGACACATGAAGATTATCGAAACGAAGCTTCCTGGAGTAAAGCTGCTAGAACCTAATGTTTTTGGTGATCACCGGGGCTTCTTTACGGAAAGTTATAATGAACAAGTCGCACATGCTAATGGAATTCAACATGCATTTATTCAAGACAATCATTCTTTATCCGTAGAACCGGGAGTGCTTCGCGGCATGCATTATCAATTGAACCCGAAAGCGCAAACGAAGCTGGTACGTGTAACTGCCGGCGCAATTTACGATGTCGTTGTCGATATACGCAAGGGCTCTCCTACTTTCGGACAGTGGCAAGGCTTTATACTGAGTGCAGCTAATAAGCGGCAGCTTCTCGTCCCTCAGGGCTTTGCACATGGCTTCTGTACTCTAGTTCCAAACTGCGAGGTTCAGTATAAGGTAGATGCCCTCTACTCTCCTGAACACGACCGGGGCATTGCCTGGAACGATCCGGCGCTTGCTATCGACTGGCCGACGTCGAATCCGATTTTATCGGATAAGGACGGGAAGCATCCCGTGCTTGCCGATGCGGAAATCAACTTTGTATATGAAGGGTGAGTTCGTTTCATGAAAATACTTGTAACCGGCGGGGCCGGGTTTATTGGAAGCAACTTCGTTCTATATATGATTAAAAACTATCCGGGCTATGAGATCATCAATGTTGATGCGCTGACATACGCCGGCAATCTTGAAAATTTACGTTCGATCGAGAAGCATCCGAACTATACGTTCGTGAAGGCGGATATTGCGGAACGTAACGATCTGGAACCTCTATTTCAAAAAGGTATCGACGCTGTCATAAACTTTGCAGCCGAATCGCACGTTGACCGCAGCATTCTGCATCCGGATATTTTTGTTCGCACAAACATTCTTGGAACGCAAACGCTGCTTGACCTTACTAAGCATTACAACGTCAATAAATTTGTACAGGTTTCTACAGATGAGGTTTACGGAACCCTTGGCGAGACGGGGCTCTTCACCGAAGAGACGCCGATTGCGCCAAATAGTCCATATTCGGCAAGTAAAGCCGGAGCGGACCTGCTTGTACGTGCCTACCATGAAACATTTGGCCTGAACGTCAATATTACACGCTGCTCGAACAATTACGGTCCGTATCAATTCCCGGAAAAACTGATTCCGTTGATGATCCAAAATGCTCTTCAGGATAAATCGCTCCCGGTTTACGGCGATGGCCTCAATGTGCGTGACTGGCTGTATGTAGAGGATCACTGCAGCGCCATCGATCTGGTGCTTCACAAAGGACGCAATGGCGAAGTGTACAATGTTGGCGGCCGTAATGAACGTAACAACCTGCAGGTCGTGCGTACGATCCTCGAAGAGCTGAACAAGCCGGAATCGCTTATTTCGTATGTGAAGGATCGTCTCGGTCATGACCGCCGTTATGCTATCGATGCAGACAAAATCCGTAATGAGCTCGGTTGGCAGCCGAAATTCAACTACGAGGACGGTATTAAGGAAACGATTCGTTGGTATCTTAGCAACAAGGAATGGATGGAACAGGTGACATCCGGTTCCTATCAACAGTACTATGATACCCAATATAAGGATCGCCTGGAGGCGAACGAATAACATGCCTAAATTAAAAATCGTCATTACGGGCGCGAATGGACAACTTGGACGGGAATTGACGGAGTGGACGACGGATACTGCCGACATCATTGGACTCGGCCGTAATGAGTTGGATATTACCAGCCTGGCTGCATGTCGAAATATATTCACGCTGCACCGTCCTGACGTAGTTATACATTGCGCTGCCTATACAGCTGTAGATAAAGCCGAATCCGAACCGGACGAGGCTTTTCGTGTGAATGCAGCCGCTACTCGGAATGTGGCAGTGGCAGCTAGAGAAGTTGGTGCCAAGCTTTGTTACATCAGCACGGATTATGTGTTTGATGGAACAGGCTCAACACCATACAATGAGTATGATCATACGAATCCGCAGACTGTCTATGGGAAGTCAAAGCTTGCAGGTGAGCAAGCGGTTAAGACTCTGCACGACCGCTACTATATTGTCCGTACTTCATGGGTATACGGCAAGTACGGCAATAACTTCGTAAAAACGATGCTGAAGATAGCCGGTGAACGTGATCAACTGAAGGTTGTTGCGGATCAACTAGGGTCACCGACGTACACCTATGATTTAACCGCTTTTCTGCTGGAGCTTGTGAATACGGATTACTATGGTATCTATCATGCTTCAAACAGTGGCATTTGTTCTTGGTATGAGTTTGCGAAAGCGATATTCGAGGATAGCGGGGTTAACATTCAAGTTGAACCATGTACAACAGCGGAATTTCCTAGGCCTGCTCCAAGACCGGCATATTCGGTAATGGAACACAGCGCAATCCGCAGTAACGGTCTTAATGTTTTACGTCCATGGAGAGAAGCGCTGAGACACTATCTTAAAGACAGTGAGTGATGAAAGCTATGGCGACAGCTAGCGTATGTATAGTTACCTACAATAGCGCTGATGATATTGAAGCTTGTCTGAACGCGGTTATAAAGCAAAGCCATCCAGTTGAACGAATAGTCGTAGTAGACAACGCGTCAACAGATAGCACCGCCGAGCGTGTGCTGCAATTTGCCGATCAGGTTCATTTTATATTGAACAAAGTAAACAATGGGTTTGCCGGTGGCCAAAATCAGGCTATCCGACAAACCCGTTCGGATTATGTGCTAGTTTTAAATCCGGATGTAGTGCTTGATCCGGATTATTTATCTGAGGTTATAGCATTTATGGAACGACAGCCTAAGGTTGGCAGTGTAACTGGACAGCTTGTATTAGCGGATGACACTAACATCATGGACAGCGCAGGGCTCGGCATGAAGCGAACCAGAAATGCATATGATCTTGGTGCTGGTGAACATGCTGATAAGTGGGATGTTTCTCAACCTGTTTTCGGCGTATCCGGCGCAGCTGCTGTATATCGTAGTGCTATGATCCGAGATATTGAAATCGAGGGTCAATTTTTTGATGAGCATTTTTTTGCTTATAAGGAAGATGTCGACGTAGCATGGCGTGCGAATAAACTCGGCTGGACGTCCTATTATGTACCGGCTGCAAAAGCCATTCATCACAGAGGATGGAAGAAGGGAGGACGCAGCAGCGTCCCGTTGTTCGTACGTCGACATTCGTATCAAAACAGATTTTTCACATTGATGAAAAATGAGACCTTCGGCTGGCATTCTTTCGTTATCGTCCCTTTAATATTTGCGGCAGAAGTTGTAAAATTAGGGTATATTGTACTACGTGAACCTGGGCTATTGCGCTGCTGGCCCTTCATCTTCCTCTCAATTCCAAGCATGCTGCATAAACGAAAATGGATTAAGAACAAAGCCAATCTCTTACGTGGTCATAATAATTAAAGGTTTACATAAGTTGTATATATGGAAAAAATTAGTGTTCTCTTACGTTTCCAATTTTGATACAATGTTGATAGAGTCGAAATTTAAGAGAATGCAGGTGAAATCGGCTACATGCTCCGACAAAACCAACGATTTTTGACGCAATTATATATGTTGGCAGATTTGCTATGTACATTAATTGTGTTTATGGCTGCTTATTGGCTCAAGTTTTATAGCGGTTGGCTGCCAAGCATTAACTCAGTGCCGTTCTCAACCTATTTGTTATGGGGAACGGTCTATTCCTTTTCGGCTGTTCTGGTAGGCTTTTACTTACAATTTTATTCGCCAAGGCGGCGTAAAAACCATTCCTATGAAGTGTTGAAGGTATTACAAATTCAAACGATTAGTTTTCTGGGGCTGCTAAGCTTGTTTTACTTTACGAGAGAAGTACATATTTCCCGGGAATTTCTCGTTATCTTTTTCGTTATGAATTTTATTGCTGTGGCGACATATCGTTCTTGGGTTAAAACGTTGCTTTCTTCATTCCGCCGCCGCGGCTATAATAAACGTTTTGTACTTATTGTTGGGGCAGGTTCTGTAGGACGGAGCTTTTATACGAATTTGCAGAATTCACCTGAGCTCGGATACGAAGTTGTCGGTTTTCTTGACGATTACCAAACGGAGCATGCCCCGGAGCATCGGCAGATGAAGCCGATTATCGGCAAACTGGACGATTTAAAGATGAAGCTGGAGAATGCGCCAATTGATGAAGTAATCATCGCTCTCCCGCTTGATGCGCATACGAAGTACGCGGAAATTATCGAAATGTGCGAACGAACCGGGGTGAAGACGCTCATTATTCCTGATTTTTTCGATCTATTGCCTGCACGGCCGTTTTTCGATAATTTTGCGGGCATTCCGCTCATTAACGTACGCGATGTACCGCTAGATGAATTGAGCAACCGTATTCTGAAGCGTTGGTTTGATATCGCATTTTCGCTTTTCGCCATTATTTTAACGTCGCCTATCATGCTTTTCATAATCATAGGTCTCAAACTCACTTCCCCCGGTCCAATCCTGTTCAAACAGGAGCGTATGGGCCTAGACCGCAAAACGTTCTTAATGTACAAATTCCGGTCGATGCATGTATCTACCAACACAGTTTCCGATACGCAGTGGACCGTGGAGAACGACCCGCGTCGAACACGCTTCGGCAGCTTCCTGCGCCGGACGAGTTTGGATGAGCTGCCGCAATTTTTTAACGTGCTCTTTGGTCATATGAGTGTAGTCGGCCCAAGACCGGAGCGACCTTATTTCGTTCATCAATTTAAAGAGGAAATACCGAAATATATGATCAAACATCAAATTCGACCCGGCATAACAGGCTGGGCGCAGACAAATGGTCTTAGAGGCGATACATCCATACAAGATCGAATCATGCATGATATTTTTTACATTGAGAATTGGACGTTCTTGTTTGATATCAAAATTATTTTAAAGACGGTGCTGAAAGGCTTGATCAACAAAAATGCATACTGATAATGGATCATCCCCCAAAGTATCGGTTATTATTCCTACCTTGAATGCAGGGGCCGAGCTCGAGGACCTTCTGGAGCGCTTGAAGAGGCAAACTGTTAGTCCGCATGAGATCATTATCATTGACTCTATGTCTGACGACGGAACGCCTGAACGGGCGTATGAAGCCGGAGCACGTGTCTTGACCGTTGAGCGCAGCGAGTTCGATCACGGCGGTACACGGAACCGAGCCGCAGCGAACGCCAAGGGTGACATATTGATGTTCATGACACAGGATGCACTCCCGTTTAATGACCTACTTATAGAACAGCTGACAAAGCCACTGCTTAGCCGCGAGAAAGTCGTATATGCATATGCAAGACAACAATCGAGACCGGGGTCTAATGTTTTGGAGCGGGTCGCAAGACAATACAATTATCCGGAACAGTCGGAAATCAAAACTTATGAGCACATCGCAGCACTCGGCATAAAAACGTTCTTTTGTTCAAATGTTTGTGCAGCGATTAAACGAAAGACATTCGAAGAGATGGGACGTTTTCAGGAACCAGTCATCTTTAATGAGGATTTGTTTATGGCTGCTAAGTGTATTTTGTCTGGACACAGCGTGGCTTATAGCGCAGAAGCGATTGTGTATCACTCTCACGATTATTCAATAGCGCAGCAGTTCAGACGTTATTTCGATAACGGCGTATCAATGAGATGTAACACATTGCTAACACCTTACAGTGCTGTTGGCAAAGCTGGCTCAAAGCTCGTGAAACTGCAGCTAAAGGAGCTTCATCGAACTCGTCAATGGAGGTTGATCCCTAAACTGCTGGCTGAATCGGCAGCTAAGCTGATTGGGTATAAGCTGGGATTACACTTCCATCATCTTCCTTCATTCATTAGCCGAAGGTTCAGCATGCACCGTATCATTTTCACGCATATGGAGCGCGGTAACGAAGGCATATCTTTAAAACAATAGCTCAATATTAGTCTTGATGTAAGCCCGTCCGATTAGAAATAATCGACGGGCTTTTTCTATACAGAAGCAGTATACGTTTCCATTCAAGGGCTCAAACTAGAAACGATTGTCACGGCAAGAGGCGTTAAGGAGAAGAGGTGTTCACATGGCCGCATGGCTCGTTTGGCTGACCGCTGCGCTCTTCGTTTATGTTGCACAATTGGCGGCTATTTTTCTGTTGGAGCACCGCCGTCCAGCACAGATGACCGCATGGCTCTTTATCGCGTTTGTCTGTCCGATAATCGGTTTCGTCGCCTATATTATGCTCGGTAAAGATTTCACGAGAAGAAGACGAATGGAGCGGTATAAGCAGGAGAAGATTCAATATGCGAGCGGAATGTCAGAAACGGTCAACGGTGCTCATGAAATCGGCAACGAGCAGCTGCAGCAGCAAGAAAAGCTTTATGCCATGCTTACAGGGTTAGTGGAGTTTCCGATAACAAGCCGCAATGAAACAACTGTGCTGACAGACGGAAAAGCTACATTTAAGGCGATATTAGAGCAGCTTGAAAAAGCACGTCATCATATTCATTTGGATTACTACACGATTCGCGATGATGGGATTGGCAGGCGTTTTTTGGAAGTGCTTGTTCGTAAAGCCAGGGAGGGCGTTGAGGTGCGGCTCGTATACGACGGCATCGGCAGCTTGCACTTGAGCGAGCAGTACATACAAGAGCTGCGCGCAGCTGGCGTTCAGACAAGCTGTTTTCTTCCGCCTCGCATCGCTTTTTACGACAGAAGATTAAATTATCGCAACCATCGTAAAATCGTTGTAGTGGATGGAAAGGTTGGTTTTGTCGGAGGCATTAATATCGGAGATGAGTATATAGGGAAAGAACCTAAGCTGGGCTTTTGGCGGGATACGCATTTGCAGCTGGAAGGCGACTCTGTTTATTTTTTGCAGGAGCTCTTTATGAATGATTGGGCGTTTGCGGCGAAGGAGAAGCTTGAAAGCAGCCCCTATATGCCTGTTCATCAATGCGGAGGGAAAGAACGAGTGCTAATCGTGTCTAGTAAGCCTGGTCATAATGACCAGAAAATTATGGAGGTTATGTTCGCGGCGATTACAGCGGCTAAAACCCGGATTTATATAACTACTCCATACTTTATCCCTGATCCTAGTCTGATGATGGGATTAAGGACGGCTGCGCTGAGCGGTGTTGACGTAAAGCTTATTATTCCCGGCGTGTCTGACTCCAGGCTCGTTCTGCTCGCTACCTTTTCCTATATGCAGGACCTGCTTGAAGCAGGCGTTAAAGTATACCGTTATGCGAAAGGATTCGTTCATGCAAAAGTCATGATTGTCGATCAGATGCTGGGAATGGTTGGAACCGCGAATGTCGATATGCGCAGCTTGCACAGCAACTTTGAGATTAATGCGGTGCTCTTCGATCCTCGTACGATAAAACGCCTGGAAGCAGACTTCATGAACGATTTGCAAAATAGCCGGGAGATGGAGCTGAAGCAATTTATGAGGAGATCTCGGCGGCAGAAGGCTGCGGAGTCGATTCTCCATATTCTCTCTCCAATGCTATGAAGGATGAATGGTTAACGCGGAATTCGGGCATATTTCTCGAGAGGGCAATCAAAGCTAAGCTGTCGAAGGAGGGAACTCGAATGACGGATACAAACAATCAAGACAAGCTGACATCTGGCGAGCCGAAGCATGAAGGCCGGGACGATTATTTTATGGATATCGATCGAATGGTGAATGAAGGATTAGGCGGCGGCAATGTGACGCTTCAAAACGGCCTTATTGACGAATCCACAACAGATACGATGGAACAGGAAACAAAGTAAATGCACTCAAAGCAAGTTTTGTGGACAAAACTTTTCAGGAGGAATAAAAAGCATGGACACAGCACGCGCGAAACAAATCTACGAGTCTGAACAGACATTCTTAGTACAACTTGACGGAGATTCCGTCTGGATTGAAAATGTAGATGAGGCAAACGGCATGGCGACGGTAATGGTAGAAAATAATCCGGTTGATACAAAAACGGTATCCTGCGATCGTCTGCAGGAAGGAAAGTAAATTCCCATTTGCCAGTTAAAGACAGCCATTCAAGAGAGCTCGGACAAGGCGCGAAAAAACGCGCTTTCCAACCGGGCTCTTTTTTGTCTGGAAAAAAATGAAACTTTATCCTATTTTATAACGTTTAATAAGAGGTGTATGATTCTGGAAATAAAATACTTTGATGAGAGGATGGATGAATTTTGATGGGCAAGGTAGACACCCCGATTATTTAGTTTTGCAGTTCGTATATGGTTCCGGAAACAAAAAAAGCCTGACGACAGCAAGCCGTCAGGCTATTCGATTGCAGTTAGCCGCCGTAAGCTTCGCGGAAGGCCGTACATAGCTTAGCGCGGTCAACTTCCCATAGCTCAGCGATTTCAGCGCTGACGTTCTCGTCCCACCAGTCGGCTTGCACCTTGCGATTGCTTTCATTTTCGACGATCCATGTTAAGTTGAGGATAACCTTTTTGAAATAGATCGCTTCGGCCTGATCCATCTTCTCCTTTGAAATCCATACCTTCATCCGCTTGGCGGTACGGTACAGCTCATTGCTGCAGGCTCTTCGAATTTTGCGCGCGGTCGGATAGCCGGCGGTATGCTTTTGCGAGTTGGACTTCATCGTAAACCGACTCCTCTCTACCCCATATGTATGCGCCCGGGGAGGAGTAGGTCACTAGGTCGGTTTCACGTCCAAATAATCATTGCACGACGATATAACCGACCATGGGCCCGCCGGTACTCATATCGGTATGGGTCAAACATAAAACGGGGTAGGTGCCTGCCTTGTCGGCGGTGAACCGCACAACTGTCGTTTTGCCCTTCGTTACTTCACCGCGGATGCCGAGGCCTTCCACAACAAACGGATGACTATTTCCGTTTACACCGCTGATTTGAAGCTCGATTGGCTCTCCCTTGTTAACGAATATAGTACCCGGGTGCCAAATGTACACTTCAAGTTTTTTACCGTCGGCGGTTTGTGTTTCGTATTCGCCTGTAACAAGCTGGATGACACGTGCCTCGGAAGCTTGTCCGTTAACCGCTCGCGACTTATCCCAGCTTAAGTATACGCCTGCTAAAATGATTATCGCCGCTACTACGATAAACAGCTGGATCTGTTTTTTGCTCACTACAAATACTTTGGCCATGAAACGATCACCTCATCTATTGGTATGATTAAGGCTAGTCTATGCAGAGGCTTGTCAAGCCATGACAAAAGTGGATGGCTGTCTGTATCGTGTGTTAGAATAGCTTCAGCGTAATAGCTATACTATATAAAGGAAGGCGGATTGAGAGAAAGAATGGAATTTATTCATGAAATTTTGGATGGAGCACTAAAATGGGTTGAAAGCTTAGGGTATTTTGGTATTTTAATTGGACTATTAATTGAAGTTATCCCAAGTGAAGTCGTACTGGGCTTCGGGGGGTACCTTGTTTGGAAAGGAGAGATTTCCTTTTGGGGCGCCGTTCTATTTGGTACGCTTGGGGCGGTCGGCCAAAACTGGATTCTCTATTGGATAGGCAGATACGGCGGACGTCCGATCATTGAGAAGTATGGGAAATTTATTAAAATCAAGCAGAAGCATGTGGACATCTCTGAAAATTGGTTCAACAAGTACGGTGCGGGAATCGTGTTCACAGCACGTTTCGTTCCGGTAATGAGACAGGTTATATCAATCCCTGCAGGGATGGCACGTATGAATTTTGGATTGTTTACACTTCTTACAGCGCTAGCATCCTTGCCATGGTCCATTTTATTTGTTTATTTAGGCAAGTCACTTGGCGAGAATTGGGATAAAATCGACGAAACAGCTGCGCCGTATGTGCAGCCTGCCATATTAATCGCGATAGCACTGCTTATTGTATATGTCCTTTTCAAATTTTTACGCTCGCGCGGCAAATCGGTATAATGGAAAAGTAGAGGATGCGTTATTTAAGTATCAGCCATTAAATTGATGAAAGAGGGATTTATATGAGCAAAAGTGTAGCAGACAAGCTTGGCAAAGGAATCAGTCCGCAGCAGTTTATTGACGGGATGACAAAAAATAAAGAGCCGTTCATCGATTGGTCGGAGAAATTCGTGTGGACGGATGAGAGCGACAAAGCTTTTTTTGAATCTTTAAATAACCGGGATGACCTTCGTTGTTTGATTTTGATGGCGGACTGGTGCGGCGACGTCGTTAGAAATATTCCCGTTGTATTCCGGGCGCTGGAGAACAGCGGTATCGAGACGGAAATACTTATTATGGAAGAGCATTTGGATACAATGGAGCAATTTCTAACCATGGGCGGCCGCGCTGTGCCGATCGTCATTATTGCAGACACAGGCGGTGCTGTGCTTGGACAATGGGGACCTCGTCCGAAGCATGTGCAGGAGGCGATGATTGCTTTTAAGCAAGAAAATCCGGATCGCGATGCGGCCGACTATCAAGAAAAGCTAGCCGTTACCCGTCAAGAGATGGGGCGCCGCTATGGAGAAGGCACAGGCTATCAGTCCGTTATTGTAAAAGAGCTGCGCACATTGCTGGAGTCGGTTTAAGCCGCTATGAGTACGGACATGAAGATAGAGACATTTACGTTAGGACCATTGCAAACGAATGCTTATTTATTGACAGTTACGGAGCCTGCTGCCGCGGAAGGCGGACAACGGGCGGAGAGGGCGGTCATAATCGATCCAGGCATGAACCCCAAACGGCTGCTTGAGCGCATCGAAGGCATGAAGGTAGAGGCGATTTTGCTTACTCATGCTCATTTTGACCATATGGGCGGGGTAGATGAAGTGCGCAAGGCAGCCGGATGCCCGGTCTACATACATGATTTGGAGGCGGATTGGCTGACCGATCCGCGTAAGAACGGATCTATGCGGTGGCAGGATGTAACCCCGCCGTTATCGACTGATCCGGCAGAATATGCGCTCGCGGAAGGTCAGACGCTGAAGATGCTTGGTCTGACTTTCCGTGTCATGCATACGCCGGGGCACTCTCCCGGAAGCGTTAGCTTCTTATGCGGCAACCATCTGTTTTCCGGCGATGTTTTATTTAAACTGTCGGTTGGTCGTACCGACTTGCCTGGCGGGCGCGAACGTGATTTGTATGATTCCATCCGGACGAAGCTGTACAAGCTAAACCCTGATGTTATCGTCTATCCCGGACATGGAGGACGAACGACGATTGGATATGAAATGGCTAATAACCCGTATACAGGAGCATGAAGCAAAGGGCGGTGCATGACGTTTGACAGATATCAAGGTGCAGCAGCAGCTTATAGAAGATTTAGAAGATACAGCTCTAAAATCAAAGCTTACGGCAGAGCAGAAAGCAGAAGAAAGTGAACGGATTATCAAAGGCATCGCGGCACAGCTGTCGATTCCGATTACGAAAGTAAAATCCGCAGTCGGATTGCTGGATGAAGGAAACACGATCCCTTTTATCGCAAGGTACCGGAAGGAAATGACCGGCGAGCTCGACGAGAACGACTTAAGATCGATTGAAGAGAAGCTTCAATATATGCGTAACCTTGAGGAGCGTAAGCGCGAGGTTATCCGGCTTATTGACGAGCAGGGCAAGCTTACGGATGTGCTGCGGGCCGATATCAACAAGTCCGTTAAGCTGCAGGAGGTCGAGGACCTATATCGTCCTTACCGGCAAAAGCGCAAGACACGCGCCAGCGTCGCGAAGGAACGGGGTTTGGAGCCGCTTGCCGAATGGCTGTGGTCGCAGCCTCGTCAAGGCGATCCGCTCGATCAAGCGGGCCTTTATATTTCTGTAGATAAAGGCGTGCCAACGGCTCAGGATGCGCTGCAGGGTGCAATGGACATTATCGCTGAAAATATAGCCGACGATGCTTCCATTCGGGCGTGGGTGCGTAAGTTCACGTTCGAGCAGGCGCTCTTGAAAACAGAAGCGAAGAACGCTGCCGAGGAAACCGTGTACGAGATGTACTACAGCTATCAGGAGCCCGTTCGTAAGCTTCCGCCGCATCGGGTTCTCGCGATTAACCGAGGTGAGCGTGAGGACGTGCTCCGCGTTACGTTCGATATGCCTGCCGATCGTATTCACGAGCATATTCAGCGCAAGCTGCTGCGGAACGGTACGTCTTCATCCGTTCGTGACGTTCTGCTGGCCGTTATAGAGGATTCGTATAAGCGTCTCATCTCTCCATCCATCGAACGCGAGGTAAGGGGCGAGCTAACCGAGAAAGCGGAGGAGCATGCCATCGCCATTTTCTCCGAAAACTTGCGTAATCTGCTGCTTCAGCCTCCTGTTCGCGGCAATATCGTACTCGGTGTAGATCCCGCCTTCCGGACTGGCTGCAAGCTGGCGGTCATTGATGATACGGGCAAGCTGCTGGAGGTGGCGGTTTCTTATCCTACCCCGCCTAACAATAAGGTGGCCGAAGCCGAGCGGTTGATTAACGGTTTGATCGATAAGTACAAAGTGGAATTGATCGTCATCGGCAACGGCACAGCTTCACGCGAGACGGAGCAATTTATCGCAAGCTTAATTGGGAAGCGTAAAGCCGCTGCACCGGGCTCAGAAGAGCTGAAGTATATTATCGTGAATGAAGCGGGCGCAAGCGTATACTCGGCCTCTAAGCTGGCGCAGGAGGAGTTTCCATCGCTTGATGTGGCCGAGCGAAGTGCGGTATCGATTGCCCGGAGACTGCAGGACCCGCTTGCCGAGCTTGTTAAGATAGAGCCGAAGGCGATCGGAGTCGGGCAGTATCAGCATGACGTAAGCCAGAAGCGGCTTGATGAAACGCTTGGCGGCGTAGTCGAGTCAGCGGTTAACCATGTCGGAGTCGATGTGAATACCGCATCGGCATCTCTTCTCTCTTACGTGGCAGGCATTAATGCGACGATTGCTAAGAACATCGTAAAATTCCGTGAGGAGAACGGCCGCTTCTTTAAACGAACGCAGCTGCAAAAGGTGCCGCGTCTGGGCGCAAAATCATATGAGCAATGTATCGGCTTTCTCCGCATACCGGAAGCAAGCAATCCGCTTGACCGAACGCCGATTCATCCTGAGTCGTACGATGTCGTGGATAAGCTGTTTAATGAGCTGCAGCTCGATCTTAAGGAGCTGGGCTCAGAGGAGCAGAAGGCTAAACTGTCGCAGGTAGATGCCGCGTCAATAGCGCCAACGCTTGGCGTAGGCGTTCCAACGCTGCGCGACATTGTGGACAGTCTGCTAAAGCCCGGACGGGATCCGAGAGAGGAGCTGCCGCCTCCGATCTTCCATACGGACGTGCTTAACATAGAGGATTTGACGGCAGGCATGGAGCTGCAGGGAACGGTACGCAATGTAATCGACTTCGGAGCGTTCATCGATATCGGAATTAAGAACGACGGACTTGTCCACATCTCGCAAATGAGCGATAAATTCGTGAAGCATCCGATGGATGTGGTGTCGGTTGGCGATACGGTGACGGTCTGGGTTCTCAGCGTCGATCTAAAGAAAGGCCGCGTAAGCTTGACTATGCGCAAGCCTAGCTAAGCTATGCCTATATAAAGAGCTTGCCTGTTATGAGGCAAGCTTTTTGTTTTTTACTAGGTCGCGCTGCCGGCTGAAACGTTGTCACCTGTTAATTCAAAAAAATAGGTTATTAAATAAAGTAAGTTAATTGACAAACGTAACGACACAATCTATACTGTACATATATTAATTACAGTTATTTTGCAGTTAAGGGTGTTAACTTTCACACAGATAAAACATTCCTTAGGAGGGAATCATATGACCATTCAAATCGATTCACAAGAACAGGTTCAAACAAGAGATCAGTCTGATGTTTCTTTTTTCAATGTACTTAATGAGCGCCGCTCCGTGCGTAAGTATGACAGCAGCTTCGTTATTTCACCGGAAGAAATTCGTGAAATTTTAGAGATCGCAACGAAAGCGCCGTCTTCTTCCAACATGCAGCCCTGGCGTTTTCTCGTTGTGACAGACTCAGAGCTCAAGAAGAAGCTTCAACCCATCGCCTTTAATCAACAGCAGGTTCTAGAGGCTTCTGCGATTGTCATCGTGCTTGGAGACCTGGAAATGTATAGCCTATCCGATAAAATATATGGAGCAGCTGTTGAAGCCGGTTATATGACAGAGGAAGTGGCGAACAACTTTAAGGCGAACTCGACAAAATACTACACTTCTTTGCCGCCTGAGAGACTGAAGGAAATCGTTGTATTTGATACGGGGCTTGTAGCCATGCAAATTATGCTGACTGCGCGTGCCAAAGGCTATGATACCGTACCTATGGGCGGCTATAACCGCGATCAAGTAAAAGAGTTATTTCAAATTTCGGACCGCTATTTACCAACGCTGATGCTGCCAATCGGCAAAGCTGCAGCAGATGGGCATCCGACAACCCGTCTACCGGTAGACGATATTACATTTTTCAACGGGCTATAAGTCCGGCTGTACAAAGCGGAAATAAATAACAAACCGGCCTCTTCCATATGCGGAGGCCGGTTTTTTTGCATTGCAAGCCTGTTGGGCGTTATCATTGGAATTCGGTGCCGTTCACTTGTTCCTTCGGACTTTGTTTGTTACGGTAGAAATACCAGCAATCGTTAAGCAGCTTGATTTGCCTGCGGTCTTTCTTCTGAAATGCACGCATCAGTTGATTGCACAGCCATTGCGGCATACGCATCGTCCTCCTCCCGGGCCTAACTTGTTGTAATACTACAATATGGGGAAGGGCGAGTGTCCGTGCAGGTCCAACCTAATTGATCCGTTCTTCCTCGTACTCTTCGTACCATTGCTCAAGCTGTGCTTGAAGCGCACGAATTTCTGTCAGCAGCGAGATAAGGGGGTAGGATTTTTCCTGTACCCCGGCAAAATCCTTTTCCAGACTATTAATATAATCGAGACCGGATACGACGGTAATCGATGAATCATGCAGCTCGACGTCGTTGCATTCTGCTACAGCGTAGGGCAAGCTCGGGACATGCTCTGCCGTCAATTTATCGATTTCTTTATGAAGACGCAAATTCAGCGCGCTCAGCTGGTACGCGTGAGAATGGGGCATCTCGACGAAAAGGATGCTGTCATTCTGTTTCAATAAGACATAACGCATAGTTGCCATAATAGGTTTTGCTCTCCCCTCGGTATGTTACCGTACTTCAATTGCAAAGTTGTCTGCTTATCTAATAATTCCTACTTGACAGTGTAGCGTATCGAGCATTTAAAATTCAAGTAGTTGGGGGAGAATATTCAATGACTAACGAAGCTCTGCAGCAATGGGTAGAACATATTTCATTAACCTTTTTCGGTCGTCCGTTTCAGCATCAGGCAACGTTTAACAGTCGGTTAAAAGCAACGGGAGGGCGCTATTTTACAGGGTCGCATAACATCGAGATCAGTCCGCACCAGCTAAGTGTTTTCGGGAAAGAGGAAACAGAAAAGATTATTAAGCATGAGCTGTGTCATTATCATTTACATATTTTGAAACGGGGATACCGGCATCGAGATGCCGATTTCAAAAAATTGCTGGCGCATGTTGGAGGATCACGTTATTGTCAGTCGCTTCCAGAGCGATCGCAGCGCAAAACGATGCCGTTTCGTTACAAGCTCTTATGCGGAAAATGCGGTATGGAATATTTGCGAAAACGGAAGCTTGACCCGGCAAAGTATGCATGCGGCAAATGCAGCGGAAAATTGAAATTAATAATTCTTGACATAAGTGCGGAGTAATGATACATTATTACTTGTCACTTTTACTT
>JBNJJW010000030.1:0-78280 GCA_051750645.1 Bacillota bacterium | reverse complement strand
ACGGGTACGATAGTTATAACACTAGGATGAGCAGGTGCTGAGGCGGCCTGCTCTTTTTATTAAGCAAACTGGCAGGTTAGCTTAATGGGTGGTCTTGAACTTGTGGCGGCTTATACCGTTTCCCACAATCTGGAGAACATTCATTTAGCAACATTTTAACTGGGTGTCACGTCTTAACATTCAACAAAAGAAACTAAAACAAAATGGTGAGGTAAAAATGATTATCAAAACAGCGATGTTGTTTTTGGTAAGTATCGTGATTCTAACCGCTTGTGGAATTACGTCAGAACAGAAAACAAAATTAGACACACCTCAAGTTGAAGAAAAGAAAAATCTGCCACCTAAGAAGGCAGAAGCAGGAGCAATAGATGATTTGAATGCTTTCCAACAAGATGTAAGATCAGTAATTGAAGAAGAGTTGGATAAGCAATATCCAACGAAGCATCCTGATTCTGGTGAAACTGTGGTGGATAATGAAGCGTTGTTGGAGGACTTGATATGGTATTGGGATAACGATAGCAATAAAGCTATCTTCAAGGTTGATAAAGAAAATTCCCCAAAATGGAAAGAAGCTCGTAAGCATATCGAAGAACGTTTAGGTGCGAAGGTTGTAATCAAGAAAGCAACAAAGAATCCTAAGATGTTGCAAGATATGGTTGAACCTGTTACTGATTTCCTCAAAACGAAGAATTATAATAAAGCCATGAGCGTAGGTTGGAGTCCTGTTGAGGAAAAGGTTATCGTTAAGGTGGATGATCTAACTCAAAATTTAGCGGATGAAATCAAAGCAAAGTTTGGTTTCGATAATGTATCTGTTGAAGAAATGCCTGATCGTAATGCTCAAGATACCTAAGTTAGAAGTTACCTATGTACATTTGTTGTTGTCGTCGTCGTGCCATTTAGTATCCGCCTGAGGCATTTTGCATTAAACAAAACGGGTACGATCGTTCAATCGCGATTAGGAAGTATCACGGCAACCCTTTCAACTAAAGAATAATTCCCATCAGCCCTTAGAAACGCTGATAAGAATGTGGAAGTTGTTCGAACGTAACTTTGCAGGGATTAGAGAGACATATAAGAATTGAATGAATTTCTGTAGATCCGGAGGAATGGCATGAATCCTATAATAAAGAGAATGCTGTCGTTAATGGTTTTTGTGGCCTTGTTTTTTGCAGTATTTATGGGAGGTGTTGAATGGAAGCATTCCATAATGTTAGAAGCACAAAAAACGTTCAACACGAACATTAAAGAAGCGCTGTTACTGGCTATCTTATTCCCTGTAGTTCTTGGCCTTCTACTGGGGTTACCCCGTCTGTATAAAGAGTTCCATAAACATGGAGCGTGGAGGCTGGATTTGATAGCGCTGGTGATCATCGGAATCCCGGCCTTGTATGTGCTATTCTTCCCTGTGCTGTTTTATTCTGGGACCGTAATTTCATTACCTTTTTCACAAACCTTAATTAAGAACACCGACGAAGCCATGATGGTGAGCGGTATAGTATTGGGATATTTAATAGTTGTAGTATGGAAAAGGCAAGTTTAACTTCTTGCTAACAGGTAACGAATAATAAAGAAATTGCAATAAGGTTATTAACACGCTACCTTGGTCCCAATGTAGAGGAATGGGATTCTCTTCCAGGTGGTGATTCGCTTGGCAGCCGTTGAGCTAACTGGCAGATTTGTTTAACAAGGGATATGGAGGTCATGGTAAAATAATGGTAATGAGAGAGGGGGAATAAGATGGCGATTTTTTCTGTAATCGCATTTTCTGCCTTTCTCGCATGATGAAGAATTTTATCATTGAGGATTACGAAATCATAATCCTCAAAATGCCCCTTTATGTTCCCAGGGTAGGGACCATCATTTGAAGAATCTCCCATATGAATTCCCAAATGATACATGACGCCGGCGGTTGCGCTTGATCCGGAGCGGTGAAGGCACAATACAAGAAACAACTTACTTTTATTGCACATTTAGTACGATGCCTACTTGATACAGGGAAGGAATTTATACAACTCAATATCGAAGGGTTTCCGGATAGACATAAATTGAATTATATGTTCAATAAACTACTGATTAATACAAAAGAAGGTAGATATGTTTATGTACCTTAACCAATCGATTGCACTTTCTAAAAAAGAAAGTGGTTCTTCAGGAGATAGACATAACGATAATTTGCAGAACCTCTCAGAAAATAACAATCTAGTTTCCTGGTATTACCCCCTTTTAATTTATTAACATTTTTAGATTTAAGAGAATATTATAATTTATTAAAAGTAGGAAAGCACTTTAATAAATTATCTATTTCTTGACCTTTATCGCAGAATTCAACCAGAAAAATGGTAGTTAGACTAAGAAGTTGAAAATGAAATTGGTAGAGATCTGATTGGACTTATCAAAATAAGAAAACTATAGGAAAAGAAGGGGTAACATGAATAAAAATCATTATAAATATTTAAAATTGACTAAAAGTCAAATTGAAAATAATAAACATAGGGAAGCAGTTGGTGGTCTATGGGAAGAAATAGGTAACTTCAATTTGAATTTTTAGTGAATAACGGAATGAAACCAGAACATTCTTTGCTTGATGTAGGTTATAGTGCTTTAAGAGGAGGGGTATATTTTATTAACTATCTAAATAACAGTAACTATTATGGTATAGATATCAATCAATCTTTAATTGAAGCTGGGAAAAAAGAATTAGAAAAGGCTGATTTATTAAATAAACACCCCAATTTTTTGGTCAATGAGGATTTCCAATTTAATTTATTTAATCAAAAGTTTGATTTTGCAATTACTCAATCGGTATTTACTCATCTTCGTTAAATGTTATACAACGTTGTTTGGTAAATATCGAAAAAGCTTTAAAAAAGGGCGGTAAGTTTTTTGTAACTTTTTTTTGAATCTAATGAGAAATTTAATCTGGATGGGATTTTGCAATGTAAAGACGTTGTTACTTTCTTAGATAGCGATCCGTATCACTATCACTATTCAATATTTTCATATTTAATCGAGGGATTACCATTAAAAGTTGAATATATAGGTGATTGGAAGCATCCTAGAAATCAGAAGATGTTATGTTTTAGTAAATAAGGTTAAAAAATAATTGTAGTGTCAAGGAGTATAAACTCAAAAAAGGAAAATGGATATGAATTTTGAAACCAATAGAATTTGGAATGAAACTATGATTTGTTCCCTTCGGAGGTTTGAGAATGAGCGAAGACATGTTAATAACTTCCAATTCAAAACAATTTGTTCCTGATTTTTTGATTATTGGCGCCCAAAAATGTGGTACTACTTCTCTTTATAACTATTTGATCCAACACCCTCAAATTATTTCCGCTTTGAATAAAGAGGTTCATTTTTTTGATATCAACTTTAAAAAAGGACTAGATTGGTATCGCAGTAAATTTCCCTTGTTAGAATCTAAAAAATGGATTACAGGAGAAGCTAGTCCATATTATATATTTCATCCTCATACACCTAAAAGAATCTTTCAAATCATGCCGAAAATAAAACTAATTGTTTTATTGAGAAATCCGGTCGATAGAGCCTATTCTCACTATCATCATCAAGTCAGAATGGGAACGGAACCTTTATCCTTTAGAGAAGCTATTAAAAAAGAAGAATCACGATTAAAACCTGAAATAATGAAGATGCTAAAAGATGAAAATTATCAAAGTCCGCCTTATCAGTACTATTCTTATTTGGCAAGGGGACGTTATGTAGAACAATTAAAGACTTGGATGAATCTTTTTCCAACGGAACAATTCTTGATTTTAAAAAGTGAAGATCTTTACTCGAATCCAGCAATTGTATTTCATCGTGTTTTGGATTTTTTAGGATTGCCAAGGTACGAGTTAAAACAGTATACAAAGGATAACTCTGGCGCTTACCTTAAATTGGACTTACAACTAAGAAATGAACTTTTAGAATATTTTAGGCCTTATAACCGCCAGCTCTATAAATATTTAGGTGTTGATTTTGGTTGGTAACAATATAAAAATATTTAACAGGATAAGTGAAGAGACCCACTGTTATGAGACAAGGAAAAAACACTCTCTGGAACGTATTGGGACTGACCCCCTAACGTGAGACAAATTAAAACACCTTCAAGAAAATGCATCCATGTCGTAAGATGTGGGGATAACCTTGGAGGTGTTTTTGCATTGACAACAAGAGTAAGTTACCCAGTGGAAACAAAAATGAAGGCCATTGAAATGAGATTGTCAGGAGTCCCGGTAAAGGAGGTTATGGAGCAACTCCACATACGGAATAAGACACAAGTGAAAACCTGGATGAGATGGTACCGTAATGGCCAATTGAATCGGTTGGAGCAACCTGTCGGCAAACAATACGCCTACGGCAAAGGGCCGGAGTATGCATCAGAACTGGAGCAATTAAAAGTGGAGAATCGGTTTTTGAAACAGCAATTAGATGTGCTAAAAAAGTACAAGGAGATGAAAAGGAGGTGTCGCCAAATATCGTATTGGAGTTGATCGATTCGATTCAAGGGGAAGTCAGCATCACGCAAGCATGTGCATGGCTGGGAGTCCCTCGTGCTACCTACTATCGTTGGAAAGCAGCGTGTAAGCTCGAAAAGCTCGACTGCATGGTTCAGAACATCCGTGAACTCTGTATATGGCATAAATTTCGTTATGGATACCGGAAGATTATAGCACTGCTACGAACGGAGCATACGATCAATCACAAACGTGTACAACGAATTATGCAACGTGAGCAGCTGCAATGTCGTGTCAAAGTCAAGAAACGGAAGAACACGGGATAGCCAGCCTATGTAGCCGAATACCTGTTAAAGCGTCAATTTCAAGCTGAGGCTCCGATGCATAAATTTGTTACATTACGTACTTACCGTTCGGCGAAAAAATGTTGTACCTGTCGAGCATTCTGGATTTATATAATGGAGAGATTGTAGCTAGCAGTATATCGGATCAGCAAGACACTGCCTTTGTGCTGGACACGCTCAATCAATTACCAGCTGTGCCCGGTGCGATCCTCCATAGCGACCAAGGCAGCGTCTACACGTCGCATGCGTATCAGGAAGCTGTCAAAGGAAAAGGCATTACCATGAGCATGTCCCGCAAGGGAACGCCCGCTGATAATGCCCCCATCGAATCGTTTCATTCCACACTCAAGTCTGAAACGTTCTACCTCGAAGGGTTGACCCGTACAACGACCGCCATCGTTGAACAGACCGTCCGAGACTACATTACTTACTATAACGCAATTCGCAATCAAACGAAACTAAATAACCAGTCGCCGGTTGATTTCCGACGACTGGCTGCTTAAACTTGTAAGGTGTTTTGATCCCTGTCTCATAAATGGGGGTCAGTCATCTTGTTTAATATTCATTGCTCTGAATGTAATAAATCTTCATTATTTAATCATACTTGCAGATAGATATTGTTACATATTTTCTAAGTTTTAACTAACAATACCTGGAAATTCAAACCTAAAAAAATCGCCAGATTTAAATGATGCGTTAACGTCAATAGTTCCTACAACACCAGCTGTTCCAAGCGTAAAAGGAACTATATTGGGAGTATTTGATCGTATTACAACTTCAAATTGACTAGGAAATATCTGAGGGGTAAAATTCCGAAACTCACCACTACTTGGGAGAATTGAAAAAGTTTCATCAAATACGGCGACTTTGGGTGATACAGATGTATCAAAAACCAAAAGTCTAACTATTTGCGTATCTACAGTCTTATTCATAAGGTCGATACGAAGAGCGCTAAGATTTAGTAATCCACCTATTTGCCCTGTTGAAGAGATAAACATAAAGTATGACCTCCTTTCTTTCGAAATATAATAACAGTATATTGAATTTTTTTAATTTTGCTTGTATGTTTGTGTATTGAAATCAATTTAATAGGAATCGGGCATTCTATCTCTTATCACTCAACTAACTCGCTCTCTTACCTCTTATCCCTTTTAAACTTATTATCTTTTTCTCATTAACTTACCCAAACAAGAAACTTCACTATCCTACATTTTTCATATAGTAACTCCGACTGAAACCAGTAGTATAAGACCTCGATCACAATGTACGTTGTGTGGTCGAGGTCTTATACTGTTTACGACATTGAGGGAGGAGTCAATAGTAGCTCTATAGTAGGCTTTATTTCACTTTTAAAAACGCAAATGAAAGAGAGATTGATTGTCTTTAGAGTTTCGGTTCGTGTTGTAATTAATTAGTACACCTAGATACAAGATTTTAGTTGCCTTGATGGCAACTTTTTAGCCTTTAAGGCAATAACGAAAAAATATAAAATTTCTTCCAGATGCGGCTTCCACAGTTGAAATGTCAATAAGGTTTGGGGATCTTTCAGCCCCCAAACCGGTTTATGATGAGCTGTTAGAAAGGACTGTAATTCTTTTTCAGGGAAACTGCAATTCTGGATCTGTTCCAGAGTGGGAGGAACATCCCAGCTTCCGGATTGTAACAATTGTGTCATTATTCTTTGCTATCAAAGGTAAGTATCAATTTTACTGGATTTGTGCCATCGGAATTTATATTTTCAGTTTTTTAGCAGGTTTTTCGACAGGGCAACTAACAGTTGGCTTAACTTTTATACCTTTAACTTTGGCTATTGGCTATTCTTTAGGTTGGATAAAAAATAAAGAACACAGAACTATTTTTCTTTGCTTAGGCACTTTAATTGGATTCCTGATGGTGATTTATGTAGGCAACTTGTTATTTTATCCGTTATTTCCATTATTCAACTAACGTAGAACGATAGTTCCAAAACCCACACCGAGAGGCTACCGCGAAAACGACCGGCAGCCTCGTTACGCTAACTGGCAGATTACGCAAATCCCAATTAACCAGAAGGAACTAAGTGACTCTCTCCATGTTACATTTTAGCAACCCTTCCTTGTTTAGGCTCGTCTATAGGTAAAAAGAGGAGGTGAGTCGCTAACCGATGCCCTTTACCTTTGCGCACCCGACCTATGCTTTCCCCTTAAAATTCATCAGCCCGCGATGGTTCAGTGTAACCGGCCTCGTGCTGGGGAGTATGGCCCCTGATTTTGAATATTTTCTCGTTTTGGAGCCGCATCGGACGATCGGTCATTCGTTCTCGGGCTTGGTCGTTCAGGTGATTCCGCTATGTATCCTGTTCGCCTATCTTTTTCACACTTTTGTTAAGGAATCACTCGTCCTGCACCTGACATCCGCCTTTGCTTGAATCGGAGGGCGTACAGCCTTTTATGCACATGGAGCCTGCGAACGCTTCGCGACTGGATTATCTACATCGTGTCTGTCTCCATCGGCTTTCTCTCGCATGTTGCAGTTGACGCCTTCACACATGAGGGTGGTTATATGGTTCAGCAGCTTACCGTGCTGCAGTCTATCGTCATATTGAACCTGCCTGTTTACAAAATTTTACAGCACAGTCTGTCGATGATCGGGATGATGGTTATATTCGGCACAATAGGAGTATTGCTTTACAAAACGGATCCCTATACGAAAGAGATCCCATTCATCACGTACAAACAAAAACTGTTTTATTGGGGCTTCGCGGTGATGGTCGCAGTCTTCATGTCAGGGTGTAAACTGCTGCTAACCTCGGGCGGCAACATCATCGGAATGTTGATCGTAGCCCCAATCACCGGCTTCTCTGCAGGGATACTGTTCTGTTCGCCTCCTTGCTCTGGAGAAGAACCAGGCATAGAAACAAATAAGGGGCGGGGTGAATCATCATCGGCATTGTTGGGCGCGGAGAAATTTTCTCTCCTGAAAAAACTGATCCGACATATATTCAAGCTGTTTAAGACAGATTAAACGATCGCGTATATTGACTCATTCGCAGGATTTTACAAAGAAAGCACGGAGGACCGAGTTGTACCCGATAAGGGCTCAGACCCGTTAGCTAAACGCTATCGGTCTCCACGCCTTGGTTAGGTGTAACGAAGGAATGTAAGGGCATAGACCTGTAGAGTCGTGGGATGGTGAACCCCCAAGGAAATTAATAAAGAAGGAGGAGCGTGAAACAACATGGATAATGATAAAGCGAACAAAGTTCATGAAACGCAATCCAACGAGTCTGAAATTTTAAAAAGTATGAATACAAGCTTTATTGATGATCAACTGCTTCCTATGCAAAGAATAGAAGGTGGTGGCCCTCCTAAGAGAATTGATCTTAGTACGATGCCAAAACCGTTGAGAATTTTTGGCTACTTTTTCTTCGCATTTATATTAATTATGTTTTTGGCGATTTTATTTGTGAGCATATTCAAGTAGAATTTCCCTGATTCACTAAGGAGCAGCCCGTTGCGGTTGCTTCTTTTTAACTTGTTCACAAAATAAGAAATTTTGTACATATGTCTGAGATTGTCAGTACGTAGACTGCCCATAAGTCTTTTTTTAAAAAGTTTATTATTAATCGGGAAGCTATTGCTTACTTTATTGGTACAGGTTGAATACAAGATTGCGTAATTTTTCAGGTAGATCCTCAATTTGACTCCTTGGTTACATCCAAAAGTTATCTGATTTGGCCTGTTTGCCAGTCAATTTGCGTGCGGCGCCCACAAACATTGTCTTTCCTGCAGGGATATATTCTTTATTTTTGCAAACCCTTGATATCCTAAAAAGCGCTTGCACACGAATTGGAAACGCAGCGTGGGTGGAGACGGCATTACAAAAGAAGTGAATGAATGGTATGATTCGGTGAAATAACGCTGAAAAAATCAGGAGAAATAAGGGAATGCTTCCAACGAGGAGCATTCCCTTTTATTTTAATTAGAAGGTAATGCAAATCTTGCCGAAATGCGTGCCTTTAGCCAAGTAGTGAAGCGCATCGACTGCTTGTTCGAACGGGAAAACGCGGTCAATGGCCGGGCGCAGCGCGTTCTGCCCGATCGCACGGTTCATCGCCTCGAACATGTCGCGGCTTCCGACATTAATCGCTTGCAGCCGTGCCTTCTTCAGGATAGCGGGGACGATGTCGAAGCCTTCCACGCTGGCTCCCGATAAAATGCCGACAATGCTGATTTGCCCGCCCACTCTTAGAGCCGTGAGTGACCGGTTCAGCGTAGCCGCACCGCCAAGATCGACGATAAGATCGGCCCCGCGGCCGTCTGTATATTCAAGAACGGCTTTATCCCAATCGGGATTGCTCCTGTAATTGACGCCAAAATCTGCTCCTAGCGATCTTGCTCTCTCCAGCTTCTCGTTACTGCTCGATGTGACGATTACGGTTGCGCCATGAAGCTTGGCGAATTGGAGCGCGAACAGGGAGACGCCGCCGGTACCTTGCACGACGACCGTGTCGCCGGCTTTGACCCTGCCTTCCTCGACGATGGCATGCCACGCCGTTACGCCCGCGCAAGGGAGCGCGGCTGCTTCTTCATCTGTCAGATGCTCAGGCACCCGAACCAAACCTTCCTCGTGTATAACTGCATATTCTGCGAGAAGCCCGTCTAAAGGGTTTCCAAGCGTGCTAACCCAACCTTCCTGCGTCGGTTCGCCGGAAATCCAGCTTTGTGTGAAAATAGCGCTAACGCGGTCCCCGATCTTAAACCTGGACGCTTGCTCACCCAAGGCAACGACTTCTCCGACGCCGTCGGATACCGGGATGAGAGGAAGCTTCAGATTCGGGTTATAGAACCCGTCGATAACACCCAGATCACGGTAGTTGAGGGAAACCGCCAGCATTTTGATGAGTACGTCTTTAGGCCCGGGAACAGGAACCGGACGTTCGGCAGCGATGACATGATCAAGCCCGAAACCGCCTTGAATTTCATATGTTTTCATTGAACATCTCTCCTTCTAAAGGTTGTAGACATACAATAATATAAGAACTAAAATTAAGTAAGTAGGCACTTTATCGTTCGTTGGGAACCTCAAGGTGCGTGAGGAGGGGAACGTATGACAAATCTAATCGTGTCCAAACAACCCGACATTTCGATATCAGCATGCAGTTATCGCAGGGTGCTCGAGATTATTTCGAATAAGTGGACGGCGCTAGTAATCTACTCCTTGGATGAAGGAAGCTTGCGTTATGGAGAAGTGAGAAGGCGAATCGAGGGCATATCGCAAAAAATGCTGACCCAAACACTGCGTCAGCTGGAGCGGGATGGATTAATCAGACGTGATATTACGCCATCCGTACCCCCAATGGTTGAATATTCATTGACCCCGCTCGGCGAATCGTTGAGCCAATTGATGAGGCCGCTGAAGCAGTGGACGAACGAAAATTATCCGTTTGTCGAGAAAGCAAGAGAGGAATATGACCGGAGGGAGGAGGAGTAATGAACTTGAAATTCGAGCGACAGCCAAGCGGAGAACCGTTTGTCTGTCGCTCTTTTGTTGTTCAGTGTCAACTATTCGGACATTATTTTTTTGGAATTGCAAAAAGCTCTTGAAATTCATGATAAATATGTTATATTAACTAACATAAAAGTTGAACCGGTTCATTTGCTCGCAAGCAGCTTTTGATACAACCTAACTGAATAGCCATTGTTTTCTAGGGTTCCGCGACAAATTGCTTGTCGGACAGGTCCGAGAGAAGACGCACAGCTTCGCGCTGTGTCCACGGAGGGATAAAAGCCCGGGAGGATATGTTACATATCATCCCATGGGCTTTTTTCTTTTTGTATAAGCTTGTTTGATGAGGTCGGAGGGAGAGTATGGGGATGAAACAAGAGGTTACGCTTCGCCAGTCGCTCACACTTGTTCAGGTGGTTGCGTTAGGTTTAGCTTGGATGACACCAATGATTTACTTCTCAGTTTTTGGGATTGCGTACGATGCATCTAAGGGTATGATCACAGAAGCTTACTCACTTTCGGTAGTCGCAATCTTTTTTACAGCTTACAGCTACAGTATTATGGCGAAGATCTTCCCAGGTTCCGGCTCATCGTATACGTATGTCAAGCAATCGATGCATCCCATCCCTGGGTTCACCGTTGGCTGGGCGATTCTGCTTGATTATCTTTTCTCGCCGATCATCGCTTGTCTGACCTTCGGCATCTACCTGAATGCGCAATTCCCGGCTGTTCCCGCCTATGTCTGGATAGTGCTGCTGAATATCGTCCTTGCAATTGTGAATATAGCCGGGATTAAATTCTCAGCCAGTCTAAGCAAAATGTTCGTTTTGTTCCAAATTGTATTTATCGCAATATTCTGCATCTATCTGATCAGAGGTTTTAACGGGTTTGAAGGGATCGTGCAGCCATTCAGCAATCTGGATGTCGGCTTACCTACAATCCTGGCAGGGGCATCGATTATCTGCTTTTCCTTCCTGGGCTTCGATACGGTATCCACGTTGGCCGAAGAGACGATTAATGCGAAGAAAACAATACCCCGCGCCATCATGCTAATCATTCTCATTGCGAGCATTCTATACGTGGTCACTTCGTATCTGATCCAGGTGAGCTATCCTGCCATGTCATTCGCGAATATCGATTCTGCCGGGTTTGAGCTGATGAAGATGGCGGGCGGCGCTACATTGGGTGCCATCTTTACGACCGTCTTGATCTTCGCCATCTTCACCCAAGGGTTAACCTCCGTAACCAGTGTTTCCCGGCTACTCTACGTACTAGGCCGTGATTCCATTCTGCCGAAGAAGTTCTTTGGGGCGATCCATCCGAAATATCGTACGCCGGCTAACAATATAGTACTTGTGAGCATCATTTCGCTGCTGTCGCTTACCATCAGTCTCGATATGGCGGTGAAGTTCGTTAGCTTCGGTGCGTTGACTGCATTTGCATTCGTGAATTTGTCGGTTATTGCGGAATGCTATATCAAGCGGAAAATGCGCTCATGGAAACAAACGATTCAATATTTAATCTTCCCGTTAGCGGGCGCCTCTTTCATCATCTGGCTCATTACCTTGATGGATACCAATGCATTAATGCTTGGCAGCATTTGGTTGGCTGCGGGTCTGGGTTATTACCTCTATCGCACGAAAGTGTCGAGCGCTTTTCGTACGAGAGGGAGCCTGTTAGAAGGAACTTCGGCAGCAATGGAGCATGAGTAAAAGCTTGGTTGTGAAGTATGTTGACATCGATGGTAATTCAACATATACTGAGTGCATGTTAGCTAAGGTGACAACTGAATCAAGGTTCCTGCTCTTATTAAATTGTCAGGAACGACAAAGCTGTCTAGGGTTCCGTTGGTCGATTAGTTGACTGAGTCTGGTCCAAGAGACGGCGTATGGTAGGGAGCTGTTGCCGTTGGCATACTCGCTTCACGAGCCATATGACACGGAAGGATAAAAGCCTGGGAGATTACTCTCCCAGGCTTTTTTTATTTACTTGTACATCATTTCAAGAAAGTCGAGGGATGAAGATGATCTGGAGTACAGTCATGGAACCAGGGGGAAAATGGTCAGGTCGGATTAGTCGAGGCAAGCTGCTTCGTTTTACCGCAATTGATGCAGGGGCGAATGTATCCCTTCTGCTCTATCATGCACACGATTTGACCGAACGATATAACATGCCGGACACACTGAAAGCCCAGTATACCTCACATCTATCAACAGGCAACACGTTGATGAGCGACAATGGGCGCGTCATGGCGAGCATTGTCTCAGATGATCTGGGCTGGCATGACACGATCAGCAGTTACACCTCTCGCGCAATGACGAATGCTAAATACGGAAGTACGAATTATCAGGAATTTCGCAATGATTGGTACCGCAGCGGACAGGAGAACTTCGCGGTTGAATTGATCCGTAATGGTCTTGGTGTGAGGGATCTGATGCCGAACGTCAATTTATTTTCCAAGGTGATCTGCGATGAGAATGGCTCCATGCACCATGTAGCCGAACATTGTTACGCTGGTGCTTCGGTCACGCTTCGTACCGAGATGGATGTCTTGCTTGTGTTATCGAATACGCCCAATCCGCTGGATGCCCGATCCGCTTATCCATCTGTGCCGGTGAAGATGGAGGTTCTGCAAGCAGAACCTGTCGATGACCAGGATGTTTGCGTCAACCATCGTTCGGAGAATCGCCGTGCTTTCGAGAATACATGGAGCTTTTACGAACTGATTTAACCCAGTGCGAGCTCGTTGATGATAGGGAAGTAACCATGATCGTTCAGGAGGGATTTGGAATGAGTGCTTTTATACGTGTTGAGAGTGATCGCAAGCCAGAGAATGCGGTCTATGATAAGGTCATCTTGGCCGGGGATGGCTGGATGCATGATCTTGAGCCCGGTCAAGTGCTGCGTATTGTGGATTTGGAAGGCAATCAAGCGGCTGATACCTTGTTCTATGACGCGGATCATCCGGAGGACCATTACTCCGCTACGGCAACAATTGTACGTCAGGGCAATATTTATTTGACAACAGGATCCTTACTGCTGGCGGAATCCGGCAAGGAACTCTTAAGGATCGTTGCCGATACTTGTGGGAGGCACGATACGTTAGGCGGCTCATGCTCGGCTCAGAGCAACACCGTTCGATATGCGCATGAGAAGCTGCACATGCATAATTGCCGGGATACATTCATGCTGCAATTAGCGAGCCGAGGCGGCGATTACAATAAACGAGATTTGGCGACGAACATTAATTTCTTTATGAATGTACCCGTTACGCCTGAGGGAGGACTCAAGTTCGACGATGGGGTCTCATCGCCCGGTGCTTACGTAGAGCTACAAGCATATGGTCGTACGACCGTGCTAATCAGCAATTGCCCTCAGCTTAATAATCCATGCAATGCTTATAATCCAACGCCGATTCAAGTCTTGATCTGGGATCGCTAACATCATATGCCTATGGGGAAGAAGGAGAGGAATGCTATGTTTACCAAAGTACTGATCGCTAACCGGGGGGCTATTGCGGTCCGAATCGAACGAACGCTCCGCAGACTCGGAATCGCTTCGGTTGCGGTATATACCACAGCAGATCAAGACAGTCTTCATGTGGATCTGGCAGATGAAGCGGTTCTCATCGGGGACGGTCCAGCCAAAGAAAGCTATCTGAACGCGGAGCTAATTCTTCGCATCGCTCAAGAACGCGGTGTGCAGGCCATTCATCCGGGATATGGCTTCTTGAGCGAGAACGCGGATTTTGCCCGGGCTTGTCACGAAAGCGGCATTGCATTCATCGGACCTCTTCCCGAGCAGATGGAAGCATTCGGGCTGAAGCATTCGGCTAGAGAGCTGGCATTGAGAGCGCAAGTGCCGCTTCTGCCAGGAACGCCCCTCATTACAGAGTTATCTGAAGCGTTAATCGATGCAGAGGAAATCGGCTATCCCGTTATACTCAAGAGCACGGCAGGCGGCGGAGGCATCGGTATGCGCGTCTGTGCAGATGAAGCAGCGCTGCGAACGGCTTTCGACAGTGTGCGTCATTTGGCGGAAACGAATTTCAAGAACGGCGGCTTGTTTCTAGAAAAATATATTGCAAAAGCTCGTCATGTTGAGGTGCAAATATTCGGCAACCGTTACGGAGAAGTGATTGCGCTTGGAGAACGGGACTGTTCGGTACAGCGACGTAACCAGAAGGTCGTGGAAGAAAGTCCTGCACCGAATTTTCCGGCTGATGTCCGGGAGAATATGCTGGCAAGCGCGAAGCGGCTGGCTGCTGAAGCGGGTTATCGCAGTGCGGGAACGGTTGAGTTTCTCTATGATCCGGACAGCTGTAACTTCTACTTTCTGGAGGTCAATACTCGCCTTCAGGTCGAGCATGGTGTAACGGAAGAAGTACTCGGGATCGATCTGGTGGAATGGATGATCCGCGAGGCGGCTGATGAGCTTCGCGACCTGCATACCCTTGTGGCTCAGCCTTCTGGGCACAGTATTCAAGCGCGGGTCTACGCGGAGGATTGCCTGATGCAATTCCGTCCAAGCGCAGGGCAGCTAGACCGTGTGAAACTATCTGATAACTCGAGAAACGAGACGTGGGTACGGGACGGACTTACCGTGACTACGTTGTATGATCCGATGCTGGCCAAAGTTATCGTTCACGGCACGGATCGCCAAGATGCGATAGAGAAATTGAAGAAGGCGCTTGATGAGACGCGCTTCTATGGCATAACGACCAATCTTCAGTATGTGCAGGCAATGCTCGATGAATCTGCTTTTCAGAATGGGGATGTTTTCACCCAATTGCTGAATGATTTTGCGCCTGCTGAATCCGCTTTGGAAGTACTTGACAGCGGCGTTCAGAGCACGATTCAAGATTGGCCGGGTCGAGTCGGCTATTGGGATGTTGGAGTTCCGCCTTGCGGCCCGATGGACCCGCTTGCCTTCCGTACCGGCAACAAACTGCTCGGTAATCCGGACGACGCCAGCGGCCTGGAGCTCACACTTCGCGGCGGGACATACAAATTCCGCGACCGCATGTGGTTCTGCATAACAGGTGCAAACATGGATCCGGTTCTGGATGATCAATCCATACCAATGTATGAGCCGGTGCTTGCCGAACGCGGACAGGTCCTTCGCTTCGGAGAAGCGAAGGAAGGACTTCGAACGTATTTGCTCATCGCAGGTGGATTGGATATGCCGCTTACTCTCGGAAGTGCATCGACCTTTACACTCGGAGGCTTTGGCGGTCATGGCGGACGTGCGCTCCGGGCAGGCGATGTACTCGGCGTCCATAAGAGGGCAAGCCATGCGTTAATGACCGGACTTGCTGAGACATATCGTCCAACATTTAAGAAGGAATGGACTATTGGCGTGATACCAGGTCCACATTGTACGGGAGAATTTCTGAAGCCCCAATATCTGGAGCAGCTTGCCGCGACAAGCTTCGAGGTACACTTCAATAGCTCGCGAACCGGTGTACGTTTAATGGGACCGGCGCCACTATGGGCGCGCGAAGACGGAGGAGAAGCCGGCCTTCATCCATCGAATATTCACGACAATGCCTATGCCGTTGGAACGCTTGATCTGACAGGTGATATGCCAATATTGTTAGGCCCTGACGGACCGAGTCTCGGCGGATTTGTATGTCCTGTGACAACAGCATCTGCTGAATTCTGGAAGATCGGGCAGCTGCATGCCGGCGATTCCGTAAGATTCAAGCTCATAACGCTCGAGCAAGCCGAAGAGATGCGGCGCGTACAGGAGGAATACCTTGAAGCGATCGGGCAAGGCCGAATTGAATTGCCCTCTGCTTCGACTATGTCATTAGAAGCGAACGTGCCGATGACACCTGATTATCCGGTTCTGCACAGTGAGTCTGCAAACCGGAACTTCCCAATCACGATTCGCTGCAGCGGCGACGAGAATTTGCTTGTCGAATATGGTTCACTTGAACTGGATCTTCTGCTTCGCTTTCAGGTTCATGCTCTTATCGAAGCGTTACGTGACAGCAATGTGGTTCCGGTTCTTGATCTTACGCCGGGCGTCCGTTCAGTTCAAGTTCATATTGATCCGAAATTCATTACGGTCAAGCAAGCGGCGAAGCTGCTTCTTGAGCTGGATGCAACTCTTCCCCCGCTGGAGTCCATACGTGTACCGTCGCGAATTGTTCGTCTGCCTCTATCCTGGGATGATCCTGCGACACAGCTTGCGATTGATCGCTATCAGCAGAATGTCCGACCGGATGCGCCTTGGTGCCCGAGCAATCTGGAATTTATTCGCCGGGTCAACGGACTTGAGAGCATCGATGAGGTTCAGCGGATCGTCTTCGAAGCCAGCTATCTCGTGCTGGGACTGGGCGATGTATACTTGGGTGCACCGCTGGCTACGCCAATCGATCCGCGTCACCGTCTTGTGACGACCAAGTATAATCCTGCACGCACATGGACGCCGGAGAATGCAGTTGGTATTGGCGGGGCTTATATGTGCGTATATGGCATGGAAGGTCCGGGCGGTTACCAATTCGTCGGCCGAACCATCCAGATGTGGAATAAATTGCGTTCCACGGAAAGCTTCGCAGCCGGAAAGCCATGGCTGCTCCGATTCTTCGACCAGATCCAGTTCTATCCCGTCAGCGCAGAAGAGCTCCTCGTACTGCGTGAGGATTTCCTGCGTGGACGGTTCGAGGCGGATATTACGGAGACAAGTTTCGATCTTGGCGAATATCTACAATTTCTCGATTCGATCGAAGACAGCACGGCGGAATTCCGCAACCAACAGCAGCACGCTTTTCGCGGGGAACGGGATAGCTGGAAGGCGCTTGGCTTGGCGGAATACGTATCGGAACAAGAGCAAGGGAAAACGGGAAGCGATGAAGAACTCTCTTCGGAGATCGAGGCCATCCGCTGCACGATGCCAGGCAGTATGTGGAAAGTACTCGTGTCACCGGGAGATCGCATTCAGAAGGGGGACACCCTTGTCATCGTGGAGTCGATGAAAATGGAGTTCTCCCAGCAGTCGCCCTTCGATGGGTTCGTTCATTCTGTGCATGTAAAGCCTGGCGACTCGGTTCATTCCGGACAGCTTATTGTAGGGATTGCACAATTGGAAGAAAAGGAGCTGACAGCCGTATGAGTACACGAGATCTCCCTGCGTTGCTGACGTTAGACTGGTTGAAGATTAGCTATGCGGAACAGACTTTGACGCCGTATGAAGTGATCCAAGAAGTTATTCGACGTGCAGAGACTGATTCTGAAATGAATATATGGATCTCGCCGCCTCAACTGGAGCAGATTGTTCCGTTCCTGAAGCGGCTCGAGACTCTAGACTCGGCCCATGCGCCGCTATGGGGAATTCCTTTTGCCGTAAAGGATAATATCGATGTGGCTAATATGCCGACAACAGCGGGATGTCCGGACTTTACTTATAGGCCTTCCGAGCACGCGACGGTCATAAAGCGGCTCATTGAGGCAGGTGCAATCCCAGTCGGCAAGACGAATCTCGATCAATTCGCTACGGGTCTGGTCGGAACCCGAAGTCCATACGGCGAAACGCACAATGCCCTGCGACCTGAACTCATAAGCGGCGGCTCCAGCTCGGGATCTGCGGTCGCGGTTGCAAGAGGGCATGTTGTCTTTGGACTGGGAACCGATACTGCGGGATCAGGAAGGGTGCCGGCAGCGTTGAATCAACTGGTTGGCTTCAAGCCAAGTTTAGGTTCATGGTCAGTGAAAGGCGTTGTGCCCGCATGTGAAAGTCTCGATTGTGTCACGGTCTTCACCCACAATCTGGAAGATGCGCAAGCCGTGGACCAAGTTGTTCGAGGCATTGACTCAGACGATCCATGGTCGAAGGAGATCCCGTATTTAAAGGAACCTAAGCTGCCAACGAAGCTTTATATGCCGAAAGAGCCGTTGGACTTCTATGGTCCATTTGCCGAGAGTTATCGCCAGGCGTGGGAGAAGACGCAAGAAAGATTGGGGAACCTGGGGCTTCCTGTGGAGTATGTCGATACAGCGTTATTCGCTGAAGCTGCAGCCTTATTATATGAGGGCCCGTGGGTAGCGGAGCGCTGGGCGGCATTGGGTGATTTCGTTGAAGCCCATCCGGGAAGCACGTTCCGAGTAACCGAACAAATTCTTCGTACCGGTTCAAATTCCTCCCATTCGGCGGTATCGATGTTCAAGGCTGTGCATCAGTTGCAACGCTATAAGCTTCGAGCGCAGCAATTGCTGCAAGGCGGAATTCTCGTGATGCCTACGGCGGGAGGGACTTGGACGCGCGAGCAAGTGCGCATGGATCCGGTCTCGACGAATCGGGCCATGGGCCTCTATACGAATCATTGCAACTTATTGGATCTCAGTGCCATCGCTGTGCCGGCAGGGGAGGCTGAGGAGAAATTGCCTTTCGGTATTACGCTGTTCGCATCGTCTGGAGAGGAAATCTCGCTCTTTAATCTTGCGGCCAGATACGAAAAAGCGGAATCGCAGCCTATGACATCGGTTGCAGTATGCGGATTGCATATGCGCGGTTTCCCTTTGGAGGCCCAGATGAAGGCACATGGCGCGCGCTTCATCCGCGAGGATCAAACGGCTGCTAAGTATAAGCTGCTGAAGCTGCAGACGCAGCCGGCCAAACCAGGACTAATCAAGTGCGAGAGCGGCGGGGCGGCCATTCATCTTGAAGTCTGGGAGATGCCGCTTGCTGCTTTCGGTGCGTTCGCGGCCAGCATCCCCGCACCGCTAGGAATCGGCAAAGTAGAATTGCAGGACGGGACTGAAGTACCGGGATTTATATGTGAAGGTTATGCTGCGGATGGAGCGGAGAATATCACTCATTATGGCGGGTGGCGAGCCATGTCGTTGACTGCAAATCCTGTGAACACATCTATTTAGACCTGATTTTAAAAATATGAAACCTCTTCTGTCGTTGGCCTCGGATCCATGATCCATGTACCATGCGCTGAAGAGGTTCTTTTGTGAGAAAAAATGACGGCATGAATCGTCATCCTCCTACTGCTTAATATTTACCTCGCAATCCTTATTCGACGTAGAAATTGATGATACCTTGTTTCAGTAATTGGGAAAAATTGTTCAGAGTAAGTGGGCTACATTGGATTCAGTACAGGATAGGAGCAGAAGTTTGTAGGAGCGCAGAGCTACATTGGATTTTGTACAGTAAAAATCGGCTCAATTCGAAACTTTCGAGTAAAATGAGCTCTTTGGGTGTTCTACATTGGATAATTTCCACTATAGAGCAAATGCAAAGGATAAAAAGCCTAAAGTTACTTTATTTATCCATTATAGAGATAGATGTGTCCGCTTTTAGCTATTCCCTACTCATTTAGGAGAAAGCGAGCTATATTGGATTACGGTTTCATTCAGCAAGTTATGAAAACTCACGTTAAGTCAAGCCTTCTTGAAAGAATGGCTGCCCCTCAAGTAGGGGTTTAGCTACTTTTGGGACAGCCTCGTTTATTGTTAATAAACAACCTTTCAGCTATGCAGCGGCTCAAATAGCCAGTATAATCTGATAAGGTATTAGCTTAAAACAGAGGTGACACACGTGGAAGTGAAATTTTGTATGTTATGCGGGCATGAGATGGAAACCCGCGACGTTGACGGTACTTGGAGAAGAGCATGCACGGCATGCAGCTTCGTCCATTGGGGCAATTATAGCATTGGTGTCGGAGCGCTTGTCGTTAAGGATGATAAAATATTGCTTGTTCGCAGGGCGCAGGAACCCGGCAAAGGTAATTGGACGAATCCCGGCGGTTATATCGAACAGCTGGAGCCGATTCATGAAACGATTCAAAGAGAAGTAAAGGAAGAGAGCGGAATCGAAGCAGTCGTCAAGAGCGTCGTGGCGCTGCGCGACCAGCCGAGAAGCATCCATAACGTCTACATCGCGTTTGAAATGGAATACGTCGGCGGTGAGCCGACACCGGATCATGTAGAGGTCGATGCGGCTGGCTTCTTTAGTTTGCAGGAGATGGAGACGATGAACGTTGCCGATTTTACGCGTTGGCTCGTCGACGTTGCGTTTCATCGCCGTTCGCAAGGATTGACGATTGATGAAACACCTGTCGTTCCGCTGAACGGATACGGCATATTCCGGGTGTAAAAACCCGTACTTTTCTAGTCCATCTCACATAAAATACAATGTGCATGCTTCTTTTCAAGGACCTTCTTATGGGAGGTCTTTTTTTATATCTTAAAATAACCATGAAACCCAGTAGGATAGAACGACTAGTGTGAAAATGACGGTTACCGGTATAACCAGGTAAGTAACCTTCAAATACTCGCCCCAGCTTATTTTGACCCCGCCCTTTCTAACGATGTGCATCCACATTAACGTAGCTAGAGTACCGATCGGCAATAGAAGCGAGCCCATATCGCTGCCGATTACGCTGGCCAGGTAAGCAATTTTTAGCGTCAAGGGATCGAGCCCCATATTCATTAAGGTAATGGTTCCAACCATTAGAGCAGGGTGATTGTTGAATATATTGGATAAGACACTTAACAAGGCACCCATCAGAACACTCGCGTTAAGCAAGCTCCCCGAGACGATTGGCTGCAGGAGCTGAATGAGCCAATCCGTTAACCCGATATTATTCAAGCCATAGATGATCACATACATACTGAAGGCGAAAAGGAGTATATACCATGGCGTTTTCTTCAACATGTCGGCAGGAGAGATTTTCAGATACATCCAACGCCATGCCAGTAATGAGATGGATCCAATGACAGCCATTAAGGAAACCGGGAAATGAATGTAGGAGGCTGCAAATAAACTGATACGTACGGCAAATACGAATAGGAGTATATTCCGCATGAACTTGTTGCGGTTCTCTCGCGGAATGGAGTCTTGCAAGGGATGGCTTCCCGGCATAAGATTCCACCTCGCGACCGGCGGCAGCTTTTTGGGAAGAGTGCGGTAGAAAATAGCGAATAGAAGAATCGAAAGCAAGACAAGCCCGAGTGTTGCGGGAACGAACATCATGGCCGTGTGCATATAGAGATCCATATGAACGATTTTTAACGCGATTAAGTTGACGATATTGCTTACGCCAATCGGGGCGCTGGATGCTGTTGCAATTAATGCGCCGGATAAGAGATAAGGTATTTTTTGATGATTTTTGAGTCCCATATTTTTAAGCAAAAGCAAGAGAATGGGAGTCGTAATTAATATACTGCCGTCATTGTTTACGAAGAGAGTCATGAGAAAGCAAAAAAGATTCGTTAACCAAAAAAGGCGGATGCCCGATCCTTTTGCTTTTTTCGTAATAAGCTCGGCCGCCCAATAAAAGAAGCCAAAGCTTTCTAATACAATAGCCATAACAATAGTCGCTATAATAGTGATTGCGGCTCCGCCTATCGTTTCCGTTATTTGACCTAGGTCTGCGAAGGAAACACTACCGCTAAGAAGAACAAAGATTGCACCGACAGTTGCAGGTATAGCTTCGTTTACTTGCGGTCGCCAAAATATAAATCCGATCGTGAGCAGAAACGAGCAAATTGTAAGAATGACCGTTAAATCGTGCATGTAATAACCTCTTTTCAAGGATGGAAGTCTCTTCTCTCTGGGTAGCAACTCTCCTTTACTAAAACTATTAAGCTATTAATCTAGCAAACAAAGCGTTACATGGACGTTTCCTCCTTATCTATCAGTTTGGGTGGTAGTTTTATACTGTATGTATACGTACATGACACTTCATTCGTACTGGTCAATATCCCTATCTCTATTAAAATCTGCTAGTGTCAATTGATGATGTTTATCTCGTAATGATAGATACCGAGAATGGATAAATGACCATAGAAAACCCCCAAGCGGTATTCGCTCGGGGGCTTCAGCTAATCAGATTCACGTATAAGCTTAAAATATTGTGTAGGCGAGATGCCGACATACTTTTTGAACACTTTGCTGAAATGGAAGGGATCGTTTAATCCGGTTAAATAGCCGATTTCTCCGACGCTGAGAGGGGTCGTCTCAATTAATTCTTTCGCCTGATTGATGCGTACCGTGTTGATGTAACGGCTGATCGATTGGCCCGTTACTTTTTTGAAGGCGCGGTTTAAGTAGTCGTAGTTGCTTTCGAATGCGAGCTCGATGTCGCTGCCCGTTATTTTGTTTTGGTAGTTTTGATGAATATAATCGAGCAGAGCGTTCACCTTAACGATCGACTTTGAATGAAAGCGGTCGTTTCGCTGCAGCTCGTCCATGAAGTTTTCACGCGACAGCTCGATGAGCAGCTGCGTAAATCTTAATGCCGTTAAGCTTCGATTATAATGCCTGCGTTTATAAAGCTGCAGCATTTCATTCATGGCATGCAAGGCTTGGTTAAACCTTGTTTTATCGGAAATCGTATGGTATTTGGGAAAATAGCAGCCGTAGGGATGGATATCCGCAATCGGCGGCTTATGTTGAGTGAACGGAGATTGATCATGACCGGCGATAAAATAGTCGGCAAGCGCCATCATATCATCGAATTGCAGTGATTTGATATCCGGGTGCTCGAAGTGAATATAGTAGTAGTCGCAAACATGCTTTTCGGTGCCTTCATGGTCCATGTTAGGCTCGAGGATCAACATATCGCCTTTCCGAAGGACATAATGCTTGTCTTCCTCTTTGAGATGAAGCTCGCCGCTTCGGATGAAATAGAGCACGTACTCATTAATATTGCGCTTGAAATGAAGCCAAGGGCTTTTGTAGGCGATAAACCCCATAATTTTTATTCTAGGAACCATTTCCACGTTGATTGCGAGCAAGGTTAGTCTCCCCCTCATCTATTCAAAAAGTCGCTTTTGTACAAAAAGAGTCTCGATCTGACATTCCCGTTCATTCTAACACAAACTATACTTGGGTTGTATTTGAATCGACTTAAAAGATGGGATGATGCAGATGAAGAAGCTGAAAATCGGAGTTATCGGACTTGGCGGCATCGCGAATTTTCATATTGAAGGAATATTGGCAAGCGGGGGCGCTGAGGTATGGTCGATTTGCGATTGCAATGAGGAAGCGCTTTTGGCCAAAGGGGAAGAGTTGAATGTACCGCCGCAGCGGCGTTATGTCAATCATTTGGATATGTTAAAGGATGTTGAGCTGGATGCCGTGACGATCGGCACGCCGAACAGCAATCATTTTAGGATTGCTTATGATGCGATCAAGCACCGCAAGCCGTTTGCGCTCGAGAAGCCGATTGCGCTCGATGCGAAGGAAGCGGCTATTCTTCGGCAGGCGCTGGCAGATCAGCCATTGCCTCATATGGTGTGCTTCAGCTACCGGTACAAGCCGGCGGTTCGCTATGCCAAGCATTTGATCGGGAAAGGCGCCTTAGGCAAAATCAATCATGTATACAGCCAGTATTTGCAAAGCTGGGGGATTAGAGAGGATATCCCGCTCGTATGGCGATTCCGTAAGGATCTGTCCGGGTCAGGCGCGCTCGGCGATTTGGGCTCGCATATTTTAGATCTTACACGTGTCCTGGTTGGAGAAACCGTACGCGTATTGGCCGATGCAGGCACGATTGTAAAGGAGCGTGAGCTCTTAAGCGGTGAAGGAAAAGGCGAGGTGGATGTGGATGACTTTTGCCATGTGCTTGCCCGTTTTGCGGATGGCGCTTCCTCGTCGATGAGCATTTCGCGTTTCGCGTATGGGCGCGGCAATTATCAGCAGATCGAAATTTACGGCACAGAGGGAGCGCTGGTCTATAACCTTGAGGAAGAGGATACGATCCACGTCAAGCTGGTTGGAGATCAGCAATTTCGCAAGGTCGACATTCCGGCTTCGTTTGCTGCGAATCAGATGCAGTCGTTCTTCCATTTGCTCCGCGGCAAGGGGGACGGCTTCGATGCGACCATTGAGGACGGCTACATCAACCAAGTGACTCTCGATTCCATTGTGCAATCTTTTACGGAAGAACGTTGGATCGCAATTAAAGAGGAGGCGATTATTAATGGCTAACATTAAGATAACGGTATGGAATGAATACCGGCATGAGAAGCAAAATGAGCTTGTAGCAAGTATTTATCCCGAAGGCATCCATAACGCAATCGGCGGATATTTAAAGACGGTGGACGGCTTCGAAGTGAAGACGGCTGTCCTTGATGAACCGGAGCATGGCCTTAGCGATGAAGTGCTGAACAACACGGATGTACTTATCTGGTGGGGACATCTGGCCCATGCAGAGGTGCGGGATGATATCGTTGAGAAGGTACGTGCCCGGGTGATGGATGGCATGGGATTGATCGTACTGCATTCCGGACACGGCTCGAAAATATTCGAGCGCTTGCTCGGAACGAAGACGGGCGATCTCAAATGGCGCGACGACGGCGAGAAGGAGAGAATTTGGGTCATCGAGCATGGACATCCGATTGCTGACGGCTTGAATGATTACATCGAAATTCCGAAGGAAGAAATGTACGGAGAGCGCTTCGATATTCCAGCCCCGGATGAGCTTGTGTTCATCTCATGGTTTGAGGGCGGGGAAGTATTTCGAAGCGGCTGCTGCTACCGGAGAGGGAAAGGCAAGCTGTTCTATTTCCGGCCAGGGCACGAGACGTTCCCGATTTATCATCACCCGGATGTGTTGAAAGTAATCGCAAACGGCGTACGATGGGCTGCTCCTGTGCAGGGTGCGGCAATATCATTAGGCCGGGTGGCACCGCTCGAGAAAATCGGGAAATAACTGAAATGAATATAAGAAGGGCGTTGCTGGTCAACGCTCTTTTTTATTTGAGGTGCTGTACAGAGCTAATAAATTAGCTCTATTTTGCTCGATTTGGTTACTGGAGAGAAATAGAGCTAGAAATTAGCTCTACTGTCTGCGGATACGGCGGTTCTGAGGCATTTGGGCGGTTGGAGGGCGGGTATAGAACTAATAATTAGCTCTATTTTGCTCGATTTGGTTACTTGGAGAGAAATAGAGCTAGAAATTAGCTCTACTGTCTGCGGATACGGCGGTGCTGGGGCATTTCGGCGGTTGGAGTGCGGGTATAGAGCGGATTAGGCGGTTGGAGGGGGGTTCTGCGGTAGGAGTGCAGCCTTGCCTCTCTTTTAAGGTGTTTTATTTTTCTGCCAAAACAGAAAAATAAAACACCTTTTTGGTTTCCTCCGAAATTTTTACAATTCGAACGGAGTAATATGTGACACCTTTAGCGCAATGAAAACGGTTTCTTGAGAGGTCTGTTCTTAGCATAATGAAGGAGCAGCACAAACTAAAGGAGGGTCAAATATATGAAATGGTACAAAACAATTTCTTACGGGGTTCTGGCGGCGGTAATGGCGTTCACCCTTACGGCATGCAGCGGCGGCAATAACACACCTGCAAATAACGGAGGCGGCGCACCGGCAAATGAAAGCGGTAACGCCCCGGCTAAGGGCGGCGAGAAAGTAACTATCGAGTACTGGCATACCTATAGCGATCAGGAAGAGAAGGTGCTTGCGGAAGAAATTAAGCCGCTGTTCGAGAAAGAAAATCCAGGCATTGAGCTGAAGCTTACAAGAATGCCGTACGAAGGCTTGAAAGAGCAGGTTATCGCAGGCGTAGCGGGCGATGCGGCACCTGATCTTATGCGGATGGATATTATCTGGGTCCCTGAGTTTGCAAAAATGGGAGCGCTTCAAGACATCAGCAAAATGGATGGCTTCGATGAGTTGAAACCAAACCTGTTCGAAGCGCCAATGGAAACGAACGCCTATAACGGCGGCTACTATGGCGTACCGGTTAATACTAATACAAAAATCGCGATCTACAACAAAGCGGTTATGGACGATATCGGCGTGACCGAAGCTCCAAAAACAATGGATGAATTCGTGGCGGCAGCGAAGCTTGCGGTTGCAAAAGGCAAGCCCGGCGCAATCGGCATTGGCGGCGCTAATGTATGGGCGGCATCGCCATACTTCTGGTGCCTTGGCGGTTCGCTGACGAATGAGGATTACACAAAGGTTGAAGGCTACTTGAACAGTCCGGAGAGCGTTAAAGCACTTGAAACCATCGTTCAGTGGAACAAGGAAGGACTCGTAACGCCTACGATTCTTGGCGGCGAGCCAGGCGCTTGGGACGGCATGAAAAACAATGAATACATGATGATTGATGACGGCCCTTGGTTCTACAGCATTCTCATGAACGAGGCGGAGTCTACCTTCAAACCGATTGAACAAACGATCCGCGGCTTGATGCCTGAAGGCGCAGGGGGCAGCCGTTCCGTTGTAGGGGGCGAGGATCTTGTTATCTTTACCAACTCGAAGCACCCGCAAGAGGCTTGGACATTCGCGAAGTGGATGCTTGGCGAAGAGCCGCAAAAGATCATGAGCAAGCTTGGACTTATCCCTACGAACAAAACAGCAGCAAACGATCCGGCATTCCTGGAGCAGCCATTCGTTGCCGAGTACGTCAAGCAGCTTGAAACGGCATTGCCGCGTACGCCGATTCCGCAATACGGCGAGATGGAAACGATCGTTAACCTTGCCTTTGAGAAAGCGATTCGCGGCGAGCTTGAGCCGAAAGCGGCATTGGATGAAGCAGCCAAAAATATTGAAGCTCTCTTAACGAAGTAATTGTCATGATGAGGCCTTCTTCTCCCCTATGCGGCCCGAAGAAGGCCTCCCAATTGAAAGATAGGGAAGGAGCATCAACATGTCTATTCAAGTGACGTTGCAACCGGAACCCGGGCAGAAATCCCGGGCAGGCTTAAAGTTAAAAAAAGGCATGCAGCAATGGATGAAGGTTATGCCTTATATTTTTCTCGGTGTCGTGGGTACGGCTGTATTCGTCATCTACCCGATGATCAGAAACATCATCATAAGCTTTCAAGAGTACAGCATTATGCCTAATGCGGAAAACCCTTTTGTAGGCTTCGCAAACTACGTCACGGCGTTTACCGATCCGAACAACAAAGTGCTGATGGCGATCCGAAATACGTTTTTGAACGTCGCGGTAACCGTGCCGATCAACTGGTTCCTGGCTATCGTGTTTGCCGTGTTAATCAATCTTCACTTCGTGAAGCATAAAATGGTCTTCCGTACGGTTTATTACTTGCCCATCATCACCTCATGGATCGTCGTAGCGTTCCTGTTCCGCTTCTTGTTCGCAGGCGGGGAATACGGCTTAATCAACTTTATCTTCTACAAGCAGCTTGGCATCTTTAATGAACCGGTTAATTTTTTATCTAATTATTGGTCGGCAATGATCGTCATTTGGTTGTTCCATATTTGGAAAACGGTTGGTTGGGGCGTAGTCATCTATTTGGCGGCGCTGCAGGGTATTTCGAAAGAGTATTATGAAGCGGCGCAAATCGATGGCGCGAATGGCACGAAGCAGTTTTGGAGCATTACGGTTCCGATGCTCGGGCCGGTAACAGCATTTGTACTTATTAACCTGGTGAACGGCGCATTTAACTTTTTCCCGCAAGTTTACTTTATCACGCGGGGCGGTCCAATGGATCAAACGCAAACGCTTCCGAGCCTTATGTACTTGCAAGCGTTTAAGAACTTTAACTTTGGTTATGCATCCGCGGTAGCCGTCATGATGGGGATCGCCGTGTTCTTGCTCACGTATTCCCAGATGAAAAAATTCGGCAATCAGCGGTTTTTGTAGGAGGGGGAAGCAATGAAAACTAAATGGCACATTCAGCTCCTGGTGTATACCCTTATCGTGCTTGGAGCATTGGCATTTCTATTCCCCTTCGTATATATGATCATGACAAGCTTTATTAAGGGGGCGTATTCGTTACCGCGGCCAAAGGAAGTATTCTCTGTCGTTCCAAACCTATATAACTACCAGCTCGTATGGAGCAAAAATAACTTTGCGAGATATTTCTTGAACAGCTCGCTCGTTACGATTGTTTCCATGGCGGGAAGCTTGTTCCTGGGCTGCCTAACCGCATACGGGTTTGCAAGGTTTAAATTTCCGGGTAAAGAATTTCTGTTCCGGACCTTCCTGCTTACGATGATGATCCCTGGCGTTATTAACATAATCCCGCAGTTTCTGATCATTAAATCATTTGGTTTGGTTAACACGTACTGGGGTCTTTGGCTTATTTACATCGGTGGCGGCGTTGTCGGCAGCACCTTCTTCTTGAGGGGCTTCTTCGAAAGCATTCCGAAGGAATACGAGGAGTCCGTACTGATTGACGGCGGCGGCAGCTGGCGGATTTTCTGGAATATTTATCTCCCGCAATCCATGCCGGCGATCGCGACGCTTGCCGTTCTTTCCTTCCAAGGCACGTGGGAAGAGTATTTCACTGCGCTGGTTATTATTAAAGACGAGGCGATGCGGACACTGCCGATCGCGCTGCTTATGTTCAACGACAAGTACGCGACGAACTATTCATGGGTATTTGCGGCTTCGATCATCGCGCTCATTCCGACCGTTTTGCTGTATATCATTTTCCAGAAGCGCTTCGTCCAAGGCGGATTTAATGAGGGCGGAGTCAAAGGCTAAAAACCCGAACAGGAGTGAATAGATGAATTTGAATCGCAAAAAAATGAAAGCGGCGGCGGCGGCTATCAGCTGCTTTGTCATACTGGCTGCGGGCTGCAGCGAGCAGAAGGAAATCAAGGCGGAGACGGTGGAGAGTCAGGGGATCATGAGCCGATTGTCGACCGACAAGGCCGCTTACCATCCCGGCGATAAGGTTAACTTCACGCTGGAGCTGAGCAAAGCCGAACCGAAAGCGAAGATCGTCGTTCAATATCGTCATCTTGGCGAGATGATCGGCGAACAGGAAGTAAAGGCAGACGGCGGTCAAATCAAATGGGATTGGACACCTCCGAAGGAAGATGGCACGGGCTACATGGCTGAAGTATTCGTCACGGCAAGGGGCGAAGTGAAGGATCATCAGAACATAGCGGTCGATGTTTCTGCCGACTGGAGCAGGTTTCCCCGCTACGGCTATTTGGCCGACTTCCATAGCATGAGTGAGGAAGAGCTGACGGGCGTAATTGAACGGTTGAACCGGTTCCACATTAATGGTATACAATTTTACGATTGGCAGTATAAGCATCACGAGCCGCTTAAAATGGAAAGCAATGAGCCGGCCCCGGAATGGCCGGATATCGCGAACAGCCCGGTCGCGCTTGATACGGTCAAACGCTATATCGAACTGGCCCATAGCAAAAATATGATGGCGATGAACTATAATTTGCTGTTCGGCGCTTATGAAGGTGCTGAAGCGGACGGCGTCAAGAAAGAGTGGGCGCTGTACAAAGATCCGACGCAAACGAACCAGGATAAGCATCCTTTGCCGGACAGCTGGGCGAGCGACATTTTGCTGTACGATCCGAGCAATGCCGAGTGGCAGAGCTATATGATCGACAAGGAAATCAACGTATTTAAGCATCTTAAATTCGACGGCTGGCATGTCGACCAATTGGGCGACCGCGGCGCATTGTGGAACGCTGAGGGAGAAAGCGCGAAGCTGACGCAAGGGTATGTGTCTTTTCTGAAAGCAGCTAAGGAGAAGCTGGATGTCGACTATGTCATGAATGCGGTCGGACAGTATGGGCAGGCATTCATGGCCCCTCAGGCACCGCTCGAGTTCCTATACACGGAAGTATGGGACGGGCATCCGAAGTACAGCAGCCTGAAGGATATTATCGACCAGAACAGCAAGTTCAGTAAAAATAAGCTGAACACGGTGCTTGCCGCTTATATGAACTATGATCTGGCTGACGCTCAAGGAGAGTTCAATACGCCTGGCGTACTGCTTACCGACGCGGTAATCTTCGCATCCGGCGGCTCTCACCTGGAGCTCGGGGAAAACATGCTGGCGAAGGAGTATTTTCCGAACAAAAACCTGTCCATTCCGGCCGAGCTGGAGGAGCAGCTTACTCGCTATTACGACTTCCTTGTGGCCTACCAGAACATATTGAGAGACGATCTGGAGGAATCGGATGCGGCCGCGGAGAGCGCCGGTGCAGTCGAAGTGTCCGAAAGCGCGGAGCAAGGCAAGATTTGGTCGTTCGCCAAACGGAAGGAAGGCAGCGACATCGTTCACTTCATCAATTTCTCCGATGCAACGACGATGGATTGGAGAGACAACAAAGGCGAACAAGCGGTTCCTGCGGAGCTTCGGAACGTAGACATTTCCATTCATACGGAGCGGGAAGTAGCCGCTATTACGTTTGCGTCGCCGGACTACTATAACGGGTCGCCTGTTAAGCTGAGCTTCGAGCAGCAGGACGGCAGCGTAAAGCTTAAGCTCCCGGGGTTGAAATATTGGGATTTGCTAATGATCGATTACAAATAAAAAGTTAAGCGACGTGGCGCAGCCGTATAGGCTGCGCTGCTTCCGCTAAAGGTTCCTTATTATTATAACGTTCTACTTATATCGTGATGAATTAGTTAAACTAGGAGTATCTCCTTTAGTAAGGTGGACAGCATATGGCGCGCTTCGAGAAAATATCCAACCGTTTCGCTTCGAAAATGATTTTAGCCTTTTTATTGATTATTCTAATACCGACCACTTTATCGGGGTTCTCTTTCTATTTGGAATCTTCGGCGCTCGTGAAAAGAAATGTAAGAGCATCTGCCGTTCAGGTTACCAAACAAACCGCAGATGCCCTTTCTTCCATTTTCAATGCGGGAAGCGATACATCCGATTTAATATACGGTGATTTGAAGGTGCAAGATGCGGCGATGCACTATACCTCGAGTCCGCTGAGCACACAGGTACAGATGTCTCAATCAATAGACACGCTGCTGAATAATGTCGTTTATTCGAGCTCGTTCGTTAGAATTGTTTATATCTTTAAGGATGGCGGGATCGGGTGGGGGAGCGGCACGTTCTCGGCTGTAAAGCTGAGAAAGGTCGATCTAAACCGGCTGGACTGGGTCGAGCAATCGAGAAGGGAGGATGGCGGGCTCGTATGGCAGGCTTTGCGGAAGGATCCATTTAGCGGCGGCGGGGAAAATACCGATTTGGTGCTTCCCATCAGCCGAACGTTGAAGGATTTTGAATCATTGGAGCAAATCGGCTTGCTAGTCGTCAGCTTAAACGGCAAGGCTATCATTAATACGATTAATCAGGTCAAGCTGGGTGAAACAGGCCGCTATATGGTCGTCGATCCGTCGGGTCAAATTATGATCGATGCCGACCTTTCGCGAATCGGTAAGATGATCGAGCCTAATCTGCATGAGCTTGTTGTTCACAACGATGCTGTAGAATTTGAATACGCCAATAACGGCGTTCATTATTATGGCGTGAAGCAATTGTTGAGCAATGGCTGGCTGCTGGTCGGCACGGTGCCTACGGTTGAAATAACGGGGGCGCTGGACAAGCTTCATACACGTATTTTAATAACCTCGGCTTGCTTTGCTTTATTGGCGGTGCTCATCGGACTTTTAATCGCGAAGCGGGTTACGAAACCGATTAAACAATTAACGCTGGAAATGAAACGGGTGCAGCAAGGAGATTTATCCGTACGGACCGTGTTAACCTCCACTGATGAGATTGGTCTTATGAGCAAGCATTTCAATAAAATGCTGGATGAAATCGAGCAGCTCATGGAACGCGTGGAGAAGGAGCAGAACGAAAAGCTGGAGGCAGAGGTGCGTGCCGTCACGTATCGGATTCATCCGCATTTTCTCTATAACACGCTCAGCACATTAAGATGGCTTATTCGGGCGGGCGAGAAGGAACGTGCGGAACAAGGCTTAGCTGCTCTGACCAGGCTGCTCGAGGCGAACATGGGCAAGAACGGACAGATGATTACGCTCAAGGAAGAGCTGGAAATCATTCAAAAATATATCGTTATTTTAGAAATGCGGTATGAGCATAAGTATGCATTGTCGATTGACGTGCAGCCTGGAGCCGAGCAGATCAAAATCCCCAGGATGCTGCTTCAGCCGCTCGTGGAAAATGCTATTTTCCATGGCTTCGTTCCGCTAAACCGCGGCGGAGACATATCCATCCATGTTACGATGCAGCAGGGTGTGCTGCATATTTTGCTCCAAGATAACGGAGCAGGTATGACCGCTGAGAAGCTGAAGCAATTGGGAACCAAGGAAGGCGTTCCGAATAGGGGAATCGGCTTGCAGCATGTTCATGACTCTTTGCGGCTTTATTTTGGAGTGGGCTCGGGCATGACCTTTGAAAGTGAAATTGGAAAGGGAACGCAAATTCATATCGTCATACGTCTATAAGCTATGCTTACGATGCAGGTTTACTGCGCAAACCTTAAGCATACGCTTTCGAAGTAAGTTTGCATTCGCAAACTTTTTAGGAGGGAACAACATGAACGATAACGTCTTAATTGTGGACGACGAGCCGATTATCCGGAACGGGCTTAAAAACTTTATCGACTGGGAGAAGCATGGGTTTACTCTGGCGGGAGATTGCGCGAATGGCCTGCAGGCGTTAGAGCTGCTTCGTTCCCGTCCTATTGATATATTAATTACAGATATAAAGATGCCGGTCATGGATGGCTTGGTGCTTACGAAACACGCGTTGGAAGTGAATCCCCAATTGAAAATCGTATTAATAAGCAGCTATAACGAATTCGAGTACGTCCGCGAGGGGATGAAGCACGGAGCGGTCGATTATTTGCTGAAGCCGTCATTGGAGGCAGAGGAGCTTATCGCCGTGCTGCTGCGCTGCAAAGAAATGTTGGCCAAAAATCGGAAGCAGGCTGTTGAAAGAATCCAGTTCGACCGGCAGGCAACGATGCTTGAAAGAAAACGTTTCGAGCAAGAGATTATAAGGCTGCTTATTTCGAGTCAGGCAGACTTTCATTTCATAGACATTTTTGGACGTCAAAACGGTTCCTACGTGTGCGCTTTTGTCGTGTACGACGGATTAAACGAGTGGCGGGAGCAGTATGGCAATTTGCACGTCAGCATGATGTATGAGGATATGCAGGCGATCTTTTACGGGCAATTTCATAAAGGGAGCGCGCCTATATTAGCAGGGGAAGGCTTGTTCCTCATTTATCCCCATGAGGAGTCCGCGAGCACTTCGCTGGAGCGGTTTAAAGCCCGTGTGGAGGCAGAGCTGTCGGCATCGGTTTCGATCGGCTGCTGCACAGTGGCAGAAACGGAATGGGTAGAGAAGGGGCTAAGAAGAAGCCGCGCTGCAGGGGGACGGCGGTTTTACGAAGGAACCGGCCGTATCTTCTCTTGTGAAACGCAGATGGAAGACGGAGGCAGCGAGTCTGCTTATGCGCAGGAGCATGAAGAAATGGATATGCATGCCATGGTGGAAAAGATTCGCGCGGCGAACAATAATAAATCCGTCATCGACAGCTTCTTCTCCCGGTGGAAGAATGGACCGTTTACCCCAGAGCAGGTTAAGAGAGAGGCATACGAGCTGCTCTCTGCTTTTGCCTATATAAACGGCGACTCTAAGGGGTTGTCCGAGTTCCGTGAAAATATATGGCGCTGCGACACAATTGTTCAGCTCCAAACAACGATCCGCCATTTGTTCGAAGAGATGGAGCATCCTAGCCGGTTACGGCTAAGCGATAAAGGCCATGGCGGACAATTAATAACGAAAGCAATGGAGTACATTAAGCTTCATTATCGGGAAGAACTAACGCTGCAGGAGGTAGCGGACTCCATCCATGTCAGCAAAAGTTATTTTTCGAATTTATTCAAAAAACAGTCCGGTCAAAATTTTATCGATTATTTGATTGATTTGCGGCTGCATGAAGCCAAACGTCTGCTTGTGCAAAATGAGTGTAAAATTTACGAGGTAGCGGAGAAGTCAGGCTTTAATGACGTTAAATATTTTAGCAAGCTGTTTAAGAAGATGACTCAGATGACACCTGTAGAATATCGGGAGAAGCATCAACAATAGTTGATGGGGGGGACTCAGATGATGCATGCGAAATGGTGGATTGTCGCTGCTTTTATCGTTTTAATGGCAACGGGCTGCAGCCAGCAGTCGATTATATCGGAAGACAGCAGCGTGGAAAGACTGAACAGCGGCAACGATTATGAGATTGAATTTTGGCACACGTACAGCGATGAGGAAACCCGGATTTTGGAGGATATCCTTATCCCTGCGTTCGAGCGGGAGCACCCTCAGCTTCATGTCGTACCCGTTCGGCAATCGAATGATCCGGAATTAAAGTACACGCTCATCTCCAAAGCCTCCGCGAACCGGGCGCCTGATGTCGTTCGGATGGACATCGCCTGGGTACCGGAGTTTTCGCAGAGCGGACTGCTGCTTCCACTGAGCGATTACGGGGATTTTTACGATGTGATTAAGTTGTTGCAGAGCAACACGGGCTCGGCAGGCTACTATGAAGGCTCGTATTATTCACTGCCTGTTAACATGAACACCAAAGCGGCTATTTTTAATAAGGCATTGCTTGAGAAAGCGGGGTTATCCGTACCTCCCTCCACCTTTCAGGAAGTGATCGAGCTTGCCAGAAAACATCGCTATATGATTGGGTTAGGCGGAATGGAGTCGTGGCTGAGCCTGCCGTACGTCTATGCTCTGGGAGGACGTATAACCAATGATTCCTATACAAGGGCAACCGGCTATCTGAACGGAGAAGCAACGGTCAAAGCTGTAGAAGAGCTTTACTCGCTTTATAAGGACGGCCTTATCGACCAGTCCGTTATTAATGGCGGAGGCGATAATTGGGAAGGGGTCAAGTCGGGTCATATTTTAGTGACGGACGAAGGTCCTTGGTTTTACAGCGTGCTGCAAGGAGAGGAGCTGGAGAGGGCGACCAGCTCTACGATTGCGGTTCCTTTCCCGCCTACTTACGGACCTTCCTCGATACTGGGCGGGGAGGATCTTGTTATATTAAATGGCTCAAAAAATCCGAATCAAGCATGGGAATTTATGAAATGGATGGTTAGTAAGGAAGCGCAGGTCGCAATGTCTCAAACGGGGATCATACCGACTAATCTGGAAGCCAAAGAGATTAAAGTGAAGGGCGAGTCATTTATTCATCCATTCGCGGAAGCGCTGGATCATACCTTCCTTCGAACGCCGGTTAAAAATTGGAGCAGAATAGACGAGGTTTATACCGCGTATATGTCCAAAATTTTTCAAGGGGAGCTTTCGGTTAAAGATGGTTTGACGGAAGCGGCCGCTAAAATCGATCAACTGCTCGAGCAATAAACGATACGGGGCTGTCAGCGAAATGAGGTGCATTTTTGCACCTCAATTGGCTAGGTAAGCGTCAAACTCACCCCACCTTTAACCACAGTACGTGATGTGAGCCTGTTTCTGTTTCGATGCTTGGAATTATATATGAAAAATCATATAGAAAATTCCGTAAGCTGGCTTAAGTGAAAAATCTATGTGAAAAATCGTATATAATTTATCTTTTTGCATGAATCCCGCCAATTATGTTCGAAAAATCGTACTCGGGTACGCCCCATTCTTTAATTAATGGTAAATCCTCCAGTTGACTTTGTCTTCGAAATCGTAATGGTAAGATGGATGTTTTCCTGTTATGGCCCGCCATACAGAAAAAAAGAAATCCCCAGAGGGGTCTGGGGAGGAATTTTGATCTTGCTCTAAACATTTTCCTCGAAACTCCGGTATGCTCCCGGCGATACGCCGTACTTCTTTTTGAATATTTTATAAAAATAAGGATAGGCGCCGAAGCCGCAGCTTTCGGCAATTTGGTCGAGCGTCATTGAGGTGTATTTCATCCGCTCCATCGCGGCGGAAAGCCGGATTTCATGCGCGTATTCGATCATGGATTTGCCGAAGGTGCTTTTGAACAGATGAACGGCCCGCGAGACGCTGAGGCTGACATGCCGCGCCACATCCTCTACCATAAATGTCGTAGTCGCATGCTCTTCGATGTACCGAAGCATTCGCGTTGCCCTATACGGTCTCCCTGATGAGGGAGCGGTTTCTTTGTAGGACCGCTCCAAAAACAGACAGAGCACCCGCAGCAAATAGCCGGTTAATTCTCCGTTCCCCCCCAAAGAAGTACGTCGCTTCTCAACAATGATTTGGCGCCATAAGGCCAGCAGCTGTTCATCCAGGTCGATCCGGGAGACGGGCGGTTTGGGGGATCGGTTCCACCATTCGGCAATCCAATCGCCTTCACAAATTAAATAATAGTCCCCACTGGAGATCAACGGGCCTTTCAAGCCGCTTTGCTTTTCCTCGATCAACAGCTCATACGAGTCCCCAGGTTTAAGCAGCAGGAGGTGTCCTGGTTCAATATCGAATTTAATTCCGTTAACTGACGCTTCGCATCGCCCTTCCGTTTGCAGACGGAGGAGATAGAACGGAATCCCTGATTTTTGCTGCATGTTAAATCGCTGCGTGTGATAAGAATAGCTGCAATACAAAATGTTGGTCATATGCCTGTCCTCTTATAAAAAATAATAGCCAAATTGTATATGTTTCAATTATATCGTTTATCTACAAGTTAAGCTATTTCATATAAGCTATGAACATATAAGCAATATATCAAATTTGAGGAGTGTGTGTGAAATGAGGAAAATGGGGATAGGCGTACAGTTGTTTACGTTGCGAAATGAAACCGCTTCCGATTTTCCCGGAACGCTGCGCCATGTGGCTGAGCTGGGATATGAAGGCGTGGAGTTTGCGGGATACGGCGGGCTGTCCGCTGATCAGATGAAAGACCTGCTGCAGGAAACGGGACTTAAGGCGATTGGCAGCCATGTGGGAATGCAAAGCCTGCGCGACAATTTGCAGAGCGAAATCGATTATTTGAAAACGATCGGCGGCAAATATTTGATTTGCCCGCATATCGCCGAAGAGGAACGCCAAACGCCAGAAGATTGGAAGCGTATTTTTGCCTTCTTTGAGGAAGTCGGACAGGAAGCGCGGAGAAACGGTCTTACATTTGCTTATCATAATCACGCGTTCGAATTTGATATACAGGTTGCGGGAGAATTTGCCTTTGACGCCATGTATGCAAATACATCCCCGGATTCCGTTCAAGTCGAAATGGACGTATGTTGGGTGAAGTTTGCCGGACAAGATCCGCTTGCTTATATTCCGAAATATGCCGGTCGGCTGCCGCTGCTGCACCTTAAGGACTTTAACCGGGACCAAGAGAAGATCGATGAGATTAATCAAATGATCGCAAAGCAGCTTGGCCATAACAAGTTTAGATACGAAATGGTGACGCTGGAGCTCGGACAAGGCGAGGTTCCACTCACGAACGTTATTGCCGCGGCATCGGATGCCGGCGTGGAATGGCTTATTGTAGAGCAGGACATGTGCCTCGCTAACCCGCCTCTGCAAAGCATCGAAAACAGCATGAACTGGGTCAAGCAAAATTATTTGCAGCTCGTTTAAACCATAAATTTTATCTAAGGGAGTGATTTTCTTATGTCTAACGGCAAACTGAAAATTGGAATTATCGGCTGCGGCGGCATCGCGAATCAGAAGCATATGCCTTCACTGTCCAAGCTAACGCATTTAGGCGAAATGGTCGCTTTTTGTGACATTGTCGAGGAAAGCGCAGTGAAAGCGGCGAAGGAATTCGGAACCGAGCATGCCACAGTATACACGGATTACAAGGAATTATTGAAGGATGAATCGATCGATGTCATTCATGTTCTGACGCCGAACCTCCAGCATTCTTTTATCACCGTAGCGGCATTGGAAGCTGGCAAGCATGTCATGTGCGAAAAGCCGATGGCTATCAATTCGCTTGAAGCGAAAAAAATGCTGGATGCTGCCAAGAGAACAGGGAAGAAATTGACGATCGGTTATCAAAACAGGTTTAGAAACGATTCCCAAATTTTGAAAAAAGCATGCGGCGAAGGGGAACTGGGGGATATTTATTTTTCGAAGGCGCATGCGGTTCGCAGGCGCGGAGTTCCAACCTGGGGTGTATTCCTTGACAAAGAGCAGCAGGGCGGCGGGCCTTTAATAGACTTGGGCACGCATGCGCTTGATTTAGCGCTTTGGTTTATGGATAATTACAAGCCGAAATCGGTGTCGGGTTCTGTTTTTCACAAAATGGCGGATAAGTTTGAAGGCAATCTGATGGGGGAGTGGGATCCGAAGAGCTATCATGTGGAGGACTCTGCTTTTGGGCTCATCAAGATGGAGAACGGCGCTACGATTTACTTGGAAGCGGCTTGGGCGCTTAACACAACAGATACTAGAGAAGCGATGACTACGCTCTGCGGAACCGAAGGCGGAGCGGAAATGAAAGGAAGTCCGTTTCTTGGCAACAGTGAGCTGGTTTTCAATAAAGCACAGTTCGGTCAACTGGTGGAAACGAAGTCTTCTTTGGGCGGCGGCATAGCTTATTTCGGTCCTGGTGCGGAGGATCCTGGCGTCAAAGAAGCAAGACAATGGCTGGAGAGTATTATCCATGATACGGAGCCTCTCGTAAAGCCCGAGCAAGCTTATGTTGTCACCCAAATTTTAGAGGCCATCTATAAATCTGCCGAAACCGGACAAACGATAGACTTTTAATGCAAAAATAGGAGATAAACAGACCCTTTTGATCTGTGATGACAGCCCTAGTTGCAAGTTTGAGATATAGATCAACCACATGAGTTAATACAAACAGTATCCCGAATATGAATTATCTTTACTGTCTCTAGCCGCTCGGCTAGGGACCTTTTTCGTTTTATCAGGACATGGATTGCGTAAGAAACGTTACCTTAGCAAATCAGACAGCATATCAAAATAATGAATAAGGAGAGACTTATGAACAAACAATACAAGAAAATTCCAATTTCAGGATGGTGAAGCATGTTCTTCATTCGAAGCCATTTAAGCAGAACAAAAAACGATTCGACGAATCCATCACTTGCCTATCCGCCGGTAACTGAGGGAATTAGCAGCGATGTAACCCGCAATGTAGCGGAGTTACACTCGCGTTTTAGCCTGATCCCCGACATGGTTATTCGCGAATTTGTCATTCAACAAACGGGAAAACGAGCGGCGCTTGTTTATTTGCTCGGACTTTCTGATAAAAACGCGATTAATAACAATATTCTTATGCCGCTGCTTCAGAATTCCATCGCGGGAGAAGTGATGGATGGCGAATTGCCGGTGGCGATCGGCAATATCCGATGGTTAACGGAGTGGTCTAAAGTCGAACAAGCGATTTTTCAAGGCTATAGTGTCTTATTTATTGACGGCCGCACAGATGCGCTTGCTTTGGATACTCAAGGATGGCCGCAAAGGGCAATCGAGGATCCTCAGCTTGAGACTTCTTTAAAGGGAGCTCATCAAGGCTTCGTTGAAACCATCGGGCAGAACATTGCCTTGGTTCGACGCTATATTCCAAACCGGGAACTGAAGGTCAAGCAGCTTAGCGTCGGAGCAAGAGGAAGAACCCAAATCTTGCTCGTGTACTTGGGTGATGTGGCGAATCCGGAAATCCTGCAAGAGCTGGAAGACCGCATTGCGCAATTGGATGTGGACGCGATCGTCAGTTCGGGAGAATTGGCAGAGTATATTGAAGACAACCCGTATTCTCCCTTTCCGCAGTTCATTTCAACAGAGCGTCCGGATGCGGCCGCTTCCCAACTGTTACAGGGCAGAATCATGGTCGTCGTCGATGGGTCCCCCGTTGTAATTATTGCGCCGGCATCGATTTCAACGTTTTTTCAGAATGTCGATGATTATGGCACACGGTGGTTGGTGTCCTCTTTTTTGCGGATGCTGCGATTTTTCGCCTTTTTCGTCGCCCTCTGTTTGCCGTCCTTCTATATTGCGTTGATTTCGTACAATTATGATCTTTTACCCGTAAAGCTGTTGTTAACCATCGGAGAATCGCGAGCGGGGCTTCCGTTTCCGCCGCTTGTAGAAGCTTTGATGATGGAGATCACCCTTGAAATGATGCGCGAGGCCGGGGTCCGTCTCCCCGCTCCGATTGGGCAGACGGTAGGAATCGTGGGGGGCATTGTCATTGGCCAGACAGCCGTTCAGGCCGGCATTGTCAGCAATATCATGGTTGTCATCGTTTCTTTTACCGCGATCGCCTCCTTTATCCTGCCTAATTATGATATGTCTTCCGCCGTTCGATTGCTGCGATTCCCGATGATGTTAATTACCTTTTTGTTCGGCATTGTCGGTTTGGTCATCGGGATGATGCTCATCATGGCACATCTCGTTTCGTTAGAATCGCTCGGCACGCCGTACGGCAGTCCATTCGCCCCAATGCGTTTTTCCGACTGGAAAGATACGTTCATGCGCTTGCCTGTATGGAAAATGAATAAGCGTCCTAAAGGCGCAAGAGCGATTCAAGAGGATCGACAAGGTTCTAGCCGTCCAAAGGGGGATGGCAAATGAACAAACAAGCAGGGGAAGGAGTTCCCATGAAGCGACTATTGTTCATTCCGCTAGTATCGTTGCTCGTTTTCATTCTGCCGGGTTGCTGGGATCGAGAGGATTTGGAAGATGTGGCCTTCGTCTTGGTAACCGGTCTTGATCTTGATCAAGATAACAACCTGTTGATATATGATATGGTTCCTGTCTACCATAAAGAGGCGAAGGAGAAGGAAATTCCTGTTAAAGTAAGGTCCTTATCGCTTCGCGAGTCAAGGGGGAAAATTGATGATATGTTTGAAGGTGTTGCCAGCGGAAGAAAGCTGCAAATCTTTCTTCTGGGCAAACGGCTGCTGAAGCATGAAGACTGGTTTCCCTTATTGGACGTCCTTTTTCGTGATACAAAAAATGCGGTAACCGCCGACGTCGTATTTGTCAATGGCCCTGTCTCGCAAGTGATTTTTTCGAGGTTCCCGGAAGTACCTCATCTTTCCATTCACTTGTACGAGATGATCAAATCAGCAAGCAAGAGACACGAGACGGTGATAACGACGTTACATGAACTGCACAGGCAAATGTATGAGAAAGGAATCACCCCTGCTATTAGTGATCTGGAACTCAATGAGAAACTTGAATTGAAGGGAACCGCCCTGCTCAATGAGAAAGGAAAGTATGTCAATACCCTGCGAATTCAGGAAAATGTATTGCTGATGATTCTGCAGAAGCAAGTCAAGAAGGAGCTTCCCCTCACGCTTAAGCTTCCCCAGATGAAGAAGGGCGGTGGAGGAATTTTTGATACCAATGTCATAAGCTTTACCCTTGTTGATATGAAAACAAAAATAAAGACGGCATACCGTGACGGCCGCTTTCAATTTGATATTCGAATCAGATCTTACATCGATTTATCGGAACGCGAGTTCCCGTTCGATGTAAAGAATAAGAGCGGCGAGCTGGAAAAGATGATCGAAAAGCAGCTCAATCAGCAATTCGAGAACCTGATTAAAAAGATCCAAAAGCATAAAATCGACCCGATCGGATTGGGGCTTTACGCGCGCGCCCATGAATACAAGGAGTGGCAAAAGGTACAGGATGATTGGGGCGAAGCGTTGTCCAAAGCGGATATAAAGATAAACGTGAAGGTCAAGGTGAAAAGCATGGGGCCGGTCAAATGAAGAAGTACGCCTATAATGAGATCACGACGATGCAGTATATATTTCTCATTTTCACCACTGAAGTCGGAATCGGCGTATTGCCGCTTCCGGCTAACCTCGTCAAGCATGTAGGCACGGATAGTTGGGTATCGGTTATTTTGGGCTGGGCCTTGGTTTCGGCGGTAAGCCTGTTCATCATTCAGGTGATGAAGCGATATCCGGAAGGAACATTACCCGATTTATTGACGCATTATGGCGGCAAGTGGGCGGGACGGGCGGGAGCAATCGTTACCGCACTCTATTTCGCTTATTACGCCTACGTAGCTTTTGTTCGGATTATCCTCTATGTCAAGATTTGGCTGTTGCCGCAAACGCCGGATATTGCCATTGTCATTTTGCTTGCGATTCCTACCTGGCTTATCGCCCGCAACGGCCTTCGGGTACAGGGCAGGTACGCGGAGCTCATGGTTTTTGTGTTATGCTGGATGCCTTTAGTTTATATGTATGTGCTTAAGGAGGCCCACCCGCTGCATCTGCTTCCTTTGTTTAAGGAAGGTTGGACGCAGCACCTTGCCGCTGTGCACGAGTCGATATTTGACTATATCGGTTATGAAATGGCGTTTATTTTCTACCCGTTTTTGAAAAAGAAGCATCTCGCTTCCGCCGGAGTTATTATCGGCAATACGTTATCGATGCTTGTCTATTTGCTCGTGACCTTCACTTGCTTGATGGTATTCAGTCCGGACGAAATCAAACTGTACAATGAACCGAACATCAGTGTGTTGAAGATAGTCGAGTTCCCTTTTCTGGAGCGTTTTGAAGTCTTGTTTCTGACTCTTTATTTATTGCTTGCCTGCATAACGTGGATACCGACTCTGTATTGCGCGGTATTTTGCACAAGCTGGCTGGCCGGCAAGAAAGACCACAGCCGACATTTGTTCGTGGGCTTGTTGTTGCTGGTTATCCTTTACGTTTTCTACACCCCTACTTTTAATCAGAACGACAAGATGATTTCCCTGGTAGTGTGGGTCGGAACGGGTTATTCGGTTGTCCTCCCGTTTATCTTGTGGATATTTGTGGCGGCTATGGACCGTTTCCGCCAAAAGTAAGCCTTGACCTGAGGAGAACCGCGGGTCAAGGCTTTTTTCATTCTATCATCAGTATCTCCCGAATTTCCTGCTCCGACAGGGAGGACAATGCCTCTTGTCCGGGCTGAATAACTTCGTCAATCAGGTTCTTCTTTCTTTGCTGGAGCTCGTACATCTTGTCCTCAACAGTGCCCTGAGTGACAAGACGGATAACCTGCACGACATTTTTCTGTCCGATGCGGTGCGCCCGGTCGGCTGCCTGCTGCTCGACAGCGGGATTCCACCAAAGATCGTAAAGAATTACGGTATCGGCCCCGGTCAGGTTCAGTCCGGTTCCGCCGGCTTTTAACGATAGGAGGAACAGGTCCCGTTCGCCGTTGTTGAACCGACAGCACAGCTCGACCCGCTCGGAAGCGGGGGTTTGGCCGTCCAAGTAGAAATAAGGCACGCCCTGAAAGCCGAGCTCGCGGCCGATCAGACCGAGCATCTCGGTAAATTGCGAGAAGACGAGCAGCCTCTTGCCTGCACTGCGGCATTCCTCGATAATCTCCAGAAGCTGCTCGAATTTGGCTGAGCTTCCTTCATAGCCTTCAACGAACAGGGAAGGGTGGCAGCATAGCTGGCGCAGCCTTGTTATGCCTGCCAATATTTTGATCCGGTTTTTATGGAAGCCTTCTTCGTTCAAATGCTTGACCGTTTCCTGCTGCAGCTTGGCCAGAAGGCCTACATAGAGCTTCTTCTGCTCGGGCAGCAGTTCAGATGCTTGAATGGATTCAATCTTCTCCGGCAGCTCCTTCAGCACGTCAGTCTTCAGCCTGCGCAGCAGAAACGGGCGGATCCGTTTTGCGACGGTCTCCCGGGATAATTCATTGAATGCGTTTCGGCTCGGGAACAGCTCGGGAAACACGGCGTCGAAAATCGACCACAGCTCCTCGAGCGTGTTCTCCACGGGAGTTCCCGTCAATGCAAAACGATATTGGGCCTCTATCGCCTTCACCGCTTGTGCCGTTTGAGTCGTATGGTTTTTGAAATATTGAGCTTCATCCAAGATCAGTGTATGGAATGATTGCCTCGCATATTGCGCGATATCTCTGCGAAGCAGCGGATAGGACGTAATAATGACGTCTGCCTCGCCCATTTCCTTGAGTACCTCGCTTCGTTCCGTTTTACTGCCTTCGGCAATGACTGCGCGAACTTCCGGTGAGAATTTCTTGAGCTCATTCAGCCAGTTGTAGACAAGAGAAGCAGGCGAGACGATCAGCGCCGGCTGCTCTCGTTTTCTGATTTCCGGGAGGACAGTGACGATAAACGCAATGCTTTGCAGCGTTTTACCAAGTCCCATGTCATCAGCAAGTATGCCGCCAAAATGGTAGTGAGCCAATGTCTTCAGCCATTGGTACCCATACTTCTGGTAATCACGGAGCACAGGAGCGAGCCGGTCAGGTACCGGGAATTCCAGGTTGTCCGGATTTCGCATATTTTCTAGAAGCCGGCGGAACGATTTGCCGAACTTAACGGCATTTCCCTTCTCGCTTGAATCCATGAGGTGCAGGCCGCGTACGGTAGGAATGCGGAATTCCGTACCCTGCAGGTCGCCCATGCGTAAGCCGACATCGTTCAAAAACCGGATGATTTCCTGAAACTCTGCGGTTTCAAGCGGTAGTAACGCTCCACCCGGCAATCGGTGGTATTTACGCTTTACCACCAGCGACTGCAGCAAATTGCGGATTTCCGATTCCGGTATGCCGTCCATATCGAATTTGAACTCGAGCCAATCAGTTCGCTTATCGATATCGATCGTTACTTTTGGCGGAGCATGCTTGGTGACAATCCTTACTTTCACGGCTGAGGTAGCGTATACCGTCAGCAGCTTCTCCAGCTGCGGCACGACGTTGTGGAGAAAATCGTATTCCGCTTCCTCGTTCTCCATGAAATAGCCGCCTTCGGTTTTGGCGAAAGGGCTTAGCTCCATTAATTCCAGTATGCGCCGCTCCTGATCGCCGTCACGCATGAGTATGCGGTCTGTGCCGCGATTCTTATCGCTGCCTTCTAACGGGTTAATGATAATATCGCCATATTGAAACTCCAATCCCGCGAGCAATCGATCTCTCACCCGGTCCAAATACAGCTTGGCCTTCAGCTGGGTTTGCAGGACGCGATCCGCGATGGTCTCCGCGATGCCAACGCTGCCCAGCTTCATCAAGCCCGGAATAACCTTCTCCATAAAAGGCTCCATTTGCTCCGGTGCAATAGGAATGCGGGGCTTCTGGGAATTGGCGAGCAAATGCTTCAGCTCAGAGAGGCGCTTACAGGATTCAGGCTGCAGCTTAAACAGCTTTCCTTCGGCAAGCGCCAGCTCATATTGCTCCATAATTGTCATTTGATCTAAGCCCTGTACGTCTAATTGATAGCCGTCACTCTTCGCTTGATCGAACGCAAAATGCAGCGGAACCGCCTCGTCGGATAATTGAATGCCATTGTATGTACGGCCGTCATGGGCAAGCAGGACGATAGGAGCCTCTACTAGTAAAGGAAGCAGCTTCTCCCAGGAGAAAGGAGGAACAAGCAGCATCCGGTCGCCGCAAGCGGGGGCTTCTTTCAAATAAGAGGAGCGGGTTGATGAATCACGGTACATCGTCTCATTACGATAGATCTGAATGAGCTGGCGAATGACGGCGTCGTTTTCCGATTGGAAGCTATGAAGGGCCGGATCGTAAGTAAAGTTCTTGGAGAACACGAACGGTTTGCCAAGCTCGACCCTCTCGAGAAACTCCCTTATTTTCTGTACGATATAAAGCCGCTTAGGACCGACCTTCAACTCGATGCCGAACATATGCTTTCGGTAACCGTAGGGGTACAGTTTGCACGTAATCTCGACCTCGAGAGGCGTTCTTGTTTCAAAGAGCTGCCGGCTGCCGTAAGAACGAAGCGGCTTGCCGCTGAACAGCCCGAGCATATCGCTTGCAAGCCGGGCATCCGCAGAGGCTAGAGCTGCATACTTGGCAAACCGCGGATGAATATGCGCTTCCAACTCCTCGTTCTTGTCCTCTTCCTCGGAAGGGCGGTCTTCCGGATGCAAGAGGGAGGGGTATTTACGGGCAGGTTTACCACCCTCCACCTCCAGTTCATGAATTTGCAGCAGAGTGGCCGCTACATGCTTGCAGTATTTGTCATAGGTGCTGAACGCGAGGCAGGTGCATTCGGCATCAACATCTCCGTTACGATCAATAGCTATAGCAACTGTATAATGTTTTTTGCCTTGAACGACCGCATCGTAGCTGGAAGCTTCGGCATCGGAATTTTTGATGGTCACTTTTCGGTCTCTATAGTAAGCTTCGCCCCGCTCATAAAAGGTGTCGCCACACAATAATTTAATAACCCGCTTGGACAATGGGATGCTCATTGCGTTTGTCCTCTCTATTAAAAGGGAATGGAATGTCCCTATAATTAGTTTATACAATCCTAGAGTCTAAAATGGAGCCCCGCTTACTGGTGGCTTGTTACGTTTTGCCTGTATTTCATCCAGTCAAAGCGGGCCCGTTCACCGCAAAAGCAGTGTTACAGTGGAAATCATACAGTCAAAACCAGCCATCTAACTCCAATCTAGCCCAGACATGTCCTATTTCGCCCATTTTAGCTGTACAGAATCCATTCAAACTATAAAAACGTCTCATCCAAGCGTTTTTTGATTGTATGAAATCCAATCAAACCTCAAAGCCAAAACGAATGAATGAACTTCGATCTTAGATCTTCGGTTTAACGAATTAATCGTCAGTCTCCTAATGATAACAGATTTATGGAGTAAGTTATAAAAAGAGATCTTGCAATGGAGCATGGAGCTGATTCTTAAAGAAGTCCCCCGCCTGTACGGCAGCACACAAAAAGAATATAATCATGGCAATGATAATGACAAATGCTTATTGCATACAAAAAGGAGTAGATCACTATGCAATTTCGCCGTCTAGGAAACAGCGGGTTAAAAGTATCAGCACTCGGATTAGGTACAAACGCATTCGGCAAACGGGCTGACTATGAAGCGTCCAAGCAGATCATTCATTACGCTTTGGATAATGGGATTAATTTCATCGATACCGCTAATATTTATGCAAACACGGAATCCGAGAAGATTATTGGACAGGCTCTGGAGGGCAGCCGTCATAACGTTGTATTGGCGACAAAAGCGGGGTTAGTGAAAGGAGCGGGTGCGAATGAGAGAGGCTCATCCCGCTATCATTTGCAGACGGAGCTGGAAAACAGCCTTAAGCGTCTGAAAACCGATTATATCGACCTTTATCAAATCCATACGTTTGACCCGGCAACGCCGCTTGAAGAGACGCTGCGAACGCTCGAGGACATGGTGCGTTCAGGTAAGGTGCGTTATATCGGCGCTTCCAATTATTTCGCATGGGAGTTAATGAAAGCACTGGGAATCAGCGAGCGGCTAGGCTTGAATCGATTTGTATCTACGCAAATCAGCTATTCCCTCGCGGATCGTACGCCAGAGAATGAGCTTGTCCCGATGTGTCTCGACCAAGGCGTCGGCATCATTCCATACTTCCCTTTGGCTGGCGGTATTTTATCTGGAAAATATAACTCGCCCGAGCAGGTGCCTGAAGGCTCCCGCGCCCAGACGGACCCGAATTTCAGGAAATTTCTAGACAACAAAACCATTTCGCTCGGCGAGCGGGTAGGAGAGCTCAGCAATGAGCTAGGGTGTACCCCAAGCGTTTTGTCGCTCGCTTGGCTTATGCATAAGCTCGTCGTTTCGACGGTTATCGTAGGGGCTACGCGAACGGAGCAGCTTGCGGAAAATGTGAAGAGTGCTTCTCTTAAACTGGATACGGAAGCCCAAAGCAAACTGGATGCGATGAGCAGCCCGTATCGCTATGGCGATCCTTTCGCCTTCTACCGTCTGTCCGGCCAAGATGAGCGCCATTAGGCTATGGCGTCCATCTTGAATGGAGCAAACGGATGACGGGCAGAATGCTAGTCTAGTTCGGTAAAGTTTGAAGAAAAATTAGCGTACTGCACAAACTTCCTAACGGATGGCCGAATTTTTCCTTCCGTGGAAAGAGGGGCTTTATCATCCTTGGATGGTTTGGAGTTCACTTCGATCAACCATACCCGGCCCTGCGAATCGATACCCAAATCAATACCCAATTCGGCAAAATGCCCCGACATTTGGGCTCCGATGCCTTCGGCTATCTGCACGGCGGCTTTCCTCATTTTCGTAAGTCCGCCAGACGCGGCAGATGTGCCTGTGCGGGAGAGAGCGCTTTGGACGGTGCTTATCGTTCCGCCGCGGGCTTGATTAGATACAAATTGATGATTCGCGGCAATTCTTGCGACAATGGAGGTGATGCTCCATTGTCCGGTTTCACCGCGCTGCACCAGCGCCCGGAAATCGACAGGCCTCCCGCTCACGGTTAGCAGCTTAAGCCCCCGCTGGATTTGATAGTTGTATTTTTTTACTTTTCCGTAAATCGCGCTATATAATTTTTCTAAACTAACAAACCACTGTGTGCGGTAGCCGTTCCAATTATTGAAATAACAGGTGTAGGTTTGATTAGGATTTCGTTGGATACGGATAATGCCTTTGCCCAAACTGCCGCAGGTCGGTTTTAGAAATACGACATCATATTTCCTGCACATGGACTTCAGCTGATGAAAATTGCGGAGCCGATACGATTCCGGAAGATACGTTTCCAGTCCGGGCTCTTTTTTGAGCGCATCGAAGACTTCTGTTTTGTTTAAGTATTTTTCATTGAAAAATACGACGTTATAGCGGCTTCTTGCATATTTTATAAACCCTCTTACGTTCACCCGGTTTTCCAGTTTGCGCGAAGTTACCCGGTTATAGATCACATTCGGAACGGGAAAGCTGCTCCTGATCCATTTATTGCCCTTGTAATGCCAGCCCTTTATGCTTACGGATTGACTCTGTATATCTTCATGCGTAAAAAAATAAACGATCGAGCAATGCTGCTTGCATGCTTCGGTTAACTCGCGGCAAAACGCCGTATTGACGCCAAACGGCTTATGAGGCATTTTCCTGTAAATGCGTTTTAGCATCACTCCGATTAGAGGACCGATTTGAATCGTTCGGGAATCGGACTTGTACTGAAAGCACAACTCATTGTCATGAGCGAGTCCCCAATTTGAAGCAAGTGAAGCGCACATAAGCAGGACGCCGTCATCCTGCGAAGGCTCGACCATGACCTCTTGGCTGGCTGATCCGAAGGTCAGGGTCAGCGGTTCATGAAAGGGGATCGCCAACTTTTCTGCAGTTGTTTCACTGAGCAGGAGGGCCGATCCATCCGGGGAGTTGCCGGTATTTTGTATTTGCAGCTTTACCTTTGTACTTTCCATTCGGACTCCTTCCCAGGCTTGATCATCAAGATGCAGGAGCGAACAGACTGCAAGGCAGCCTGTTCATATAAGATCATCCCTTGCATCTACTTTCTTAGTTAATTAGAAGAGGTTCTGATGGAGCGGACAGAAGAGCGAATATGAGCGTACAGTTGCGGGGTCGAATGATATTTGAATAAATGATAATGCGGCTTGGTGTTCGCCTCCAGCAGCCAGATTCGTTGATTCGTATCGATGGCAATGTCTAAGCCCAGCTCCGTGATATTAGGAAAATGCTGTTTCATCGCTCTGGCAATTGTGAAAGACAATTTCTTGATCCGTTCTTCCCACTGCGTCCCTTCATCCTTCGTAATCCGAAGGGCTTGATATAGCCTGATCGCCTTGCCTCCGCTGCTGTGGTTCGTCACGAACCGGTTTGGTGCCGCTACCTTCCCCATAATACCGAAGAACTTCCACTTTCCGTTCGGTTTAAGATGCAGAAGCGCACGGAAATCAATCGGGTTGTCTTTGATCCGAATCAGATCGATGCCCTGCTGAACGAGATACCTCTTGTCGCCAATTAGCTGCTGCAGTTTCTCGGATGCTTTTTCCGGATCATCGTAAATATGCTTCTTTGAAGCCGTTCGGATAACGTAATTGTCGTCCTCCAAAGTAACCTTGATAATGCCCTGCCCCTTCATCCCTAGATCCGGTTTGAGAAAAAGGACAGAATAACGTTCAATCATTTCGGTGAAAGCTTGCGGAGAGAACAGCATCGTTTCGGGCAAATATTCACGGAGATTCGGTTCGCCCCAGAGTGACTCGTGCTTTAACCATTTTCTTCCAGGATATTTAATTAGCTTTGCTCTCATTGTGGAATCTCCTCCGTTGATAAATAGCAGTTACACATGATGAAATAGGCTCCGCTCGGCCATATTCATATTATTCCGGTATTTGACAAAGAGTACCTATCCATAATATCATTCAGGATTTGGGCGAATATCTAATGCGGGACAAATGCCTGTGAACATATGATGTTAGACGGTTCCATACATCGGAGAGATCGGAGAGCCTATCAAGACGAAGAAGATGGGAGAGCGGGTTATGAATAACATTTTAGGCATTATGACACACCGAATTACGCGCCCGGAAAATTTCCGCCGTCATGCAAAGTCCGCATTAGCAGAAAAATTTGACGGCGTCATTATATTCACTCCAAGGGATGTGAACCTGGAGCGGGGACAGATCCACGGCTGTGTTTATGAGGATGGCAGCTGGACCAGAAAAACGATCCCTTACCCTAAAATTAATATGGATATCGGTTTCTATCCTCCAGCGTTAGTTGGAAGAGCAAGCCGTGTGAAAAGGAGCAAGCAGCTTCGCTTCACCGGCTACGGCCTCGGCAACAAATGCAAAATTCAGAAGCATCTGCTGGGTTCCTCGTTTCTTCAGCCTCTCTTACTGCCAACTGAACAAATAAATAATGCGCAGCAGTTCATTGCATTTTTGAAGAAGCATGGAAGTATCATGTTGAAGCCGATCAATGGATGGGGCGGGAAAGGGATTATAAGGGTAACAACCCAGAATGACCATTTCGAGGTTCGAAGAGACGGCGCACGCAAGCTGAGCTTGCCGAACGCTCGGCTAGACTCTTACATCAGGAGTGTATTAAAAAAAGGCCGGCATCTGATGCAAAAATGGATTGACATCCGAAACAAAAAGGGGAAAGTATTCGACATTCGCGCGCTCATGCAAAAGAAAGACGAAGGAGTCTGGCAAATGACGGGAATGGCCGTCCGCGAAGGAATGAAGGACAAAATCACCTCGAACATCAAGAGCGGCGGCGATGCGTACGGAGTGGCCGATTATCTGGAGAGAGAGTTCGACAGCGAGAAAGCGAAAACTCTCACAAATTCCATTGTCGAGGTGGCGGAATATATTCCGGAATTCTTGGAAAAATCATACAAATCCGGCTTATCCGAGCTCGGGATCGATCTGGCCGTTGATACGACTGGCCGCCTCTGGCTCATTGAGGTCAATATTAAACCGGGTAAAATGATTATAAAGCGATTGTACGGGAATAAGGCTTGGGAACAATGCCTTCATGTTCCCTTTCAATATGCTCGGAATTTGATGGGGAAAAAGTGAAATAGAAGAAAATGAATGACCCTTCATCCGTTTTTGCATGAGGCGAAAACCGATGAAGGGTCATTTTCTTATGGAAAAAAATTGAAGTGAAAAAGGGCTTGGATATATGTACCAGCGAAATTCACTAGTAAAACTTGCTATTATAGGAATACACCCCACAAAAGGAGTTGGTTCATTTATGAAGAAGAAGATTATTAGTTTGACATTGGCGTTATCATTAAGCGCGACAGGAATGGCCTATGCCGCAACAAATTACTCTACGTCCGAAGCCGTGGCCAAGTATAATATGTACATAAACGCAGACAGTTATGTGAAAGACGAATTGTATAATGTGGCTGACTTCCGCAGCAAATATGCCAGCCTTAGAGGCACTTTGGCTTACCAGGTCGTTGAGCGTGCCATCTGGTATATGGAAAACGGTTACTTGATATACGGTCATGGTTATAAAGCTTACGGTAAGTATGGGTATGAGGATTGTTCGGGGTTCACAAGCCTGGTTTTCGGTGACTTTGGCATCAATATCACAGAGTCTTCCCGCAGTTATGATACTGTTGGAACAAAGGTTGCAGGCGTCGGCAAGAAAAAAGTAGACGGCAAGTGGCAGCTGACCGGCATTGAAAATCTGCGGATCGGTGACATTTTGACGTGGCAGTCGACTGACCACATTTCCCACGTCGCCATTTACATGGGAACCAATCGTGATGGAAAGCCCGTCGTTATCGGAACAAAGGGAAAAGGCAACCCTACCGCATTAGGGACGGTGGATGGCTGGTCGTATTGGTATGGAGAGAAATTCCATTCCGCGAGACGCGTATTGCCTGACGCTGCTCTGAGTGGGATGGCCGGAAAAACCGAAAAAGCGCCTGTAATCCCGCAATCGTATGTACTTCCACCGCAGAAGGCCGTTCCTGCATGGACAAATAGTAGTGTACAACAACCGCAGCCGGCAGCGCAACAACCGGAAATTGTAAATCCGGATAACGAACAACAATCCGAGCAGCAATATGTGGTTACAAGAAAAGGTTGGGTTTCCCTTAAGGCTTCCGCTAGCCTAAGCTCAGACACTGTCGGAAGGCTGCAATTGGGCGAAAAAGCCGAATTGATCAAGAAAGCAAACAATTATTGGTATCAAGTCAAGGTAAATGGCCAGACCGTATACATAACGACAAACAGCACGTACACCGAAGTAATAACGGAGTAGAAATCAATCCGGCCCCATTCAAGGTATGAGCACTATAACAGGTGCTCATGCCTTTTTTAGTATGCCTACGGAGAATGCAGAATATGGGCGAATATCTAAAGCGGGACTAGTGCCCTGATCATATGATAATGTGCGGCTCTATGTTTTCTGCGAGCTTTATAATGATTAATGACTAGAGAACGGAGATGAATCATGAGTACGGACATTACGATCGCCGCGGTCGGAGATTTCTTGATGAAAACCAGGATTATTAATTCAGCTAAAGTTTCCGATGAACGGGGTTATTCTTTTGACAAAATATTTGATCAAGTCGCTCCGTATCTGCGCAACACCGACTTTACGATTGGCAATCTTGAAACCAACTTCGGCGGAACCGGAACTGATAAACCAAGCCAGAAAACGATTGATGCCGTATACTCCGTAGTGAAGAGGCATCCTAAGACCGGGTGGCCCATGTTCAATTGTCCGGACCAGTTCGCCGGCACGCTAAAAAATCTCGGCTTTGATGTGCTTACTACTGCAAATAATCACTGTATGGATTGTGGGATCAACGGACTCAAACGAACGTTAAAGGTGCTTGATTCCCATGGTCTGGCGCATACTGGAACTTACCGCTCACAAAGTGAGTCGCAACAATATTTGATTAAAGATGTCAAAGGGATAAAGATCGGTGTGTTAGCTTATACGAAGACAACCAATCGGATTCCTGTGCCCTCAGACCAAACTTGGGCCGTCAATTTAATTCAGCCGAGCAAAATCATTGCCGATATCAAAAAGGTAAAAGCCCAGGGGGCGGATCTCGTTATTGTATGCTTACACTTCGGAAGAGAATACGGCATGTTTCCGAATGATCAACAAAAGAGTCTTATTCCACTATTATTTAAAAATGGAGCGGATATTATTCTGGGGGCGCATTCCCACGTGATCCAGCCTGCCTTATTCTACAAGGTAAAGGACAATACGGGGGTAAGCAAACAAAGGTTTGCAATCTATTCCTTAGGCAATTTCATTTCTACGCGGCTTTATTGGAACGATCACACGCTAACTGGACTCATCACCCATATCCACATCAGGAAGAATGATGACGGAACGACGCAGATCATGAATGTAGAATTTATTCCTACCTGGACGCGCATCTTCAAATCCGGCGGCAGGAGTGAATTTCGGATATTGCCTTTGAAAGAGGCACTGAATAAACAAGCGAGCAGCTATAGAAATGAATTGGACAGAATGAAGAAAATGTATGAGCATGTTAAGCGGCACATAAAACGAAATACAGAGGCTGCCGAATTGAAAGTGCTGTAACTGGCGTATAGGTGGAAAATAGGAAAAGATCACCCCTAATCCCGCTTTGCGGGATAGTAAGGTGATCTTTCATTTCTAGTTCTTATGTGTATAACAGCGCTTACTGTATTAATTGTTTGCCTACTTAATGACGCGTCTTGCTACAATAAATCTTTCCTTGTAATAGCTGCTCTTATAAATGTTTGAAATGACAACATCGTTCTTGGGGCTGGCATTGTGAATCATTTTTCCATCGCCGATGTAAATGCCGACATGTCCGACATCACGTTTATTTTTGGAACCGCTGTTCCATGTGAAAATTAAGTCGCCTTTTTTAAAGTTGCCCCATGAAACCTTCTGGCCTACTTTAGCTTGATCGTCATCGTCTTTGTTAACGAGCTTTACACCGACATCTGCAAGTCTGTACGCAAGATAAGTGAAGCCGGAACAGTCTGTTTTATATGGCGCGCGGGTTTCTTGTCTTTGTTTCCAGTGCACATAATCAACCTTGTTTTTCAACGATAATGCCGTTTGAACAACCTTATTTCTTCTGGCTTCTACAGATGAGGCAGCTTCGACGCTCTGCAATAATGTGGTTGCTGGCAAGGTGACGGCTAGCATTAGGATTGCAATTTTTGTTTTAATTCCCTTTTTCATGTTGTTTCTCCTTTTGCTGGTCTCAAGTTGAAAGAATCACCCCTAACCCCTCGCTGCGGGCTAGTAGGGTGATCTTTTATTTTTAGGTCATAATTGAATGACAGCGCTTACTGTACTCATTGCTAAACTACTTAATTACGCGTCTTGCTACAACAAATCTGTCTTTATACCAGCTGTTCTTATAAATGTTTGTAATGATAACATCTCTGCTGGAGTTTAGGTTGTGAATCATTTTTCCATCGCCAATGTACATTCCGACATGACCGACATTCTTCTTGTCTTTGCTGTTCAACCAGAAGAAAACCAAGTCGCCTTTTTTCAAGTTACCCCATGAAACCCTCTGACCTACTTTAGCTTGATCATCATCATCTTTGTTAACAAGCTTTACACCGACATCTGCAAGTCTGTATGCTAGATACGTGAAGCCGGAACAGTCTGTTTTATAGGGTGCGCGAGTTTCTTGTCTATTTTTCCAGGTCACATAATCGACCTTATTTTTCAGAGAAAGCGCGGTTTGGACAACCTTATTTCTTTTGGCTTCTACAGATGATGCAGCCTGAGCCTCCTGCAATAACGAGGTTGCCGGCAAGCTGATGGCCAGCATTAAGATTGCAATCTTTGTCTTCATTCCCTTTTTCATGTTGTTATCTCTCCTCTTCGTTAGGTCTTAAGGCAAGTATAAGTATATTAATAGGGGCAAGAAACCTTCAAAAATTGGAACAAAAATGTAACCGAAACGTGTACAGTTTGGAAAAAGCCAGTCAGAATGCGGTTTATTTTCCTATTCGGGTAAACTAGCTTTGCTGTATGAGTATTTTTTTACTTGTTGCAGACTCTAAGTTGTGTTAAAATGCGCAAATTATTTTGTAATCACCATTAACTATTTCTAACGTAATGTAGTAATAATAAATAATTAGCATAATTAACGGTTTGGAGGATGCTCATGACGGTTGGCTCGCAGAAAGACATTGACGCTTTGAAGGAAATCGGCAGAATTGTTGCGTTGACGATGAATGAGATGAAACGGCAAGCACGAGTCGGAATGACGACGAAGGAATTGGATGAGCTCGGAGGGCGTATTTTGGAGAGCCACGGCGCAATATCCGCGCCGAAAAAGATATATAACTTTCCTGGCCATACATGCATCAGCGTTAATCATGAGGTTGCTCACGGCATTCCCGGAAATCACAGGCTTCAAGCGGGGGATTTAATAAACATCGATGTTTGCGCGGAGAAGGACGGCTATATAACCGATACGGGTCATTCTTTTCAATTGGAGCCTTATAACGATTCCTTGCAGCGCTTATGCGATTACACGCACGAAACGATGATGAAGGTGATCGCGTCCTTGAAGCACGGTGTGAAAATAAATGAGATCGGCCGAATTATTCAGCACGAAGCGAAGCAAGGCGGATTTAAGGTCATTAATGATTTGTGCAGTCACGGGGTCGGCAAAGCGGTGCATGAATGGCCGCAAATTCGTCCGGTATTCAATAAACGCGATAAACGTACATTAAAAGAAGGCCTGGTCATTACAATTGAGCCTTTCCTCTCAACCGGCGCAGAATTCGTTGTCCAGCAGCCAGACGGATGGACGCTGAGCACCCCCGATAATAGCTTTGCGGCACAGCATGAGCATACGATAATCATTACGAAGGATAAGCCAATCATTTTGACTGTAGCTTAGCTATCGTCTTCGGAGTGAGGAGGCATCGTTTGCCTCATTACTGCTATTCAGATTAGGACAACGGAAATTCACCGATAACTTCATACATTGGCGATGCATGCATATGGGTTTGCATGAGAACGAAGCGGTCGGCTTCCCATTCGACTCCGGCTGGAGCGTCAGCCATCGCTTCGATTTGGATTTCCCCGCCGCCGGCGAATCCTCTAGCCAGAGTTATATGCGGGGTATAAGGACGGTCCTCCGGTTCGAAGCCAAGAGAGCTTGTCGCCTTGGTAACCGCCATGTGAAGTGAGGTCAATCCTTTTAGGCCGCCGGTAATAGCTGCCCAGAGAACGCGGGGAGCCTTCGGCGGTCCGAAGGTGCCTGCTCCGTTCAAAGCTAAAGCAATAGGTGCTGCCCTAACTTCCCGAAGAGCGGCTTGCAGCGCTTCGGCCCTAGAAACCGGCGTATCGCCTAGAAATTGAAGCGTAATATGGTAATCCTGCGGATGGACCCATTTTCGAAACGGGATCCATTCTTTAATGGCAAGCGTCCAACCTTTCAATTCCTCCGCAATTGGCCCCGGTATAGGTACTGCAACGAACAAGCGTATGATAGGAGCTTTATTTTGATCCATCGATTTTAACTCCATTCTATATTTCAAGAATCCTCATCTATTTCAGTATGTAACGATAGATGCCGAAGCATTCATCATAATTCATGGTGCAAAAAAAGCCATTATTTTGTAGTATTGTTGGAAGGGTTATTCTGTCAAAATCAAAGTAAGCGCTTGCGCCGCGGATCGGATATAGAATAAAGAAGGGGAAGCAAGCAATAATTTTGGAGGTAAACGAATTGATGATGCAAGCGGATTGGTCGAAGGAAGCATGGGAGAAGATTGTCGCTAAGGTTGATAGGACGAGCAAACGGATCGGAGACCGGTTTCCTCATGCAAGCGTCAATGGGGAATATAGTTTGGAGCCGGCTTCTTGGTGGACGGCAGGCTTTTGGCCGGGGCTGTTATGGCTTATTTACCGCGAGACAAAGGATGAATCGCTTAGAAAGCTGGCAGAATCATGCGAGGCGCAGCTTGACCAAGTTATTTTGGATTATAACCGCTTGGATCATGATATCGGATTCATGTGGATGTTGACGAGTGTTGCGCGGTACAAGCTGTTAGAAGCTGAGGATGCCAAACGCCGTGCGCTGCTGGCCGCTAATCTCCTTGCTGCCAGATTTAATGTGCAGGGCGAGTATATACGGGCATGGAACCCTTGGCGGGAGGGCGAAGAAAATGCCGGCTGGGCCATTATCGATTGCTCGATGAACCTGCCGCTCCTATACTGGGCTTCACAGGTTTCGGGAGACCCGCGCTACAAGCATATCGCTAAGAAACATGCGGATACGGTAGTCAATCACTTCATAAGGCCGGACGGATCGGTTAATCATATTGTTATCTTTGATCCTGAGACCGGTGAGAAGGTAGGCGTGAATGGCGGACAAGGCTACGCGGAAGGCTCGGCTTGGTCCAGAGGCTCAGCATGGGCTATTTACGGGATGAGCCTCAGCTATTCCCATACCGGCGACCGCAAATATCTTGATGCATCCAAACGGGCTGCTCATTATTTTATTTCCAATTTACCGCAGGATTACGTTCCGCATTGGGATTTCAGACTTCCGGAAAACGTGCCGGCGTACCGCGATTCATCGGCAGGGGCATGCGCGGCATGCGGCTTACTGCTTTTGGCGGATCAAGTGGAAGCAACCGAGGCGGCCTTGTACCGTAAGGCTGGGGAGTCTATTCTCCACTCTCTGTATACCGGGTACGGAGCATGGGATTCAGAGAATGAAGAAGGTCTTATTCTGCACGGTACCAGCCATTTCCCTAACGGCACGAACGTCGATGTGCCTCTCATTTACGGCGACTACTATTTTGCCGAGGGTATTGCAAGGTTATGCGGCCGCAAACAACTTTTCTGGTAGGAGGCTTAATAATAAGATGCATAGAATGAATCTTCCAATTGCGGGCAACCCTCTTCAAACGAGGGAGGACCTGCAGAACGCTGTGCGCCAGCTGATTGAGCCGTTAAAGCCGTATTACAGCAAAGGCAGGGCCCGTGTGCATTTTGCAAACACAAGCGCAGGTTATGAGGATAAAGTCGCGGGATTGGAAGGCTTCTCCCGGGTGCTTTGGGGGCTTGCTCCGCTCGTCGCAGGCGGTGCCGAGAGTGAAATGTGGGATATGGTTATTCAAGGGATTATAAACGGGACGGATCCTTCACATGAGGAATATTGGGGCGCTATCCATGATTATGATCAGAGAATTGTCGAAATGGCGGCTTTCGGGTTGACACTTGCATTAGCTCCTGACAAGCTATGGGGTGCGTTAAATCCGTCGGAACGGCAAAACCTTGCCGGGTGGCTGGGACAAATTAACGCCCGCAAAGCATATGATTGCAACTGGTTGTTTTTTGCCGTACTCGTGAACCTTGGGCTTAAAGCTGTCGATGCCCCTTACGATAAAGCGATTATGGAGGAAAATATCGACCGGATCGATGCGTTCTATTTGTCGGACGGCTGGTATGCGGATGGCGTTACCGCGCACAGCGACTACTATGTGCCATTTGCTATTTATTACTACGGACTTTTCTATGCGAAAATAGTGGAGAATGAGGATCCCGTTCGTTCCAGCCTATATAAGAGCAGAGCCTCAAAGTTTGCTGAACAGTTTATTTATTGGTTTGGGGAGGACGGCTCGGCTCTTCCTTACGGCAGAAGCCTTTCTTACCGGTTTTCCCAATCCGCCTTTTGGAGCGCAATGGTCTATGCCGGAGTAGAAGCTTTCTCTATGGGCGAAATGAAAGGAATCATTCTCCGCAATTTGCGCTGGTGGTTCAACCAGCCGATCTTTCAGAACGATGGAACGCTAACGATCGGCTACGCGTACCCGAATCTCATTATGGCGGAAAACTATAACTCGCCTGGATCTCCTTATTGGGCGCTGAAAACGTTCCTTCCGTTAGCTCTCGGGGACGAGCATCCATTTTGGCAGGCCGAAGAATTGCCGCTGCCGCCGTTAGACCGGCTGTCTATTCAAGAGCAGCCGCATTTGGTCATTTGCAGGCAGGAAGAGAATCATCATCTAATCGCCTTCAACGCCGGTCATCCGTTTACGAACGAGCATACGCATACTTCCGCCAAGTACGAGAAATTTGCCTACTCGAACGTATTCGGCTTCAGCGTACCAAGAGCTGAGTGGGGTCTCGGTCAAGGGGCGTTTGATTCGATGCTTGCACTGAGCGAGGGAGATAATCTGTACCGGGTGAAAAGAAAGAACGAGCAGCATTCGATCAACGGTAATGTGTTATATACGAGGTGGAAGCCTTGGGCGGACGTCGAAGTGAAGACTTGGATCATAGCAGGTGCTCCATGGCATATTCGTGTGCACCGGATTCATACAGGCCGACCGCTGGATGCAGCTGAGGGAGGCTTCGCGCTAGGACTCGAGAGTCTTGAAGGACACCCGAGAAACTTTACTGCGGAGAGTGATGAGCAAGCTGTCATGGCAGCTTGCTCCTGGGGAGTCAGCGGTATTCGACTGCTCTATGGATCAGGCAAACCCGAACTCCTATATCCAAATTCCAATACGAATCTGATGAATCCCCGCACCGTCATCCCGACTGTAAAGGCAAGCATGGAGCCCGGAATTCATTGGCTGGCGACAGCTGTTTTTGCCGAACCGGGCAACGATACTTATATGAAGCATTGGAATGATGAGCCTGCAGCGACTCTAAGGGACAATCAGCTTATCATTACATCTAAGCAGACGAATGAAGTGCTGTTCACGCAAACCATCGATAACCGGCTGGAACAGCTCATGTAAACCAAATATCCCGAAATCGAACCCACCCGAGCGACTCCAGCGATATACCGCGGACAGACGGATGGAAGGCGGTCTTCAGGTGCTTACGGTAGAGGAACAGCAAGCTGTTCCTCTCTTTGAGCTGCGCTTCGATTTGTCTGAAAATAGTTATTCTGAGCTTATATTCGGGTTCAGACCTAATAAGCCGGATGCTGTGCTCCAGCATGTCATGGATGTCCGGCAGCGAATGCTGCTGCATGCTTCGGTACAGATCAATTAGTCGCAGCTCGCGGTGCTCGTCCAGCATGACGGCAAAGAGGAGGAGATCAGCCGACATGCGGGAGGCACCCTTGAACTCTTCCGCCGGGATGAGCTTAATTTCGAGCGGAATGCCCGACTTCGCGCATACCTGTTGAAGGATTGCGGCATCGGCTGCGTATTGCGGAATCGTTGCGAGGACAAGCGTCTCCCCTTTATAACCAGCGGCAGCCAGCCTCTTATTGACCGCTGTCAAATCCTTGGCAGTCTCGCCCTGGCGCCGCTGCTCCTCCGGTTCCGTCCAGAAGCTGTCAACGCCTTCAATAACATCCCCCGATAACAGCTCCAGCAAAAAAGTCCGGTCGATCGCATAATCAATCGCTGCGCATATGGCGGAATTAGCGAGCAGGCCATCCTTCAGCTCATTTACGGTAATAAACTTGCATGTCATGCCGGACTGGCGGACCTGCTGCCATTGCTCTGCTGCCATATCGGACAATCGCACGTTGTGCATCACTTGGAACGTCTTCAGCTCTGCAGCTGTTTCATTCCGGAGACCCTCTGACAATGTCCACACTTCAACGCGGTCCAGAAAGGCCCGCCCTTGAAAATAAGGCGCAAAAGCCTCCAGTATCCAAACGCCTTGTTCATTTCCCGCCAGCCGGAACGGACCTGTTCCAATAGGCTTCTTGGCAAATTGCCCGCCCTCAGCCTCACATGTATCCTGAGGCACGATGGAAGCGCGATTGGTTGTTAGAAAAGCTAAAAAGGCTTCATTGCGCTCTGCTAATTGAATCCGGATCGTCGTATCATCCGGCGTATCCATCGATACGATATCCGCATAGACCCAGCTGTATAGACCATGCGGCGCAAGCTTCTTGAGCCGTTCCAGCGAATACTTGACGTCGGATGAATCCAGTTCCCGTCCATGATGAAACAGCACCCCTTTGCGCAAATAAAAAGTCCACAGCGTGCGGGAGGCATCGACTTCCCACGCATGGGCGAGATGCGGAGTAATGACCTCACCCTTCGGATCCATGCGCACAAGGCCGTCAAACAGCTGATTGACGAGATGGGACTCTCCTGAATAATGGATAGCTGCCGGATCTAAGGAATAGATCGATTGCGGGAGAGGAAAGCGCAATATATCGGTGCGCCTTTTACCTTGCACCTCGGAATGAAAGCCGAACTGGCCGGACAGCCATTCCTGAAACTGCTCGCGAAGCTGTGGAGTTTCCTCCATCTGCTGAAGAAGCTCGAGCGCCGAATGCAAATCTTGTTTTTGAACCATTTCCTGCGCTTCCTGCAGAGCAATCTGCTCCTTGCTCATTAAGAAGGTCAGATGGGACCGATTGCCCCGGCCCCTCTTAGGGGTCCAGGTTAACCACCGTTCCTGCTGCATCCGCTTCAACAGCAATACCATATTCCGGTGTGTGCAATCGAGCAAATTTGCGAGCTCCTGCGTAGTCACTTCGAATGGGATATTCTCTTTAACACTAGGAAAATAACGCCTGATCGCCAAATAATGCCGACGTATTTTCATGCAAAACGCTCCCGACATAAAATATGAAATTTTCCAGTTATAACTTACACTTTTTGTTCTTGTTTTCTAGGTTACAATAAAAGGAGGAAATTAACAAATGGTCACAAAACGTTTAGGAGTGAGTCGTATGAGAGATCCGGCGCCATGGCAGAAAAGGTATGAAAGAATGCTTGTCCTTGCCGTTTTGTTCGGTTTAGTCAGCCAGTATTTGTTCGTGGGAGCAGCCGCGGGTATTTCGGTTGTGGTGTTTGTAGCCGGGTTTTATGGTCTGTTCTTTTATGCCATTAAAGGAAGAATAGGCGGGTTTGAAAAGTGGCAAGGACAAATGAGCTCGGGTTGGATCCTGTTCATTCCGATTTTGCTGCTGACACTGACCTATGCTTTATTTGCCAACCAACTGTTTCGGGTGCTGAACGTTTTTGCTCTGTTTGCCCTAATTATTGCGCAGACGGTGCTTTTGACCCGCAGCAGCGTACAGCCGTGGTATCGGTCGAAGTTTTATTCGGAAAGTATGTTTCTCGGCATCGTAAAGCCGTTTTCGTATATCGCTGTACCATTTAGCCTATTTAACAATCGGCTCAAGGCACGTGGAACAGGAGCTACGAGAAGTAAACTGGCCAAAATGCTGCTTGGACTCGTAATCGCCGCACCTCTTCTGCTCGTCGTTATTTCTTTGCTCGCATCGGCAGACGAAATTTTTCTCTCGTGGTTAAATGAAATTCCGCAGGTTTTGGAGCTCTTTTCATTCGGAGATGGAATCGTTCGAATAGGAGCCGCATCTGCTATCGCGCTATATGCTTTCTGCTACATATGGGCGCTGCTCTTTCACAAATCAACAGATAATGCGAACAGCTTGCCTGCACCTTCGGAAGGCACCAGCTCAAGGGAGAGCGGGCGAATCGAATTTGATCCCATTACCGCAGGCACGCTGCTCGTAAGCGTCAATCTCGTTTACGTGCTGTTTGTGGTCATTCAATTCTCGTATTTATTCGGCGCAGCAAATGGCTTATTGCCCGAAGGGGCAGCTTATGCCGCATATGCGCGAAGAGGCTTCGCGGAATTAATTATGGTCGCGCTCATCAATATAGGCCTGCTGATGTGCGGCCTTCATTTGATTCGGCGAACAAGCAAGCTGGCGGAATGGATTCGCAAGCTGTTACTCAGTCTGTTAATCGGCTGTACCATTATCATGCTCATCTCCGCCTATAGCCGGCTGGCCTTATACGAGGAGGCTTACGGCTACACGCAGACCCGGCTGCTGGTTCACGGATTTATGCTGTTTTTGGGCGTGCTGCTTGTTATCGCGATGCTTCGTATTTGGAAGGAAAGCTTCTCCATGGCTAAAGCCTATATTTGCATAACCATTATCGCTTACGTCATGATGAATTACGCTAATTTGGATGCACGTATTGCAGCTCAAAATATGGAGCGGTTCGAGCGAACGGGCGCGATCGATGTTGCTTATTTAGGCGCACTGTCCGCTGATGCGGCGCCTGTGCTGCTGAAGCTGCAAGCCAAGCATCCGAAGTTGGACGGATTATCCGAAGTGATCGAAAAGCTGAGGAGAGAAGCCCGGGCCCGTCACAAGTGGCAATCGTGGAATTGGTCGGAGCAAAGGGCGAAGTGATGTAATGGAGGCGAGTTTGCGTCATGCCGAAAATAGCCTTTTCTGAACGTATGATTCGTTCAACTATTGTATGGCTTGGATTTCCTCTGTCACTCGTGCAAATGGTGGCATCCGGCTGTGAGCAGCGGAGATTTTAGAATCGGGGATGGGCGGCTGCTGGCTAGACTGGTCGCGCCAATGTTGTACTTTTTGCAACTTGGCAAGCCATTCCATTTCCATATACAGAGTAAAGTTGTACTTTTTTCAACAAAAACACCCTAAAGTGCCTAAATGAGAGGATAAAAAGCTTTATTGGAATTCCATATATTTTGTTGCACATAAGAGACTGTCGATTTACTATCCATAGCACGCAAGGCGAGAGTAAATAGCGGTAATTTGTGGTCTTATTCACGCTGAATTACCTCTTATTCACCTAAAACCGCAGGATAACGCCATATTTTTCCTCTATTTTAGTCGGTCAAGCAGAAATAGAGGATATAGCGCCATTTATTTCCGTTATCCTTTGTACCACTATTCGAATGAATCGACAGTCTCCATAATACAACATTACTGCCCACGCAGCTCTGGTTCCTTTATTTTTGTCGAAATGGAATAATGGCAGTATGTGCGGACGCTGAATCTTTAATTTAACAATTATCGAAGACGGCCTGATTCGGCGAAAAAGCAATCTGATGAAATGGATTCGCAAGCTATCACCATTAATCGGCTGAATCATTGTCATGCTCATATCAGCCAATGGTCGAAGAAAAAGGCGAAATAATGAGAGGCGTTAAGCCAACGCCGCATTCATTTGTGATAATATATTCCAGGAGGAGGGAGTGTCCCAGGTGAGAAAGAGAACAAAGAATATCATGCTTTATATTTTTATTGCGGTTATAGCCATAGTTGCGTTTTCCTATTATCAAAATAATGCTCTAAGCGTTACAAAGTTTCGTATCAGCTCGGATAAGCTCCCGGACGGCTTTGATTCCTATCGAATCGTACATTTGACGGATATACATAGCAAGTCTTTCGGTAAGAATCAGTCCAATTTGGTCCGAAAGGTAAAAAAGCTGAAGCCTGACCTTATAGCCGTAACCGGCGATTTAGTCGATAGAAGAAAATACAATGCGGAAGCTAGCATTATCCTCATGCGGGAAATGACCAAATTAGCTCCTGTCTATTATGTGACCGGAAACCACGAGTGTTGCTGGAGCAAATTCGAACCGCTTGGGAAACGGTTAAACGAGCTTGGCGTTCATGTCATGCGAAATAAGAGCGAGTTCATTAAGCTCGGATATGGCGAGATCCGTATCGCCGGTGTTGATGATCCAACCTTCAATCAGCACGCTGACGGTAATGCCGCTAAGTTGAATCAGCATATCGGTGCCGCTCTGCAAGGGACCGGAACCTCCGATGCGTTCACCATACTCCTATCGCATCGACCGGAGCTCTTTTCGGTGTATGTGCAAAATAAGATGGATTTGACCTTCTCAGGTCATGCGCACGGGGGACAAGTCAGGCTTCCCTTCGTTGGCGGACTGATTGCGCCCGGTCAAGGCTTCCTGCCGAAGTATGATGCGGGTAAATACGCGGATGGAGATTCCACTTTGATTGTAAGCAGAGGATTAGGCAACAGCATTATCCCGCAGAGGCTGTTTAATCGTCCGGAAATCGTAATGGTGGAGTTAACGCCCCAGTCATCCCCGAACGAATAGAAGACAAAAAGAGACCCGCAGCATCGGTGCTGCGGGTCTTCATTATATATATATTACAAAAGGGGGTTGTGTTTATTATAGGATTGTTTCATTAAAACGAGATGAATATTAGATTTCAATTTTATTACAAATAATTGGAAAGAGAATACATCAAGAATCATTTCTACTTCGCCCCCGCAACTTTAGCAAGCATCTGTTAACATCGCATGAAACCGTTCCACTTCCTCACGGAGCCAGATCGTTCTCTCCCAGGAGTCGATGATGGCAAGCGTTTTTTGTGTTAGAAGCAATGCCTCGGCGTTATTCCCTTTACGATGCAATAATTGCGCCATGCCATATTGATAATAGATAAGCTCGATCTGATTGGCTTTCGATCTATTATAAAGTAATTGATCAAACGCCGATTCCGCCTTCTCATACTCACTGCATTTGACATAAGATATTCCCAAATTGAAGTAGGCTTCTATCGTCTTTTCACCGCCATATGACTTACTGACCTCGTTTGCCTGTTCATAACAATGTATGGCATCGCTAAACTCGCCATTTTGCAAACAAAGATCACCACGAATCAGCAATATGCGGTGTTTAATCAAGGGTGTACAATATACATCGCGCGATACATCGAGAATCTCCGCGACCTTCTCCCGCTGGTCCGTTTTCAAGTAATATTTCGCTTTGAAAGCGAGTCCCAGCACCTTTAAATCCTGAACCTCCGGATCAGAAGGATCAAGTTCCTCCAATATCCGGAGGCCGGCTTCGATTCGGCGCAGCCCTTCATCCAGTAATCCGATTTCGAGCAATGCCCAGCCAACCGTATCGATTAAAAACAATGAGCTGAGCGTTTCTCTATTAAAGGATAAAGCGGCGCGCGCCGCTTTGAGCCCATACTCAATCCGCATCGGGAGATTAACCCGGCTTAGGAAATGACTTAGCCGCAGCATCAATTGGATCAGCAGTTCCGAATGCTCTTCGGCGCTTGCCCACTCCATCAGCTTGGCAATATTCGGCCATTCTCGTTTAACTCTTTCAAGATCTCGCCCCAGAAGGCAATTCCAATAAGGCGCCTCCGGTTTATCCCGTTTAAGATAGGTATCCAAATAATCAATGTAATATTGACTCCACCGCTGTCTGGCTTCCGATTCAAACGTTTTGTTCTCAGACAAATATCTCTCTCCATACGCCAAAACGGTCTGATGAGCCCTATAATGCAATTGCCCGTCTACTCTTTCCGTCTCGATCAGGGCACAGCCACGCAATTGTTCTATTGCCAGAAAAAAACGCCGCCCATCCAAACCTGCCGCGGCCCCCCAGCTCTCCTCCGAGGCCGGTCTGCCGAAGAAGCAGAGCACTTGCCATAAACGTCTGGCATCCTCGCTGCAGCGTTCCCAAGTACGTCCGAACAGATACTCGAATAATGCAGACAATGAATAACCGGCTTTTCCTATGTCCGCTATAAGCTGTCTGATTGGAATATCGTCTTCCGTCATATGGGCGATGCTAAGCGCGATTGCTTTCGGATTTCCTGCGGTTGCGTCAATCAGCTGCAAATGAACTTCAACCGATTCGGCTAGCAGTTGTTCCAGCTTTGCCTTCTTTCGAGGGACGTTGCTTAATCGGATATGATGTTGTACCTCTGATGCTAGGTACTCCAATGCCTCAGAATGCAGCAGGCCATCCAATTGGATCGTATAAATCTCTTTCCCTGCGAGTGCCTCGATTTGCTGCTGATTCTCCCGGGCCGTTAATAATACTTTGACTCCTTGCGGGAGATTGACGATGAATTCGCTTATTCCATAGTCTGCCGTGTCTATGCTGTCAATAATCAGAAGTACAGGCATCTTGTCAGAGTATGAGGACAGAGCGTTTCGAACCACAAACCATTTCTCGTTGAGCGATTTGCCAAGAAGTTCGACCCTTCCCAGTTGGTAAGCGATTATATCGAGGAAATCACCGAAATTTAAACTCTTTAAATCTGCGCTTATCCAAATAACGCAAGCAATGGGCGGCCACTTCAAGTCTTCCGAAGCCGCTTCGCCATGCGGTTCTCCCACGCATGCGTAAGCCGATTCAAGCGCAATCGTCGTTTTCCCCATACCTCCCCAGCCTGAGATTAGACATACGGGTGACGGCGAAGTCAACCAATGCCTAATTGCTTCCAACTCATGTTTGCGGCCAACGAATGAATCCGACCAACGCGTCGGTAAGTTGTGCAGTACAGCAGGTGCAGCAGGTACAGCAGGTTTCTGCGGTTGAGATATTCCATCAAACAGTCTTGTCTTAACCGCTTCAATTTCCTGATCCGATGGTGCTCCGAATTCATCATCCCTCAATAGTTTCGCTTTTGATAGGCAAGACGCGACCCAAACCGGCAGAGGGGGATCAATAACAGGAATGGAGGTCGTCCGTAGAAGATCGGTGAACCAAACGGCATCCAGCCCGCTTTTTTCAATAATCAGCCAAACGATGCCGAACAGCTTGCTATCCTCGATCCGGCTCGGTATATACTTCACGCCCATCTGACCCATCCAGCTCTTAATGGTGTTAGAGGAAATGCCAAGCTGATAGGCGATTTTATTTATAAAGGACTCAGAAGAGAATTGTCCCGAGGGGAGCGTTTCTCGTTTCTTTCTTTTTGTTTTATAGTCGGGATGCTGCTTCAATGCGGTAATGCCTAGCGCCAACAGTTCCGCGAATCTTTCTTTGTCCTCAAGTTCTGCCACTACTTCCGCACCTCCTGCATTTGGCATATCACTCTATTTTAGTGTAGAAATCGCCTCTTTGTATATGGAAAGCTTAATTGTACAGCGTCGCTGTATGATTATACAGTTCAAATAGATAGATATCAGAAGAGGGCACTGCCTATAATTTGAGTAAGGAAAACAAAAAAACGCAAATGAATCCCCTTATATTATCCATTTAGGAGGTAAATTTATACGACACTAGAGACCTAGTAAATTCTTAAGAAAAGGAATGAACATAATATTGAACAGTAATCTAGCCGAAAAAGCGGGATTTTTACGTCGCCAAAGCGAGGAGATCGCTAACGAGAAGCTGAGTGTTTGGGAAAAAGTCGCTTATGGCAGCGGTGATCTGGCGATAAACTTCTATTGGTCAACCGTCATGACCTACATGCTCTTTTTCTATACGGATGTCGTTAAAATTCCAGCTGCGATTGTCGGCACCATGTTCCTGGTCGTTCGTATATTGGATGGCTTTGTAGATCTTGGCATGGGCGTCATCATCGATCGTACACAAACCCGATGGGGCAAACTTCGTCCGTTTATTTTATTCGGCGCCCTTCCGATGGCAATCGTTGGAGTCTTGTGTTTCTCCTCACCTGATTTCGGTATGACGGGCAAAGTTGTTTATGCTTACTTTACCTATGTCGCCATCATGGTCATGATGTCCTTTATAGGAACGCCTTACGGTGCGCTGACATCTGCAATGACGCAAAACCCGTTGGAGCGCGTTAACTTATCTTCCTATCGAATCGTAGGTTCGATGATCGGCGGCATTATCGTATCCGTCATGACACCCATTATCATTCAGCAATTTTGGCCTAATGATATGTCTATAGGCTATCGAAATACGATTATCATTTATTCCGTGTTTGCTCTCGTATTTTATATGATTTGCTTTGCCGGAACGAAAGAACGCGTCGCTGCGCAAGAAGCGGTCAAGCTTCCTTTCAAACAATCCATGAAAATATTATTCACGAACAAACCGTTGATGCTGATTACTTTCATCTATTTGGTTTTTCAAGCAGCCTATGGCATCAAGGCTTCGGTATCGATTTATTATGTCAATTACAATATGAACAAAACCGAGTTCCTTTCGATTTATATGCTGCTTATATTCGGGAGTAATCTGGTCGGTACATTAATAGCTCCGATATTCTCTAAGTGGTTTGAGAAGAAATATGCCATCATTATCGGATTATCAGGCACCGTAATAAGCGGCGTCGCCTTATATCTGACGGATTACTCCAACGTCCCTATGATCATTGTTTGGACGGTTGTCGGCGGCCTGATCGGCGGAATTCCCGCTGCGGTAATATGGGGCGCTCTGCCGGACACTGTTGAATATTCGGAGTGGAAAAACGGGCACCGGACTGAAGGACTTATTTATGGAATATTCAGCTTTGGCCAGAAATTATCAATTGCCATATCGGGCGCCCTGTCGGGTTATATTCTGCAAGTATCCGGCTATGTTCCGGATGCTGTACAGTCACCGTCCGCTTTGAACGGCATAGCGCTGCTGCTTTGTTTATTGCCGGCAGGACTGTGTGTGATGGGGATTATAGCTTCCTTCTATTACAATCTTGATTCCAAAACATTTTCGTCCATTGTCATGGACTTAAACGGGCAAAAACATCTGCAAAAAAGCAAGAAAAAGAAAAACATTCAACTAGTTAAAGAAGGGACTTGATCACATTGTCAATTAATCAACTGCCACAAACGATGAAAGCTGCAGTCATGCTCAATACCCGGGAAATTCAAATCGAAGAATACCCGGTTCCGCAAATCGGTCCGGATGAGGTTTTGATTAAAGTGATGGCAGTCGGGATTTGCGGATCAGATTTGCATTATTATTCCCATGGCCGAATTGGTAAATACGTGGTCGATAAACCATTTATTCTTGGACATGAATGTTCCGGAGACATTGCTGCGCTCGGTTCGAATGTGCAGCGTTTCCAAGTAGGCGACCGTGTAGCAGTCGAGCCAGGCGTAACTTGCGGACGCTGCGACGCGTGTAAGGAAGGCCGTTATAATCTCTGTCCGGATGTTGAGTTTCTGGCGACGCCCCCATTTGACGGAGCTTTTGTGCAATACATTAAAATCCGTGAAGATTTCGTTTTCTCCATTCCGGATCATCTTTCCTACGAAGAAGCTGCATTAGTTGAGCCTTTTTCGGTCGGTATACATGCGGCCGCACGCACCGGGCTGCAGCCTGGATCCACGATCGCCATTATGGGGATGGGGCCTGTCGGTTTGATGGCTGTAGCAGCGGCTAAAGCTTATGGGGCAGCAACCATTATCGTGACAGATCTGGAGCCGTTGCGGCTTGAGGCGGCCAGGCAGATGGGGGCCAGTCACATCATTAACATCCGAGAACAGGACCCGCTCGAGGAAATTAAGAGGATTACGAACGGCAAAGGCGTCGGTGTCGCATGGGAAACGGCCGGCAATCCGAAGGCGCTTCAATCTGCACTTGGATCGCTTCGCCGCGGCGGCAAGCTCGCGATCGTAGGATTGCCGGCTCAAGACGAAATTCCGTTGAATGTGCCTTTTATTGCGGATAACGAAGTCGATATCTACGGCATCTTCCGTTATGCCAATACGTATCCGAAAGGCATAAACTTCTTGTCTTCCGGCATAGTCGACGCAAATAAGCTGATCACCGATAAATTTACGCTTGAACAAACACAAGAAGCGATGGAACGTGCGCTTAACCAGAAGAGTGAATGCTTGAAAATCGTGGTTTATCCTAACGGCTTGCTCTAATTTTGTTCGATTATCGCAGGAGGGGGGAGGAAAACTCAATGACTTTATTAGGAGCAATTGAAGGCGGAGGCACAAAGTTTGTATGCGGAATTGGAACGCGGGAAGGCCAAATCCTTGAGCGTACTTCCTTTCCGACAACGACGCCGGAAGAGACGATGGGAAGAGCGGTTGAATTTTTCGCCAATAAAGGAATTCATGCTATCGGGATCGGCACCTTCGGTCCAATTGATGTAAATCTGAAAAGCGAAAGCTATGGTTGTATAACCAACACGCCTAAGCCCTATTGGAGCGATTTCAATGTGGTTGATTTTACGAAGTGTCATTTAGATGTGCCGGTCGGATTTGACACGGACGTCAATGCCGCGGCTTTAGGCGAAGCGACATGGGGAGCGGCAAAAGGTCTGGGCAGCTGCTTATACATGACTGTCGGAACCGGAATCGGTGCCGGCGCAATCGTAGAAGGGCGGCTTATACATGGCTTAACCCATCCGGAAATGGGACACATTATCGTTCGCCGGCATCCAAACGATACCTACGAGGGCAGCTGTCCTTTTCACAAGGACTGTCTGGAAGGGCTCGCCTCGGGACCGGCGATCGAAGACCGGTGGAAAATGAAAGCCTTCGATCTGGAAGCAGCTCATTTCGCTTGGGAATTGGAAGCTTACTATCTGGCCCAAGCATTGGTCAATTTCATTCTCATTCTTTCTCCGGAGAAGATTATCTTAGGGGGAGGCGTGATGAAGCAGACACAGTTATATCCGCTTATCCAGCTACAACTAAACAAATTATTAAACGGATATATTCATCACTCGGCTCTAGCTGAAGGAAATGGCAATTATATCGTACAACCGGCGCTTGGGGATAATGCCGGGCTTGCCGGCGCTTTAGCATTGGCTGACAGGGCTTTACAAGGATAAGAAAACAACCGGCTTTAATGGCTCATTGTCCGGCAAGTCATATGAAATGCCGGACAATTTTGACATATAAGAAAAATGAGGAGGGTTTGTTTCAATGAAAAAGATTGTTACGCTGTTCGCATTGCTATCATTAGTATTTGTATTGGTTTTAAGCGGGTGTGGTTCAGAGGGTGCAAATAAAGAGCAAGAGAGCGGTAATGGAGCTCAAAATGCCGGCAATAGTACAGACGGTGATAAGAAAAAAGATAATGTGACATTAAGAATTGCAACTGTAAACAATCCGGATATGATTGTTATGAAGGAAATGTCCAGTGAATTCACGAAAGAAACCGGCATTAATTTGGAATTCGTCGTTCTTCCTGAAAATGACCTTCGGGAAAAAGTTACGACGGATGTAGCTATGAAGGCAGGTATGTTCGACATCGTTACCATCGGCACCTACGATGCGTCGATCTGGGCGAAAAATGAATGGATTGAACCCCTGACGCCGATGATGGATAAGATGTCCGATCAAGAGAAAAGCGACTACGATGTTGAAGACATTTTCCCGTCTATCCGTGACGCTCTCTCTTATGAAAATAATTTGTATGCGCTTCCTTTCTATGGGGAAAGCAGCATGCTCTATTACAACAAGGAAATGCTTGAAAAAGCCGGCGTAGAGATGCCGCTGCACCCGACATGGGACCAAGTGCGAGATATTTCCAAAAAAGTAAAAGAAGCAAATAACGTACCGGGTCTTGTTCTTCGGGGTCTTCCCGGCTGGGGAGAAGTTTTGGCGCCGCTCAATACTGTAATCAACTCCTTCGGCGGATCTTGGTATGACATGGATTGGAATGCCCAACTGACAAGCCCGGAGACAAAGAAAGCCGTTCAGTTCTATGTTGATGTGTTAAAAGAATCCGGTCAACCGGGCGCAACCAGCACTGGATTTACAGAGGCACTCACCCTTCTTTCGACAGGAAAAGCAGCCATGTGGTACGACGCAACGGTAGCTGCAGGATTCTTGAATAATCCGGAAAATTCCCAAGTAGCAGGTAAAATCGGATATGCGTTTGCGCCATCTGAGGCGAAGGACAATAACGGTTGGCTGTGGGCGTGGTCGCTAGGTATCGAAAGCGCCAGCAAGCACAAAGAAGAAGCATTCAAGTTCCTAACGTGGGCAACAAGCAAACGCTATATCGAACAAGTAGGGGAATCGAAGGGATGGGTTGTAGCGCCTCCTGGAACCCGCAAATCGACTTACGAAAATCCGAAATACAAAGAAGCGGCACCTTTTGCAGATATTGTATTGGAATCAATGACACAAGCCGACTACATGAAGCCGACGAAAAATCCGGTTCCTTATCAAGGTATCCAATATGTCGCTATTCCGGAATTTCAACAGCTCGGCACTTCCGTAAGTCAAGAAATTGCTGCGGCCATCGCAGGCAAAAAGTCAGTGGATGAAGCTCTGGAAAATGCTCAAAAATTAGCTGATGAAATTGCAGTCTCCGGAGGATATAAAAAGTAATCGGGCTGTTGGCGGAGGGGCTTCCCCCTCCCCAATTCACCGGTGGAATGGAGAACCAAATGAAATCGATTGGATTAAAATCAGCGCCGCCGATCAAAAGGCTGCTTTGGCCGAGTATTATTCTTGTTGCGCTCGTTACGCAAATCCCGTTTATTTTGACTATTTATTACAGCTTTTTGGACTGGAATCTTATGCGCCCCGATAAGGGAGCGAAATTTGTCTGGTTTGCCAATTTCAAAGCTATTTTTACGGGGTCTGAATTTTATACGGTTCTGGGGAATACGTTCATTCTAACTGCCTGTACACTTTTGTTGTGCCTGGTATTCGGACTGGGCTTGGCTTTATTGATGAATCGGGATTTTCTCGGAAAAGGATTGCTGCGGACTATATTTGTTGCTCCCTTTTTCGTCATGCCTGCCGTTGCGGGCATCGTATGGAAAACGGCGATATTGAATCCCAATTTCGGTATAACCGCTTATTTTGCAGGAGTGTTGGGACAGGATGCAGTAGATTGGTTAGGTTCTTATCCGCTGCAAACGATAATCGCTCTGGTCTCCTGGCAGTGGATCCCGTTTTTTATGCTAATCATTCTTGCAGGACTTCAATCTGTGCCGAAAGATGCGATGGAAGCCTGTATGATAGATGGCGCATCTACCTTTCAGAGATTTATATATGTCGTAATTCCGCACTTGCTGCGTTACATCGAGGTTGCGGTGCTGCTCGGGCTTTTGTTCATTATGCAAACATTCGGAGAGATTTATGTAACAACTTCGGGCGGACCCGGCTATGCATCCACAAATCTCCCGTTCTATGTCTATCGTGTAGGCTTTAAAGGATGGGATATCGGCGGCGCTTCGGCGATCGGTGTCGTTATCGTGATTATTACATTGATATTATTAAAGTACCTCTTCAAGTTCTTGAGGAGAACGTTCCGAGGTGAATTATCATGAAAAAGCTGCTTGCGGTTCTATTGACGATTTTTACGTATCTGGCAGCTTTTATCTATTTTTTTCCTTTGCTGTGGATGTTTATTACCGGTTTTAAAAACGAAGGTGAAGCCGTTATTATGCCGCCCTCCATTTTCTTCAACCCGACGCTGGAAAATTATAAAATCGTTTGGGGCTCGGGAATCGGTACATTTTTAGGCAATTCAGCTATCATTGTCATTATATCCACACTGCTTGCTTTAATTTTGGGCGTATCCGCCGCCTATGCCTTATCCATGTTCCGTATGAAGAAAGCGGATGACATTTTGTTCTGGTTCATTTCAACAAAAATGCTGCCCGCCGTTGGCGTCATTATTCCTGTCTACATTATTTTCAAGAAACTAGGCTTATTGGATTCCCACTTGGCCCTTATCTTGCTTTATACCGCGATGAATATACCGCTCGCCGTCTGGATGATGCGTTCGTTCTTTAAAGATATTCCATACGAATTGATTGAGTCCACCCAAGTCGACGGAGCAACAGGACTGCAAGGTTTCTTAAAAGTGACGCTTCCCCTGGTAAAGCCGGGAGTCATTTCCACTGGACTGCTATGTTTCGTTTTTGCTTGGAATGAGTTTCTGTTTGGCGTAAGTCTGACCTATACCGATTCTTCGACCATGCCGGTGTTTATGGCTTCTTTTATGACCCAAGAAGGGTTGTTTTGGGGGAAAATGTCCGCAGTGGCGACTACGGCCGTACTGCCGTCGGTCGTTCTGGGATGGTTTACCCAGAAGCAATTAGTACAGGGCCTTACGATGGGAGCCGTTAAGGGGTAAAAAACCAAAATCAAAAACAAGTGTCGGATATTAACCGATACTTGTTTTTGCGTTTGTTGTGAAGCCTATTTTTCTCACCGGTCATATAGACAACAAGCTGTGAATAGACTTGTTTATAGCAGCAAACTTGTCCGTTTATCCAGAGAGGATGGATGCAACTATATGGAGAACGCAGATCTGGACATTGCCATATTGGGATTAGGCACGGCTGTACCGTCTTATCGGATCGAACAGGCCGAAACGGCACGGAGATTAGCCGAAGCGCTGTCGGATAAACCCGACTCTGCACGCTGGGCGAGAAGAATATTTAAGCAATGCGGGGTGGAAAGCCGCTACACATGCGAACCCAATCTGCTCGAGGCTGCCGCCGATTGCCGCTATTTTCCGCAAACATCAGCTGCAGATGCTCCTTCGACCGCGGAGCGTATGCGCATATATAAGAAGGAATCCGTACCTTTAGCGCTGACTGCAGCAAGACAAGCTTTATCCGATGGAGGGGTTGATGCTGCTGGCGTTACGCATCTTATCACGGTTAGCTGTACCGGCCAGTTCCTTCCGGGATTGGACGCAGCCTTGGTTCAGCAAATGGGACTAGCACCTACGATTACCCGGATCCCGCTTAACTTTCTTGGATGCGCTGCCGGCTTAAAGGCCATTTGCTTAGCGCGGCAAATCGTATCGAGCACCAAAGGCGCGAATGTATTGATCGTATGCGTAGAATTATGCACGCTGCACATACAGCCCTCCGGGGACCGGGAATCCTTATTCGCCGCTTCGTTTTTTGGCGACGGGGCTTCGGCCTGTGTCGTAGGTGCAGCCGAACCTAAGCACAGAGCGATCTTTCAATTAGGTAAAGAACATTCTGTCCTTCTTCCTGATTGCGCTGATGAGATGGTGTGGGAGTTAGGCAATCATGGCTTCGATCTGTATCTTTCACCACAAATTCCAAAGCTGATCGGAGAACTCATTCCGGCGGAGGTCGAGCTGCTATGCGGCGGTTATAAACCGGCGTTATGGGCGATTCATCCCGGGGGCCGGGGTATCGTCGATAGCTTGCAAACGAGGTTTGAGCTTACGGACGAACAAGTGGCGCCGAGTCTCGGCGTTCTCCGCAATTACGGAAACGTATCCTCTGCAACGATTCTTTTTGTATTAGAGGCGATGAGGAAGCAACTGATAGAAACCGGCTCTGAACGGGCAGGCGGCATAGCTTTGGCGTTCGGGCCAGGTTTGACCGCCGAGATGATCGAAATCGCTTATGTCCCAACCGTCGTGGGGCAGGAACAGATTGCAGGCGGAGCTTATGCCTAGAGGACTGAAGGAGCGGGCAAAAGCTCCCGAATTGATGGATGACTTCTCGAGCGGAGGCGCAGAGCTTCGGGAGGCTTTACGGCATCTTCGGCTGTTGAACCGGGTATTTGCGGCCGCCTCTCCTACGGTACATGGCGTTCGGCGATTATGGATGAAAGCGAACAAGCCGCGGCGGTTGTCCGTCCTGGATGTCGGAGCGGGCTCCGGTGACGTGAACAGGCAGCTGCTGCAATGGGCGGACGCGCAGCGAATCGAGCTGAGCATTACGCTCGTGGATCTAACCGAGGAGGCTTGCGAGGAGGCTAGACAGTTCTTTCGTAACGAGCCTCGCATTCAGGTCATGCGCGGCGACTTGTTTACGCTTGCGGAAGCATGTGCGGATATCGTTACGGGAACGCAGTTCGTTCATCATTTTAACGCAGAAGAGCTGCCATCCGTTGCCCGGAGCATGCTAAGGGCATCACGGCTAGGCGTTGTTATTAATGATATTCACCGCCACTGGATTCCGTGGGCCGCGGTATGGCTTACAACGCGAGTCGTTTCGTCAAACCGTTATATATTGAACGATGGACCGCTATCCGTAGCAAAAGGCTTTCGTGCGGCGGATTGGGAACGTCTCGGGAAAGCGCTCGGGCTGACCGATATGTATTATGCTTGGAGACCGCTGTTTCGGTACGCCGTCGTCATCGGGAAGATTGGGTCAAAATCAATTAGCGGAGTTGAGTAGGATGAGTCGCATTCTCGATGCGGCGGTTCTCGGCGCAGGCATCGCCGGAAGTAGCATGGCGAAGGCGTTGGCGGATAGAGGATGGGATACGGCGCTGCTCGATCGGCAGTCGTTTCCCCGGCATAAGGTTTGCGGCGAGTTTCTTTCGCCGGAGTCGCAAAGCACTCTGCATGCTTTTGGATTACTGGAGCCTGCCCTGCTCCTTCGTCCCAGCTGCATAGAGCGTGTAAGGTTAATTTTCGAAAATGGGGCCGAAATAGAGATTCCGCTGCCTGGCACCGCCTTGGGGATAAGCCGCTATTCACTCGATACTGCGCTGCATCTTGCTGCCGAGAATTCCGGCGTACTGCTGCATACCGCAACGACAGTTACATCTGTAACTCCATGCGGCGAGGGGTATGCGATTGAGACGAAGCGGGAGGGTGAGCGCGAGGTTGTCTATGCAAAAGCCATGATTGCCGCTTGGGGGGCGAATTCTCGCACGGGACTTCCAGGTTCCCGTTCCAGCGGTGCTGCGGGGCAATCGCACATAGGGATAAAAACCCATTTTCAAGGAATCGACATGGAGCCGGTCATCGAGCTCTATTTTTTTCCTGGCGGCTATTTGGGCATTTGCCCCATTGAAGGAGGGCTCGTGAACGCCGCGGCACTGCTGGAGCGGGAAGCTTTCCGGGAAGCCGATAAGACAGTCCTTGGATTTATCGAAGCCGCGGCCCGCGCAAATCCGAAGCTTTATAAGAGGCTGATCAATGCTGCTCCCGTTCCAGGTACGCAGGCGGCCGTTGCCCCCGTCGATTTGAAGCGAAAGCCGCTCGCATGGGATATGATTCCTCAGGTGGGAGATGCGGCAATAATGATTCCTCCGCTCTGCGGAGACGGCATGTCGATGGCGCTGCGATCGGCCCGGCTGTGTACGCCCCTTGCAGACAGCTATTTGCGCGGTGAGATATCGCTTGCCGGATGGCAGCGTGAATATACGTGCTCGATTCACCGCGAGTTTAAGCGTCCGTTACGATGGGGCCGTTTTCTACAATGGCTGTTCGGTGTGCCGGTTATGCCTTGGCTGCTGCCGGGTGCGGCGCAGCTTGCGCCAGGCTTGGCAGCAAGGCTGGTTCAAGCGACGAGGCTGAAGCAGACCGACTTTTAGCCGTTACATAATCAAGTCGAGAAAGTCCTTGCCTTCAGGCATGGGATGAATCGGCTTAGGACAAGATCTGTCTTTAGACAGACTAATTGTCTTACATCTCTACTGTTCTTGAATAGTTCTGGGGTCACCGAAGCCAATATGACATCAGTCTTTTAATACGAACATTTGTTTGGTATAATTATCGTGAAGGAGGTGAATAGATGCAAACCGTAACCGTTCAGATTCGCATATTTCCTAGCCGTCCCGCATTGTTGCGCGAACATGGCGAAGCCTATATCTTAACCGTGAACCAACTCACTCTGCAAGCTGAACGAGTAGGATCATTCCCCAAGCTAACATCAAAAGACATTGAAGCGAAGCTGCCTTCAGCGGTAAGGAATCAAGTCATTCGCGATGCAAGAAGCA
>JBNJJW010000029.1:0-82231 GCA_051750645.1 Bacillota bacterium | reverse complement strand
GTTCTACTTACCGATTGAGTATTATAAGACCACAAAAGTCCGTTATTAAATATGCTTTCGGTAATTCCTGTGAAATAGCGCCCCTAATGACCGTTAACATTCCTGCATTCGCCTTTCCCTTATCATCAGCCGAATACGTTTGTCCACAAAAAACTTGCCAAAATGTTTGATTCACTAAAAATTTGAGGGCCATAAGCCGATAACAACAGTACAGAACTTTTCTGCGGTCAGCATGCCTAAATCCATTGGATGGTAAATTGGCTAAAGAGGAAAAGGGAGGAAAGTTTATTCTTTTATTCTAAAACCCATTCACGTTATATACATAAAGGAGGAACACCGTTTTGAAAAGAATTGTCTCTTTAGTTTTAATGCTGGCGTTGTTGATTACGCTGCTTCCGCCGCTTGGTTCACCGCAAGAAGCTTCGGCCGCAGGCTCTTATTTCTTATTTTCTAATGAGCAGGACAGGCCCGGCAGTGCAAGGATCGTATCGACGCAATCGATCAAGCTTGAAGGAACCATTAATGGCGTAGTCGGTAATTCCATTAGCTACAACGTTAAGCAAATAACATGGAATGGTTCTACGGAAACTGTAGTAAATACGACTGAAGAAATTACGACCGGTATTTCCACATCCTCAGGAGACAATAATCTAACCGTTTCCAATCTTACTCTGTTTCCAGGGTTAAATAAAATTACGTTCAAAGGAATCGCCGGCACCTCGACGGTCAGCGAATCCATATACATTGAGTATCGTAACAGTCCGATGCTATACGACTTAAAGGTTACTTTTGAGAATAAAGATTATGCGGTGCCGGAAAATGAACCGACAATGTTGTATTCCACGGCGCCGGTTGTTCTGCAAACCGGTGAAATTGTCATCTCCGGTAAAGCGCCAAACGCGCAGAAGGTAACGGTTGTTATTAATGGAAGGAGCTTTGAATTCAATGTATCCACTACCACCAGCGACAGCCGTTTCAGCACCTCTATACTAAGTATTAATAAGGGCATTAATACGGTCGTCCTCAAAGTCCACAACAATGGACAAATTGTAGAAACGACGCGAGAAATTGCTTTCTATAATGGTGAGGTAACGTTTTACGATCTGAAGATGAAGGATTCCCTTGCTACCCCGCAGACGGCTGCTTTGGAGCCGAATTTGAACTTCTCGACCTCAAGCAGCACAGGTATTAAAGTTTCGGGGAAAGCGATATTGCCGCTTCCGTTGAGAGATTTGTCAGACTTCGATACAGATGGTGACAGATCAGAAACGATTACCGTTAATGCTGCTAATTTGCAAAATATGCTAAGACTAGAGTTGAAGCAAGGGACGTCATCAGTAACATCATCAACTTATGCGGATGCAGGTTCTGTATCATACACGCCAGCCGTTATCGATAGTTCAACGAAATTCATCACCGTTTCCTATACGTTTAGCTTACCGGTGCTTACTTTCGATGAAACCGATCAATTGCGTTTAATTGCGCCAAACGGTGCAGCTTATCAGGAATCGAGTTGGATACCGTTTGTTCTTCGGAACAGCAACATCGCCTATATACATGATATCAACTACTTATCTGGATACGACCCTTCAATGGCCTCGCCTACTGTAAATGCTGCGCGTCTTCAAGGATTGCAAGGTACAGACATTGGCAGCGACGGCGTAAATGTATACTCGATGCCAATGGGTGTAGAGGTATTGGTCGGCAACTACGGTAGCCTGACTAGTCCGTATTCAAACTTATTTAGAATTAACGGTAAGGTTATGTCAGACGGAGAATTCAAACAGATTGCACATTCCGAGGTCGTATACCGCACTGTAAATAGTCAATCCGTTCCGTTCTTACGACTATTTATTGAGATCAATAAGTTACCTACCGCAGGTACTAATCCAGTAACGTTTCAGTTAAACGTTTCGAGTACGGTAGGCTCCACTGAAGTGAAGACGATTATCGCGAAGCTGCTGTATGGACCATACGTCAAATTTAATACCATTGTAGAAGGCATGAAAATTGACTTTGATACGGTAAGAGAGAATGCTACCAGTCTGTTGAATAAAGTTGGCCAGCTTAACGGTCAATTGTTTAATGTGGCTAATGAGGCGGAGGTAATATATTCGGGAGTGAATCAATCCGTCTTCCTCTACATTAATAATGTAGAAATTCCGCTTCAACAGGACTCAACTTCAAAAACGAAATTCAGGCCGTTAGGGACAGAAGTATCTATCTTCAACGTACTCAACAAAGCTGGCGAGAATACGATTAAATTCGTTTTCCGCACAGCAAAGAACAACTACGAAAATACGCTGAAATTTAGTATCGTTCCTACAAATTTGCCTGTCATTCCGGCACCTAATACAGATGGGGTTTATCCTTATAGCGCTAATCTGCCGCAACCGTTGCCTAACGATTCGAATTTCGTCAAGCAGGGCAGCATCTTCACAACGAAAGAAGCCCGATTGAATGTGTACGGTACATTCGATTTTGTTGATTTGGGCGGTGAATCTACCTTTACTACCGGCCACGGGAACTTGCTCGACAAAGGCAATTATATCGTACAGATCTCGTCTCCGAATTGGAGCACTGATGTGAAGTGGGATTTAACGAAAGAGTTTACGCCGACAAAGAACGGACAACCATTGGCTGCTTACGCACTGACACCATATAATACGGGCGTTGACAAAAATGCATCTACCCCGGATGCAAAAATTGATTTCTTCTATGATGTAGAAGGACAATATTTCTATTTTAAAATCATAAATCAAGAGATGCCTGAGGATGGAAGCTCACAGGTATACGTCGCTACCATCTTCAATAGCGGCGAAGCAGGTCCGCGAGCAACCTATCGTATGGAGATCGATGCTACTTCTATTCCATACTCTATCTTGGCGCCTTTGGTCGAGGAACGTACAACAAACCAAAACTTTGTAGAGGTCGTTATTGCTTCACCGGGTGCGGAGACAATCACAATTGGCAAAGAAGCGGCTAAGAAAGTGAAATTTATTGATTACAGCCAGAGCACGCCGCAGTATATTGATGCATTTAGTTTAACCGTTAAGGATTTAAAACCAAACAAGGATAGTGAAATTGAATTTACGATAACGCGCGGTAAGGATAAAATTAAAGATTCATTTAATATGGTTTACCAGCCGGCGAATATTCCAGGTGCGCAATATTTGCAGAAGATGCAAAACTCACATAAAGTTTTCGAAGGCGATCTCGTCCTATCGTTTGCGAAGAACAGCAAGCTGGTTCGTCCTTCGTATAATGCATCGACTAACCATTCTGGACAAGTATATAGCGGTAACGATATTCTTTTTGCAATCGCTAGCCCGAATGATGGTATCGTCGATCGCCATGAGTTCGAGAGCCAGCCGCCTAATTATTCGGCGAACAGCCTGGCCGAGGGCAATCTGCATATTGGATTTCGGTTCCAAGATCAAGCGAGACAATTCATTAAGGCCAGCCCGCTCTTCTGGATAGATGGGGGACAAGCTGACAATCCAGATCCGACTTCTCCATCGTTCGATCCCGTTACAACGGGTACGGATCCGTTCCCGTTTCCGAACATTGTCGGCAAGCCAACTGAAAGCTTCGCAAAACGTTGGAACAAATTCGGTCTCGAGCTTGCTCCGACAGCACCGGGTAAGCTTACGTTATCATACGACACTAATGTGTCACAAAGCGCAGGGACGACTATTACAGTATTCCGGTTTGATCCTTTCAATAGTACTTGGGAAAACATCGGTGGCGTTGTAGACGAGAAGAAGCGTACGGTTACAGTACCGTTTACGAAATTCGGTTATTATGTTGCAGTTAAGCTTACGCGCGGTTACAACGATATTAATGACCACCCTTATGCTCGAGAAGCTATGGAAGCCGTATATGCAAAGGGAGTTATGAACGCTATTGATCCTATCGGTATTTTCGGAGCTAACCGCTACGTAACTCGCGGAGAATTCACGCGGATGATTATTCGGGCGCTTGACATTCCATTGAATTATGGCGGAAACTTGCATTTCTCTTACTATCCGGAAACGATTACGAATGCGAACAATGCAAACGCCATTTATGATTACCGCTATATTGAAACAGCTGCACGTGCAGGATTTGTTAGGGGAACAAGACCTGGTTTCTTCGATGAGGATGTAGAATTATCCCGTCAAGATGCCTCAGTCGTTTTGGCCAGAGCATTGAACTTAAAGCTAGAGACGGATGCTAAGAAGGCAAAGTCGACGCTTGATAAGCTGTTTAAGGACTCCGGTAATTTTGACTACTATTCAATACCAGCCGTCATCGCCATTCAGAAGAAGGGCTTCATCCAAGGTTCATTGATTGACACAAGTAATCCGAAGACAGGATCGGTGTTCGAACCGAGGGCTAAGCTATTGCGAAGCGATGCCGCGATAATAATGGCGAGAGTCATGGCTGATTTGAAGAAATTGCCTAAGATTTACAGCCAATAAATGGTCTGAAGCAGACCGGCCGCTGAGCCGATCTGCTTCATTTTTCATCTAGGTGTAACATTATCCATGGAAAAACTTTTGCATCGACGTTTTCTATGAAAACAAGCTATACTAACAAAGCGGTAAAGTAATACATACTTAAGATGAAAAAAATTAAAAACTTTTTTTCTGACAATCGCAACTTTTCCCGCAACCATGCGTTTAATTACATGACGCTGAAACAAACGCTTGAAATTATGCGTTGGACCCAGCCTATTGGAAGTAAATTGGAATGAATTCTCAACTTCCTCTTTACGGTAGGGGGTGCCCATTGTATAATGTTCTAGTGGTGCCGGAACTCTAGCAATTTTCTCTCTTTTTTACAAGTTTCTGCGACATGTTCTTACATAGGGTTAAGCATGACCCGCAGACATCATTATACTAAATCAATGCTCTACTCTGGGAAGGGGGTGAATCGGCTATGAGGGAAACGAGCAATTTATTTTCCAAACAAAACTCTCAACAACCGAAACAATTTAGAGGAGATGACAAGAAGGTTATGAAAAAAAGTTTATTAGCATTCGTGCTGGCATTTTCGCTAGTACTTTCCGTAGCTGTTCCTGCATTTGCAGCAACGCCAGCTGACGTTGTAGGCAAGAAGGAACAATCCGTAGTTGAGGAGCTTACAGCTCTAGGTGTACTAAATGGTTATGCAGATGGTACATTCAAGCCTGAGAATCCAATTACGCGCGCTGAACTTGCAAAAGTTATCATCATTGCTTCCGGTAACGAAGCAGCTGCTAAATGGATGCAAACAATTAAACCTGAGTTCAAAGATGTTAAAACAAACGTATGGTACTCTGGTTACATCAATGCAGCTAAAGCACAAGGCTTCGTACAAGGTTACAACGGTAACTACCGTCCAACTGCTTCTGTTAAATTCGAAGAAGTTGTAACAATCTTGGTTCGTGCACTTGGCTACAAAGAAGCTAAACTTACTGGTTCTTATCCATTCAACTATGTATTGAAAGCTCAAGAAATCGGCTTGTTCAATGGCATTGACGATATTAACGTTGGTTCGATCGCTAACCGCGGTACCGTAGCAACATTGACTTCCAACGCTTTGAACGCAAAATTGGTTTCTTACAATGGTACTACTGGTGAGGAAATTCTTTCCGCTAAATCTTTGGTATCGAAACTTGGTGACACAACAACTGCAGAAGTTCTTAGCGACGCTGTAGTTGATGGTAAAATCACTCTTCGCACAGGTGGCGTATCTGCAGCAGCAACAGTTGCTGACAACTTCGTCGTAACTGGCGGTAAATCGCTCGTTGACCTTCTTGGTCACAATGTAACTGTAGTGAAAAAAGGCGGTAAAGTTGTTGCTATCACTAGCGCACAAGATTCCGCAGCAACACTTACTGGTACTTTCGTAAGCGAAGCAGCAGGTTCTGTAACAATCAAAGTTGGTTCTGACAACAAAACTAAATCGACTGTTGCTAACACTGTATACTTCGTAAACGGTGAAGTGAAATCGAGCCTTGAAGGTACTTCTGATGTAACTCTTTACCTGACTGACGATAAAGTTCGCGTAGCAGTAGCAACTAAATGGGCTGCTAAAGACGCTCTTGTAACTTCTTTCGAAGCAAAAACGGATTACCGTGATGCTCGTCTGAACACAAGCAAAGGTTCTACTTTCATCACAGCTGCTACACTTGTAACATTGGATGGCAAAACAGTTAGCGCTGCTGACTTGAAAGCTGACGATGTAGTAAGCTTTGTGAAGAAAGACAGCGGCGTAGCAACTAAAGTTGTAGCTACTCGTAAAGTTGCGACTGGTAAATTAGAATCCGTATCAACTTCTGGTTCTACAACTAAGTACACTGTAGCTGGAACTCAATACGAAGGTGCTACTGGTGCTGACGTTGCACTTCTTACAGCTGCTAACATCGGCAAAGAGTACACTTTGATCTTGAATGCAGACGGCAAAATTGTTAAAGCAGTTGCTCCAACAGCAGCTTCCAACAACTCCGATGCAATCATTCTTGAAGTGAAAACAGTTCAAGCATTTGAAGATGAGGCACTTGTTAACAAACAAAAAGTGACTTACTTCTCCATTAAAGACAACGCAAATGTAACAAAATACGCAGCAGCAGCTGGCGGTACTATCCCTAACTTCGCAACGTCCCTTAACCACTTGGTTGAGCTTAAATTTGACGGTGAAAAGTTAGTAGGCATTGTAACTGATAAAGGCGTTGCTAATACAACTGCTGATACAAAAGTAACTAATGTTACTGCTACTCGTATCGATGCAGGCGCAAGCTACTTGATCGCTTCCAAAACTGTAGTTGTAAAAGCTACTTCGATTGAGAAGGAAAAACTTGAAGACAAAAAATTGTCTCTAGGTGCTGTTACTGACATCACAAAAGAAGATTATGTTGTAGCTTATTCAAAAGACGGCGTAACTGCTGACTACATCATCTTGACAGTTGATAACGAAGCAGTTTCCAGCAACCTTGAAGCAGTTTCCGGTTTGTTGGTAAGTGCAACAAAAACTGCTACATCCGCAACTGCTAATACGTACACTGTAATAATGAACGTATACGGCGCTTCTAAAACAATCGAAGTTGATGGCGCTGCTTACGAAGATTTAAATGGCGCAGTTAAAAATGACTTTGTAACTCTTTCCGACGCTGGTTCTGCAAGCACTAAATTCGATGCTGCAACAGTAACGAAGGTTGGTAACGTTACTACAATCAACGAAACATCTGCTACTGCAGGTAGCACATTTACGATCAATGCAGCTAACACTCCATTCATCGTATCTGGTAAAACTACTGTATATGTAGTTGCTAAAGATGGTTCCGTATATGTAGGAAGCTACACAGATGTTAAAGACCTTGATGTAAACAATGCTGGTGTTACTACAATTTCTTCACTTACAACTGTAGATAAAGTTGTTGTAGTTGACGCTGACACTAATCTTGGTTCTTACAACGAAGCACTTGCAGTTGTAATCTACAAAAAGTAATATCTGATCACTAGTTGATCGAAAAAGGCTGGGAGCTAAGCTCCCAGCCTTTTTTTGTTCATATGATGTTCACACAAGAAAGCTATAGTTATTGTATTAAACATGATATGAATTGAAATGAATTTAAGGAGGTTGATTTATGAGAATTTAAATTTAGGCGAAACATAACAGGTGTTTTTGGCGTCTAACATGTAAACCAAAAGATACGGAGTGAATATGAAAATGCAAATGCAAATGCGTTTTAAAAGAATGACTATGCTATTATCGCTCTTTCTCGCAATTGTTGTAATGGTAAGCGCAATACCCCAGACAAAAGCTGTTGCAGCAACGTCTACTGTGTTTAAGAAAGTCTACATATCCAAAGCATCCTATATTCAATTAACGGATGCAAACTTGATACCAAGCGCTAGCGGTGCTACAGCAAGCTTTACTTTTTCAATCTATAATGGTGATAGCAGTGCTATTAACTTGGTCGATTATTGGGCTAGACTAAAAACAAAAGGCGGAACTAAATACACGCTATCGTTGCTTGATGCCGATAAGAAAAAAAAGGTATTGCCCAAAACAACTATGACACTAACATATTACAGTGAAGTTGGAGCTAAAATAACGCTCGATCAGTTGGTCATTAATGTTATCAAGTTCGATTTTAGCGTGTCAGGCTATGAGAAAACAATCGCTCAGTATACCTTTCCAAAAGGTTATTCTAACTTTGTAAAAGCTGGCGGCTACAAAGGTGTTTTGGCTAATAATTCATTAGTGAATATGCGCATCGATCAAATTAATGTGACAAAATCAGCTAAAAGCTACAATTTTAATTTAACATATGTAGTACGTAATACAGGTAAGTTAGGTATAACACTCCCTCAATACAACTATTATGCGCAAACTGCCAATGGATTATATAAGCTATCGCTAAGAAATAAGACAGATGAGACATTGGCGCTTGAACCAGCTGTTTTGAATGCCGTTCAATTAACGGGTAGCATACCGATAACAGTAGCATCAACGAATTGGAAGCTAATTGTAACAAACAATGTTGGTGCAGAGACGAATAAAATCGAACTACCTGTTGTTATTTTTGATATTCCTTTCAAAGTTACTACTACAACTTCCACCTCGACTAAGACTACATTTACTAACGATGACGGTACGTATGAAGTGGAATTAAATTCAGTTCAGAGGTTTCCTTGGAATAATGATGATAACGTAATTGCAGATCTCATTGTAAGAAATAATGGCTCTGTGTACCTTCCATTACCTGATTTGACTGGATTGTTGATCGTTGACGATAACATAAAGCTTCAAGGAAAAGCAATTAAGAAAACAGGTGATATTGGTCTAGCACCTGGCACAGCAACGACAATTAGTTATGTTGGTACGATACCGTATAATTATACGTGGAGTAAATTTAAGCTGAAGCTTTCCCAAAAGACTGAAAAAGTGGTAACAGAAATTGGAGAATTAACGAAATCGACGATTACTCCAGTCGAAGTTGTTGAAGCAGGCTCGTTATTCGAGCAAGCAAACAATGGCGCACCTTTTAATGCTCTTATCACTGATGTCAAAAGCTATACTGGAGATAAAGCCGATATTTATGCCGTTTATATGGATTTAACAAATAAACAAAAAAGAAGTGGTTTATTACCCATGCTAAGCGGTTATTTTAAAACGATAGACGGCAATCTTTTCGAAGCAAAAATCACTAAATCAACAAACAATATTAAGTCAGAAAGCAAAGAACAATTAATTGTATGGACGGAGCTTCCGGCAAATGTTGATCGCACAGGTATTCAATTGCTATTAGGCGAAGCATTTGACGATAGCGGCCTTCTTCAAGGAACAGGCACGGCAAAAGGGTTTCTGCGAGCTGCACAGTTTAATCTACCACAAGAGAAAATGGCAAGCAGCAGCTTCAAGCAATTAAAGGTAGGCCCTTATACAATTGATATGAATTATTTTAATGTCTGGTTAAATGGCACTAGAATGGATATCGATGTTGGGGCAAATGTAACAAAGGATTTTGGCTACGATGGTTACACCCAATCGCAATTTACATTTGAGCTTGAACACGAAGCAACCAAACAGATTCTTATTTCTCAGCTAATTGACCTCGAAGGTAAAGCTGAAAACAGCTTGAATTGGAAGATTGGTGCGAATTATACCGAAGTAAATAAGGAATTAGGAGACACTTTGCTATGGAATAACTATACGTTGAATGTATATGAGACCTTTAACGGTAATAGAAAAAAACTAGCAACTCTACCTGTTACTTTCTCAGGAATCACTAACTGGCTTGACGGAACGCACTAAAATTTAAAGAAAAATCTGGTTTCTCCTACTCAAATCTAGTATCTTTATAAGAGATGATAGATTTGAAGGGAGAGTACTAAGTGAAGAAATATGCAATTCGCGGTGTAGTTTCCGCATTATTGATTGGAGCAGGCGTGTGGGTCGGGGTTACCTTTGCTTCACCTTTGGAAGCAGAATCGAATACGCTGACTCCAGGCTCTGTCGAAGATCCTGTCGTAACGAAGAGTTATGTGGATGAGCAGCTCGCCAAGCTGTCTGGCGGCGCTGTAGGCGGCGATACAGGCACTGTTGCGGAGGCTGCACTAGAAGTAGTAGCAGTTCCTGCCGGAAAGACGTTAATGGCTGGTCAAGGAACTGAAGTCATTGTGCGTGTAGGCAAAGCAATTGCATACAGCTCTGATGCCAATGGTATTGCGGATTTGACCGATGGTACTGAATTAAAAAAAGGCAAACCTGTTCCTGCCAACCATCTCATCTTGTTCCCGCGTGAAGGCCGAGGCATTTTGCCTGATCCGGCACAAAAGAACGGTTTGACCATATTGGTAAGAGGCAGCTATACACTGCAATAACATGGGGTGTTGTCCTACATTTTACCCGAGTTGACAATAGGTTATACGCTTCAAAAGGAGTGGAAGGATGCACAATACAAATGTGTTTCTACAATCAATGGAGGTGTACTTACCGATGAGTCGTTCGAATAAAATTGTAGTGCCGACTAGTAAAGCTGCCCTTAATTCATTAAAGTATGAAATTGCTGCAGAATTTGGATTAACGTCTGGCGTCTTAGCCGGTGTTGGCGCAGATACCGAATTTGCAGGCGAGCTTGGCGCAACAGCAGGTTCTGGCGGTGGACAAAGCGTGCAGTGGACTACTTTGTCTACAAGGCAAGCGGGATCAGTGGGCGGCGAGATCACAAAAAGGCTGATCGCTCAAGCTGAACAAGTACTTGGCGGTTATCAATAACGGTTTATAATGAAGGCGTCCATTGACACTAACCGACATTTTAGGTATCATACTGTTTTAGAAGAGTTGTCTAACAACCTTTTCCTTTGCGGAAAAGGTTCATTTTTTGTGTAGAAAGTAAGAACTTATTTCATACTAAGGTTATAGGAGGTTGATACGGATGTCGGTTAAAGGACGCCACTTGTTTACATCGGAGTCAGTTACGGAAGGCCACCCGGATAAGATTTGTGATCAAATTTCTGACGCTGTCTTGGATGCATTCCTGGAAGCAGACCCATATGCGCGTGTCGCTTGTGAAGTTTCTGTAGCAACAGGTCTTGTTTTGGTTATTGGTGAAATTAGCAGCCGCGCGGATTATGTCGATATTTCGGCAATCGCTCGCCGTACAATTAAGGAAATTGGTTATACGCGCGCGAAGTACGGCTTTGACTCCAGCACATGTGCGGTATTGACGTCGCTTAATGAGCAGTCGGCTGATATTGCGCAAGGCGTTAACGCTGCGCTTGAGACTCGTGATGGTAAAGACATGAAGCAGGAAAACGAAGATATCGGCGCAGGCGATCAAGGGCTTATGTTCGGTTTTGCAACGAACGAAACTCCTGAGCTTATGCCGCTTCCGATCGCATTGTCGCACCGTATCGCACGCCGTTTGTCGGAAGTTCGTAAGAACGATACGCTCGGTTACCTCCGTCCGGATGGTAAAACGCAAGTTACAATCGAGTATGTGGACGGTAAGCCGGTTCGTGTAGATACGATCGTCGTTTCGACGCAGCACGCAGAAGAAATCACTCTTGAACAAATTCAGGAGGATATTCTTGAGCAAGTAATTAAACCAGTCGTTCCGGTTGAATGGCTTGATGCGGATACCAAATATTTCATCAATCCGACAGGCCGTTTCGTTATCGGCGGACCTCAAGGCGATGCAGGCTTGACTGGCCGTAAAATTATCGTTGATACGTATGGCGGCTACGCTCGTCATGGCGGCGGCGCATTCTCCGGCAAGGATCCCACAAAGGTTGACCGTTCGGCAGCTTATGCCGCTCGTTATGTAGCGAAGAACATCGTCGCTGCAGGACTTGCAGACAAATGCGAAATCCAATTGGCTTACGCCATCGGTGTCGCTAAACCGGTATCGATCAGCGTAGATACGTATGGAACAGGAAAAATTGCAGAAGATAAGCTTGTTGAATTGATTACAAGCAACTTCGACCTTCGTCCAGCGGGCATTATCAAAATGCTTGACCTGCGTCGTCCGATCTATGCCCAAACGGCTGCATACGGTCACTTCGGCCGTACAGATGTCGATCTTCCTTGGGAGCGCGTCGACAAAGCGGATAAGCTGAAAGCTGACGCTGGCGTTTAATTTAATTATTAAGAGCAAGTGATAAGGCCCAAACCTTTTGAGGATTGGGTCTTTTTGTTTTGCTTTTTTAACAGTACTATTTTTGCATCATTCAATCTTTCGGCATAAATAAGTCGAATGACCTAAATTTTTCATGCTGAGTGACCGACAAATAAGGTATGAGTGTAATTTTTGAGGAGTGAGATAAAATGAATCGTACCAGCAAGCTATCCTTGTTCATCGCCGTTATGCTGCTGCTGCAAATAAGCTTCGCAGGCTGGTCCGCGTCGCCGCCGCTGTTATCCGCAGCTGCTTCAGAACCGGTCGCGTTAAACTTGACTCCAGCCGATGATCTCATTAATGTCCCAATAAATGCAGATTTGAAAATGACATTTGATGAGAGTGTAATGAAAGGCTCCGGCTCGACTTATGTGTCCATTTATGAATATGGAACGAGCCGATTGCTGGAAAGCATCAGTGTATCATCACATCGAATCTCGATTGATTCGACGCAGCGTATCGTTACGATTGATCTTGATACTGTAGACTCTGCAAGAGCATTGGCTTTGAATACCAATTACTATGTGTTAATAGATCCAGGTGCATTCGTTAATGTATCGAACGGAGCCGGCTTTGCGGGCATAAACAGCGCTGGCAGCTGGAATTTCCGTACGGTAGCCGTAACGGATGTGACAAGCCCTTTGCTTGCCGCACGAACCCCTGAGGGGGGTTCTGCTACGATCGCCTCGCCAATTACTATTACTTTTGATGAGCCGGTCTTTGCTGCAAGCGGCAATATCCAAATCACTTCTGTTGAAGACACCAGAACGATTTCCATTACTTCCAGTGCGGTTAGAGGGAGCGGGACAACACAAATTGTGATCCAGCCTCCAGCAGCGCTGCAACCGAATACGAATTATATGATATCGATACCTGACAGCGCTTTTCAGGATGAGGCAGGCAACTTATTTATCGGGACGACGTGGGCCTTTAGTACAGCTGCCGCGCCAGTGAACGCAGCTGCTCCTTTCTCGCCGGCGGATAATGCGACTTCCGTACCAATTAATACGACATTGAGCATAACATTCGATAAAAACGTCCAAGCACGTTCAGGTAAATTTGTAGAAGTCCGAAGAATAAGCAATAATTCGACTTTTGAACGCTTTGAAGCGACTTCGGGAAGAATAAGTGTGACGAATAATGTAGTTATGATCACACCGAGCACGAGCTTAGAGGCTAATACCGCTTACTATGTACTGATAGATGCGGGTGCTTTCACCCTGCCGGATCCGAGTGGAACGGAGTGGTTTCACGGGATAGCCGGAGCTTCGATTTGGAATTTCAGTACGGATCCAGGCAATGAAACAAATCCGCCGACAATATCGGCTGTATCTCCCGTTCATAATGGAGTTTTAGGTAATCTTAATACACTGCTGCAAATGACGTTTAATGAGCCTGTTTTTCCGGGCAGCGGCAATATTGAAATTCGAAATGCAGCAAACGGAGCTTTATTCCGAACCATTCCGATTACATCAGAGCGTATTACGGGCGGAGGTACATATCAATTTACCATTGATCCCAACAAGGCAATAGCCGGTGAATCTGAGAAACCGTTTGTGAATAATACGAAATACTATGTAACGATCGGCAATCGAGCTATCCGTGACGCAGCCGGAAATTACTATGCCGGGATTACTGCAACAAACGTCTGGACATTTACGGTTTCTCAGGATTCCGTTCGTCCGACGCTTCATTCGCTAAGCCCGGTTAATGGTGCGGCGACTGTGCAGCAGAATGCTACTTTCGTTGCTACGTTCAATGAAGCGATTATGAAAGTCAATGGAGGCAATGGTGTACAGTTTCATCAGTCGGGTACGGGTGCGCCAGGTCCGATAAATGCAAATTTCTCAGTAGATCCTGCGGATAACAAGCGATTATTGATTACCGCACCTCCGAATACCCTAAATAGTAGTACATCTTATTATATTATTATCGAGAATAATGCGGTTAGCGACCTGGCCGGCAATCCGTTCGTCGGTATCCTTAACGAATACCAGTGGACATTCAAAACGATAGGTTCAGATGTAACGCCGCCAACGGTAAGCAAGGCGGAGTCAGCTGGTTCTACGATTAAATTGACTTATAATGAAGAATTAAACGCAGGGCTGCGGCCTTCTCCAGGCAGCTATTATATTACCGTGAATGGTGCTCCCCGTCCGGTTACTAGTGTACAAGTGACTGGTGAAACCGTAGTACTCAACTTGTTGAGTCCAATTGTTAACGGCCAAGAGGTGAAGCTTTCCTATTCAAAGCCTGCAACGGGACTTGTGCAAGACTTATCGGGCAACCAAGCGGCAAGCTTGTCCGCTATTGATGTTGCGAATGCACAGGATACAACAGCTCCTGTGCTGGTGGGAGGTACAGCGTCAGGAAGCTTGCTTACGCTGACTTTCAATGAAGAATTAACCCAGGTGAACAACTACGCCTATACGCAATTTACAGTCAATGTAGGAGGAACGAATTATAGCGGGACTTCGATTTCAAGCAGCGGGGCAGTCGTTAGACTGACGATAAACGGCGCGATTCAAAATGGTCAATACGTGCGTGTGAGCTATAGTCCTGGCTCTTACCCATTGCGTGACACAGCCGGCAACTATGCGAATGCCATCAATAGCTTTGATCTATCCGGTTCGGTGGATACAAGAGGTCCAGGGCTGCAATCAATTAGCGCAAACGGGTTGTCGATTATTTTAAAATATGACGAAAACATTAGTTTACAGTCCGTCCCCTCTGGCTTCCAGTATAGTGTTCTTGTTGACAATGCCTTACGTACTGTCAGTCAGGTCAGTGTATCGGGTGACAGCGTTATTTTGACGCTAAGCACGAATATACTAACCGGTCAGGAAGTGAAGGTATCTTATATAGCTGGCTCGAATACATTGACGGATTCTCTGGGTAACGCGGCGATATCCTTCAGCTCCGTCTTGGCAAACGGCAGCGGATCAGGCCAGTCAGGCTCGCTTATTGGTGCTATTGTGAAGGGATCAGCGCTAACGCTTACTTTCAGTGACATCTTAAGCGTCTATTCTGTTCCGTCTAGCAGCTTATTTCTAGTGCGGATAAATGATTCTGTGAAAATGGTATCCAAAGTAGATGTGGGCAGTACTTCCGTAACATTGACCCTTGCTTCTCCAGCGGGGGTGGGGGAGCGGGCATCGGTCTCGTATTTCTCCAATTCAGCCGGATTGAAGTTGGCCGGCGGACAGCTTATCAATAGCTTCTCGAACGTAAATGCAGCAAATCAAACAACAATGCTCGATACCCTATCCGGAGACTATGAAGCAGCAGATGGCGGTGTCGGCTTAAAGACGACTGCATCCACAACATCGACTGACGTATCGCCGGCAGGGAATACGGCGACACGCTATACCGTGATGAACGACAAGTTTTTATCGGCCTATCAGACTGCGCGGGCAGCGGGGCTGGCAAGCCCGCGTATCGTGTTTAAAGTGCCGAATACCGAACGTGCGGCCATCGTAGCGATTCCGGTGGTTGCACTCGATATGGCTTATCGGCAAGGAGGAAATACCGTATTTGCGGTGCAATACGGTGATGTGACGTATGAGTTTCCGTTAAGCGTTATTAATTATCCGGAAATATCAGCCTTAATGGGCGGAAGCGGCGTATCCAATCAATTGCTGATAGAAGTCGACCAAGGAGCATCATCGAAAACAGCGAGTCTATCTATCTTGTTAGACAGCTCCAATGCTCAGGTGATTGCAGGACCTGTAAACTTTGAGGTATCGATAACGAATGGTACTTCCGAGAAGCCGTTGAATAATTTTAGCGGTTATGTGACGCGGACGATTCAAACGAATTTTATTATAGATCCAAACCAATCAGCCGTCGTATGGTATGATCCGGAAACAGGGGCAATGTCTTACGTTCCAACTGAATTTTCTACTAGTGGAGGCAAGACGACGGCCGCATTCAAACGTAAAGGTAACAGTTCTTATGCGCTTGTGCGTAATACGTCCAGCTTCTCTGACGTGACGAAGCATTGGGCAGCGACTGCCATTAACACGATGGCACGTAAATATATTGTCGAAGGTAGAACGGCAGCGAAGTTTGAGCCTGAAAAACCGATTACCCGCGGCGAGTTCGCAACATATATTGCGAAGGGTCTTGGTCTAAGCGGCGATAAGACAGCGGCTGCAAAATTCAAAGATGTGAATACGAGTACAGCTATGGGGGCTTATATTGGAGCGGCATCCGCTGCAGGTATCGTACAAGGCCATACGGATAAAACCTTTAAGCCCAATAGTCTAATTTCGCGCCAAGAGATGGCCGTGATGATGATAAGAGCGTCGAAGGTTGCAGGGCTATCGGTGCAGTTGCCGCAGTCAACAACGGCATATCTGCAAAAGTTCACGGATCGCGGTAAAATTGGCTCGTGGGCGCAGACCGATGTAGCAAAAGCGGTATACATCGGTGTAATTAATGGTAAAACCGCAAATATGATGAGTCCTCAAACGAATGCCACACGAGCAGAAGGTACTGTAATGATTATGAGACTGCTTCAAAAAGTGAAGTTTATGTCGCCATAACGGAAACGATTAAATCTCTATCCGCGCAGCTTTTGCGAGTGGATAGAGATTTTTCTTTTTTGCAGGGGCATAGGCGATATCTTTCAATTGGTGAAAAGTGATAGCAGTATTTTATCATAAGGAACTTTTATACCACTCTTGTAGTCTATATGTAATAGATTATGAGATGGGAGAGTTGTTAAGATAATGGGTAGGGTTAGAAACATCATTGGACGGAAGACGAGAAGCATGGGGAAACGTGTCGTAATCGTCGTGTTAGGTGGAACATTGCTGGTACAGCCAATAGCGTCAATCTTGCCTGGAAGCTGGCATTCTGCAGTAATTGAAGCAGCTGAAGCAACCGTTCCGGTGCTTAAGCTGACAAAGCAATCATTCGTTACTTCGGGAGCAAGACGTTTGGATTATGAATGGCACACGACGCGGGGCAGCGCGAAGGTGCAAACCGATGTGCATGTCATTGAAATTGATTTAAACAATCCTTACGTGTCCTTAAACGCGATAAGCGGTAAAAATAACAATATTGGCAAAGTAAATACGATTCTTAACATGGCAAAAGAAAATGGAGCGGTAGCGGCCATTAATGCGGACGTATTCGTTATGGGCCATGAAGGTGCGCCTCTTGGCGGTCAGATCACAAGCGGCACATTTTTGTCGAGTCCGGCTAGGCTTAAAGGCATGTATGCTTTTTCCGTTTCCAAAGATCGCAAGCCGATGATAGACAACTATACGTTTGAAGGCTTGGTGACCGCAGCGGATGGTTCTACATTCCCGTTAGAGGGACTAAATCAATCGGCCTATAACCCGGAAACGACAGGGTCGAGCTACAGCCATGTTAATATGATGTATATTTATACAAGTGCATGGGGCGGGGCGGAGCGTCCGAAAAACTCGGGCGCCACGCCGACGGAAGTGCTGGTTCGTAACGGCATCATCGAAGAAATATCGATCGGCCAAGCGCTTGTCGTACAAGCGCCGGAGGACGGCTACATCCTTCGGACACATGGCCTGGCGGCTACATATGTCAAGGAGCACCTGCAAATCGGTCAGACGATTACTGCGGACTATTCCCTTGTCTCTCAAACAACCGGGGCAAAGATTGATCCAACAGCCTTTGAAATGCTGGTTGGCGGCCATACGCTGCTGGTGAATGCCGGTGCGGCTGCACCATTTTCCCGTGATATTACCGGAGTGAGCGGCTCGTCGTATACGTCCCGTTCGGCAGTCGGTTATTCCCAGGACGGCACCAAGGTATATCTGATTACAAGTGAGAGAAACGGCAGCAACACGGGTGTCAGCCTGAAGGAATTACAGCAAATTATGCTGCAGTTGGGCGTATTCAAAGGCGTCAATCTGGATGGCGGCGGCTCGACCACGATGATCGAGCGTCCGCTCGGCAGCTATTCCTTGCAGCTTGCGCATGCCACCCAATATGGATCGACGCAGCGCAGCGTTGCGAACGGTATCGGCGTATTCACAACTGCGCCGCAAGGAACGTTAAAAGGCGTTTCCATTATCGGATCAAACGTAATGTTTGTAGGACAGAAAGCGTCTTTTTCATTGAAGGGCTATGATACTTACTACAATCCGGTCGAAGTGGACAATACATCAGCGCTATGGAGCTCTTCGAAGGCGATCGGAACCTTCCAAGGCAATGAATTTACGGCAACCAAGCCGGGTAAAACGTCGGTAAGCGTGAAGTCAGGCGCCATCTCGACCCAATATGAAGTTGAAGTAATCGGACAGGATCAAATTGCGTCGCTGTCGATCGATACGGCCGCGGGCGTGCTCGCTAAGGGCGCTTCCATAGCTGTTCCGCTTACGGTAAAGCTCAAGAATGGTAGTACGTACAAGCTTAGCGGCGACTCCGTAAAATGGCAGTATATCGGGTTTACTGCTGCTCAGAATGGCGATAATCTGACGGTGCAATCGGTTAATGCCGGAACGGGCATGGGATATGCGATTGCCCGTTATGACGGCTTTCCGGCGATGATTCCGCTCACGCAGGGTGAAACAGTCAAAACGTTAGAAGATTTCGAGCAGTCGACATATCCGATAACTTCTCAAGTAACGCCAGCCGGCACAACGACAGGAAGCGTAAATCTCGTTTCAGATCTACCGGAACAACCGTCAGCAAAAGCATTAAAACTTGATTATGATTTCACGAATGGTACCGGAACGAAAGCGTCCTATGCGGTATTTAACTCGAATGGTCTCGCATTGGCAGGGTCGCCAACTTCGATGACGGTCGATCTCTATGGCGATAACAGCTTGAACTGGGTACGCGCGGAATTTATAGATGCGGATGGAAAAGCACATCTTCTCGATCTCGCCAAGCAGCTTGATTGGAGCGGATGGAAGACGGTTAAAGTGAATTTGTCATCCGTCGGCATGAAATATCCAGTCAAGCTAAAGCGCGTATACGTCGTAACGCTTGCGGAAGGTCAGGATGAACGCTCGTCGACGGGTGCGATCGGATTGGATAACATGAAGCTGCAATACCCGCCTTCGGTAACGGTCGATACGACCACAAAGATCGAAATGACCGTAGGAAAAACGGCGGCGACCGTGAACGGCAAAACGATTAAGCTCGATTCAGCGCCAATTCAATGGAATGGAACGACGTACGTGCCGGTTCGTTTCGTATCGGATGCAATGGGAGCTAAGCTTCTATTTAACGGTAATACCGGACAAATAACGGTGCTGCGCGGCAATAAGCTGATGGAGATGACGCTGGGCAAAAAAGATCTTATATTAAACGGTATCCTGCAGTCATCCGATATCACTCCGATCGTTCGAAATAACAGAACGTTAATTCCGGTACGCTTGTTTTCGGAGAAGCTTGGATTAAAGGTTGGTTACGATCCTAAGCTAAAAAAGATTACCATTGATTAACGCTAGACGAAAAATAGCCAATCTGTGGTATGATAGAATAGATTAACCTTTAATAGAGAAAGGTTGCCGATCTTTCGTGGACCACCTTACAGTTGATATTAATCGAGTCATTAAAAATGCCATCGAAGTCATGGAAAGCAGTAAATACCAAATTTTTGAGATATGTGAATCGGCGCGTACGGAGCTCGAGTCTTTGGAGCAGGAGCTCGAGTTCGTCCTTCAGGAGACTGTGAAGACGATTGATAAGGTCGATCAGCTCGAGCAGGATTACCGGCGCGCCCGTGTCCGGCTAACGGAGGTTAGCCGGGATTTTGTTCGGTACAAGGAAGAGGACATCAAGTCCGCGTATGAGAAAGCGACACAAATTCAGCTCGATTTAATGGTGTACCGCGAGAAGGAAACTTACCTCAAGGCCCGAAGAGATGATTTGCAGAAGCGGGTCCGGAATGTAGAAAATTCCATTGAGCGGGCAGAAATGATTGCGTCGCAAATAAATGTCGTATTAGAATATTTATCAGGCGACTTGAATCAGGTTACCCGGATTTTGGAATCTGCCAAGACGAGACAGCTGCTGGGCTTGAAAATCATTTTGGCCCAAGAGGAAGAACGTAAACGTATAGCCAGGGAGATTCATGACGGCCCGGCGCAATCGCTCGCAAATATCGTGCTCCGCACGGAAATTGCAGAACGGATGCTCATTAAGCAGGAATTTGTTATGGTGCAGGAAGAATTAGTAGATTTGAAGGGACAGGTTCGTTCCGGTCTGGAGGAAATACGCAAAATTATTTTTAATTTGCGTCCGATGGCATTGGATGATTTGGGGCTTGTACCGACGCTTCGCAAATTTACGCAGGATTTTGAAGAAAAAACAAAGATACATACCATTTTCGAGCTTGTCGGCAAAGAGGTGCGAATGCCTTCAGCTATGGAAGCGGCGATTTACCGCTTAGTGCAGGAAGCATTTACAAATGCGTATAAGCATGCGAGCGCATCTCACGTCATGTTAGAAATCAACTATCAGCCAACACGGATATCATTGATCATACAAGACAACGGAATAGGCTTCCGCAGCGAGGTGATCGAGCAAGCTGCCAGCCGAAACGCCAATTTTGGACTGGTGGGAATGAGAGAACGTGTGGAATTGATAGAAGGAAGGATGGATATAGACTCAAATCCCGGAAGTGGGACGAAAATTATAATAGATATACCGACTACTACTGTCGAACATAGAAAGGAGTAATATAATGATGAATCAGAGACCTGCAGGAAGTAACCATAAAATTAAAATATTACTTGCGGATGACCACCAGTTGTTTCGTGAAGGGCTTAAACGTATTCTGAATATGGAAGATGATTTGGAAGTCATTGGCGAGTGCGGTGACGGCATTCAAGTATTAGAATTTTGCAATCATATAATTCCTGAAATCGTGCTTATGGATATTAACATGCCAACCGAGAACGGTGTTGTAGCAACGGAACGTTTGAAAAACATGTTTCCCGATGTAAAGGTCATTATTTTATCCATTCATGATGATGAGAGCTATGTGTTCGAGACGCTTCGCAAAGGGGCTACTGGCTACCTGCTGAAGGACATGGAGGCGGAATCGCTGATTAACGCCATTCGTTCCGTCGTTCAAGGCCATGCGTACATCCATCCTAAAGTAACGGGTAAGCTGATCAATCAATTACGCCGTATGACTTATTTAGATGAAATGGGAATCGTATCGGGAGCGGCAGCGGCTCAAGAGCCGGGAGTAAAATTCATTGCTGGCGATGAGAGCCCATTGACGCGCCGTGAGGCCGAAGTATTGCGGTTAATGGCAGAAGGCAAGAGCAACAAGCTGATTGGGGAATTTTTGTTCATTAGCGAAAAAACGGTCAAAAACCATGTGAGCAGCATTTTGCAAAAAATGGAAGTTGACGACCGTACGCAAGCTGTTATTCATTCGATTAAATTTGGCTGGGTTACATTGTAACGGCCTTTTTTCTCATTCTATTTATAAACGTATGAATACAACAAGAAGTTGCAACAAGCTACATAAACTGTGAAATCCCGTGTCTCTTAGATGCGGGATTATTTGTTTAGTACCTAAAATTGAACACCTCAAAAATTCGAAGAGCAAGCCAGGCTTGCTTTATTTTCTCTTTGCTTCACTATCCCATTAGCTCAGGAAAAAGTTTGGCGCAGTAACTGGATGCATTCTAATAATGTTGATTGAAGGATCGTGCTTCACCTGAACAGAAGGGATAGTGGAGCAAAGGAGAAAAAGCAGAATAAAGCTGGTTCGTGGGATAGCTGGAGTGCTGAACATACTGAAGTGAGATCGGAGTAGGGGTTTGGCAGGTTCCTGGATATTGAAAAAGGTATATAGCAGGGATACGGCTAGCCGGTTAGTTTAGCTTTGCTTCTTATGACGCTGCTTTCTAAGTGAAATGAAACCGGTAATTATGGCAAATGCACCAATTAGATAATAGGGAACAGGACTGGATTGGCCTGTTTTCGGTAAGGTGTCGAGCGGAACGGTTTCCTCTTCAGCATTATTCGTGTCGGTTGGCGGCTGGCCGTCTTGATCTTCAATGACCTCGATTTTAGGCGTAGCTGTCGGTGTCGGTGTTGGAGTAGTTTCTGGTGTTGTAGTTGGAGTAGATGTTGGCGTAGGCGTGCAGATTATACATCATCGCTTCCCCTAGATAACATAAATGTTTGAAGACCACCTTCCCCCCGTTCTCTATGCTTACCTAAAGTACTTATGCTCGAATGCTTAGTAAAATGATAACAAATATTGTAAATTGCTCAAGAGTGTTTCTTTGTCGCAGTATGACTATTATTGAAATGCAAATCGGAGCTCTTTTTGAACTGGTGCACATTTTGTCACCTTGTCCTGCTTTTGCGGAACCACTGGGCTCCTCACCGCATATAGTGTCACAAAGAGGAGGTGGCAGCTGTGTTTGAACTTCTACTTTTTATTATTGGCTGTTATGTTTTGGCTGCATTGTCGGTTCATCTGGCGTTCCGGATTCGACAAGGACGATTGCAATCCAGCAAGCACTATGTGCTCGTTGCGGACATACAGCAAAAAAATATGGAGTGGTATATACGTTCGTTGTTTTCCTTTTCGCGGAGGATGGGGAAAGATGTCCGATTGACGATTATCGACCGAGGAGTGAGTGAAGAGACGCTAGCCATTGTCGAACGGTTGGCTAGAGACGGCGATGAAGTGATGGTGCATCCAAAAGCAATCGACCCCTTGAACGAAAAAAAGGGAGGTAAGCGCTCGTTTATATCGGGAACAGATGCTACGCAATTGCTTTGGCTGCTGCAGGCAGAAGGAATTGTATCGCATGCAGACCATGCGGTGCTTGTTGATTTGCAAAATCCGGTGGATTTGTCGAAAATGCCTTTTTAGTCTATAATATGCGTTAGTTCAATATCTGGAGTGAAGCACACTTGATGACGCTTATGCGTTGTTGGGTGTGCTTTTTTGCGTTCATGATTCGGATATTAAATATGGAAAGAGGGGCGGTTGGGGATGAAGGCTTATGTTTATGTGGTGGAGGTAAACGGATGTTGGCAGGCTCGGGCGACGATTCAGCCTGCGGTGGACGAGCTGTTTTGGATGAACGGCAGCTTTGGTGAAGCCGGGAGCTTGAACGAGGCAATCGCGGCTTCAGGCTGGATGTGGCGGGAGGCTTTGCCGCTGGGGGATGCTTGCCGGGTCGTGGAGCTGTGGGAGAGGGGGAGAATGAGTGGAAGCGGCGGGAAATCTGGTGGAGAAATGAGCAGGCAGGCTGACTGGAATGGAAAAGGGGGAAATGACAGTGGGGATGATGGCTGGAATGGAAAAGGTGAAAATAACAGTGGGGATGATGGCTGGAATGGAAAAGGTGAAAATAACAGGGAGTATGAGGCGTTGGAGAGATTGTACGCTTGCGTTGAGGGTGCGAAGCGCGAGGCGGGGAACAAGGCAGGTGTACATACTGGAGATTGGTGGAAGCGTCTGGGGGGTTGGCGTAAGAAAGACCATGTTGTGAAGGGAGGCGTTAGTTTGCTCGGCATGGCAGAACGTTGGGAGCGAGCGAAATATAGTGGCGAGCAAAGGGGAGTGGAGCGAAGGGCATATAGTGGTGAGCAATTGGGAGTGGAGCGAACGGCATTTAGTGGTGAACAATTGGGAGTGGAGCGAACGGCTCATAATAGGAAGCGAGCGATTAGCGATGCGGAAATAAGGGAGATTGCGGCAGGGGCGAATCTTGCCGCGGAATTGATGCAGGGACGTGCGCTATTGCGCGGCGAAGCGCACGCCCTGTTAGATGGCGCGGGTGGGCCCGGTGCCGCTGCGGGCTGGAGCGGAGTGCTCCAGCTTGCTGCGTTGCTCGGGCGGGTGCGCCTGAGCGGAGCGGTCGCCGCCGGTGAGGGCGGGCGGGCGGACGCTATTTGGCGCCGCAGGCGCGAGCGCAGCTGTCTGCGCTGCGGGAGCGGCGAGGCGTTTTTGCGCCGCACGGCATGCGCGGCGTGCGGGCGGGTGTGCGCCTATTGCTCCGCTTGCATTGGCATGGGGCGCAGCCGTGAGTGTGAGCTGCTCGTCATAGGGCAGCGTGATTCTCCATCAACGGATCACACTTCAGTCAATGGCCCTAGCCAAATTTCTCCGGAGCAACGACTTGCGAAATGGAGCCTTAGCCCGGCACAGGCTGCTGCTGCAGCGAAGGCGCTTCAATTCGTGGAACAAGGACCGTATGAACTTACGCCGCATTCACCAGTTGATAAAGCAGCGCCTATTCGTAATTTCCTTTTGTGGGCGGTTACTGGAGCGGGAAAGACAGAAATGATATTTCCGCTTATTGAGTCGGTTTTGCTAAAGGGAGGAAAAGCGCTTATTGCAACGCCGCGCCGCGATGTAGTTATCGAGCTTGATCCCCGTATCCGGAAGGCTTTTCCGCAGGCTTCTGTCGTTACCCTTTACGGCGGCAGTACGCAGCGCTGGGAGAGCGGCGATATAACCCTCTCCACGACACATCAATTGCTGCGTTTTTATCATGGCTTCGATCTGGTCATTATCGACGAGCTCGACGCTTATCCATTCCACGGTGATCCGATACTGCATTATGCGGCGGATAAGAGCTGTGCGCCTGGAGCTGCCCGCTTGCTGTTGTCAGCTACGCCTCCGCATGAGCTGCAGCTAGCGGCGAGACGCGGCAAGCTTCCTCATGCACGGCTGCCCGTTCGCTACCATCGGCATCCCTTACCTGTGCCAAAGCTGCTTCGCACGCCAGCTGCGAAGCAGATGCTTCAGCAGCGGAAGCTGCCGCCGCAACTGCTGGCTGCTATGCGGCAATCGCTTTTGCGAGATGCGCAGCTGTTCGTATTCGTGCAGCAAATCGCACAATCCGAGCCGATGGCTGCGCTGCTTCGTACATTGTTTGGGCATTATGCAGTGGCGGCAACTTCGTCGCAGGATCCAGACCGGACAGAGAAGGTGCAGCGTTTTCGAAGCAGAGAAATCCGTGTGCTTGTTACGACAACGATATTAGAGCGGGGGATTACGATCCCGAGAAGCGACGTATATATTTTGGATGCGGACGGACGGTTGTTTGATGAGGCTTCGTTGGTGCAAATGGCCGGCAGGGCAGGACGCTCTGCGGAGGATCCTAATGGCAGCGTTTATTTTTGCGGCCGCGAACGCAATCAATCGCAAGTATCGGCAGTTCGCCACATTCAAACGATGAACCGCTTAGCCCGCAGACAGGGTTATTTACTTCCTGTAGGCAAAGGAGGCCGCGCCCGATGAGTATCTCGCTATCATCCTTGCTGCAGCGGCTTCGCTCCGCCTTCTCAGCATCCGCACAGCTGCTCGCCCCGTACTCTGGCGCATGCTGTATGTGCGGCAAACCGCGAAACGAGACTCGCACCGCGGGCAGTCCCCACCCTTCGACGCTTACTGCCCAGCTCCGACAGTCTGCGTGCGGACAATGTCTCTCCGCAATACCGTGGCTCACACGCATCATCTGTCCAACTTGCGGGCGCGGCATTCATTGCGATGACTGCGTACGCAGCCCGCACCGGTCATTCGTATGTAACCGCAGCGCGGTTCAGTACAGCCAGTCGATGAAGACGCTGCTCGCCCAGTACAAATACCGTGGCAATGAACAGCTTGCACCGCTCCTTGCCAATATGCTGCTTCCGGCGTTCGAGTCCATGACAGCTGAAATAGCAATACGTCAAAGCGCAACAGCTCCTCGAGGCAGTCGCAAGAAGATTCAATACGAACATTATTGGGATGCTGTCACTTATGTGCCGATCAGCCCGGAGCGGGCGATGGACCGCGGCTTTAATCAAGCCGAGCAGCTGGCTTCATATCTTGCTCAGAGATATCGATTGCCGCTGATGCATCTGCTCGTCCGCGAACGCCATACGGAGAAGCAAAGCTTTAAAACCCGTTCAGAAAGAATGCGCGATACTTGGAGTCTTTTTAATGTAAACGAAATAGAGTTATATAAGCTTCAGACAGACGCTGTTCACTCAGTCAATAACGCTCATCCGACTCACACGGCAAATCGTGTACTGCTCATAGACGATATTTATACGACAGGAAGCACGGCAGAGGCTTGTTCGCAGACGCTCCACCAATATGCCGCGAAGCCGCTTGAAATATATGTATTGACATGGGCGCGCTCCTAAGTCATTAATAGAACAATTGAACGGCAAGTAGATTCATAGTGAAAAAGTTAATGCTTTCGTTTAGAATAAATACAATAGAATGTTTAATAGCGATATTAAGGGGGCGCAGAGCGATGAATCTAGATAATTGTCCTCGCTGCGGAAAGCTTTTTGCCAAAAACTTTAGAGATGTATGCCCGGTATGCATACGGGAAATTGATAAAGAATACGAGCTTTGCGCAAACTATTTGCGTGAGTTTAGAGGTTCAATTATTACCGAGGTGTCAGACGCGACCGGGGTGCCTATTAAGCAAATAACGAAGTTCATTCGCGAAGGCCGTATTTCCATAATGAATGCGCCTAATATGTCCTATCCTTGCGAATCGTGCGGAACGCTTATACGCGAGAACCATATTTGCGACACATGTCGTAATCGTCTAGAGAAGGATAAGAAGCATATGAATGAGGATTTAGCGAAACGTAATGAAGCCAATGCCCAGAAAGTCGCTAATAACGCATATCGCGGACTTGACAGATATAAAGAAAGATAAATGAAATATTTCTAATATTTGCATGACTATAAAATTTCACTTGACTGAAGCCGATAATACTTGTAAAGGTAATCGGCTTTTTTAGTTCCTGTTAAATAATGAGGTGGATAAAATGAAGATAAACGAACCAAATCGAATCGGCGCACTAAATCCCTACCAGAAGCAAAACGAATCCCGTACGAGCGGAGCAAATAAAGCCCAAAAGAAGGACGAGGTCCAAATATCGGCGGCTGCTAAGGAGATGCTGACGACCAGTCAGGCAAACAGCGCAGAAAGAAATCAACGCATCGAACAATTGAAGCGATCGGTAGCATCGGGCACGTATCATGTGGAAGCCGGCAAGATTGCCGAGAAGCTGCTTCCTTACTTGAAGGAGTAATCCTCTAATGAATGAGTATATTCAGCAAATCCTGGTCATCCTGCAAGAGCTGTTAGACGAGCACCGTCAGCTTATTGAATACGGTAATGCGAAAACAGAGGCCATTACCACGAATAGTGTTGAGACGATTTCGTATATTTCAAGCAAAGAGAAGAAGAGCCTTGAGCGGATATTGGATCTTGAACAGCGACGTGCTTTTCTTGTTGGGAAGTATATGCTATCACAGAAAATTACGGGGCAACAACGCTCATTCAAAATGGAGAAGCTCATTCAAGCCGTTTTTCAGGCTGACGAGAAACAGCAGCTGCAAAAGTTGTGGAAAGAGCTGGGCGCTGTTATCGCCGAGCTCCAAGGTATCAATGAATTTAATCAACAATTAGTGAAGATGACTCTGGAATATTTGCATTTTACGCAGGATCTGCTGCTTGGTCCGGAGGAAGAGGACGTGACTTACCATAGAGCTGTACAGGGCATGTCCAATAATCGGAACAGCCGATTTAATATGAGAACTTAAGAAGAGAGGAAAAACATTCATGGCATCCACATTTCATGGGTTAGAGACGGCGCGGCGGAGCTTGTTCACGACTCAATCTGCTCTAAATACAACAGGGCATAATATTGCAAACGCTAATACGGCCGGCTATTCACGACAAGTGGTAAACATGACAGCCTCGAGACCGATCGACGCGGTAGGCTACTCCAAATCGGTTGCAGCCGGTCAGCTTGGTACGGGTGTTGAGGCTACCTCGATTACTCGCGTAAGAGAAAAGTTTCTCGACAATCAGTTCCGAAATGAAAATAAATCTTATGGAAATTTTTCTGTGCAATTGGATACCCTCTCTAAGCTCGAGGGAATCGTGAACGAGCCAAGTGATACTGGCTTGCGTACGGTTATCTCGAATTTCTGGAATTCTTGGTCGGATCTAAGCAAAAACCCGGAAAATGCCGACGGGCGTAAGGTCGTTATGGAACAAACGATGGCGATGGTTGACGCTTTTAATTATACAGCTAAGCAATTAAGCGATTTAAAGGCGGACCTCACGGAAAATGTGGAAATTAATCTCAATACCGTCAACTCTCTCACGACTAGCATCGCCCAATTAAACGGCGAAATTCGCAGGGTAGAAGGTCTCGGAGACAGCGCCAATGACTTGCGAGATCAGCGGGACTTGCTGACAGATAAGCTGTCGGGGCTGGTTAATATCCGCGTTGAGGAACAAGCTAACGGATATCGAATTACAATGGGCAGTACTGAGCTTGTTCAAGGAGAGACTGGAACTGCAACAGATATGGCTGCGATTACGGCAGCATTTGCATCGGGTGATCTGAATAGCGGGGCAATTTACGGTACGATTCATTCCAGGGATCATTTCGTCGAAGGCTACATAAGCGAGCTTAATAATATGGTTCAAACGATGGCCAGCGGTGAATTCGAGGTTACCCTACCGAAGGGCTCCGTGCTTCCTGAAGGCACGGTGTTGGACGGTGTTACCTATTCTGGAGCAAATCGTACCTTGACCGATGATCTGACCGTTAATGTAAATGGCCTAAACGGGCTTCATCAACTAGGCTATAATCTTGCGGGTGACGAAGCGGGCTTGCCATTTTTTACGGATAGTACGGGCGGAACTTCTGGCTTAAATGCGGGCACCATCACGCTTAATCCAGCAATAGTAGCTAACTCTAATCTGATCGCTAGCTCCATGCGCGTTACAATTAATGTGGATGGGTCGGAAACGGTGATCAGCGGTAACAACTCCTTAGCCGTTCTTTTCTCACAAATGAGAGATACTCGATTTGATCTTCATTCCGGCACAGGCAAGAACAAGAATACGATTGACACGTATTTTCGCTCCGTTGTGGGACAGCTTGGCGTACAGGCAGCGGAAGCAACACGTATGCAAGCCAACCAACAAATCATCGTTGAGCAAGTGGAATCCCGTAGACAGTCAGTCAGCGGCGTTTCACTGGACGAAGAAATGTCCAACATGATTAAATTCCAGCATGCCTATAACGCAGCAGCGCGAAATATGACAATGATTGATGAAATACTGGATAAAGTGATTAACGGAATGGGCCGTGTCGGTCTCTAAATTTAAAATTACGGAGGTGATAAGCTATGTCTTTACGTGTTACACAGACGATGATGAATACGCAGCTGCTGCGTAATATATCAAGCAACCTTGGACGGATGAATAATCTGCAGAATCAGCTTTCTACAGGGATGAAGATCAATAAACCTTCTGATGATCCGGTGGGTATTACTTTTGCGCTGCGATATCGCAGTGAGCTCGACTCCAATGATCAATATATAGAAAACGTGGACTCTGCTACTTCCTTGCTGGAATACACGGACACAACGATTGGTCAGGCTGGCGACATTTTGCAGCGGGCAAGAGTACTGCTCGTACAAGGCGCGAACGGGACGTTTGAACAAACGAGCTTGGACTCAATGAAAACGGAAATTTCTCAACTTTACAATCAAATGATTGAAATTGGTAACAGTCAGTTTAACGGGAAGCAAGTGTTTAATGGTGAAAATACAGGTGTTAAGCCATATCCTGCACTCACTCTTGATGATGCAGCTGATCCTCTTGCAACTCCACCGGTATACAAGGCGTACCATGTAGCTTCCGATACAGGAACGATTAAATATGAGCTTTCGGCTGGAATGAGCATGACAGTTAACATAACTGGAAATGAAGTGTTCGGTGATCCTGTAGCAAGCGATACTGATACGACAAGCGATAATGTATTCCAATTACTGCGCCGTGCATATGATATGCTTGGTACTGGCGATCAACAGGGAATATCTAATCTGCTTGGACTAATCGATACTCGTATGAATACGGTATTAACGAAACGAGCAGAAATCGGCGCCCGATTGAACCGGATGGAACTCGTGCAAAATCGATTGAATGACATCGATATAAACCTTCAAACAATGTCTTCGAAAACAGAGGATGCCGATATGGCAGAGGTCATCACGAATTTGAAGATGGAAGAAAACGTCTACCAAGCATCTTTGTCGGTTGGAGCGCAGCTTATTCGGCCGAGTCTGGTTGACTTCTTGAGATAGGGGCGAGCGAATGCAAATCCCCCAAATTCAAATTCGTCTGCAGCATGCTAAGCTCTCTATTGATGCCGATATCGGGAAACAGCATTTAGAACAGCCCCAGGCTACAATAGATATGCAGCAGATTCGCCCGGTGCAGCATTTTACAACGACGAGAGCTCATCTGGAAATTAATCAGGATCGTGCTTGGGATGCTTTGGCACTTGGCGGAAATTTAGAAACGATGAGTAAAATATACTCCATGGCATCGGATATGGCGCTTCAGGGGCTGGCTCGAATAGTGGAGCAAGGAAACCGTATGGCGGATATTCATCTTGGAGGCAATCCGATTGCGGATATGGCTCGTGATTGGCAACGCACATTTCCAGAATTCGATTTTCGGGGTGAGGCGTCTTCCGGTAACGTAGATCTGTCTTATACACCAGCTGAGGTTGCAATCGAAACGACGCCGGGGAGAACCGAGTTAAATGTGCAGGTAAATCGGCCTGTTCATCACTATGAACGTGGGAAATTAGACATTTATATGAGTCAATATCCGAAGGTGGAGATTATTCCGCCTCAAATTGATCAGTTTATTTAGAACATCATGATTATTCGAAACTATAGGCCACCAGCGTAAGGAACGTAGTTGCGGGGTCTATAGTTTTATTTTTGAATCATGGTAATCATATAGGGGAGGGTTTTACAGTGAGTACGGATTCATCAGTATTTTTCTTTGAACAAGGCATTCCAGGCTTCGAGCATCTTCGTCAATTTATGTTTACTGAAGTAGACGAGGGCCTTCCGATGAAGGTGATGCAGTCTTTGGATAATCACGAGATCTCTTTATTAGTTGTCAGTCCTTTTTTCTTTTATCCAGAGTATGAGTGGGTATTATCTGAGTCAGCCAAACAGGAATTGCAAATTCATTCTGAACAGGATGTTGAGATCTGGTCGGTACTGACGGTTCCTGTGGAACCTAAGGAGGCGACGATCAATTTGATGGCTCCGCTTGTATTAAATTCCCACAAAAAAATGGGGAAGCAGCTTATCCTTCACGACAGCACATACAGCTCACGTGCCCCGCTGAATCGAACCTAAGGAGGCAAGTCCATGCTTGTTTTATCTCGCAAAAGCAATGAATCAATTATGATTGGCAGCAATATCGAGATCGTAGTGCTAGGCTTGGAGGGTGATAATGTCAAATTAGGTATTCGAGCACCGAGGGAAGTAGATATCTACCGCAAAGAAATTTACTTGACGATTCAAGCGGAAAACCTTGCGGCAGCAAATAGCCCGGTATCCCTAGATGAAGTGTCGAAACTGTTCAAAAAATAATTAAATGTTTTTGCAAAAATGCTATAAACAAAAAAAATGAACGGTCGATATATATAATAGCACGGAAAAGAGGGCGGCCGACCTACATCCGTAAGCTTCCGCAAGGATGCGGAAATTCGAAAATTCAGGGAGGAAACATCAATGCGTATTAATCACAACATTTCAGCACTTAACACACACCGTCAGTTGTCTACTAACTCTGCTAACACAAACAAGTCCATCGAGAAATTGTCTTCTGGTCTTCGCATCAACCGTGCAGGTGACGATGCAGCTGGTTTAGCAATCTCCGAAAAAATGCGCGGTCAAATCCGTGGTTTGGATATGGCTTCCAAGAACTCTCAAGATGGTATCTCTATGATTCAAACAGCTGAGGGCGCATTGAATGAAACTCATAGTATTCTACAACGTATGCGTGAACTTGCTGTCCAATCTGCGAACGACACGAATACGACTCAAGACCGTCAAAATCTTCAGGATGAAGTAAACCAACTTGGAAAAGAAATAGACAGAATTGCAAATACAACTGAATTTAATACAAAGAAACTTTTGAATGGTAGCCTTGGTGATGCACAGACTGTTGCGACAGGTACAGTTACTAATACTGGAAACCTAGGTGCTGCTTCTGCAACAGCAACTGCATTACGTTCATTAACTGATGCGAGCGGTAATAATTTAGGCCTATCAGATGGTGATACAATCACGGCTACTTGGTCTGTAAACGGCACTCAACAAACAGCTACAATTACATTAGCAGCCGCAGGTACTGAAACTTTAGGTGCCTTAGAAACTGCTATTGCTGCAAATGCAACTGTTGCTTCTGCAGCAACTGCAGCTGGGGTTACAACAATCACTGCAACGACTGCTGGAACAGCCGGGCAGATTAATGGCTTTTCAATCGAAGTTAAGGCAAGTGATGGTACACGTAAAGAAGCTGCATCAAATGCACTTTCGACTTTTGAAGTTGGAACTGAAGCAGCTGATGCGCGTAGCGATGGCTCTGCAACATTCCAAATTGGTTCTAATACCGGTCAATCATTGAATTTGTCGATTGAAGATATGAGAGCATCCACTTTGGGTGTACTTGATTTACAAATCGGCACGCAAAGCCAAGCTTCGACAGCGATTAAGGTAATTGATGAAGCAATTCAAAGTGTATCCAGTGAGAGATCAAAGCTCGGATCTGTTCAAAACCGTCTTGAGCACACAATCAACAACCTGAACACTTCTTCCGAGAACCTGACGGCTGCTGAATCGCGTGTACGTGACGTAGACATGGCAAAAGAAATGATGGAGCAAACGAAAAACAATATCCTTGCTCAAGCTGCTCAAGCTATGCTTGCTCAAGCTAACCAACAACCGCAAGGCGTTCTTCAACTTCTTCGTTAATTTTAATCCAAGAAAAGAGACCTTAGTTAATCTAAGGTCTCTTTTCTTTATTTCTATAATCATTTGACAACTATTAACCGATATATGTATTAGAATATGAACGTTGGAGGATTGATTTGCGATGAATATACATCCATCAGTCACGGGAACGAACGGATCTACTAATCGTACAGCATCAGGAAGCAAATCAGTAGAACCTGCAATTGAACCTACACAGGCGGCTTCGACTTACTCAACGAGCTCGGTCTCAACTTTCACGAATGTAGGCGAGCTTAAGAAAGCGGAATTACGTGGAGAAAAATACACGGTTAGTGATGAGCAACTTGTGAAAGCAATTGAAAATGCGATTAAGGCTATGCAAGGGAAGGCGACCAATCTGGAGTTCACCGTTCATGAGGAGACAAAAAGGATTGCGGTCAAAGTTCTTGATAGTGAGTCTGGAGAAGTCATTCGAGAAATTCCGCCTGAGAAAACATTAGACTTTGTAGCTAAGTTGTGGGAGATGGCTGGAATACTTATCGATGAGAAACGATAGTAAATGTAAGCTTGAAAGGAGCCTGTTTAATGCGAATTAGCGGCCTTGCATCAGGACTTGATACTGATGAACTTGTAAAACAGCTTATGAATGCACAGCGTATTCCAATGGACAAGCTATCACAGAAGAAACAATTACTTGAATGGAAGCGCGACGACTATAGAACACTAAACAACAAAATATTGGATTTTCGTAACGCTGCTTTTGATATGAAGCTGCAAGCAGGTTATATGGCGAAGAAGGTAACTTCTTCACAAGAAAGTATTGTATCTGTAACAGGCTCGGCATCAGCGAATGAAGGACAATATACACTCAATATCGAGAAGCTGGCTAGAGCAGCTTCTTTAACCTCAGGGGATTTGACTGGTGCGGCTAGCAGCACGAAGACGATTGGCAGCTTAGGACTAGTCAGTGATACCCAATTAAAAATTACTGGGGAGAAGGGTGTTAAATCGATAGATATCAGGACAGGTGATACGATAGAACAACTCGTTACAGCTATTAATAATGAATCGGCTTCTACCGGCATCAAAGCTTCATATGATTCGACTATGGATAGATTGTTTTTCACTTCGTCGAAAAGTGGAGAGACATCTAAAATCAATTTAGAGCTAGTGAATGGTGAAAGTATAAATAATATTCTTGGGATAGAAGTTAAGGATGGAGCTCAAAACTTTGCATCCGACAGTTCTCTAGTCAATGGTGCACTAGTTGGGTCAGCCATTGTCACAGTTAATTACGACAATAATGATTATAACTTCAATGTGACGAATACCACGAGCGTTGGAGATTTAATAGACCAAATGAATAATGATTTGAACGGGGCCGGAATTAATGTCTATTTAAACAGCAGTGGGCAATTATCTATTTATAACAGAGATACGACCAAGACAGTCCTCTACTCGGATGATCAGGGTAATTCTGTGGTAAATGCGCTAGGCTTAAATGCAATGACAGTAAATAATTCCATTACTAGTGTTACAGGTAACAATGCTAAGGTCCTCTTTAACGGCATTGAAGCGGAATATGAATCTAACACATTTTCAATAGTAGGTATGACTTTTACTGCGAAGCAGGCTAGCTCCACTACGGTTGATATAGGTGTGTCGCAGGATGTTGATACTGTTGTTGGCACCATTAAGACATTTGTAGAGAAATACAATTCGCTCCTTGATGAAGTGAATAAGGAAGTATTAGAGAAGCGAGATCGGGACTATCAACCGTTAACAGCTGCCCAACGTGAAGAGATGGACGAAGATGAGATTAAGAAGTGGGAAGAGCGTGCCAGAAGCGGTATGCTTTCAACTGATGGTATGTTAACGAATGGGTTGAATTCACTTCGTCGTGCATTGTCCGATTCAGTAAGCGGACTCCCAGCAGGACAATTAAAAAGCTTAGCGGAAATTGGTATTTCAAATAGCAATGTAAGTGGTTCTTCTATAACAGGGTCTTATGCTGATCGCGGTAAGCTATATATTGACGAGACGAAGTTGAAGAAAGCGCTAACGGAAAACCCGGATGAGGTGATGGCGTTGTTCACGACCAACGCAGCAACAGAGTCGGGTGACGGCATTGCGACCCGATTGTATGACAAGGCGGCTGCGCTTTTTAAGCAAATTACGGATAAAGCGGGTACGTCAACCTCTATCGAGAGCAATTTTTTAATCGGTAAAGAGAACCAACGATTATCGGAGCAAATGTCTCGTCTGGCGGAACGGTTGGAGGACCTGGAAACTCGTTACTACAAACAGTTCACAGCAATGGAAACCTATATTAATCAAATAAACTCTCAGAGCGCATGGTTATCCCAGCAATTTAGTTCATAGGAGGCTAAAGGATGCAACAACAACTGCAGCGCAATAAATATTTACAAACGACGGTTCAAACCGCTTCGCCGCAGCAGCTTCTCATTATGCTGTATGATGGTGCTATCCGGTTTTGCCGACAAGGAATTGAAGCAATTAAGTCAATGGATTATGCAGTTGCTAACACTAGCTTTTTAAGAACGCAGGATATCATCAACGAATTTATCATTACAATAGACCGTACATCGCCGCTCTCTGAAAACCTGCTTTATTTGTATGAATACTTTAACAAATGCCTTATTGAATCGAACATAAAGAAAAATATCGAGCCCGCCGAAGAAGTGCTCGGTCATTTAATTGAATTGAAAGAAACATGGGTTCAAGCTGCCAAACAATACAATCAGCTAACGGGACAATCAAGTGGAAGCACTCTTAAAGCAACTCACTCAACTGTCGTCTAATCTAATTGAGCGATTGGGTAGCTGTGAACTTGAAGATATAGAGATCTATATGCAGGAGCGGGATGTAATCTTTGCTGACCTGCAGCGGCTTACGCCGCCTTTAGATCAAGTTGCAGCTTTTCGGCCTCATATCTTGCACATTGCAGAGTTAGACACCGTCATTACCGGCAGAATGACGGAGTTGCGCAATGAAGCCAATGATGAGATCAACAAAATTAATAGGGGCAAGCGGTCAAAGTCCATGTATGAGGCAGCCTCATACGGCGATGACAGTTTATTTTTCGACACAAAACGATAAAACGAAATGGAAGTATAGCTTGGAGTGCCGCCCGTGGGGTGGCTTTTTTTTATATTGAAGAATCATAGGATAACCACCCAATTGAATCGAATACGATGAAAGAAGTTCTCCGTAACACTCGCTCCATTTTAGCATAAGATGAAGACAAAATATCTTTCGACACGAAGCGACAATAACGATGAAAAGTGAAGCACAGCTTGAATGAATTCGCTTACAACAAATTGTTTGACAATTTCGTGAGGCTGGTGTTATAGTCAAATTGTGGGTTATACAATGAGATGCCTCACAGTATTTGAAGATGAAGGGAATGTTTGCAGATGCAAGGTAAAGTTAAATGGTTTAACGCAGAGAAGGGTTATGGATTTATCGAGACTGAGCAAGGCGGCGACGTATTTGTTCATTTCTCCGCAATCCAAACCGAAGGTTTCAAAACACTTGAAGAAGGCCAATCAGTGGAGTTCGATATCGTTGAAGGCGCTCGTGGTCCACAAGCTGCAAACGTAGTTAAACTGTAATTATTTGGCTGATCCAGCCACCATATATGGATCAACACACAAGTGACTAACACAAGCTCCGGGTAACCGGGGCTTTTTTCTGTTTGACTATTAGTGGAGCCATTCCAACCCTAATACCAGGTATGCTAGTACTATTGAATCATTTATCTGAAAATTCAAAATAAACTAAAAACAATTTTGCTCTAGACTCCTGCATATGTTATAATAAGCTCATGTAAAGGAGGAGTTCCCCATGAACTACAACATTCGAGGTCAACACTTTCAAGTGACAGATGCATTGAGAGACTACGTCGAAAAGAAACTCAGCCGATTGGACAAATACTTTGAAACACCAGTCGCCTCCGAAATTAACGTAACACTATCCGTCACCAAAGGAAAGCATACAGTTGAGGTGACCATTCCACTAGTCGGCGTCATGCTAAGAGCCGAGGAGAGAAGCGAGGATATGTACGCTTCTATTGATTTAGTAACGGATAAACTCGAACGGCAAATACGCAAACATAAGACGAAGGTTAACCGTAAGTTCCGCCAAGGCAGCGGGGTACGCTCCTTGTTCAGGGAGGAAGGCTCGGCAGTAAGCGTTCTGGAAGAGGAAGACGAACTGGAGCTCGTACGTACGAAGCGTTTCAACTTGAAGCCCATGGACGTGGAAGAAGCGATATTGCAAATGAATATGGTAGGACATAACTTCTTCGTCTTTGCGAATATTGAAAGTGAGGAGGTTAACGTCGTATACAAACGCAGCGATGGGAAGTACGGATTAATTGAACAAGGCTAGCAGCCATTATACTTATATGAATGAGCCTTTTCTCCTTTTTGGAGAGAGGCTTTTTCTTTTCAAAGGGCACTCGTTGCGGCGTTGTCTACAAACTGTTACAATTTAAGGATAGAGGCGTAATTACGAAAGGGGCAACGGAAGACATGCTCGGACTAGTGAAAAAGATATTCGGCGATCCAAACGAGCGTGAAGTAAAACGGCTCACGCGGACGGTAGAAGAAATTAATGCAATGGAATCGAAATTTACTTCTCTGTCAGACGAGGCGCTTCGCGCAAAAACCGATGAATTTAAAATGAGAATAGAAAAAGGCGAAACGTTAGACGATCTGCTTCCGGAAGCTTTTGCAACGGTGAGAGAAGCGTCGAAGCGTACGCTGGGCATGCGTCATTTTGACGTGCAGCTGCTTGGCGGAATGGCACTCCACGAGGGTAAAATAGCGGAAATGAAAACGGGTGAAGGCAAGACGCTCGTTGCGACGCTTCCAGTATATCTAAATGCTTTGCTAGGCAAAGGCGTACATGTCATTACGGTCAACAATTACTTGGCTCAGCGCGATAGTGAGATTATGGGACAAATTTACGAGTTCCTTGGTATGACTGTCGGCTGTAACGTACACGGCTTGTCGCACGAAGAGAAGCAGCATGCTTATGCTTGCGATATTACTCACGGTACGAACAATGAATTCGGGTTCGATTATTTGCGCGACAATATGGTCCTGTACAAGGAACAAATGGTACAACGCCCGCTATATTTTGCGATTATCGATGAGGTGGACTCCATTCTGGTCGATGAGGCGCGGACTCCGCTTATTATTTCCGGACAAGCTGCGAAGTCGACTGAGCTTTATTTCGCCGCGGACCGTTTTGTGAGCCGCTTGAAGGCGGAAGAGGATTACACGATTGATGTGAAGCTGCGCAACGTAACGCTGACAGAAGCAGGCGTTGAGAAGGCGGAGCGGGCTTTCCAGATCGAGAACTTATTTGACCACGCGAACGTGCTGATTAATCACCACGTGGAGCAAGCTTTGAAGGCTAACTTTATTATGAGGCGCGATGTCGATTACGTCGTACAGGAAGACGAAGTCGTAATCGTCGACGAATTTACGGGCCGTTTGATGTCGGGTCGCCGTTACAGCGACGGTCTGCATCAGGCGATTGAAGCAAAGGAACAGCTGAAGGTTCAAAATGAGAGCATGACGCTTGCGACCATTACGTTCCAAAACTACTTCCGTATGTACCGCAAGCTGGCCGGTATGACCGGTACGGCGAAGACAGAGGAAGAAGAGTTTAAACGGATTTACGGTCTGGATGTTATTCAAGTGCCTACGAACCGTTCGATGATCCGTAAAGATTTGCCGGACGTCGTATATAAATCCGAGAACGGCAAGTTTAAAGCGGTTGTTGAAGAGATCGTGGCGCGTCACAGCAAAAATCAACCCGTGCTCGTCGGTACGATTTCGATCGAAAACTCGGAAAAGCTTGCTGATATGCTGAAGCGCAGAGGAATTGCGCATAAGGTGCTTAACGCCAAGTTCCATGCCGAGGAAGCGGAAATCATTTCTCGTGCCGGGCAAGCCGGCTCGGTTACGATTGCGACGAACATGGCCGGCCGCGGTACCGACATTTTGCTGGGCGATACCGTTGCTGACATTGGCGGCTTGCACATTATCGGTACGGAACGGCATGAAAGCCGGCGGATCGATAATCAGCTGCGCGGCCGTTCCGGACGTCAAGGCGATCCGGGCTCAACGCAATTTTATTTGTCCCTAGAAGACGAGCTGATGCGCCGTTTCGGCTCCGAGAACATTATGGGCATGATGGATAAGCTCGGACTTGATGAGGATCAGCCGATCGAGAGCCGCATGATCTCAAGAGCAATTGAATCTGCTCAGAAACGCGTCGAAGGCAATAACTTTGACATCCGGAAGGTCGTATTGCAGTACGACGATGTCATGAACCAGCAGCGTGAAGTTATTTACAAGCAGCGCCGCGACATTCTTGGCTCGGAAAATATCCGCAAGGAAGTCATGGATATGATTAAACCGGTTATCGACCGCATTGTGGAGGCACACTGCGCGGAGGATATTCCGGAGGAATGGGATTTGCAGGCCATTGTAGATTATGCGCATGCAACATTCCTGCAGGAAGGCACTTTGACAAAGGAAGTGCTATGGGGCAAAGAGAAGGAAGAAATCATCGACTTTATTTACAAGAAGGTCGTTGAATACTATGATCAGCGCGAAGAAGAGCTTGGGCCGGAAACGATGCGCGAGTTCGAGAAGGTCGTTGTGCTTCGTGCGGTAGACAGCAAATGGATGGATCACATCGATGCGATGGACCAGCTTCGTCAAGGTATCCATTTGCGTGCTTATGGCGGTACCGATCCGCTTCGCGAATACCAGTTTGAAGGCTTCGAAATGTTCAAGGAAATGATCGAAAACATTCAAGAGGAAGTCGCGAAATATATTATGAAGGCGCGCGTCGAGAGCAATCTGGAGCGTCAAGAGGTAGCGAAGGGGCAAACGACAACGACAAGCGGCGGCGGAGAAGCGCAAGAGAAGCGTCCTGCAAAGCGCGAGGAGCGCGTCGGCCGTAACGATAGCTGCCCATGCGGCAGCGGCAAAAAGTACAAGCAATGTCACGGCAAGTAAGGAACAGCGCCGGATCATGCAGCATACGGTAAGTGGATGAACAACTATTTTGAGGTGAAGCGGACGCTATGATAGACATAACAGTTAAACAAGACCTGCGTGAAATGGCCAAGCGGCTCCAAGAGCTCAGGGGGTCTCTTTGACTTAGATATTAAGCAGGAGATCATTGCAAACTTCGAAGAGAAGATGACGTTCCCCGATTTTTGGGATGACAACGAGAAGGCGCAAAGCGTTATTTCCGAGCTTAATGCAGTCAAGTCGGTCGTTGAGCAGTATGACCGGCTGAACGGCGAGCAGGAAGAGCTGCAAATGATGCTGGAGCTGGCGGAAGAAGAAAGCGACGAGTCGCTGGCAGCGGAAGTAGTGAGCGGCGTGCAGGAGCTGCTGCGTAAGGTCAGCGAGTTCGAGCTGCAGCTGCTGCTTAATCAGCCGTACGATAAGCTGAATGCGATTTTGGAGCTTCATCCGGGTGCTGGCGGTACGGAGTCGCAGGACTGGGGACTGATGCTGTACCGGATGTATACGCGCTGGGCGGAGAAACGGGGCTTCAAAGTCGAGCTGCTCGATTATTTGCCGGGTGATGAGGCGGGTATTAAGAGCGTTACGATTTTGGTCAAAGGCTACAATGCCTACGGCTACCTGAAGGCGGAGAAAGGCGTGCATCGACTCGTTCGGATATCGCCGTTCGACTCGGCCGGCCGCCGTCATACATCGTTTGCATCCTGTGACGTGATGCCGGAAATCGATGACGATATCGAGATTGAGATTCGTACCGAGGATTTGAAGGTGGATACGTACCGTGCAAGCGGAGCGGGCGGTCAGCACGTCAACAAGACGGAGTCGGCTATCCGGATTACGCATATACCGTCAGGCATTGTCGTCGCATGCCAGCAGGAGCGTTCGCAAATACAGAACCGTGAACGGGCAATGAAGATGCTTCGTTCCAAGCTGTATGAACGGAAGATCGAGGAGCAAATGAAGGCATTGGCAGAAATTCGCGGCGAGCAATCGGATATTGCTTGGGGCAGCCAAATCCGTTCGTATGTTTTCCATCCGTACAGCATGGTGAAGGATCACCGTACATCGGTGGAGACGGGGAATGTCGGCGCAGTTATGGACGGCGATTTGGATGCGTTTATTGACGGTTATTTACGCAGTCAGATTCGTCATGACTAACGTGCGGCACCTATAAAATGCATAGCTTAGGCGAAGAGTTCCAACACTGATAAGGTGTGGAACTCTTCTTTTTGCGAATGCGGGTAAATCGAAGGCTAGGGTAAGGAGATAGAAGAGATGAAGGTTAGTCCGGTAAAGCGAAGAAAAGGCGGGCGTACGTTAAGTCCGGGGACACAGACCGTTTGGAGTGTCGTCCAGCTTCTTATTGGGTCTGTCATTGTTGCAATCAGTTTTAATATGTTCATGGTTCCGAACGGGATCGCCTCCGGAGGCGTGTCAGGCGTATCGATTCTTGTACAGAGAATGGCGGGTATTACACCAGCCATTACGCAATGGGCGATCAACATTCCGCTGTTTGTTGCTGGCTTGTGGCTGCTGGGCAAACGGTTCGCGTTCAAAACAGCGCTCGGCTCGATATTGCTGCCATTGTTCGTGCTGCTAACGGATGGTTGGCCGTCGCCGACCGGCAATCCGCTGCTCGCTGCCATCTATGGCGGAATCGGTGTTGGCCTTGGGCTTGGTCTTGTGTTTCGCGGCGGCGGCTCGACCGGGGGAATCGATCTGGCTGCGCAAATATTGCATCGCTATACGGGGCTTCCGTTAAGCCTGGCGATTGTTTGCTTTGATGGATGCGTTATAGCGGCAGCAGGGCTGGTTTTATCACCTGAAATTGCGTTATATGCACTGATTGGGTTATTTGTGACTAGCAAGACAATTGATTTCGTACAAAGCGGCTTACAGCTGTCCAAGGTTGCTTTCATCATAAGCGATCAATCCGAAGCGGTTGCGGAAGCTATTTTGCATGATCTTGACCGAGGCTTGACCAGGCTCGATGGCCATGGCGGGTATACAGGAGCAGGTCGAACGGTACTTATGGTTGTCGTCGGGCAGAACGAGGTGCCGAAGCTGAAGCAGCTTGTGCGGGCGATAGATTCAGGTGCTTTTGTCATCATAAGCAATACCGCCGAGGTGCTGGGACAGGGCTTTAAACTGGAGAGCTGACAGCAGATTTATTCGTTGTATTATTATGAATTCGAATGTATAATAATACGGAACCTAGTGCTTATTTCCATCAACTGCCGAATGATGTAAAATAATTAGTTGAAGAAGAAGACAACCTTTCCGCTTATCGGAAAGAGCAATAGATGGGGCTGCTGCCTGCTTGCCTGGAAAGGCGAATGCGGTGCGCTGCGTCCAGTTACGGGGAGAGAATAATATGAGAACAAAGTTGAAAATTGCAATTATCGGCTCTACCGGCTACGGCGGTGTAGAGCTGATTCGATTATTGGCTTCTCATCCGCTGGCTGAAGTGACCTCGGTCATCTCGTCATCCAGTGCAGGAACGCCGATTGCAGAAGGGTATCCGCATTTAACGGGCATACGTGAAGAATTGCTCGATGATGTCGAGCCCGATGCCATTAAAGCAAAGGCAGACGTCGTATTTCTTGCAACACCTCCCGGTGTGGCAGCCAAGCTTGCGCCGCAGCTGCTTGAAGCGGGCTTGAAAATCATCGATTTATCCGGTGATTTCCGGTTGAAGTCAGCTGAACTGTATAAGCAGTGGTACAATAAGGAAGCTGCAGAAGAGGCGTATTTACAGCAAGCGGTTTTCGGACTCGCCGAAATTTATGGTGATCAGGTGCTTGATGCGTCATTCATTTCAAATCCCGGCTGTTATCCGACAGCTACGCTGCTTGGCCTAATTCCTGCTGTAAAAGAAGGCTGGATTGATCCGTCTACGATTATAATCGATGCGAAGTCGGGTGTTTCCGGCGCGGGTCGCGGAGCTTCGCTTGGCACTCATTATTCAGAACTCAATGAAAACCTGAAAGCATATAAGCTAAACATACATCAGCATATTCCTGAAATTGAAATGGTATTGTCTGATGTTGCCGCAAAACCGGTCGTGACGACATTTACGACGCATCTCGTGCCGATGACGCGGGGCATTATGTCAACGATGTACGCGAGCGTGCAGGGTGAGTGGAGCACGAATGATTTTATCGAATTATACCGTTCTTATTATGAAGGCCGCCGCTTCGTGCGGATTCGTCCGGAAGGTCAATGGCCGGCGACGAAGGAAGTATGGGGCTCGAACTACTGCGATATCGGCTTTGCGGTAGACCAGCGTACGGGACGCGTAACGATCGTTTCCGTTATTGATAATTTGGTTAAGGGCGCAGCAGGCCAAGCGATTCAAAACATGAATTTGATGATGGGCTGGGACGAGACGCTTGGTTTGCAATTTGTCCCGGCTTATCCGTAAAAATACACTCATACACGTGAAGGGGATACGATTCTACCATGGGACAGGAGAATACGGCATCATTGTTCTCGGTCGTCGCAGACGGCTCGATAACAACGCCTAAAGGATTCAAAGCAGGCGGACTGCATTGCGGTCTCAAAAAAACGACGCGCCACGATCTGGGAGCGATCGTCTGTGAAGTGCCGGCGGCGGCAGCGGGCGTTTATACGACCAATGTGTTTCAAGCGGCGCCGCTTCAGGTAACGCGTGAAAGCATCGGAGCGGGCGGCGTGCTGCGCGCAGTGCTGGTGAACAGCGGCAACGCGAATGCATGCACAGGCAAGCAAGGCGATGCGGATGCATATGAAATGCGCGCGCGGTTTGCAGAATCGATCGGCGTATCGGCGGATCATGTAGCGGTTGCTTCGACGGGCGTTATCGGCGAGCTGCTGAAGATGGATAAAGTTCGCACCGGTATCGATGATCTTCCTTCACGTTTGGAAGGCAGCCGCGAAGGCGCGGACGGCTTCTGCCAAGCCATTCTAACAACGGATCTTGTTCAGAAAATGGTTTGCGTAGAGCTTGAGCTTGACGGTCAGCGCATCCATGTAGCGGGCGCTGCCAAAGGGTCGGGAATGATTCATCCGAACATGGCGACGATGCTCGGCTTCGTAACGACGGATGCCGCAATCGGCAGCGAGGCGCTGCAGCAGCTGCTGCGCCAGGCAACGGACCTTACTTTCAACATGATTACGGTAGATGGCGATACAAGCACGAACGACATGCTCGTTGCCATGGCAAGCGGACTTGCCGGCAACCGCGAGCTGACGCCGCAGCACGAGGGTTGGGCTGCTTTTGCGGAAGCGGTTCGTTATGTGTGCGAGGTGCTGGCGAAGGCGATCGCGCGCGATGGCGAAGGCGCGACGAAGCTCGTTGAGGTGCAGGTGAACGGAGCGGTCAGCGACGATTCCGCGCAAGCGATTGCGAAGACGGTCATCGGATCGTCGCTCGTGAAGTCGGCAGTGTTCGGCGCCGATGCGAACTGGGGCCGAATTATTGCGGCGGTCGGCCGCGCAGGGCAGCCGGTTAATCCGGAGACGGTCGACATTCGTTTAGGCGATATTTTAACGTTAGAGCAATCACGTCCCGTTGTATTTGATGAAGAGATTGCTTTGGAATATTTAAAAGGCGATACCGTCGTTATTCGCGTGGATCTTCATAACGGCGAAGGCAAGGCGACGGCTTGGGGCTGTGATTTGACGTACGATTATGTTCGCATTAACGCGGCATACCGGACGTAAGCGAATGAACGTTGGAGGGTATGGAACAGTGACGGAGCAACGGTTTGTGATGAAATGCGGCGGCAGCACGCTTGCGGCGCTGCCGAATAGCTTTTTTGATGAGCTGCGTGAGCTGCAGCTTACGGGCGTGCGCCCGGTTATCGTACATGGAGGCGGACCTGCCATATCGGAGACGCTCGGCAAGCTTGGCATTGAGACGGAGTTCGTGAACGGTCTCCGCAAGACCAACGACGCTGTCCTTGACGTGGTAGAGATGGTGCTTGCAGGCCGAATCAATAAAGAGATCGTGCGCAAAATCCAAACAAACGGAGCGAAGGCGCTAGGCTTATCGGGTGTGGACGGCATGCTTATCCAAGCTCAGCCGGTTGCAAATGCTGCGGAAATCGGCTTCGTTGGCGACGTGACGGATGTGAACGCCGCGCTTATCGAAGGCGTCATGGAAATGGGGTATATCCCCGTAGTTGCGCCGATGGGGATTGACGGGCAGGGCCAGCGTTATAATATTAACGCAGATACGGCCGCCGGCGCGGTTGCCTCTCATCTGGGCGTGGAGCGGATGATCGTCGTAACGGACGTTCCAGGCATTTTGAAGACGGTGGACGGTGGGAAGCAGGTATTGCCTGTTGCAACGGTAGAAGATATTGAAGCGATGATCGCGAGCGGCGAAATTTATGGCGGTATGATTCCTAAAGTGCGCGCGGCTATCCAGTGTATCCAGGGCCGTGTTCGCGAAGTTGTAATCGTAAGCGGCGAGGAGCCGGGCGTGTTAACGAGGGCTGTCCGGGAGGGCGGAGTCGGTACGCGAATTGTTCAGACGGATGAAAGGCGGGTGTAAAGTCGATGAGCGAGACGAAGACGGCAGCAGCCGATCAATCTCTGTTTCCTACATATGCGAGGTATCCGATTGCACTGGTAAAAGGCGACGGCAGCTGGCTTTGGGATGATCAAGGCAAGCGTTATCTCGATTTTATGAGCGGAATTGCTGTAACGAACCTCGGGCATGCCCCGAAGCAAATTAAAGCGGCACTAATCAAGCAGCTCGATGAGCTATGGCATGTATCCAACCTGTTTCATATTCCGAACCAGGCGGAAGCGGCGAAGCTGATTACCGATAACAGCTGCGCCGATGCCGTGTTCTTCTGCAACTCGGGCGCCGAGGCAAACGAAGCTGCCATAAAGCTTGCCCGCCGTTATAACCAGAAAGTGCTGAACAACGGACGTTACGAAATCATAACGTTCGAACAGTCTTTCCACGGGCGGACGCTTGCTACGCTTACGGCAACGGGCCAAGCGAAGGTGAAGGAAGGCTTTGCGCCGCTGCCTGAAGGCTTCAAGACGATTCCTCTGAATGATCTGGAAGCATTAGAGGCGGCTGTATCCGATAAGACAGCTGCTATAATGCTGGAAATGGTGCAGGCTGAAGGCGGCATTTATCCGGTCGATGCTGCGTATATGAAAGGGCTTGTCGCTTTGTGCGAGAAGCATGGCATTTTGCTCATAGCGGATGAGATTCAGACGGGCATGGGACGAACGGGCAAGCTGTTTGCTTACGAGCACTACGGCATTGAGCCGGACATTTTCACCATGGCCAAAGGGCTTGGAAGCGGGTTTCCGGTCGGTGCGATGGCAGCCAAGGAGAAGCTGCGTGAAGGCTTCACCGCAGGCAGCCACGGTTCGACGTTCGGCGGTACGCCGATTGCGACAGCTGTTGTGAAAGCAACGCTGGAGACGATTGTAGGCGAAGGCTTGTCTGCGCGCGCAGCGCAAATGGGCGAGTATTTGATCGGACAGCTTCGCGGGAAGCTGGCAGGAAACGCTTTTGTGCATGAGGTTCGCGGTCTCGGACTGCTTATCGGTATTGAATGCGCGGAGCCGATTGCGGGGATTCTGAACGAAGCGCAGGAACGCGGCCTAATTGTTATCTCGGCAGGGCCAAACGTCATCCGCCTGCTGCCGAATTTGCTCGTTACAGAGGAAGAAATCGATACGGCTGTTACGATTTTAGCGGAGCTGCTGGAAGCAAAACGGCCTGTATAAATAAAGCTTTCAATATGAAGGAGGGCTTACCCATGCAAGGAATATTGAACGAGGAATTGGCGGTTAGCTTGAAAGGGCGCGATTTTCTTATGCTGGTTGATTTCAAGCCGGAGGAAATCCGTTACTTGATCGACCTCGCCATTGATTTGAAGCAAAAACAAAAAGCGGGCGAAACCCATCATGTGCTGAAGGGTAAAACGCTCGGCATGATTTTTGAGAAATCGTCAACCCGTACACGCGTTTCGTTCGAAGTAGGGATGTACCAGCTTGGCGGACAAGGGCTTTTCCTAAGCGGTAACGACCTGCAGATCGGCCGCGGCGAGACGATTTGGGATACAGCTCAGACGCTGTCACGCTACTTGGACGGCATCATGATCCGCACCTTCGCACACCGCAAAGTGGTGGAGCTGGCCCGGGGAGCAACGATTCCGGTCATTAACGGTTTGACTGACCTGTCGCACCCATGCCAAGCGCTAGCCGATTATCAAACGATTTTGGAGCACAAAGGCCGTCTGGAAGGGTTGAAAATCGCTTATGTAGGCGACGGCAACAACATGGTGCACTCGCTCATGATGGGCGCTGCCAAGCTCGGTCTTCATATGTCTGTAGCGACGCCGGAAGGCTACGAGCCGGACGCCGATATCGTTCAGCAAACGAAGGACCATGCGTCCGAGACTGGCTCGAAGATTCACGTATGCCGCGATCCGAAGGAAGCGGTTGCCGATGCGGACATCATCTATACGGATGTATGGGCGAGCATGGGCCAAGAAGCGGAACAGAAGGAACGCGAGATTGCTTTCGCCGCTTACCAGGTTAACGAGGCATTGACGAAATACGCGAAGAAGGATTATTTGTTCATGCACTGCCTGCCGGCACACCGCGGCGAAGAAGTGAGCGAAGGGGTCATCGACGGCGGCAGCTCGATTATTTTCGATCAGGCAGAGAACCGTCTTCATGCGCAAAAAGCGATTATGGCCGCAATCATGTCCTAATCAATCGCTCCACATATACAAATTCATTCGAAGGGAAGTTATACACTATCATGGCAAAAGAAAAAATCGTGCTGGCCTACTCCGGCGGTTTGGATACATCGGTTATCCTCAAATGGTTGAAAGAAACGTACGACGCGGAAATTATCGCTTTCACGGCGGATATCGGGCAGAAGGATGAGCTTGACGGCCTAGAGGCAAAAGCACTTGCGACAGGCGCATCCAAAGTGTACATTGACGACCTGCGCGACGAGTTCGCGAAAGATTTCATCTATCCGATGTTCCAAGCCGGAACGCTGTATGAAGGCCAATACTTGCTCGGTACGTCGATCGCCCGTCCGCTTATCGCTAAGCGCATGGTTGATATTGCCCGCGCGGAAGGGGCAACGGCGATTGCTCACGGCGCAACAGGCAAAGGCAACGACCAAGTGCGGTTTGAGCTGACAGCTGCTGCATTGGCGCCTGAGATCGGCGTTATCGCGCCATGGCGTCTTGAAGCGTTCCGTGAACAGTTCCCGGGCCGCGCAGAGATGATCGCTTACGCTGAGAAGCATGGCATACCGGTTACTGCGTCCGCGGCGAAGCCGTATTCGACTGACCGCAACCTCCTGCACATCAGCTTCGAGAGCGGCATGCTGGAGGATCCTTGGTTCGATCCAAGCTCCGAAGAAAACGAGAGCATGTACGTGCTGAGCGTATCCCCTGAGAATGCGCCGGATAAAGCGGAATACGTAGAGCTTACTTTCGAAGAAGGCAATTGTACGGCGATTAACGGCGAGGAGCTTAGCCCGCTGGCAGTTATGGAAACGCTGAACGAGCTTGGCGGCAAGCACGGCATCGGACGCGTCGACATGGTCGAGAACCGTTTCGTTGGCATGAAGAGCCGCGGCGTGTACGAAACCCCGGGCGGAACGATCCTTTTTATAGCTCACCGCAAAATGGAATCCTTAACAATGGACCGCGAGGTTATGCACCTTCGCGATTCGTTGATTGCAAAATACAGCCAGCTCGTTTACAACGGCTTCTGGTTCGCACCGGAACGTCTAGCGCTGCAGGCGCTCGTAACCGAATCGCAAAAGAACGTAAGCGGCGTCGTTCGCTTGAAGCTTTACAAAGGCAACGTGATCGGAGCAGGCGTGAAAAGCCCTGTCAGCTTGTATAACCCTGATATCGCAACGATGGAAGCTGATCCTTCGCAAGCTTACGATCAAGGCGATGCTACAGGCTTCATCCGTCTGAACGCTTTGCGTTTGAAAGTATCATCCGCAGTCAGCAGCAAATAAGCTTTACAAGGGAGTGTAACGAACCAGTGAGTAAATTATGGGGCGGTCGGTTTACGAAAAAAACGGACCAGTTGGTAGAGGAATACACGGCTTCAATCCTATTCGACAAAGAACTGGCCGAAGAGGATATTCAGGGCAGCTTGGCGCATGTAACGATGCTTGGCAAGCAGGGCATTTTGCCGGCGGACGACGTTGAGAAAATCAAGGACGGCTTGCACCGCGTGCTTCAACGTATTAAACGCGACGATATCGAATTCTCCATCGGGGACGAAGATATTCATATGAACATCGAGAAAACGCTGATCGACGATGTCGGTTCAGTCGGCGGGAAGCTGCACACCGGCCGCAGCCGCAACGACCAAGTAGCGACGGATATGCATTTGTGGCTCCGCAAGCGCGTTGTCGAGTTTGTCGATATGCTGCATAAGCTTCAATCGGCTCTAGTGGAGCAGGCGAAGGCGAATATCGACACGATCGTGCCGGGTTACACCCATTTGCAGCGCGCGCAGCCGATTTTGTTCGCCCATCATCTGATGGCGTATGTATCGATGTTCGGACGCGATATCGAGCGTCTGCAGGACAGCTACAAGCGCATCAACGTGCTGCCGCTCGGAGCGGGCGCATTGGCGGGAACGACATTCCCGATCGATCGCCATTTCGTAGCGAGCCAGCTGAAGTTTGACCGTGTATACGAAAACAGCCTTGACGCGGTCAGCGACCGTGACTTCATTCTGGAGTTTCTGTCGGATGCGTCGATCATTATGATGCATTTGTCGCGCCTTAGCGAAGAGCTCATCATGTGGTCGAGCACGGAGTTCCATTTTGTCGAGCTGGACGATGCGTTCTGCACGGGCAGCAGCATTATGCCGCAAAAGAAAAATCCGGATGTGCCGGAGCTTGTGCGCGGCAAAACGGGACGTGTATACGGCAATCTCGTCGGCTTGCTGACGGTGCTAAAATCGCTTCCGCTCGCTTACAATAAAGACATGCAGGAAGATAAGGAAGGCATGTTCGACACCGTGAAGACGCTGCAGGGCGCGCTTCAACTGTTCGCCCCAATGATCGCGACGATGAAGGTGAACAAAGAACGGATGCGTCAAGCGGTCAATCAGGACTTCTCGAACGCGACGGATATCGCCGACTTCCTCGTGAACAAAGGGCTGCCGTTCCGCCAGGCGCATGAGGTTATCGGCAAAACGGTATTGTACTGCATCGAGCAAAACAAATATTTGCTGGACCTGAAGTTAGACGAGTTCAAGCAATTCTCGCAGCTGTTCGACGATCGCATTTACGCTGTGCTCCAGCCGGAGCAGGTCGTTAATGCGCGCAACGTATACGGCGGCACCGCAAAAGCACAGGTACAGGATGCAATCGGCCGCGCTGAACAGGCGCTGGCAGAAACGGCTTCATGGGTAACCGAGTATTTGGAGCGGAGCAAGTAGGAAGCCGCTATTAAGAGCAGTTCAGCAGCAGCCATCGTTGGCTGCCCGCTGAACTGCTTTTTTTTGAGTTAATTTTTTGGCTCCAGTAGAATGTCCTGGCGGTTTGATTGGATTTCATACAATCAAACCGCTAGGAAGGAGATATATTGTTGTTTGAGCGTATTTTGTACAGTCAAATGGACGGGATAGGGCTCATGGGGGGTTAGATTTCCGGTTTTAGCTGTATGTTTTCCAGGCAAACTCCATTTTAACGGCAGATGGGTCCACTTTGACTGGATGAAATGCAAGCAAAACGTAGCGATAGTAAGGGAAGCTTTGTTCTAAACTCAAGGATGCTTTACAGTGTACTTTGTGCAATAGAAACCTTACATCCGAGCCGAATGAGTGAGGTGTATTGCAGAAATGCAGCCGAAGAGCAGTTTTTGTGCGAAAAAGAAGCTATCTAGCCTCATTCTGTTGCAGAAACTGCAACGTATCCATTAGAGCGACTTTCAAACAGCGAATCTGCTGCATAAAGTGCAATGCATCTAATGCAGCTATTGCGCTGATGTAGCTAATGTAGCTGATGTAGCTAATGTAGCTAATGTAGCTAATGTAGCTAATGTAGCTAATGTAGCTACTGCAGCTGATGAATTAGTCGTTGACTCATAGCTTAAAAGCTGCCCCTTAAACCCCATCCTCCAGCAGCGGTTCGACCGGTGTCGGCGCAGGTGTTGGCGTAGGCTCGACTCCGCTGCCTGGACCAATCTCAACAATAGTCGGCTGAGCCTTATACGTGTCACGCGATACCTTTTCCCGGCTAACGACTTCACCGTCCCGAATGTGCGTGCGGTACGTTTCGACGACGTAGCCTTGCTTGCCTTTTTCTACAGTTACCTTTTGCCAGGGAGATAATTTGGTATTTATCTTCTCCTGAACGGTCGGCTCAATCGTTTTGACGGTGAACGATTCAATATCGTACCGCTCGTTAGCGTTCATGGTACCAAACAGCTTAACGGTAAGCTTTCGGTCCTTAACCTCAGTGCGGATAACCATATGCTTTCCGGTCGTATTTTTAAATCGGAAATTAATAGCACCGCCCGCATACGTTGCATCCTGTCCGATTGGCAAATAAGCGACAGGCAGCGAATGATTTCGACGCTCCACGATCTCAAGCCCTGAGCGCAATACGGCGTTATAGAGCGTGCTTGAAACCTGGCAGATGCCGCCCCCGATGCCAGGCACCAGCTTGCCGTTCAAAATAACCGGCGCTTCGCGGTAATCATACAGATCTTCAGCGCGGGCAATAAGCTTGCCATAGTCGAACACTTCGTCCGGCGCAAGTACCCAATCGTTAAGAGCCTTGGCGGTAACAGTGACGTTATACGCACGACCCTCCGCGCTCGTTTGGAAATCAGTCGTAAATTCGATAATTTTCCGCTCAACGCCTTCGTTTTTCAGCTTCTCCAGCGTGATTTCCGGGTGAATGAGAGCAACCGGCAGCTCCGCTTCAAAAGCCTGTTCGACTGGATTTCCAATCTGCTCCTTCTCGAGCACTACCCATTCGTCTACCTCGTCAATCAGCTTGCCTAAATCTAATCGATAAGCGTCGACATGGGGTTCATAAACGACCTTATCGTCATCTGTAATTGTGCGGGAAGCATTTTTAGTTTCGCTTTTTTCGATCCAGCTCCACTGCTTGCGAACGGCAGCGTCAAATGCGTCACGGTTCCAGCTTTGCGTAAGCACATACGTTTTTTGAAATTGATAGCGGTATACCGCCCGGTCCCATATATCGCCTTCGCTAAGCTTTTGCAAGGCGGAACGGGCGTCTGCAAACTCCGCTTTGTAACCGAGACCGCTAACCGTCCACTGCTTGCTGTCGTCCGCCGCAGTGTTGGCCTGAATCGTTATAGTCCTTTGAAGCAGAGATTTCTCATACGTTTCCAACCGCGCAATTGCATCACCAATGAGCATCCCTCCGATTGGAATGCCCCCTGCAACAACTCCCTCTGGAACGGTTTTCTGAAGCGCGTAATTCCATACAAATCCCCAGCCGACAGCTGCCGCAAGCAGCAGTGAAAAGATGACAATGATTCCGATATGTATTCGTTTTATGATGACGAACCACTCCTTTTTTTGAGAAGAAAAAGACAGTTTTATATGTATATGCGGCTTGCGCTGCAATTTTGTCTAATGGTACTCCTGACCTCCATTCGACAAACGATTTTAATATGAGATTTGTGAAAAATGAGGAAAGCGATCTGCTTATGAAGGAATTCAGCGCAACCTGTCGAAATAGTACTACTGACTATTAACAGGATGTGATAATGTGATTGAGATGCAAGACATCTGGAAAACGTACACCGACGGAACGCATGCGTTAAGAGGCGTCTCGGTTCGTATAGATCGCAATGAATTTGTATATTTGGTCGGGCCGTCAGGCGCCGGGAAATCCACGTTTATGAAATTGATTTACCGGGAGGAAGTACCGACCAAGGGTCAGCTTTCAGTAAATGGCTTTAACATCGGCAAGCTGAAGCCTCGCAAAATCCCGTTTGTCAGGCGCAACATTGGCGTTATTTTTCAAGACTTCAGATTACTCCCCAAATTAACCGTATATGAAAATGTCGCTTTCGCAATGGAAGTTATCGAAGCGCCGCGCCGCATCATTAAGAAGCGGACGATGGAGGTGCTCGATCTCGTCGGTCTAAAGCATAAGCATGCAAGCTTGCCTGCGCATTTGTCAGGCGGCGAGCAGCAGCGGGTTTCGATCGCGCGTGCGATCGTCAATAATCCGTCAGTTATTGTGGCGGACGAGCCTACCGGAAACCTTGATCCGGAGACTTCGCTCGGCATCATGAATTTGCTTGAGGAAATTAACTTCAGAGGCGCAACCATCATTATGGCGACGCACAACAAAGATATCGTTAACTCCATGCGCAAGCGCGTCATTGCAATCGAGAACGGCAATATCGTTCGTGATGAGGCGAGAGGGGAGTACGGCTATGAAGCTTAGAACGATACTCCGCCACCTTCGCGAGGGCGCCAAAAACATTATTCGAAACGGCTGGATGTCGTTCGCTTCTATGAGTTCGATTTTCATTTCCCTATTTATATTAGGCGTATTTTTATTGCTTGCGTTGAATGTGAACAGCATGTCTGCTCAAATAGAAAGCCAAGTGCAAATTCGTGTTTTCCTGCAGCTTAATGTCGAGCAGGCGAAGATGACCGAGCTTCAAAACAAGATCGGCAACATCACCGAGGTAAGCAAAGTAACATTTGTGTCCAAGGCAGAGGGGCTGGAGCTGCTTCGCAAAAATTTGGGTGAAGAAAATAAAGAGCTGCTCGACGGTTACGAGAATGAAGAAAATCCGCTGCCCGATTCATTCACGGTAGAGGTATACGATCCCCGTTCGATCGCACAGGCAGCCAGCCAGATTGAAGCCATTAACAAAGCCGACGAAACGCTGCCGATTGCCAAGGTTAAATACGGCCAAGGGACGGTAGAGACTTTATTTAAAGTGACGAATGCTCTGCGCATTATCGGTATCGTTGTCGTTATCGGTTTAGGAGTTACGGCTATGTTCCTCATTTCGAACACGATCAAAATGACGATTATTGCAAGACGCCGCGAGATTGGCATTATGAAGCTCGTGGGGGCAACGAACTCGTTTATTCGTTGGCCGTTCTTCATTGAAGGGGCTTTGATCGGGATTATTAGCTCCGTTTTAACTACCATTATCGTATTAGTCGGTTATTCAGAGCTTGTACAATTCTCGCAAATGGAATTATCTCTAATGATGATTAAGCTCGTCACGGTTAAGGAGTCCGGCTTGTTGACCGCCGCACTCATTATTGGACTCGGAACGTTGATCGGTATTTGGGGCAGCACCATTTCGATACGCAAGTATTTGAAAGTGTAGGTGGATGAGAACGTGAAGAAGAGGAAATGGGTTGGATTGATTGCCGTAATGATGGTTACGGTGTTTGCATTGCAGCCGGCGGGCGGTGAAGCTGCTTCTCTAAGCGATATTAAGAAGCAGCTTGATGCAGCCAAGCAAGAAATGAAGGAAATTGAGAGAAAGGCGGCAAATGCGGAGCGGCAGGCGGCAAAAGCGCAACAGCAAGCGGCAAATGCTAAGCATGAGAAGGTAGATATCGAGGGTAAGAAAACAGATGCTCTAAACTCGATTAACAATATACTTGCCGAGATCGATAATGTCGTTATTACGAAAACGAAGACGCTTGCTCAGCGTGATGCTAAGGAAGAAGAGCTGCTTCAGACGGGTCTTGAGCTGGAGCAGGCAGAGGAGCGGGTAAAAACGCGCAACAAGCTTTTGCAATCGCGCATGCGCCTTATGTATACGAACGGATTTGTTTCTTATATGGACGTTTTGCTCAGTGCAACGAGCTTTACTGATTTTATCGATCGATTTGACGCTCTTCAGTCGATATTGGCACAGGACCGCGATATTTTGGAGGAGCAAAGGAAGGAACAGGAGCTTGTCGCCCTCAAAAAAGTTGAGGTAGAGAAGCAGTTTGCCGAAGTAACGAAGATATATGAGAAGCTGGAGCAGTACGAGGCTCATCTTGCGAAGAAGGAAGAAGAAAAGCAATTGATGATTGCGAGCTACAATAACAATATCGAGCAGCTGGACAACGAGTTAGAGGAGATCGACAGCGAACTGGAGCAGCTCGAGGACATTAGCGCGGAGCAAGAGGAGCTGCTTATGGCGCTCGCTGCGAAAGTATCTAAGCTTAACGCTGAGAAAAATAGAATTCAAAACCCTTATAGCGGTGGAAGACTTGGAATGCCGATCAAAGACAGTTACCGGGTGACCTCAAACTTCGGTACCCGGATCCATCCCATCACTGGCAAGAGGCATACGCATACGGGTATAGACTTTGCCGCCCCGCAAGGGACCGATATTTATGCGGCTGAGGATGGAGTTGTTATCGTAGCGCAATCGTGGAGCGGATATGGAAATTGTGTTATCATTGACCATGGCAACGGTTTATGGACGCTTTATGGTCATATCCGCAACGGTGGAATCAAGGTCGACAAAGGCGAGACCGTCAAGAAAGGCCAGAAAATCGCCGAGGTTGGCAGCACGGGTAATTCGACGGGGCCTCATTTGCATTTTGAAGTTCGTAAAAACGAAACGCCGGTTAATCCAAGCAGCTACTTGAAATAAAGGTACTCATACTCTTACAATCAGGAGGCAGCCCATGTGGCTGCCCTTATTTGTCCATTGAGGCGATATTTGCAGGATAAGACAAATAATTGTAAGCTACTTGTCATATACTAGGTTGGTCTTAAATAAAAGACCGTGTACGATGAGAAGGTGGTGTAGACAGGTGCAATTCAAAGGACGCACAGTATTCGCGTTCGTTATGCTGACGATGATTGCATCCGTGCTCGTTACATTAACGCTTGCGGATCAAATCATTAAGCCGGACGAGCCGTCGGCCCCGGCCCTTACGGCTGTGGCGGCCGATGAGGGCGGGCGTTACAGGCTCAAGGAAGAAGAGCTGACGAAGCTTAACGCGGTGCTCGAATTAATCGAGACAAAATATTATCAAAAAGTCGATCGTCTGGAGCTGTTGGATGGTGCTGTAAGCGGGATGATGTCTTCCCTTGACGATCCCTATTCCGTCTATATGGAAAAGTCTGCAGCTCAGCATTTCTCGGAATCGATCGAAGGCTCGTTTACGGGCATCGGCGCAGAGGTAACGCTTGAGAACGGACGTATTGTTGTCGTTTCTCCAATAAAGGGCTCGCCTGCTGAACGTTCGGGTTTACTGGCGAAGGATGTGCTGCTTTCCGTGAACGGAGAGAAGCTCGACGGCTTGAATTTGCAGGATGCCGTTGCGAAAATTCGCGGACCAAAAGGAACGAAAGCGAAGATTCAGGTTCAACGGGCAGGCTTCTCTGAACCGATTCAACTCGTTCTTATCCGAGACGATATCGATGTGGAAACGGTGTATGGCAGCTTGCGTCCTGACGGCGTAGGGGTCATTGAAATTCGCCAGTTCTCGCTTCATACGGCGGAACGGTTTAAAGAAGAGCTCGCACGGCTCGAGAAGCAAGGGATGAAGGGACTCGTGCTGGATGTGCGCAACAATCCGGGAGGCGTGCTGCCGGTTGTCGTCGAGATCGCGCAATCCTTTATGGCAAAAGGCAAAACGGTCGTGCAAGTGGAGGATCGCGATGGGAACCGTGAGAAGACGGTTTCGGAAGGGCAAAGCAAATCGTATCCGATTGCTGTAATTATGAATAAGGGAAGCGCAAGCGCGTCAGAAATATTGGCTGGCGCTCTGCAGGAGGGCGCCGGTGCAAAGCTGGTCGGCGAAACTTCCTTTGGCAAAGGCACGGTGCAGGTCAGCTACAATAAGGCGCTCGGAGATGGCAGTCTACTGAAGATGACCATTGCAAAATGGTTAACGCCAAACGGCAATTGGATACATGAGAACGGCATTAAGCCGGATATCGCCGTTCAGCCGCCGGATTTATATACGGTTGCACGTCTATCGTTAATGGAGACGCTGAAGCTGGATATGATTGGCGAGCAGGTGCGAAGCGCGCAAATTATGCTGCATGGGCTAGGGTACGAGCCAAAGCGCGAGGATGGATATTTTGGAGCCGAAACGGTAGAAGCGGTTAAGAAATTCCAGACGGAGCATGGCCTGCAAGCAACTGGACAAATCGATCAGAAGACGGCCGAGTCACTTGAGAAGGCCGTTATTAAATGGATTCAGGACAAAGATAATGACACGCAGCTGCATGAGGCGATTAAGGCTGTAGGCAGGAAATAGCGCGCGGGTGTCGAATGAATAAGAGGTTGGCTCTGCATGATAGAGTCGGCCTTTTATTTTTTTGACCAACGTGGAACGTGCGAAGGAGTGTCGGCTTTGGAAACGGTGTTGGAAGTGCTGAAAATGCTCGGACAAGCGGCTGTTCAATTGGTTTCACAGCCGTTCTACTATATTGCGGTATTATTTATTGTTTTACAGTATACGAGACAAATCCGGATTGAACGGCAATTGTTTGCAGTTAAGCTGCACAATTGGCCGAGCTTGGTCATCAGAGCATTATTTGCAGGCCTGCTGATTGGTGTAGGGGTATCGCTCGCCGGTGCATTTATCGGTGTGGCATTGACAGCCGAATCGGTCATTTGGCTTTGGGCGGCTGCAGCATTGTTAATGCTCATGCGCATTCGATATCTGTGCTTCGCCTATAGCGCAGGGGTAATAACGCTGCTGCAATGGATTATGGGCTGGACTCCGCTTGCGGAACGTGCGGATTGGATCGGTGCACTGGCTGCATCGCTTGCGCGAATTGACGCGGCGGGGCTGCTCGTGCTGGTGGCTTTGCTTCATCTGGCCGAATCGGTGCTTGTGCGTTGGCAGGGCAACCGGTTAGCGACGCCGCTGTTTTTGGAAGGGAAACGAGGCAAGCTGGTAGGCGGCTACATGCTGCAGGGCTTCTGGCCGGTACCGCTGCTCATGCTTGTTCCGGCATCCGGTGCCGGAGCGTCAACGGCTGCATTGCCGTGGACGCCATTATTAGGAGCGGATTGGACACAAGGCTGGTCGTTCGTTGCGCTGCCGATGATTATCGGCTTTACGGAAATGTCGAGGTCGATGCTGCCGCGGGAAAAGGCAATGCATGCAGCCAAAGGACTGCTGCTGTACAGCATTTGTTTAGCTGCTGCGGCAGTCGCTGCTTGGTGGCAGCCGATGCTGCTTCCGGTTGCGGCGCTTGCTTCGCTGCTTCTGCATGAGGCGATCATATGGCGCAGCCGAACGATTGAGGCGGCGCGCTCACCGCTATATGTGCATGACTCGCGCGGCTTGCGCATACTAGGCATCGTGCCGGGAACGCCAGCCGCAGCAATGGGGCTTGAAACCGGCGAAATTTTGCATAAGGTAAACGGCGTGCGTGTGAGATCGAAGGAAGAGTTGTATGAAGCATTAGTTCAAAACTCGGCTTTCTGCAAGCTGGAGGTTATGAACCTTGCGGGTGAACTGAAGTTTGCGCAGCGGGCGCGTTTTGCCGGCGAGCATCATCAGCTGGGCGTTATATTAGCGCCGGACGAGCAGGCCAATTACTACGCCGCTTTAGGACCGGCGTCGCTGCTTGAGCTGCTGCGCAGCTCCCGCACCTCGAATCGCCGCGGTTCGGCGCCTGCGCAAGGCATTGCCGGTATCGGTCAGGCAGAGCAGGCGGAAAGATAGGAAGAACTTAGCAGGTATGGATAAAGCGCGGCAAAAAAGATGTGCTTAAATAAGGCCGTCCCTAATGGTCCATGGATTTTGACCCGAAAGACAGTCACTTTGAAAAAAAGTGCCGTTCTTTCGGGTCAAGTTCATTATGGATCAAATGGGCGTTTTTTAAATAGGGCTGTTCAAGCCACATCTTATTGTGAAGCGGTGATTATAGAGGCTATAAATGCTGCTCTTAAAAGAGATCAGTATGGGACAGCTTCTTTATTGCTAATTTGGAATTCATACAGGATAGAGGCTAGTTTCTACCAAAGCCGCAACTGTATTGGATATTAGAGACTGCCAATTCATGTACGATAGATATCGGTAATAAGTGGTGTTTTATCAACATTAAGCTGTAAATAGGAGTCTTTTGATTAAACGAAATTGTATATTGGATTCTGTACAAGATAAAAGCAGAAGTTTGTTGGTGCGCGGAGCTATGTTGGATTTCGTACAGTTAAATCAGCTAAATCCGTAATTCCCGCATTGCAACGGCTGCTATATAACGGTATAATATACGGGAACACACATTCTTATTTCGCGAAAATACGCTTGAATCAGATATAATTGACTATAATGTTAATAGCAATCGGAACGATGGGGGTGGATGACAGGCGTGAATGAGCTTACTAAGGAAACGAAGCTGTTCGAATTGAAGTCGGATTACACGCCGCAGGGCGATCAGCCGAAAGCAATCGAGCAGCTTATAGAGGGAATTGCGGCAGGCAAGAGGCATCAGACGCTGCTCGGTGCTACAGGTACGGGTAAGACGTATACCATTGCGAATACGGTAGCGAAGCTGAATCGGCCGACGCTCGTAATTGCGCACAATAAGACGCTAGCAGCTCAGCTGTGCAGTGAGTTTAAGACGTTTTTTCCAGACAATGCAGTGGAGTACTTCGTGAGCTACTATGATTATTACCAGCCGGAAGCGTACATCCCTTCTACCGATACGTTTATTGAGAAGGATTCGAGCATTAACGATGAGATCGATAAATTAAGACACTCCGCGACGAGCGCTTTGTTCGAACGCCGCGATGTCATTATCGTTGCCAGCGTGTCCTGCATATACGGTCTAGGTTCGCCGATGGAATACGGAAGCCTCGTGCTTTCGCTCCGGGTCGGCATGGAGAAACCGCGCGATGCGATTCTTCATAAGCTGGTCGACATCCAGTACCAGCGGAACGATATAAGCTTTACGCGCGGAACCTTCCGCGTACGCGGAGATATCGTTGAAATATTTCCCGTGGCGAACAATGAGCGGGCAATCCGGGTGGAGCTGTTCGGGGACGAGATCGAGCGCATTTCGGAAATCGACGTGCTGACCGGCGAGATCGTCGGTGAACGTGATCATATCGCTATCTTCCCGGCTTCCCACTTCGTAACCCACGAGGATACGATGAAAATAGCGATCGTTAATATTGAACGGGAGTTGGAGGAGCGTCTTGCCGAGCTGCGCGGGGAAGGCAAGCTTCTGGAGGCGCAGCGGCTTGAGCAGCGGACGCGCTACGATTTGGAAATGATGGCGGAGATGGGCTTTTGCTCCGGTATCGAGAACTACTCCGGACCGCTGACTTTCCGGGAGCGCGGAGCAACGCCGTATACGCTGCTTGATTATTTTCCGGATGACATGCTTATCGTCATCGATGAATCACATGTTTCATTGCCGCAAATTCGGGCGATGTATAACGGTGACCGCGCCCGTAAGGAGATGCTGGTCAATCATGGCTTCCGGCTTCCGTCGGCAATGGATAACCGGCCGCTTCGATTTGAGGAATTTGAGGCAAAGGCGAAACAGCTTATATATGTATCGGCTACGCCGGGACCGTATGAGATCGAGCATTGCGATACAATGACGGAGCAAATTATCCGGCCTACGGGTCTCATAGATCCAATCATTGATGTTCGTCCGACAAAAGGGCAAATCGATGATTTGCTGAATGAAATCCGCGATCGGATCGCAAAGGACGAGCGTGTGCTCGTAACGACTTTAACGAAGAAGATGTCTGAGGACTTGACCGACTACATGAAGGAAATCGGCATTAAAGTCAGGTATCTTCATTCCGATATTAAGACGCTTGAGCGGCTCGCTATTTTACGTGACCTGAGGCTGGGCGTATTCCACGTCCTTATCGGAATTAACTTGCTTCGCGAAGGACTTGATTTACCGGAGGTTTCGTTAGTTACGATCCTTGATGCGGATAAGGAGGGCTTCCTCCGCTCCGACCGCGCGCTGATCCAGACGATTGGACGTGCGGCGCGCAACAGCGAGGGCCGGGTCATTATGTATGGCGACAAAATAACCGATTCGATGGATCGAGCGATAAAAGAAACGGAACGTCGGCGCACGATTCAGCTTGCCTATAATGAGAAGCATGGCATAACGCCTCAAACGATCCGCAAAAAGGTGCATGATGTCATCGAAGCGACGAAAGTGGCGGAGCAGAAGGCTGATTATTTAACCGGCGCCGGCGCCGAGAAAATGACGAAGAAGGATCGCTTGGCGCTAGTCCAAAAGCTGGAAGCGGAAATGAAGGATGCGGCAAAGAACCTGCAGTTCGAGCGTGCCGCGGAGCTTCGGGATGCGCTGCTTGAGCTGCGCGCTGAGATGGGATAAGTAGGAGGAGAACCGATTGGCTAGCGATAAAATAGTTATTAAGGGCGCGCGCGCCCATAATCTTAAAAATATTGATGTTACGATTCCCCGCGACAAATTTGTCGTATTGACTGGTCTAAGCGGCTCAGGGAAATCTTCTCTCGCTTTCGACACCATTTATGCGGAAGGACAGCGGCGGTATGTTGAATCATTATCCGCTTACGCGCGTCAATTTCTCGGACAGATGGAGAAGCCCGATGTCGATTCGATCGACGGGTTGTCCCCGGCCATCTCCATCGACCAGAAGACGACGAGCCGCAACCCGCGTTCCACTGTCGGTACTGTTACCGAAATTTACGACTATTTACGACTGTTGTTCGCACGCGTAGGTAAACCGCACTGTCCGGAGCACGGAATTGAAATTACGTCACAGACGGTTGAGCAAATGGTTGACCACATTATGGAATACCCGGAGAAGACGAAGCTGCAAATATTAGCGCCGATTGTTTCCGGCCGTAAGGGTGAGCATACCAAGCTGCTGGCGGACATTCAGAAGCAAGGCTTCGTACGTGTTCGAGTAAATGGCGAGCTGCGGGAATTAAGCGAAAAGATTGAGCTGGATAAAAACAAAAAGCACAGCATCGAGGTCGTCGTTGACCGGATCGTCGTCAAGTCGGACATTCACAGCCGACTCGCTGATTCGCTTGAAACGGCGCTTAAGCTTTCGGAGGGCCGCGTTCTCGTCGATATTATCGACCAAGAGGAGCTGCTCTTCAGCTCAAACCTCGCTTGTCCGGAGTGCGGATTCAGCGTTGAGGAGCTTGCGCCGCGCATGTTCTCTTTCAATAGCCCTTACGGAGCATGTCCGGAGTGCGACGGTCTAGGCGTGAAAATGATCGTCGACCCGGATTTGCTCGTTCCCGACACTACTAAATCCATCGACGACGCTGCTTTTCTAGCGTGGGCAGGAAGCACATCCAATTACTATCCGCAGTTTCTAAGCGCGGTTTGTGAGCATTACGATATCCCGCAAAACGTTCCGGTAGCGGAGTTGTCGCCTGAGCAAATGAAGAAGCTGCTCTACGGAACGGGCGGAGAGCGCGTTCGTTTCCTCTATGAAAATGATTTCGGCCATCGCAAAGAGGCATACGTGCCATTCGAAGGCATCGTTAATAACTTGGAGCGCCGCTACAGAGATACAGCATCGGATATGATGCGCGAGCATATCGAGAATTATATGAGCGCCAAGCCATGCGGCAGCTGCAAAGGACAACGGCTCCGCAAAGAGAGTCTGGCTGTTACTATCGGTTCGCAAAACATTGCTCATGTTACGTCGCTGTCAATCGGAGAAGCGCAGCGCTACTTTGATTCGTTAACGTTGACTGAAAAGGAAATGACGATTGCTAATCTTATTCTTAAAGAGATTAACAGCCGGCTCGGGTTTCTCGTTAACGTCGGCCTGGAATATTTGTCGCTAAGCCGCGCAGCGGGTACACTGTCGGGTGGCGAAGCGCAGCGTATTCGACTGGCGACGCAAATCGGCTCCAGCTTAATGGGCGTCCTTTATATTTTGGATGAGCCGAGTATTGGTCTGCATCAGCGCGATAACGACCGGCTCATACAGACGTTAGAGCATATGCGTAATCTCGGCAATACGTTGATTGTCGTCGAGCATGATGAGGATACGATGCTTGCGGCCGACTACATTATCGATATTGGTCCAGGCGCTGGTATCCACGGCGGTAATGTAATCGCTGAAGGCACGCCTGCAGAAGTAATGGCGAATGAGCATTCGCTTACCGGACAATACTTGAGCGGCCGGAAGTTTATCGCTGTACCGACGGAACGTCGTCAGACGAGCGATAAGTGGCTCGAAGTTCGCGGTGCGAAGGAAAACAATCTGAGAAACGTGAACGTAAAAATTCCGCTAGGCGTATTTTCCGCTGTTACGGGCGTATCAGGTTCGGGCAAATCGACTTTCGTCAATGAGATCGTTTATAAGACGTTAGCACGTGATTTGAATAAAGCCAAGACGCGTCCGGGACAATACAAGGAGATGCGCGGAATCGAGCATTTGGAGAAGGTGATCGACATCGACCAATCGCCAATCGGTCGTACGCCGCGCTCTAATCCAGCCACCTATACCGGAGTGTTCGATGATATTCGAGATTTGTACTCGAATACGAACGAATCGAAGGTTCGCGGCTATAAGAAGGGCAGATTCAGCTTTAACGTCAAGGGCGGCAGGTGCGAAGCATGCCGCGGCGACGGTATCATCAAGATCGAAATGCATTTCCTGCCGGATGTATATGTTCCTTGCGAGATTTGCAAAGGTAAACGATACAACCGCGAGACGCTTGAAGTGAAATACAAAGGCAAAAACATCGCCGAAGTGCTGGAGATGACGATCGAAGACGGATGCTCCTTCTTCGAGAACATTCCGCGTATTCAACGTAAGGTGCAGACGCTTCTCGATGTCGGGCTTGGATATATGAAGCTTGGCCAGCCTGCAACGACTTTGTCCGGCGGCGAGGCGCAGCGTGTGAAGCTGGCGGCGGAGCTATATCGTCGTTCCACGGGTAAGACGCTTTACATTTTAGATGAGCCGACAACCGGCCTTCATGTAGACGATATCGACAGGCTGCTGATGGTATTACACCGTTTGGTGGATTCAGGTGAATCCGTACTCGTTATCGAACACAATCTGGATGTAATCAAAACGGCAGATTATTTAATCGACCTAGGGCCTGAAGGCGGCAGCGGCGGCGGAATGATCGTTGCAACAGGGACGCCGGAGCAAGTCGTGAAGGTGGAGCAATCGTACACAGGCAAATATTTGAAGCCGATATTGGAGCGTGACCGTGAACGGACGATTGCGCAAAATAAAGAGCAGGAGAAGGTTGCTGCTGCGGCTGAATAAGGATGGATTAAGCAGCAAGCTGATAAATATCGGCTTGCTGTTTTTGTTTGCGCTATTTAGCGAACGTGAAAACTTACATGAGTGGGCTGTGAATATGGACAATAAAGGGAAGCTGGCTGCTTACATGGAGAATCATAAGTGATGGTTGTAAATATACAAAAAAACCGCAAATGGATAGTGAGTAACCTATACCATCAGCGGTTTTTATTATTTTTACGTTGTGTTTAAACAGCCAAAATTTCAGTAAGCTTTTCCTGGAATGCAGGTACGCCGACACGTTTCACAAATGTGTGGAATGTGTCATCTGCTTGGCGCTGCTCTTTGTAAAACTCAATCAATTGCTTAAGGACATCGGCGACATTGTCGCCTTTGACGCGGCCCTTCAGCGGTGTGTTGAACTGAGCATCCGGTCCGAGAATACCGCCGACAGCGATATCGAACGCGTCAACCATACCTTCAGGCGTTTTGATTAGAGAGCCTTGCAAGCCGATGTCGGCAATATGCTTCTGGCCGCAAGCGTTCGGGCAGCCGATAAAGTGAATGCGGACTTTCTCATCAAGCTCAACGTTCTCATCCAAGTATTGAGCGACGTTGCGAGCGCGTTCTTTAGTCTCGACCACTGCGAGGTTACAGAACTCGTTACCAGTGCAGGAAACGGTACGGCTCATGAAAGGTTTTGGATTTGGCGTCAAACGCTGCAGAACAGGCGCTTGAAGCACTTCCTCTACTTTATTGTCAGGGATGCCGGCGATCAAAATGTTTTGCGACATTGTCGTACGGACTTTCCCGTCGCCATATTTTTCGGCCAGATCGGCAAGCTGCTCGAGCTCATCCGAGTTTGTGCGTCCTACCGGAACGTTTAGACCGATATAGTTCAAGCCTTCTTGCTTTTGCGGGTGTACGCCGTCGAAATAAGCAGCTTGCCAGCCAACCGTTTTGTCTTCGCCGCGGGAAGGCATCTCGCCAATAATTTCAATCAGTTTCTCTTTAAACTTCTCTGGACCCCAATCTGCAACAAGGAACTTCAGACGGGCTTGGTGACGTTTTTCACGGTAACCGTAGTCACGGAAGATCGTTGTAACGCCCACAGAAACCTTAAGTACCTCTTCCGGACGTACGAAAATGTCAAGCGATTTTGCAAGGTGAGGCTTTGCGGAAAGACCGCCGCCAACATATACATGGAATCCGATAATCTCTTCGCCGTCGATCACTTTTGCAGCAGGAACGAAAGCAAGGTCATTGATTTCTGCATGCGCATTGTTATAGATATTGCCAGAGATGGACATTTTATATTTGCGGGGCAGATTTGAGAAATCGCGATTCATCAAATAAAAATCGTTTACCTGGTCCACAAGTTCAACGGTATCAATCAATTCGTCTTTATCGATACCAGCCAGCGGATTACCAACTATCGTACGCGGACAGTCGCCGCACGCTTCGAAGCTGTATAAGCCAACCTGCTCTAAACGTTTGAAAATGTCCGGCAGGTCTTCGACTTTAAGCCAGTGGTATTGAATCGCTTGACGCGTCGTAACATCGATGAGGTCACGCCCGTAATCACGTCCGATTGAAGCGATCATGCGTGCTTGTTCGGAAGTCATAATACCGCTGTTAATACGAATTCGCATCATAAAGTGACCATCACGCGGTTTTTGCTCATATACGCCGGCCCATTTAAAACGGTTCATATCGTCTTCCGGAATAGAGGAGTAGCCTTCTTTCGAATACTTCTCAATAATCGTACGAATGACGTCCAGGCCATCCTTTTCCATTTTAACAAATTCAAATTTATTCAATTTGGAAGTATCGTTCATCCAAATAGCTTCGTAAGCCATGTATTTTATCCCCCTTGTGAATGTGATTCATACCTGATAATAAATTCCGATCAACAAGGTATGAATATACTATGATGATGGTAACACATTTTAGATAGAGCTACAATGGATGGAAACAGGCTACTAATAAGACTTTATTATGCAATCCATTTGCTTTTATTATTAATGAAGTGTTTTTTAGGAATTCGTGACAAAGTTGTTACGAATCAAGTTTCAGACTTGCGCCCGCAGCAACTTAAAGCTAACATATAGTAAAATAGGTTACGTGCGAAAAAAAGGAGGTCCCTTCATGTTTTTAGCAGCAGAAGAAGCAGCTCAGACTGCAAGTAAAATTGGTACATTCGATTATTTTATGCTTGCCTTTACCGTGTTGATTGCGATCGGGTTCGTACGACTGTTGGTTGCGCGTCCAAAGAAAAATATTTTCGCGATCGGCTTTACAGCAGTTTCGCTCGGATTGTTTTTGTTGATCGACTTCATTATGATCACTAAAGTTTGGTTAGCTTAAGCAATTAGAACAAAAAGGTCTGCCGGACAAGTCCGGCAGACCTTTTTTTATATAAGAATGGTTTAAACCCACCACATCTCGCCAAGCGGTTCGCGGATAAGAATTTGCTGCAGGTTTTGCACCGCTTTAGTGAAGCCCTCATCAACCGACATCAAACCGTCTTCATGCTCGATGCTGACAACGTAGTCATAACCGACCAAACGAAGCGCGCTGAGGATATCTGCCCATGTTTTCAGATCATGTCCATAGCCTACTGTACGGAACTGCCATGCGCGATCCAGCATAAGAGCATACGACTGCATATCCGTTACGCCGTGGTGATTCACGTTAATAGGATCAATTGTTGTATCCTTCGCGTGGAAGTGATGAATCGCGCCTGCGCGTCCGAGAATATGTACGGCTTGAACAGGATCGATTCCCTGCCACCACATATGGCTTGGATCAAGGTTGGCGCCGATTGCATTACCTGCCGCTTCGCGCAGACGAAGTAAAGTCGAAGGACTGTGGACGGAGAAGCCGCCGTGCAGTTCTAGACCAATTTTCACGCCGCCTGCTGTAGCAAGCTTTCCGATCTCAGACCAATATGGAATAACTTTTGCTTCCCATTGCCATTTCAAAATATCTTGGAAATCGTTCGGCCATGGTGCAACCGGCCAGTTCGGATATTTAGCATCCTCGTGATCGCCCGGGCAGCCGGAGAATGTATTTACAACGGAAACCTCGAGACGGTTTGCAAGCTCAATGGTTTTGCGGATAACTTCATCATGCTCGGTCGAAATTGCTTTTTGCGGGTGAAGCGGATTAGCATGGCAGCTTAGTGCGCTGATCATCAAACCGCGTGATTCTACCGCATGCTTAAACGCTTTCAGCTTAGCTTCATCGGCAAGCAGTCCATCAAGGTCGCAGTGCGCGTTGCCCGGATATCCGCCTGTTCCGATTTCGATAGCTTCAAGCCCTTTGGATGCAATATAATCGAGTGCTTCCTCAAACGGCTTTTGTGAAAATAGTACGCTAAATACACCTAATTTCATTTGTAATTATACCTCCCAAATCCATCTTATGGATTGTTTTCGCAGTCTCTCCTAGTATAACACTTCTCTCAACCGAACACATAAGCCCAGACCACATTTGACAAAATCGCATAATAACAGAACAAAACAAGCATAGAGAGGCAAATGGGTCGTTTGGCTTCGTCCCTATATCCTATTAATCTATTAAAATCTAATTGTTACGTATGGTAATATATGCTATATTAATTTGTGCTTGTTAATTTTTAACACCTGGATGAAATGGTAGAAACGTGCGTCAGCCTGCACGACATAAGGGATTGAGGAGAGTGACTTCATGAACCGCAGTATGCTTCGCATATGCAGCTTCATTGTCCTTGGGGCACTTGTTGCTGCAGGAACGGCATGGGCCGCAGGTACCGGTACGACATCATCGTATGCCATGAATGCCAAAAAAATTAATGGCGAAGTGTATGTCAAAGCGAGCTCATTAACGAACGCGCTTGGCGGAACCGGTACTTTTGATTCAAAAACAAACACCTATGTGTATACGCCTGTCGATATTCCTTCCGTAATCAAGAAGGTTTCGCCATCTGTCGTTGCCATTATAGGGAAGCCAAAGGATGTCGGTTCGGCAGATCCCCGTTATGCGCTCGCACATGGAACGGGAGTCATTATCCGTGCGGACGGCTGGATTGTGACGAACGCGCATGTCGTGGAGGACATGACGAATTTGGTCGTCGTAACCGCAGACGGCAAGCAGTATGATGCGGTTCGCACGCATTCCGATGAGGCGAGTGATCTAGCGCTAGTAAAGATTAAAGCGACGAAGCTGCCAATAGCAAAGCTTGCTGCATCTCCGCTTAAGGTGCAGGTCGGCGAAACGGTTATCGCAATCGGGACACCGGTATCGTTCTCCCTCCGCAACACGGCAACAAGCGGTATTTTAAGCGGGATGAACCGCAGCATATCGTCGGCCTATAATCTGCTTCAAACCGATGCTGCTATTAATCCGGGAAACAGCGGCGGACCTCTCGTCAATATGAAAGGCGAGGTTATCGGCATTAACTCGTTAAAATTCGTAGAAGTCGGTGTTGATAATCTCGGTTTCTCCATTCCGGCGGATACTGTACAATACGTAACCAATCATTTCTTTAAATATGGCTATGTCAAACGCGCTTCGCTCGGCTTGGAGCTTGAGGAAAGCTGGTCGGCCATTATCGGTATACCCTCGTCTGATCCGCTTACGGTCAAAACCGTTTCATCAGATTCGGCCAAAAAGGCCGGTATCCAAAACGGCGATCAGCTTTATAAGGTAGCAGGTAAGCAAGTTTCTACAATTGTCGAGCTCAATGAACTGCTGAAGGGTTATCTGCCTGGTCAACAGGTTGACGTTATGCTTCAGATCGATGGCGATCTTGTTACGCGCAAGCTGACGCTCGTTGCAGGCTAATCTACGTCATAATATCCGGTATTAAGCTGTTATCCGAAAATAAGGGAGCCATTTTAAGATGAAATTTAATTTATTCAAAAGAATGATCACACTAATTCTTCCCGCATTGCTCGTGCTGTCGCTGCTGCCGATGTCCGTATTCGCAGCAGACGCGGATACAAAGGTTGAAGTCCGCCTGAAGGCGGGAAGCGCAACAGTGAAAATTAACGGTAAAGCTTCAACTGTACAAGCCCCTTTTGTCACTGCGGGTACGACAATGGTACCGCTCAAGATCATTACAAACGCGTTTGGTGCAGGACTTAAATTGGAAAGCGGCAATGTAATTACATTGACGTACAACGATCGTAAAGTCGTATTAACGTTCGGAAGCAAGACGGTTAAAGTAAATGGCGCAGTGAAAACAGTAGCGGCAGCCCCTGTTGTTTTGAAAGGATCCACAATGGTTCCGCTGCGGGTCATCGTCGAAGCGTTTGGCGCAAAAATTACGGCAGACAATACAACGAAAGAAACGGTTATTATCGGAGAACGCGCGCAATCTTCAGGTGCAGGCGGAACGTCGATCGATGCTGATTTCGGTAAAACGAAGGTAGGCGACAGCTATAACGGCTGGTCGATGAACTACCCGGCCGGTCTCGTGCAAGTGGAACAAAGCGACAGCGGCGACTTTGTAAGATGGGCAGATGCGAAGGAAGCGGCTCAAGTAATCGTAATTACGGAGCATGTCGGTGAAAGCGAACTGACAATCGAAGAACAACGGGATATGCTGCAAGGCTATTTTGAAGGCGATGAATACGCGGTCGACAAACGTACGATTTCAGTAGGGGAACTAAGCTTCGAGAAGCTTGTTACTTACACTAAACAAGATAAAACTTATTACGAGTACCGCGGTATCCAGGTAGGTTCAAATTTCTATGTGGTTATTGTCGGGGCAAAGGGTTCGGATAAAACGATATTGAATGGTTATGAGGTACTGCTGAACAGCTTTAAGCCTTCGTTTAATACGGCCGACAAAGCGGTAAAGGACATCACAAAGGTTAAAGATGGCGTTATTACGTATAAGGATGTTGATTTCGGCTTGACGGTTAAGCTGCCGACCGGCTGGTTTAACGATAAGGAAAGCGCGAAACCAACCTATCACAGCGAATATGATTCCTTATTCTTCTCTTTGTCTTCTGTAGTAGCAGGCGATACGTTAGAGAAATGGGTTGCTCGCAGAGAGGCGCTTGTGCGCGAGGATTTCGGGAGCAATTATCTTCGAAACGTAACGACATCACAATTGAAGCTGCAGGATGGCAATGCACTGGTGTTAAGCTATGAGCACACGTATGATCTTCAAAATTGGACAATGGTCAATGAGGTTATGCTTATTGCCGGGAATTACCGTTACTCAATCGATTACTATTATGATATGGCAAACAGCTCGAAGAGCAGTGAAACCTACAAAAAAGTTATGGCTTCCCTGGATATCGACACAGCCTATATTGAGAAAAACTTTGATCAGGTCGAGGACGAGAATGATCTGGTCGATCGCAGCAAAAAAGTAACGAAACGCAGCTCTGTTTACGGATACTCTATTGAAATTCCATCCTATTGGTATGGCCTGCAAAACAATTTCGATAAAGATGAAGTATTCTATACCTTCTCCGGCGGCGAAATGGGTATCTATCAGGCAGAGGGCGATGCAGCTTCAATTGCTTCCGCTATTGCACAATTTGCAAACACAACTGAAGCAAGGGCAATTGGACTGACCATTAAAGAGTCTGCAACGGTTACGATTAATGGTAAAACAGCATATAAGCTTGTTGTAAATACGGCAAAACCGGCTTCAGGTATGCCAGTTACCGAGATATATTATTTATTCGATACAACTAACGGTGTGCTTGTTTTCAATTTTGCCGTTTATGATGCCCACGCGACGGCAAGCAACCTTCAACGCGTAAACGATGTAGCGCAATCTATCCGTTTTAATTAATGAATTAGCAGCGTTAAAGACCGGTTCCCTTTATGCGGGAATCGGTTTTTTTGTGGCGCTTCGGGTTGGCTGCAATGTGAGGTGGAATAGACTGTCGCGGTTTGTTACACTAATAAGAGCAGGGTTTCTAAAATGTGAGGGGCTAAAAGTTATAATGACAACAAAATTAATAAGATCAGATATAGAGCTGCTGGCTCCGGCCGGCGATTGGGATTGCATGCGGGCGGCTGTGGCGAATGGCGCGGATGCCATATTTTTTGGTGTGGAGAAGTTTAATGCGCGCGCCCGCGCGAACAACTTCCGCAGCGAGGATTTGCCGGAAATTATGGCGTTTCTTCATACGTATGGGGTAAAAGGGTTCCTGACGTTTAATATTCTCGTATTTGAAGACGAGCTTAGAGACGCGCAGAAGCTTATTGAAATGTGTATAGATGCGGGTGTTGACGCTGTTATTGTACAGGATTTAGGCTTGGTGAAGCTGATTCGCGAGTTGTCCCCGGACTTCCCGATACACGGCTCGACACAGATGACGATTACTTCGCCGGAGGCGGTGGAGTTCACGAAGCCGTTCGGCTTGGAGCGTGTGGTGCTGGGTCGTGAAAATAACCTGAAGCAAATTCGTACGATCGGCGAGCAAGCGAAGCTTCCGATGGAGGTATTCGTGCACGGTGCGCTGTGCGTGTCGTATTCGGGACAATGCCTCACCTCGGAAATGTGGGGAGGCCGTTCCGCGAACCGCGGTGAATGCGCGCAGGCTTGCCGGCTGCCTTATGATCTGATGGTCGATGGCGAGGTGCAGCCGATGGGAGACATCGCGTATTTGCTGTCGCCGAAGGATTTGGCGGCGATTGATATCGTGCCGGAGCTCATCGAAGCGGGCGTAACGTCGTTTAAAATTGAAGGACGCCTCAAAAGTCCGGAATATGTCGCGAATGTCGTAAGCAAATATCGGCGCGCAATCGATAAATATTTCGAAGGCGATTTGTCGAAGCCGTCGATGGAGGAAGTGCGTGAGCTGCAGCAAAGCTTCTCGCGCGGCTTCACGCATGGTTTTCTGTCGGGAACGAACAATAAGCAGCTAGTGGAAGGCACGTTCCCGAAAAGCCGGGGGGTTTACCTCGGCCGGGTAGAGCGCATTATGCGCGATGCCGTTACACTGCGGATCGAAGCGCCGCTTAAGCGCGGAGATGGCATTGTGTTTGACGCAGGCGACCCGACGAAGAAGGAAGAGGGCGGCCGCGTATATGATATCCGCCGGCAGGGCGTTAAGATCGAAGGCGAAGCGCAGGAAGGCACGTTAATTGAGCTTGTTGCGGGCCGGAACGATGTTGATTTGCGCAAGGTGCATGTCGGCGACCGCGTATGGAAGACGAGTGATCCGGCGCTTGATAAGCGGCTGAGAGCTACCTTTGAAACGGAAAAGCCGTATCGCGTATTTCCACTTCATGTCAGAGTGACCGGGGCGCTTGGGCAACCGATGCGCACATGGTGGACGGATGTCCAGAAGGGAACGACCGTAGAGGTCGCGACCGAGCTGGAGCTGGAGCAAGCGCAGAAGCGGCCGATGGATGCGGCGCTCCTTGAAGATCAGCTTGGACGGCTCGGCGGTACGGTTTATCAGCTGGAAAAGCTGGAAGTCGAGCTGCAAGGCGATCTGATCGTACCGATTCGTGAGCTGAACCGGCTGCGCCGCGAAGCGGTGGAGCTGCTCGCAGGCGAGCGGCCGAAGCCGCCAGTCTATGTGAAGCATACGGTAGACGCACTCGCTGACGCGTTCAAGGGCGGAGCCGCCGAGAAGAACATTTTGACACCGAAAAGCGGCAAGGATGCCAAATTGATTGCATTATGCCGCAGCCTGGAGCAGGTGCAAGCCGCGGTGAACACCGATGTGGCATATGTATACGCCGATTTTGAGTTTATTAAGCAATTCCCGGCCGCTGTAGCTGCTGCGCGTGAAGCGGGCAAGCCGATTGCGTTGGCGACGCCCCGAATTCACATGCCGGGTGAGAACGGCTACCATGCGAATATTTTGAAGCTTCAGCCTGACGCCGTACTCGTACGCAACACGGGAGCGCTCTATTATTACCTGCGTGCCCGCGCTGCCAATCCGGATAATCCGTTCCCTAAGCTCATTGGCGATTTCTCGCTTAATGTAGCGAACCATAAAGCGGTAAACCTGTTTACCGAGGTGGGCCTCGATCTCATTACACCGTCGTACGACTTGAACATTCAGCAAATGGTCGATTTGCTCGAAAGCTCGGATACGTCGAAGCTGGAAGTGGTCATCCATCAGCATTTACCGATGTTCCACACGGAGCATTGCGTATATTGCACCTTTATGAGTGAAGGAACAGACTTTACGAACTGCGGACGGCCGTGTGAAGAGCAGCGCGCATCCTTGCAGGATCGAATCGGCATGGCACATCCGGTGCGAGTCGACGAAGGCTGCCGCAACACCGTATATAATGCGATTGAACAGTCCGGTGCGGAGTATATCCGCAACTTCGTGGGACTTGGCGTGTCCAACTTCCGAGTCGAGTTTTTGGAAGAGACGCCGGAGAAGGTGCTCGAGGTTCTTTCGCTTTACCGTGATGCCCTCGACGGCCGTATAAGCGGAACGCAGGTATGGCGCAGTCTCAAAGCGATCAACCAGCTCGGTGTAACGCGCGGACAGCTGGTCAAATAATAAATCATCCGTGAGGTACCGTCTTCTTAATAATAGGGAGGACGGTATTTTTTTATAGGATGCAACCATTTGCTATCGAATGAGCATCTTTATTTAGGAGAGGGCAGGTGAACGGATGAGTGCGGAGCAGCAAGCGATTGAACGGCTAAAAAGTGGAGACAGCTCCGCGCTTAGATGGCTGATGGAAGAATACGGCAATGGTATCATACGGACGGCTGCTATGCTGCTGAAGGATCACCACTTAGCCGAGGATGTGAGTCAGGAAGTTTTTATAACCGCCTTTCAAAAAATAAATCAATTCCGCGGCAACGGTAGCCTGCGCGGCTGGCTGCTGCGCATGACGGTTAACCGCTGCCGCAGCAGGATGAGACTTGTTTCATGGAAGCGGTTGTTCTTTCGAGACGTAACGGATGAGGAAATAAAGGCCCAAAGGCGTTTGTTTAACCCGCCGGATGCAGGATCGGACCAATGGGCAGTGAAGCTGTCGCTTCGCGAGACGATTGAAGCGATACCGTTAAAATACCGTGAAGCCATTGTTCTTTACTATTATCAGGAGCTGACCATAAACGAAATCGCTCAGGTACTCGGTGAACCTGAGAGTACAATCAAAAGCAAGCTGATGCGAGGCCGCAGGCTGCTTCGGCATCAATTAGAAGAAGGAGGCTGGCTGGATGAAGCGCAAGCCGGAAATTCAAAGCATTCGTAAGCAATTGGACATTGAGCTGTCGGATGTTCAATTCAATGAACAGCTGCAAATGACTGTTTTAAACAAAGCCTGTCCCCCCTCATTTTGGAACCGCGAGCTGAATATCCCCTGGCCTGCCGTTGCGATTGTCTTATGTTTGATTATAGCGATGCCAGTTATCGGATGGCGGCAATTAACGTCGGCCCCATCGTCTGAATTAACAACAGATAAGAAGGCGCAGCTTGAAGGGGACGATAAGCTAATTGTTATGGCTGGAGGCGCTTTTTATGAATCTGAGCTGCGAGAAGGGTGGCCGCGGACAAAATGATTCGAATGAAAGTAAAAACGTTAATATTGCTGCTCGCTTTCCTGCTTCTAACAGCATGGATCGGCTACTTCTCCTTGCCTTCCTTACTCTATAATGCAGGGAAATATGATGCATTATTTAAGTGGTTTCCTGGAGATGAACGGGCGGAGTCAGCGCTCTATTTATCGGCAGAGGCTGCTATGCAGTTTTCGTCATCTGCGGGAGACGAGCATATATTTATATTCCCATCGAGCAGTTCCTCCAGCGGCAGCGGTTCAACGAAAGAGGAGCGTCAATTTGCGCAAAGCCGGCTTGAAGATTTGCTGCATAAATATTCAACGTCACGTTATATTAACGGGGCGAAATTCAGTTTAGCTAAGCTTTATATGTGGAACAAGGAATGGGATAAAGCGGACCGGCTTTTTTCGGAGCTTGCCTCAACTGCTAATACGTTCTATGCGGTAGAGGAGCTGCAAGCCTATCGTTCTATGCTTAACACAAGGAATGCCATACCGGAGAAACAGGCTGCCTTAACAGGAAAAGTAACGATTGGCGATAAGCCCGCTGCTGACGTATTTGTCGTGCTGCACCGCAAGGATGATAATGGCTGGTACTCGCCACCCTACTCGCATTATCCGGTAGCCATTACAGATGAGCACGGCGTTTACCGGTTTTATGATATCGAGGCAAGTGACTACGAAGTCGGTGTCGGTCTGACCCCGGCCGAAATAAGCGGATTTTATTTAACACAATCTGCTCAGCAATACGTGGGAATTGCTGAGGGGAAAACGGCAGTATATGATATCCGATTCGTGCCCCAAGTGACCGTTGTCTCGCCCGTCAACAAGGAGCAAATAGCAGGCAATAAGCTGCGGTTCGAATGGCAGGCGTACCCGGGCGCCGAATATTACCAGCTGTCGATTACAACAATAAACCGAAATAAAGAAGGCAAAACAATCGGATCAAATACTGTACCGCTTTCAGAGGAACATTTTCAAGGGACGACAGCTGAGTATACATTGAAGGAGCTGCGCGGCTATAGGAGCGGGCTCAGTAAGTCGATGGACGCAGAGGGGAATGTCACGCTCTCGAACACCGGAGTGCTTGGCGCCATATTCCCCGGAGGAGATTTTATTTGGTCAGTCGATGCCTATGATGCCAAGGGCCTGAAATTATCCAGCTCTAGCGGTTACTACACGATGTTAGTCAATACGGCCCCGTTATTTACCTTGTCTGAGGAAGGGATGCTCGAAGGAGACAGGCTGGTCATCAAGGGGGAGTATGAGAAAGCGATTCAAGCCTACAGATCTGAAGGGGATAACGATAATGCGCTTCGCGCTTTGGCGCGGTTGACTTATTACGGCATAACGAAAGAGGATGGCGATCCCGCAGAAGCATTGATCTATTTACAGAGGATTAGCGTCCCTAACGAGAGCGATAAAGATCTAATGAAACAGGCTCAGGAGGAGCTTGCTCGGGAGTAACCGTTTGACACGCCATTCATGCTGACATAGCATAGAAGGATAACTCAATTATGCGGCATTTGATTTTTGTTAAAAAAGCGAGGCTTGGTCATTCATGAATGAGGTTTGGTTTTCCGGCTGGAGGCATGTGTTTAAGCTCGATCCCGATCGGGAATTGTCCGATGAAATGCTTGATGCCATCTGCACATCCGGTACGGACGCAATTATCGTCGGAGGCTCCAGCGGAGTAACTTTTGAAAATACAGTCGACTTGATGGCGCGTATACGCAGGTATTCGGTTGATTGCGCGCTGGAGGTTTCTACCTTGGAGGGAGCCGTTCCCGGCTTTGATGGTTACTTTATACCGCTTGTCCTAAACACGAATCGGGCAGAATGGATAAATGGACGGCAAACCGAGGGGCTGAAGGAATACGGCTCCTTTGTGCCTTGGGAAGAGACGGCCGCACAAGGATATATTATTTTAAATGCGGATTCGACTGCAGCCAAAATAACGGGAGCGCAAACCGAACTAAGCGAAGCGGAGCTAATCGCACATGTTCGAATGGCCGACCGCTTGATGCGGCTTCCGGTTATTTATTTGGAATACAGCGGCATGTTCGGCGATATGCAGCTTGTAAGACGGGCAAAGGCGGCGACTGCCCACGCGCGGCTGTTCTATGGCGGCGGTATCGATAACGCGGATAAAGCCCGCCAAGCTGCAGAAGCCGCGCATACCGTCGTCGTTGGCAACGTCATTTACAGCGACCTCGAGGCTGCCCTTTCAACCGTTGCAGCTGTGCGCGATGTCGATAGCGGCAGTATTAACATCAAGTAGCCGGTACGTCGTCTGCTCCTCAAAATAATTTCGTGTAAAATAATGGCGCTTTACTGTATAAGGGGAAATTCCACTCTTATGCGGTATGGCGCCATATTTTTTGCTTGGATAATCCCGTCTGCTTTCACGACATGATGAATTTTCCGCATTTGCTCCACTATCCCCTTGGCTCAGGAACGAGAACTTAGATTTGTTTGATGTGCAGTCATTTTATTATTTTGCTTCACTCTCCCCCGTCTTAGGAGCAGCACCACTCGGTACGTTGTTATCCTGAGCTAAAGGGATAGTGAAGCAAAGACGCGAAAGATGGTGGTGGCTGAGGGGGAGATCGCACTAGAGCTTGCTATGGGGGGCTTACAGTCTGGGCAAAAGAGTAAATTTTTGCGAGTTTTTTTGCCTGGCAAATTGACACGCGGGCAGGTCGTTGTCTACACTGGGATAAGGCGAACATATGCGAACAAAGGAGTCGGAGCATGTTGAATCATATTAGCATCGAGCAAGCGGTGCAGAAGCTGAATCCGCCGCAGCGGGAAGCCGTTCAAACGACTGACGGGCCACTGCTTATTATGGCTGGCGCGGGCAGCGGCAAAACGCGCGTGTTGACACATCGAATTGCATACTTAATAGAAAAGAAGCGTGTGGCGCCATGGAGTATTTTAGCCATCACCTTTACGAATAAAGCATCGCGGGAAATGCAGGACCGGGTAAGTGCGCTTATTGGACCATCGGGAAGGGATATATGGGTATCGACCTTCCACTCCATGTGCGTGCGTATCCTTAGGAGAGATATAGACCGCATAGGTTTTACGTCGAGCTTCTCGATACTGGACTCGTCGGACCAGCTATCCGTTATCCGAAACTGCATGAAGGATATGAATATCGATACGAAGAAATTCGAGCCGAAGGCCGTGCAGGCTGCTATTAGCGGAGCGAAAAATGAACTGATCACGCCGCAGCAGTACGAGCAAAAGGTCGGAGACTATTTTCAAGGCATTGTTGCCCAAGTGTTCGAGAAGTACCAGCGACGGCTCAGAAGCAACAATTCACTCGATTTCGACGATCTGATTATGATGACGATTCAGTTGTTTAAAGATGTTCCCGAGGTGCTTGATTTTTATCAAAACAAGTTCCGTTACATTCACGTCGATGAGTATCAGGATACGAACCGCGCTCAATACATGCTGACCCGTATGCTTGCGGATAAGCATCATAACATATGCGTAGTAGGTGACAGCGATCAATCGATCTATCGGTGGCGCGGCGCTGACATTACGAATATTTTGAATTTCGAAGGCGATTATCCCGAGGCGCGGACCATTATGCTGGAACAGAACTATCGTTCCACGGCCAACATTCTCGATGCGGCGAATGCGGTTATTAAGCTGAACACGGGCCGTAAACCGAAGAAGCTTTGGACGGATCAAGGAGCGGGCGATCTAATTTCTCTTTATCAAGCGGATACGGAGCATGACGAAGGGTACTTTGTTACGGGTGAGATCCGCAAAAATGTGAATAAAAGCTATAAGTTTGCTGATCATGCGATTTTGTACCGTACGAATGCACAATCCCGGGTAATAGAGGAAATACTGATTAAATCGGATATCCCGTATCAAATCGTAGGCGGCATAAAGTTCTACGACCGTAAAGAGATCAAGGACCTGCTCGGCTATTTAAAGCTTATTTCAAATCCGGATGACGACATTAGCTTGCTGCGTATCATTAATGTTCCCAAGCGGGGCATCGGGGATACGACGGTTGGAAAGCTTGCGGAGGAAGCGGCAAGACGGGGCACATCCATTTATAGAGTATTGAATGATCTCGGCGACGTAGAGGTCAATGGCCGTACAAGAACATTGCTGCGCGAGTTTCATGATATCATCGAAAACCTGACTAGAATGGTTGATTATTTATCGGTTACAGAGCTTACCGAGAAGGTTCTGGAGCTTTCGCAGTACCGGATGGAGCTGCAGCAGGAGAACACGCTCGAGTCGAAGGCCCGCCTTGAAAATATCGATGAGTTTTTGTCGGTGACGATGGATTTTGAGAAGCGGAATGAAGACCGGACGCTGGTCGCGTTTTTGACGGATTTGGCGTTGATTGCCGATATCGATTCGATGAACAAGGACGAAGAGGACGCCGAGAAGAGCAAGGATGCGGTTGTACTGATGACGATGCATAGCGCCAAAGGTCTGGAGTTCCCGGTCGTGTTCATTATCGGTATGGAGGAAAGCGTCTTCCCGCACAGCCGTGCGCTTGCCGATAATGAGGAGCTCGAGGAGGAGCGTCGTCTTGCGTATGTAGGGATTACCCGCGCAGAGAAGCGGCTGTACTTGACCTGTGCGAGAATGCGGACGCTGTTTGGCCGCACCGGCAGTAATGCTCCCTCACGCTTTCTGCAGGAAATTCCAGAAAGCGTCAGGGAAAGCGCCTCGGCCGGTGGCGGGGGGTATACTCGTGCTATCGGGCGCAGCGGCACCAGCGCCGGCAGCGCAGGGCGCGCGCCAGCCTACGGCGCGCCCGGAGCAGGAGGCCGTTCCCCGGGTATGGGGGGAACGGTACCGGCCGCGATTGGCGGCAGAGGCGGCGTACGGGTGAGCACGCCGCTGCAGGATGCCGCTCGGGCGGTTGGATCAAGCGGAGCGGCGGGCGATGGCACGCCTGAAAGCTTTGCTGCCGGCGACAGAGTCAAACATGGCAAGTGGGGGGAAGGCGTCGTTGTATCCGTCAAAGGGACGGGCAACGATATGGAGCTCCAAATCGCATTTCCGGCGCCAGTTGGAATTAAGCGGCTGCTGGCGGGATTTGCCCCGATAACGAAGGTGTAACGTTGATTTTATTTTGGACGATTAGAAGGAGGAGCCTCCCGTGAACGCTCAATTGGAACGGATGCAGCAGCTGGTTGCGGTCATTACAGAGCACAATTATCGATACTATACGCTTGATCAGCCTACGATAAACGACGTTGATTACGACAAGCTCTACGATGAGCTTGTCGCATTAGAAGCAGCTTCCGGTATCGTATTGCCGGAATCGCCTACACAGCGGGTGGGGGGAGAGCTGCTCAAAGGCTTCGAGCCCTACAAGCACCGGGCTCGTTTGTGGAGCCTCGACAAAGCGCAGAACGCGGAAGATCTGCTTGCCTGGAACACTCGCCTGCTCAGAGCGGTCGCCGACTACAACGCGAAGCATCCGGATGAGGAGCCGCTGCCGCAGCCGACTTATGTTGTCGAGCTGAAATTCGACGGTCTGACGCTCAATCTGACTTACGAGGACGGACAACTGGTTCAAGCCGCAACGCGAGGCAACGGTGCGGTAGGCGAAGGTATTTTGCAGCAGGTACGGACGATTCGTTCGGTGCCGCTCACGATTCCTTTTAACGATGGCATTATTGAAGTGCAAGGTGAAGGCATTATGCAGCTCTCCGTGCTTGCGAAATATAACGAAACGGCGGTTGAGCCGCTCAAAAACGCTCGAAATGCGGCTGCGGGAGCTCTCCGGAATTTAAATCCAAAAGTGACTGCCGAGCGGAAGCTGAACGCTTTCTTCTATAACATTGGCTACGCAGACGGGGTTTCGTTCTCGGATCATCGCGAGATGCAGCAATTTTTACGGGACAACCGATTTAAAGTGAATCCTTATGTGACATATAAGGATACGATCGAAGAGGTGCTGACGGAGCTTGCTCACGTTACCGAGCAGCGCGAGCAGCTGGACTTTTTGATTGACGGTGCCGTTGTGAAGGTTGTCGACATGCGGACGCGAGAAGCGCTTGGCTACACGGATAAGTTTCCTCGCTGGGCGGTTGCCTTCAAGTTTGAGGCGGAAGAAACGACGACGGTGCTGGAATCGGTATCGTGGGAAGTTGGCCGGACAGGCAAAATAACGCCGGTAGCCCGTGTGGAAGCGGTGGACCTTGCAGGCGTAACGGTTCAAAATTGCACACTTAACAACATAGGTGATATCGAACGCAAAAACCTGAAGCATGCTTTAGGAACGCTCGTTACTATCCGCCGTTCGAATGATGTCATCCCTGAAATATTGGGCAAGGCAGACGAAGAGCCTGGTAAGGAAATCGTCTATCCAACCGAATGTCCTTCATGCGGCACAGAGCTTGAACAGCGCGGAGCTCATCTATTTTGCAACAATAAGCTTGGCTGTCAGCCGCAAATCATTGGACGGATTACTCATTTTGCATCCCGTGATGCAATGGACATCGATACGTTCAGCGTCATGACTGCGGACCAGCTCTATAAAGATTGCGACGTTCGTGACCCAGCTGATTTGTATGCTCTGACATACGATGATCTCATTAAGCTTGAACGGTTCGGAGAAAAGAAGGCTCGCAAGCTGCTTGATGCGTTTGAAAAATCCAAAGACCGCGATTTGGCGGCGTTTTTGTTTGCCTTAGGTATTCCGAATACGGGGAAGGCGACTACAAAAATGTTGGCCGATCATTACGGAAGTCTGGATGCGATCATGCAAGCGCAAGCGGACGAGCTGGTTACTCTGCCTGATATCGGCGGCATCGTTGCTGAAAGCATCGTCGGATTTTTTAGCGATCCGATTATTTTGGCCAGCATTACGCGCATGCGGGAGCTTGGCGTGAAGGCCGAAGCAGAACAGCAGCCCGTTGTGAGGCAGGACAGTGTATTTAGCGGGAAGACGGTTGTTCTCACGGGAACATTGCCGACGATGTCAAGGGATGAAGCAGCGAAAAAACTCGAAGCATGCGGCGCCAAGATATCAGGCAGCGTGTCAAAGAAGACGGATTTCGTTATCGCCGGCGAAAGCGCAGGAAGCAAGCTGACGAAAGCACGCGAGCTGGGCATAACCGTAATTGAAGAAGAAGCCGAATTATTGCGTTTATTAGGTGAAGCATCTATATAATGATTTCAGTATTAAGTAAAAATGCCCGTGCAGCTTTTGCGCGGGCATTTTCATTAAGTCAGCGTAAAAGATCCATTTGTCGTAATATATACGACAATGGTGTCTGCATATCCGATTATTTTGTCAAATTTTACAACTTGTATTCTTTTTTCGCGCATGATATATTATTCCTTGTCGCTTCTGAGACATACGCGAAAACAGAATGAATCACAAACAAATGTGAAACAAGCTGTTGACACGGTCGACGAAAGCTGATAATATAGTTTCTTGTCACGACAAAATGTGACAGCAAGTTCTTTGAAAACTGAACAAATGGATCACGTCAAAATCCGACAATGTTTTAAATAGCTAGTT
>JBNJJW010000028.1:0-82640 GCA_051750645.1 Bacillota bacterium | reverse complement strand
CAATAGGGGAATTTTTTGGTCTTATTCACGCTGAATTATCTCTTACGCACCTAAAACCGCAGAATAACGCCATATTTTTCCTCTATTTTAGTCGGTCAAGCAGAAATCGAGGATATAGCGCCATTTATTTCCGTTATCCTTTGTACCGCTATTCGAATTAATCCAGCGTGTTCGCAAATCCATAAATTAGAAGAATCGCACCTCCATGTCCGTTATTCGGTTGATTAACGGACATGGAGGTGCGATTTTTTCATCTTTAATCATGAAACGTATATGTTACATTTGTTAACATTAAACAATGAGAAAAAGTATTTTCAGCTAGGTTATACATTGATTTAAAGAGTAGCAGGCTGTAATATGTGAATGTACCTTGAATAAATGTTATAAAACATAACATTACATTACATTTGTTGGGGTGATAATAGATGCTGGTGGAGCTGGATTGCTAGATAGATTAACCGGTCAAAAGTGAAGTGCAACTAAATTTTAATAGAAGGATGGGATAATATGAGAACAAAAACAACGGGTCAATTCGTTATAGCGGCTATTCTGCTGTTGACTATGGTGCTGTCTGGATGCGGTGCGGATAAGAAACCGGAGAGTGTTGAAGCAGGAGCAGGTACCCAGGAAACGGGAAGCATCGCGGAAATCAAAAAGAGAGGCAAGCTTGTAATCGCTACAGGCAATTATTATCCGTTCGAATTTCGTGATCCGGACAACAAGCTTATTGGCTATGATATCGACCTCGGCAATAAAATCGGTGAGAAGCTGGGTGTTTCTGTAGAGTGGGTCGATATGCAGTTTACTGCATTAATACCGACCTTGCAAAACAAACAGGCGGACATGGTCATAGCCGGCATGTACATTACCGATGAACGAAAAAAGGTCATTGATATGTCCGACTCGTATTTGGCGACTGGCGTGTCCCTTGTTAAGCGGGCGGATGACGATTCGGTCAACAGCATGGACGACATTGAAGGGAAGACGGTCGGCGTCAAAGCGGGCGGAACGAGTGAGAAGGTGGCTAATGATCTGGTCGCGAAAGGCACAAAATTGACGATTAAGGCATACAAGGATAATCCTGAATATTTATTGGACTTGTCACTGGGCCGGTTGGACATCGGTTTTAACGACTATCTGAATCAGCTTGGCTATAATAAGCAAAACCCGGACAATAAGCTTGTGCTGGTTGGAGAGCCTTTCGTTCACGCCGATCTGGGTATTGGGGTGCAAAAGGGAGACAGCGAGCTGCTCGCGGTTGCAAATGAAGTCATAAAAGAGTTTAAAGATAGCGGAGCTGCAGAAGAAACGTTCAATAAATGGCTGAAGTAATACTAACGGGATCTCGGGAGGATCAGTTATGAATCTGGATTATTCAACCGTAATGCCTTTCCTGCCAGCTTTTATAGACGGTGCATGGATGACGGTAAAGCTCTCTATCTTGTCCCTGGCGATCGGATTGCTGCTTGGTATTGCCGGAGGGCTGTGCAAGGTATCGGAATCGAAGCTGCTGCGAAATATTGCTTTTGCGTATACGTGGATTTTCAGAGGTACTCCGTTGCTGGTGCAGCTGTTTATTTTATACTTTGGCCTCCCGCAGCTGGGGATTCAGTTAGAGCCGTTCGAAGCGGGCATACTCGGACTAGCCTTAAACACGGGAGCATACTGTACAGAGCTTGTCCGCTCCGGCATACAGGCAATCGACAAGGGGCAGATGGAAGCGGCGCGTTCTCTCGGGATGAGCAAGTCCATCAGCATGATTCGTATTATTGGTCCTCAAGCAAGCAAAATCATGATTCCACCATTGGTTAACCAATTTATTACGACGATTAAAAATTCATCGATGGTTTCTTTAATTACGATTGCGGAATTGTTCCGCACGGGTGAGACGATCATTACGACGACATTCCGCAGCTTTGAGGTGTACACGATTATCGGAGTCATCTATTTAGTTATAAACTCCTTGCTGATGGCTGTGGCTCACCGACTGGAGAAGGGGCTGAGCGCGCATGATCGAATTTAAAAGCGTTGATAAATTTTACGGACATAACCATATATTGAAAAGCATTAATTTGTCGATTAAGAACAACGAAAAGGTCGTGATTATCGGGCCGAGCGGCTCGGGCAAAAGTACGGTATTGCGCTGCATCAACCGATTGGAGAAGATTGAGTCCGGCGACATCCTGTTTAACGGACAATCCATTCTGAAGCAGAAGCAGAGTCAGTTGAGTACCGAAATCGGAATGGTATTTCAGAAGTTTCATTTGTTTCCCCACTTGACCGTTGTCCAAAATGTAATGGAAGCCCCGACATGGGTAAAGAAGATGAATAAGGTGCAGGCCCGGGAGCTGGCAGCCAGCTTGCTGGATAAGGTAGGGATGGGGGATAAGCTGAATTCCTATCCGAGTCAGCTGTCGGGCGGACAGCAGCAGCGTGTCGCGATTGCGCGGTCACTGGCGATGCAGCCGAAGCTTATGCTGTTCGATGAGCCGACGTCGGCGCTTGACCCCGAGCTTGTAGGCGAGGTGCTTCAGGTTATTAAGCAGCTGGCTGTGGAAGGCATGTCGATGGCGCTGGTTACGCATGAAATGGGCTTCGCCCGGGAAGTTGCAGATCGGATTATTTTTATGGATAAAGGACAAATCATTGAGACGGGCCCGCCTGAGGAAGTACTGTCCAATCCGAAGGAAGAACGTACGCGATTATTTTTAAGCCGGATATTGCATTGATATAGTGTGATTTAAAAAACCGACGCTTACGCATCATTTAGCGTCGGTTTTTTTTTGTTCTTTGCGCGCGAGGTAATAGCCAAGTAAAAAAAAGACTAGTTGAGGTCATTTATAGGTGTCTGTACTAGGAACACTAGCGGAGCGGATTTCATATGTATATTTTGTCGTGAAAGATATTCGGCATCATGACCAGTTTGCTTAGAAGTAAGGAAAATTAAACGGAGGTTATAAAAATGAATGAATTCAAAAAGGATCTTCAGAATCTGACAGTCGGCGATTTCAATGCGAGCGGGATGACGCAGGCGGGGGGTCAAGGCCAGAAAGATCCTAACGACTCACGGCTCTGCATTGGTTTATGCATAGGTTTCTGCATCGGTTTTTGCAGTAATTGTTTCAATTGCTTTAACTGCTTCCGCTGCCACAACTGCTTCCGCTGCCACAACTGCTTCCGGTGCAGCAACTGTTCCCGCTGCAGCAACTGTTCCCGCTGCGGAAGCTGTGCACGCTGCGGCGACTAATTTTCTGAAGGCGTGGTTATCTGAGATAAGAGGTGCCCCTGCAAGCAGCTCCGCTGGCAGGGGCTATTCTATATAAGTTCTGGCATGAGGGACAAATTGCCATACATACCATTAAAGAGGAATTGCTGGTGTTTATGATTACGAGGTGATTTTGCGAAAGGCAAAATCTGAAGGAGGAATGGATTTGAATCCCTCTATGCGTCTGAAAGTGAAAGGGGACACGTTTTTTCTCCCTGCTCCGGAAGGAGGCGTCTATTTTCGTAACAATATGGGCTCGTTCCGTATGGAAGGCACCGCGATCGACCAGTGGATTGAAAAATTGATCCCGGTGTTTAACGGGGAATACACGATGGAGGATTTGACGGACGGATTGCCGGATCAACACCGGGAACGGGTGTATGAAATCGCGGAAGTGCTGCACGTAAACGGCTTTGTTCGGGACGTAAGCCAAGACCGTCCGCATCAATTGCCGGATGAGATTCTCAAGAAGTATGCTTCTCAAATTGAATTTTTAGATACCAATGGCGGTTCAGGCGCGTACCGTTTTCAGTCTTATCGTGAGGCCAAAGTGCTCGCGGTCGGCTCCGGTTCGTTTTTTGTCTCGCTCGTTGCGGCTTTGTTGGAGTCCGGATTGCCCAAATTCCGCGTGCTTGTCACGGACCCGGTAACGACGAACCGGCAGCGGCTCCTGGAACTAGTGGCGCATGCCCTTAAAACGGACCCGGAGGTTGAGGTGGAGGAGATCAGCCTGCCGCAGGATGGAGGCATTGTTTGGCATGAGGTTATGCGGCCATTTGATGCGATCTTGTATGTGTCGCAGGAGAGTGGTTTCGTGGAACTGAGGGCCCTTCACTCGGCTTGCAGGGAGGAGAAGAAGGTGCTTCTGCCCGCTATGTTTATCCAGCAGGCGGGTCTGGCGGGACCGTTAGTCCATCCGGATTCGGAAGGCTGCTTAGAGTCGGCCTGGCGCCGTGTACACAGTTCCGCGCTATCCAAAGATCCTCAACTGAATACGATTTCCTCAACGGCGGAAGCGATGCTTGCGAATGTGATCGTGTTTGAATGGCTAAAAACAGCTACAGGAGTGACTGTATCGGAACTGCAAAATAAATTGTTCCTGCTCAATCTGGAAACGTTGGAAAGTGACTGGAGTCCGTTCCTGCCGCATCCGCTTGTGAATGGAAGTCCGGCAGCCGAATGGGTAGAAGATTTCGATTTTCAGCTCGGGCAGAGCTCGGTCAAAAAGGAATCGAACGGATTGATTCCTTACTTCAGCCGGTTGACTTCGGCGGAAACGGGTATTTTCCATAATTGGGAGGAGGGGGATTTAAAGCAGCTTCCTCTTTCTCAATGCCGCGTGCAGACAGCTGATCCGCTGACAGAAGGCCCCGCCGGGCTGCTCCCGGAGATCGTCTGTAATGGTCAGACGCATGTGGAAGCGCGGCGTGAGGCGGGTCTGGCCGGGATCGAAGCGTACGTGTCGCGAATGTTCGGAATTGCAGGTGTCGGAGCGGGGGAAACGGTTGCGGAAGGCGTATGCCGCGGGCTGCAAAAGTGTTTGGCCGAAGAGCTGGACAGCCGGCTGGATGCACGCAACCCTTCTGTCTTTCGTGTACAGCTGACCGCGGTAGAAGATGAACGCTGCCGTTATTATTTGCGTGCATTGACTACGATGCAGGGAGCGCCGTTAATCGGATTGGGAGAGGAAGTGTCGGGCTTCCCGGTGGTATGGGTCGGTGTAAATGATTGTTGGCATGGCAGTATCGACCTGAATCGGACATTGGCGCTGCGGAAGGCGCTGCAGAAAGCGCTGCTGAAGGCTCAAAACAATCCGGTTTACCATAGGGAGCAAGTGCTTGCGATTTCATCTGTTAAAGCGGAGAAAGAGGCGCCTCAGAAAATTGCGATCCCATCGTGTGAAGAGACGGAACACGGGAAGGTTCTGCGGTCCGCCTTGAAGGTATTGAAACGGAATCACAAGCGGCTTCTGGTCTGTGACCTGGCTTCCGAACCGTTTTTAAAAGAGGAACTGGCGGGAGTTTTTGGCGTGTCGCTGCGAGGGGAGGAGCACAGATGAGCGGAACCGTGGCGGTTATCGGAGAAGGGCAGCTCGCGGACTTCGTATGTAAGGAATTATCTATCCAATACCTGCTCGTTCGTCAAACCGATTTCGCATCCAGCGTACCGGAAGCGGTGGATTTGGCGCTGGTGTTGAACGATTCGTGGGATCCCTCCGTTCATCACTTGGCGGAAGAAATGTTTCAACAGACCGGAACGCCTTGGCTGCGCGGCTTTATTTCATTTGGCGAGGGTGTGGTCGGGCCGCTTGTTCGCCCGGGTACGCCGGGGTGCTCTCAATGCGCGGACAATCGGCACCTATTGGCAGGCAGCGACCGCAAGGAAATGTTTGAGCTGCAGCAAAGGTTATCGGAGCAAGGGGGAATGCCTTATGACGTATGGGCGTCGCGCACGGGACTTTTGCAGGTGGCTCACTTGCTTGTGGCGGAAGCCAGGAAGGTACTTGAAGGCAGGCAGGCTCATACGGAAGGTCAAGTGTTTTTGATCAATCTTCAAACCCTGAAAAGCTCGCGCCACTTCTTCATGCCTAATCCACTGTGTCCGGTCTGCAGCCAATTGCCCGATGATTCTGATATAGCAGCCCGTATTTCGCTTCAACCAAGCCCGAAGATCAACTCCGATAGTTACCGCTGCCGTCCAATGGATGAACTTAAGGGAGTGTTGGCCAAAGATTATCTGGATTCCCGTACGGGCTTATTAAACGGGAAAATGCTTGATCTTGTATCGCCTTTTGCCGACTCGAGTATTAATCTGCCGTTGTTTGGGGGGGATGAGGGATGCGCAGGCCGGACTAATTCCTATGCGGATAGCGAACTGACGGCCATTTTGGAGGGCTTGGAGCGTTACTGCGGTCTATCGCCGCGCGGGAAACGGACGGTAGTCCACGATAGTTTCCATAATTTGAAAGACCGTGCGCTGAACCCCGTTCAGGTAGGCGTACACGAGGAGAAACAGTATGAACGGCCTGATTTTCCGTTCAAGCCGTTTGATCCCGAGCGGTCAATCGATTGGGTGTGGGGGTATTCATTTTTACAGGAACGTCCGATTCTTGTCCCGGAACTTCTCGCCTACTACAGTTCGGGCTGCGGCCATGGTTTTGTCTATGAAACTTCCAACGGATGCGCATTAGGCGGCAGTTTGGAGGAAGCCATTTTTTATGGCATTTTGGAAGTGGTAGAACGTGATTCTTTCCTCTTGACCTGGTATGCGCAGCTGCCTATTCCGCGCCTTGACCCTTATTCAGCCGGCGACCTAGAACTGAATTTAATGGTTGAGCGTCTGCAGGAGGTGACGGGATATGATGTGCATATGTTTAACTCGACAATGGAGCACGGGATTCCATGCGTTTGGGTATTGGCGAAAAACAGGACGCAAAAGGGAGTGAACCTCATTTGTGCGGCCGGAGCCAGCCCGGATCCTATACGGGCGGTGAAAAGCGCGATCCACGAGATTGCGGGTATGCTGCTGACGTCTAACGAGAAATTCGAGGAGAATCGGGAGCAATATGAACGAATGCTCCACGACCCGTTCGAGGTGCGGCAAATGGAGGACCATTCTATGCTGTACAGTTTGCCGCAAGCGGAGGAACGCCTGCAGTTTTTATTGGATGAAAATCGTCCTCTGCGAACGTTTGACGAGGAATTTAAACGCAATGTCAGGAATGCGGATCTGACCGATGATCTGAAGTCGTTCCTCCAGGTCTTCCGACGATTGAATCTGGATGTGATCGTGGTGGACCAGACGACACCGGAGACTCTGCGAAACGGGCTGTATTGTGTGAAAGTATTGATTCCGGGTATGCTGCCGATGACGTTCGGACAACACCTTATCCGCTTGAGAGGGCTGGAGAGGGTGTTAAAGGTACCTGTAAAACTCGGATATGCAAAAGAGCCCCTGGCGCCTGAAGAACTCAATCCGCACCCGCACCCGTTCCCATAAAGCGTATGCTTACGATGCCGTTTTGCTTTGCAAAATTTTAAGGGGGTGAAAGATGAACCTCAAGGCATTTCTGAACCATCTGCATTTTGACCCGGACAAGGTCAAACCCCCGGGTTGGGAGACGGATTGGGAAGATGCGCCGATTCCATATAAGCTCTATCGCCGGATGCCGGCATTTCCGCTATCTGCGGAGGTGCCGCTGACGCTCGAAAGAGGAAGGGAAGCGCCCATGAAGCCGGATCTTCGGGGAATCGGCCATTTTCTCTGGTACGTATTCGGGCTCGTGCAAATGAGCCAGTCCATATTAGCCGCGGATGACACGGAAGAAGCGGCGGGCATATCACATCAAACGAACCGACGCTCCGTTCCTTCCGGCGGAGGGTTATATCCGAACGAACTGTATATGTATCTTAAGCTGGAGGATTTGCCTGCCGGGGTTTACCATTATGATGTGGCGCACCACCGTTTGATTTTGTTGCGTGAAGGGAATTTTGATTCCTATTTGGGCAGGACACTTGGAAATCGTTGTGACATGCAGGATTGTTTCGGCGTCGCTTTTGTTTCGACTATGTTTTGGAAAAATTATTATAAATATAATAACTTTTCCTATCGCCTGCAGGGGCTTGACGCCGGCGTGCTGATCGGGCAGATGCTGGAAGTGGCGAAACGGTTTGGATTTGCGCCTTGTGTTTACTTCCAATTTCTTGACCGTGCCGTCAATCACCTGCTCGGGCTATCCGAGCAGGAGGAGAGTGTATATTCGGTTATTCCGTTATCGGCAGAGCCATCGATCAGTTGGGATGCAAAAGGAAGAGACAGTGACGGCAGTATCTCTTCGTCCGAATTGTGCCGGGAGCTGCCAACGGTTCGGCATGACCACTACATCCGGTCGCGGATGGTCAAGGAATATCCGATGGTGACCGAGATGAACGAAGCATCCATGCTGGATGCTGTACAATTGTTTCGGCAGACCGGAAGGGAGAACGACGTTTTCTGTGAGGACGGTGCGGTCGTTTTACCCCCCGTGAACAGGTTGTCTTATGATTTGGCATCGGTTTGCCGAAAGCGGTGTTCACCGGAGGCAGAATATGTTTTGAACCAAGTCAGCCAAACGAATCTGGCCGCTCTGTTACAAGAAGCGACGGTTTCTTTCTCGTATCGAAATGACTTGGATGGAGCACAAGAGAATGCCGTGCCTCGTGTCACCCTGTATGGCTGTTTCTATGGCGTTGAAGGCATTCCGGATGGCGCTTACCGCTATGACGGCACCGCTCATGAGATGCGGCAGGTGCGCCCCGGAGATCATAGATCCTGGCTGCAGCAGGGAATGTCTCTGGACAATATAAATTTGTTCCAAGTACCTCTCTGCTTCCATGTGGCGGGGGATAGGAGCCATCTCCATTCGCAGCTTGGATATCGAGGCTACCGCATTCAACAAATGGAGGCAGGAATGCTCGTACAGCGTTTATTATTGGCGGCGTCCGCCGTTCAGATGGGGGGACGCCCGCTCCTTGGATTTGATGCAAACTTGAGCGATGAAATTTATAAGTTGGCTCCTCAAGGAAAAACCAGCCTGATTCAAATTCCGGTTGGTCCTTATCGCGGGCTTCCCCGCTTGGAGGGGAGTTTGGGCTGCTAATATGACCCAAAGGGCAGATTGAATGTGGATCACATTCAATCTGCCCTTTCTGGTCTGTAGGTTCTTATAAAGGGGAAAAGTCTGTCTTGGCGGATTCGTTTCTACCAATGGTAATCAGGCCACGGGTGGTATCCGGCAGGATAGAAGTCGTGAGCTCGTTGCTGATCCCATTGCTGGTACCAGTCATAATGGTAGTCAACAGAGTAGTGTGCCCACCCGTCAGAATGAGGATCGAAATGTGGTTCCCAAGGATGAAACATAGCAGGACTGACATCATGAGTGTGGGGACCCCAAGGCTGCGACATAGCAGGACTGAGCTCATGAGTGTGGGGACCCCAAGGCTGCGACATAGCAGGACTGAGCTCATGAGTGTGGAGACCCCAAGGATGAAACATAGCAGGATCGATATCATGAGTTTGTGGGGCCCCAGGTTGATACATAGCAGGACTGATCTCGTGAGTATGGGGCTCCCAAGGTTGATGCATAGCAGGACTGAGCTGCATAGCTGGATCGTTCACCTGAGCCTGAGCCTGAGCCTGAGCTTGATACATAGCTGGATTGGTATCATCATCAGTTTGGTCGGTATCGTGGTACCAAGTGTAATGGGATTCATGAAAATAGTCATCACGAGGGGGTTGATTATAATCCGGTTGTAATTCATTATTTTGCGTTGCCGGATGGAACCTCGGCGAACCTGCCGGGTGTTGAATGTAAGGTTGGTTCTGCATTGTTCTCCTCCTTTTTAGCATACTTTACATTATGCTGGAATCAGAAAAAGGGCACTTGACCATATAAAATGGGCGTTGCAGGAATACAAGGCGGGGAACGTATGGCAATTTATGTACGAAAAATCAGAGTATCATATTGACATTAAAAAATAGAATATGTTATATAAAAGGAAGAATTAGCACTCAAATGGTTGGAGTGCTAAATTGCTAAATCCTCAACCAACTGAAAGGAGCTCCATCCGTGGCCAAAAAAGAATTTAAAGCAGAATCGAAACGATTGCTTGAGATGATGATCAACTCCATTTATACGCAGAGAGAAATATTTCTAAGAGAGCTCATTTCCAATGCCAGCGATGCCATTGACAAAATCTATTACAAAGCGTTGACTGATGATCAATTGGTGTTTAACAAAGAAGATTATTACATCAAAGTGACAGCCGACAAAGAACGTAGAACATTGACGATCACCGATACGGGGATCGGCATGACGCAAGAGGAGCTCGAGAGTAATCTTGGAACGATTGCCAAGAGCGGCTCGCTTGCATTCAAGAACGAAAACGAATCGAAAGACGGTCACAATATTATCGGTCAATTCGGCGTCGGCTTCTATTCCGCGTTCATGGTGGCGGACGAGATTACGGTCATCACGAAGCCTTTGGGCAGCGATGAGGCCTATAAGTGGGAATCCAAGGGAGTAGACGGATATACGATTGAGCCGTGCGAGAAGGATTCGGTGGGTACCGAGATTATCCTGACCATCAAAGAGAACACCGAGGATGATTCCTATGATGAATATTTGGAAGAGTATCGCTTAAGAGCGATCATCAAGAAATATTCCGACTTCATTCGCTACCCGATCAAGATGGATGTGAAGGGACAGCGGCCGAAGGAAGACAGCGAAAATGAGTTCGAGGAGTATCAGGAAGAACAAACCGTCAACAGCATGGTTCCGATCTGGCGGAGAAATAAAAATGAGCTGACACCGGAAGACTACGAGAATTTTTATTTTGAAAAACGTTACGGCTTCGATAAGCCCATTAAGCATGTCCATATCAGTGCCGATGGCGCCGTCGTTTACAATGCCATTCTATTTATTCCTGAAAACACGCCATTCGATTATTACACGAAGGAATATGAGAAGGGGCTAGAGCTTTATTCCAACGGCGTGCTGATCATGGACAAGTGCTCGGACCTGCTTCCCGACTATTTCAGCTTTGTGAAAGGGATGGTCGACTCAGAGGATTTATCTCTTAATATTTCGAGAGAGCTGCTGCAGCATGACAGACAATTAAAGCTCATCGCGAAGAACATCAAGAACAAAATCAAGGGTCAGCTGCTGAGCGTTTTAAAGGAAGAAAGAGAGAACTACGAAAAGTTCTACAAATCATTCGGCAGACAGCTGAAATTCGGAGTATATAACGATTACGGAATAAATAAAGAAGATCTGCAGGATCTGCTGCTGTTCTACTCCTCCAAGGAGAAGAAGCTGGTCACGTTGGATGAGTATGTATCGAGAATGCCTGAAGATCAGAAGTACATCTATTATGCTTCCGGCGAATCGATCGAACGGATCGAGAAGCTCCCGCAAACCGAGCTGGTATCGGACAAAGGCTACGAGATTCTCTACTTTACCGACGATATCGATGAGTTCGCGATCAAGATGATCTCGAAATACAAAGAGAAAGAGTTTAAATCGGTATCGAGCGGCGACTTGGGGATAGAACCGGATGCGGGTGAAAAGCAGTCCGAAGCGGAAGAGAACGATAACAAGGATCTCTTTGAACATATGACTAGCCTATTAGCGGGCAAAGTGAAAAACGTAAAAGCGTCCAAGCGCTTGAAATCCCATCCTGTCTGCTTGTCCACCGAGGGCGAAGTTACGATTGAGATGGAAAAAATATTGAAAGCCATGCCTAACGGACAAGACGTAAGAGCGGATAAGGTGCTTGAAATTAACGTCAACCATGAGGTATTCCAATCATTAAAAGCTGCCTATAGCAGCGATAAAGAGAAGCTGAATCTGTATACAAACCTGCTGTACAATCAAGCCCTTCTGATCGAAGGATTGACGATCAGCGATCCTGTTGAATTCACAAACGATATTTGTAAAGTCATGGTTTAACACCATTTAACACATCACACCGATGCGCAACAAAAGTAACCCGTCACGGCACAAGCCAGGGCGGGTTTTCTTGTTGTTACAGCTTAATCTATCATTGGCCATTTCTTAAAAACAGGATGGTTTGACTCAGCTTCATTTTGTTAGAACCCTTTACCAGTATAGTAGAGTTTGGTTTGATTATGCTGCTCAAATATTTATGCAATTTGCCTTGATTTAAAAAGTGTTTAGTCCGGGTCAAAGGTAATCCCGATTTTACAGCGGAATCTTGAATGTGCTTGGCCAAGCTGCCAAATGTTACCAAATGATCTATCTTTTTCTTCGCAACATAAGCACCTACGTTTTCATGACCCTTTTTGGCGTAATTGCCCAATTCCAACATATTGGCTAGTACTGCAATTTTATTTTTCTTGCCAATATGAGTAAGCACGTCAATTGCCGCATTCGTTGCTTGCGGATTTGCGCTGTAGGAGTCATCTATTAAATTTATGTTTGATTTGAGCGGGTAGATCGTTAAACGGCTTTTGGGTCTTTCATAGGTTTGCAGCCCTCTTCTTATTAGGTTAGGTGATATTCCTAGCCGGTGGGAGACAGCTATAGCGAAAAGCGCATTATATACATTATGTTCACCGAAAATAGGAATATCGAACTTCTCCAGCTTGTTGTTTAATTTTACTTGGAAGGTCATCCCTTTTGTGGTGTATGAAATGCTGTTTGCTTTATAGTCAGCCTTTTGACGGATGCCAACTTTGTACATGGTTCCTTTAAATTGTTTGATGTCCAAATAGTTGGAATTGCTGTTATCTGCATTTAAAAAAAGCATTCCATTGTTCTTCATTCCATTAATGAGCTCAGACTTTGTCTTCGCCAATCGTTTTATACTTCCCCCAAAATTACCGATGTGCGCATTACCTACCGTTGTGACAATTCCAATATTAGGCTGAAGCAATTGACAGCTTCTTCGGATATGTCCTGCTTGAGACATCCCGTACTCTAAGACAAGCGCTTTATGCGTTGCGTTTATTTTTTTTATTTGCCGGTCAATGTCCCCAGGCGCATTTTGATTATATTTCGTTTTAAAAACCTTGCATTGTTGTTGTAAGATGGATGCCATCATTTCTTTGGTTGTTGTTTTTCCTGCACTGCCTGTAATGGCAATGACCGGCCTTTTCACAACTTTGAACTGGATCAATTTCTCAGCCCCTAATCCAAATGATAATTATATAGTGTATGTGGCAAATTCGGATTTGCAAGCGAAATACCTGAAAATTTGGTGGAGGCATATACTATGAATACAACAAATCGTTTGACTATCACAAGCCCCGCTGGGCACCGAATTACAGACAAAAGGATGGCTGCGAAATGAAATCGATAATTTATATTAAATCCGCGAATCAGGTTGTAACCGTTGATGGGGCGAGCCATTTCCCAAAGCGGGGACGGGAATTGTCTGAGCTGGGCATTATTGAGAACGGCAGCGTCATTCTAGTTGATGACCGTATTGCTTTTGCGGGTACGGATGAAGAGGCAGTTAAATATTTGGATACGGTGACGGAAAACGTTACGACAATAAATGCGGCGGGCAAAGTGGTCACCCCTGGACTTGTGGATCCTCATACCCATCTCGTATTCGCAGGCAGCCGGGAGAAAGAATTCGAGATGAGGCTGCAGGGCGTCAAATATATCGATATTTTAAAACAAGGCGGCGGAATTTTGAGCTCGACAAAGAGTACCCGGGAGGCCACTTTGGAACAGCTGGTTGAGCAATCCTATGTGCGGCTGAACCGTTTGCTCCAGCATGGAGTTACGACGGTAGAAGCTAAGAGCGGGTACGGCTTGACGGTTGAGGATGAATTGAAACAGCTGCGCGCCGCCCGCAGACTGAATGAGCTTCATCCCGTCGATTTAGTATCCACGTTTATGGGAGCGCATGCTGTTCCCGCTGAATACAAAGAGAATCCCGAAGCCTTCGTCAGTCTTATCATCGATGAAATGATTCCGCTCGTAGCGAGTGAAAATTTAGCTGAGTTCTGCGACGTATTTTGTGAGGACGGGGTGTTCACGGTAGAGCAGTCCGAACGGATACTTGAGGCCGGCAAACGGTATGGCTTAAAGCCGAAAATCCATGCGGATGAGATTGTTTATACCGGCGGCGCCGAGCTTGCGGTTAAGGTAGGCGCGGCTTCCGCAGAGCATCTGCTGCAAGCATCCGACGAGGGAATCCGCAGGCTGGCCGGCAGTCAAACGATTGCCGTCCTATTGCCGGCGACAGCCTTCTTCCTGATGGAGCAGCCGGCAAGGGCTCGAACGATGATTGAGGAAGGAGTGGCTGTAGCGCTCTCCACCGATTGCAATCCCGGCTCATCTCCTACCCAGTCGATGCCGTTTGTCATGAACGCTGCCTGCATAACCATGCGAATGACGCCAGCCGAGGTGCTTGCAGCGGCGACGATTAATGCGGCTCATGCGATTGGAAGAGCGGATCAAATCGGCAGCATCGAAGCCGGGAAGAAAGCGGATATCGTTTTGTTCAACGCCTCAAATTATCAAATGCTTCAATATAACTTCGCGGTCAATCTTGTTGATACCGTTATTAAAAATGGAAAAATTGCGGTTAAGGAAGGTGTTTTGCTTGGAAAAAAAACAGCTTCGGGTTAACCCTGCCCGTTTGGAGCAGAGCATCCGCGCTTTGGCCATGTTCGGCAGGAACGAACATGGCGGGCTCGACCGGACAACCTTCACGCCTGCGGAATTAGCAGCGCGGGATTGGCTGAAGGAACAGCTGGCCGGGATAGCTTTGGAGATCAGGGTCGATCAAGCAGCCAATATATGGGCAATGCGGAAGGGAAGCGAGCCATTTCTTCCCGCCATTGCTTTCGGCTCTCATATCGATACGGTACCTAACGGCGGTCAATATGACGGCGCGCTGGGCGTTCTGATTGCGCTTGAAGTGATGAGGGTGCTGCAAGAGCATGAGATGATGACGAGACATCCGCTGGAACTGGTATCGTTCAGCGCGGAGGAGCCGAATCCATTCGGGTTATCGACATTCGGCAGCAGGGCCGTTACGAAGAAGCTGAAAAGAATGGATATTATGGACGTCAAAAATCCGGCCGGACAGCTTTTGACGGAGGCTTTGCGGAGCGCTGGAGGCGATCCGGACCGTTTTGAAGATGCCGCCCGCGGGCCGGAGGAATTGAGCGTATTTCTTGAAGTTCACATTGAGCAAGGGAAACGCTTAGTGGAACGGAATATTCCCGTTGGTGTCGTAACCGCGATTACCGGCATTTACCGGGAAACCGTTATTGTATGTGGTGAGGCGAATCACGCAGGAACCACGTTGATGGAGGATCGGAACGACGCATTGACCGCTTCTTGCGAGATCGTTCTGGCACTGGAAAAGGTATGCCGGAACCATCCGGCCGGTGAAGTTGTCGGTACGGTGGGGAGAATGGTTATAGCGCCGAATGCCGCCAATATCATCCCCGAGAAGGCCCAGTTCATCGTGGAAATACGCGGTAAAAGCAGGGAAGAAATTCAAGAGGCTATCACGGCTTGGGAAAGCTGTATTTCGGTGATCGAGCAGGAGCGCGGCGCAATTGTGCAGAGAACGGTCATGCTGGATCAGCCCCCGGCGCCAATGGATGACGAAGTTATTCGAGTCAGTCAGGAGCAGGCGCAATCATTAGGCTATCCGAATCATTTGCTTGGCAGCATGGCTGGCCACGATGCGACTCATATGGCTTCCATTACGAGAAGCGGAATGCTGTTTGTGCCGAGTATTGGCGGTAAAAGCCATTGTCCGGATGAAGAGAGCCGGATGGAAGACATTGAGAAGGCAGCCAATGTACTGCTTCATACCATTTTGGAACTGGATCAACGATTAGACAGCTAAGGGAGTGAACCGAGATGCCGCAATTATATAAAGCCGATTATATTTACTATAAAGAGAAGTTTCAGAACAATCTCGTAATGCTTGTCGAGAATGGCGTCATTAAGGAAATCGGTGAGCGGCAAGCGATGGAAGGGAAATATGCAGGCGTCGAGCAAACGGACTTGAGCGGCAAAGCTATCGTTCCAGGCACCGTTAACGCACATAACCACTCCTTTCAAAGCCTTTTGAGAGGAATCGCCGTTGACCGTCCTTTCCTGGAATGGCGCGACAACGCCCTCTACAAGTATACGCCTCTACTGGACGAAGAAGCGATTTATACCGGTGCATTGTTTGCATTCGGCGAAATGCTGAAGTACGGCGTGACCACGGTCAGCGATTTTTTCTACGTCCATAACGGGGGTACGGCCACTGACGAAGCGGTTATTCAAGCGGCGCAGGATTTGGGAATCCGCTTGGTGCTGGCACGAACGATGTACGATTGGGATGGGGCTCCGCTGAGCTATCAAGAAACCGTTCAGGATGCGGTGCATCGGACCCGCCAGCTGGCTATAAAGTATCAAGGGAATCCGATGGTTTCGATCCATCCTGCCCCACACAGTCCGCATGGCGCTTCTCCGGAGATGATTAAGGCGGGACACCGTTTAGCGCAGGAGCTCGATACCCCTTTCCATATCCATGTTGCGGAAGAGATGTTTGAGGTGGAAGAAACGCTGGAGAAATATAAGCTTAGGCCTGTTCATTATTTAAACGATCTCGGGGTAGTTGACGAAAGAATGATTGCGATTCATCTGGTCTGGCTCGAGGATTCGGAGATCCGGCTGTTAGGCGAGAAAAACGCGGCTTTGGCCTATTGTCCTTCAAGCAACATGTTTCTATCGGACGGCGTAACACGCATACCGGACCTCGCGCAAGCCGGCGTTCGGATCGCGTTAGGCTCGGACGGGGCTTGCAGCAATAACCGGATCAGCGTATTCGAAGAGATGAGAATGTGCTCGCTTCTGCAAAAGGTAACCCGTCTGGACGGCACCTGCATTAACGCAAAGCAAGTGTTCGATATGGGCACGAAGGTTGGCGGGGAGCTTCTGCGTCTGCCCGTAGGCGTCCTGCAAGAAGGTTACCAGGCCGATTTCGTAACGCTTAATTTGGATGATCTTTCTTTGTCACCAAAGCGGGAGCTGTTCGCGAACGTTGTATACGCCATGCAGCCGAACGCGATATGCGATGTTGTGGTGAACGGGAAATTCATTGTTAACGACGGAGAACTTGCAACGGTTTCGGAAAAGTCGATTGTAAACAAAGTAGACCGGCTGTTCGAGAAATGGCAAATGTTCGATGGAAGGTAATGGGGTCTTTGTTATCTTTTAAATTTATTCAGTTTTAAAAAGACCGCTGTGGGGCGGTCTTTACTAACCCAACATTCCCGAATTAGTTGAATACACGACTAATCCCTATATTCGAATATTTACAAAAATAGGATAACTTATATATTATTCCGGTACCGAATGTCAATTTACTACTGTTTATTCGTTGCTGGTCAAATCAACAAAGATCTCAATCAGTTCTATAACAGGGGAGGAAACTCTGTAGAGGGCTATTATTGGGATGTTGATCTCCGGAGAAGGTGTATTTACCACTTGAAGCTTTTGAGATTGGACTTCGTCGACGACGCTTGAGAGGGGAAGCAGGCATAGCCCAAGATCAGCTTCGGCTAATTTCTTCTGTGCCGTTAAACTACCGATTTCCAAATGATTGTTTTCGGTGGTATTGTTCAGCATAAGATTGAAATGTTGAACAGAAGCGATAATTGAACCGAAAGCATCCCTTCTTGGAAAAGTAATCCATTTAGCTTTATTTAGTTGGAGAGGGGAGAATGGTTCGGTAACATATTTACTGTTATGGGCGGCAATTACACCAAGTTGTTCGTTGTCTATTTTAATTTGTTCAATATTCTTCACTTTTTTTTCTTGAAAATATTTTATACCTAAATCTACTTCACCATTTGCGACCAGTTCTGAAATTTTATCGTTTTCAGCTGTATAAAGATGTATATCTATGGAAGGGTATAATTTGCAAAAATCTTTGAATATCAATGAAAATCGAGTTTCAGCCAATATATCAACCATCCCAATGGAGAACGTTTGAACGTTATGAGAGGCGAGACGCATCTCATTAGTCATTTCTTTCATATCAGCCATAAACGATATGCATCGCTCCAAGCAAACCTTGCCGGCTGGTGTTAATACAAGCTTCGACCCCACTCTTTCAAACAATTCATAACCCAGATTCTCCTCGAGACCTCGTATTCTGCGACTGAGTGTAGGTTGGCTGAGGTGAAGATAATCCGCAGCAGCAGTTATGCTGCCAAGTTTGGTTATAGTGACAAACACTTCCAGGTCTCTAAAGTCCAATTATCATCACTCCTCATTTATTTGAAGTACTATACTTCCGTGGGAAATGGGGATTCCACGAGATTATTACTTTTTATCCCGAGGAAAGAGTACGCTTTACGTAAGCATTTGCTGGTATCATTATCATAAAATGATTTCAATACTGTATACGAGCACTTTTTTGAGATAAACGGTTCGTTTGAGCGTTCATGACAAGAGTCCCGCATAATACAGCCACGGCTGAGCAATGAGAGATCAACCATTCCTGAAGCAGCATCCATTCATGACTGACGCTTTTGCTAAAAACGATAGCATGACCTTGCTTATCGATTGAATAACGTTTATCTGCTATAATTTTAACTTTCCCTTTTCGCATACTCTCAACTGTCTCTTTAATAACGTCACAGATTTTTTTAATATCCGAAAAATTCAGTTGATCAACGACTCTCCAGGCCATTAAATTATTCTCTTTGTCCACTTCATATATGAATTTTCCTAATACATCTTGAAACATAGGACCCCTCCTTTAATTCTCACGTAATGTCAATATTATAGCATACTTCATTACATAGAAAATAAAACTCATCAGTTACATCTATTATTGTGTTAGTAAATCTAACGTAGTTTTTCAAAAAAATTATTTCATCTCATGCTTTTTATGTATATAGGGTATAGCATTTAAGCATTGGCCTCTATATGTAGAAGGAAATATAATCTTATTTATCAAGGTAAACATCAAATTATATGTTATATTTCCTGACAAAAACATACCTTGGGGAGGGTGACATGTCGGCGAATTTGAAATTAACGGATCGTTTCGGTCGTACGCATGATTACTTGCGAATTTCGGTTACGGACAAGTGTAACCTTAGATGTGTCTATTGTATGCCTGAAGAGGGTATGGAGTTTGAAACAGAAGAAAAGCTGTTGTCTGATGACGAAATCGTTGATGTTGTCAGAGTTGCAGCGAAACTCGGAGTTCGCAAGCTGAGAATCACAGGGGGAGAGCCTCTTGTTCGTAAAAATCTGGATCAGCTGATCGCAAGACTGACGGCCATTCCTGGCATTGAAGACACTGCTTTGACCACTAATGGTATTTTCCTTGCAGCAAAGGCAGACAAATTAAAAGCGGCTGGTGTTACGCGTGTCAATATCAGCCTTGACTCCTTGCGTACGGACAGATTCAGGTTAATTACACGTGGAGGCGATGTCCGTAAAGTTCTCGCTGCTCTCGAAGCATCCATACGTGTCGGGTTCGACCCTATCAAAATAAATGTTGTATTGATGAAAGGCATGAACGATGACGAGATTGACGACTTTCTTTCTTTAACACTAAAGACAAAGCTAACAGTTCGGTTCATCGAATACATGCCGATCGGTCACGAAGACGAAACATGGCGCAGTCGCTATGTACCTTTGTCAACCGTACTCGATCGTTGCCAAGCATTGGACTTGGACTATGAACGTATAAGCCATGTGTACGGCAATGGGCCAAGTGAGAACTACCGTATTAGCGGGGCGCATGGATCATTCGGTTTAATACATCCTGTTAGCGACCATTTTTGTTCCAATTGCAATAGGCTGAGGCTGACTGCTGACGGTATGATCAAACCGTGCCTGTATTGGAATTACGAGACCAATGTACGTTCAGTTATCGGGAATGCAGAATCCGTAGAAAAATTATTCCGCGAGGCGCTTGCACTAAAACCGGAATCACATGAGATGGCGCAAGCGTTGGGCAGGCAGGATAGGTCGGATTTGCCGACAGTTAGACGAATGTCCCAGATCGGTGGATAGTCAGCTCATTGCAGTTCATTGATAATCATTTTTACAATTAGAAGGAGATGAAGAGTAATGAGTACACCTGTCGAGTCGAAGCGCATCATACGTGCGGCATGTCCCCTTGATTGTCCTGACACCTGCACCATGTTGGTTACTATTGAAGATGGTGTTGCAACCAGTGTAAAGGGGGATCCGGATCATCCCTTTACTGCTGGTCATTTATGCGTCAAGGTTAATCATTATGAGGAAAAGGTTTATAGTCCGGATCGAATTCTTTATCCAATGAAACGGAAGGGGCCGAAGGGGAGCGGGCAGTTTGAGCGCATCACCTGGAATGAAGCGATCGATGAAATTACGGGCCGGTTTCGGCAGATTATTGCCGAATTTGGTGGAGAATCCATCCTTCCGTACAGCTATCTTGGCACGCAGGGCATCCTGAACGGGTTATCTGTTGGCGATCCTTTTTTTCACAAAATAGGGGCTTCTGTTTCGGAACGAACCTTCTGTGACAGCGCAGCGACATCCGCTTATGTCATGACCTTGGGACCGACTGTTGGCCTGGATCCCGAAAGCATCGTCCATTCCAAATACGTCATCATTTGGGGCTGCAATATGTTAAGCAATAACTTGCACCAATGGAAGTTTGTTGCCGAAGCTCGGAAAAGAGGAGCCAAAGTGGTCGTCGTCGATCCGGTTAAGACGAAAACGGCTGCCCAGGCTGACTGGCATATTGCTCTTAGACCAGGCACCGATAGCGCATTGGCTCTAGGGATGATGCATCTCATTATAAATGAAAATTTGATCGATGCTGATTATATTGAGAAATACGCTGTTGGTTATGCGGAACTGAAAGAACGTGTTCAGGAGTACCCGCTTCATCGGGTCGCGGCAATCACCGGATTGCCAGAGTCCGCCATTATACAATTGGCCCGTGAATACGCAACAACGCAACCAGCGGCCATACGGATCGGTGTAGGCTTGGAGCGGAACGCAAATGGTGGTCAAGCTGTGCGTGCCATTTCCAGTTTGCCTGCTCTGATTGGGGCTTGGCGAAAGCCGGGCGGCGGGATACTGCAATTGAGTCTCTATAATTTCCCGCTCAAGTGGGATCTGATGCAACGTCAGGATCTTATTCGTCCTGGAACTCGGGTGCTCAACCAGTGGCGCCTTGGACGGATTTTGACAGGTGACCTGGAGGGACCACCAATCAAAGCGCTCTTTGTCTACAACTCAAATCCGGCAGTCGTTGCTTCTGAGCAAGAGCTTATCCTGCGAGGCTTGGCCCGGGAAGATTTATTCACCGTGGTCAGCGAGCATTTCATGACGGATACCGCAAGGTACGCTGATATTGTTCTGCCGGCTACAACCCAACTGGAGCAATACGACATTATGTTCTCATGGGGACACCACTATATCAGTCTGAATCTTCCGGCTATCGCACCATTGGGTGAAGCGATTTCGAACTCTGAATTATTCAGACGGCTTGCAAGCCATATGGGATTCGACGATTCCTGCTTTATAACAACGGACGAGGAGATGGCAAAAGAGTTTCTGGACTGGTCGGCCCCTGCTTTGCAAGGGATCTCTTTGGAAAAACTGGCTGAAACCGGCTATGCTCGTCTCAACCTGCCACATCCCGATGTTTACGCTCCACATGCGGAGGGACAGTTCCCCACCCCTTCGGGAAAGGTAGAATTGTACTCCTCAATGGCTGCAGGAGGGAACTGGGTACTGCCACTTTTCCGTGAGGCATACAATGAGTTTCAACCGGGCGAACCGATCGATCCCCTTCCACATTATCAAGAGTCGGCAGAGATGGATCAAAAGGATCGGTACCCGCTAAACATGTTGTCAACGAAATCTCATTCATTTCTCAATTCTACCTTTGGCAACTCGCCCCGGCAGCAACGAGTTGCAGGCGAGCCTAATCTTGTGATCCATCCGGATGATGCAATCAAACGTTCCATACGTGATGGTCAGAAAGTAAAAATTTTCAACGATCGCGGTTCTATTCAGGCCGTGGCAAAAGTCAGCGACAGCGTTATACAGGGAGTTGTCCTCGCTCCGATGGGCTACTGGCCGAGCCACGGCAATTCCGGTACCGTCAACGCCATTACATCAACACATTACGCCGATTTTGCACACGCTCCAACTTTTTCGGATACGCAAGTAGAAGTGACTGCAATCGAATAAAAGGATTCAATACTCGTCCTCTATGTTGACCAGACGAAGATCAAAGCTAAGTGGAGTGGAGTTGGATCCCTTGGGAAAGTCTCAACAGACTTTGAAAGGTCAGAATCTATTACAACATGAGTGAAACTCCGTATACATCAATTTTCTATTCCGATTTGATTAGTTTATCAAAACCGTAATGACCATTTACGTCGACTGGAACAAAGGAACGTTTACATTCATCGAAAATTTACAGTATACAAGCAGCCCAAGAATAAAGTATTTTCTTAGTGCTTATTGTGTGGAGGACGCCCAGCAGTGGGAGCGTTCTTTTTTATTGAACGAGCAGAAAAAGTTTAACCGTGATTCAAAAAAGGATATTCATAGTTTAATGAAGAAAATATTTTAAAATTCATGACCGGTTTTTGAATTTCCTTACGTCTATATAGTATGGAACTGTTGAGGTGAGACTATTGCTTATTGACGAACGAGTGCTTGTCGATTGTGCATGTCAGGGAGACTTAGATGCATTTTCCGCTTTAGTTAGAAAATACTCTAACGCAGTCTACTCAACGGCATTCAGTCTTCTCGGTGACTTCCATTTAGCCCAAGACATTGCACAGGAGGCATTTGTTAAGGCATGGAACAATCTGAATTGTTTAGAGGAGAGGGGGAGGTTCGGCAGTTGGTTATTTACGATTACCAAACGGCTAAGTATTGACTGGATTAGGAAGATGAACACGCAAACAACAACGTTAAAAGCTATTAATCAAGTTGCTGATCCAGTGTCTACAGAAGAAACGATTGAAAGACGTGAGAGAGCGAAATCAGTATGGAATGCTTTAAATTCCCTGGATGAAAAATATCGACAGGTGATAATTCTTTACTTTATGAGCGGATTTAACACTAGGGAGATTAGCAAGTTCTTAAATATATCTGTAAGCTCCACCGAAAGCCGCCTTAGAAGGGCAAAGGAAAAATTAAAATTGGAGTTGATATCATTGATCGAAGGAACATTAATAAACAATAAAGTTGATGAAGCATTCGAGCGTAGAGTATTAGAACGACTTCAAGGTGTGGTTGTCGTTTACATCCCTGCGATTGATATGGCACAGTCGGCGGAATGGTATGAAAAGTTCCTAGGATATAAAATCACCCATAAAGGTGACATTTGGTCGCTTGAACGCCCAGGTTATTTGAAAATCATCTTATGTGAGATCGGATGCACCACCCACCCTATCCAATTCAATCGGAGTAACGACACGACAGCCGTTATGATGATTGGTACACCCGATATCGAAGAATACCATGAATTTCTCAAACAAAAAGGTGTGGAGGTTACAGACATACTGGATCGCGGCGGATGCGGGAAAAGTTTTCAAATGAAAGATCCTGCAGGCAACCGAGTAATGGTTGATTATACAGCCCTTTAGCTTAATAAACATGCTGCCCGTTAGCACGGAAGGCTACCGATTCATTAATGTCGGCAGCCTTCTTCTGATGTTATTGAGCTCTTGTTATCCGAATTCTCTTCCTCGAGTTATCGATAAATCCAAAGCCCTCCGCTGCTAATTAACTATCATGGTTAACAAGCCGCGGCAGTTCAACCGTTACGGTAGTCCCTTGAACGGGGCTGCTTTCCATCCGCATGGAAGCTTGTCTGCCAAATAAATGCTCCACCCTTTTCCGGGTATGGGATAACCCGATATGCCGGAGCCCTGAGTTCTTCTTGTTTTCCCCCTTATCCCAAATGGTTGGAAGCTGATCAGCCTCGATCCCTATTCCATCATCTTCAATTTGAATGGCAAGAACGCTCTTTGAAACTGATGAGGATATGCGTATCGTCCCCTGAGCTTCTTTCGGGCAAATGCCGTGGAAAATCGCATTTTCGACAAAAGGCTGGATAAGGTTGCGGGGAACCAGGCAATCATAGGCCTCCTCCTGGATGTCCCATATTACCTCAAACATGTCTATATACCGATATGACTGAATGGCGATATAATCCCGCAATAATCCGATCTCTTCACGGAGAGGGATAAGGGATTGGGCCCCGCCCATTTTGGTGGCATCCTGCAAAATCCGGATAAAAGAACTGACCATCCGGACAATATCATCATTTCCTTGCTTCTGTGCCATGTAAATGACGGCGTTCAACGTATTGTATACGAAGTGCGGATTCAGTTGGGAGAGGAGAAGCTCCAGCTCCAGCTCCCGTTTATCCTTCTCATGGCGGATCGATTCCTCCAAATGCACCTGAAGCTGATTGGTCATACGGTTAAAGCCCTGCCCCAGCTTCTCCAATTCGTCACCGGTTCTAATGTACACCGATGTTTGCAGATTCCCGCTCGAGACGGCATTCATGGCATGGTATAAGCGCATGATCGGTCTCGTAATCCGGAAGATGGCCGGCATCATAAGCAGGAGGATCAAAATCGTACTGGTCAATGAAAAAACGCCGAGCAAATAAAGAACGATTTTGCCGCGTTCCATTAATGAATCCTGGGAAATAAAGGTTACGAGCTCCCAATTATTACTCTCGAACCGGTCGATCAGCATATAACCTCCTTGGATTCGGGAGGTGCCTTCCTGCTGCTTCCCGGAGGCGGCTGAAAGAAGCGAAGGGGTGAGCGAGATCTCTGTCGCCGGATTCTTTTTCTCATATAAAAGATAGCCTGCGTTATTCCTCCAAAGAAATCCTTCGAAATCCGCACTGCCAAAGTCAAGCAATTGTTCGAAGCTGCCGTAATCGAGGTTTAGGATCAGTTCGCCGATCGTACGCCCGGGCTGCTCAATATCCTTTACGGTTACGATAAAGCTGATCATCTTGCCTACATCGACAGAATTTCCGGTTATGATCATGTCATGCGGTTCGGTAAAGGCATGCTGCTGCCTTGAACGGACATGATTCTGATACCAATCCTCTTTCAGATGCTCGCTAAAGTACCGGTCGTTCCTGGCTTCGCTCCAGAATACGCGGCCGTTAGGCAATAGAAGGGCAAAGCTGGATACTTCCTTGCGCAAGCCTTTGTTTTCATCCAAATAATCCAATGTGTCTTGAACTATCGCAAATTGTCCGAAGGTATCCAATTGTTCGTACGTTTTATAGAAGAACTGCAATTGATGGGAAATAATTAATGAAAATGAAAATTTGGCGATATCGTCCGACATATATTCAAGCTGTCTGACCGTTTGGGTGAGCTTCGTCTCATCCTCATGGATCATCTGCTTCACCAAGATGGTCTGATAATAATAATAGGTGAATGCCGCAGACAACAGGAAGCTGATAATGGCAACGATAACGATCCGCTGCAGGATGACGGAACGGAGGCTTTTCATGAGCTATAGCCTCCATGGCGGTATTGATGGGGGAGAATACCCGTCGTTTTTTTGAATACCTGGCTGAAATGCTGCGGTGAGCGATAACCGACTCTTGCGCAGACCTCGGTCATTTTGGCGTCTTCCTGGCTCAATATGCGCTTGGCTTGATTGATTCTGTGCTCCGTCAAATAATCGAGAAACGTACGTGCGAGTTCACGCTTAAACAATTGATGGAGATAGGAGGCACTTATTCCCGTTGAGCGGGAGACATCCTCGATGTTAATATCTTTATGATAGTGCGCATGAATATAGCGCAGCGCTTTCAGCATTTTGCCTGATATCTGCTCTTGTTCATCATTGCTTGCGCAGAGTCTCTGAATAATTAAGATAAAACTATTCATTATTTGATCAATGTGATAAATTGGCTCTCCTGCATCTCCATCAAGTGGATCGGTCTCCGGCAAACCTTTGGCGGCAAGACGCTTATTAATAAGTCCGGTCAGTGCATGCACGGTTTCGTACAAGCCTGGCAAATCCCATTGCGGATGGCATAAAGAATGAAATTGATCTTTGACAGCGCTCTCAATTGCTTCGGCATCATTTTGGTTCATGGCTTCAATCAGCTTCTCGAAGCAAATGCTCCGAGTCGGCATGCCACCCGCTTTGTCATAATTAGGCAGGGGGAGCTCATCTGCGAACACCATCATATCCTTTCCGCAAAAGACGGCATGACGCGCGGCTGCCTCGACTAAACGAAGGGTATGCGGAAGCGATGAGGAATCATGGCTTTGAAAAGAGAAATATAAGGAATAGCTCCGGCTGTATTGCCGTTTTATATGAGAATGAATGGTTTTCGTAAGCTCTCGAAACGAATCCCGCATAAGCGCTGCGGATTTATTTTTTTGGGAAAACAAGGCGATGAATTGGTTTCGGTTAAGCGGGAATTCGCCGATAAGCTGCCAAGACGGTTGATCAGCGCATAAATGAATTTCGCTGGACGCCCATTTGAGCGATTGAATGATCTCCGTTCTTCCGCTTACAGAAGGTACGGCCGAGAACGGCGAATCTCCTTGGATAAGGAGCATGGCGAAGGGAGGCTTCGCTCCGCTCTCATGGAATACGCTCGTTAGTTCCGCTCCCGTCACGACTTCCATAAGCTGCTCGGAACGCTGAACCCTTCTCTGTTTCTCGTCGGTTTCCCAGGCCTCCTTAGCTTTGTTCAGCTCATGGAGCAATTTATTCCGGTCAACCTCATGCTTGATCAGATAGCTGGAGACGTTTCCTATAGATATGGCCTGCCTGGCATATTCGAAATCCTCATAAGCGCTCATGACAATAAACTTAACGCCCAGCTTTCGCTCGGAAACCGCTCGGATCAATTCCAGGCCGTCCATCACAGGCATACGGATATCGACGATCATGATTTGCGGACGGATTTCCTCGCATAGGCGCAGTGCGCTTTTGCCATTCGTCGCGGATGCTGCGATTTCGTAGCCATGATCGTCCCAAGGCAGAAGACTTTTGACATGCTCCAGAGCGATACGTTCGTCATCTACCAATATGACCTTCATAGACCTTACCCCCGCTAGTTTGTGTGTATTATTGATTATAACGTACTGTGCGGCCTTCGAATCAATAGGGAGTGTAGGATTGCGACCAAAAGTGTAGGATTGCAATGTTTACGCTTACATTTGCGGGCATGTATATTGAAAGCGCAGACATTATTTGATGAAAAAGGAGAGATTATTCGATGCTTACGCAAAATTGGACAAAACGGTTCAGCCTTTTGGTCTCTATTATGATGATAGTAGGCTTGCTCGCGGCCTGCGGAGGCGGCAATTCCGGTAATGGAGAGGGCTCAGGTAAGGAAGAGAACGGCACGGGCAATGAGAGTGCTTCAGAAAATAATACCGGAGCGGCAATCAAAGGGAACGAAGATTACAAGGGAGAGTTCGTCCTGTGGACTTGGGAGCCGGAGCATCCTACGGCTTTGGCGGCATTCAATGAAAAATATCCGAACATTAAGGTAAAGCGGGTGAACGTTGCCAATGAGGACATTTCGAAAAAGCTGCAAACGACCATCGCATCAGGCGGCGAGCTGCCTGACGTCATACGGATCGAGCGCGGGCAAAAAGCGAAAATATTCGATATGGACATACTCGAGAATCTAGAAGCGCCGCCGTATAACGCGGATAAAACGATCCTGTTCGATTATGATATCGCGGCCTTCTCCAAAGACGATCATTTGATTGCGATCCCGGACGATATGAGCGTAGCGGGAATAGCTTTCATCAAATCGCTTGCCAAGCAATATTTCGGAACCGATAATCCGGAGGAAATGGAAGCCATTTTCACAGACTGGGATGTGTTTATCGAAAAAGGGAAAGAGGCGCTTCAGCAAAGCGGCGGTAAAGTGAAAATGTTCCCAAGTCTCGGCGACGTTCAGCAAATACTTAAAGGCCAGATTTCCGAGCCGTATTTTGACGGGGATAAACTGAATGTGCCAATGCTGGAAAGCACGGTAACCACTTTAGTCAAATTTCGCGACTCCGGCGTAATAGATAAGCTCGATCAATGGACGCCTGCCTGGAATGCTGCATTCGGCGGGGAGAAATATATATTCGCCATGTCACCTGTTTGGATGCCGCAATATGTAATTGGACCTAACGACAAGAAGGATGACCGTTGGGCGCTGATGGTGCCTCCCGGCGGCGGTTTCATTAGAGGCGGCTCCTCGCACGGTATTCCGAAAGGCGCCAAAAACGCCGAGCTTGCCTGGAAATGGATCGAATTTACATCCATGTCGCAGGAAGGCGCAGACGCGCAGAAAACGGATGGCGTGTTCACGCATTTCAAAAAAGCTTATGAGGATCAATCGTTTACCAACTGGACGTGGCGGAACTTCGGCAGCCAGGATATCGGAGAAAAGTTCTTCGTCGATATCTCGGCAACAACGAAAGACATGCCGGAAAATATTAATGACCTCGTATTGGATGAAGTGATGAATATTGTGCTCCAGACGCTTGCTAAAGACGATTCGTTCGGTGTAGAGCAAGCGATGGAAAGGATTCAAAAGGAATTGAAAGCGAAATCGCCGAACATCGTTTGGGAGTGATGAGAGCGATGGATGCCGTAAAAAGAAGATGGGTGCCTTACTTTTTCCTTTCGCCGTACATGCTCTTCTATCTAGCGTTCGGCCTTATTCCAATAGTGTTTTCTTTATATGTCAGCTTGACGAGCTGGGATGGCATCGGGGATAAAACCTTCGTCGGGTTGGACAACTACAAATTCCTGTTTAACCCCGATTCTTATTTTTTCAAATCGATCGGCAACACGCTGCTGTTTGTCGTGTTTACGCTACCTCTTCAAATTATATTTGGACTCATCATTGCCTCGCTGCTCTACAGCCGCTGGGTGAAGTGGAAAGGTTTTTTCCAATTGGTCAACTTTCTTCCTTATATCGTAACGCCGGTCGCTGTGGGACTGATGTTCAACCTTCTGTTTGACTGGCAGGCGGGTTTTATTAATAAGATTTTGCTTTATCTGGGCCTGATCGACGAGGGCATCTATTGGCTGGGCGATCCGCTGTATGCCCGATTGGTCATCATCGTGATGCTGTTCTGGAAAGGTTTCGGTTACACGATGATCTTCTACCTGGCCGGCCTTGCCAACATACCGAAGGATTTGAATGAAGCCGCGCAGGTGGACGGAGCCTCAGGGTTTCGAACGTTCCTGTCGATCACGCTTCCGCTTTTAAAGCCGGTGACGGTCTTTATCGTCATTACAGGCATCATCGGAGGTTTTCAACTGCTGGAGGAGCCGATGCTGCTGCTTGGAGGATCTGGTATGGGATCAGGTACGGCAGTCATCGGAGGACCGGACAGATGCTGCTTAACCACCGTCTGGAATATGTATGATACCGCCTACGGCAGTACGACGCGTTACGGGCTTGGGGCTGCCATTGCCTATGGGCTATGTCTTATCATTGCGTTCTTCTCATTCATCGGGGCAAGATTTTATAGGGGGGAACAGGAATGAGTCACACATTTCGAACGACGATAGCGACGTCCGTGATTGCGCTGCTTTCCATATTCGCGCTGTTGCCCTTTTACATCATGACGATCATGGGAACCTATCAGAACGAGGACCTTTTTACGAAAATCGTTTTATTGCCGGGTACTTACTTCATTGAAAATTTCAAAACGGTGGCCGCCAGCCGATTCGATCTGGTTTACTGGAACAGCCTGATCGTCTCGCTGGCCAGCACGGTGCTATCGGTTTTTGTCAGTGCCTTTGCAGGCTTTGCCTTTGCCAAGCACGATTTTAAAAATAAGAACAAGATTTTTGCCGCCGTACTGCTCACGATGATGATTCCCGGCCAGCTCGGTCTGGTCGCTTACGTTATTGAGATGCGTTATCTCAGCATGTCGGGCACCTTGCTTCCGCTTATCCTGCCTTGGGTGGCCAATGCGTTCGGCGTATATTGGATGACGCAGTTTATTAAAAGCGCGGTCCCGACTGAGGTGCTGGAAAGCGCGCGGATTGACGGCTGCTCGGACATTGGCGTATTTTTCCGGATGGTCATTGCCTTTATTTATCCGGCGATTACGACACTTTCGCTTCTGGTATTCTTATGGTCATGGAACAATTACCTGCTCCCGCTGATTATAGTTAATAAACCCGAGCTGTACACGATACCGCTCGGAATCACGGCGCTCGGAGACGCTTATCGCACCGACTTGGCAGCTCAAATATTAGGTCTGACACTAGGAACGATTCCGGTGCTTATCCTGTTTGCAATCGGCTCAAAAAGCTTCATCCGCGGCTTGACGGCAGGATCGGTCAAGGGGTAAGAAGTCGGGAATATCAAAAAAAGACGCCATAGTGATGGAACACTATGACGTCTTTTTTTTCCAGAGAAGGTAAAAAATTATTATAAAGATAAAGTATTATTTCGGTTAGGTTCAACAAGCTCAGTGTGCTGATATTCTTTCTCCCAGAAATCAGCATCTTTAATGCCCAGCTTCACCGGGTCGAATACCGGGTCTTTTCCCGCTTTTTTCTGTCTTTCATAATCGCGTAATACGATTAACGCCGGCTTTGTAAGCAGCAGTATGGCGATAATGTTCAGCCATGCCATGCTACCTACGCCGATATCTCCCAGTGTCCAGGCAAGCCCTGCTGTTTTGACGCAGCCGAAGAATACAACGCCCAGAACGGCAATTTTTAAGATGTAATCCAACCAGACCCGTTTTATTTTGCGGTTAATATAGGCAAGGTTTGTCTCGGCCATATAGTAATAGGCCATAATGGTCGTAAACGCGAAAAACAGAAGGGCAATGGCCACAAAAGGAGCTCCAAAGCCGGGTAAAAACGATTCGACTGCCTTTTGCGTGTACATAGGTCCGGGTTCGATTTCGCCCAAATTATTGACAATAGCTACTGCTCCCTCCGGCACTACATTATACATACCGGTAATGAGAATCATAAATGCTGTTGCGGAACAAACGAACAAGGTATCAATATAAATGGAAAATGCCTGAACGAGCCCCTGCTTGGCAGGATGCGACACTTCTGCAGCGGCAGCGGCATGAGGCGCAGTGCCTTGCCCAGCTTCATTTGAATATATACCGCGCTTTACCCCCCAGCTGATCGCAGCTCCAAGGATCCCGCCAAAGGCGGCATTGGCGCCGAATGCGCTCGAAAAGATAAGGCTGAATACATGCGGCAGTTCCGAAATGTTGAAAAGGATAATTAATAAAGCTACTAGAATATAACCCGCAGCCATAAACGGCACTACGATCTCAGCGACCTTGGCAATACGCTTCACGCCGCCGAAAATAATGAAGGCGAGAACCACAACGAGCACAGCGCCGGTAATCGCGGGGTTAATGTCGAATGCGTTCTTCATTCCGGCAGCGATGCTGTTCGCCTGCACGCCCGGCAAGAGTACTCCTGTTGCGATAACCGTAACGATCGCAAACAAGACGGCATACCACTTAAGCTTTAACCCTTTTTCAATGTAATAGGCAGGGCCGCCGCGAAATTGCCCGTCTTGTTTGATTTTATAAACTTGACCTAGGGCTGCTTCAACAAATGCGGAGCCGGCTCCCAAAAAGGCGATCAACCACATCCAGAAAACCGCACCCGGCCCTCCGTACGCAATCGCCGTAGCCACCCCTGCGATATTGCCTGTGCCTACTCTGCCCGCCAGTGCCATTGACAAGGCCTGAAAAGAGGAGACCCCGGCTTCTGAGCTCTTGCCTTGAAACATTAACACGACCATGTGCTTAATGTGTCTCACTTGGAGAAGGCGGGTTGCGATCGTGTAGAACAATCCCGTTGCTAGACAAAGATAGATTAATGCCGGACTCCATATAATGCCGTTTAACCAATTAACAAATGCCTCCATAAAAAGCCTCCTTAATTGAGATTCACCCATAGGGGCGTGCTCCTTCGACAATATCTTATGTAAGATATTATTCTAGCATAAACATCCTCTGTCTATTCGAATATTTGAAAAATAGGGTTAGCTTCTATATTATATCCTGAAAACAAACATGTATGTCAATTTACCATTGTTGATATGTTATATATGTGTTATATAAATGTTATTTACACTAACATAAAACCATAAAAGAGGGGATGCAGCTGCATCCCCCTCCACTGGAGCTTTACTATTTAGTATGAGAAACATAACTATGCAAAATCATACCGGCTATCACCAAAAACATGCCTGCCCAAGCCCAAATAGTGGGAACGGGACTAGACAAGAGCCATAATTCTCCTGCTGCCGCGAATAAAACTTCTATAGATTGAGTTGCTTCGACGGCAGCCAATTTTTGCATACTGCCTCTTACCATGTCCGTTGCACGGAAAAAAAGTACAGTCGCAATTACACCGGAACAAACGGCAACGAAGAAGGATTGGGTGATTTGTGTCGAACGGGGTAAACCAATTGTTAATAAACCATATATCGAAAGGATAAGCCAGAACGGCATGCTGGCTATGGTCATACCTAGTACACGCTGATACACATCTAACCGGCCTTCGACATGATCCATCATCTTCCGGTTGCCCAGCGGATAAGCAAATGATGCGGCTACTACTGGCAGGATCCCTAACCAAACCTCCCTTGAAGTTAGAAAATATGCCTGTTCAACTTGCATCAGAGCGACTCCTGCAAGAATGATGATCGACATCGAAAGACCTTTATAAGGTATTTTCCTTCTGACTTTCAGTAGACCGTTTGCCATTTGAATAGATTCGTAAAAAAAAGGGGCAAGCAGGGTTCCTGAAATAATGGTAATCTGCCATGTTCCGGCGGTAAGCCATCCCGGCCCATATGCGGAAGCATAGCATAGGGGCGCGTAGAAAAGCCCGAATCCGACAAAGCTCCACGACAGCCATGTCCAGGGATGCTTTTTCATTTCCAGCAGCAGAGGGCGTAAATTTCTTCTGCTAATAACGATGAGCAAGAGAAAGGGGAGCATGAAAATATACCGTAATGAAGCGCTCCATAACCAGCTCCCGCCGGATAATTCCATTATTCTGTTCAGAACGAAGGTGAAGGCAAAAAAGAAAGCTGCGCAGATGCCTAATAAAAGAGGTCGCAATAGGTATACCTCAATCCATTTGTTCTGATAGCAGTTCTCCAAGGCTTAACCAGTTTTCCTCTACAAGCCTGGAGACTGTCATCTTATCGTGTTTTTTGCAAGCCGTGATAATACGGCTATGTTGTTCTACTGATTTTATGCCCTTTATAGAGCCGAATTGCGAGATTTCAAGTCGATGGACTTTAGATGATAGCCGGTCTAAAGCTATTCGAATTTCCGGATTGCCTGCGGCATTTATAAAAATATTATGGAAGGCATCGTCCGCTTCAATGGCTTTGATAACATTGGAATGCTCAAGCGCAATTGATAATTGCTGGTTACACGATTCCATCGCTTCAATATCCGCTTCCGATAACAAAGGAACCGCAAGTCGGGCTGCCAATGAATGTAAGGCCGCAACGACGGTAAAGGCATTTTTTGCCCCCTCTACATTTATTGGACTTACACGGGTAGATGAGCTTGGAACGGATTCTACCAGCCCCTCGTCTTCAAGACGCTTTAACGCTTCCCGAACGGGAGTACGGCTGATTTCGAACTGTTCCGCTAGTTCTTTATCGTTTAAACGCTGCCCGGGCTTCAATTCCAGCATGACAATAGCTTTTTTTAAAGTCTGATAGACTTCATCTCTAAATGATAAACGGTTAATGGGATTTATAATATTATTTTTCATAAAACCAATATATCGCATATTGGTTTTGGATTCAACAGGATATTCAAATAGCATCACGAAAGATATAGTTGAGATAGGAATCGAATAATATTCCAGCATAACATTCCTATTAAAGGAGGGATTTCGTGTATAAGCTTCTTGTCGTCGACGACGAAAAATGGGTTCGGCAAGGTCTTTCTTTAACGATTGATTGGATGGCAGAAGGAATTGAGCTTATTGGGGAAGCGGAGGATGGAGAAGAAGCGCTTCAACGGATCCTGACGGATTCACCTGACATTATTATTACGGATATTAAAATGCCCAGAATGGACGGGTTGGATTTAATTAAAGCATTAAGGCATCAGCAAAATAAAGCCTGCGTGATTATTATAAGCGGCTACAACGATTTCGAATATGCCCAGAAAGCTTTGAAATACGGCGCATACGATTATGTTTTGAAACCGATCGAGGAAACGGCGCTGCTCGAAGTGGTTCGTAGGTGTGTGAATGATCTGGAACAAGATAACAAACGCCGCCATCAACTCAAAGAGATGTCAGGGCAGATCCGCGAAAGCTTGCCTCTCGCCCGTCAGCATTTTTTGGAAATGCTGCTGCTCGGCCGTATTGTTGATCCTTTAGGCGATCTTGAAGCAAGGTGGCATGCCTTAAATATGACCTTGGACCCGCATTGCCTGACTGTTCTTGCGGTAAAGATTCATCATTGGGGGGCAAGGGCAACGCGGGAAAAAGACCGTTCGCTGATTCGTCTTGCCCTTGGCAATATTGCCGAGGAAATTATGATGAGCTGGGGACAAGCTGCTGCCTGTCCGCTCGACAATAACGCGGATACGGAGCTGGCTGTGTTGTTCTCGCGCGGAAACTTCGCATCCGGCAATAAAAACGATACGGACGATGCCTTCTCAAATGGAATGATAGCGTTGGTTGATGCGGCGCAGCGGTATTTAGGCATCACCATAAGCATCGGGATCAGCAGGGCAGGGAACATGATGAAGGTGGCGCAATGCTTTGAGGAAGCGCTGAATGCTTGCTCTTTAGCCTTCTATGACGGTTTCGGGAAAGTATATGATGCGGCACGGCTTCCTATGAGAGAAAAGAAGCTTCAAGCTTATATTGGTCCTGACGGTTCGTGGGAAACAAGGCTTATTCACGCTATGAAGCAAGCGGATAACAGAGCGATCAATGAACCGGTCGAGCAGCTGATCGAGCATTTGCAAGCTGCGCGCGAGCAAAGCTCACCGCTGGACATTTCCCGTGGTTTAAGGATGCTGCTTCAGAGCGTAGCGAAAAGGTGGGAGGCAGCGCATCCGTTTATGAAAGCGCCGGGTATTGACCTTTTCAATGAAACCATTTTAAACCGGGACATCACTTTAACGCAGCTTAGAGAACAATTACCGGATGCTCTCCTGCAGTGCGCTTACGAATCACGGGGTGCCGGCAATCACAAAAGAATCGTCGAGCTAGGCATGCATTATTCCCATCAACACTATATGAAAGGCATAACGATGAACGATGTGGCCGAACATCTTTACCTTAACCCATCCTATTTCAGTAAAGTGTTTCACGGGGAGGTCGGGGAAACGTACAGTAAATATCTCACCCGATTGCGCATAAACAAGGCGAAGCATCTGCTGAAGACGTCCACGCTCAAAGTTTATGAAATCGCCGAAAAAGTCGGGTATGCCGATTTCCGCCATTTTTCTAAAACCTTCAAAGAAATCGAAGGAATGACACCTGGGAAGTACCGCGATCTTGGCATCTAGTTCATCCATCCTATCGACCCTGGCATATGGAGGTGCGGCACCAAAAGATGAATAGTCAATCGAAGTGGCGGTTTGTCGGTTTTAAAATGTTTATTATTTATTTTGTCAGCATGACGGTTTCCATTATGGTAATGGGGTATCTTTCCTATAACAAAGCAAAAGAAATTATTCAATTCAACGTTGGTGGAGTCGCCCTGCAAACCGTTCAGCAAGCGAATAAACGGCTTGAAATGATTATGGAAGAATACGAAAACCGGTCTTACTTTATTTTTGGTTACAGGGAATTGCAGAAAGGGATTCTGGGGGAATTTAGGGACAATTATGAAAGAATGCAGAATACCGAGCAAGTTAACAAATTTTTATCCAGCTTTGCGAATTCCAAAAACGATACCGCAAATGTGTTTATTTTTGGGGGAAACGCCGCTTCTTATCACTATTCTTTGACAAGCAGCCCCACTTTCTCCGTGCGGGAACCCATTGATCCAATTAAACAGGAGCAGGATTGGTATAAGAAAATTAAAGAGGCTGACGGCCGGACGGTCTGGTTCGGAATCCGCCCTTCTTTTATTCATGAAAATCGGCCTTCAGAGGAGGCTCAGCCGGTTTTTTGCTATGGGCGGGCTTTGAAGGACATATGGGGCAATGGCGAAATCATCGGCGTCATGTTAATTGAAATCGATCCGGGCGAAATTCAACAAATTTTATCGGAAATTGATTTTAAGGCATTCGGTATGTCTATTATTGTTGACAGTAACAACATCGTTGTTGGAGATTCGGATGGCCGTAGTCTATTGAGCCCTTTCGACCTGGAATTGACTACTGAAACCAGCGGTATTAAACATATGGCGCTTGACGAAAAAGAGATGATGGTCGTATATGATCAAATGGGTATTAACGATTGGAAGCTTGTCGGGATGGCTCCTGCGCAGCAATTAGTGAAGGATTCCCGCGAGATTCGAGTATATACCTTTTATCTTGCTATAGGGTTTACGATAGTTGCTGTCATCTTGGCATGGATAATCGCCCGGCAAATGCATCATCCCGTTCAGATTCTGCTCCGGTCGATGCGCAAAGCCAAAGAAGGAGATTTCGAAACTCAGATTACGAATCATCGAAAGGACGAATTCGGTATTCTATTTGACAGCTTCAACATAATGGTATCCAGAATCAAAAGCTTGATCAATGAGCTATACGTACAGCGGCTTCTGAAAAAGGAAAATCAATTAAAAATGCTGGCTTCCCAAATTAATGCCCACTTTATTTACAACACGCTCGATTCGATTCATTGGATTTCCCGCATTCACAAGGTGCATGATATCAGTACAATGATATTCGGCCTGTCAAATTATTTGCGGATTAGCTTATCCGATGGAAGGGACAAGGTTACGGTAAGAGAGGCGGTATCGTTAGTAGAAAGCTATTTATCGGTCCAAAAGGTCCGTTATCAGGACAAGTTTGAAGTGAATCTGGAGGTAGATAGTGAGCTGCTCGATTATCAGGTTTTAAAATTCGTCTTTCAGCCGCTGGTAGAGAATGCGATTTACCATGGCATCGAGAGTAAGAGGGGAAAAGGACGGCTCGATATCCGTTGGATTCAAAAGGACGGTCTTCTCTGCTTTGAGGTCATTGACGACGGTGTCGGGATCTCACCCGAGAAGCTGAGGGAGATTGAAGAAGCGCTTGAGAGCAATGATTTTACTAGTGAGGAGCATTTTGCGCTTAAAAATATTAACAGTCAGATCCAGCTTGCTTACGGCGAACAGTACGGATTGGATTTGAAAAGCGGATTGGGAGACGGCACGAAGGTGACATTGATATTACCGTTAAGCTGAACCGGAAAACACCCAAAAAACACACAAAAAACAAAAGCGCTCTCCTTACTTGATAATTATGGAAGCGTATACAATTTAGTTAACCCGGGCGGGATGGCATCATGATTAATTTAATGACAGGGAGGCTAAAAAAATGAAAAGAAATACGGGTCTAAAAGCTTGGCAAAGCAGGAAAGGGATTTCTATTATTCTCGGTTTCACCTTAGTACTGACCTTAGTCTTGGCGGGATGCAGCAGCAAGAATACTGTATCTGAAAGCGGTACCAACGACGAAACGGAGCCAGTAAAGCCAAGCAGCGCCGAGAAGGTTACGATTGATTTTTGGTTTCCTTGGGGCGGGGATTATCAGAAGGATTTTAAAAAGTACGTTGTAGATGAATTTGAGAAAAAACACCCTAACATTAAAGTAAAGATGACGTTTGTAGAATCGTCCGGCCAGACACAGTCGTCGGATAAGCTGCTGACCGCCATTGCCGGAGGCAATCCCCCGGATGTAGCGCTGTTTGACCGCTTCCTCATCGGTTCTTGGGCTGCAAAAGGGTCCTTAACCGATTTGACTGAATTTGTTGAAAGAGACGGGATATCGCCTGATGATTACTACAAAAGCGTGTGGGCCGAGAGCGTTTATGAGGATAAGGTGTATGCCCTTCCTTGGGGCACCGATAACCGGGCCATGTATTACAATAAAACGCTGATGAAAAAAGCGGGCTTGGATCCAAACACCCCGCCGAAGACAATGGCTGAATTGGATAAAATGGCGGAAGCCACCTTTGTCAAAGGCAAAAACGGCAAATATGATGAAATCGGCTTCATACCATGGATGAACCAAGGCTTTTTATATACGCAAGGCTGGAACTGGGGCGGCGAGTGGGAGAAGGACGGCGAGCTGACTCCGAACCATCCGCAAATCGTAAAAGCTTTGGATTGGATGGCCGGGTATGCGAAGAAATACAATATTGAAAATTTAACCAGCTTCTCGACCGCGATCGGCCAGACGGGAATGAATCCTTTCTGGACAGGGAAAGTAGCCTTTGTGTTCGACGGCAACTGGGTTTTGAACGATCTTAACAAATATAAGCCTGAATTCGAATGGGGCGTGGCGCCGATGCCGGCTGCAGAAGGCTATCCGAATGTGACTTGGGCCGGCGGTTGGTCATACGTTGTTCCGAAGGGGGCAAAGCATACCGAGGAAGCATGGGAATTCGTGAAATTTGTGGCTCACAAGGAAGGTACGCTGTTATGGAACAAGCGCCCGACTGCAGGCAATGATATCAGCGTGATGCCTTCCGTTAATGAAGAGCTGAAGCTGTCTGAAAATCCTAACCTAAAAATATTTCTGGATATGATGCCTACCGCTTTTACAAGACCGGTAACGCCGGTTGGTTCCTTCTTATGGAATGAAACGATGCGCGTACAGGACTTGGCCATTAATGGCAAGGGTGAAGCTCAGCAGCTGCTGGATGAAGTCAAAAAGAACGTAGATGCTGAATTGGCTAAGCTTAAAAAATAGCAAACGCCAATGAGGAGGAAGGGGAGGCTGCTTATCCCCTTCTCACCTGCTGTACGCTCATCATCTGTTCTTTTAAGGAGGGAATGTTATTGGTCAAGCCCAAGAAAACACGGTTTGAGAGAAAGATGGCATTGTACGGAGTTATTTTTACTTTGCCTTGGATACTGGGGCTGCTGCTGTTCCATACCTATCCGCTTATCATGTCGATCTATTACAGCTTTACCTCATACAGCATCCTTGACCCCGGGGAGTGGGTCGGTTTAGAGAACTATCAAACGTTGTTCCAGGATCATGTCTTTTGGGTAAGTATTTATAATACACTTTATTTTACTGTTTTTTTCGTACCGATCAGCATTGTTTTCGGGGTAGGTCTTGCCCTTATCTTAAACTTGAAAATCCGGGGCCAAGGCTTTTACCGGACGATGTTCTTTATGCCAAGCTTGGTGCCGCCGATCGCAACGACGATTATTTGGTTGTGGCTGCTTAATCCCCAGTTCGGACTGGTCAATCATTGGCTGGAGCAGATCGGACTTCCGGGACCGGCTTGGCTGGGAAGCGAGTATTGGTCTAAACCGTCACTCGTTCTTATGAGCTTGTGGGGAGTCGGGCAGTCCATTGTCATTTATCTTGCTGGATTGCAAGATATTCCTCAGGATTATTATGATGCTGCTGATGTCGACGGCGCCAACATCCTTCAGCGCTTAAAGCATATTACGCTGCCTCTTTTGACCCCTGTCATATTTTTCAACCTCATTATGGGAACGATTGGCGCCTTGCAAAACTTTGTGCTCCCCTTTACCTTAACGAACGGGCAGGGAACGCCTGCGAACTCGATGATGTTCTATGTCATGTATCTGTATACGAATGGTTTCGGCTATTTGAAGATGGGATATGCATCCGCGATGGCGTGGATTCTTTTCTTGATTGTAGTGATACTGACTGCGCTGATCTTTATTTCTCAGAAACGCTGGGTCTATTATCAAGGAAAAGATTAGGGGGCGTAATCGATGAGATCTCAGCTATCAATAAAACGAATACAAAATGCATGTGCTCATACGTTTCTTATTCTAGTAGGTCTGTTCTTCTTATTGCCGTTTATTTGGATGGTATCCACCTCATTAAAACCGGACAATGAATTGTTTCTTTGGCCGCCCAAATGGATTCCCGGCCTGCTTGTATGGAGCAACTATCCGGATTCGGTAAACTACGTACCGTTCTTCAATTACTTGGGGAATACACTGAGAATTTCCGGATTGGCGACGCTCGGCGTCTTGTTTGCCTGTCCGTTGGTAGCGTACGGGATAGCTCGTATACCATGGAAAGGCTCGAAGCCGCTCTTTGCCGTAACATTGGTCGTTATGATGGTGCCTTATCAGGTAACGATGATTCCCATCTTTATTTTATTTAAAAATTTCGGTTGGGTCGGGACCAGCATACCGCTGTGGCTGCCTGCATTTTTCGGTGCGCCTTTCTATATATTTTTACTGCGGCAGTTTTTTATGGGGCTGCCGAAGGAACTGGAGGATGCTGCGCGGATTGACGGGGCGTCGGAGCTGCGCATTTATTGGGGGATCATGCTTCCGCTATGTAAACCTGCTTTGTTAACGATTGCTTTATTTCAGTTTATGGGAAGCTGGACGGACTACCAGGGACCATTGATTTATTTATCGGATGAGAGTAAGTATACGATCATGTTGGGGCTGCAGGCCTTTAAGACCCAGCACGGGGCTGAATGGCAAATGCTAATGGCCGCCTCCGTCTTAGTCACGCTCCCGATTATTATTCTTTACTTCCTCGTACAAAGATCTTTTATTCAAGGGATTACCTTCTCAGGCATTAAATAAAAAAATGCAGTTAACTGGAGGGAAAGATGTTGAGCAAAGTTCGGATAGGGATGATCGGAACCGGCGGCATTTCCCACTTGCATGCAAGGCAATTGTTGGAATTGGAAGAGGCTGAGTTTACTGCTATTGCGGACACAAATTCCGCCAGCCGGGATTCGTTTGTTTCAAAGTTTGAGCTGCAGAATGTGAAGCAATACAATGATTATAAAGAAATGCTGGCTCAAGCCGATATGGATGCGGCTATTATTTGTTCCCCTCACACACTTCATTTCGGGCAAGCGATTGATGTGCTGGAAAGCGGCTGCCATGTATTAATCGAAAAACCGATGACTTGTTCTTCGGAAGAAGCTGAACAATTGATCGCTGCGGCAGAACAAGCGGGGAAGCTGCTGCAGGTGTCCTATCAACGGCATTTCCAGCCGGAGTTCCTCTACATTCGTCAGGCGATTGCCGATGGTTTAATCGGCAAGCTAACCTCCATTAACGCTTCGCTTTATCAGGAATGGAAACAGGTGACAACCGGTACATGGAGGCAGGTACCTGAGTTATCGGGCGGCGGGATGCTGATGGATTCCGGGAGTCATATCATTGACATGCTGTTATGGACAACAGGTATGACTCCGGTAGAGGTGAAGCCGCAGCTTCATCAGCAGGGGGCACCTGTAGAAATCGATAGCTTTACGTCGATACGTTTTGCTGAAGGGGCTATAGCCGGACTGAACATTGTAGGCTGTGCTCCTTGTTGGGATGAAACCTTTATGTTTTGCGGGGAGGACGTCGCTATTTTTTACGATAATGGCGAGGTCACGCTGCGCCGGTTGGGTAAGGAGCCGATCATTCCGAAACTGCCGAAGAAAACGACAAATCAGGACAAAAGCTTCGTCGACGCCATCTTAGGACGCCATGAAGTGATGGTACCAGGTATTTTCGCGAAAAAAGTGGTTGGTCTTACAGAGATGATTTACCAAGCTGCAGGCTATAAGCCTTATTAGGAGATAACCTGGTTCCTTAGAATCAGAACGTCAGGGGATTGTTAAGGCGGCTGGTGCTGTACTTTAAATAGTTCACATGACACTAGTGAGGCGGACTAGTGTCTTTTTCTGTTTTCCCAATCGGATTCCACAGTTTGACATCCAATTTGAGAACGATTATCATATTCATCAGATAGATTTATTAACCCTTTAGGAGACAGAGCATATGGTTCCCATCGATTTACCTTTATTGCAAAATCGATTCAATATCTCGTTTGAAGCAGGCGCGAACAAGGAAGCAAAGGAAAGTATAGCCCTGGATTCTGAAGAACAATTTGTTTACTTGCTGAAACGATTCGGTGAAGGTTTGAATACGCCGAATAGGAGCGTTATCGGTTCACTGTTTATTAAACGTTACGGCGCGTTAATTGCCGGGGGGCTGTATTTATGGACACACCATCAAATCGGGATAGATATGTCGGTGGAGAAGGTGAAAATAACGGTAAACAGCAGCGGGCTGAACTTTCATATCGCAGATCCGGCCCAGTTTAATCCATTGAAATCTGTCCATGATCCGAATCGGAAAAACGATTTGTATATCGGACATTTACTTTCGGAAAACGTCCGTCCCGTGTTTGCCAAAACTGTATATCTTACCGGAATCCGGGAATCAACCCTGTGGGCTACCTTCTCCTATTTGCTTGCGTATTGGAAGAGGGAATGGATCAGACAGGCTGAATCATGCGAAAAACGCAACCATATTGAGAACGTATACCGCGCTATGACAGAGCAAAATAAACCGGAATGGTTTCCAGGCAAGGCGGCCAACCCTATTATTAGCCGCTTTAGGAGTGTAGATGATCCGCTGCATGAAGGACAGCACATTTTGCTTAGGGCAAAATGCTGTTTAAATTACCGTCTGCCTGGTGAGGACCGTTATTGTTACACATGTCCTCTCATATCGGATGAGAAACGCATTGAAAAATATTTGGCGGCTCACGCAAGCGAACAAAAACCAATACTAATACAAGGGAAACCATAAGGCGCACAGAGGAAAGGAGAAGCAACTTGAACGGAAAAGTCGCTTCTCCTTTTCATTTCATTTAGGAATAATTTTGATTGGAATATCGGGAGGTTGCTATGTCTGTGACAAAGATTAGACTAACGATCGACTCTAGCGTAAAGGATGAAACGGGACGCGCCAAGCTGGCCGATCTGCATCTCGAAGTTATGGAGCAAGTAATGCGTCTTGGCATCTCTGAATACGTAAAAGTAACTTTTGAGTGTAATGGCGCTTGTCAGGAAAATGATTCGGCAGAGGAGCCGGAGCCGCTTCCAGATCAAGCTGCGGCGCTTCCGGAGGCACTGAGCAGCAGGCAGCAGCAAATTGCGGCCATGCTCTGCGGACATTATTCAATAAAGCGGATTGCCGGAGAGCTTTACGTTTCTGAAAACACGGTTAAAAAGCATATTCAAAACATGAAAAAGGCGCTCGGGAGCGACAAATCAGGCGCGGATTTTATTTATGTATTAAAGCAAATGCTGCAAAAAGGAGGGAATTAGTGAAGATCATACTCTAATTGGATAAAAGAAATTATCCGATCGGAGAATTTACCAGGGACCGGGCATCGTGCTAATCTGAATATAGATAAGATGATAATGATTATCAATATCATGTTCTATGGTCAGTATGGGAGGATGGAAATCATGGTTTTGGTGCTGAAAAAAAATGAAAAACAGTCAGCCATTAAAAATTCGGTGGCCGAATGTGTCGGTAATACCCCCCTGGTCCGTTTAAGCCGAATGTTCCCGCAGACGCACGTCGAAGTGATCGCGAAATTAGAGTATATGAATCCCGGAGGCAGTATGAAAGACCGCCCCGCACGCTTCATCATCGAAGAGGGACTAAAAAGCGGAATCATCCATACGGGTACACATATCATTGAGAGCACATCGGGCAATCTGGGCGTAGCTTTAGCGATGATGGCGCGCCTATACGGACTGTCTGTCACCTGTGTGGTCGATCCGAAAATCGCCAAGACCAACCTGAGCATTTTAAAGCAAATGGGCGCCAATATCGCAATGGTCGAGGAACGTGACGATCAAGGCGGGTATTTACAGACGAGAATACGGCGGGTACAGGAGCTGCTGCAAGCCGATCCGAACGGCTTCTGGATCAACCAGTATGCCAACGATAACAATTGGCGTGCGCACTATGAAGGGGCCGGCTCGGAAATAACGGAATCTCTCGAATATGCGGATATATTTGTAGCGGGCGTCAGCACGTCCGGAAGCATCATGGGTACAAGCCGGAGGATGCGTCAAAAATTCCCTATGCTCCGGGTCATAGCCGTTGACGCGGTCGGCTCGATTATTTTCGGAAGTCCGGCGGGGCCGCGTGAGCTGCCGGGGATAGGGGCAAGCCGGGTACCGGAGTTGTTGAACAGAGCGGAAATCAACGACGTCATCCATGTGGGCGACCGGGATTCGGCCAGAGGCTGCCGCGAGCTTCTGCTGAGCGAGGGCATCTTTGCGGGCGGGTCCACCGGCTCAGTCGTGGCGGCGATACAGCGGTTGATCACGACGCTTGAACCGGCTGGGGATAGGCCGATTCGTATCGTTACCCTGTTCCCCGACCGCGGAGACCGCTATTTGGATCTCGTTTACAATGACGAATGGGTTGAAGGGCTGCCGGAATCATCCCTTTAAAAAGCTTTGAAATAGAGAGAGGAGCATACATAAATGAGCATGAAAACAGCAGGCGGCATTGTCCAAACGGCAGCACCTGAACAAACACGGTCCAATGACGGGGGAGCGCCAACGCTGCTTTATTTAGACAGAGAAACGATCGCCTCGTTGGGCGGAGATAGCTCAGATCTTTATGTGGAGGCGATTGAGCAGGCGCTGACGCTGCATGCGAAGGGAGAGTACGTTCAGCCGCTTAAACCTTACTTGCGTACCGATAGCAAAGAAGGACATATCGCCGACCGCATCATCGCCATGCCTGCGCATATCGGGGGAGACACTCCTATGTCGGGTATCAAATGGATCGGAAGCAAGCACGACAATCCGCAGAGAAGAGGCCTTGAGAGGGCCAGCGGCCTTATCGCGCTTAACGATCCTCAAAGCAATTATCCGGTTGCCATTTTGGAGGCGGGACTAATCAGCAGCATGCGTACGGCTGCGGTAACCGCAGTCGCGGCACGCCGTCTCGCCCGCAAAAGCTTCCGCCATGTATCCTGCATCGGCTGCGGCCTGATTGCAAGCGCACAGCTTCGAACTCTTCTGGAGCAGTTTGCGCATATTGAAGAGCTTCATCTGTATGACGTGAACGCAGAAGCGGCGGAAAGGCTGAGAGACGTGCTTGCCTCTCGTTATAGCAATATTAAAATCCATGTCGAGCAGTCGGCTGAAAACGCAGTCCGGCAAGGCGAAGTCGTCGTGACATGCACAGTGACGGATACCCCGTACATTCCGTATGAATGGCTGCAGAAGGGGGTTTTTGTCAGCAATACATCGATTATGGACGTACAAAAGGATGTATATCTAAAGGCGGATAAAGTAGTTGTGGACGACTGGGATCAATCGAACCGTGAGAAAAAAATCATCAACCAGCTGGTGCTGGAAGGCCGCTTCTCCCGTGAGCGCCTGTATGCGGAGCTCGGGGAAATCGTGAGCGGTCAAAAGGCCGGCCGGGAATCGAATGAGGAGATTATCATTTTGAATCCGATGGGGATGGCCATTGAGGATATTTCGTGCGCCCGCCATATTTATCTTAAAGCGTTGGAAGAGAAAGCGGGCATAAGCTTGAAACTATATTAAAAAGGAGGGAGAAACCGATTTGCTAGGACATCAACTATTACCGGCCGTCGATCCGATAAGTTCCCGATTGGCCGAGCAGGCTTCGGTTCGCGGGCTGCTCAACAGCTTTCTCCGGGAAATTGGCGCATTCGATATCCGATGCGGAGGAGCGGATTCCGGTTTATTTCCGCCGGACGAACAAGGGGAGCCGTTCACGGCCATGCTTCCGCAAAGCAAAAGCCGGATTGCCGGACAACTCGCTTATTATTCGGAGTCCGGACAGCATCAATATGGCGGCTCGTTTTATATGGCCGAAAACGGCGGGGCATTTTTGCCGGTAGAACCGGATCGTTTAATCGGCGCGATACTTGAGGAAGTCAGCTTATACGATGAGGATATAAAACGGAGCGAAAGGCTGTCGGAACTTCGGGGGCAAATCGAGAACAGCATGCGGAAAATGCGGTTTTATATCGCCGGCGCTCTTGAGCGCGGGGAGAACGGCAAGCCCGACCCGCTTGATTACGTCGGTTCCGAACAGACGCTGCTGGCAGGGCATCCGTTCCATCCGACTCCGAAGAGCTCGGAAGGCTTCTCGGACGAGGAGCTTCCGGTCTATGCCCCGGAATTCCGGGCCGCTTTTACGCTGCATTATTTTGCCGCATCCGCCGAGTTGGTCGAAGAAGAGCAGCTTGACGGTTACGGGGAAGCGTTAGCTCCCGCAGTTCTTGCTCAGGCGGAACGGATCCTTGGCGAACAATTTCCGCAATACCGGCTCATTCCGCTCCATCCGTGGCAGGCGCAATATGTAAAGCGAGATGGGCGTGTAGGGCAGATGCTGCGGGAGAAAACGCTCATCGATCTCGGACCGCTCGGTTCTCGCGTAAACCCGACCTCCTCCGTTCGAACCGTGTGGGATCCGGAGCAGGGATACTTTTATAAGCTCCCGCTGCATGTCAGAATTACGAACTTTATTCGCGAAAACACGCTCGAACAGGTGCGCCGTACGTTAGATGCGGCCAAAATTTTGAACAGCCTTGGCGTCTTTAGCAGCAGAGGCAGCTTTCAAATTTTGCCGGAAACCGGGTATCGGACCATAAGGTGTAAGGCTTCCGCTGGAAGCCTGGACATAGATGAACGGCTCGCGGCGAGCTTCGCGGTCGTATTCCGCAAGGCTGACCAGCTTACCGGGCGCGGGAGCCGGAACAGCTTTGTCGTAGCGTCGCTGCTCGAGAGTTTTCCCGGGGAGCGCGAACCGAAGCTGATTCAAGCGATAAGGCAATCGCATGAAGGAAGCATGCCTGATCCGAAGGAATGGCTGGCCGCTTATTTGCGCATTTCGATGCTGCCTCTTCTGAAATTGTTTGCGGATACCGGAGTCAGCCTTGAAGCGCATGTCCAAAATTCCCTCGTTGCCATTGAGAATGGCATGCCCAGCCGGTTTTTCGTCAGAGATTTGGAAGGCATCAGTGTCGACCGCAGCCGTGCGGAGCAAGCCGGATGGGTACAGACGCTCGTTTCCGCAGACAGCCCGGTGCTGTATTCCGAAGAAGAAGCATGGTTTCGTCTGAAATACTATTTCTTCGTCAATCATTTGGGCGCATTGGTCCATACCTTGGCATGGCATCACCGCATGGGGGAGGAACAGCTGTGGACCGTTGTCCGCCGTCTCCTTGAGGATGAACAAAACGAATCAAGCTGCTCTAGACTTCGCGATTATATCGGGGATTTGCTTACGAATGCGAAGCTCCCCGCGAAAGCCAATTTGATCAGCCGTTTTCAAGAACGAGGAGAATCGCCGCTTTATGTGGATATTCCCAATCCGATTTCCCACTGTAAGGAGGAGCTATGAATCATTCAAATCTGTTAGAAAAATCGGATGCCGGAAAAGGCGCCGAATGGACCGATATCGTTAAGCCGGAATATATGGAAGCTGTTGAAAACCGGATTATCAGCCAATTACTAGAAACGCTATTATATGAACGGATCGTACCGTTCGAGCGCGAGAGCTTGCCGGACGGGGAGGAGCGGTTTATCGTTCCGGTGCAGACGACGGAAGGTGGTACCGCAGCCTATGTTTGTATCGGACGGATTAAGCAAAGCTTCGGCCGCATTCGCATCCGTCAAAATCCCGTAAGACGGATTGGACCGGGCGGAATAACGACGGAAGCGCGTCTTACGGAGTTTGTAACCGAGGTGCTTGGAAATGCCGGATGCGATGAGCGTCTCCCGGTATTTTACGACGAGCTTATTCAGACGCTGCTGAAGGATACCCAGGCGCATGCGCTTCGTCCGTCCGCAGCGCTCTCTGAAGCGGAAAGGTCGTATGACGCTTTGGAAGCGAATGTGCTGGACGGTCACCCCTATCATCCTTGCTATAAATCGAGGGTCGGTTTCAGCCTTGCTGATAATGCCGCATATGGTCCGGAATTCAAACCGGAAGTGAAGCCCTTATGGCTGGCGGTGTCCGGGGAAGAATGCCGTCTGTCCCATTCTCGTTCGATAGATTACGCGGCATTCATTCGTAGGGAGCTGGGCGACGATACGCTTATGCGCTTTCACGAAAAGATCAAAGAAGCAGGAGGAGAACCTGAAGCATTCAGGCTGGTCGCGGTTCATCCGTGGCAGTGGAGAGAGGTCATCGGCGCGGCATTTTACCGTAATATCACCGAAGGACGCATCATTGCGCTCGGCGAAGGCGGAGACTCGTACCTGCCGCAGCAATCGATCCGCACGCTCGCGAACGCGACATCTCCGTATAAAGCTTATCTGAAGCTGCCGCTCAGCATTACGAATACATCAACCGGCCGGATACTGGCCCGCCATACGATTTTGAATGCCCCGCTCATTTCCGACTGGCTTCACGGACTGCTTGAGGGCGATCCGGTTGCGGAGCGGACCGGCGTTGTTCTTCTTCGCGAAGTGGCGGGAGCGGCCTTCGACCATGAAACGCTGCCGGAGCTTGCGCAGGCGAAAGCGTACGGGACGCTTGGCGTTATTTGGAGGGAAAGCCTGCACGGTTATTTGTCCGAGGGGGAAGAAGCCGTTCCGTTTAACGGGCTTTGCCACGTCGAAGCGACCGGCCGTCCGCTTATCGCCCCATGGATCGAGCGGTACGGTGTTCTCGAATGGATGGATGCGCTTATCAGGTCTTCCGTAGTTCCGCTTATTCATATGCTTTATGCTCATGGGGTGGCGTTGGAATCGCATGCGCAAAATATGATTTTGATTCATAAGGACGGTAAACCCGAACGTGTTGCGCTTAAGGATTTTCATGACGGAATTCGGTTCTCGCGCCGCCATCTGGCGAATCCGGACGCTTGTCCGACGCTGCATCCGGTACCGGCTCACCATCCGAAAATAAACCGCAACTCGTTTATTGAAACGGACGATCCGGCGGTCGTGCGCGATTTTGTCCACGATGCGTTCTTCTTTATTAATCTTGCCGAGCTGTGCATGTTCTTAGAGGAGCGTTTCGGTCTGGAAGAAATGGCATTTTGGCAGACAGTAGCGGAAGTCATTCGCGAATATGAGCGGGAGCATCCGCAGCACCGAGAACGGTTTGAACAGTTCGATCTGTTTGCGGATACGATTCAGGTTGAGGAGCTGACGAAACGGCGTCTGTTCGGCGATTCGGAGTTCCGCATGCATGACGTCCCCAACCCTCTAAGCCAATTTCGCTAAAAAGGAGGCAGGGCGTATGTTGAAGGAGAACCGGTTGAAGCGAAAGCTGAGCGGCAACCATCCCGTATTCGGACTATTTTGTTCCATTCCGTCCCCAGTCGTTGTCGAGATGATCGGATGCGCCGATTATGATTTTGTCATTATCGATACGGAGCATGTGCTGGTTAATCCGGAAACGTTGGAACATATGATACGAGCCGCCGAAGCGGTCGGCATTACAGCACTCGTGCGCGTTTCCGAACCGAATCCGAAAGAAATTCTGCGTGCGCTTGACGGAGGGGCCCAAGGCATTGTGGTGCCATCCGTGGAGAGCAAGGAGCAAGCGGAGCTGGCCGTACGCGCCTGCCGGTATTATCCGTACGGCTTAAGAAGTCTGAACGGCGGACGGCCGGGGGCATTCGGCAAGCATGATCTGGCTGCCTATATCGAGCGGGCCAACGAAGAGATCATGGTCGTGCCGATGATAGAAAGCCGTGAGGGCGTAGAGCGGGCGGATGAAATTTTATCCGTTCCCGGCATTGATATGGTGCTTGAGGGAGCTGCGGACTTGTCGCAATCTTATGGCGTGCCTTGGCAGCTGCGCTCACTGCTCGTCCGTGAGGGGTTGCTTCAAGCACACGCCGCAGCTAAGCGGAACGGCGTGCCGTATTGCGCGATCCCGCGCGCCGCCGAAGATATCGGGGATTGGCGCGATAGAGGGGTTCGCGCGTTCGTGCTCGGCGACGAGAGGGGCATTTCGTTCCGGGCGCTGCGCGGGCATCTTCAAACATTTTCAGAAAAAGCGCGGAAAGGAAATAACAATGAATAATGTGGTAACGGTAAATAAAGTCGTCAATTTTATCGAGCAATGGCCGCAGACACGGGCTGAACCGGTTTGCGCGTTCATTTACGATTTACAGGCGCTGCGGGAGCATGCGGCCCTCCGCGTGCAGTCGCTGCCGAAGCAGTGCCGGTTGTTTTATGCGGTCAAGGCCAATTCGGATATGGAGATTCTAAAGCAGCTGTCCGAAATCGTTCACGGGTTTGAAGCTGCCTCACTTGGAGAGATTCGCAAAATCAGAGAAGTTTCGTCAAGCGTTCCGATTATTTTTGGAGGACCGGGAAAAACGGATTGGGAGCTTGCCGGCGCAATTGACAACGGGGTCAGTCTGATTCATGCGGAAAGCGTGCACGAGCTGCTGCGCATCAATCTCCTCGCACAGCAGCGCGGTACGACAGTTCAGGTTCTACTGAGGGTTAATCTCCATTCTACCCTTCCCGAAGCGACGCTTGCGATGGGCGGCAGGCCGACTCAGTTCGGAATCGACGAAGAGGAAGTGCCTGAAGCGATCCGCCTCGCTTTGTCTTTGCCTTCCATTAAGCTGGAAGGTTTCCATCTGCACTCGATCTCAAACAATCTGGAAGCAAAGCGCCACGCTGAGCTGGTCTCCTTATACTGCACCCGCATCCGGCAGTGGGCCGATGAATTCGGTTTAACTGTTAAAGTTCTGAATGCGGGCGGCGGCATCGGCGTCAACTATGCGGATTTGGAACGTCAGTTCGATTGGGATACATTCACGCGCGAGCTCCAGAACGTGCTTGACGAACAGGCGTGGGACGGACTGCAGCTGCTGTTCGAGCCGGGACGGTACATAACGGCCGCTTGCGGCTGGTATGCGGCCCAGGTTATAGACATCAAGCGGAATCATGGCAAATACTACGCCATCGTCCGCGGCGGCACGAACCATTTCCGTCTGCCGGTATCCTGGCAGCACAGCCATCCATTTGAAATCATTCCTCTTCCGCACTGGCCGTACCCTATTCCGAGGACGGAGCTGGAAGACGCCGAAATAACGGTCGTCGGTCAGCTTTGTACCCCGAAGGATGTGCTGGCTAAAGATGCGCGCGTTTCACGGCTGCGGATCGGGGACGTGGTATTATTCCGCTATGCGGGAGCATATGGGTGGGCGATTTCACATCATGACTTTTTAAGCCATCCGCATCCTGAGCATGTATATCTGGACTAAATGTGGGAATGCGGCGAGAGGAGAGCTATATGATTGATCGGGTAACGGTCAGGGGCGAGGACGAAGGGATAACGGGCATGCGAAGTAATCATGCGCTGGCAGAGGCCTCGTCCGATGTGCTGACCGATTTGATTAACGCCTTATTGGCGGAAGGACTGCTGCTGTCCGCAGACAGCAACGGCCGTACAGCAGCGGTAAACGAGCTGCCGCCGCTGCTGCGTGACGCCTGTCTTGCGAACGATATCGGCAGTCCGGAGCAGCTCGTGTTCCACCGGCATGTTCAAGGCAAGGAAGATTGCAGCCTCCTTATTCCGGTTGAACCTGCCCGTCATCAGCCGTACCTCTATGGCGGCGGCAATCGGATCATGCAAGCGAAGACGGCAATGAACGGCGCCGTTACATTTAGGAAATTGGATCTGGAAGCTCTATTAGAGGTATTGGCCGAATGCTGGAACGAATTGTTAGCGCCAAAATATGATTACACGCATTTTTTTGAACAGATCCGCATCTCGGCACGGCATAAGGCGTTATCAATGCAGTCTCAACAGTCAGAAGGCGGGAGGCCGCCGGCATTCCCGGCCACCCTGCTGGAGCTGGAACAGTGGTCCGCGCTCAGGGATCGTCCGTTTCACCCGGCGGCTAAAGCAAAGGAAGGATGGGGCGATAAGGAATACATCAGGTACAGCGCGGAATACGGCGGGACCTTCCCGCTGCAGTGGATTGCGTTAAGACGTGACGTCATGCTGTCCGGAGACGGCGCGGAGGGACAGGAGCCGGCCGATTTTCTCCTGTCCGCGGAAGAACGGGGCATGGTTGAAGCCGTCTTCGAACGGCTCGGATTAAGCAGGGAAAATTATGCGGCGCTGCCGGTGCACCCTTGGCAGATGGAACGGATGCTGCCCAGGGAACTGGGGCGCGAGCTAGAGGCCGGAATATACGTCCCGCTAGGGATTGCAGCCGGCGAATATGCCGCAACGTCTTCGGTCCGTTCGCTGGCGCCTACAGGCGTAGGACATCATGTCAAAGTACCGCTCGGAATCGTATCGCTCGGGGCGATTCGATCGCTTCCGGCACTTTATATGACGAACGGCGACCGTGGGCAGCGGCTGCTTAACCGGCTGCGGGCTATTGATGAAACGTTGGCCGGGCGGCTTTTCCTGTGCGATGAAACGGCTTGGTGGGCGTACATGCCTATAGCCGGAGACTGGTTTGACGACCGCCCCCGGCATCTGTCCTGTCAGATTCGCCGGTATCCGGGGCATTTGCTGTCCAGCGAAACGATCCAGCTCGTACCGATGTCGGCGTTTTCCGTATGCGAAGCCGGGGCGGAAGGTCACCTGTTCGATTCTTGGATGGAATTGCGGGGCATGCAACGCGGCGCGAAGTCGGTTTTGCAGCTATTCGGTGAATTATGCGGCGAATATTTGAATCTTTGTATGCGCATGCTGCGCTTCGGTGTTCTGCCCGAAGTGCATGGACAAAATGTGCTGCTTATTCTGGATCGGGGAAAGCCGGCGGGTCTTGTGCTGCGTGATCACGATACGGTTCGTCTTCATATCCCCTGGCTTAATAGATACGGCATTGCCGATCCTGAATATATCGTTAAACCTGACCGGCCAAATTCGCTTTACAACGAATCTCCGGAGCAATTGCTCTTTTATTTGCAAACTCTCGGCATTCAGGTCAATTTGTATGCGATTGCCGAATCGCTCGCAAAGTGCTTCCGAATGGAAGAGGATTCGCTCTGGCAGGTCATGCGCGGCAGTTTGGAGCATGCGGTAGCATGTGCGGGTTGGCCGGACGAGGATCGGAAAATGGTAGAGGAGCTGTTGTTCGAGAGAGAAACGTGGCCGTGGAAACAAATCGTGACGCCGCTGCTGAAACAGCAGGGCGGACCGGGGGGAAGTATGCCGTCGGGAAGCGGGCTGGCCCCGAATCCGTTTATAAAACTGAGAAATCGCGGGCTGACGGTAAAATGAGCGGTTTTTCGAATTGGAAAAGCAGCTTGCGTCTGCTGTGGGGCGGTCATTTTTTATCGATCGCCAGTTTGACGGCGATCGCCCCGTTCTTGCCCATGTATATGGAGGAAATGGGAGAGCAGGAAGACGTTTTACTATGGAGCGGGCTGGCTTTGGCGGCTCCGGCTCTTTCGTATGCGCTGACGGCGCCCCTTTGGGGCAAGCTTGGGGACCGGATCGGCAGAAAGTGGATGGTCGTTCGGGCATTGCTGGGCCTATCGGTCGTTCTTATCGCGATGGGATTCGCCCAAACGCCGGCGCAGATGCTGCTGCTTCGGCTGCTGCAAGGGTTGTTCGGCGGCGTTGTGGACGCCGGTGCCGCATTTGCCGGGGGCGCAGTTCCGGATAATGAACGGGGAAAAGCGCTTGGGAAGCTGGAGGGGGCGGTTGCGGCCGGTTCATTTGCAGGACCGCTGATTATCGGACTGTTCTGGGGTCTTATCGGTTTTCAAGCATTGCTTTTGCTGTTTGGCGTCTTACTGATGGCATGGTCGATGATTGCTGCGTTCGGATTAAAAGAAATCGGCAGGAAGCGGGAAAATGTTACGAATCAGGCGGGTATTTTTGATGTTCTCCGCCAACTGCTTGCCGACCGCAGATGCAGCGCATTTATGTTAGCCGGGATATGCGTCAATATCGGGGCTTACGGTTTGGTTTCCGTATTTGCGCCCCATGTGAAGCAAATGGTGGGAGATTCGGGCGGCGCGGCCATGTGGATAGGCATACTGCAAGGCGTAACCTGGGCCGCATCTTGGGCGGCGGCTTCCTGGTGGGGGAGGCGGAACGACACTGTCCCGGTCGAACGCAACTTCGCTTGGGCTGCTTCGCTTTGCTGCGCAGCCGTTATGCTGCAGGCAGCCGTTTCCAGTCCCGAGTGGTTGGTCGCGTTGCGATTGCTGCAGGGCTTTGGATTCAGCGCGCTGCTGCAATCCGTATTTCTCGTGGTCTGCCGGACATCAAGCGCGGATAACCGGGGGACGAGCATCGGTTCGGCCAGCAGCGTTCTCGTCATCGGCCAAATTGCCGGCCCGCTGACGGGAGGGCTGCTTGCCGGGTGGTTCAGCCCAGCTTTCGTCTTTATTCAATTCGGCGCGTTTTTCGGACTGGGCGCGCTTATGGTGGTGGCTGCGTCCAGGACCGCGCTTGATTTACCGGTAAAAGGAGCAAGCAGATGAATCATATATCGGAGTATATTCAAAGCTGGAAACGCAGGCATCGGGGCGAGCCGTTTAACGCGTTTATTTACGATCTTGGCGAGTTAAAACGAAACGCAAGGCGACTCATCGCGTCATTGCCTGCCGGAGCCAAATATTTTTACGCGATTAAAGCCAATTCGGACCCAAAAATGATCGAAGCCCTTCTGCCTATTGTGGATGGTTTCGAAGTCGCCTCGCTGGGAGAAGCGGTAAAAGTTCGTGAAATATCCGACAGTGTCGACATTATTTTTGGAGGTCCGGGCAAAACGGATGATGAAATCGAAAACGCTCTTCGCCTTCGGGTATCTTTACTTCATGTTGAAAGCATAGCAGAGCTGCATAGGACGAATTGGATTGCTGACCGATTGGGCATGAAAGCCGACATTTTGCTGCGGGTCAATCTGCGCGGTCCGCTGCCTGCAGGCACGCTGCAAATGTGCGGCGTACCGTCGCAGTTCGGCATCGACGAAGCGGATATTCCTCAAGCGATAGAAATTGCCGGAAGCTGCCCGAACGTTTCGCTGCGGGGATTCCATTTTCATTCGGTGTCCAATCAGCTGGATGCCCCGCAGCATGCGGCTATGGTTGGGCATTATATGGGACGCGCGCGACAGTGGCAGACACAGTACGGCTTTGATTTGCGCTATGTGAATGCCGGCGGGGGAATCGGAATCAACTATGAGAAGTTGGAAGCGCCTTTCGATTGGGACACATTTGTCCGGCTGCTTGTGCATATAATCGAAAAGGAATCCGAAGGAAATGCCCGGTGTCCGGAGATTCTGTTCGAGTGTGGGAGATATACGGTGGCTTCTTGCGGTTATTACGCCGCGGAAGTGCTGGATATCAAGAAAATCGGGGATTCAAGCTTTGCGGTCATAAACGGAGGACTGCATCAATTTTTACTGCCCGGGGCTTGGAAACACCAGCATCCGTTCTTCATCGTACCGGTCGAAGGATGGCCCTATCCTTTCTCCAGAATTGAAATCAATGACTGTCTGGTGACGATTGTCGGCCGAATGAACAGCCCTCGCGACATTTTGACGCGAAATGAAAATGTCGCCAGGCTCAGAATCGGGGATGTAGTCGTATTTCCGTATGCAGGAGCATATGGATGGTCGATCTCCGCACATGATTTCAGCAGTCTGCAGCACCCTGAGTTTTTGTATATGGCATAACTAAATAAAGCAGCCGCAGCGCAAAACGATTCGTATGTTTGCCTGCGGTTGCTTTTTTTTTTGCAGCGTCGGCTGCTTAGGAGAACATGAGGCTGGCCGTTTGCGGTTCCGGAATTTTGATAGGCCACATTCCTTAAGGATGAATTTGATAATCATTATCAAATTTTTGTTGATAATCATTATCATTTGTTTTAAAATAGAAATTGTTGAATTTTACATAACGATGAGGGGGAATCTCGGGTGAGTCGATTGAAGGTAATGGCTGTCCTTATGTGCGTCTGCATCCTGGCCGGATGCGGATCGGTATCCGAAAATAAAGAAATTACGGAAGATCAGACGGCAACGACTGTTACAAATGATTCCGGATTAAGCACGAATGACGGGGAGAATAAGGAAGGACAGACAAATGAACCGTCTGGGAAAGTGACCGAAACAGCGGCAGAAGTAAAAGAAGCCGAAGCAGCAAATACGGCAAAAGACGCAAATGAAGCAACCGAAGCGAAAGAAACCATTAAAAAGGAAGAAATAGAAGAGCCCAAAGAATCCAAACCAACCCAAGAGGTTAAAGAAGCAATTGCTGCGAATAAAGCGGCAAATACCGCTGTTAAGGGTTCGATCATGAATGATAATGAGCCGGATGCGCCTGCCGCAAAAGATGCCGGAAACGCCGAAATGGAAACGGCTGTGAAGGAGATCAGGTCGCTTGCAAAAGATTTAAAGCAAAAGGCCGAGAACGGCGAAACCGAGGAAGTAAAAGCGATTGCCGGCCAAATCATTAAGGCTTGGGACGCCTTGAAATCCGATATTAAATCGGACGTTCCGGATATGTATACGTTCCTTGGCGAGAAAATCACGGTGCTGGCCGAGCAAACAAATGCGGCAGAAATCGATATGGAAGCTGTCATACAGATTGATTATCAACTCTATCAAGGGTTTAGACAATTAGCCGAAAAGCTGGGCATTGAATAATAGGCTAAATCGGAAAATAAACTCTTGACAGATAGGCATTACAAGATTATGATCATTAATGAAAATGATTATCAATATCAATTATACATATGACAAAGGGAGAGATTAAAGCAATGGTCAAATCGATGTACCGGTATTTCACATTAACGATTGCAATTATTCTAGCATTCGGAGCGGTTCCTTTCACTGCGGCCGCTGCTGGCGCGATCACCGTCGTCTTGGACGGTAATAAGATTTCTTTTGACGTGCCGCCGCAGAACATAAGCGGACGTACGTTAGTTCCTTACAGAACGTTGGCTGAAAAAATCGGCGCCAAAGTAAGTTGGGATCAAAAAGCCGGAAAAATAACGGTGCTTAAGGGGAAAAAGACTGTCGTGCTTACCGTGAACAGCAAAGTAGGCACGGTAGACGGTAAGGCGGTCACTATGGACGCAGCGCCTGTCATCCAAAACGGCCGTACGCTTGTACCGCTTAGGTTCCTTGGAGAGTCGCTCGGTCTGTGGGTTAGCTGGAACGCAGCCGCAAAAACAGTTTCGATCGAGAGCAAAAAGACGATCACCCACGCAATGGGGAAAACGGCTTTAAGCAGCGTTCCGCAGCGTGTAGTCGTATTGTTTAATGGAATGGTGGACATTTCATTAACATTGGGCGTTAAACCGGTTGGCGCTGTAGAATCCTGGGTTCAACAGCCATGGTACCACTACTTGAGAGCGGACATGGGCGGCGTCAAAAACCTCGGCAACGAAAATCAGCCGAATTTAGAAGCGATAGTCGCATTGAAGCCGGACTTGATTATCGGATCCAAACTGCGCCATGAAAAGATTTACGACCAATTATCCGAAATCGCCCCGACGGTCATGACAACAGACGTCTTTGATTGGAAAACAAACATGGAGATTGCGTCAAAAGCTTTGAACAAACAGGATGAAGCAGCAGCTTTTATGGCCGATTGGAATAAACGGGTCGCGAAGTTCAAATCGAAAATGGGCGATAGACTCAAAACCGAAGTGTCCATCATTCGATTCCAGCCCGACGGAAGCGCACGGTTTTATGTCACCGGATTTGCGGGCACGATCCTTCAGGAGCTTGGCTTGGCCCGGCCTAAAGCCCAACAAGTCGAAGGGAAGGTCGTCGTTGGCTTAAGCTCGAAAGAGCAGATACCAATGCTGGACGGAGATGTTATATTTGATATTACGTCCGACTGGGCCGGCGATGAAAAATCGTTCAAATCGCAGCAGGATTGGACTTCCAATCCGCTCTGGAATAACTTGAAGGGCGTCAAAAACGGGAAGTATTATAAGGTTAACGACGTCACTTGGAATATGTCCGGCGGTGCGACGGCAGCTAAAATGATGATGGATGATTTGTACTTCTATTTCGATTTGGAGTAATGCGAATGAAGTAAGAATCACATAAGCGGCATAAAAGAATGAGTGATTGCGCTCATTCTTTTATGCGTATTGAGACTGGAGAGAGGTAAATGGGGAACGTTTTACCGGGGGCTGCCGCCAAAAGTCTGGGGATTGTTATCGGAACCCTCCTGCTGATTACTTGCATTTACTCAAGTATTGCTCTTGGAGCGACAAAGGTCGGGTTCAGCGACGTCGTTCAATCGTTTACAAATTACGATGAGAGCTCGAACAATCAAATTATCATCAAAACTTCCCGTATGCCGAGAGCGTTTATCGCGGCTGCAATCGGAGCAAGCCTGGCAATTGCCGGGGCACTTATCCAGGCCATTACAAGAAATCCGCTGGCGGACCCGAATGTGCTGGGCATCAACTACGGCGCATCATTTTTTATTGTCTTTGCGATTACCGTGTTGTCCGTCTCATCGACGTCGTCATTAATGTGGATTTCTTTTTTAGGGGCTGTGGTCGGAGCGGCTGCTGCCTACCTGCTTGGGTCGGTCGGCCGGGACGGGTTGACGCCGCTAAAAATCATTTTGGCGGGTGCGGCATTGAGCGCATTATTTTCTTCCTTTACACAAGGCATGCTTGTCCTTGACGAGCAAGGCTTGAATGATGTGCTGTTCTGGTTAACAGGCTCTGTAGCGGGACGGACGATGGAAATGCTGTCCGCCGTTTGGCCTTTCATGGCTATCAGTTGGATATCCGCGCTGCTTATCGCAAGGCATATCAATGTATTAACGATGGGCGAAGATGCGGCCAAAGGGCTGGGACAGCGAACGTTGGCCGTGAAAATTGCGGCCGGAGCGATTATCGGCATACTTGCAGGATGTTCGGTTGCCATCGCGGGCCCGATCGGTTTTATTGGAATGGTCATCCCGTATATTGCCCGTTTTTTTGCTGGTACCGATTATCGTTGGATTATTCCGTACAGTGCCATACTTGGAGCGATACTGCTTCTTCTTTCCGATATTGCGGCCCGGTTCATCGTTATGCCTGAAGAGCTTCCGGTTGGCGCCGTGACGGCGATCGTCGGAATTCCTTTCTTCATCTACGTTGCGCGAAAGGGGCTCGAAAAATCATGAAGCATTTTTCTCCGCTTCGTCCCGGCAAACTGCCGGTTTCGATATTGCTTCATAAAAAAACGTTCTCGATTACGGCCGCATTAATCCTGGCCAATTTGGCGGTTCTTATCATCAGCACAGGCTTGGGCGATATGAACATTGGCCCGATTGACGTCCTGAAGACGATCTTTGGTAGAGGAACCGACGATCATACCATTGTTATCCATACCTTGAGATTGCCGCGCATTATTGCCGCCTTTCTAGTTGGAGCATCGCTTGCCGCGGCGGGAGCGATTCTGCAAGGGGTGATTCGTAACCCTCTCGCTTCTCCGGATCTTATAGGGATTACGAGTGGAGCGTCCGTCGCGGCGGTTGCATTCATTACCTATTTTTCAGAAGTCAGCATCAAATGGCTTCCGGTCGCAGCCATGATTGGGGCCGGGATCACATCGATGATCATCTATTCAATGGCATGGAAGAAGGGTGTTTCGCCGATCCGTCTTGTGCTCATCGGAATCGGCATGAACTTTTTACTGGTGTCGTTAACGAAAGTAATGCTCGTTTTAAGTCCGATTTATTCGTCAAGCGAAGCATACATATGGTTAACCGGAACGGTATATGGAACAAGCTGGGAAATGGTCTGGGCATTGCTTCCCTGGACGGTTTTCTTTATACCGCTCGCAATGGTGAATGCGCGCAACGTAAATGTTCTGCAGCTTGGCGATGATGTTGCGGCGGGGGTAGGCAGCGCCGTACAGCGCCAGCGATTCGTATTGACGTGGATTAGTGTGGCGCTTGCCGGTAGCGCAGTCGCCGTAGGTGGCGGGATCGCGTTTATTGGCCTAATCGCACCGCATATGACCCGCAGAATGATCGGCCCTTCGTTCGGAGGCGTGCTGCCCGTATCTGCATTAATCGGCGGCTTGATTGTAGTCGTTGCGGATCTGATCGCAAGAACGGCTTTTATTCCCTATGACATTCCTGTAGGCGTGTTTACCGCAGGGGTGGGTGCGCCATTCTTCATTTATTTGCTCTATCGGAACCGAAATTCCCGGTCATAACATTATTTGCAAGTACTGAGTAATCATTTATGCTTTATCAAAAAGAAGCGATCAAGGGCCATTTCGCCCTGATCGCTTCTTTGTTTAAACTTTGGCTTTGAGGGGAAAATAAGGTAACTCTGCTTGAAGAAAGGCATGAAAAAGATGCATGTTACCGAAAAGATATCGGGAAACCAGCTTGGCTTCTTAATATTTACTTTCGTAGTCTCCACACTGATCTTATCCGTTCCCGGCGTGATGGTTGCATTTGCCAAGCAAGATGCCTGGATGTCGGTATTCCCTGCCTCAATAACTGGAATTATAAGCATTGGGGTAATGACGACACTTGCTAACCGCTATCCAGGATTGACGATAATGGAATACAGTAATAAAATCGTCGGAAAATGGTTGGGGAAAATATTCGGCTTTTATTTTTCCTATTATTTGTTTTTCTTTATTTCTAGTACAGTTAACGAGCATTCCGTGTTTATTAGAACGGTGCTTTTGCCGAGAACACCATCGTTCGTTGGGATCGTAACGATATTGTTCTTAGCCGGCCTTGCTGTATTCTCCGGAATTGAGGTCATCGGTAGATGTAATGAGTTTCTTGTGCCGATTATCATCGCTTTATTGATTCCGCTCTTTATTCTGGCGATTGGGGATGCAGATCCCGGGCAGCTGAAGCCTGTTTTAGGAGAAGGTATAATGCCCGTATTGAAAGGGGCGGTCGTCCCATCCGCTTGGATGAGCCAATTCTTTTTTATGGGATGGCTTCTTCCCTATTTGAATCAACCGCAAAAAGCGCGCAAGGTCTCGTTCATTGCGCTTTTCTGCATGATTGTTCTTATCGTGGTCATTGATCTCACAGCGATTATGGTGTTTGGCCCGATATCGGGCCGATTGAACTTCTCGTTTTTAAGAGTCGTTGAATACATTGGTCTTGTCGGATCCTTGGAACGTATGGAGGCACTTGCCGTCTCGGTATGGATCATGGGGATTTTCGTGAAGGTATCGGTGCTGCTGTATATGTTTTGTCTTAGTGTAAGCCAAATGTTCAACATCAAAAATTACCGGGCAATCGTCTCCCCGGTAACTCTTTTATCTATCATTGGATCGGTTTGGATTTTCAAAAGCGCGGCCGAGTTTCAAGCTTGGATTACGCTTACCTATCCGGTTTTGGCTTTCTTTACACAAAGCCTGCTGCCATTGTCGCTTCTCATCATCGATACCCTAAGAAGGAGTATGGATAATTCACTTTCCTAGAATCAGTTTCCCGATCGGTTGAAAAATCATTTCGTATGGGACAACCAGGCTTGGTATCGCAACTCCTGCCAGGAGGAGGGAGCCGAGCACAGCGCATACTGTCATTAAGCCGCCGTATAGGGCGGCTTCTTTTTTTTGTTGCTTTCTCAATAAAGACTGAATTCGAACTAATGACATCACGGTAACAAAAACAACATATAAGCCAATTTGAGCAATCATTACTTCTTGATCTCCTTTTCTTCCAGCAATAGAGGAGGACCTGCCATCCCTGTGTCTCTTATCGTAATCTTTACTGTCAAGGAGACATCTACCTCCGGAAATTGTTGATCCCACTTCTTTTTCAACAATTTCCACTGCTTGGGCTGATCCCGGTATATGGTTTGGCCAAAACCTATAACATCCACTTTGTATTTCTTTTGGGCTTTGGTTAATAAACCCTGGACTTCGTCTTCAACCGATTTCTCCAAAGCAGCTTGCACAAGCTTGAGGTTCTCTGATTGACCGATATCTAACTTGGTATTATTTTCATATAGGCTTCCATTCCCCTGCAGCAGGATATGGATTTTGATCTTGCTGCCGCGCACATCTGCGGTGATCTTACGTTTTGTATTGGTTAATACCATACCTACATTCCCGTTATCTCCGGGAATAGTGGCGGTAATTCTGCCGATCTTCATCTTGTCCAGAACCCAAAGTAATCCGCGGGTTTCTTTATTATTCATGAAGCCGGCTAATTTAAAATCTTTAAATACCGCCGCTCCTGCCAGCCGAAATATTTTGTTCGCGCTGTCGTCCATTCCTTTGGAGGGAACCGTTCTCTCTATGACGCCCATGACCGGGTTAATTCCTTCACTGGCTGCTGCTATAAACAAATCCCGTATCGTAACTCCGAGGCCTGCCATAGAAACTTCCATTTCCCTGACCGCTTCGGAAGGCACCTGCTCAAACGGATAACGGATCTTTAAAATTTCTCTGCCCTCGCTTCCCTTAGTAACCATAATAAACGTCCTCAGCCTGGTGCGTGGATCACGGCTAAAGTGATCCAGCACATCTTTTATCCCATATCTGGCAAGCGGCTCCCCTATAAAAACAACGCTGCGATGGGCATAAAATAATCTGCGGGATAATTTATCCTGTAGATTTCGGATCACTTCGCTGGTGTTTTTGCCAGCAGCTGATAGTATGAAATACTGTTCTTGTTTGCGTGATTTTCCCGGACCGCCTTGTGCCGAGGGAGGAATTGCGATTTGAACAGTGCCCAGTATGTTCCCGTCATCCGTTATGTCCATCGCTGTTCCTATTACGAATGCAATATCGTTAATTTCCGTACGGTCCCAGCAACCGGTTGAGATCAATACGATTAAAAGCAAGCCGATGTACATGAATGGCTTCATCCCATGCTTCCTTTCTTAGGGCTGATGGACAAGTGTTCTAATTTCCCCCTGATGGCCGGTTTCCTTGATTCGAATTGGATGGCTGTCCTTGGCGGGCATTTGCCGAAGTGTTAGTGCCTGCGGCCGGAGAATGCATAGCTTCAGCTTCCTCCCATATAGGTGCGCTGATCAATACATCCTTTAAGCTCTTATACGTAAGAGGTCCTAGAGGTGTAAAATAGGGAGTGCCGAACGAACGAAGAGCAGTGACATGTAACAGGGTACCCAGAAACCCGAGCACTATTCCATATAACCCCAGCGTTCCCGCCAGGAGGATCATAGGGAAGCGCAATAATTGGATTCCATTTGCAAAATTAAATCGTGGAATGGTAAACGATGCAATACCAGTGGTCGCTACGACAATGACGACCGGAGCCGAAATAATGCCCGCCTCCACTGCCGCTTGTCCGATTACCAAAGCTCCTACGATGCTTACCGCTTGTCCTACCTGTCTCGGCATGCGAACCCCTGCTTCCCGAAGCGCTTCAAACATAGTTTCCATTAATAGCGTTTCAATCAAGGCCGGGAACGGAACCGCCTCCCTGGCGGCTGCGATACTAAGCATAAGGTTGGTTGGAATCATCTCCTGATGGAAGGTCGTGACAGCAACATACAAGGAAGGCGCGAATATCGAAATGAAAATAAAAAGAAAACGAATCCACCGGACAAAAGTAGCGAAGATAGAACGATTATAGTGATCCTCACTTGCCTGCAGACCAGTCCAGAATGTCATAGGAACAAGAAGCACGAAGGGGGTAGTGTCGACGAGTATGGCTATTTTCCCCTTCAATAGTCCTGAAGCTATGACATCCGGCCGTTCTGTGCTATTTATTTGTGGAAAAGGGGAGAGTGGTAGATCCTCAATATATTGCTCGATATAACCTGATTCAAGTACCCCGTCAATCTGAATGCTGGTTACCCGCTTTCGAACTTCCTCAATTACATTACCGTCAGCTATTCCATCTACATATGCAATAACCACTTCAGTTTGAGTAAGCTCTCCAACCGTATAAGCCTCCATCTTCAGTCGCGATGTTTTGATTCTGCTCCGCAACAGCCCTATATTCGTTGAAATATTCTCAATAAAACCGTCTCTAGGGCCACGAAGAACGAGTTCTGAAGGAGGTTCCTCAGGGTTTCGTTGAACTCTCCCGTTAACGGCAACGGTCATTGCCCGGGTATCTTCTGCTGCCAAAATGGCTACTTGACCGATTAATAGATGACGAACAATGTCAGTAACTTTGGATGTTCGATATATTTTTCCGAGGGGGAGAACCCGATCATCCACAGCTTCATTTTCATCAGGTGCAGAATCGTCAAGAGAGGCATAGCTGGACATTAATGGCCGGAGTACATGATCGTCTAGATTCGTATCGTCAACCAAGCTTTCAAGGTAGACGATTAGCCATTGTGTATGCCCAGACAGCTGGATCTTACGGAAAATAATATCGGAACAGTTTTGGAAAACCTGTTTCAAAATCAGCTCATTTTGCGCGATATCTGAAGTCAATTGGGCACTCTCATCGTCAACAGACGGAATATCTTTCATCACTCGTGTTCTACTGCCCGTCCATTTCCTGAACCATTTCACTGGAATAAGCCCTCCTAGCAGACTGACAATGGGGTGTGTATATTATTCCATTTTTTGAAAAATGTATTCTTTGAGAGACCGATTTTGATAGGAGGGGTTTACTCCTCATTAAATGGTGAAATGAATTACAATCGGAAGTTTTTGTAGTAAACCCCTTTTTTGGGCATGAATAGGGAGGCGAACTTGGTCATTAAGGAAGTTTAGCGAAGTCTCCGGGCAATGTGATCGGCCGTCCGAATGGCGAGCGCAATGGTTGTCAAAGTCTGATTTTCGGCTCCAGTGTCAGGCAAAGCGCTGTTATCGGCGACATAGAGACCTGATATTCCGTGGATCTGCCCGTATTGGTCAGCGACCGAAGTGGAAGGGTCATCTCCGATCCGGCATGTGCCCGCATCATGATGCAAATCCCCGAGAGGGGTTAGACAAATGGGCGGTCTTCCGTTCTGGGAAACCAGACGTATGCCTGCATTCGCGGCAATGCGCCTTATCCCGTCCGACATTTGGCGAACAACGGCCCAATCGGTTTGACTTAAGCTAAAATGCACCTGTATTTCCGGGATGCCGTACTCGTCTACTTTACCCGGATTCAAGGTAATCCGATTTTCGTATCTGGATTGGACTTTCCCATATCCATAGAAGTTGACAGTTGTTTGGCCTGTTAGCGGCCTTTCTACCGCAACGGGATACCAATAGAAAGCTTCCGGTCCTGTCATTAGTACGGAGTACGGATTTTCTATTGTTTGCGGAATCATAATGTTCAGGGGACCCCAAGGGATTGGGAATTCCGCCGTGCTTATCGTTCCTGTTGCCTGCACAAAGGATTGATTCGTTAAATAGTGCCCAAGCGCCGGGTTTTGAATGCCCGAATAAAGCAGCAGGCGCGGCGTTTCATAGGTGCTTGCGCTGCAAACTACCGTTTTGGCTCTCAGGGTATAAGCGGTTTTATCCGGAGACATGACCCTGACACCGAAGACTTTCCTATTATCATGGATAATCTGCACGGCACGTGCGTTGATCGCCAGATCGAACGGTCTCAGATTGAGAGCCCTTGCGAGCAGGGAAATAGAACTCGTGAACATATCGGTATGGATCTGTCCGAACGAATGAGGCACAATATCGGCCGCGACCGGAAGGGGCGCCGCTTTGGAATAGCCGCGCATCCACAATCGCTCCAGTAATATTTCCGTGAAAGAAGAGCCCTCTGCAAAGGAGTTTGTAACACGCATGACTTCCTCGGCAACCCCATAGTAGCTTTCCATCTCATGAATCGGTACAGGCCATTTCGCTAAATCCCACTCATGCATCCGGGGTGAAAATGCATACCAAAATAACGTTCTGCCTCCCAGCGCAAATAGCTGCCGAGCTCCTGGATATTCCGGATCGGCACCAGGCAGCGGCTTGGATAAGTGAGTAAAATACGCAACTAGGCGTTCTTGGTTCATCGTCGACAGGTTACGTGCTTGCGTCGGAATATACTGGTCTCCCCGATCAATAATGCCTATCCGTTTCCCTTGGCTTTTCCATTTTTCACATAATCTCCAAAGGACAGACCCTCCACCGGCTCCGGTTCCGATGATCAGCACATCATATTCCTCTTGAGCCATCTGTTCCAAAGGCGTGAGGGGGATCCAGTTATTAAGCGGTTCTGTCGGCACGACCTGGCAAGTCGGAAGAGGACTCCCCGCCATAGCGCTCGGACTGATGCTCATGTCCGGTTCAGCTGTGGAAGGAAGATATACCGGCTGGCCGGTGATCACATGATCGGGATGTGCAATATGCGGATTGAGCATGAAGAGGTCTTCAATAGAAACGCGGTTTTTATCCGCGATCGTTCTGAGTGTGTCACGCTCATTAGATATCCATATTTTCAATGAAGTCACTCCCATCCAAATATAAGAACGCATAGCATTTCAACGTATCCATCCTATTTATACTTAATCCGCAGAGAGTTTTTTTATGCCGGACAAACCATTCCTGATTGATTGCAGAAAAAAAGCTGTCCCCGGTCTATGACCTTGGGGACAGCTTCTTTCAAAATATAAGAAAGTATATATTTGCACCTTATACGATGCTTATATTTCACCGCGAAACGAGCTTATGCCGCCAAGGACGGCACAAGACCGAGCTGTTCATTCACACAGTTAGCGGTTCGTGCGTAGCGCAAGCCGTTTACGCTTGTGTTAGAACTTTGGCAGCAGATTGCTGCACTCCCCGTTCCCGTCTCCGGGCGACGCCGGAAGCATAAGCGGCTTGGATGACCGCTTCCTTCACTTTCTCGGCGACATGCGGATTGAATACGCTTGGAATAATGTAATATTCATTCAGCTCTTCCTCAGTAACGACCGAAGCGATGGCATGGGCGGCCGCCAGCTTCATCTCCTCGGTGACGCGTGAGGCGCGGCAGTCCAGCACACCCCGGAACAATCCCGGGAAGCAAAGCACGTTGTTGATTTGATTCGGATAGTCCGACCGTCCGGTCGCCATCACACGCACCAGCCCTTCGGCTTCCTCGGGGGCAATTTCCGGCGTCGGGTTAGCCATGGCAAAGACGATCGGATCCTTCGCCATTTTGCGGATATCGTCTGCCTTCAAGACGCCGGGCGCCGACACGCCGATGAAGATATCGGCTCCCGCTATGACGTCGGATAGTACGCCCTGCTCGCGTCCCGGGTTTGTGTTCCCTGCATACCAATTCCATGCTTCGTGCTCGTAGTCCCGGCCGCTCACAAGCGCACCGGCGCGGTCGACACCAATAATGTTGGTGACCCCTGCGGCTAGTAAAATCTTGGTACAGGCGATTCCGGCCGCTCCGACGCCGTTAAGAACGACTTTGCAGTCCGGGAGTCTTTTTCCTGCGAGCTTCACCGCATTTAAGATGCCGGCCAGCAGAACTACGGCTGTTCCGTGCTGATCGTCGTGGAAAACCGGAATGTCGAGCTCCTCGATCAGCCGCCGTTCGATTTCAAAGCAGCGCGGCGACGAGATGTCTTCTAAATTAATGCCGCCGAAGGCCGGTGCGATCCGTTTGATCGTAGCGATGATTTCTTCTGTATCCTGCGTATCCAAGCAAATCGGGAATGCATCGACGCCAGCCAACTGCTTGAACAGCATCGCTTTTCCTTCCATGACCGGCATGGCCGCGAGCGGACCGATATTGCCGAGCCCGAGCACCGCCGTACCGTCCGAGACGACGGCAATCGTATTGCGTTTAATCGTCAATGTATGCGCACGGCTGGGTTCTTCATAGATGGCCATGCTGACGTTCGCTACGCCAGGCGTATAGACGCGCGATAGATCGTCCCGCGTCTTGATTGTCATCTTCGGCGTTACTTCGATTTTACCGCCCAAATGCATGAGAAACGTCTGGTCGGACACCTGAAGCACGTGCACGCCTGGCAGTTTATTTAATGCGCTTACAATTAACTCTTTGCGGTGCGTTTCGGAAATATTGACGGTCAGATCCCGAATCGTCGTTGTCTTGCTCGTCCCGCTTACGTCGACGGCGACGATATCACCGCCCGCTGCGCCGATCGCAGTAGCGATTCGTCCGAACGTTGTGCTGTCCTTGTCCATTTCCAAGCGAAGCACGATGTTGGTGCTTGCAGCTGCCGGTATTGCCATATTGACCACACTCCAGTTAAACGGTATCTAATCCTGATGCCCTTCATGTTACCGTTTACATGGTGGAGTGGGAAGCTTTTGGCCATATTGTTATTTTTGATCGTTTTGGTCATGGCTTTAGCACATATCGGTTAACGGGCCGTCCGACGCCGCCGTAATTGATTTCCAGCTTGACGCGGCCCGTCTTCTCAAGATAGTCCAAGTAACGCCGGGCGGTCACGCGGGCAATTCCTACGCCGTCGGCAGCCTCCTCCGCCGATAATCCGGCGTCGTGCAGCCGCAAGACGTGCAGCACCAGCTTTAGCGTGGCGGCGTTCAAGCCTTTGGGCAGATCATCCTGCCCGTTTGAGTGGGCATCTTGCGTTTTGAGGACTTCCGCCTTGCCGGCTTCGGCCGCTGCGCTTCCGTTATGCAGCAAGCGATCCAATTCGTCCTGCGTCACCGACGGGGCTTCCGTCCAAGCCTCATGCTGCAAGCGGTAGCGCTCTAACGTTTGCTTAACCCGCTCCATCTTAAACGGCTTTATAATATAATCGAATGCGCCGTTTCGAAGCATCGTGCGTATGGTTTCCGCATCCTTAGCCGCGGTGACTGCGACCACCTCGACCGGCAGTGCCATGGTCCGCAGCCGCTGCAGCGTTTCGATGCCGTCCAGCGAAGGCATGAATACATCGAGGAAAACGAGGTTTGGCGATAACTCCCGGACCAGCTGCAGTCCGTCATTTCCGTTTCCTGCGATTCCGACGACCTGGAAGCCTTGCACCTGCTCGATGAATAGTTTGTTAACCTCTTGCACCATCGGGTCATCTTCGATTAATACAACCTTGAATAACGGTTTATCATTCGCTTTCATGTTGCAGCCCCCCTGTCATCGGAAACGAAATTTCCATCGAAGTTCCCCGGCCGGGCTCCGATTCGCATCTCAGCTCGCCGCTTCCTTTCCTGACGATACCTTGCAGCAAATAAAGCCCGATCCCGCGGTTTTTGCTCTCCTTGGTGGAGAAGCCGCGCTCCAGCATCCGCGCTTTTATTGGTTCTGTCATTCCGCAGCCGTTATCCTCTACGAGGATAGAAAGCAGGTGTTCATTTTGCTCCAAGCTCACATAGACTTCCTTGCGCTCCCGTTCGGTTTCGGCCAAAGCGTCAAAAGCATTCTCGATCAAATTACCCAGCAGCAAAACGAAATCGTGACGATCCAGCAGGGGAGGGAACCGCTTCAGTTCGCTGTGCGGATCGATCTCGACATGTATGCCAAGCTCTTTACCGCGGCTGATTTTGCCGAGCAGCAGCCCCGCCAAGCCGTCATCCGCAATATGTTCCTGCATAAACCGTGTAATTCCTTCCTGCTGTTCTGAAATATCGTATACATATTGAAGCGCTTGATCTTTTTTGTCCAGCTGGAGCAGCCCCGCAATGGTATGCAGCTTGTTGCTGTGCTCATGATTTTGAACCCGAAGCGCATCGACGAATTCACGCACCCCGGTCAGCTCCTCGGCCATTCTCGCCACTTCCGTTCGGTCCTGGAATATTGCGATGGCGCCTACAGTCGTTCCCTGCTCGCGAATCGGGATCCGATTGCTCCATATAAGCGCTTTGCCGATCCGCAGTTCTTGGTTGAGCACGGGACGCTCAAGTTCCATCACCTCAGGCAGCCGGGTGTCGGGCAGCACGTCCCGTATCGAACGGCCGACCGCATCCTGCTCCACGCCAAAAATTTGTTTGGCCCGCTCGTTGAAAATCGTTATCGTTTCGCTGCGGTCGATGGCGATTACACCCTCGTGCATGGCCTGAAAAGCGGCGCTTCGTTCCCGGTACATGCGGGCGATCTCCTGCGGCTCTAAATTGTACATTTGTTTTTTGATATGACGGGCCAGCAGCGCGGAACCGAAAATGCCGAACAGCAGGGAGAGCAGGGCGGTAAGCGCGATCGATTGCCGCTCATCCGCAATGAGTTCTTTAAGCCCGGGCAGCAGTCCGCCTACCACGACGACGCCAATCTGCATATGCTGCTCGTTCATGACCGGCACGAAGGCGCGAAGACCGACGCCAGCCTCTCCCGCTACTTTGGATATATACGTATGCTCCGCAAACGCCGCATCCGCGTCGGTTGCGGTAAAGGTACCGCCGATCCTCTCCGAGAGCGGGTGGGACAGCCTCGTCCGATTCATATCGAGTACAACGATATAAGCTACGTTGTTTATAATCCGAATGTTATCAGCGATCGGGGCAATCTGCCGCGAACCGTCCGGCTGTTCAATGCTTTGCTTAATATTAGGCAGATTGGCGACTGTTCGAGCCGTAATCATCAGACGCTGCCGCAGCTCGTCCTCCTTAATTCTGGTTACGCTGCCTATGACGACGACACCGCCGATCAGAAGGGAGAAGAGTACCAGACCAAACGATAAAATGATCATTTTCCAATAAATGCGCAATTGGTTCAAGGTCTGATTCTCTCCTTCCGGGCATTGGTTTACGATTTGACTCTATTGTGAAATAATGATCGTAAAATAGCAACAGGGAGGTATACGGTGAAGACGTGGATCGGCATTGGCTTGTTTATTGTGCTGGGGATGTTTGCGGCTTTCTTGATCGGGTTCCGTCCGCATTTTACAGAATCGCTTTCAATAGATGACGAGCAAACAGGTCTGAAGGATCGTATTGTCATTAAATTCAGCCATATCGTTGCCGAAAATACGCCCAAGGGCCTCGCTGCAGCGCACTTTGCAAGGCTCGTGAAGGAACTGAGCAATGACCGCGTGGAAATCCAGGTATTTCCGAACGGAATGCTGTATACCGGAGATACTGAATTCGCGGCGCTGCAGAGCGGTGCCATTCAAATGATCGCGCCATCCTTCTCGAACATGAGCGTGGTCGATCCGGCGTGGCTGGCGATGGATTTGCCGTTTGCTTTCGCAGATCAGCAGGCTGTGGATGCTGCACTGCATGGTAAGCTTGGGCAACGTTTATACGGAACGTTGGACGCTCACAAGGTAATAGGGGCAGCCTTTTGGGCGAACGGATTCAAACAGATGACGAGCAGCGTGCAGCCGCTTCAGGTACCTGACGATTTTCGCAATCAGACGTTCCGCATCCAGCCGAGCAGGATGCTTGTCAGCCAATTTCAAGCGCTTGGCGCATCGACCGTCAAAATTCCGTTCAACGAGACATATGGTGTATTGAAGGACGGGGCCGCGGACGGGCAGGAGAATACGATTTCCAATATTGCAACCAAGCGTTTGTATCAGGTACAGAATTATATGACGATCAGCAACCACGGTTACTTGGGATATGTGGTACTGTTCAATAAAAAGCTTTGGGAGGATCTTTCTCCGGATGTACAAAGGATTTTGCGGCAAGCGCTGGAGGAGACGAGCGCATGGCTGAGTCAAGAGACCGCTTCAATGCATGAGAAGCAGCTTCGCGAGCTGGAGAAAATCGACGGGCTTACGATTCATTGGCTCAGCGAAGAGGAAAGACAGCAGTGGATCCGCAAGCTGGAGCCGTTGTACGATCAATATGAGCAGACAATCGGAAGCGAGCTTATGAGCGAAATCGGAAGACCAAAATAACCAAAACGAACAATATGACCGCATGCTTGTTTGGAAGCGGTTTCTCTTCTACAATGAGGGCACACGCAAGATAAAGCGTTTTCATAAAAACGAAAGCGAGGATGCCCTCATGCGATTTAAACTGAATTTTAGAAATCTTACTGTACAAGTCGTAATTGCTATTATTCTTGGTATACTGTTCGGACACTTCTTCCCGGCAAACGGAGAACAAATGAAGATACTTGGTGACGCTTTCATCAGGTTGATCAAAATGGTCATTGCGCCGATCGTATTTTTCACAATTGTGAACGGCATTGCCAATATGGGCGACATGAAGAAGGTCGGCCGGATCGGCGGCAAAGCGCTGCTGTATTTTGAGATCGTAACGACGGTCGCGCTCGCGATCGGTCTGGTCGTTGTCAATCTGGTCAAACCGGGAGCGGGGATTGATGCCAGCGCTGCGAGCGGCGATATTTCCAAGTACACTGAAGCTGCGGCGGAACCCGGCCATGGAATTACAGACTTCCTGCTGAACATTATTCCGGATAATGCCGTAGGCGCGATGGCGGCGGGCGAGCTGCTGCCGATTCTGGTCTTTGCGATTTTGTTCGGAATTTCTTTAACGGCAATGGGCGAGAAGGCTAAGCCTGTAATCGCTTTATTCGACAAGCTGACACATGCTTTCTTCGGTATCGTGAACATGATCATGAAGGTATCGCCGATCGCCGCATTCGGCGCGATGTCCTACACGATCGGCAAATTCGGAATTGGCTCGCTGTTGTCGCTCGGCAAGCTGATGGGTTCGGTTTATATTACAATGGCGCTCTTTATCATCGTGGTGCTTGGCTCAATCGCTCGTGCTTACGGATTCAGCATCTTTAAGTTTATCCGTTATATCAAAGAGGAAATTTTGCTCGTGCTCGGCACATCTTCTTCGGAATCGGCCCTGCCGCGGATGATGGATAAGCTGGAAAAATACGGCTGTTCCAAGTCGGTTGTTGGTCTTGTCATTCCTACAGGCTATTCCTTCAATCTGGACGGCACGTCGATTTACTTGTCCATGGCCGCGTTGTTCGTGGCGCAAGCCTCCGGCGTTGATATGACAATCTGGCAGCAGTTGACGCTGCTTGGCGTACTCATGCTTACCTCCAAGGGAGCGGCGGGCGTAACAGGCTCCGGCTTTATTACGCTGGCGGCAACGCTGGCGGCGTTCCCAAGTATTCCGGTTGCAGGTATGGCTCTGCTGCTTGGGGTCGATCGCTTCATGTCGGAAGCCCGTGCAATTACGAACCTGATCGGTAACGGCGTCGCTACTGTCGTCGTAGCCAAAATGGAAAACGAGTTCCATCCAGGGAGAGTTCAGGAAGCGGATGAAACGGTTGATTATAGCGAGCTTTCGTCAACGGGAACAGCAGGGAGCCTTGCCAAGACAACTACTAATCTTGGATAATGCACAAATTGAATAAGATATATTTCGAGGAAGACACTGGTGAAGCGGAAGCGGACCAGTGTCTTTCTTTTGTTTTCCCGGTGTTGCCCGGCCGAAATCCGCTTTTGTCTTAAAGCATTCTATTATTTCAGTCATATATTAATATAGTCACAATGAATAAGGAGCTGATCATATTATGGAAATACCTGTTACGGGCTTTGTCGTAAATCACAATGATTCGGATTCTGAGCATTCTCATATCCTCTATCTAACAAGCTGGAATGGCATTCCGATTCATGTCCATGAGTTTAAGGGAGTTACGTCCTTTGACGTCGGCCACGATCACCGGTATGCAGGCAAGACGGAACCGGCGCCTTCCGGCGTCCAGCATGTTCATCGTTACTGTACCTTTACGTCGGTGGATAACGAACACAGGCATCTCATAAAAGGTGTTACAGGTCCTGCCATTCCGCTTAGGGGAGGCGGTCACTACCATTGTTTTGAAGGCTGTACGACTGTCAGCGGGATGATCCCTCATTCGCATGAATATAGCGGAAAAACAAGCGACGCATTGGATTGTTGATATTGATAGCGGACAAAAGAGAGAGGGGCTGTCTCATGAGGTCAATGACCTGGGACAACTCCTTGTTTTTCGATCTTCGGGTAGTGGGCTTCATTGGATTCGGTACAGGATAGATAGGCGTATTTTTTAGCTCGCTGAGCTATGTTGGATTTCGTACATCCATGATAGAACAAACGAAAAGGTCAAAAGTCAAAAGTTAATCTACTTATCCAATATAGATGTTATGTGAAGTGAAGCGCCGGCTTGTGCGGTTACGTGGATCATGGCTCCGCTAGCTTAAGTGGATGCAGACATCAGATCCGTTTTTTGTGTAAAAAAGTCTTAAAAGGTGAAGCATGCGGACATTGGATCCGCTATATGCCTTAGAATACACCCAAAATAACTGTTTTACAGCAAATAACGGATTCGATGTCCGTAAGTACCTCAAATGAGGGGCGAAACGGACAAATAACGGATTTGATGTCCTTGTAGGCTAATCATAAATCCGTTGCGATTTTTAACGTACATAAATTCGATGCGTAGCGTTGGCTGTTATGAAATCAGCAGAGCGCATCGCTGACAGCGATGCGGCAAGGGGGGGATCCCCCTTGGCTCCACCTAAATAAAGCTGCGAAGGGGCTGTCTCTCAGGTTTTTGACCTTTTGAGACAGCCCCTTCACTGCGCTGGCATGCTTGTGCCGCTACGTTACGTTTGAACAGCGGAAAACTTAAATATGGCAGTCTGCCTGTAAGTTTGGCCTGGCAGCAGCTCCGTACTCGGGAAATGGGGATGATTTGGGGAATCCGGATAATGCTGCGTCTCCAGACTGAGACCGCCATATTGACGGTATGCCTTTCCTTCTTTGCCGATAATGCTTCCATCAAGATTATTTCCTGTATAAAACTGAATGGCAGGCTGCGTCGTGTATACCTCCATCAACCGGCCCGAATTCGGTTCGTATACGCTTGCGGCGAAACGGATGGCGCTCCCTTTTTGAGGCAGCACATAATTGAAATCATAACCTCTCGCAAACCGCATCTGCTCGTAGTCCGATTGAATCCTGGAGCCGATTGACACCGGTTTAAGGAAGTCCAGCGGCGTGTTTACGACGCTTTGCACTTCCCCCGTTGGAATAAGGTCAGGCTTGACCTTCGTAAACCAATCGGAGTGAATCGTCACGATATGTCCAAGAATAACCCCGCTGCCTGCTCCGGACAGGTTGTAGTAATTATGCTGGGAGAGGTTTACTACGGTCTTTGCATCGGTCTTTGCCATGTAATCGATTCGGAGTTCATTGTTGTCCGTAAGCGAGTAGACCACTTTCACCGCAAGATTCCCCGGAAATCCTTCCTCACCGTCTTGACTCAAATAGCTTAAAGCGAGTCCGACCCCGCCTTCCGTATAGACTTCCTCCGCCTCCCAGACCCGCTTGTCAAATCCACGCATGCCTCCGTGCAGCGTGTTAGAGCCTTCATTTACGGACAACTGGTAGGTTACGCCGTCAAGCTTGAACCGGCCATTTGCGATACGATTCGCATAGCGTCCGAGTATAGCTCCGAAGTAGGGCTTATTGCCGGTTCTCAAATATTCCTCCAGCGTGGGATAGCCAAGAAGCACATCCTCAAATACGCCGTTTCGGTCAGGCACCTTAAGGGTCATCATAATGCCGCCGTATGTCATAATGGAGGATTGCATGCCATTTTGGTTTGTTAAGGTGAAGAGATAGACCGACTCACCTTCGGGCGTTTGGCCAAAGTACTGATTAGTAATACTTCCGGAAGCTTTTACTTGAATGGGAGGGGGTGGTTCTTCTCTGATTATTTTCTCCAGAGGCGCCGTATTTCCGTATACTGGTGCCGCCCCGTGGGGGCTTGCAGCCCAGCGGACCGCGTTTGCTATAACCCGCAATACATTTTGGTTATAGTATGTAGGATACACCTGATCTCCAGGCCGGAAGTAAAAAATTTTCCCGAGTCCGCGTTGATATGCACACCCGCTGCGGAATACTTCCCCGCCTTGGAACCAGCTGATAAATATGAGCTCTTCAGGAGCGGGTATGTCAAAAAACTCACCGTACATTTCCTCTGTCTGCAGCTCGAAGTATTCGCCGAGTCCTTCGGTAATCGGGTGGGAGGGGTCGACCACCCACAATCTTTCCCGTTCGGCATCGGATCTCCATTTCAGATCACAGGTCGTCCCCATCAATTTCTGAAATATTTTCGACCGGTGCCCGGAATGCAGGACGATGAGTCCCATACCTTGCAGGACCCTGGCATGGATTCTATCGACGATCTCATCGGCTACCTGTTCATGAACCAAATGTCCCCACCAGATCAACACGTCCGTCTGGTTCAGCACCTCATGCGATAACCCGTGCTCCGGCTGATCAAATGTTGCGATCCGGATTCGGAAGCCGTACGGTCCAATTCCTGCGGCAATGGCGGCATGAATTCCCTTTGGATAAATGCCTGCTACTATCGGTTCCGTTCTCTCATGTATAAATTCATTCCAAATGGTTACATTTATCGTTTTCATCTCAAACATCGGGCCGTTACCGATCTTGAATTTCATCGCATAAATTCCCCCCTTCTTGATATGGATATATATGTGTCTCCCATGCAAAAAACAACATATCAGTGTAGTAACGTATAGAGATACGTCATTTATACAGGTTGTGGCAGCATATATTTTCATAAAAGGAAGTGATGCGAATGAGGATCTATGTTGCCGGACAAGGTGATACTCTCCTTAAAATATCCCATCAATTTCGGCTTGAACTAGATCAATTGATGTCGATAAATCCTCACATTACCAATCCCTATATGGATATCAGGGACCATCGAGTAAATTTGGACACCCAATCCGTTCCCATAACCGAGGATAGGGTCGTTGCCCCTTTTTGCCCGCCGGTACCGGAGTCCGAATTTATTCCTGATTGGATTCCGCTTACCGAGCCGGAAAAGATGGCCGAGACCGAATACGATGTGCTCATTGTCGGCTCAGGAGCGGGGGGAGGAGCTGCCCTCTGGCGATTGTGCGAGCAGTGGGGAAACAACGGTAAACGGATCGGGATCGTGGAGAGAGGGCCCCTCTTCCTGCCAACCCATGTCGCAAATATAGCTACAATTAATGGAAACAACTTTAGGGTGTATGCTCCTCCTGAAATAACCGATTTGATCGGGCATAGACTTCCGCAGTATCCCGGAATGAAGCTGGTCTATGCAGTAGGCGGAAGAACAATATTATGGGGGGCGATAACCCCCCGTATCCCAAATTTCGAAATAGCGGATTGGCCAGTTTCTATCGAAGAAATGGAGCTATATTACAATATTGCTGAAGAAGTCATGAGTGTAACGAATACGTATACGAAGGATTCGTCGATAACGCAAATTTTGCTGAAGCGGCTCCGGGAAAACGGTTTTTACAATGCGGACGATATTCCTATAGCCGCTGATCTTGACCAGACGAAATTCGGACGGCTTCATTCCAATGTCTTTTTCAGTACCATTCTTTTGCTGGCTCGGGCATTAAGCATTCGTCCCTTTGACTTGGCCGTTAACACCTATGCCGCAGAAGTGATTACGGAAGGGGGAAAGGCTGTCGGCGTTCGGGTAATGACCCCGGATAAGAAATCTTATATTATTAAGGCCAAAACCGTCATTTTATCGGCAAGCGCCCTGCAAACCCCGCGTATATTGCTTAATTCGGGCATTACAGGAAGAGCGATCGGCCGCTATCTTACCAATCATTCGTATTTGGTCGCAACGGCTAGCGTAAGTACGCAAGGTTTCCCTGAACCGTTAGGCACGCTCGGCATTATCGTGCCTGAGCTTGAGAATCGCCCTTACCGGCTGCAGCTTCAAGGGCCGGAACAATATTTTAACTACCATTACGATAAAAAGCCGATTAAGGATGAGTGGCAAATCAGCTTTTTTGGCGCTTCCGGCAAGGTGGAGTCGCGTTACGAAAACAGGGTTTATATTGATCCGAAAAGGGTGGATGAATACGGGATGCCGGAATTGCAGGTCGACTTCTCGTACAGCGAGAAGGACGAGGCGATTCTTCTTGAGATGTATACCTATATCCAGCAGGCTTCTGCAGCGATGCAGCTGCGCCTGGCCACGATAAACGGCGAACTCGCCATTTGTTTGATGCCGCCCGGAGCGGACAACCATGAGTTCGGCACATGCAGGATGGGCGATGATCCACTTACATCGGCAACGAATCGATATGGGCAAATTCACGGCGTAGAAGGTCTTTATGTTGCGGATAACAGCGTCCTGCCCTCGACTGGCGCCTCCAATCCGACGTTGTCAACCGCTGCTCTGGCGATTCGGACGGCGGATTATATCATCGGGCAGCTGCCATGATCCGGATTATGCGGGAATCAACGGAGTCCACGTCCTCCCGGGCGTCACGGCATTCACGCGGATTCCCAATACTTCTTTGAACATGCTTAGCTGCATTGTTAATTAAAATATCAATGCATCCGAATCTAGATAAGGTCTGCTCTACGGCTTACCGGCAAAAGCCTTCATCCTGGTTTTATCATTTATATTAGAAGCAATAGGGTGATTGCGATTGTTAATGGGAAAAACTGCATAGATTCTGTCGAAATTATCCATACTATCTCCAAATCGACTTGGAAAGTGAAATAGGGTGATATTCGATGAGTACGGATAGTTCGGGCGTTTCATCTCAGGGAAGCGAATCATCGCATTCAGGCGGATCGTCCCGGAATAACGAGAAGAACTCGGCCGATAAACCGAAGCAGCCGATTTCGATTCAACTGGAAGATAATCTCCGTCAGCTTGAACAGATATTTGCAAGAAGCTCTGACATTATATTCAGGCATTGGGCTTACGGTCCCGAAATGCAGCATAGCGCTTGTTCCGTTTATTATGAAACGCTCATGCAGGGTGAGATTGTCAATTATATGAAGGCTTCCCTTCAGGATCTCGTTACGCATGAAGTCGGTCCCGGTACGACGATCCTGCCTCAGGATGTCATCACGTTTTTCGAGCATTACGGGGTTTCCGAGAAAAAGGCTGATGTTCTTGATGATTTTAATCAAGCGGTGGACCAAATTATTTACGGCAATATCGTCATATTTTTTAATCAGTGGAACAAGGCTTTAGTTTATAAGTCGATGAAGGTCGAGTCGAGGCAGATCACGGAACCATCCAATGAATCGGTTGTTCAGGGGCCTCGTGAGAGTACTGTTGAAAACTTGAAAAAAAATATCGGCCTTCTCCGCATGCGTCTAAACACCCCGAAATTCAAGATTGAATCGCTCACCGGGGGCGGAGAAACAAATACCCAAGTCGTATATGGGTATATTGATGGCGCTGTTGATCCGGAACTGCTGAAGGAATTCGAAAATAGAGTGAAACAAATCAATCAGGTGGAAATACTGGAGACCTCCTATATCGAACAATTGATCGAGGATTCCACTTGGTCGCCTTTTCCCCAGCACCGGTATACGGAACGTCCGGATGTGGCGGCAGCCGCCATGCTGGATGGCAAGATCGCGGTTCTTGTGCAGGGCACGGGAAGCATTTTATTATGCCCGGGCTTGTTTACGGAATTTTTCCAATCAAGCGAAGATTATTATCAAAGAACGGTTTATTCAACCATGATCCGGTGGCTTCGAATGGTCGCTTTTGTATTGGCGTTAACGCTGCCTAGCATCTATATTGCCTTATCGACCTTCCATCCCGAGCTGATTCCTACGGTTCTGCTGCTTAAGATCATTGATACGAGGGAAGGAATACCGCTGCCGGCTTTTTTTGAAGCGCTTCTTATGGAGTTTTTCTTCGAGCTGCTGCGGGAAGCGGGGGTTCGGCTGCCTAAGCCGATTGGTTCCGCCGTCAGCATCGTTGGGGCCCTCGTCGTTGGTGAAGCGGCAATCAACGCAGGCATTGCGTCGCCGATCATGGTCATCATCGTCGCGTTGACGGGTATCGCTTCGTTTGCGATTCCTCAATACAGCATCGCTATTGCTTTGCGGATTTTAAGGTTCCCGCTCATGTTGTCCGCGACGTTCATGGGAGGCTTCGGGATCATGATTGTCTTTCTGCTCATTTTGCTTCATCTTTGCAAGCTTCGCACGCTTGGACAACCTTATTTGGCACCGCTCGCTCCGCTTCGGATTAATGAACTGCGGGACGTAGCCTTGAGGGTGCCTTTGAAAACCTTGCTTCGGTCACCACGCAAGCATATACCTAAGGCAGAGAAGTAACTGGTGACAAATATAAACCCGGAAAGAATGAGAGAAGATGAAAAAATGCATGATTCTTATTTTCTTGTCGGCAGCTCTTTTGATCATCCCAGGCTGTTGGAACAAAGAGGAGCTGGATGAATCCGGTTTTGTGATGGCACTCGCGATAGATCAGGGAAAAGGCGGAGAACTCGAAATAACTACTCAAATGTACCGTCCGACTGCTGGCCAAAAAGGCGGAGGCGGAGGATCGCCGGGCCAAACCGGGAACCTTTTGATCAAGACGAAGGATGATTCCATATTTGAAGCAGTCCGCGACATTCCTATTCATCTGGGGAGAAAAGCCAAGTGGAGCCATATGCGCGTTATAATAATTGGAGAGAAGCTTGCCAGATCAACCGATGTCGGCAGGCTGATCGACATTTTTTACCGTGATCATGAGCCCAGGCACACGATATCCATCATGATTGCAAAAGGGCGTGCGGATAAAATATTGGAAAAGAAGCCGGCCATTGAGCAAACGATAGGTCAGCAGCTTTTATTAACCAAGCAGGTAACATACAAAAGTGCCGCTAAGTCGATGGACACCACTCTGCTAAAATTGGCGCTGATGATGAACAGCCCGCATGGCGATACGGCCATTACTTACGTTTATGAAGACAAGAGAGAAAAGAATGTGTTAAACGCAGCCGGTCTCGCCCTACTCAAGAAAGGGAAAATGAAGAGCATCCTGCCTTCCAAAAAAGTAGAGGGACTGATTATGCTTCGAAATGAGTTCAGATCCGGAGTTATTGAAATCCCTTGTCCGGGCAAGAAGCTCGAGACGGAGTCGGTTGAAGTTCTTAACTTAAGCACAAAAATGAAGCCAAAGCTGGTGGGAGATAAAGTAAAAGTACAAGTCAAGACCAAGGTTGAAGGGGCAATCGGGGAAATGAGATGTACGGATATCAAAACAAGAAAAGATGAAGCCGAATTCGCTCATAAAGTAGAAGAACAGATAAAGAAACAAATGTTAGAAACCATTCGTTTACTTCAAAAAAATAAAATGGATGTCATTGAGATTGGAAATAAAATCGCAAGTTCAAATCCTAAGAAATGGGAAAAAATGAAAGATACGTGGGACAACCAGTTTGCAGGAATCCCTTTTGATATTCAAGTCAAAGTAAAGATCATAACGACCGGGACGGTAATCGGCAAACCGGCAGTGTCGGGGGAAAAGAAATAAGTAGAGAATGTACATTCAGTAAGTTTTTCATTGCGATATGTTCCAGGAGGGATCGATTTGATAGAACGCATAATTATCCTTTTGCTAGTATACGGCTCGATTCTTCTGTACGACAGGTCTCACTTGAAAAGCGTATCGAATAAGAAGGAGAAGGCCGTCTATGTAATCCTTATGCTTGCCTCGCTGTACCTCGCCGTTGACTACGTGCTGATGGCGAATTTTCCCGGACACTACGAGGTGGTTGATCTCCTTTTTACGGATACGGCCCGGGTTATCGATAAATGGTTGACAGTGCCCAAAAAATGATTCTTTTCGCAGCTGCGGAGGTGACAAGCGTGAATAAACAGGAAACGGTTAGTCCCAGGCAAATGGGCGTGCTTTTTTTCGTCTTTATGACTGGATCTTCCATCATCAACATCCCTGCCCCGCTAATCGGCAAAGCGGAAAACGGCGCATGGCTGTCGCTTTTAATCTCGGGTGGCATCGGTATGGTGCTGCTCGGCTGTATGCTCTTTTTGCACCAGCGGTATCCGGATTTGAGCTATGTGGAATACAGCCGCAAGTTGATCGGAGCTTGGCCGACCATTATCATTTCCGTGCTTCCGTTGTCGTTTATGCTGCACATGCTTACGGCGATCGTTCTGGATATCGGCCTGTTTATGAGAAGCTCAATGCTTAGGGAAACGCCGGTTTATGCTTTCACTTCTTTGGTCTATATGGTATCTGCCTTGAGCGTGCGCGCCGGGCTGGAGGTCATGGCCAGAATGTTTACGATAATTATGGTGATGGTCGTTATTTTTGTCTCAGCCGTTTTGCTGCTGGGAATGGAGAATTATAACCCGGGATTTCTTAAGCCGTTTATGTCGCACGGTATGAAGCCGATCCTGCAAGGCGCTTTTTTCTCGTTCGGCTTTCCTTATGCAGAGGTCTTTCTGTTCGCGATGCTCTTTCCATTCGTTCGCAAAAATTTAACCGGAAAATTAAACCGTATTATGTTCACATCCTTGTTCTTTAATATTGTTACCTTGTGTATTTCCACCATCTGCACGATTATGCTTTTCGGACCGCTCGCCGGGGTGAAAAAGTATTCGATGTATGAGCTTGCCCGAACGGTCGACGTTCAGGAAATCATTACAAGGATAGAGTCGGTTATTGGCATGTCGCTTATTGCCGGTTCTTTTATGAAAACAGCGATTACACTGTATGTGCTCAGCCTGTATTTGACCCACTTGTTTAAGCTGAAGGATTATCGGACGATTGTCATGCCGATTGCGCTTATCGCTTTTCTTAATACGCTTGTCGGCTTTAGCTCGGATATGCAGTGGGTGGAAATCGTTTCGGTCGTACACCCGCTATGGGATGCTTTTGCGTATGCTTTACCGCTGCTGTTGATTACGGTCATCGCTTTATTCAGAAAACCGTCAAACTGACCGAAATCTAAAATTGATTTGCAGATATTTTAAAAGTTTATAATGAGTGCTGCCCCGGTATATCAGGAGTGGCCATTCTTGTGTGTTCAAGGAATTAGCTAAATGACTTTCTTCATATATAGTGAAGGATAGGCTGAGTACCTATTAATGAACTCCGGTTCATCATCTGAATCCAATTGAAGCTGCCCGGCATGTGCTTCATTAAAATAACTTCCCCAATAAAAGCTCAACCATTCCCGGTGAAATCTGCTGTACGTCCAGTTCACCATAACTTGCATAGACAACGCCAAAACCCAAAGAACCTTTATATTTCTTGAACTCCGTATACACTGATACTCACTGTTTTTACGAAGTCACAATCAGTGCAAAAAAAGAATTTAAAAAAAGTTTGAATAAAAGCTTGACCTAATGGGCATAGGCATGGTATATTCTTATTCCGGCCGCTAAACGA